>CAZIPC010000001.1:0-322730 GCA_964541155.1 uncultured Flavobacterium sp.
GATAAAAAAACACAATGAAATCTATCGGACTTTTTTATCTTAGAAAAGTTTATATGGAATCTTTTTGTTTTTTGTAGATATAAGGAATGTTTACATTACAGGGAGAAATGCCCATAAATATCATATCATCTGTTTGTTCTAAATTACCTTGCCATTTTCTTAAAAAAATATCTAATTCAATTTCTCTATCTGGTTTTGGAAATGAAGATAAGTGAGTTAAGAAATCAATCAATCCTTTTTTCATTAATTTTTTTCCTTTATTTCCTCCAAATTGATCTGTTACTCCATCTGAAAAAAAATAAAAATAATCATCTTCTGAATATTCTAGAGAATAAAATGGTATTTCTTCTATATTATTAAATGGATTGCCTATACTGTTACCTTTTAAGTTGTAGTAAGATATTGTTTTATTTTTATTATTGAAATGAATAAATGGCCTTTTTATACCAGATATCTCAATTATTGATTGTTTTGGGACTACTCTAAATAAAATTAAATCTAATCCATCGTATAATTTATTTTCGCTATTATAACTAGATAAATTTCGAATAATGCTTGTATTTAATTTATTAATTATTGTTTTTAATTCTTTATTTTTTTTGATGTTATTAGTTAATATTTCATGGCATAAAACAGATAAAAGTGCTGCAGGAACACCATGACCAGTGCAATCTCCTATTCCTCCAATGATATCATCATGTTTTTTTCGGGGAATTAAAATAGAAAAATCGCCGCTAATGATATCTTTTGGTCGATATATATATAAGCTATTTATGAAAATTTTATGAATTTCTTGTCTGTCAGGAAAAATAGCTTTTTGAATTCGTTCTGCATATAATATAGAATCAGTAATTATATGTAAGGATTCAATTATTTCTTTTAGATCATTCAATATGATTGGTTTATGCAAAAAACCTCTCATATTAGTATTTACTGCTCTTTTGTAATTATAATCATCTGTTTTAGATGTAGTATAAACAACTGGAATTGACTGATTTTCTTGTATTCTTTTTGTCATTTCAATACCATCAATTAGTCCTGAAATTTCAATGTCTGTAATAATTAAATCAGCACTATTATTTTTTAGATATTGAATTAAATCAGTTCCGTTCTCAAAGCATTTTGAGACTTGATGTCCCAAGCTTTCGATGTAATGTTTGTGTAGCTCTTGTATAATTAGATCACTCTCAACTATAATAATATTTTTTTTCATATTATTTTAATTTTGAGTACATGTTTGGGAGTCAATTTGAATAGTTACAAATTCTAATAAGTTTTTGTATACACTGTTTAAAATAATATATATGAATATTAAGATTATTCTATAATTAGTTATTTTTTTAATAAAATATGGTTTCATGTGTAAAAAGTGATTAAATATATGTAAAAAATATAATTTAATCATATTTTATGTCTTTCAATACCCAAATATTTTTTTATTGTTAAAATTATGATAAAGCATATAGTATTCCATATAGTGGAATATTATTTGTTTTTTATAAAAAACCATGCCTAATAGTATATTTTTGAAAAAATCGTAAATCATCGATTTTGTTTTAAATATCAATTTTTTATTGAGAGTATTATAGGTTGTGTAATAAATGAAAACAAAAGGAAAAATTAAAAATATATCTTCATTTAATAATTTTTTATTTATTAGGAGTGAAAGTGATGTTTATCGGATTAATTTAGAAGATTTATTGTATATAAAATCTGCTGGAAATAGTTTAATTGTTCAAACCGTAAATAATAAATTTATTACTTACTCAACTATGATGTATGTAGAGAATCTTTTAGCAAAAAAAGGTTTTTACAGAGTAAGTAGGTCTTATATTGTTCCTATTAATAAAATTGACTCTATTTATGGTAATGACATAAATATAGGCCAAATAAAAATTCCTTTAGGTAGTTTTTATAAACAATCATTTTTAGAATTTTTATCAAAATTCACCTCTTAATTTAGTTTTTGTATTAGTGCATTAAAATAAGGTTTAATCTTATTTATTAGGTTTATTTATTCCTTTTTATGGAAAAATAGATATTTTATTTTTTTTATTTAAATATTATTTTATATTTACACGTATGATGTTTTGTTTTCTGTAATTAATAATTTTTAAATAAATAATTAAGGTTATGTTGAGTTTTTATTCTGCAAGTACAAGGGTTATTAATACAAAGCGTGGAGTTTTGGAATGTATGGAGATAGCCTTAGGAGATAATTATAATGACTGTGATTTAATAATATTTAACGCATCAATAGGACACGATTTTGTTGATTTAGTTAGTCAAGCTAAAATTATGGCACCTCAAGCCAGGGTTCTTGCGGCATCTTGTTGCGGAGTGATAGGAAGAGAAGGAGTTAGTGAATCAATGAAAGATATTTCGTTAATGGCTATTAAAGGGAAAGAATTTGTGGTTGCTGATGTTAATGAAATTTATGGATATAATTCTTACGAAAAGTGTTTGGAATTAGCAAACTCATTAAAAGCACAATCTTCGGATATCAATATGATTTATTTTTTAGCATCGGGTATTGATATTGCAAATGACTTGTGCATAAAAGCATTTGAAGATGTACTAGGTCAGCATGTTACAATATTTGGAGCCACATCTTCTGATAATATGAAAGGATATGTTAGTTATCAAGCAGTTGATAATTTGGTATATGAACATGGTGCATATGCAGTTGGATTTTGTGATCCTACATTAAAAGTTGATACTCAAGCCACTCATGGTTTTGTGGCCGTTGGTGAGCCTTTGATTGTTACGAAATCAAAAGGTAATGTGATTTATGAATTTAATGGAAGACCTGCATGGAAAGAATATACCAGGAGATTAGGTATTCTGGATAGTTCTTCATGCGCAGACACAATACCCGTTGGCGCCTTAGGAGTAAAGTTACCTTCTGAATTAGCAAAAGAATATGGGAATAATCACATTTTAAGAGTTGTATCAAAGCAAGTGGGAGACGACATGTATTTTACAACAGAATGTGCAGAAGGAACCGAGTTATGGTTAACAAAAAGAGATGAAGATTTGATATTTAGTGAAATGGATAGAATGGTTTTAGAAATGAAAATAAGATTAAAATCTAAAGAGCCAGTAGCTGTTTTTCATGCAGATTGTTTAGCAAGAGGAAGATTTTTATTTGATAGAGTGATAAAAGAAGAATTGGTGAGTAAGATGCAACATCCCTTTTTTACAAAAGGTAATTGTCCGCCATGGTTAGGAATGTATGGTTTTGGTGAATTTGCTAGATTAGGAGGAAAAAACACATATCACAATTATAGTTCGGCATTGTATGTATTATATAGAGATGAAACTAATTAAAACTATTAGTTAAAATTACTATGTCTGATTTTAAAGATTTTGAAGATTTACTAAAAGAATATAGAGATTTACAGTTGCGTGTAACTCAATTTTCAGCTATTGAGCAAAAGTTAATTAATACTCAAGACAGATTGGATTATGAATTATTATTATACAAGCGATTACAAAAATTTAATTCTTTAGCACTTCAAGATTTATCTAGAGATAAATTTATAAGATTAATTTCAGAATCAATTATAGATATATTAGAAGTAGAATCGTCGGTAGTATGTTTTAAAAATTTAATAGATGTAAAAGATTCTTTGTTTTTTTCAGAAGGTATTAAATATGATAAAATTAATCAGTTAGATTTCATAAATGATATTGAAATACTACTTAATAATAACTCATCAGGTAATACTCTTTTATTAAAATCTAATGAATTTTTAAAGTTTAAATCTTTACAAAATATATCTGAAGGGCTTTTGTTTTATTTTCATGAAAAAGAATTAGGATATTCATTTTGGATTTTTGGATTTGTATCATTAAAAAATAAAAATTTATATCAAGAATTACAACCTCGACATGAAACAGTTTTTAGTCTTTTTTCTCAGCAAGTACAATCATTATTTGCAAATAAAGTGAAAACGGATAAAATAAATAAACAAATAGAACAGATAATAGCATCAGAAATTGAATTAAAAAAATTATCACTAATTGCTACTAAAACAAAAAATGGTGTTATTATTTCTGATAAAGAAGGTAGAATAGAGTGGGTGAACGACGCTTTTACAAAGACTTCAGGATATCGATTAGATGAAGTTTTTTTAAAAAAACCAAAGGATTTACTACAAGGTATCAACTCTGATAAAAATGAAATCAAAAAGATATCGGAGGCAATAAAAGCAAAGAAAAATATTGAGTCTACGATTATAAATTATAATAAAAATGGGCAAGAATATTACAATCAAATAGAGATTACTCCAATATTAAATGAAGCTGGAGAGTTAATGAATTTTGTGTCATTACAAAAAGATATAACAGAAGAATTACAATATCAAAAAGAAATTTTAAGAATTAATTCCAAGTTTGAATTAATCACTAGTAAATCTCATATTGGAATATGGGAATGGGAAACCGCAACAAATAAAGTTGTTTGGAATGATATAATTATTGCCCAATATGGTTTAAAAAATGAGAATAGTAAAGAATTAAATTTTATTGATATTTGGAAACAATCTATTCATCCTGATGATAAGGAGCGCGTGCTTTATAATACTAATCATATCATGAATTCTGATGATGAAATATTAGAACAGGAATATAAAATTATAAGAAATGATGATCAACAAGTTAGGATTGTAAAAGATATAACTATAGCTGAGAGAGATGAAAAAGGAGTATTATTGAGATTAATAGGAAGTACTATTGATATTACTCAAGAAAAAGAAAATAAATTAGAATTAGAGTATAATTTAAAACAACAAGAATTACTTTCTGAATTATCATTAGGTTTAAACAATTTAACAGATTTTGGATTAAGAATTAATAATGCGATTGATAAAATAGGTACTTATTCTAATATTAGTAGAGTATATATATATGAAGATTCAGAAAATTCAACTGTTTGTAGTAATACCTATGAATGGTGTCGTAAAGACATAAACTCTCAAATTGAAGAATCCAGAGATATAATATATAGTGATATACCGTCATTGAAACAATTGTTAACTCAAAAAGGTGTAATTTGTGTTGAAGATATATCAGACTTACCAAAAGATTTAGTTGATATATTAAAACCAAAAGATGTAAAATCAATTATTATATATCCTATTTATATTAAGGATGTTTTTTTTGGTTTTATAGGTTTTGAGGAATGTATTATAAGGAAAAAATGGTTAAAATCAGAAATAGAATTATTAAGAATTGTTTCTGGAATTATTTCAAATGCCTACGAACGTTACCACGCTGAAAAATCGCTAATAGCAAGTGAAGAAAAATACCGAAATATAATAGAGAACATCAATATAGGATTAGTTGAGTCTAATGTTAAAGGTGAAATTGTTTTTAATAATAAAAAGTTTAAAGAGCTTACATTATTAGATATTCCAGCCTTAATGATTTTAAAAAACGATCCCGAAAATGAATTAAAACAAAAGGTTTTAAAGAAAATAATTTTATCATATACAAAAATAGATAATTCAGTATATGAAATAGAATTTATTAGATCCGATAAAAAATTGATTACATTACTTATTAGTTGTGCTCCAACTATTAATCAACAAGGTGAGATTTCAGGGTATATTAATGCATTTTGGGATATTACATCTGTAAAAACACTCCAAAAAAAATTAGAGACAGCTTTGATAGAAAGAGATAGTTTTATTCAAAAAACAAACTCGTTAAAATTATTTTATGAAAGTATTTTAAATCATTCTCCAGCTCAAATTGCAGTTATTAGTGATGATTTTTCAATTAGATACATAAATGAATTAATGATACAGGAGGAACCTTATTTGGAAAATGCCATTGGTAAAACTATTTCTGAAATTGCTTTAAAATATACACGCCAAGATCAGCGGTTTGTTAAATTAAATAAACATATTTTTGAAGCAGTGAATTTTAAAAAATTAATTCAGGTTGAAGAGTTTTTAGTTGATAAATTGACTAATAAGCCCAAGGTTATTTTAAGGAGTATTTTGCCTTACTATAATGAGCAAGATAAATTAGAGTATGTAATTTTAACAGGTGTTGATATTACTGATTTGAAAAATATTGAAACAGCTATTTTAAAGAAGAATGACGAATTAAAAAAAATAAATACTGAATTAGA
This sequence comes from uncultured Flavobacterium sp., assembly GCA_964541155.1. Lineage (GTDB taxonomy): Bacteria > Bacteroidota > Bacteroidia > B-17B0 > Aurantibacillaceae > UBA4416. The sequence continues at coordinate 6,143 of CAZIPC010000001.1, forward strand.
TAATTTTGTATATAGCGTTTCACATGATTTAAGATCTCCTCTGTTGTCTATTAAGGGAATTTTAGATTTGATATCTAAAACATCGGTTTTAGATGATAAAACATCTAATTATTTAAAGTTAGCAGAAACAAGTGCAGTTCGTTTAGATGGCACTATTCAAGAAATTTTGGAATATTCTAAAAATTCAAGATTTGATATCGAATTATCAGAATTTAATGTTGAAGAAATGGTACAATTAATTTTTGACGATCTTAAATATTCTGATAATAATAAAGTTTTATTTTCAATCGAAATAGAAGGGTCTCCTGTTATTACTACAGATAAATCGCGTTTAAATACCTTGTTGAAAAACTTGATTGGTAACTCGGTTAAGTACAAAAGAAAAGATATAGAAAATTCATTTGTTAAATTTACTTTACATAGAAAAGATGATAATATATTGATAAAAGTTATTGATAATGGAATTGGAATTTCTGAAAAAAGTATTGATAAAGTTTTTGATATGTTTTATAGAGGAACAAAATCAAGTGTAGGAACTGGTTTGGGTTTATATATTTGCAAAGAAATTATTAATAAATTGAATGGCACAATTTCAGTACAATCAGTGTTAAATGAAGGAACAACTATATACATTTCAATACCCAAATTAAGTTTATAATGAAAAAGTATCTCTTGATAGATGATGATGAAATATTTAATTTTTTACATTCAGAAATTATAAAACAATCAGATTCTGATTCTCAAATTATTACATTTAATTCTAGTATTGAGGCACTAGATTATATCAAAAAAATAATCACTGATAATGAGTGTTTACCTGATTATTTTTTTATTGATATCAGAATGCCAGAAATGAATGGATTTGAATTATTGGATGAATTGATGAAATATCCTAAAGAATTTTTTGAACATACTAAAATATATTTTGTAACATCTTCTTTAGATAAAAGAGATCAAGTTAAAGCATCTAATTATCCAATTGTAACTGGATTTAAAGAAAAATCAATAACTAGTGATTCTTTAAAAGATATGTAGTATTTATTGAATTACTTGTTCTATTTCGGAAATTATTTTTTGGCAATATTCAATAAACTGTAGTTCATTAATTTCAGTTTTTTTTTTGCTTAGTTCATTGATTTCATTATCAATTACATCTAATGAAATTAAGTGTGTTGAAAATTTAATTTTATGACATATTTCTGATATAGCTGTATATTCTTTTTTACTAAGGTGTTTTTTTATTTTATTTATTTCAGTGGTTAAATTTTTCACTAACATTTTTAATGATTCATTTATTAAATCATCTTGTTTAACCATTGTTTTTAATCTGGTTGTATTTATTTTATCAAATTTATGAACCATTTATTATTTAATATAGATTAACTATTTTTTTTAGACTCTTCAAAACTACCATCTTTAAGCATATTGTAAATTTTACTTTTACTAATTCCTAAATCATTTGCCGTTTTAACAACTTGAAAATCATTTCTTTTTAGATAATTAAATATATACCGTGTATTAAAATCTTTTAATGTAGTGTTACTTAAATCATAAGATGACTGTAGATTTGAATTAAATACAATTTCATTTTCTGTAATTATTTTGTTTTCTGATAATACACAGGCTAATTCAATGATAGCTCTTAGCTCTTTTATATTTCCAGGATAGTTGTAACGTAACAACTTCTTTTTTGCTCCGTTTGAAAAACTTTTGTCTATAACGTTATTATTTCTGCAAAATTCATTTTTGAACTCATCTGCAATAAATATAATATCTTCTGCGCGTTCCCTTAATGGAGGAAGTTCAATTTTTAGGCCTAGTGTTTCAAAGTACAAATCATCATTTAATTTTTTCTTTTTCATTAAATCATGCATGCTAAATTTACTTCCTAAAATTAGTCGATGATTTAATTTGTTAGAATCATTTTTTTGACGATTAATGTTTTTTATTTTTTTTAAAAATAAAATTAATTTTGTTTGTTGTAAAATCGAAAAATCTGAAATTTCTTCAATAAAATAAGTTCCATTTTTATAAAGCTGAAGATCTTCTGGTATTTTACTAATATTATTAATTACTAGATCAATATATTTTTCAAAGTTTATAATATCATGTAATCCAATTTCATTAAATGGCAAATCTGATAATCCAGAAGACATATGTATGATTTTTGCTACAAATCTTTTACCTGTGCCATTTTCCCCAATAATAGCAATATTTAAGTTGGATTGTGAAGCTTTAGCAATTAGTTTTTTAATGTTTGATATTAATGTACTTTTCCCAATTAAAAATGTATCGTGTTGTATGAAATTTTGAAACTGATTTTTTAAAGAATTATTTTCGTCTGATAGTTTTTTTTCTTTAATGTATGTATTTATTATCTTATTTATGTAGTCTAATGAATTTTCATCTTTAATGATATAATCATCAGCACCCATTTTAATTAATCCTGTAGCAACTTTAATATCTGTTTGAGATGAAATAATAGCTATTTTAATACTAGGATTAAATGATTTTATCTTTTCTATAATTTCATCGGCTAAAGTATCTGGTAATCTGTAATCTAATAAAATAAAATCTGGATTTTGATTTATTTTTTTTAAAACTTGTTTTCCTGTGTAAAAAGCTTCGCAATTTAAATTTGTATTAATAGATAATGAATCTACTAATAGTTTACTGTAAAATGTATCGTCTTCTACTATAAATGTTTTAAATGTGTGTTCCATAATTTTTAAGATATGTTTATTCTATAACTTATTGGTTAAAATTTTATGCATGATTTTAAAAATTAATTTCTATACTTTAGTTATACGAAAGATAATTATTTATTTTTTATTATCAATACTCTCTATTATTTATATCTTTCAGTTTTAAAATGTTTATTGTTTTACTATTTTTTTACAGTTCAATAATGTTTCGTTTTGTTTGATTTTTAGGATATAAAATCCATTTTTTAGTTCACTTAAATTTATTACAGTTTGATTAGATGTTAGTTTAAATGAATTGCTTAGTTTTCCTAGAGCATCATATATTTCTATAATTATATTATTATCTACTTTTGATGATTCTACGGTTAATTCGTTATTAATAGGATTGGGATATGTTTTAAAATAATAATCATTATTAGTTATAGTTGTATCAATATTATTAATAATTGATTTATTTAATTTAAATTGATAAGGATACAGATAACTAGTAGGATTGGGTACACCATATATTTCTAAATAATAATTTCCTGGGCTAAGATTTTGAGTAAAGGTAATTGAAGAAGCTCCATTACTTTGGGACGTATAAATAATAGTATTTGTGTTTGTTGATACAATGCGAGCAATAAGATTTGTAAGATTAATATTATTTATAGATACGGTAACTGTATTATAATTATTTATATTAAACTGATAATCATCGAAATCGTAATAATATCCTCCTATTGGTTGTTTTGTAATAAACCCTGTGTAGGTAGTATCAAATCCAATATTATAAGATAAATTATATTGATTAGGTTCATCTAATCCTTGCATATTTTCATAATTTTTATCTGTTAATGAAATATGATTTGCATTAATTGTAAAGGTATTTTGAGGGGCTGGTAAATTATAAAAATTATTTAAGTCTGCATTCTCATCATCTACGGCATAATCACCGTTATCAAATGGATTGGCTTTTCCTATAATACAAGAGTAGTCTATATCGTTTTGTATGCTTTTTTGATTTAATCCTAAAATTTGATTACCCGAATACTCATTACAATTAATATCTACATTATAAAAATTATAAGCTAAAATATCATCACATGTTGTATTACTTTCTAAGCCTCCAAATAAAAATACTCCTGCCGAATCGCTATAAAAGTAGGAAGTTCTTAAATCTCTTACGGCTTCAGATTGATTGTCGATATCTGTAAATAATGTTCCTAAAAACGACATGGACGCATTTGAGCCTCCATGAGGAGTTCCAGTTGTAACTAATTTCGCAACATGATGTTTGCCATCAGGCATCCAATTATTGGGGTTTTGAATATATTCTCTTGCTGCTAAACCTCCCATACTATGGCCCATTAATATTACTTTGTTTCGGCCTGTAAGTTGTAAAACTCTGTATATAGCATCTCTTAAAGCTTTTCCTTGTTTTACTATTGCTGATTGATTACTTAATACATAATTTGGTGATGAGGAACTTGGGTTAAATGATCCATTAATTCCAACATCAAAATTCACAAAGTAATAATCTCCAATTCCCCAAGTGCCTGCAAAAACTGCAATATCTGCATTTTGGTTAGGATAAAATTTTGTATTACTTGTGTTATTATTTCCATCGTAATTTAAACAATAATCAAAACGACCTCCGTTAGATAAACCATATTGTTGATTCATAAATGAATATGTAGTTGCTGCCCATGTTTCTGAATTAGAGCAAAGTCCATGTATAAAAATGATAGGATAAGGTAGTTTAATCGTATTGTTTAGTTGTTTTTTGTGATGTGAAAGTGGGCTAGTAGTTAATATTTTTCTTATTCCTAAAGAATCAGGTGATGATAAATATTCAAAATCTTGAGGTCGAGATTTTGTAATTGAATTTATAGAATCAAATTGCTGAGCATAGGAAATAGTGCATAATAATATGCATATAAATACGAACTGTTTTTTCATAATATAGATTAACAGTTCGAATATAAATTCTTTAGTTTACATACGCAACAATTCGTTTTTTAAAAATTTGGTTTTAATAGATATTTACTGTAAAAGTCAACAATATGTTTTACGGCTTCATCTGCTGTGTCTACAATTTTGAATAACTCTAAATCAGATTCATTTATATTATGTTCTTCATACAGCATGGTTTTTTTTATCCAATCTATTAGTCCTTGCCAATATTCTTTTCCTACTAAAACAACAGGAAATTCTGCAATTTTATTTGTTTGTACTAACGTTAAAGATTCAAATAATTCATCAATAGTACCAAACCCCCCAGGCATACCTATAAAACCTTGTGAGTATTTTAAGAAAACTGTTTTTCTTACAAAAAAATAGTTAAAGTCTATACTTTTGTCTCTGTCGATATAATCATTTGGTTTTTGCTCAAATGGTAAGTTTATATTTAAACCAACAGAGTTTCCTTTACCTCTTTTAGCCCCTTTATTGGCAGCTTCCATAATTCCTGGACCACCACCTGTAATAACGCCATATCCTTCTTGTGTTAGTTTAAATGCAATTTCTTCAGCTAATTGATAGTATTTGTTATCTGGTTTTGTTCTGGCTGAACCAAATATAGAAACACAAGGGCCAATTTCTTGCATTCTTTCAAATCCATTAACAAATTCACTCATGATTTTAAAAATCTTCCAGCTATCTGAAGCCATAATTTCTTTAGATTCTTTTATGGTAAATGCTTTTCTAATTTTTTCTTCTTTTTCTTGCGTCATACGTTTATAATTTATTCAGTAAATTAGAGTGTTTTATATCATTTCTTTTTTTAAAAATGGGGCAGTGTATCCTTTTTTATATTTTATCAATTCTTCTGGTGTGCCACTAAATAAAATTTCACCACCTCCTTTTCCACCTTCCATTCCTACATCAATAATATAATCAGCAACTTTAATGATATCCATATTGTGTTCAATAACTAACACTGTATTTCCACTATCAACTAATCTATTTAATACTTCTAGCAGAATTCTAATATCTTCAAAATGTAAGCCAGTAGTTGGTTCATCTAAAATGTATAATGTATTTCCTGTATCTCTTTTGCTTAATTCTGTAGATAGTTTTATGCGTTGAGCCTCTCCACCACTTAATGTTGTAGCCTGTTGCCCAAGTGTTATGTAACCTAATCCTACATCTTGTAATGTTTTTATTTGTCTATAAATATTTGGTAACATTTCAAAAAAATCACAAGCTTGGTCAATAGTCATATTTAGCACATCGCTAATTGATTTTCCTTTATATCTTATTTCACAGGTTTCTCTATTATAACGTTTGCCATTACACTCATCACAGTTTACATATACATCTGGTAAAAAATTCATTTCTATAGTTTTTACACCAGCTCCTCCGCATGTTTCACATCTACCACCTTTTACATTAAAAGAAAAGCGTCCAGGTTTGTAACCTCTAATTTTTGATTCGGGTAATTCTGCAAATAAATTTCTGATATCAGAAAACACATTTGTATATGTAGCTGGATTACTTCTAGGGGTGCGTCCAATGGGCGATTGGTCAATATCTATTACTTTATCAATAAAATCAATTCCTGTAAAAGATTTATAAGGTAGAGGTCGTTTTTCTGACTTGTAGAAGTAGTTGCTTAAAATAGGATATAGTGTTTCGTTTATTAAGCTTGATTTTCCTGACCCACTTACTCCAGTTACACAAATAAATTTGCCTAGAGGAATATCTATACTTACATTTTTTAGATTATGGCCAGTACAGCCTTTTAAACTTAGTATTTTTCCATTTCCTTTTCGTCGTAATTTTGGTATTTCAATACATCTTTTACCGGTAATATAATCGGCAGTTACTGTATTAAACTTAAGCATTTGTTTTGGTGGAGCTGCTGCCACAACTTTTCCGCCATGTATACCGGCGCCAGGGCCTATATCAATTACATAGTCAGATTCAATAATCATATCTTTATCATGCTCAACAACTAATACACTATTACCAACATCACGTAAATTTTTAAGAGCTTCAATTAATCGCATATTATCTCGTTGATGTAATCCAATACTTGGTTCATCTAAAATATAGAGTACGCCAACTAATTGTGAGCCTATTTGAGTTGCCAGACGTATGCGTTGTGCTTCGCCACCACTTAATGTTTTAGACGACCTATTGAGCGTAACATAGTCTAACCCAACTTCCAATAAAAAACCTATACGAGTTCTGATTTCTTTTAATACTTCTTTTGCTATAACGTTTTGCGATTTGCTTAATCGTTTTTCTATTCCTTTAAACCAATCATTTAAAATATTGATATCCATTTCGGATAATTCGGCAATATTTTTATTATCTATTTTAAAATAGAGAGCTTCTTTTTTTAATCTTGTTCCATTACATACCGAACAATTTATTTTATTGGTAAATCCTTCTACCCATCTTAACATCGCAGGAGAAGGATCTTCTTCTGCCTGACGAGAAATATGGGTTGCTATACCATCAAAAGCAGAACTGTATCCATTTGAATTGGTATCTGATTTTATAGTAAATAGTTCTTCAGATCCATTTAATAAGATATTTACAGCTTCTTCGGGTATATCTTCAAAAGCTGTATCTAAGGTAAATTTATATTTTTCTCCAATTGCTTCAATTTGTTTAAATACCCATATTCCCTTAGAGGGGCCTAAAGGAGCTATAGCTCCTTTTCGGATTGATAATTTTTGATTTGGAACTATTTTACTAATATCTACTTCTGATACGACACCTAACCCATTACAATGAGGACAAGCGCCATAGGGCGAATTAAATGAAAACAAGTTAGGAGCAGGTTCGTCGTAAGAAATACCACTTGTAGGACACATTAAAGAACGACTGAAAAATTGAACTTTACCAAATCCAAACGTATTTGTTTTCTTTTTTGTTTTAGTAATCTCGTCTTCGTGTTCTAAAACCATGATGGTTCCTTTACCTTGTTTCATGGCTGTTTGAAGGGATTGATATAAACGTGGTTTTATGTCTTTAGTTATTTCTATCCTATCTATAACAATTTCTATATCGTGAATTTTATAACGATCAACTTGCATCTTAGGAGTTATATCTACAATAGCTCCATCTATACGAATTTTACTAAACCCTTTTTTTCTGACATCTTCAAATAATTCTCTGTAATGCCCTTTACGTCCTTTTATAATAGGCGCTAATAAATTAATTTTTTTATTCTTGTATTTTTCAAGAATTAGCTCAATAATTTGTTCATCGCTATAACGAACCATTTTTTCGCCAGTTACATAAGAATACGCTTCTCCAGACCGAGCAAAAAGTAAGCGTAAAAAATCATAAATTTCAGTAATGGTTCCTACTGTTGAACGAGGGTTTTTGTTAACTGTTTTTTGTTCTATTGAAATAACAGGACTTAATCCAGATATTTTGTCAACATCCGGTCGTTCCATATTGCCTAAAAATTGTCTAGCATAACTCGAGAAACTTTCGATATATCTGCGCTGACCTTCAGCGTATATAGTATCAAAGGCTAGTGATGATTTACCGCTACCACTTAAACCAGTTAATACAACTAATTTATTTCTTGGTATTTTTAGTGATATGTCTTTTAAATTGTGGGCACGTGCACCAATCACTTCTATTTGTTCATCTTCCATTTATTTTTTGATGCTATCGGTTATTAATTTTAAAGTATCTATTGTTGCTTTTATATTTAACGAGTCGAATGTGGTTTTTTTAGGAAATACATCATCAGTATAAACACTTATATTGAGGTTTTTGTTTTTAGGAATTTTAATAATAAATATTTTTTTATCTGTATTGATGAGTTGTTTTCCAATTAACCAAGGGTTAAATGTTTTAATCGTTAAAATATCAGTTTTAAGATGAACAGCAAATGCTTCTAAATTAGTAATTGTTGAATCTATTTTTATATTTTTAAAAGTAGGAAATGTATTTTTTTTATTTATTTTATGTTTTACACCAAAATGTTCAGGAGTTGATAGTAGTGTTTTGTATGCTAATATTCTATATACAAAACTTCCTGTTTCATTATTTAATAATAAATCATAATAGTTATTGGTTTGTTGTTGTTTTAGTGCATGTTGAATGCCTCCAATACCAACATTATATGCAGCAGCAGCTAATGTCCAATTTTTAAAATATCTATAAGCATCTTTAAAATGTTTACAAGCTACTAATGTTGATTTTTCAACATCTAATCGTTCGTCAATTTGATTATTTACGGTTAGGCCATAATGTTGTGCAGTTTCTGGCATTAATTGCCAAAACCCTGTAGCTCCCATTGCAGATACAACATTAGTTAAATGGCTTTCAATGATTGCTACGTATTTAAAGTCATCCGGAACTCCTTCTTTTTTTAATATGGGTTCAATTAATGGAAACCATTTTTGTGCTCGTAAAAATAATTCTAATGAAGAGTGTTTCCATGATTTATTAGAAAAAAATTCTTTCTCTAAACTTTCTTTTATTTCATAATCATTGAGTGGAACCCTTTCGCCTGCAAAGGCTAAATTTGTTGGTATATTTAAGCCTAATACCCTGTAATTAGAGTCAGAATAGTCTGTGGTAAATTGAGGGTTAAAGTTTACAATAGAAATGCTAAAGTTTATAAAAACCCATATCAATAAACTAAAAAAAGTTTTTTTGTAGAGAGGAGATGGTTCACGAAAAATTTTTAATAACCAAACAGATATTGTCACTTTCTTTTTTATAATCTTATTAAGGTATAAAGATACTAAAGTGATTGAATAAAAATAATTCTGGTAAGGTATAAAATGCTTTAAAATGGGCTTTCAAAATTTTTGAAAGGAGTTGCAATTAAATCTTTTTCAGATAATATTGGATTAGATACATTCCAATTAATATTTAAATCTGTATCGTTCCATAAAATTGCGCCTTCAGCGTTTTTATGGTAGGTATTAGTACACTTATATGAAAAAACAGTATTATCTCTTAACGTTAAAAATCCATGGGCAAATCCTGAAGGAATATAAAACATTGTTTTATTTTCTTCTGTTAGTTCAATGGCTTCATATTGGCCGTAAGTAGGAGATCCTTTTCTAATATCAACAGCTACATCTAAAACTGCTCCAGAGATAACGCGCACTAATTTACCTTGGTCAAATGGTGGAATTTGGAAATGTAAACCTCTTAATACATTTTTATTTGAGAGTGATTGATTATCTTGAACAAAATTCACATTAATTCCATGTTGTTTAAAAACATTTTCGTTATAACTTTCAAAAAAGTAACCTCTACTGTCAGCAAATACTTTTGGTTTAATAATTAATAAATCGTTTATTTTTGTTTTAATTATTTCCATAATTTATCGATGAGTTTACTTCGTTGATGTTATACTGTTATTATTTAGAGATACTTATTATTTTATTCTTAAAACTAAAGTATATAGTAAAAATGTAGAACTAATTAACGTAATAATAGGAGTAATTTCAGCTACTATGGTTTTGGCAAATCTATATCTTGGCTCAACATAAATAATATCATGAGCCAACACTACCGTGTTGCCAACAGAAACACCTTCAATTTTTGATAAATCCATTAAGTATACTTTAGGCTTTTCATTATCTTGATTTCTGATGAGTTTTACTTTGTAAGCTTTACCATCTTCAGAAATTCCTCCAGTAAGAGCCAAGGCTTCTATCACGGTTGTATTATTATTTGTTAAGTTCAAAACTTTAGCTACACCACCATTTCCAGGAAAAACAATCACTCGTTTGTTGGTTATGTTTAAATAAACGAAAGGTTTTACATAATAATCGGCATAAATTTGTTCCAAATATTCTGTAGCTTCTCTGATGCTTAATCCTGCTAATTTTACTCTACCTATTAATGGTAATTTACAGGTCCCATCTCTATTTACAACATAATCTAAATCTATCCATCTTGTTAATTGACTGGAACTAGCTAAATCTATAATTTTAAAACCGTCATTTGAGAATATTCGAACATTAACAATGTCATTAACATCTATTTTGTAATCTTGTTTAGATAAGGAATCTACTATTTTGTCGTAAGTGTAATCTTTAGATGTTTTAAGCATCAAGTTAGATCTAAAAACTTTACAAGAAGAAAAGTTTAAGATGATTGACAATAATAAAAGATACTTGAAAAAACGCATAGATTTAATTGTTGTACAAAGTTATAATTTATCTATTAATATCAAAAAATGAAAATCTATCTCTTAAAAATACTAGAAATTATTTAGTGATTTTTTTAATTTAATCTTCTTGTAATTGCTGGTTAGTCGGTTATTAATTCAGTGGATAATTTATTAAAATTTATTCCGTCAAAATTACCTGAGCTCATCATTAATAATACGTGATGGTTTAATTTTTTAATCTTTAAATAATCTTGTAGCGCTTTGCTATCAGTAAATACTTTTAGGTCTTTTCTATTAAAATAGTCAAGCACTTGTTCTTCTGTTATTGGTTTTAGTTTTTTGTGTGAGATGGTGTGTGGATTGAAATAAACAATTGCTTCATCAGCGTCGTTCATTGCTCCATTATATTCGGCTAAAAAAGTTTCGTTTAAGCTACTAAATGTATGCAATTCCATGCATGCGATGATTTTTCTATCTATAAATTGTTGTTTTACGGCTTGTGTTGTTGCTTTTAGTTTAGAAGGAGAATGAGCAAAGTCTTTATAAAAGGCGAAGTTTGTTGTTTTGTATACTAATTCAAGTCGCTTTGCAGCTCCTTTAAACGATTGAATAGCTTCATAAAATAGATCATCTGTTAAACCTAATTTATTACAAACTAATCTTGCTCCATTTAGGTTTAATAAATTATGATTGCCAAATATTTTGAGAGGAATGTCATTATGTTCTCTTATTAAAATAGTTACTCCATTTTCAATCCGGTGTATTGGAATAGAGTAGGGGGTTTTGGAAATAGTATTTAATTTACCTGATTTTTCTGCTATTTTTCGTAATTCTATATCATCATTGCAATAGATTAAACTGCCATTTTTTTCAATTAAATCAATAAATTTCTCAAATTGATTTACATATATTTCAAATGTGGGAAATACATTGATATGATCCCAGGCAATACCGCTAATGATGGCAATGTTTGGTCTGTATAAATGAAATTTAGGTCGTCTATCAATTGGAGATGCTAAGTATTCATCACCCTCTATAATAGCTATTGGAGCTTCTTTAGTTAGTTTAACCATTGTGTTAAATCCTTCTAATTGAGCACCTACCATGAAATCAGCATTTACATTATGGTAATTTAAAACATGTAAAATCATAGCTGTAATAGTGGTTTTACCATGGCTCCCACCTATTACTACTCGTATTTTATCTTTTGTTGCCTCATAAATGTATTCTGGATAAGAATATATTTTAAGTCCTAGTTCTTTAGCTTTTATTAGTTCAGGATTGTCTTCTCTGGCGTGCATCCCTAAAATAACAGCGTCTATATCTTTATTAATTTTGGAAGGAAACCAGCCAATTTCGGGGGGTAAAATGCCTGAGTTTTTTAATCGGGTTTTTGATGGTTCATTGATTTCGTCATCACTTCCTGTTACTGTAAATCCTTTTTCATGTAAAGCTAATGCCATGTTGTGCATAGCACTTCCTCCAATTGCAATTAAGTGAACTCGCATAGTAGAACTTTATTAGTTTTTTACGAAGTAAGCCTTTTTAAATAAAAAATGCAGACTCCAGAAGTCTGCATTTTAAACAATAGAGTGTTAAGTATTAAGCTATTTTATGATTTGGTTGCCCTAATTGATATAAAAGCTTGGCATGTGCCGCTAAGGCGCCAACAAATGTTTTTTTAGAATAATAAGGTAAATTAAATTCTTCAGCTGTTTTTTTAATAATAGGCGCTATTTTTTTGTAGTGAACATGACAAATATTAGGAAATAAATGATGTTCTACTTGAAAATTTAAACCACCTACAAACCAAGAAAAAGCCCAACTTTTTTGAGCAAAATTAGTAGTAGTTTTTAATTGATGAGCCGCCCAATCATCTTGCATGTTTCCTTTTTCATCTGGTAAAGGAAACTCGGTTAAGTCGATTACATGAGCCGGTTGAAAAATTAAAGCCAAAATCATTCCACATGTAAAATGCATAATAGCCCATCCAATTAATATTTGATACCAAGGTGTATTCATCACAATTAAAGGAAGGCCTAAACTGTAGCCCATATAAAACATTTTATTTAAAATCAATAGAAATAATTCTTTTTTATACGTTGTTTTTTTAATGGATAATAACCCCATTTTATTATAACGAGCCAATTGTTTAAAATCTTTGGTTGTTGACCACATAATAGTCATTAAACCATAAAAAAACCAGGCATATAAAAATTGATATTTATGTATCTTTTTGTACTCAGAGTGAGGAGAAAATCTTAAAAAACCAGGAGGAGCAATGTCTTCATCGTGTCCTTCAATATTTGTGTATGTGTGATGAAGATTATTGTGTTGTAATTGCCAATTTAAAGAACTTCCGCCAATAAAATTCATACTTCTGCACATCAAGGCGTTTAATTTTGCATTACGAGAGTATGAACCATGATTAGCATCATGCATAATTGATAATCCTATGCCACTCATTCCTACGCCCATTAAAATACATAAAAGAGATTGTATTAAAAAGCTATCAAATGTGTTGGTAATTAATAGTATAAATGGGGTAAAATATAAGGAAAACATAAAAATGGATTTAATAACCATTGATGTATTTCCGTACCTAGAGATATTATTTTCTTTAAAGTAGTCATCTACTCGTTTTTTAGCAGTAACATAAAATGAACGATTGGCATTGTTAAATCTGATAGATTGTGTACTCATTGTTTTAGTATATTGTAATTGTAGTTGAGTTCAAATATAACGCATATAATGCCAAATATCAACTTCTTAAATAGTTAGTATTGAACAATTTATGGTTTGTAATTCGGTTTAGAAGATAGAATGCTATCTTTTAAAGAGGAATGTTATTTATAAAGCGATAAAATAAATTCTACTAATTTTATAATTTCTTCCTTTTGATTGTTTTTTCCCAATGAAAATCTAATTGAATGATTTATTTCTTCTTTGTTTAATTGCATTGCTTTTAGAACATGAGAAGGTTCTGAAATAGAAGATGAACAGGCAGAGCCTAAAGAAACAGCATAATGGTGTTTTATTTTAGAGAAAATAGTACTCCCGTCTTTAAGGGGAGGAAAAAAAATATTACTTGTATTGTAAAGTCTATATTTAGTTGATCCGTTAATTCTTAAACCTTGAATTTCAAGTAATTGATGTTCTAAATAACCTCTAATTTTAGAAATGTGAGCGTTATTGTCCCATAATTCTAGTTGAGCAATTTCACATGCTTTTCCTAGTCCAACAATTCCGGTTACATTTAATGTCCCACCACGTTTATTATTTTCTTGTCCACCACCATGTAGCAGAGGTATTAAACTTACTCTTGGATTTTTTCTTTTAATATAAATAGCTCCAACTCCCTTAGGTCCATATAATTTATGAGCGGATAGGCAACATATATCAATTCCCATTTCATTTACATCCATTCTTAGCTTACCTGCTAGTTGTGTTGTATCGCTAAAAAAAATAGCGTTATTATCATGTGTAATTGCTGATATTTTTTCTATATCTTGTAGCACGCCAGTTTCATTATTAGCGGCCATAATCGCAACTAGTATTGTGTTTTTTGCGAAACTTTGTTTTAATTCTTCTAAATCTATACGACCTTCTTTATCTACATTTAAATAAGTAATTATTGCTCCTTTTTCTTCTAAATAATTGCAGGTATCTAATACTGCTTTATGTTCGGTTTTGCAGGTAATAATATGATTTCCTTTAGTTTTGTATGTTTCAAAAACGCCTTTTAAAGCCATATTAATAGCCTCTGTTGCTCCTGAAGTAAAAATAATTTCAGAGTCTTCGGCACCTAAAAAAGTGGCTACTTGGCTTCTAGCTTTATCAACGGCGCCTTGTGTAAACCACCCTAAGGCATGATTAATACTTGATGCGTTACCGAAATGCTGAGAAAAAAAAGGTAACATTTCATTTAACACTTTTTCATCTACCGGAGTAGTAGCATTATGATCAAGATATATCATTAAGCTTTTTCTATAATTGCAGCATAGCCTTGACCAACTCCTATACACATAGTAGCTAAGGCATATTTTTTATTTTGTATATTTAATTCAATTGCTGCTGAATTTATAATTCTTGCACCGCTCATTCCAAGAGGATGTCCTAACGCAATAGCACCTCCGTTTGGATTAATGCGAGGATCTTTATCATCTAATTTCCATTGACGAATACATCCTAATGCTTGGGCAGCAAAGGCTTCGTTTAGTTCTATAATATCAATATCATTCCAAGTTAAACCAGCTTTTTTTAGTACTTGATTAGCAGCTTCCACGGGTCCTAATCCCATGATTCTTGGTTCTACACCAACTACAGCACTACTCACAATTCGTGCTAAAGGTTTTAAATTATATGATTTAATTGCACTTTCGCTGGCTAGTAAAATTGCAGCAGCACCATCATTTAATCCTGATGCATTACCCGCGGTTACAGTACCCTCTTTTTTAAAGGATGGTTTTAATTTTTGTAGCCCTTCAATAGTTGTATTTGCTTTTGCAAATTCATCAGTTTTAAAAATAATTGAGTCTCCTTTTTTTTGCGGAATTTGAACTGATATAATTTCTTTTTCAAATCTTCCTGAACTTATAGCTTTAGCAGCTTTTTGTTGACTCCACAAGGCAAAAGCATCTTGATCTTCTCGGCTAATGTTATGCATTTCTGCTACATTTTCAGCAGTTTCTCCCATTGCATCAACGCCATACTGTTCTTTTAATTTTGGATTTATAAATCTCCATCCAAAACTGGTATCATATAATTGTTGGTCTCTTCCAAAAGCACTGCTAGCTTTACTCATTACTAATGGTCCGCGAGTCATATTTTCTACACCAGATGCAATCATTAAATCAGCTTCTGATAATTGTATGTATCTTGCAGCATCAATAGTAGCGCTCAATCCAGACGCGCATAAACGATTGATTGTTTGACCAGGAACAGTTACGGGTAATCCTGCCATTAAAGAAGCCATTCGGGCTACATTTCTATTGTCTTCGCCTGCTTGATTGGCACAACCCATAATTACATCTGCAACTTTTGAAAAATCTACAGATGGATTTTTTGTTATCAATTCTTTTAGCACTAAAGTTGCTAAATCATCTGTTCTAACAGTAGAAAGTGTTCCTCCAAAATTTCCAATGGCTGTTCTAACTCCATTTATTATATAAGCTTGTTGCATATCGTATTAGATTAAAAGTACAAAAATATTGTTTTTAGTAAGATTTACTCATTAAAATAGCTTTTTTAATAGTTTTATATTTTATGAAGGTACTAAAACGACTCTATTTTCGTTTCTTTGTATATTAATTGTAAATATATTTTTTGAATAAATTAGTTTCATATTTTTTTAGTATTGTTGGCATATTATTTTTATCTAAAATAAATGCTCAATTAGCTGCGCCAGATTTACGATGTGTTTCGGTAAATACTTCAACAAGCACAACACTAACTTGGATTATTCCACCCGATCCATTAAATCAATTTACTCAATACCAAATTTGGTCTTCTTCTTCTCAAACTGGTCCTTATGCAATGATTGGTACGATTAACACGTATACCCAAACATCCTATACTCAAAGTCCGACTAATGCTAATTTACAATCTCAATATTATTATGTAACAACCATTAGTGGAACATTATCCTCGTTACCATCAGATACTCTAAGATCTATTTTTTTAAATTTAAGTAATCCAGGAAATGGTGTTGTAAGCTTAAATTGGAATGCCATAAGAACGCCTACTTTGATGTCTTCAGCACCTACTTACACTGTATCCAGAAAAACAAATACCGGAGTTTGGAGTACTATTTATATAGGCAACAGATTAACTTATAAGGATACGATTATGTTATGTAAAGTAGTTTATAATTATAAGGTAGAGATATCAGACGCATTGGGGTGTGTGTCTCAGTCAAATATAAATGGAGATACATGTTATAATGTTCAGCCACCCGCTGTTTTAGTTTTAGATTCGGTTTCTGTTGATGGAACAGGGCAAACAACTATTGGATGGCCTCCATCATCAGCAACTGATGTTAATGGGTATATTATATATAAATCAGTTGGTGGATTTTTAACGGCTATTGATACCATATATGGATACAATAATACTTCATTTACATATACAGCTTCTTCGGCAGGTTTTGGTTCTGAAGGGTACTGTGTGGCAGCGGTAGATAGCTGTAAAAATTATAGTATTCCTAGTTTAACACATAGTACATTGTTTTTGTCGCATACTTATAACTTATGTTCGCGCACAGCTAATTTAAATTGGACATCTTACGCTAATTTACCAAAAGGTATTTTGAAATACGATGTTTATTGTTCAATAAATGGAGGGTTGTATAGTATTGTAGGGTCTTCAAACACAACAACATTTAGTCATTCTCATTTAAATCCGGGCGATTTATATTGTTATTATGTTAGGGTTAGAAATACGGATTTATCTATTAGCGCTGCCTCAAATATTATTTGTTTAACCGCAAGTGCAATTCCTGGTCCGTCATATGTGTATATAAATCATGTAAGCGTTCATCCATATAATAAGTATATAGAAGTTAAATATTCAATTGATACCTTAAAGGCTTTTAAAAGTTGTGATATTTATAAATCCATCGATGGAATTAATTTTAATAAAATAGCAGTTGTTTCGTCTACTCAAAGTCCACAAACATATATAGATAGAGATGTAAAAACCTCCGATAAAAATTATTTTTATAAAGTTCAAGTTACTGATAGCTGCGATAATCCAGGAGTTGTAAGCAATATATCAAAATCAATTTTATTATCAGTTCAAACTAGTGTAGAAAATTTATTTAATGTTACCATAACTTGGGATAATTATTCATCTTGGTTGGGAGGAGTAAATTCATATAATATTTACAGGGCTATTGATGGCGTTTTTAATCCTACACCAATTAGCAATGTTCCTGTATTAACCAGAACTTATGTAGATAATGTTCAGGATTATGTGAACAATAGCGGTAAAATTACTTATTATGTTGAAGCCGTTGAGGGTTCTGGTAATATGTATGGTTTTTTAGATTCAGCAAAATCTAATCCAGCTGATGCATACTTAGAGGTGAATGTATTTGTTCCAAATGCTTTTGCTCCTCATGGTGTTAATAATGTTTGGCTTCCAATTTCTCAATATGTTGAAAAAACTGATTATAAAGTGTCTGTATTTAACAGATGGGGGGATGTTGTTTTTTCAACAAATAGCGATACACAGGGTTGGGACGGGCATTTAGCAACAGATGACATCTATGCTTATTTAATTGAATATAAAAATGCACGAGGAGAGTTTATTCAATTAAAGGGCCATATTACTGTTGTAAAATAGTATTCTATTTTCTGAGCACTGTTCTTTTAATAAGTTTATTTATTATCTGTTTTTTTTTACTTGTTCTATGCTAATTTTGATAGCATACACATGAAATTCTTAAAAATTATCATATTAGGTATCGTTTTTTTTTATTGTAAGGCATCATTTGCTCAACAAAAAAAAACTGAAACTATTTTAACCAGAGTATTGTTTGTGTTTGACGCTAGTAAAAGTATGAAAACACAACATAAGAACACAGCACGTATCAATGGTGCTAAGTTAATGTTTTATGATTTTATTGATAGTTTAAGCAAACAAAAAAACATTCAATTTGCATTAAGAATGTATGGTCATACTGTAAATTATCCGCCAGGAGACTGTAAAGATTCTAAATTAATTGTTCCGTTTGGAAAAAATAATTCTCAAGTTATAAAGAATAAAGTGGCAGAGGCAAAGCCAACAGGAATAACACCTATAGAACATTCATTAATTGAAGCAGCCAATGATTTTCCAGATGCAAAAGCTATTAATGTAATTATTTTAATTACAGATGGAATAGAGGAGTGCGGAGGAGATCCTTGTAAAGCAAGGCAAAAATTAATGGAAAAAGGTATCGTATTAAAGCCATTTATAATAGGTATAGGATTAACGACTGAACAAATTAAAACGTTTGAATGTGTTGGTGATTTTTATGATTTTGACAATTCAACTACCTTAAAAGATATTAGTAGTATTATTTCTAAGCAAAAAGTAAATAAAACAACAGCTCAAGTTAATTTACTTGATTCTAAATCTTTTCCCAATGAAACTAATGTTAATGTTACGCTCTATAATACCTTAACTGGACACTATGCATATAATTTTATTCATACATTAAATTATATGCATAATCCAGATACTTTAATAATAGATGATTTTCCTACATATAAAGTGGTTGCTCATACTATTCCTCCTTCTGAAAGTAATTCAATAAAATTAATTCAGGGTAAGCATACTATAATTCCTATTGATGCCCCACAAGGCTATATAGAATTAAAACGTCCAATGGGTGTGTATAATTTTAATGAAAAAGTAAAAAGTATTGTGCGGAAAGCCAATGGAGAAATGAATACATTAAACGTTCAGCCAATGAATGCTACAGAAAAATATATAGTAGGAAATTATGATTTGGAGATTTTAACTTTGCCCAGAACATATTTGTATAACGTAGCAGTGGTTCAGTCTCAAACTAAATTAATAGAATTACCAAATGCCGGCATGTTAAGTATAAAGGCGCTTGAGAGCGGTGATGGTTGTATTTTAAAAGATTCTAATATACTTGAGTGGGTATGTAATTTAAACAATAGTACATCTCAAGTATATTATTTGCAGCCAGGTAATTATAGAATTGAGTGGCGCTCAAAGTCATTAAAGGGATCTATTTATACCATTGAAAAAAAGTTTACTATAAAATCTGATATAGAAACAAAAGTAGAGTTGTTTAAGTAATTAGTGTAAAATTTTAAAGATCAATTCTTTCATTAATTCTCCATTATTAACACCACTATTATTAACTCCCTTTGTTTTTAAATCGTATTCTTTTAATAAGTAAAAAATTTGTTTGAGCTTTGCTGTGCTATAGTTTTGGGCTGCTTTTGTGTATCCATCTATAAAAAAGGGATTAACACCTAGTGTTTGAGATAATGCAAACTTTGATTTGTCTGGTGCAAAATGATATAATAGTACTTTAGAAAAATAACCGTATAAGGTACTCAGAGTCATGATTGCTGGATGTTCTTTCTCATTAGAAGCGAAGTAATAAATGATACGGTTTGCTTTTAAAATATCTTTTTTTGCCAATGCATCTTGTAATTCAAATACATTAAATTCTTTACTAATACCTATTTTATCTTGAATAGCTTCATAGGTTATTTCTTCATTTTCTTTTAAATTGATAATGAGTTTTTCTACTTCATTACTAATCTTAGATAAATCATTTCCTAATGATTCTGCTAGTAAAAATGAAGCCTTAGGTCCTATTTTAAATTTTTTATCTTGAATATAATTAGTTATCCAATCGGATAGTTGGTTATCGTATAATTTCTTTGTTTCTAAAAAAACATGATTTTTTTGTAACGATTTATATACAACACTTCTTTTATCTATTGTTTTGTATTTATAGCAAAATACTAATATTGTTGATGGCTGAGGGTTTTGCAAATAACTAACTAATGGATTATTTACAGAGGCAGCCGTTTTTTTTGTTTTTTCAACTACTTCCTCATCGTCTGCAGATGATTTATTTAATTCTTTTAAATTCTGAGCCTCTTTAACAATTACTACCTGATATTCGCTCATCATTGGAAATCGTTTGGCAGCTGATATAATTGTATTTAAATCAACATCTTTTCCGTATAATATGGTTTGATTAAATTCACTTTCACTTTCGTCTAATACATTTTTTTCAATATAATCACTGATTAAGTCAATATAATAGGGTTCTTCTCCGCTTAAAAAATAAACAGGTTTAAATATTTTTCGTTTTAAATCGGTCAGTATTTGTGTAACTTCTTTCATAAATGTTTATTTTTTAAAAAAGAAATATACTGCAATAAACAAACATAAAAAACCTATGATATGATTCCATTTTAAAGTTTCAGTTTTAAAAACAAGAAGTGTAAAAATAACAAATACACTAATAGAAATAACTTCTTGAATTATTTTTAATTGAAACATATTAAATGGACCATTATTTATATCACTCCCAATTTTATTAGCAGGAATCATTAAACTATATTCTAATAATGCAATGCCCCAACTTATTACTATCGCATAAAACATGCCTATATTTTTAAATTTTAAATGACCGTACCATGCTATAGTCATAAATGTGTTAGATGCAATTAATAGTAATATAGTAGAAAGTCCTTTGGTCATTTTTATTTATTTCTATCAATTAATTTTTCTAAAATATCTATAGCAGATAAACTGATAACAGTTCCTGGCCCAAATACCCCAGATACCCCAGCTTTATATAAAAAATCATAATCTTGTTGAGGTATAACTCCTCCGGCTATAACCATTATGTCTTCTCTACCGTATTTTTTTAATTCGGCTATAACTTGAGGGATTAATGTTTTGTGCCCAGCAGCTAATGAAGATACTCCTAAAATATGTACATCGTTTTCTACGGCTTGTTTAGCGGCTTCAGCAGGCGTTTGAAATAACGGGCCTATATCCACATCAAAACCCATGTCGGCAAAACTAGTAGATATAACTTTAGCTCCTCTATCATGACCATCTTGTCCCATTTTTGCAATCATAATTCGAGGTCTTCTGCCATCCATTTCGGCAAATTTATCTGCTAATTCTTTTGCTTTTAAAAAGTTTTTATCCATACTAATTTCTTTACTATAAACGCCAGCTATGCTTCTTATATTTGCTTTATATCTTCCATATACAATTTCTAAAGCGTACGATATTTCTCCTAAACTGCATCGTACACGAGCGGCGTTAATTGCTAACTCTAACAAATTACCTTTCCCAGTTTTAGCCGCTTCGGTTAATGCTGATAAAGCTGCATTAACTTCTTCGGGATTGCGTTGTTCTTTTAATTGTTTTAAACGTTCAAGCTGTTGTGTTCTTACCTTAGCATTATCAACATCTAAAATTTCGATAGTTGTTTTTTCATCTGTTTGGTATAAGTTTACTCCCACAATAATATCTTTTCCACCATCAATACGAGCTTGTTTTCTGGCAGCTGCTTCTTCTATGCGCATTTTAGGAATTCCAGTTTCTATGGCTTTAGCCATGCCACCTAATTTTTCTACCTCTTCAATTAATTCCCAAGCTTTATGAGTTAATTCGTGGGTTAGTGTTTCTACATAATATGAGCCCGCCCAAGGATCAACAACTTTACAAATATTTGTTTCATTTTGTAAAAATAATTGTGTGTTACGAGCAATCCTTGCACTAAAATCAGTAGGTAACGCAATTGCTTCATCTAAAGCATTAGTGTGTAAACTTTGAGTATGCCCCATAGCTGCAGCTAATGCCTCAACGCATGTTCTGGTTACGTTATTAAACGGGTCTTGTTCTGTTAAACTCCATCCGCTGGTTTGGCAATGGGTTCGTAACGCCATTGATTTTGCAGATTTTGGATTAAATTGCTTTACTAATTTTGCCCAAAGTATTCTACCAGCTCGCATTTTAGCAATTTCCATAAAATGATTCATTCCAATTGCCCAAAAGAAAGATAACCTAGGGGCAAATGCATCAATGTCTAATCCTGCCTTAATGCCTGTTCTAATATATTCTAAGCCATCAGCTAAAGTGTATGCTAACTCTATATCAGCTGTAGCTCCAGCTTCTTGCATATGATATCCACTTATTGATATAGAGTTAAATTTTGGCATTTTTTTAGAAGTAAACTCAAAAATATCTGCAATAATTTTCATTGATTGTTCAGGAGGATAAATGTAAGTGTTACGAACCATGAACTCTTTTAAAATATCATTTTGAATAGTACCGGATAATTTATCCATTGTTACACCTTGTTCTTCGGCAGCAACAATATAAAATGCCAGTATTGGTAATACGGCTCCATTCATAGTCATACTTACACTCATTTGGTCAAGTGGAATTTGATCGAAAAGCACTTTCATGTCTAAAATAGAATCGATTGCAACACCAGCTTTTCCAACATCTCCCACTACGCGTTCATGATCACTATCATATCCTCGATGTGTGGCTAAATCAAATGCAACAGATAATCCTTTTTGTCCGGCTGCTAAGTTACGACGGTAAAAGGCGTTACTTTCTTCTGCGGTACTAAATCCCGCATATTGTCTTACTGTCCAGGGGTTTTGAACATACATACTAGAGTAAGGGCCTCGTAAAAAAGGGGGAGTTCCTGCACCAAAATTTAAGTGCTCAAATTCAGTTGTATCAGCAATTGTATAGAGTGGTTTTATTTTTATTTGTTCAGCTGTTACAAATTGTTCTGTTGATGTTTGAGAAATTTTAGAAACATCAGAATTTTTATATGAAATATTAGAAAAATCTTTTCTCATTCTTCAAGTTATTAATTATTGTTCAACAAATTCACTCAAGTTAATTGATTTAATTCCTGAAGGATGAACTGTACTATGTTTTTTTAAGGTTTGTAAATCTTCAAGTTTATTTTGAAACTTATTAACTCCAACTAAAATTAAATTGCCATTTTTAAATTGATTTATTAATATTTCCGCGTCCTTAGCTATAACATCTTGCACATAGTTTGATTTTAAACAAGCTAATAAACCTCCTTTTGATTCAATTAATTTGAAATGTTCCCATGCTTTTTCGCAAAGCGTTTCTGTTAATGATTCAATATAGTATGAGCCAGCAGATATATCTGAAACAATATTTAAATAGCTTTCATCTTTTAAAATTAATTGTTGATTTCGAGCCATTCGAGAACTAAAATCGTTTTGATTATTAAATTCAATATCAAATGGTAATACTAATATGCTATTTGCTCCTCCAATACAAGCACTCATCGATTCTGTAGTTGTACGTAGCATGTTATTATAACTATCAATATTACTTTTGTTTATTAAAGTTGTTTTTGCATGAATATGTATGGATGCATTGAGTGAGTATTGATTAAGTAAAAATGTTGTTAATTGTCTTAATGCTCTTGTTTTTGCAATTTCTGTAAAAAAGTCTCCACCAACACACATGTTAATATGCACATTAGTTATTGGAGTTTTAGTACTATTTAAATATTCATTTAAATGAGCTAAAGAAAAGGCTAATTCATTAATCGTATTTGAACCCGCTTCTTGATATAAGTTAGTATTGATTGTTACAGTATTTGTAGTATTATCAATATTCCCATCAAGAGTCCTATCACATTCTAAAAAACAGTTGTTGCCAGTAGTTATAGAGTTTAAAAAATTAGTTAATTCAGATTTAAATTCAGCTGATACAATAAATAACGAGTATATGTGTTGTAATAAAATGTCATTTAGTAAAGTATTGAAATCAGTTTTTTTATGAATGTGAAATACTAATCCAGAAGCACCATTTTGTAAGGCATTTAAAGCTTGTTTATTAGCCGCTAGTTCGTCTAATACAATAATATTTTCGCAAATGGCCCAATCATTTTTTTCGAAAATAGGATTTTTACTTGATGTTATATCTTCTTTAGTATAAAAAGGTTTAATATCGATTCCGGAGTTTGTTTTCCATACCAATGAAGTGTAATCAATTCCTTTTAAATCTTTAATTAACTGTTCTTTCCATTGAATAGCGGTTGTTGGAGAGAATTCTGTAAATAATTTTTGCATTAAAGTAATATTTAAAAATTTTGGGCAATTTCTTTTTTAATATAGTCGATAGCAACGTCGTTAGGAAGTTTTTTACCTAGGTTTGCTGCTATATTTAATATCATTATAGCTAATTCTGAGCTAGGAGAATCATGTGGTACTTTTGAGGATGATATATTTATAAGTTGAATGATTTCTTCTTTTGAGGTTTTAACTAAATCCCAAGCTCCTACAGATAAATAAATTTGTTGAGATAAATTATGTTCGTACTCTGCTTTTACTGAAGCAACTAATTCCTGATGTAATTGTCTAGCAGACATTCCATTTACATTAACTCGGGTTACTAGGCTATTAGGATTTATACGTTCTAGTAAAATAATAATTCGTTCGTATGCTTGAATTTTCAGGGGTGTAATGGTAGCTTGTGCTGTTTTTTTTAGTTCATATTCTCGGCGTTTTTGATCATTATCTAAAAAACGTTTTACTAAAAAATAAGCAGCAGCAAAAACAGCTCCTGCTGGAATCATTATTTTTAAAATTTCAACAAAGGCATTCATATTTTATATTTAAATATTACAAGATTAAAGATACGTATCATTATTTTTATTTGCGAATCCTAATAGGATATTTAATAATAGGTTATCCACCAGCTTTTTTTGCTTTATAATTTGATTTAAGTAATAATTCTATTAATTTGTCTCTATTATCTCCTTGAATTAAAATATTGCCATCTTTAGCATTTCCTCCAACTCCGCATTTTTGTTTCAATATTTTTGCTAGATTATTTAAATCTTCGTCAGTTCCTATAAATCCACTGATACGAGTTACTAATTTTCCTCCGCCAATTCTGTCTAAAAATAGTTTTAAATTTTGTTGTTGAGGAGGAAGTGTCTCTGTTGAATCTTCTTCTTCACTTTGATAGTTAAAATTAGGATTTGTAGAGTATACAACGTTAACTCTGTTTTTATCTTTTTTACTCATCGTTTATTTTTAATTAAAAACACAGGAATAATTACTAATAATATTAAAATTGAAATTAATAACCAGGTGTTATTTATGTTACTAGAATCATTTTTTAGTTGTTTTGTATGAAGTTGATTTTCTACAAAATTTAATGTTTGATTTTCGTTAGCTAACAATGCAATACTGTCTTTTAGATTGTAATGTTTTTTTATCCAAAAAATAGAAGCTTTAAAATCATTTTGTGCTTCACATAATAATGAACGAGTTTTATATAATTCAATTAATGTTTCTGTATAGAAATATTTTGTACAAATGGTATTTGCTAATTCTATGAAGTGATTAGCTTTATCGTATTTACTTTGTTTGATATAAAATAGTGCCAAATTGTTATAGCTATCGGCTAATTCAAATTCATCATCTATAAGTATTCGAAATTTTAAACCTTCTTCTAAATAAAATAAAGCGCTATCTAATTTATTTTGTTCGGTTAATATTGACCCAATATTATTATAGCAAGTAGCTGTAAGTTCGTAATCATTAAGTGTTGTGGCATATGTTAAAGCATTTTCAAATAATTTAATAGCTGCTTCAAACTGTTTTTGATTATATTTTAAAACACCTATATTAATTAAACTACGAGTTATTTGAAGTGTATTATTAACATTATTGTATGATTTTAGAGCGCTTAGATAATAAAATTCGGCTTTATTTAAATTGTGAGTTTCGTTATATATATTTCCCAAGTTTGTATAATTGATAGCAATTCCTAATTCATTATGAATAATTTGATTTAAGTTTAATGCTTTATTTTGAAAATTAAGCGCTTGAGTATAATCTCCTTTTTTATAATATAAAATGCCTAGTAGATTATAGCTTTTAGCAATGTGTTTTAATGATTTGCTTTTTAAGGCGGTTTCATTACATATTAACGCATAACTATATGCGGCTAATGGATCTGTATTTCTTATATCAAAACCTATTTTATAAAATTGATTAACTTGTTCTGTATCATTTTCAAGGTGTTTAATTTCAGTAACTAAAGAATCATTTACTTGTGAAAAACAACTAATACTTAATAAAATGGATATAATTATAAACTTCATTTATACTGTAAATATAATTTGTTTTTAGTTAATTTAGAGCCTAAATTTTTATTATGATACACTATAAATTATTTTTAAAAAATCCACAATCGCATTATATATATGTTGATTTAACTATTGATAATATTGTTACTTCAATTATAGAACTTCAATTACCAGCTTGGCGCCCAGGCAGATACGAATTAGCAAACTTTGCCAAAAATATTAAAAGAGTAGATGTTTTTAATGAGGCTAATCAACCTTTGAATTATACTAAAGTAAATAAAGATTTATGGTTAATCGAAACAAATGGTGCTTCAAAAATTAAAGTTACCTATAGTTATCATACTTCTGAAATTAACGCTGGAAATTGCTTTGCAGATGATACACAATTGTATATTAATCCTGTTCATTTGTGCATGTTTATTCCTAATAGAATAAATGAGGAACATATTGTTGAATTAGATGTGCCAGATACATATAAAATTGTAACATCTTTAATGGTAAAAAATAAACATGTAATAGCAACTTCTTTTGATGAATTAGCTGATAGTCCTATTATAGCAAGTGCTAATATACAATCCGATTTTTTTGAAGTTAAGAAAATAAAATTTTGGTTGCATTTTATTGGAGAGTGTAAACCAGATTTCAATAAAATAAAATCAGACTTTTTAAAATTTACATTAACCCAACTGAATTTTTGGGGAGATTTCCCTGTTGATGAATATCATTTTATGTTTCAAATTTTGCCATTTAAATTTTATCATGGCGTTGAACATCAAAAATCAACTGTTATTGCTATAGGGCCTGGTTATGCTTTAAATAAAGGAAATACATATGAAGATGTGTTAGGTGTTTCCTGTCACGAATTATTTCATACTTGGAATATTAAGTTTATAAGGCCAAAAGAAATGTTGCCCTATGATTTTACTAAAGAAAATTATGCGAGAACGGGATATGTTTATGAGGGATTTACAACCTATTATGGAGATTTGTTATTGTTATCTAGTGGTGTATTTAATACTTCACAATATTTAAATACATTAGAGGAACGTTTATTAAAGCATTTTCATAATTACGGACGATTTAATTTATCAGTAGCTCACTCAAGTTGGGATACATGGTTAGATGGGTACGTTCCAGGTGCACCATATCGCAAAACATCTATTTATGATGAAGGTAATTTAATTGCTTTTATGTTAGATGTTCAAATAATAAAATACTCTAATTACCAAAAGGGATTAAAAGATGTTTGCAGGGAGCTGTACAATGAGTTTGGTAAAAAAAATAAAGGATATACTGAACATGACATCATCAGCTTATGCCAGAAAATGGCTAATACATCATTAATTGATTTTTTTAGTAAATATGTGTATGGCACAGAAGATTTTGAGACTCTTTTATTAGAATGCTTTTCTTTTCTAGATATTGAATTTATAAAAAAACCAAGTCAATTGATTTGCGAATCTGTTTTTGGATTTAAAACAATAGATTTTGGAACAAATAGAAAAGTGTCTTTAATTGCGCCTTATTCACCAAGTTGGAAAGCTGGTGTTAGTATTGGAGATGAAATTATTGCAGTTAATGGATTTACTTTAAAAAATGATTTTAATGATTGGATGAATTATTTTAATGATTCTGAAATCACATTAACGCTTTCGTCAAACCAACAATTAAAAACTATTAAGTTAATAAAGTCTTCAAAGCCTGTAACCTATTTTGATATCATTAAATTAAATTTAAAAACAAATGACTCTAAAAATTACAAAACCTGGCTTACCTTGAATTCGTAAATAACTAATCTTGTTAATAAAATTAAAAATGTAAGATGTTTTTTAGTGAAACGATTCTTATTTTTATAATAACCAATAAATATTAAAATATGGAAAATAACTTTATTACAGAAAACCAAACGTTAAACGAAGCGCCAGTTCGTTCTCAGTTTTTAAAAACACTATGTATATTGTCTTTTATTATGTGTGGTATTAGTTTTTTATCAGGCATATGGGGCATTTATCAAAGCCAGCCAGAGGTAATGCAAAAAAATATTGAGCAAGTTAGAACGATTAATCCTGATATGGCTGATCAAATGGAAAATCAAATTTTAGAAATGCAAAGTAATCCATTTAGTTCAGTAGCTCCATACTTAGGATTGATATACACAGTTTTATCTTTTTTAGGAGTTATAATGATGTGGAATTTAACTAAGAAAGGTTTTTATATTTATGCTATAGCAGAGATTTTACCTTATACTAGTTTTATATTTATGGGTAAAAACTCATTAAGTATGATGAGCCCTCCAGGAGCTAATAGTTCTGCAATAGCAATGGGAGCGATGATTTTTATGGTAATTATTGATGTTTTATTTGTAGGGCTTTATGCAAAAAATTTAAAAGAAATGGTAAAATAAATTTATGTTTATGTTTATAAAAAAAGCACAAGCTTTAGCTTGTGCTTTTTTTATAAACAATATAATGATTATTTGGCATAAATTCTTTCACCAAAAATACTACTTCCAACTCTAACCATTGTGCTACCTTCTTTGATAGCTAATAAATAATCACTACTCATTCCAAAACTCAATGTTTGATATTCAGGAAATTGTAAGCTAAAGGCTTTAAGCGAAGAAAATTCTTTTTTAATTTGCCCTTCATTATTAGTGTTAGAAGCCATTCCCATAAATCCTTTAATGGATATGTTTTTTAATTCTTTTAAGTATTCAGAATGTAATAACGTTGATGCTTCTTCAAAATTAAACCCAAATTTAGTTTCTTCTTGAGCAATATATAGTTGCAACAAGCAATTTACTACACGATTATTTTTTTGTGCTTGTTTATTAATTTCTTTCAATAAATTAAAACTATCAACTCCATGAATCAAATAAACAAATGGAATAATATATTTTACTTTATTACTTTGTAAATGTCCAATAAAATGCCAATTAATATCTTTTGGTAACTGGTTATATTTTTCTATTAATTCTTGTACATAATTTTCACCAAAATCTTTTTGTCCAGCATTATAGGCCTCTAAAAGCATATGATTAGGCTTTGTTTTAGATACAGCAATTAATGTAACATTAGATGGGATAGTGGATTTAATAAAATGTATGTTTTCTGCTACACTCATGAAATTAATCTTCTAAGCTGTAAATTACTAATCCACTTCTCATTTTAGGCTCAACCCAAGTAGATTTAGGAGGCATAATGTTATTCGTATCGGCAATCCATTTTAAATGTTCCATGGTAACAGGAAATAATCCAAATGCAATAGCCGCTTTACCTTCATCTACTTGTTTTTTTAATTCTTTACTACCTCTCACCCCTGGAATAAAGCCAATTCGTTTATCGGTTTTTAAATCATGTATATCTAAAATAGGAGATAAAATATATTTAGTAAGTATTGCAGCATCTAAACTATCAATAGGATCTTTGGCATTATAGATGGTTTCTTTTGCAGTTAATGAATACCAAGTACTATCAACATACATTGATATTTCATGTTTTTGTTTAGGCTTATAATCATCAGTATTAACTCGAGTTACTATAAAATATTGTTTTAAATTATTAATAATATCAGTAACAGATAAATTATTCAAATCTTTTACTATTCTGTTGTAATCATAAATCTTTAAATGAGTTTCCGGAAAAAATACTCCTAAATAGTAGTTAAATGCTTCTTCTCCAGTATAAGATTTTCGGGTACTACGTCTTAATTTTCCTAATAATGTGGCAGATGCCGAACGGTGATGACCGTCTGCAATATAAATATTAGGAATGTTAGCGAAGCGCTCTGTAATTTGTTTTACAATTTTTCTTGAGTTAACAACCCAAACAGTATGTCTTACCTTGTCTGTTGTCGTAAAATCATAATCAGGCCTATTCTTTATTATATTAGATGATATTGTATCAATTTCATTATCATTTGGATAGCAAAATAAAACAGGCTCGGCATTAAATTCACATACTTCTAAGTAATCTTTTAATTTTTCTTCGCGAGTAGTTAAAGTTTGTTCATGAATTTTTATTACGCCACTTATGTAATCGTCAATACTTGTGCAAGCTATAATACCAACAAACTCATTGCCTTCTTTAATTTGTCGATAAAAATAATAACATGGATTTTCATCTCTTAAAAATATTTTTTCTCTAACAAATTTTTTAAAATGATTTTTTACTTTATTTAAACGTTCTTTTGAGCCAGGTTTTGTTTTTATACCATCTTCAAAATCGGGATTAATAACATGTAAAAAAGAGTAGGGGTTACCTATTAATTTCTCTCTAAGTTCAGCAGGATTGTATCCGTCAACTGATCGAGAAGCAACTAAATGAGCTTTATCTCCTTCTGGGCGTATTGCTTTAAACGGAATAACTTTTGCCATAATATTTTTAAGTCATTATTGTTTTTAAATATAGTAGATTTAATTTTACTATATAAATTCCTTTTCATAAAAAAACCTCCTGATTAGGAGGTTTTTTGTGAAAAGTTTAGTAAGATTAATTTGATAATGCTTTAAAATCAGCATTATCACGTAATTTCATAAATTCAGCATCGTCTTTTGCCGATGATTTTAAAGAACCATCTTTTCCGATAGCCATTTTTAAATTATTTATTACTTCAGTTGTATTATTGTTACGAGCGGCTGCAACTGCTTTTAAATAAAATGACATTGCCATATCTTTTTCATTACTAGCATCAATAGTACTTGCAACAACACCAGCATTTCCATTCAATAATTCTGCTAATGCTTTATTAAAACCACTATTGTTACCAAAATTAGCTACTGCTTCAGCATATTGACCATTTCTAATATTTAATATTCCTTTATTGTAGTTTACTTCTTCTCCAGCTCCATTTGCTTTGTTAAAATAATCCATTGCTTTAGTTCTATTTCCTGCTTTTGACGCAATAATACCTAATTGATTCATAACAATAGGATTCCCATTAGCTGTCTTTTCTGCACGTTCAAATGCCGAAGCTGCTTCAGATATTTTATTTTGCAGCAATAAAGCTACTCCTAAGTTGTTTGATGTTCTCCAATCATTAGAATAGTTTTTTTCAGCAACTGTATAAATTGCAACTTTAGTATTAATATCGTTTGTTAAAGTTGCTGCATATAACATTTCTTCAACAGATAATGAATCTGGAGCAGTAGTGGTTAATTTAGTAATTTGTTCGTCTGTACGAGACTTTTTGTTAACATTTACGGTTAAAACAGAACGGCGTAATTTTGGTAAAATTTTATCAGAAACTTCAGTATATGTTTTAGATAAATTTTTAATTTCTTTTTCGCGTTGGTCTAAATCTGTGTACATTGTTAATACACGTAAAATTAAATCTTTGTCGGCTATTGTAGAGGCATTCATTAATGTCTTAAATCCTTCCCAGTCTTCGGCTGTAGTTTTAGTTACGTAATTAGCCTCTTCTTTACCAAATTTTTGAGCCTTGTTTTTGTTTTTCTTAAACTCACTCATTAATGCTTTAGACCCTGATTTTGCTCTGTCTTCAGCTAAATTAGCGTTTAATGATTGCTCGCCATCTGGTGAAGCGTATGCAGACACTGTAATATCTTTAAATTCATACCAAGGATTATTAATATTAGTTTTAATAAACTCTTGTACATTTTTCATTTCATCGCTTTTTAACTCTGAT
This sequence comes from uncultured Flavobacterium sp., assembly GCA_964541155.1. Lineage (GTDB taxonomy): Bacteria > Bacteroidota > Bacteroidia > B-17B0 > Aurantibacillaceae > UBA4416. The sequence continues at coordinate 38,250 of CAZIPC010000001.1, forward strand.
GCTCTTACATCAGATTTATTAACAACATAATAAATATTAGCAGTTTGATTTACAGGTGTTGATTTTACAAAAGCATCTTTTGCATAAATTCCTTTTTCGTCATTTCTAACTAATAATGGAGTTGCAATTGTACCGTCACCAATCTTAACTGGAGTAAAATCTTTTGTTTTTTTCTTTACCGCTCCTTGTGCTCTTAATTCAACTGTTGCTACATTCATGCCAGAAACATAAGCTACTTTTTCTGAAGTATAGCTAAATGTACCGCCTTTTGTATATGAAATTTTTTGACCAGCACCTGTAGCTTTTTCACCTACTAGTATAACTGATTTTACTGCTTTTTCTCCACCATTATATTTAATAACTGGAGTAACAGTAAGTATTGCTTTTTTTGCAAATAATTTAGCCGGGTATTTTCCTGAAACAGTAAAACTTACGCTATCGTTATGCATTTCTAAAGGATTAGGTTTAACCTCATAAGAAATAGTAGCTTGTTTTTTTACCATTTTGCCTAATCCAGTACATCCAACTAAAAAAGCAGTTGTACCAATAGCAAGACTTAAATTTAGTAAAGTTTTAGAATTCATCATTATCTAATAGTTATAAGTTTTTATTAGGCAAAATTATAAAATTATTTATCTAATGCCTAATTATTTATCGATGTATAGTACTTTATCTTAAAAAAAAACCCATTAATAAGAAATTAATGGGTTTTTAAAGTATTATAAATAAGAATTATTTTGCTATTGCATTAACTCTTTTAGTTAATTTTGATTTTAAATTAGATGCTTTGTTTTTATGAATAACGCTTTTTTTAGCTAATTTATCTAACATTGCAACTACTTTAGGTAACAAAGCTACTGCTTCTTTTTTAGTGCCTGTTTCACGTAATTTTTTTACTGCATTACGAGTAGTTTTTGCATAATAACGATTTGATAAACGTTTAGCATTATTTGCTCTAATTCTTTTTATTGCCGACTTATGATTTGCCATTCTATTAAAGTATTAATCTGTTTTTTAAATTGGATTGCAAATATACACTTTTTTTTATAATAACAACTGTTCATAACAAATATTTCTGTAATATAGTGTAAAACTTACTTTTGTTAACCCTCATGAATATTAAAAGACCATTTATATTTATTCTATTCTTTAGTTTTGAGCTTGCAATTGCTCAACAAACTCTCGAAATTGTTAAAAATATTATTCCAAATGGTAGTTTTGAAAATTATCGAAAAAAATCAGGAAACATTAAAAATGCAATACCATGGCAGCAAATTGCAAGTGTTGATTATTATCAAGAACCCATTAGTAATGATACATCTTCTCAAAAAGGCGCTTTTACAGGTAATTGTTATGCTGGATTAAGGTTTCAAAAAAAGTATAAGGAATTTCTTCAAGTTAAATTAGCTGAATCGTTGAGAAGAGGTGTAACATATGAGTTTGAAATGCACATTAGATTGGCTTTTTGGAGTAATGCTAGTTTAAAATCCTTTGGAGCTTTGTTTACAAAAGGTGGTTACAAAAACAAGTCTGATATTATAAAATCTGCTTTGATAGATACTGTATGTAAAAAAACTAGTTTTATTAACGGGTATCATTGGTTTAAAATTTCAGGAAAATATATGGCAGATGGTGGAGAAAAATATGTAACTATTGGAAATTTTTCTCAAAACATAAAGAAAGATATGGAACGAATGAATATTTTTAAGCTTGGATTTAAAGAGGCATACTATTTTGTTGATGATATATCAATGATTAAAGTGAAAGAGGTTGTAGAAAAGGTTAAAGTTGAAATTGTAGGATCATTTATTGCAGATTCTCCCGACTCTGTTTTGGAAGTTAAAAAAAACATACAGGTTGGTGAAAAAATACAACTGAAAAATATTTTTTTTGAAAATGGTCGTTACTACTTATTACCAGAATCATATACCGAATTAAACAAGTTAGCCCAATATTTACTAAGAAACCCGAATATGGTAGTTCAAATAAACGGACATTCAGATAATTCGGGGTCTAAATTTAAAAATCAAAAAATATCAGAACAACGAGCCCGTGAAGTATTTGAGTATCTTATAAAAAAAGGAGTTCAAAATAAAATGTATTTTAAGGGATATGGAAGTGCTATGCCTATTGCGAGCAATGATAATGATATTGACAGAGCAAAGAATAGGCGTGTAGAATTTGAAATCATTAAAAATTAAAGTAGTTTTAACATTAAAACTTATAAAATATGAATTTAATTGAGCAAAATAACCCAAAAACCATTAAAGCGTGGTCTTTTTATGATTGGGCAAATTCAGTATTTCCATTAGTAATTACCTCAGCCATATTTCCAAATTTTTATGATTATGTTACAACTCATGATGAGCATAAAAATTTCATTGGTCATACAATTTCTTTTTTAGGGATTCAATTTGAAAATCAAAACATTTACTCATTTGTATATGCATTTGCTTTATTTATTGTTGTTTTAATTACACCAATATTAAGCGGTATTGCCGATTATTTGGGGAATAAAAAACGATTTTTACAATTTTTTTGCTACTTAGGCGCAATATCGTCTATGTGTTTATTTTTCTTTAATCGTAATTATTTAGAATTAAGTTTTATACCTTTTATTACAGCAACTATAGGATTTTGGGGTAGTTTGGTTTATTATAATTCATATTTACCTGAAATAGCTTCACCCGAAAATCAGGATAAGGTAAGTGCCAGAGGTTTTGCGCTTGGTTATTTCGGTAGTTCATTATTACTAATTATTTGTTTAGTTAGTATTATGGTGTTTAAAATGCCTGCAAAATACAGTTTTTTATTAGTAGGTATCTGGTGGATAGGCTTCGCTCAATATACTTTTTTAAATCTGCCAAATAAAAATCATATAGCACATGGCACAAAAACTACTGGTATTTTCTCTAAAGGCTTTAAAGAACTTAAGCATGTTTGGATACAAATTAAGCAACTATCAAACTTAAAACAGTTTTTAACAGGGTACTTTTTTTATAATATGGGAGTGCAAACTATTATGGTAGTGGCTGTGTTATTTGCTCGTAATGAAATTGAATGGGGAGTAGGTGAGATAGCTGAAAAATCTAAAACTACAGCTTTAATTGTAAGTATTTTAATTATTCAGTTTGTTGGTATAGCAGGGTCTTTTTTATTTTCATGGATGTCTAAAAAAATAGGCAATATTAAATCACTTATAATATCTATATCTGTTTGGGTATTTATTTGTGTATTTACTTTTATGGTGGTGCGAACTCCATTACAATTTTATATAGTAGCATTTTTGGTGGGCCTTATGATGGGCGGAATTCAATCGTTATCTAGAAGTACATATAGCAAATATTTGCCTAAAACCGAAGATCATACCAGCTTTTTTAGTTTTTATGATGTGGTTGAAAAATTAGGTATGATTATAGGAACCATTTCATTTGGGGTTATAAGTCAAATTACGGGAGGCATGCGAAATTCTATACTTTCATTAATTGTATTTTTTATTTTTGGACTACTGGCGTTAATTCCTTTAACTAAAAAAAAGAAAAAACCATAGAAATACTAAATATATAGGTATTAAAACTTAACCGTCAAATGTAATTTGATTACTGGGCTTAAACTTGTTTCAGAATATTTGAATTTTGAAATTTGTCCCCAATAATTAATTGATGTATTATTTACGAATTTTTTAATAAAAAAATAACCAATTTCAGGTGAGAGATAAATATATTTGCCAGTTTTTAGTTTAAATCCTAAGCCCAGAAAACAGTCAACACCATTTGCTGTCTTTGAAAAACTTTCGTTAGCTCCAAAAATACCTCCATAGAAATGCCCAGTGGAAAATACATTTCGGTAAGAAAGGTCAAGAAAACTATAAAACCAATCTTTACATTTTAAAAGTGAAAATTGTCCGCCAGTTCCAATTCTAAAATCTTTATTATTAATGTCGCCTGACGAGCCGTCAGACCAACTTTTAGGCGTTTCATAAAAAGTCGAATTGTCTGTGTAAATTATATGCATTCTAATACCTAGTCTTTTTTTTGTATAGCGAAAATACAAACCATTAATAAATTCAAAAGAGGGTCTGTCAGGAGCAAAGTAATAATTTGTGTTAAATGAATTAATGGTTATGAGAGTTGATCCAAATTCAAAATGTTTGGAAGTGTCTTGTCCACTAGATTTTTGATATATGAAGATAAATGTCAGAATTGTGATTAATTTCCACATGTCTTTTTTATAAATTTATAAATTAGTCTTTATAAAAAATTAGCTAAGCTTTTTTGACAAATAAGTTTACTTTACTTTCTTGACGTTTTAGCAAACGAGAGATGTTTTTTTTGTGGGTAATAATTAAAAGTAAAGATACTATTAAGGAAAAAATTAATAATGTTTGATTCTGATTTTTAAGTACAATATTTAAAAGAAACGGATAGCTTAATCCTGCAGTAATAGAAGATAACGATACATATCGTGTTGCTAATAGAACGACTAAAAAAACACTCAAAACCATTAAACTTGTAATAGGTGTTAAGCAAATTACTACTCCTAGTATAGTAGCAACGCCTTTTCCACCTCTAAAACCAGCAAATACCGGAAAAACATGTCCAACTAATGCTGCTATACCTAGCCCTAATTCTAAATTAATAAATGCATTACTTTCAAACTCAAAAAAAGATAAACGGGCTAATAAAACAGAAATAGTGCCCTTTAAGATGTCTATCATCAAAACAGGTATGCCAGCTTTTTTTCCTAAAACTCTAAATGTGTTAGTTGCTCCTGCATTACCACTTCCAAATTCCCTAACATCAATGCCATAATACCGTTTACCCCACCAAACAGATGTTGGAATAGAGCCAAATAAGTAGGCTGAAATAAAAAGAGAAATTATTGTAATTGTTTCCAAATTAAATCTGGTTTAATAACACAAATTTAATAATAATTTAAAATTATCAATTTTTTATCTTTTTTTAATCAATTAAGATGTAAACAGTTTTTTGTTAAAATAAAAAAAGTACTTAGTTAGAGTATTTAGAGAAATAATAGCTTGTTTTTTTCTTAAATCATAAAAATATTGCTATTTTCACAACCCTTATGATAAATTACGTAAATGGTCAAATTGCAGAATTAAATCCAGCACTGGCGGTTATTGAAACTAATGGAGTTGGCTATGGACTTTTAATTTCATTAACCACTTATAGCCAAATTCAAGATAAAACTAACGTTAAATTATTTGTAGAGAGTGTTTATGTGCGAGATGATAATCCTAAATACTTTGGTTTTGCGGATGTTGAGGAGCGAGACTTATTTCGTAAATTAATTTCAGTTTCGGGAGTAGGAGGCAGTAGTGCAATTTTAATGCTTTCATCATTAAGTGCTGTTGAAATAGCAGGTGCAATTAATACAGCTAATGTAGCTCTTCTAAAAAGTATTAAAGGAATTGGGGAAAAAACTGCTCAACGAATTGTTGTGGACTTAAAAGGAAAAATGGGTAAACATGAGGGCGGAATTTCTCAAATTTTAACTACGTCATACAATAAAAATAAAGAAGAGGCGTTAATGGCATTAGTTACGCTTGGTTTTCAAAAATTAGCTGCTGAAAAATCAATTGAAAAAGCCATCAAACAACAAGGGGTAACTACAGATAATGTTGAACTGCTGATTAAATCAGCCTTAAAAAATATGTAAATTAAAGCGTGGTAAAGGGATTTGCAAAATTTCTTGTTATTGGTTCGGTGTCGGTTGGTCTGATGAGTATAGTGGTTGGTTCCAAAGCTAAAAACACGCCCTTAACCAAACCACATTACATATCTTTTAATTCTTTACGCGTTGATTCTCCGATAGTTACTAAGGATGATTTGCAATATAAGTTTAATGACAATAATGGCAGTCAACCAATTTATGACGATAAAAGTGGATTGTATTTATCTAATCCATCTAATATAAAAACGGAAACTACTTATAATCCTGAAACAGGTAATTACGACATTACACAAAAGATGGGTGATCTTGATTATCGTCCCGAAACTTATGTTGAATTTAATGATTATCAATCCGAGTTATTTAAACAAGCCGTAAAAAATCATTGGAAAACCAAAATAAAAGCAGAAGATCTTCAAAATCAAACAAAAAAAGGCTTAGTTCCTAAACTTACTGTTAAAAGTGAAATTTTTGATAGAATATTTGGAGGTAATCAAGTTGATATTAAGCCTACCGGCACGGCAGAATTAATTTTTGCATTAAACAGAAATAAAACATTAAACCCAGCAATTCCTCAGCGTCAGCAAAAAGTCACAAATTTTGATTTTAATATGCGTATTCAATTAAATTTAATTGGAAAAATTGGGGATAAATTAAAAATTACAACAAGTTATAATACAGAAGCTTCATTTGATTGGGAAAATCAAATGAAACTAGAGTATACAGGTTATGAAGATGAAATTATTAAGAAAATAGAGGCTGGGAATGTTAGCATGCCTTTAAATAGTTCATTAATACAAGGTAGTCAAAGTTTATTTGGGGTAAAAACACAACTTCAGTTTGGGAGATTAACGGCAACTACTTTGTTTTCTCAGCAAAGAGGTAAAAGGCAAGAAGTATCTGTTCAGGGTGGAGCTCAAACAATGTATTTTAATGTTGCGGCCGATAATTATGAAGTCAATAAACATTATTTTATGGGGCATTTCTTTAGAGATAATTATGATCAATGGATGTCTACATTGCCAATTGTAACAACCCCAATAGTTGTTACAAAAGTAGAAGTTTATATTACAAACCAAACAGGAAGTACTGAGCAGGTAAGAAGCATTGCCGCTTTTTCTGATTTAGGAGAAGATGTTGTTCATGTTAATCCAGCACTTAATGATGGAGCGTGCCAGCCATCTACAACTTATTTGGTTGCAGATAGTTCAGGTACACATCCGCATAATGGAGCAAATAATTTATATTATTTACTTACCGACCCTGTTACTGGATTGATATCTCAAAGAAGTAATACATTACAAGCTATTAATTCTGTATTACAATCTCCACCACCAACTGGAGCTAATTCGTGTAATCCAAATGGGCAGTTTATGGTTGCGGCAAGAGATTTTGAATATGTTTCAAATGCCAGAAAACTTGGACCTTCTGAATTTACATTTAATAGTCGATTGGGTTTTATATCTATTAATCAATCTATAAATAATGATCAAACAGTTGCTATCGCTTATCAATACACCTACAATGGTAAAACATATCAGGTTGGTGAATTTTCAGATCAATTTACTACTGGACCTTTGTATTTAAAATTATTAAAAAGTGGTTCTATAACCAATCCTAAGTATAGTACTTGGGATTTAATGATGAAAAACGTATATTCAATAGGTGCTTATAATTTAAATGCAGCTGATTTTAAATGTGATATTTATTATAATAATATTGAAACAGGAGTAGATATACCTTATATTCCTTATGGGAGTGTGAATGGCAAATTATTAGTTCAAGTGATGGGACTAGATAAATTGAGTGTTAATGGAGATGCTTATTCTGATGGGGTTTATGACTTTATAAAGGATTACACAATTAATCCTAATAATGGTCGAATTTATTTATCGTCAAAGGAACCATTTGGAAATAATTTAAGGGATAAATTTAATCAATCAGATTTTCCAACTGCTAATAAATATGTGTATCAAGAGTTATATGATTCAACAAGAACAATAGCACAACAACTACCTGAAAAAAATAGATTTAAAATTAAAGGACAATATAAATCAGCTTCTGGATCGGAGATTTCGTTAAATGCATTAAATATTCCACAGGGGGCAGTAGCAGTTACCGCCAATGGCCAAAAATTAACAGAAAATGTAGATTATACTGTAGATTATACTTTAGGCAGAGTGAAAATTATTAATGAAAGTATTTTAAATTCAGGAGCTAATATAAAAGTAAGCGTAGAGAGTAATTCATTATTTAACGTTCAACAAAAGAGTTTGTTTGGGACGCGTTTAGATTTTAAAGTAAATAAAGATTTGATATTAGGTGGAACTATTCTTCATTTAAGTGAAAAACCAGTTACTCAAAAAGTAAATATTGGAGATGAACCTGTATCTAACACTATATGGGGTACTGATTTTAATTATAAAACAGATGTGCCATTTTTAACTCGATTAATAGATAAAATACCACTTATTAATACAAAAGAAATGAGTAGTATTGTTACAAGAGGAGAATTTGCACAATTAATTCCTGGTAATGCTAAAGCTATTGGTCAAAATGGCAATTCATATGTTGATGATTTTGAAGGTAGTATCTCTTTAATAGATTTAAAAAGTCCTGGATCATGGGTAATGGCTAGTATTCCTCAGGGTCAGCCATCATTATTTCCTGAAGCAGTATTAAATGATGATGTGAAAATTGGAATGAATAGAGCTCAGTTTAATTGGTATAATATAGACCCATTATTTTACGGGCAACAAAACACGAGTATTAAACCAGGTAATATCCCAGAAGCTACATATTCCAATAATTTTATGCGTCAAGTACTAGAAACCGAATTATTTCCTAGTAAAACACCACCAAATGGTCAACCAGTTGTGATGTCAATTTTAGATTTAGCATACTATCCAGGAGAGAGAGGTCCTTATAATTACGATGTTGCTCCAACATCCATTTCAGCGGGTATTTTACCTAATGGGCGTTTGGCTTCACCTGAATCTCGTTGGGGAGGAATTATGAGGAGATTAGAAACAAACGATTTTCAAACGGCTAATATTGAGTACGTACAATTTTGGATGATGGATCCATTTAATAGTGATTATAATAGTGGAACTTATCCAGATATGGATGCTAATAGTAAACCAAGTGGTGAAATGTATATTAATCTTGGAAATATTAGTGAAGATATTATTAAAGATGGTAAAATGAGTTATGAAAATGGCTTGCCAGGGCAGCCTAATGGAGCTAATGCAAACTTACCAACAATAGAATCAAATATCGGAAAATCACCATTAATCAGCCCAATTTCAAATTCATTTGTGAATGACCCAAACGATAGGCCCTTTCAGGATGTTGGATATGATGGATTATCAGATTCTTCAGAAATTAGAAAATTTTCATCTTTTATAAATGCATTAAATGCCTCGGGTGCCTCAGGTGCAGATGTTCAAGAAGCATTAAATGATCCGAGCTCGGATAGATATCACTTTTTTAGAGGAAGCGATTACGATCAATTATCTACTTTACAGGGTAATACACTATATCGTTACAAAAAGTATAATAATCCAGAAGGTAATTCGCCTACATCTGCGCAATATCCAGATGCTGGTATTCCAAGTGCAGCATCTAATAATCCAAATATAGAAGATATCAATAAGGATAATACGCTAAGTGAAACAGAAAATTATTATCAATACAAAATAAAAATATCACCTCAAGATTTAAATCCAAATAATGTAGGGCAAAATTATATAGTTAATGTGTTAGATGGTTCAGCAACAATTGGTAATACTCAAAAAAATGTTAAATGGTACCAGTTTAAAGTTCCTGTTACAGAGTTCGAAAAATCAGTAGGTTCTATAGAAGGGTTTAATTCTATTCGTTTTATGCGTGTTTTTATGAAAGGTTTTGATAAGCCTGTAGTTTGCCGAATTGCTAGAATGGAATTAGTAAGAAGTGATTGGAGACGTTATGCCTTTGATTTACAAAAACCAGGAGAGTATATTGCAAATGACGATAATACAACAACTTTTGATGTATCTGCTGTTAGTTTACAGGAAAATGGACAAAAAAAACCTGTAAATTATGTTATACCTCCAGGAATTAATCAACAACAAAATGTACAGACCACCAATTTAGTTTTATTAAATGAGCAAGCACTATCATTAAGAGCTTGTAATTTAAAAGATGGAGATAGTAGGGCAATTATAAAAAGCACTGATTTAGATGTTCGTTCTTTTGGCAAGTTGAAATTATTTATGCACGCAGAAAAATTAGGAACAGATCCTTTAAATGATGGAGATGTTACAGTTTTTGTGAGAATGGGGTCTGATTATAATAACAACTATTATGAATATGAGATACCTGTAAAATTAACACAACCGGGGTATTACGACCCAAATGTTGAAACCGATAAATACAGTGTTTGGCCTACCGATAATGAGTTTGTAATTGATTTTGAAAAAATAACATCTGTAAAAATTAATCGAAATGGTAATTCAGGAATAGATTTAATATCGATGCAAAAAGCATATACAGAATCTGATGGAAACAATAAAATAACCGTAGTAGGTAATCCAAATTTGGCAACTATAAAAAGTTTAATGATAGGAATACGAAACCCAAAAGATGATGGAGCATTACCAAAATGCGTTGAGGTTTGGGTAAACGAATTGAGGTTAACTGATTTTGTAAATAAAGGCGGTTGGGCAACCACAGGAAGTTTACAAGCCAAATTAGCTGATTTAGGGCAAGTATCATTAGCAGCTACTTATAGTAGACCATATTTTGGAAGTATTGAAAAGAAAATTAGTGAACGAAGTAGAGAAACAAATTTTCAGTGGGATGCAGCTTCAACATTTCAATTAGGTAAATTTTTTCCAGTTAAGTGGAAAGTAAATTTGCCCATTTATTACGCCTATGGTCAAACTAAAATAACTCCTCAATATAGCCCTTATGATCCAGATATTAAAATTGATAATCCAAATATTGATTCTGAACTAAAAAAACAAATAAAGAAAAATGCTCAAGATGTAACCATTAGAAAGGGGTATAATTTTTCTAATGTAAAAATAGATGGATTTAAAAAAGAAGGCGCTAAGCCAATGCCTTGGGATGTGTCAAACTTTTCGGTAACGTATGCTTACAATGAAGTTACTAGGCGAAATGTAAATATTGATCATAGCATTATAAAAACCTACAGAGGGGCATTGTCTTATAATTACGCTATTACAGCAAAAGCTTGGGTTCCATTTAAAAAATCAAAATCTAAACTTTTAAATAATAAATGGTTAGTTTTAGTTAAAGAATTTAATTTAACGCCATTGCCAAGCCGTTTAGGATTTAATATGGATGTAAATAGAAGTTATAGTGAATTATTAAATAGAGATATCACAAGTTTTTATTCTGGAAGTACAGATAATTTTACCAAAACTCAATTTAATAAAACATTTAACATCACCAGAAATTATGATATGCAATGGAACATTACTAAAAATCTAAAATTTGATTTTACAGCAAACAACGACGGACGAATATTAGAACCTAGAAATAAAATTGACACTAAAGAAGAAAGAGATACAATTAAAAATAATTTATTAGCGCTAGGAACTACCGTTAATTATCGACATCAATCTAATTTAAATTATCAGATTCCTATTAATAAAATTCCAATTTTTGATTTTATTAATGCAACCGCTAAGTATAGTACCACATATACTTGGTCTCGTAGACCATTTGCTCAAGAATCTGTAGGTAATACCATTCAAAACACCAATATTAAAAATTTAAATGCCACATTTAATATGGCAACACTTTATAATAAAATACCCTATTTCAGGAAAATTAATTTAGGTACTAATGCAAAATCAACAGTAGGTAAAGGCGCAGAAAAAGGAAAAGTAGATACTACTAAAAAATCCGACTCACAATCTTTTAAAGATATAGGCGAATTTTTAGCTAGAGGAATTATGATGATAAAACAGGTTTCATTAACCTATCAACAAACAAATGGAACTGGCTTGCCAGGATTTTTCCCTAGTTCTCAATATTTAGGAATGGACCAAAATAAAAATATGGCACCAGGATTAGCATTTGTTAGTGGAGCTAATGATAGTATTTTACGAAAAGCAATTAATAATGACTGGTTGGTTAAAAACCCAAATCAAAGTATGCCATATACAACCACAAGTTCTCAAAATATTACATATAGGGCAAATGTAGAACCTCATGGAAGTTTAAAAATCGAATTAAATGGAACTAAAACATATGGTCAAAACCAATCTACTTATGTTAGATATGCTGGAGATTCTTTAATAAACAATGGTAATAGGGGGTATGTTTTTGAAACTCCTAATAATTCTGGAAACTACAGCATTAGTATATTTACGTTAGGTCAATCATTTAAAGATAAAGGCAACTCAAAAAGTGGTCAATCTGCATTATTTGACGAATTTTTATTAATAAGGCAAGACGTAGCTAAAGAATTAGCTTTAGCTAATAAAACAGGAATAGATGATTTGTTGCCTGATGGTAAGGGAGGTAAATATTATGATGGATATGGCAATACACAACAAGATGTGTTAATTGGTGCTTTTTATCAAACCTATACTGGCAAAAAATTAAAAGGAGTTGGAACAGATAATATGTTTAAACAAATACCAATGCCTAATTGGACTGTCAGTTGGGATGGATTAGGAAAATTAAAAATGATGAAAAAGTATTTCCAATCTGTTACTATTCGTCATGCTTACAGAGCAATGTACAATATAGGTTCATTTTCAAACAACTTATTGTTTGAAGACAATAATCATGATGGCTACTCAGACACAAGAGTTCCTGTTCAAAATTCAACATTTGGAGGCATTCAGCAAACCTCTAATTTTAATTCTAGATATACCTTACAAGGTGCTACAATTACAGAAGCATTTAGCCCGTTAATTAAATTTGATTTTAAATTTAAAAAGCCAGGTTTATTAGCAAATTTTGAAATTAAAAAAGATAAAACGGTTAATTTAAATGTAACTGGCCCACAAATTATAGAAACAAAAGGTCAAGAATATGTAGTGGGGATAGGGTATCGATATCCTAATTTAAAAATTAATATAAAAATTAAAGGTCAGCCAATTAAAAGTGATTTGAATTTCAAATTAGATTTATCGTATCGTCGCAATATGACTATTATTAGAAGAATTGTAGATGAAATCAGTACTCCAACAGGTGGGCAAAATATTATTACTTTAAAAACAGCCTTAGACTATCAATTAACTCAAAATATTAATTTACGTTTATTTTATGATTGGATTAAAACAACTCCACAAACATCCAATTCATTTCCAACAGCAAATACTAACGCAGGTTTTAGTTTAAGATTTAATTTGCAATAATGTGTTTAATTAATAGTTAACATGAATGAAAAATTAAGTATGAATGATTTAGGGCGTTTAAGTTCAGATGAATTTAAAGCAACTAAAAAAAATAAAATTATTTTAGTATTAGATAATATTAGAAGTTTAAATAATGTTGGTTCTGCTTTTAGAACTTCAGACGCTTTTTTAATAGAAGCAATTTATTTATGTGGAGTTACAGGAACTCCTCCAAAACCTGAAATCGAAAAAACTGCACTAGGAGCAACGGAAACAGTTTCATGGAAATATTTTAAAACTACCCAAGAAGCTATTACAGTATTAAAATCGCAACATTATTTTATAGCGGCTATTGAACAAGCAAAACAATCCGTTATGCTTAACCAATTTAAAAAACCTAATATGCCAATAGCACTTGTTTTTGGAAACGAAGTTTATGGTGTAGATCAAGAAATTATTAATCAAAGCAATGCATGTATTGAGATTCCTCAATTTGGAACCAAACATTCTTTTAATGTTTCTGTAAGCATGGGTATTGTTTTATGGGAAATGTTGAGGTAGTAAATCTAAATGTTTTAATTAATGATATTTATTAAAAATATCCCAGCTATCCAAATACGCTTTATGAAGCAAATCAGTATTAAGATTTAAGGGAATTTTTTTAGAATTAAGGTAATATTCTAAATCCTCAGTAGCTAAATTCCCAGTTAAATCATCTTTTGCCATAGGACATCCTCCAAATCCATGTATTGCAACATCAAAACGTTGGCATCCGCTTTTAAAAGCAGCATCAATTTTTTCCTGAGATTTATCTTTAGTGGAGTGAAGGTGAGCTCCAATCTCAATACCTTTAAATTCAGGAATAATATTAGAAAATAAGTATGATATATTTTCAGAATTAGATACTCCAATTGTATCCGAAAGTGCTATTGTTTTAACTCCTAAATCGCTTAATTTTTTTGTCCATTCTATAACAATGTCGCTATTCCATTTATCGCCATAAGGATTTCCAAAAGCCATAGAAATATATACAACTAATTCTTTGTGATTATTAACACACAATTGTTGTATTTCTTCAACTCGTTTCAGTGATTCTGTAATACTTGAATTTGTATTTCTCTGTTGAAATGTTTCTGAAATAGAAAAAGGAAAACCTAAATACTGAATTTCATCAAAAGAACAAGCATCTGTAGCACCCCTTTCGTTAGCAATAATTGCTAATAATTTGCTTTTTGTTGAAGTAAGATTTAATTGACTTAAAACTTTAGCCGTATCATGCATTTGAGGAATAGCTTTTGGTGAAACAAAACTCCCAAAATCGATAGTGTCAAAGCCTATATTTAATAACGAATTAATATATTGTGATTTAATTTCAGTAGGAATAATTTCTTTTATTCCTTGCATTGCATCTCTAGGACATTCAATAACTTTCATAACTAAATGATATGTTGTTTAATTAATTCTTTATTAATGTTTTTGATTAAAGAAGGACCTTCATAAATAAATCCAGTATATAACTGAATTAAGTCAGCCCCTGCCTTTATTTTTTCAATCGCATCTTCTGGGCAATGAATACCACCAACTCCAATTACAGGAAATGCATGATGAGATTTTGTTTTTAAATAAGCGATAACTTCAGTGCTTCTTTTTGTTAAGGGCTTACCACTTAATCCTCCCATTCCTATTTCGTCAATTTCTGCTTTAGAATAGCTAAGAGGTTCTCTGGCAATAGTTGTGTTAGTAGCTACAATTCCATCAATTTTTGTTTTTGCAACTATATCTATGATATCATCTAATTGAGAATCGGTTAAATCTGGAGCTATTTTTAATAGCAAAGGTTTTCGTTTTGGTTTAGAGTTATTAATTATTTGCAAGTGATGTAATAAATGAGTTAATGGTTCTTTGTCCTGTAACTCTCTAAGGTTAGGAGTGTTAGGCGAACTTACGTTTACCACAAAGTAATCTACAACATCAAATAAAGCATTAAAGCAATATTCATAATCCTTAATAGCATCTTCATTAGAAGTTAATTTGTTTTTGCCAATATTACCACCAATAATAGTATTTGTTTTTCTGTTTTTTAATCTTAATACAGCCGCATCAACCCCTTCATTATTAAACCCCATTCGATTAATTAACGCATTATCTTTTGGTAATCTAAATAAACGAGGTTTTTCATTACCTGGCTGAGCTTTTGGAGTTAATGTGCCAATTTCTATAAATCCAAAACCAAGTGATGAAAGTTCATTAAACGCCTTAGCGTCTTTGTCTAATCCAGCAGCCAAGCCTATAGGATTAGTAAATGTTAATCCGAATAACTGTTTTTTGAGACTAGGATGTTTATATTTAAATAAAAGGGAGGCGATAAATCGTCCAAAAACATTGCCGAATATAATTTTTATAACGTCAAATGTTAAATAATGTGCTTTTTCAGGATTTAGTTTAAATAAAAAAGGCTTTATAAGATATTTATACATGCCTGTAAAGTTAGGTATTATGGTGTTTTTAATCATATTAACAGGTAAAATGTTAATAAAAAAAAGATTTTTTTTTGGTTTTTTAACCAAATTTCAAAAAAATATGTATTTTTGCATCCAAATTAATAAAACTAAAAAAAATAAAATGAAAAAAGTATTATCTATCGTTGCTGTAGCTGCATTATCAGCTGCATTTGTATCTTGTGGTCCTTCTAAAGAAGAAATCGAAGCAAAAGAAAAAGCAAAAGCTGATTCAGTTGCTGCTGTAGCTCAAGCTCAAGCTGATTCATTAGCTAAAGTTGCTGAAGTTGAAGCTGCTGCTTCTGCTGAAGCTGCTGCAAAAGCTACTGCTGATTCTACAAGAATGGCTGATTCAGTTGCTGCTGCATCTAAAGGTAAAAAGAAATAATTTTCTTTTAAATCATAAAAAAAGCCCGAAGTAATTCGGGCTTTTTTTATGATAATATTTTTTTAAAAAAAGTTGTAGTAATTTATATAGGTTACAACCCAGTATATTTTCTAAATAACTTAATAGCGAGGGCTAATAAAATTATTCCAAATACCTTTTTGATAATAGCAATTCCTCCAACTCCTAACAGTTTTTCTACTCTATATAAATTTCTTAATACTATATATACAATTATTACATTTAAAATAATAGCAATTATGATAGATACAATGTTGTATTCTGCTCTTATAGATAATAATGTTGTTAAGGTTCCTGTTCCTGCAATTAAAGGAAAAGCCAATGGAATAACACTGGCTGTAGCAGGCATAGTATCTTTAGAAATTTGAATACCTAAAATCATTTCAAATGCTACTATAAAGATTAAAATAGAACCAGCTATAGCAAAGTCGCCTATTGAAATGCCAATAATATCTAAAATAGTTTGACCTAAAAATAAAAATACAATCATAATCCCCAAAGAAACAACAGAAGCTTTAGAAGCGTTGATTTCTCCTGTTTTTTGTTTTAAGCTAATAATAATAGGAATAGAGCCAATAACATCAATTACAGCAAAAAGAACCATTGTTACTTTTAGGATTTCAATAATGTCAAATTGTAAATTCATAGTATTTTTTAATTTTTAACAAATGTAAATCAATTTAAATAATTAATAATTGCATTTTTATTAAATGTTTTTGTAATTTTAAATATATGAGGTTTGTTTTTTTTTATGCAATACTGTTATTAGGATTATTTCCATCTTGTGAACAAATAAAATCATATGATGAAAAGATAATAACATATAAAAATGATGCGGGGTCTGATACTGTAATTAACAAAATACATGAAGCTACTGATTGTGTTAATACAGATAAGCTATTATTTATTGCTAAAGGTAGCGAGCCTGGATGGACGGTAGAGTTTTATACTCATACATTTAAGTTAGTGGTTGATTATGGTAAAGATAGTTTGGTATTGAAAAATCAAAATTTTGAGATTATGAAAAATGATGAAGATTTTATTTTTACAGAGGAGGAAAAAAATCAGAGTGTGAGTGTAACTATTAAAAATCAAACATGTAAAGAAGAAGCAAGTGGCTATATATGCAATAAAAAGGTGAGCGTATCGTTTAAAGGGAAAATTTATGAAGGTTGTGGTACTTATTTAAATAATATAAATAAACAATAAATATAAATCATATGAAAACTAAACAAATAACATTAGCTCTTTCTATTGTATCGATAATAGGAATGAGTGTTTTTTCATCTTGTAGGAAAAAAGCTACAGAAGAAAAAGACACGGATACAAGTTCTGCATCTGACCAGTCTTTAGCATCTACTACTGTAAATGATATGACAAGTATTTCTGATGAAGCGGGAAAAACATATAACATTTCAAGTTTTAGAACTCAAGATGCGAATGGTTTACTAAGTACATCTTGTGCTTCATTAACAATAGATACTTTATCAGCAGTAAGAACAATTACGGTTAATTTTGGCTCATCAAATTGTTTATGCAATGATTCAAGATATAGAAGAGGAAAATTAATTTTATCGTTTTCAGGAAGATATAGAGACTCGTTAGCAGTAATTACTGTAACACCTCAAAATTATTTTGTAGATAATAATCAAGTAACTGGAACTAAAACCATAACCAATAAAGGGCATAATGCATCGCATCATTTAGTATACGAAATCAGTGCTAATATTCAAATTATTAAAGCTAATAATGGAGGAACTGTTAGTTGGCAAAGTGTTCGTCAGAGAGAATGGATCACAGGCGAAAGTACAATTTCTTGGTTAGATGATGTATATTCTATTACAGGAAATGCAACAGGAACATCAGCAAATGGAAATAGTTTTACATCTATTATTTCAACCCCTTTAATACGAAATATGGCAATAGGTTGTAGACGTCATTTTACCCAGGGGATATTAGAGCACACGCCAAGCGGAAAAGCAACTAGATACATTGATTATGGGAACGGAGCTTGTGACGATCAAGCTACTGTAACTATTAACGGTACGTCTTATCAAATAACTTTACCGTAAATTAGGTAGTACTAATAAAGGTCAGAATATTCATTCTGACCTTTATTGTTTTATTATCCATGATATTTTGAAAAAGTATTAATTTTAAAATTAGTAATATTGTAATATGTTATACAATTGGAAAATAGCTTTTTTGAATAAACACTTTAGAAATAGATTTTTTGTGTCTATTATATTAGTTAGTTTTATTTTAGTAGGCTTTGCTTCTTTATTGGCATATATTGAAACTCGTCAAGGACATGTTTTTTATGATCCTATTTTAAATTTTATAAAACCAAGAGACGTTTCGGATTTTATATTTTTTGTGACCTATTTAACAGCATTAGTAGGGTTGATATATGCATTTTATTCACCATATCGCTTTTTGCATTTAATACAGATGTATGGCTCATTAACCCTTTTAAGAATTATAACTTTATTTTTTGTTCCGTTAGATCCTCCTACAACAATCATACCCTTAAAAGATATGTTTTTAACACATACATTTTATGCTGGAAGTGAAAATTTGAAAGACTTGTTTTTTAGTGGTCATGCAGCTACATTATTTTTATTTTATTTTTTTACCCACGATAAAATATTAAAGTATTTGTTTCTATTTTCAGCCATTGCCGTTTCATTTGGTGTTGTTATTCAACATGCTCATTATAGTTATGATGTTGCAGCTGCTCCCATTTTTGCTTACATAACATATAAAGTGGTCATAAAATTTTCTAAGCATTATAGTAGATAATAGTAGAATTTACTATAAACAAAGTTTTGTAAATAAGATTGTTTAAATTAAATGATTAACTATCATTCATTATTTATTTTTAAAAAGTGAAATTCATTTTAAGATATTCATATATCGTTTTTTTTGTATGGTATTTGGTATCTTGTAAACATCATCAATCTTTTGAGAAAAAATTAGATATCAATTCCAACTCTCTTAAAAAAAAGTATTCAGATTTATTAGGTGTTTCTGAATACGATATAAAAAATGAAAAGTTATATCTATTTATTAATGAATGGTATGGGGTTAAATATAAATATGGTGGACATGATAAATCTGGAATAGATTGCTCTGGTTTAACAGCCAGATTATATTTAGTAGTTTATAAAAAACAAATTGCAAGTACAACTAAAGAGTTAGTAGTAGGAGCTAAAAAAATAAAAATATCTGATTTGCAAGAAGGTGATTTAGTATTTTTTAATACAAATGGTAAAAGCATATCTCATGTAGGAGTTTATTTACAAAATCATAAATTTGTTCATGCTTCATCAAAAAAAGGAGTTATGATAAGCGATTTGAATGAGCCTTACTTCAAGCAAACTTATGTTAGTTCTGGAAGGATAAGATAAAGTTGATTTTTTATTATATCAAAAAACAACTGTTAAAAACAATCTTTTATAGAGGTAATAATGAAGTTGAATAGTGTTAATTTAACATCATGATTAAAGTGTTTATTAAAACTTTTTTTGCCTTTTTGATAGTATCAATTATGGCATTTGTTTCAAATACAAAAAATATAGAAACAGAACCTGAATTTATAAAATTAGAATCTCATTGGGTAGATTCAGTTTTTAATTCTTTAACACCTGATCAGCGTTTAGCTCAGTTGTTTATGGTAGCAGCGTATAGTAATAGAGATATGAAACATGTTGCAGAAATAAGAGAACTTGTAGAAAAATATAACATAGGTGGTTTAATTTTTATGCAGGGAGGTCCTCTGCGCCAAGCTAAATTAAATAATTACTATCAAAGTAAAGCTAAAACTCCACTTTTAATATCAATAGATGGTGAATGGGGTTTAGCAATGCGTTTAGATAGCACACCTAAGTATCCTAGGCAAATGACATTAGGTGCTATACAAAATGATTCGTTGATTTATGATATGGGCAAGCAAATTGCTAAAGAATGTAAAAGAATGGGAATTCATATAAACTTTGCTCCTGTAGCAGATGTAAACAATAATCCATTAAATCCAGTAATTGGAATGAGAAGTTTTGGTGAAAATAAGTATAATGTAGCAAGCAAAGCTATTATGTATATGAAAGGTTTACAAGCAGAAGGTATTATGGCAAACGGAAAACATTTCCCTGGTCATGGAGATACAGATAGTGATTCTCACAAAACATTACCAACAATAAGTGCCTCTAAAGAGAGGATGGATACATTGGAATTATATCCATTTCAGCAACTTTTTAAAGAAGGTTTATCTAGTATCATGGTAGCTCATTTATTTGTGCCCTGCTACGATTCAACTAAAAATATAGCATCTACTTTATCTCCATATATTATTAACGATGTATTAAAAAAACAACTAGATTTTAAAGGATTAATATTTACAGATGCTTTAAATATGAAAGGAGTTGCTAGCTTTTATGATCCTGGAATTGTTGATGTAAAAGCCTTATTAGCAGGTAATGATGTTTTATTATTTGCTGAAAATGTTCCTAAAGCAATAGAGCAAATTAAATTAGCAATTAAAAAAGGACAAATTACACAAGAAGAAATTGATACTCGCTGTAGAAAAATATTAAAAGCTAAGTTTTGGTGTGGGTTAGATAAAAAACAATATGTAAGTCAAAATAATTTGTATGAAGATTTAAATACAACTGCTTCATTTGTAATGAATACAAAGTTAGCAGAAGCATCTGTAACTTTGTTACAAAATGAAAATTCTATTTTGCCATTAGAGAGATTAGATACTTTGAATGTTATAGAAGTATCGATAGGTGATTCAAAAGAAAATGAATTTACAAGTACAATTAATAAGTACTTAAGAATTAGACACATTGGAATTGAACATGATGCAAGCAAAAAAGAACGTGATTCTTTACTATCTAAATTAAAAAATTATGATTTGGTGCTTTTACAAGTTTCTAAAACTAGTTATAAACCTGAAAAAGATTTTGGATGTTCAATTGGTAGTATGGATTTGATCTCAAAAATATGTGAGCAAAAAAAGACAATTACTTGTTTTTATAGTAATCCATATTTTCTAAATAAATTAGAAAATATTCAAAAGTCTAAAGCGATTTTAAATGTATATGAATACAATGCGTTTAGTCAAAAAGCTGCAGCAGATGCAATTATGGGAGCAATTATTGTTAGTGGTAAGTTGCCAGTATCTACAAAATTATTTAAAGCTGGAACTGGTATAGATATTCAAAAAACTATTAGAATTCAATATATTAACCCTGCACAAATAGGAATAAATAACACAAAATTAATTCAAGTTGATTCAATAGTAAAAGATGCTATTAAAGAACATGCATTTCCAGGTTGTCAAATTATGGCCATAAAAAATGGTAAAGTATTTTATCATAAAAATTTTGGAAAGCAAACGTATGACATTAATTCTGAAAATATTACAGATACTACACTATATGATTTGGCATCTTTAACAAAGATATTGTCTTCAGGATTATCTTTAATGAAGTTAAGTAGCCAAAATTTATTTGATTATAATCAGCATTTAGGGTTTTATTTTCCAGAATTATCCTCCACTAATAAATCCAACATACATTATAAAGATATGCTTACCCATCAAGCTGGATTACCCGCATGGTTACCATTTTGGCAAAAAACAGTAGATAAAAAAAATAATTATAAATCAGGTTACTATAGTGATGAATATTCAGAACATTATCCTACTCAAGTGGCAAAAGGATTGTATGTAGTTAAAGATTTTAATGATTCTATTTACAATCAAATAATGAGTTGTAAAATGGAAGAAAGCTGTAAATATGTATATAGCGATATAGGGTATTATTTTTCGAAAATATTGATAGAACGAATTACAAAACAATCATTAAACAAATATGTAAAGACACAATTTTATAAACCATTAAATATAGGTTTAACTTATTTGCCATTAAGTGAATATAAAGCAGAACAAATAGCGCCAACAGAAAATGATTTAAAATTTAGAAAGCAACTCATAAGAGGTTATGTTCATGATCAAGGAGCTGCTTTAATGGGAGGAGTAGCAGGACATGCGGGTTTATTTGGAACAGCTAATGATGTTGCAATAGTGATGCAAATGCTTATTAATAAAGGAAATTATGGAGGACAAGTGTTTTTAGATAGCACAATTATTAAGCAATATACAAGTACTCATTTTTCTGACAACAGAAGAGGATTGTGTTTTGATAAGCCAGAGTTTGATGCTAAAAAAGAAAGTCCAGTTATAAAAGAGTGTAGTTTAAAAAGTTTTGGTCATAGTGGATTTACAGGAACATTTGCGTGGGCAGATCCTGAAAATGATTTGATTTTTGTATTTCTATCAAATCGAGTTTTTCCTAATGCAGATGAAAATAAATTAATTAAATTAGGAATAAGAAGTAAAATTCATAAACTATTTTATGATGCTGTTACTACAAATTCAATGTTTTTAAATTAGGTTTAATATAATTCGTTTAAAATTTAATGTTTTTTTAATGTCAGAAATAATACAACATCAAAAAGAGTTAATACTAAAATTACTCAAAGAAAAATCAGTAATGAAACAAGATGTGTTTCGAAATACAATTACTGCATTTGATATTATTAAAGAATGTGTAAATGAAATTGCAATAGAATTAAACAAGGAAACGCAAGTTATTGATAAAAGAATTGTTGTTTCTGCAAATGAAACAAATAGTTATGCTACTCAATTAAAAGTAGCAGGTGACATGTTGGAATTTTTTATGCATACTAATGTGTTTGAATTTGATAAGACTCATCCTATGTTTAAAACGGGTTACATTAAACAAAATGAATATAATTCATATTGTGGAATTATTAATGTGTATAATTTTTTAGCAGATTCATTTAAATACAACCGATTAAATGATTTAGGTTATATTGTGTGTAGGATATTTATTAATAGAGAAATGAAATTTTTTATTGAGGCCAGAGGACCTATTGGTATAAAATATTCTTCGTTTTCTTTTGAGCCATTAAATAAAGAACAAGTAAAAGAAATTATTAATGATTTGATTATTTATGCAATTACATTTGATTTATTAACTCCTCCAATAGATCAAATAAGAGAAGTATCTGTAAACGAAATACAAGAAAAAGTAAGTAGTATAAACTTAAGAACAGGAAAACGCTTGGGTTATGGTGCTAGTGCATCTTATGATGAAGATACAAATTTATATGTGTAATTATTGATTAAAAACTTTATTTAAACGTTTTAATAATGATAACATTACTAAAAATGCAATTAATAACAATATAAAATTTACCCAAAAGAAATTAGCTTTTACATCAAATTTATCCCAGTTTTTAGCTAATACACCACTCAATTTATTTCCTATGGATGTTGCTAAACTCCATCCACCCATCATTAATGCTGTATATCTTGTAGGAGAGAGTTTTGAAACCATTGATAATCCCATAGGACTTAAGCATAGTTCACCTATCGTTATTACTCCGTAACATCCTATTAACCAAAACGGACTAGCCTTTACACTACCATTATTTGTATAATACATTGCCGCTACCATTATTAAAGTAGATAAAGCACTAATTAGCAAACCGTAAGCTATTTTTGTTGCGGTGGTTGGTTCCTTTTTCCTTTTTCTAAGAAAGCCAAAGAATAACACTACGATTGGTGTTAAGACAATTACAAAAAATGGATTAATAGATTGAAATAATTCGGTTGGAATTAAATTTAATGATTGGCCTTCTTTAGGGAATTTTTCGGGACTCAAATTTTTAAAATAAGAAGGATAATCGATGTGTTTGATTGCATTACCGTTAGCATCTTTTATTTTTCTAAAATTATTATCTAACAAATACACAGAATCTTTTTTAGCAATAACAGAATTATCACATTGATGTAAATTATTAGATGTATTAACTAACGTTTTAGGCATTTCTCTATCTGTATATGAATTTGCATAGGTTGTTAATGCTGTTCCGTTTAATTTAAAAATAGCCCAAAAAATAATTACTATTCCAAAAATTGTGTACATGGTTCCTACTGATTTTTTTTCTTCTACATTACAGTTTTTGTATATAGTTGAGTAAAAATAAATAACAGGAATGCAAGCACATAAAAAAGCATCAGTACTGTCGCTACCAAAAATAGTATCTGGAATAAACCACCCTAATGCTCCAAAACCCAAGGCAACTCCTAATACTTTTAGAAATCTCATAATAATTGGCTTATCTTCTGATTTAGGCTCCTTTCTTACATCAACATGCTTATAATGAGGCATGCCAATCCAAAATGTTATAACTCCAATAAACATTCCGATGCCAGCAGCTATAAAGGCCCAGTCCCAACCATATTTAATACGCATAAATGCAGCTATAAAATTGCAAAAGAAAGCGCCAATATTAATACTCATATAAAATAAATTATATCCTGTATCTTTATTTCCCTTATATATAGGATCATTGTATAGGTTTCCGAGTAGAGTAGAGATATTAGGTTTAAAAAAACCATTACCTATAATCATAATTGCTAATGATGTAAAAAAAGCCCATTCTTCTCTTATTGAAAGTAAACAATAACCAATACCCATTAATATTCCTCCTAAAGTAATAGAAAATCGATACCCTAATTTCATGTCTGCCATTAAGCCACCAATAAAAGGTGTTAAGTATACACAAGCAATAAATGTTCCAAAAACATCTGCCGCCTTTGCATTTTCCCATCCAAAACCACCTTCTTTCATATCGGTAGTCATGTATAAAAAGAAAATTCCTATCATTAAATAATATCCAAATCTTTCCCAAAATTCGGTAAATGCTAAAAATAATAATCCTTTTGGATGTTTAGAGTGTGTAGACATAGGGTGTTTTATATTATTTTGAAATAAAATTATTTTTTAAAATTGATTGTTGAGTTAATGTATTAAAAAAATCTATACAAATTAATTTAGATGCGGGGCATGTTCCTTCTAATAATGTCATTAATAGACTGTCTGGTTTTGTATGCGAGTATTTCATTCCTGAGATTAATTTTAGCTTATATATATATTCTTTATTTGTTGCTACAAACTGTCCATTACAAATATTGATTTGAATGTTTTTTTTTAAGCTATCTGGTAGTTTAATTAAAAATAAATCGTTTTTATTTTTAATTAATGTATCTGATTTTGAATCCAATTGAAAAAAGAGAAAACGATTGTCTTCTCTTTTAATTTTTATTGAATATTGTGCACTTAAACAATATGAAGATAAAATAAATATGTAAATTATATTTTTCATACTCATTTTATTTTTATGAAACTTTAGTTGTTATTATTTTAATACGTCTATTAATTTTTCGGCTAATTCAACTCCAATTCTTTCTTGTGCTTCGTTTGTAGCAGCTCCTATATGAGGTGTTAAAGAAATTTTTGGATGTTTTAAAATTAAGTCATTAGGTGTGGGTTCATTTTCAAATACATCTAAACAGGCGTGTGAAATTTTACCTGAATTTAGACCATTTAATAAATCAATTTCATCAATAACTCCACCTCTGGATGCATTAATTAAAATTACACCATTTTTCATGGCATTAATTTCTTTTTCAGTAATCATTTTACCGCCTGGCACATGTAATGAAATCATGTCTGAATTAGCAATTAGTTCTTCTAAACTAATAGTATTAATTTTTATATCTAATCCATTTGTTCCATGAATGTCTAATTTTAAATTAGCTTCTTTTACAAATGGATCGTAAGCTAATACTTTCATACCACAACCTAATGCTATTTTTGCTGTATACTGACCAATTCTTCCAAAACCAATAATTCCAATTGTTTTATCTCTTAATTCAATGCCTTTAGAATAATTTTTTTTCAGTTCATCAAATTTGTTATTTCCAATAGTTGGCATATTTCTATTACTATCATAAACAAAACGAACCGCATTAAATAAATGTGCAAATACTAATTCAGCTACAGAATTACTTGATGCCGCAGGGGTATTAATCACTTGTATTCCTTTTGATCTTGCGTAGTCTACATCAATGTTATCCATTCCTACGCCACCTCTACCTATTACTTTTAAATTTGGGCAAGCATCAATAACATCTTTTCTAACTTTTGTAGCACTTCTTACAGTAAGTGCAATATAATTTTTAGAATTTATTTCATTTGCTAAATTTTCTTGTGCTACTTTTTCTGTAACAACTGTAAAGCCTGCTTTTTCTAATAAGCTTTTTCCAACCGAATCAATGCCATCATTGGCTAAAATTAATTTACTCATCTTTTTTATATCGTATTAATAATTAAAATTTTACAGATACTCCGCCTTGAATAGAAGGGCCACCAATACCTGCTTCCATATTTATACCAAAATTTTTAGTAAAAAAATATCGTGCGCCTATTCCAAATCTAAATGATATTGGAAATAAATTAGAAAAAGTTGTATTAAAATCGTTTACAGTTTGTTGATCATCTGGATTGTTTGATTTTAATAATGAAGTTTTATATCCAAATCCAATTGTTGCATATGGATCAAATTTTTCAGATGTTGCAAAATGAAAATTTATTCTTGCTAATGCGCGTTGTTTGTATAAAGTAGCTTTATAATGAAAAGTTTTTGTTACGTATTGATTATTTTGAAGTACGCTCTTATCTTCATAATAATTGATATCAACTGCAGCATAAGTGTATTCTAAACCAATACCAATTTCATCATTAAGCATGTATTCGAATTTTCCTCCGATATGATTCCAGTTTCTAACAGATTCAACAGAGCTATTATTGCCATTATTATTTGTTGTAAATACACTTTTTACGTATGTTCCCATAACATATGGATAGCCATAGTATGCATCAACAATAAAATTTCCTTTCTCAACACAGTTTCCAGATGAGTTATCATTCGTATCCTGACTATATGATTTAGTTGCAAATAATATTGATATTGTAAAAATTACTAATATTAGTGTTTTGTTTTTTTTCATTATTTTTATTTTAATTGTTCTATTATCTTTTCAATACTTATGCCATCAGCTTCGGCTTTGTAGTTTCTTATTATACGATGTCTTAAAATGGCATTAGCAACAGCTTTTACATCTTCAATATCAGGGCTATATTTTCCATTAATAGCCGCATGACATTTAGCACCTAAAACTAAAAATTGAGAGGCTCTTGGGCCAGCCCCCCAGGCTAAATATTTTTTAGTAATATCAGCACTGTATTCAGAATTTAATCTGGTTTTATTAACTAATTTTACAGCGTATTCTAAAACATTATCTGGTACAGGTATTTTACGAATTACATTTTGAAAAAAAATTATTTCTTCGGCAGATATAATTTTTTTTAATTCTATTTTTGTGTCTGTGGTTGTTAATTTTACAACTTGTAATTCTTCTGCAAAACTTGGATAATCTAGCCAAACATTAAACATAAATCGGTCTAATTGAGCTTCAGGTAGGGGATAGGTACCTTCTTGTTCAATAGGATTTTGTGTTGCTAAAACAAAAAATGGATTGCCTAATTCGTATTTTTTACCTGCTGCAGTTACTGCTCGTTCTTGCATAGCCTCTAGTAGTGCAGCTTGTGTTTTTGGTGGTGTTCTATTAATTTCATCTGCTAATACAATATTTGCAAATAAAGGACCTTTTATAAATTTAAAATTACGTTGTTCATCTAAAATTTCAGAACCAACAATATCACTTGGCATTAAATCTGGTGTAAATTGAATACGATTAAATGATAAACCTAAAACATCTGCAATTGTATTCACTAATAATGTTTTTGCTAATCCTGGTACTCCAACTAACAAACAATGACCTTTACAAAATATAGAAATTAGAACATTTTTTACAGTATCGTTTTGTCCAACAATTACTTTCCCTATTTCTGTACTTAGTTCTTTATATTTTACAACAAAAGCATCTATTGCTTCTACGTCATTTTTATAGTTCATAATATTAGTGTGTTTTCAATTATTGTGTAATAGTCCAGTTGTAGTTTAATTTACAGCTATTTAATTCACTATCAATTTTTATATAAGTAGTTTTTGATTTTTTTGTAATCCAATCAGTAATTGATTTTTTTTGTCTATCAAATGTTGCCATATTTAGTAGTTTAATATAATCATCTTTTACATTTGCTTTGTGAGGTTCTGTTCTGGATTTTAAATAAATAATACGCCAAGCTTGTTTGCCATCTGGGCTAGCATATTGTATAACAGGACTAACGTCACCTACTTTCATTTGATTTTCCAACATAAATACTAAATTTTGGTCCATTTCAGCTATTTGCTCTAATTCCCATTTTGTACTGTTTGATGAAGGGTTTACAAGTAAGCCTCCATTTTGTTTTGTGTCCTTGTCGGTACTATATTTTAATGCTGCATCCGAAAATTTTATTTTTCCATTTACTATTAATTCTCTAATGCTATCAAGTTCATCTTTTGCTTTTAAAACTTGTAACTGTGTAATTTTAGGAGACATTAAAATATGTCTAACATCAACAGATTCTCCTTTACGAGCTAATACTTGCATAAAATGGTAGCCGTATGATGTTTCAAATATTTCAGATATTTCACCTGGTTTTAATCTAAAAGCAACTGATTCAAATTCTGGAACCATTTGCCCGCGCATTACTGATTCATATCTTCCTCCATTTTTTGCTGATCCTGGATCTTCACTGTATAGTGCTGCAATTACACTCATACTTTCTCCATTTACTACTCGTTGTCTATACACTTCAAGTTGAGCGCGCACACTTTTTTTAGATTCATCGCTAATAGGAGGTTTTCTAGTAATGTGTGCTATTTCTATTTCTGAATTAATAATTGGTAAGCTGTCTGTAGGAAGTGAATTAAAAAATAATCGAACTTCACTTGGTGTTAATTTAGTTTCGCCTGTAATTTTTTGTTGCATTTTTTGCGCTAGTAGTTGATTTTTTACATCATCTCTTAATTCATCTTTAAAAACACTTATTCTTTTTCCGTAAAATGCTTCAAATTTTTCTTCGCTCCCTAGCATTCCAACATAGTATTGGATTCTACGGTTTAATTCGTTATCTACTTCGTTATCGGCAACTACAATACTATCTCTATCTGCTTGAGAAAGTAATAGTTTTTGAAACAATAAGTCTTCAAAAACTTTACATCTTTCAGAAGTGGTAAATTCTTTTTTTTCTTTCTGTTCTTTTTGTTGTAATAAATTAGTTTCAATCTCTGATAATAATATAGGGTTTTTTCCAACTACAGCAACCACCTTGTCTAATATTTGAGGTTGTGCTTTTAAAATAATTGTGAAAAATAAAAAGGGAATAATAAGTTTTATGTTCATTTCACTAAGTTAATTATAAATTTCAATTTCTTTGTTTCTTTTAGCTAAGTCTAAAAAATCTTTTTTAATTGCTGTTATAAGTTTTTGTTTACGCATATTAATAAGCATGTTTTTAATATTCTTTTTTTCAAATGCTAAAGGAGACAGTGTGTTTTTTGATTTTACTTCAATTATCTTTAAAAAATAAAAACTTGTAGCATCAGTGAATTCAAATGTTTTTCCATTCTGAAGACTGTATTCAGGAACTTCTTTTAGTTGATAAATTTCTTTTTTTAAATCATCAAACATAAGCCAAGTAGTATTGTTCATGAAATAGTTATTAGCATATTGAATGCACATGCTGTTTAATAATTCGGCATCTTTAGGGTTAGATGAGTAACATAATTTTTTTAATTTTAGAAGATTTGGTATGTTAATGGGAGTTTTAATATATATAACTTTAACAATATTGTTTTTTAACAAAAAATTTTGAGAATTAGTATTGTAATATTCCTCAATTTGTTTATTTGTTATAATAGTATCTAATTTTTCGTTTACTAATTTTAATTGAAAATTATAGGATATTAGCTCTTTTTTATATTCGTCAAGTTGCTTTTGAATATCTAATTCTTCTTCAGTTAAATAATTATTTGCTTGTTGATAAAAAACTTCATTACTAATCCAAGAGTTAATGAAGTTTGTTACAAAAACATTACTATCTTTTTTAGTTAATCCTTTTGGAATGTAGCCAGTTAAATCTTTTTTATATAAGGTGCTAGAATTTACTTTTGCAATTGCTTCTGAGGTGTTAGTTGAATTTTTTTTATGATTATTGCAGGCTAATAATAAATTAACTAGTATATAAAAAGCCAAACTTTTTTTTATGTTGTATGATAAATCCAATTTTTTATTTTTTAGTATAAAACAAAAGGCTGTATCATAATACCTACAGCCTTTTGTTTTAGTTAATAAATTATTTATTTAATTGTATTTAAAACATCATCGTTTACTTTTACCGCATATTTGTTTTTTAGATAAGATAACCATTCCTTTTCTAAATAATTTTGATAATCAGCAGTAATAATGCCTTTTGCTTCTGCAATTGTTTTAGGAGTTTTGCCCAGTAATTTATTAATTACTAAAATGGTTACTTTTTTATCATCGTTAAAATCTTTGATATTTGAAGCAACAATGCCTTCTTTCCAATTTAAATCAACATCTTTATTTTCACCTTTTAAATAAGTAATATTTTCAATAGAAAGATTTAGTTGAGAGCTTTTGTTGATGGATTCAGTTATTTCTTTTTCTGTTTTATTTTTCTTTAGCATTCCTCTTACTTCTTTAGCTATTTTATCGTTTGCACACTTATAGGTGGTAACTTCAGCTCTTTCGTCCCATAAATAATTATTTTTATTTTTTTCATAAAAGTCTCGTAGTCCGTTTGTGTCTTTAACAGCTCTGCTCCACACTTTTTTGTCGGTTAAATCAAATAATAAAATCCCATCTCTATATTCTTTTAATAAGTTTTTAAAGTCAATATATTTGCTTTCTAATTGGTTATCTTCAAAACTAATCATTTCATCATTTACAAAATCTTTATAAGATTGTTGTAAAAACATATTGTTATCCATCTTTTGTCTTGATGTTTGATGAGATTCAATATATTTAGCAAAATCATTTTGAGTATAGATTATTGTTTTTTCTTTATTTGAGTTTTTATCTTTAGTAGTTAATCTAAATAACTCTTTGTTTCCTAATTTTGTGGCTTTTTTAGCGTCCCATTTAGCTTGATAAACAGTAGAATCAATTAAGCTTAAAAATTCTTTTCTTGCTAATGTATTTTCTTTGAAGTTGTTTTCTTTTTTTATTTTTTCAATTAATGACGTCCTTCCTGCTTGCGTTCTGGTGTCTTTTCCAATACGTTGTTTTAAATCTGCTTTCATGTCAGCAAACGATGCAATACCTTTTTTATCTAATCTTTTTACAATATGCCATCCATAGTTAGTTGTAAAAGGTTCACTATAATCTCCATTATTTGCTAGTGCAAACGATGCTTTTTCAAATTCAATAGGCATTCTACTACTACCAAACCATTGTAATTGACCACCTTTCTCTGCACTTGGTTTATCATCAGAATATTGGCGGGCTAAATCCTCAAATTTAGATCCTGATTTTAATTTACTGTATATTTCATCAATTTTAGTTTTTAAATTTTCTTTTTCTTTTGTACCCATATCTTTTGAAAATTTCACCATAATATGTGCAGTTAAAATTTCACCTTGATTTGGTCTTTTATCTTCTATTTTTAAAATATGATATCCAAAACGAGTTCTTACAGGCATTGTAATATCTCCGATATTGGCTTTATAGGCTGCGTTTTCAAAAGGATAAACCATTTGAAGAGAAGTAAAATAACCTAAATTCCCTCCATTTTCAATAGCCGATGGGTCTTCAGATGTTTTTTTTGCAACTGCTGCAAATTTATCATTTGAAGAGTTGATTGTTGTATTGATGTTTTTTATTGCATTTAATTTAGAGTTAAAGTTTAATGTATCTTGATGAGTGGAGTTTTTAGATAATCCGAAAGAGCTTTTCTTTAAAATTGATTCATACTCAGCTATTTTAGCAGAAGTTGGCAATTTACCCATTAAAGCTTCGCGAATAATTATTAAACGAGTATACGCTTCAATTGTATCTTTAGGAAGTGCATTTTCTGCAACAGTAATTAAAATATGAGAAGCTTTAACTTCTGTATTCATTCGTTCATAGGCTTCCTGAATTAAAGCGTCATTTACATTTTTATCTGTTAAATATGGTGCTGCTAATTGTTTTCTATAACCTTCAAGTTCTGATTTAAATGAGCTAAGTGTATCTAATCCATTAGCCTCAGCTTCAAATACTTTCATTTTAAAAGTAGAAAATAAATCAACGTATTCCTTTACAGATTTTTGTTCTTTGTTTACTTCTTTTCCACTGTTTTTTTTGTAAACATTTTCAAATTCACTCTTATAAACTGGTTTTCCGTTTATAGTCATAATGATAGGTTCATTTGTTTGAGCAACAGTTGTTAAACCAACCAATGATAAGGTTATAAATCCTAAAGTATACTTTTTCATAAATGTTTTGTTTTTTAAGGCTAGCAAATTTATAATTTGTTTTTAATTTTTAAATTGATAATGGTATTATTTGATGATTTCTTCAAGTTTTGCTTCTAAATCGGCACCTCTTAAATTTTTTGCGACTATTTTACCAGTTTTATCTAAAAGTAAATTAGAAGGAATACTTGATATACCGTATAATTTTCCTGCTTCGTTAGCCCAACCTTTTAAATCGCTAATTTGTGTCCATTGTAAATTATCTTTTTCAATAGCTTGAAGCCATTTATCTTTCACTTGATCAAAAGATACGCCTAAAACAGTAAATCCTTTGTCTTTGTATTTATTATAAGCTGCAACCACATTTGGGTTTTCTGCTCTGCAAGGACCACACCAGCTTGCCCAAAAATCAACCAATACATATTTTCCTCTAAAGTCAGATAACTTTACCATTTTTCCGTTAGGATCTGCTTGAGAAAAATCAGTTGCTAAATATCCAATGGTAGTGCCTCGCAATTGATTTAATTTTTCTTGAGCTAATTTCCCATATTTAGTTGTTAAAATGCCTTTGTCAAGAAGGTTTACAATCTTTTCAAGCTCTTCAATCGTAGCGTTTGAATTTTGATTGTTGTAATATATTGCATAAGCACTAACAGCTGACTTAGGATGATTTTTGATATAATTTTCTAAAGAGGCTTTCACTTCTTTGTCTAAAAGCTGATATTCATAGGCTTTTATGTTCATTGTATTAACATCCCCTTTTGCTTTAGCTTCGTTATAAGTGTTTACAATTAATTGCTGTTTTGCGCCAAACCCAAACATTAAATTATTATATTCTATATAATCCTTTTGAGTTTGCCCTCCAATTACTTTTGCAGCAGGAAGACTATCTATATGGCCTGAGATAGAAGTTTTTCCACCATCAATAAAAAAAATAAGATTTGGTTGTTCGCTAATATTTCTTGATTTAGTGATCCAATACATGTTTGTTTCAGAACTTTTTCCAGTAAAAGAGAATTTTTCATTCAATATTTTAGCACTGTCGGTATAATCTTTATTGTCCCATTTATGATGGATGTAGATATAAGATTTTTCCGGAGTGTTTTTTAAAAAACCGTTAATAGTGAAATTAAAAGCTGTTTGAGTAAAGCAGTTAAAGCTAATTGAAGTAAGGGCGATAATAAAGTATTTTGTCATTATATTTTAGGATTAAACAAACAAATTTAGGTTTTATTGTGACTTTTGATAACTACTATTAGTTAAAAAATGAAAATATTCTGCATTTAGTTTCAAAAAGAAGAGGGTTTGAATTAAATTATCAAAATGTTAAATGTTTTTTACTTTATTATCATTTTTATTCACATTTCTTTGTGAGTAGTGTAAATTATTCTATTTTTGTTTTGCTAATTAAGTGACCACCCTATAAGAGGAAAACTAATCTGTAATCCGCCTTAAACCGCTTTTAGCCAATAAAAATTAATAAAATATAAAAACCATAACAACATGAAAAAAACCTTACTTAGTTTATCTTTAATTACTGTTGCTTTAATAGGTAAAGCACAAAATTGTTCTGATTTATTCATTTCTGAGTATGTAGAGGGAAGTGGTAATTCCAAAGCTATGGAATTCTATAATCCAACAGCAAATTCTATTAATTTAAATAATTATCGTTTAGTCAGATACTCTAACGGGTCGGCAACAGGAACAGATAGTACCAATTTATCAGGCACCATTTCTTCTTTTAGTACATTTGTTATTGCTAATGGAGTAGGTGTTACTTCAGGAGCTACAGGAACATCTCCAGCGTGTAGCCCAACTTTACAAGCTTTAGCACAACAGTTAGATGGAGCATATCCATCTCCTACATTTATGAATGGAGACGATGCTTTAGTTTTAGCTAAAATAAATCCATACCAAATTTTAGATATTTTTGGTAAAATTGGAGAACAACCTACAACATCATGGAGTGATGTAGCACCATATGATGGAACTATTGGGAAGTGGTGGACTAAAGATCATTCACTACAAAGAAAAGCATCTGTTAAAAAAGGAGTTACAACTAATCCATTACTATTTAATGTAAAACTAGAATGGGATTCTCTTCCAAAAGACAATTGGACTAATGTAGGAATACACTCTTGTGATTGTTCTTCTCCTTCTGGAATAAAAGATTTTTCTAAATCTGTTTCTATTAAAATCTATCCTAATCCAGCAAATGGTAATGAAATTGCATTTGTAAGTTCAAAGAGTATTAATTCAATAACTTTAATTAATGCAATAGGTCAAAATGTTTATTCTTTTGCAAATTCAACTTTAGAAAACACAGTAGTTTTAAAAAATTTAGGATTAGCAAAGGGTATTTATTATGCTTTAGTAAAAACTGAGTTTGGTACTAAAACTGAAAAATTAATTATTCAATAATTATAATTTAATATAATTAAACATAGGGCTGATGAAATATTCAGCCCTTTATATTTATCTTGTATGTTAAAAAGTAGCTTATTATTCGTATTAGTGATTGCTTCACTTGTGTTAAAGTCTCAAGACAGTTCAAAAGTTGTATTATCCGGATCTGTAAAAGATTCAGAAACTGGAGAAGCCCTTATTGGAGCATCTGTTTTATGTAAATTAGGCGTAGGTACAGTTGCTGATTTAGATGGAATTTATTCATTAAAATTACCAAAGGGGGATTATATTGTAGAGATTTCGATGATTGGTTATGCGAAATTTACACAAAAGGTAAAATTATATAGTAATAAAAAATTAGATGTAAAATTAGAAAGTAATACTTTGGATGAAGTAGAGGTTGTAGCGGATATGGCAAAGGTAAGAGAAACACCTGTAGCATTTAGTTCTATTACAGCAAAAACTATTCAAGAAGAAATTGGTGGTAGAGATATTACTATGGTTGCTAATGCCACTCCTGGTGCATATGCATCTAGTAGTGGAGGTGGATCTGGAGATTCGCGAATTACAATTAGGGGGTTTGATCAACGAAATATAGGGGTATTAGTAGATGGAATTCCTGTAAACGATATGGAAAATGGCCAGGTATATTGGAGTAACTGGGATGGTTTAAAAGATATTACAAAAAGCATGCAAATACAAAGAGGTTTAGGAGCATCAAAACTCGCTATTTCCTCTGTTGGTGGTACTATGAATTTTATTACAAATGGTATTGAAAGTAAACAGCAAACAGTTGTAAAAAAAGAATGGGGAAATAATAATTATAATTCAATCAGTTTTGCCCATAATTCTGGCTTGTTAAATAATAAATGGGGATTTACATTAGCAGGAACGTATAAAAATAGTGATGGATGGGTGGAAGGAACATGGAGTAACGCATATTCTTATTTTGCGAAAATTCAATATATGCCAAACTCAAGGCATATTATTAGTTTGGGAGTTAATGCAGCCCCTCAATCTCATGGTCAAAGAACTTCTAAAATGCAAATTGTAGTTTATGATCGGAAATATGCCGAACAATTAGGAATTAATTCTGAAGAAGTATTAAGAGAGATGAGCAAAACTAATCCTACAAGTCCAATTAAGTATACTACTTTAACTCAGGGAGATAGAGCTTTAAGTTGGAATCCGGATTTAGCTATTTTAAACGGACAACAGTTTAATGATAAAGTTAATTTTTATAACAAACCGCTAATAAACTTGAGTCATTTTTGGAAAATTAGTGAAAAAACAAATTTATCAACCGTTGTTTATGCGTCTTATGGTAAAGGAGGTGGAACAAGTTATTCTCCAAGTTTATCAAGTAGAGATTCAATTACAGGCTATATAAATTTACAACCAAAATATAATTCTAATTCAACTACTATTTCTCCTTATTACAGTCCCACAGAGCATAAATCAACAACAATACTAAGATCGGCCAATAATGACCATAAATGGTTTGGAATCTTATCAACGGCAACTACTAAATTAAATAAGTTATTTACATTAACTTATGGTTTAGATTTAAGATATTACAAAGGTATTCATACATACTCCGTGTATGATTTAATTGGTGGAGATTATTATGTAGATGCAACAAATCCGAATGTGTCAACTGATAATTCTAATAAAATTAAACGAAAAGGGGATATTTATGGGTCAAATTATACAGGCTTGGTTAAATGGGCAGGTTTATTTGGTCAGGCAGAATTTAAAAAAGATAAGTGGACTGCATTTATGACATTATCAGGGTCTTATTCTGGTTATAATAGAATAGATTATTATAAAAAGAAAGATTTAGTTCTCTCAGATACAACATATTACATGGCTATTGGTTATTATGACACGATTATGCACAATGGTGTTCAGTATACAAAGGATTCTAAAGAATTGAGAGATGCTACACCGGGCTGGCAATATCAAATAGGATATACTTTAAAAGCTGGTGCTAACTATAATATTAATGATTATCATAATGTTTTCGTGAATATCGGATCTATGCAAATTCCTCAGAAATTTGCTAATGTGTTTAATTTTGACAATAAGGTTGCTAAAAATTTTAAGCCTCAAAAAATAAATTCATTTGAAGTTGGATATGGATTGAAGTTCAATAAATTTAACTTAAATGTAAATGGCTATTTTACAAGTTGGGATAATCAGCCTCAAGCTACTGTTCAAGGTCCTTCTGGAGATTATTATAATATTAATGGAATTGGCTTAATATACAAAGGTATAGAGTTTGAAGCTAGGTATAAGCCCTTTAAAGTGTTAGAATGT
Source organism: uncultured Flavobacterium sp. (assembly GCA_964541155.1). Classification (GTDB taxonomy): domain Bacteria; phylum Bacteroidota; class Bacteroidia; order B-17B0; family Aurantibacillaceae; genus UBA4416. The sequence goes on from CAZIPC010000001.1 coordinate 75,296, forward strand.
GAAGCCATTTTGTCTTTAGGCGATTGGAAATATAATACTGGAGGTGTTATTGTGGTTACTAATGAAAATAATGTTTTTCAAAAAGAAATTAATTATGATGCAAAGGGTGTACATGTAGGGAATTCAGCTCAAACTCAAGTAGGAATGGCTATTAGATATATGCCGTTTAAAGGGTTTTATATAAAACCACGTATTACTTATTTTGATAAAAACTATTCAAACTTTAATGCTACAGATTTAACACTTTATGAGCCAGATGCTCAAGGTAATGTTAGAGATGATAGAGGAATTGAAAGTTGGAGAATACCATCTTATATGTTGTTAGATTTAAGTACTGGATATGAAATTCCGTTTAAAGCTTTTAAAATTAATTTATATGCTACTGTAAATAATGTTTTAAATACACGATACATTAATGATGCTCAAAATAATCAATATGGAAGCGGTTTTAATGCCGCTTCGGCAGGTGTGTTTTTTGGAACTGGTAGAACATTTGTGTTAGGGACCAAATTATCTTTTTAAGCCAAATAAATAAAAACTATGAATAATCATATATACACAATTTAAAAAAACAATCAATGAAACAAATTAAATTATTTGCAGCTATTTTAGGGTTGAGCATATCTACCTTAAAAGCACAAACGCCACTTCCAACCGGAGAGGCATTCGAAAGTTTTACAACCGCTTCTAGTTTTACAGCTAATGCTTCTTATCCAGGCAGTTGGACTTCTAATATTGGAGGTACATTAACATATGCCACAGGACAATCTGGTTTAGCAGCAAAATTAGATAATGCGGCGCCGGTATCAGGAACAAGTGAATATGTTCAAGTATTTACCAATGATCAAATGGGAGTTGTTAGTTATTATTTAAAAGGCTGGAATACCGGCGGCGCATGGTCTGGGGTATTTAAATTACAAGAATCATCTAATGGAACTACATGGACAGATTTAACAGTGTTTACTGGTACACTAACAAGTACTACGTATTCATTAAGCAGTACGGCTTATACCAATTATACTGTAACTCCAAATGCAGCATCTAGATATTTAAGATGGATTTTTGATACTAAAGTAACTGGTAATAATGTTGGATTAGATCAAATTAATATTGCTTCTGCGCCTCTTACATCTCAAGAAATTAATGTAAAACAAGCAGGTACAACTATTTTATCTGGAGGTAATTCGTCTTTATTTAATTCGGCAGTAGGAACTTCAACAACAATAGCTTTTACAATCGAAAATTTAGGAACAGTGTCTCCATTAACAATTAGTTCTTTTGCTTTAACCGGACCAGCAGCTGCAGATTATACTGTTTCTGCACCAACAGCACCGTCTACAGTTAATGCTTCATCAAATACAGCATTAACCATTTTATTTAACCCATCTGTTGCAGGTACTCGCTCAGCAGTATTAACTATTAATAATAATGATGCAAATGAAAGTGCATACGTTATAAATTTAAATGGTATAGGTGGAAGTTTTGCAACTCAACCATCTAATCAACCAACAGCATTAAGTTTTTCAAATATAAAATCATATCGTGCTAACGCTGCTTTTACTTCGGCTACAGGAAATCCAGATGGTTATTTAATTCTTAAAAAACAAAGCTCTTCAGTAATTACAGATGTTCCAGTTGATGGTGTTAGTTATAAAATTGGAGATGCTATTGGAGGAAGTAAAGTAATATATTCTGGAAATTCTACTAATATTGGATTAAGTAATGTTTATGCTGGGTTATCATATCAATTAGCAATTTTTTCATACAATGGTTCGGGTGTTTATACAAATTATTTAAATACAACTCCATTAACAGGTGGTTTTACGGCTTTAGCTACTATGCAACCTGCTTTAGAGTATAGCTCTTTAAATGTTACAAATCCTAATTTTTTAAGTTCTCTATCTGCTCAAATTTATCCTCATACTTCTGTTTTTTATGGAAACTATGATGAAACGATGATTAAATTATTTACAGCTAGAGATACAACAGCCGGACAAAAAGTTGTAACATGTGTTTATAGTAGCGAAAATTACGTTTATAATGAACCATTTGATTGGTCATATATGAGTCGTGAACACAGCTATTGTCATAATTGGATGCCAACCAATCCGGCTGATGGATCAGGCGCTGCACCTAATAATGTTGAAAGAAAAGAATACAATGATCAACACCATTTATTTCCTACAAATCAAAATGATGTAAATGCAGTACGTAGTAATTTTCCAATGGGCGAAGTGGTTACATTACAGGGTTCGTATTTAAACTGTAAGTATGGTAGTGATGCTAATGGACACCATATTTTTGAGCCGCGTTCTGTTCATAAAGGAGATTTTGCAAGAGCAATTATGTATATGGCAACAGCTTATAACGGACAAAATAATGCTTCGGGAGTTCCACAAAATTGGAAATTAAGAAATCCTATTAGTGCTACTATTGCATATGGCCAAGATCAAAATATCTTAAAAAAATGGCATTTTCAGGACTTGCCAGATGCATATGAAATTTCTCGCAATGACTTTTTAGATTCATTACAAGGAAATCGTAACCCATTTATTGATAGTATTCGTTATGCTTGTTATATAGATTTTAGTAATATGACGTATATTGCTAATCCAACATATACAACTGGCGTTAATTTTCCTTGTTATGTTGCAGCATCAGTTGGCGTTAAAGAAAATGCAGCTTCACATTTCGAATATATTTTAGCTCCAAATCCAACTTCTGGTGAGTTTTACTTAATGATTGATGCAACTGTTGCTGAAAAGTTTAATTTAGATATTACTGATATATCTGGTAGAATAGTATATAATAGAACAGTTGATGTTGCTAATGGATTTAATAACGTAGTAGTAAATGATTTAAAATTAACGGGAGGAGTTTATTTTGTTAATTTAAATTACAAGAACGAAAAAATTACACGAAAATTAATAATTCAATAAATTACATTTATTATATAAATAAAAATCCCACCAAATAGGTGGGATTTTTATTTTGATAAAAAAAATATTTATTTTTTATTTTGAGCATCTACAACTGCAATTGTAATCATGTTTACAATTTCACGAACAGAACTTCCTAATTGTAATACATGAACTGGTTTTTTTAATCCCATCAATACAGGGCCAATAGCTTCAGCGCCGCCTAATTCTTGTAGTAATTTATAAGCTATATTGCCTGATGCTAAATTCGGAAAAATAAATGTATTAACATCTTTGTCTACCAAATTGCTAAAAGGAAATTGTTCTTTTAATAAATCATTATTAACCGCAAAGTTTGCTTGAACATCACCGTCTACAATTAAGCCCGGGTAATTTTTATGTAATATTTTAACCGCTTCTTGTACTTTTTTAGGAACGTCGCCTTGAGCTGAACCAAAATTTGAATAAGATAGCATGGCAATACGAGGCGTAATATTAAATTGTTTTACTGTACTTGCAGTTAATAAAGCAATATCAGCTAATTGCTGTGCATTAGGATCTGTATTCATGGTTGTATCAGCAAAAAAGTATGGCCCTCTTTTAGTAATCATCATATATAAGCCAGCAACTCTGCTAACGCCTTCTTGCACTCCAATAATTTCTAATGCTGGTTTAATAGGAGCTCCATATTTGCGAGTTAGCCCCGAAATCATAGCATCTGCTAAACCTTGCTCTACCATCATAGCACCAAAATAGTTTCTATCACGCATTAATTTACGAGCATCATATTTTGTTAATCCTCTACGTTGTTGTTTTTGCCATAATAAGTCACCAAATTCAGCTCTTCTATTTTCTTCTTCAGTTAACCAAGTATCAATAATAGGAGTATCACCCATATCAATTTGGTGTTCTTCTAATAAACTTAATATTTTTTCTTTGTTACCTAATAATATTGGTTTAGCTATACCCTCATCTTTAGCAACTTGAGCTGCTTTTAAAATTTTATAATTATCAGCCTCAGTAAAAACAACACGTTTAGGATTTGATTTTGCTTTATTAGCAATACTCCTAATTAATTTATTATCTTTTCCTAAACGATTGTCTAATTCAAGTTTATAAGCATCCCAATCTGTAATAATTCGTTTTGCTACCCCGCTATCTATAGCTGCTTTTGCCACTGCCGAACTAACTATAGATATTAACCTGTTATCAATGGGTTTAGGGATTATATATTCTTTTCCGAATGTTAAGTTTTTAGAACCATAAGCTAAATTAACGTAATCAGGTACGCTTTCTTTTGCTAAAGATGCAATTGCAAGTGCGGCAGCTAATTTCATTTCTTCATTAATACTAGTTGCTCTAACATCTAATGCGCCTCTGAAAATAAAAGGAAAACCTAAAACATTATTTACTTGATTAGGATGATCACTTCTACCAGTGGCAATAATAATATCTGGCCTAGCGGCAATAGCGTCTTCATATGAAATTTCAGGAGTAGGATTAGCTAATGCAAATACAATACAGTTTGGTGCCATGGAGCGAACCATATCTTGAGATAAGATATTGCCTTTTGATAAACCTACAAAAACATCAGCTCCTTTAATAGCTTCCTCTAGTGTATTAACTGTTGTGTTATCGCTTGCAAAAAATGATTTATATTGATCAAGGTCTTTTCTATTTTTATTGATTACACCTTTGCTATCAAGCATTAAGATGTTTTCTTTTTTTACACCAACAGCAATATACATTTTGGCACAAGAGTTAGCCGAAGCACCAGCACCATTGATAACTAATTTTACTTCACTTATTTTTTTGCCAGATATTTCAACAGCATTTAATAAGCCCGCCGAAGATATAATGGCTGTTCCGTGCTGATCATCATGCATTAAAGGTATGTTAAGTTCTTCCTTTAAGCGACGTTCAATCTCAAAACATTCAGGAGCTTTTATATCTTCTAAATTGATGCCTCCAAAAGTACATGAAATGTTTTTTACTGTATTAATAAACTCATCAATATTTTTGGTGTCAATTTCAATATCAAAAACATCAATATCTGCAAATATTTTAAAAAGCAATCCCTTTCCTTCCATCACTGGTTTTGAAGCAAGGGCTCCAATATCACCCAATCCTAAAACAGCAGTACCATTAGATATCACAGCTACCAAATTACCTTTAGCGGTATATTTATAAGCATCTTCTTGATTTTTTTCAATTTCTAAACAAGGTTCAGCAACACCCGGAGAGTATGCTAATGTTAAATCTCTTTGTGTACTATAAGGTTTGGTAGGAATAACTTCAATTTTACCTGGTCTTCCTTGAGAGTGATAATCAAGGGCGTCTTGTTTTCTAAATTTTGCCATAAATGTTAAATTTAAGACAACGAAAGTACTATTTTTAACACATAAAAGTAAATTATTATTAAAGTAAAACATGTTACTTATTTGTATATTAGCATACGTAAAAACCAGTTTATTATGAAAAAACAACTATTTTTTGTGCTTTTTAGTGTTATTTTATTATCTATTCAATCTCAAACAACGGTTATTGATAGTATTTACTCAGGGGGAATTTATCGAAATTATAGATTGTACATTCCTGCTATTTATAATGGATCAACAGCCAGACCATTAATTTTAAATCTTCATGGATATACCAGTAATGCAAGTCAGCAACAGTTATATAGCAATTTTATGCCTATTGCAGATACAGCTAATTTTTTGATGGTTTATCCTAATGGCACATCAATATCAAATCAGCCGTTTTGGAATGCAGGTATATCTAGTTCGTTAGTTAATGATATTAATTTTTTATCTGAATTAATAGATTCATTAAAATTACTGTATAATATTGATTTAAATCGGGTATATAGTACCGGTATGAGTAATGGGGGCTTTATGAGTCATACCCTAGCGTGTGAATTAAGTCATAAAATTACAGCAATTGCATCCGTAACAGGTAGTATCTTTACTCAACAATATGGTTCTAGTTGTCATCCAACTCGTCCTATACCTGTTATGCAAATTCATGGAACAGCAGATGCTACAGTTCCTTATTCTGGTAATTCAACGATGGAACCAATAGATAGTGTTGTAAGATACTGGGTATTAAACAACGGATGTAATGTAGCGCCAAGTTTCAGTAATGTGCCTAATACAAATACTACTGATGGATGTACGGCTCAACACTATGTGTATGCAAATGGAAATTTAGGAAGTAGTGTAGAACTTTTTAAGATAATAGGAGGAACACATTCGTGGCCAGGATTTCCTTTTGGAGGAGTGGGAACAAATTTAGATATTAATGCTTCGGTTGAAATTTGGAGGTTTTTTAGAAAGTATCAGTTAGATTTATTGACAAGTTTATCTGATAACTACCATAACGATATTGAATTTTCATTATATCCTAATCCGTCAAATTCGGTACTAAATATTTCTTTTAATAACAGTGAAAATTTAGCTCTAGAAGTTTGTGTAACGGATATTATTGGAAATAATATTATTTTACAAAATAATAGATCTAATGCCATTAATATAGAATCATTAAATGCTGGTATTTATTTTTTATTAATAAAACAACAGAGTAAATTAATTGTAAAGAGGAAATTTGTAAAATATTAAATTTTAAGTTTTTAATTTTGTAAGTTTATTAGATGGTATATTAAGAATAATTGCAAATACAATCAACTAATAATCTAATGAACAAGAAAGCGTCGTTTTTTAAAAAAATAAAAGGTATATTTAAGGTAATTGGTCCTGGTCTTGTAACAGGAGCTAGTGATGATGATCCATCAGGAATAGCAACCTATTCGCAAGCCGGAGCACAATTTGGCTTATCAACCTTATGGACATCAATTGTTGCATTTCCCTTAATGGCTTCTATTCAACAAATGTGCGCCCGCATAGGGTTAGTTACATCACAAGGTTTAACAGGCACTCTTAAAAAACATTATCCTAAACCTATTTTATATATTATGTTATTGTTTAGCTTTCCGGCTATAGTAATGAATATAGGTGCTGATATTGTAGGGATGGGTGCTGTTGGAAATCTGTTATTCCCATCAATAGATGCTACTTTTTTTAGTGTGTTTTTTACAGTTTTATTATTGGGGTTAATTATTTATTTACCTTATCAAAAAATAGCGTCGGTTTTAAAATATTTATGCATTGTTATGCTCGTTTATTTTATTGTTCCGTTTTTATATGAACAAAATTTTTCAGACATCATAAAATCTACCTTTATCCCAGAGATTACCTTTAATAAAGATTTCTTGGCAATATTAGTGGGCATATTAGGAACTACCATTTCGCCATACTTGTTTTTTTGGCAAGCTTCCGTAGAAGTAGAAGAAATGAAACATAAAAAGCGACATTTAATAGTGAATAAAAAAATAATTCATGAAATGAAAAAAGATGTTGATTTTGGAATGACTGTTTCAGGATTTGTGATGTATTTTATTATATTAACTACAGGTACTGTTTTATTCAATGCCGGAATACATCAAATAGACACTGTAGAGCAAGCTGCCATGGCGTTAAAACCATTAGCTGGTAACGCTGCTTATTTACTTTTTGCAATCGGTGTTATTGGTACGGGGCTTATTGCTATTCCAGTTTTGAGCGGTTCGTTATCATATATTTTTTCTGAAACATTTGGTTGGACTCAAGGATTAGATAAAAAATTTCATGAAGCAAAAGGATTTTATGTAATTATTGTAATTTCTTTATTGTTAGGGCTATCGATGAATTATATTGGTGTTTCGCCTATTAAAGCACTAATTTATACTGCTATTTTATATGGTATAACTGCTCCAGTTTTAATAGCAATTATTTTACATATATCTAATAATAAAAAAATTATGGGAGAATTTGTTAATGATAAAATATCTAATATTCTTGGATTTATGGCTTTAGTAATTATGGCATTAGCTGCTGGGTTTTTAATTTATTTTCAGTTTAATTAAAAATTTAAAACAAAATGTTCTTTTTGTTTTTGTTCAGATCTAAAAAAAATTAATCCAAATGAAAAAAAGTCGATACTTAAACTAACGTCAGGATGATGATGAATTTCTTTCCAAGCTTGTTGCATATCACTGCTCCAATTGATATCGTCAACAATAAAAATTGATTTATTGTTTTTCTTTGTTAACGCTGTCTTAAAATAGTTTATGGTAGAGGTATATGTATGATTGCCGTCAATATATAAAACATCAATAGTATCTAATTGTGATAATAACTCTGAAAATTTTATATCAAAGTTTCCATTTATAGTATGAATATTTTTTATGTTGTTTTTTTGAAATAATTTTTGTGAAAATTGACATAAATTTACACATCCTTCAATAGTGTATATGTTGGCTTTTTGAGACGCTTTAGCTAGATACATAGATGTTAAACCAATAGAAGTTCCCAATTCTACAATCACCTTTGGATTATATTTATTCATTAATCTGTATAAAAATTCAGATTGTTTTTTTTGAGATATACCATATTTTGCAATACTTTTAATTGTTCTACGATTGGTATTTGAAATTTTAGAGCCTGCTCCAAAATCATTTACTTCAATAATAGAATAATCGTTGAGTAATTGCTTTCTAATCTGATCTAATTCATTAAAATCATTAAATTGATATTTATTTTTTATCAATTCCATGTATAATTCGTAAACAAACGGAGAGTGTATATCATGTTCTGTATATGATGTTAATTTGTAATTAATGTATTTGAAAAAAATAGCTAGCATTTAATTTGTTAGTTATATAAACAATTACAAACAGCTGTTTTTGTAATTGCTTTTGTTTGATAATTTGGTAAACTAGTTTCTTTGACGAAGAATATTGTTAAATCACTAATACTATTATTTGGATGATTTTTATTCCATTTGCGAATAAGATATTTACAATAAAACGGACGCATATAATTATTATTATTAAATACGTAGTTTTCTTGAAACTTCCTCCATCTATCACTTTCAAATTCTTCAACTACTGGTGTAGGCTTTTCAAAGCTTACTGTATCTAAATTATGTTTGATGTCAATATATCTTAATGTATGATTTAATCCACTATATACAAACCATCCATCATCTTTTAAAATTGATGGAGAAAACATTCCCCAGTTTTGTTCTAATCTTAACGCTTTTCCATAATTAATAATATAATCATTTAGCGCATATGGGAATTTTGGAATACTTCCTAAATTCATCATTAAACAAAAACAAATAATAAATAATATAATATAGTTTTTAAAATGGTTTAATATTAAAAATATAATTGATTTTGAATTAGTAATATCATTAATAGGTTTAATTATTGTTTTGCTTTTGTAAAAATGCTTTTCAAAATAATTCATAATAGAAGAGGGGAGTAATCCAATGATTGAAACAATTCCTATAATATAAAATAAACCAACATATAATGTGCCTGCAATACCAATAAATAGTATAACATAACATAAAATCCCTATTAGTCTTATTTTATGAGATACAAATGGTAAGATGATTAATACAGGCGCAATAAATTCAATATATAAAACAATGTGTGTTAGTATTTTTAAGAGCAACGGAAATTGATAAATAAATGTTCCTAAAGGCAGTCTTATTTGATCTAAGCTTAATGCATAATATATGGCCGTGCCATCAGAGTGCCATTCGCTAGAACTTTTTAAACATGCTGAAAAAAACAGTACTGAGCATGGTAGTAACATATATCCAATATTTGCTAATGAAAAATAGGATGTGCGATAATTGGATTGCTTTAAGATAGAGTAACGTTCTCCAAGGGGTAAAAATAGACACCAAAACAATAAAATCCGTAATAAATCATCACCTCCTTGTAATATAAATGGATTTCTGTTTTGAATAGATGTGAGAAATACCCAACATATAAAGGTATATAATCTGGTACGATACCCAATAATAAAAAAAATAATGCAAATAGCATTTAATCCAAAAAGTAATATTTGCCACCATAATTCTCCATTTAAGGCATGAAATGAAAAATAAAAAGAACTCCAATTATATTGTTTTAATATATGTATTGGTAAAACACCATCATCTGTAAAAAATGCTACAATTGATAACGAACGAATAAATAAATCAATCAATAAAATAATTCCTATACCAATGCGCATTACAGCAAGGGCTCTTACATCAAAGTAATAAGATGCTTTTAAATTGTTTACTATGTAAGAAAGTGTTTTCGTAATAATAAAAAAGGCTCTACACTTGTAGAGCCTTAAAGTTAGTATTCTTTAGTTTTATAAACAACCAACTTGCCCAGAAACCGTAACCGAGTAAAATGAACCTGGAGTTTTATAACATGCTATATTTGAAAATGCAGCAGAAATACTTGTTCCAGATACTGTAACAGTTACATTTCCTGCAGAAGAATACCAAATACTTCCTGCGTCTTGGCTAGGAGGATTAATAACAGTCATAAATGCTTTTCCTGTGGCTAATTGTGCTGCAGATGAAACTAATTGGTATGTTCCATTTGTTGGAGGTGCAGAAAAACACACTGATATAGTTGTACTAGTACTTGAATTTACATTTAATAAACAAGTTTGTCCTGCCTGGCAACCATAACTTAACCAAGAAGCGCCGGTTCCTACACCTGTCATACTTGAGTTTTGTTGTGTTGAAGTTGTAGCAACAGATCCTGTTGTTGTAACATTTGTCATATTAGGATTTGCTCCTGTGCCTCCTGGGGCTTCAGATTTATAGGTAGGACCTATTGCACTACTATCGTTTTTTGATTTACAAGAAATAAATAAAATACTTCCTACAATAAAAATATAAATGGCAGATAAAATTACTTTTTTCATTTGGTTACTTTTTTATAATCAAATATAAAAAACAATTACAGTATTTCCAAATTGTTTAAGTTATTCCTAATTTTTTTATTACTGATGAAATGTTTTATTGTGTTTTACCATTTGTTTTAATAATAAACAAGCTCTGTATCTATCTTCTTGGTAATCTTCGTAAAGAGTATTTAATGTATCTAATACATTTTTAAGACCTATTTCATCTGCCCATTTTAATAATCCTTTTGGGTAATTTACTCCCTTAGTCATAGCTAAATCAATATCTTTTGCTGAAGCAATCCCTAAATAGGTTGCATCGCAAGCTTCATTGATGAGCATGCATAAAATTCTATTAACTATATATCTCGCTAATTCTTCATTTTTTTTAGGTTCAATATTTGTAGAGCCTTCTCTGTAATCATAAAAACCACGACCCGCTTTTTTTCCTAAAAAATTTGCTTCTAACAATCTTTTTTGCGTTAATGATGGTTTAAAACGTGGATCAAAATAAAATTGTTTCCAAACGGTTTCAGTTACAATGTAATTTACATCATGACCAATTAAATCCATTAACTCAAATGGTCCCATTTTAAACCCGCCAAATTCACGCATTGCCCAATCAATAGTTGCAATATCAGCTAACTGTTCATCAAATATCCTTAAAGCTTCACTATAAAAAGGTCTTGCTACTCTATTTACAATAAATCCTGGAGTGTCTTTTGCCATTACGGTTATTTTTCCCCAGCTATTTATTAATTCTTGGCATTGCTTTGCAATCATTAAATCAGTTGCAACACCTGGAATTATTTCTACTAAAGGCATTAAAGTGGCAGGATTAAAAAAGTGAATACCAATTACTTTTTCTGGATTCTGACAGGCTGAGGCTATTGATGTTATTGATAAAGATGATGTGTTTGAAGCTAAGATACATGTTTTTGACACAATGGTTTCAAGCTCTTTAAATACAGATTGTTTAATTTCTTGATTTTCAATAATTGCTTCAATAATTAAATCACATGTTTTAAAATCTTCAATAGAAGATGAGTAGCTGGTTAAGCTAGAAATAGATTGCGCTTTATCGGTAGTAATTTTTTGTTTTTCAACTAACTTAGTTAAAGAGTTAGTTAAATTTAATTTAGCTTTTTCTAATGCATTGGTATTCGTGTCATAAATTATTGTTTTATGCCCAGCAGTTGCTGCAACTTGTGCTATGCCACTACCCATAGCTCCTGAGCCTACAATTCCAATAGTTGAATTTTTGGTAAATATCATCTTTTTTAATTTTGAATAATTATTTTTTGTGTTTCAAAAGTATGTTTTCCTTTTAAGGTAATGTAATAACATCCATTAGATAATTTGTTATTCATAAGAGTTGTTTTTATTAATTGCGATTTTATATCCATTGTTTGTTCATGAATAATATTGCCAAATATGTCTGAAATTATGCAACTAATTATTTGGTTATTTTGATTAGCGATTATTAAGTTAATTTCTTTAGAGCAAGGATTTGGAAATATTGAAAATGAAGATTTTTTAAGTTCATTAATACCTACAGAGTTTTTATAAGTATTATCACCATCTAAAATAAAAATTCCATTTTGCATGTCGCATGCAATGATTATTTTACTTGGTAAGTATGGGTAAGCTCCCCAATTACCTCTATAACCAGAGTAAGTATTTATTGTATTTCCAGCGCCTTGTTGTGGATAGGTGTCAAAATAACCATGTATGGTTGTATTTGAAGGATTTGAAATATCGTATAAGTATATACCATCATGATAAGTGCTCATCCAGCACCAATTGTTCCCTACAATATATGGATTATGGGCTGTTGCACCATAATTAGAGCGAATTGTGTCTAGTAATGTTATATTATTTATGTTTGTTACATCTATTACTTTAGCTGGTAAGCCAGTGGCTACTTCATCAGCAAACACAATAGTTTTTCTATCATCTGTTTGCCATGAACTGTGATTATAGCCGCTATATGGGTATCCTGTATAAGATTGTAGTAAAGAAAATGTATTAGCGCTTGTTAATTTTAGTATGTGATAGCCTTTAAATCCACAAGAGGCGTAAATTGTATCGTTTCTAACAAACATATCATGAACAACATCAATTAGCGTGTTGTTTACATCCTGTTCTAGTTTCCTAATTAGTAATGGAGCAGCCGGATTTGCTAAACTGTATACTCTCATGGTTGAGTAACCATTACCCGAAGCATCTGTTACAGAGCCACAATACAGTTTATTATTATCAATAAAAATAGTGTGGCTTCTTTCAAAGTAGGTTGTTCCATCATGAATAATATGGACAGAATCGGGTAAATATTGCATATCAACAATTTGAAAACTGTTTGGTGGAGAATCATCACTAACGATATAACAATAATTTTGATAGGTTTTTATTTCTCTCCAAGTACAGCCGGCTCTTTTTGCTTTTACAGAATCTACTATAAATGGATTATTTGGTTGTGTTACATCAATAAAATAAGTTTGGCTACTGGTACCTACTATTGCATATTCTTTATTTTTTGAAGATTGAAACCAACCCCAACATCCTGAATATTTTCTTCCGTCGCTTCCAGTATTATCTTTCTCTGGATCAATATGCGCAAGTAAAGAAATATTTAAACTTGGGTAATTTTGTGCATTTAGTTTATTAAATAAACTTGCAAATATGAATAGTGTGAGAAAATATAATTTCATGTTTTTTGTTTTATGTAACACAAAGTACAAAAAAAAGATAAGTTATTAAAGTTTGTTATTACTTTATACCAGCAAGTTTCATTGCGTCTAATTTTATAGCGGAATCAAGTGAGATTTGAAAATCTAATGATTTTTGAGTTGCTTTTTTTAATAAAATAGGTTTTTCTCTTATTTGTTTTTCAAATTCTTTTATTGTTTTATTTTTTGTTATGCGTGTATAATACTTTGTTGGATTGGTGTATAATTCATAAACATCATCAATAAATGTATTACCATAAGCTGGCAAATTTCCATCAGAATATAGTACCATAATTACTTGATTACTTTCTATTTCTTTTTTTAAATCGAGTTCCCAAACTTCTACTTTTTGTCCAGGAATAGGAGAAGGGATTACTTTATTATTGTAATACCAAAATTGTCCATTTGCAAAACAATTTTGTCCAACTCCCATGTAAACAGGTCCGTACCAATAGCTATCTGCAATAGTTAATACTTTTGTGGTGTTTTTTATAGAATCTTGTTCAAACATAATTTGCGGATATGCAAGTTTCATGTTTTGTTTAGGGTTACTATATAAATTCATGCTTTTTAAAACATCTGCATCTCTACTTCTTGCTGTATCTACAACTTCAATTTTAGATTTATCCCAAACTATATTTGGAATATCGCAATGATGTATGAATTCAATATGTTTAATTATTGTATCTACGGCTAAGCATTCACCATAATAGCTCCAATGATGCCCAAACTTTGGAAATAGGGGGTATGGTGTTGTTGGTTTTAATATTTGGAAATAGGCTTTTAAATCTAATACGTTCAATCCTAATTTTTTTGATTGATAAATGTATTCTTGATAGTTTGTTTTAATTATTGGGTGTTTATATTTGTCTTCAATTTGTTCTATGCAATATTCTCCTTTGCCAGGAGCGTATACAAATAGTAAGTCAATTCCCTTTTTCTTTAACGAATCCTGGATTACTTTTGCTTTTTCTATTTTTGTTTTTATTTTTTCTTCTCCCACATAATCATCTCCAAATGCCGAAAAAATATAATTTTCACTGTATACATAATTATCTTTTCCTAATACAAATGAGTTTACTCTTATTTGGTTGAATACATTGTAATAAAATTGATTATTGAGCTTCACAAATAATTCTTTAAAAGGCCAGTGATCGTTATTGTAATCATCTTTTAAAGATTGATACTCTCCATTAAACCAAATCGATTTATTTTTTTTTAGTAGAGAATCTGGATTAACGTCACTTATTACAATACCTATTAAGTTTGGTTTATTGTTTTTTTTAACCCATCCCATCATCATTGGGAAGCAAATGGATAAAAAAGCTATAAAAATAAAGCTATTATATATTTTTGGTTTTGTCATGATTTAAAATCTAAAATATATAAAAGGATTAAAATCTAAAGCAGCTATATAGCTTAACGATATATAAAATAGAGTAATACTAACTATTAACATAATTGTATTTGATGTGTTAGTATGACTTTCTCCATACACCTTTTCTTGAATTTTTTTTGTGAATGGCGTAAAAGCAAAAAACGAAAAAAGTACAGCTAGTGATAATGAAAAATAGAAATCATTATGTAAAGCAAATTTTCCATCAGAAAAATTAAAGCTAAACATTGTTTTTACAATATGATTTGCTTGAGCTAGATCTTCAGTTTTAAAATATACCCAACCTACAACTACTATTAAAAAAGTAATCATTGTTGAAAATAGTTTACCTATTTTATTGTAGATTTTTAATAAAAATAACCTTTCTAAAATTAAAAATAATCCATGAAAAGCTCCCCAAATAATAAAATTCCAACTAGCACCATGCCATAATCCAGATAATAAAAACACAATAAATAAATTTCTATATAATTTATAATTAGAGTTTACTTTATTACCTCCTAATGGAATATATAAGTAATTCTTCATCCAAGTTCCTAATGTTATATGCCATTTTCTCCAAAATTCAGTTATACTTGATGATAAATAGGGGTTATTAAAGTTTTCAGGAAGTTTAATGCCTATCATTTTGCATAAGCCAATTGCCATATCGCTATACCCACTAAAATCAAAGTAAATTTGAAAAGTATAGGCAATTGCTCCAACCCAAGCAGCACTAGTATCTATGTTTTCAATTCCTAATTTAAATACATCATCTGCTTGTGATCCAATCGTATTAGCGATAATTATTTTTTTTGCTAAACCTATACAAAACGTATAAAACCCACTTAATTTGATATCAGTTGTGTGATTTTTTTCACGGTTTGTTATTTGATCAGCAATATCATGATATCTAACAATTGGCCCAGCAATTAATTTTGGAAATAATAAAATGTAAGTTTGATAATGCCAAAAGTTTTTTAATGGTTTGTGTATTCCTCTGTATACATCAACAACGTATGTTACACTTTCAAATGTATAAAATGAAATCCCTATTGGCAGTACAATTTTTAACCAGCTAATTTCTTTTAATTTAGCTAAACTTAAAATGGCGTTAATGTTATCAATAAAAAAGTTAGAATATTTAAAATAAAATAATAACCCAAGATTCATTAGTAAAGAAACAACAAGTAATTGTTTTTTTGTTTTAGAGGATTTAGATTCTGCCATTTTAGCTACTAAAATAAAATCTAATAAAGTAGTTCCTAAAATCACAAAAATAAATTTTGGACCTCCCCACGCATAAAAAATAATACTAAAAATGAGGAGGCATCCATTTTTAAATTTATTTGGCGTGAGGTGATAAGCCAATAAAAAAATGGGTAAAAAGTAAATTAAAAAGGTAATACTACTAAAAACCATTTTTATTGATACTAAAGATTATAAATAATTAGAAATTAGTGTTGGTATTGTTTTTCGTAATAGTTTGCATATGCTCCAGAAGTAACATTAGTAAGCCATTCTTCGTTTTGTAAATACCAATCTACTGTTTTAGAAAGACCTTCTTCAAATTGTAGAGATGGTTTCCATCCTAGTTCTTGTTGTAGCTTTGTTGAATCAATTGCATAACGTAAATCGTGGCCTGCACGATCTGTAACAAAAGTGATTAATTTTTGATTTGTTCCTTTTGCTCTTCCAAGTTTTTCATCCATCATATCACATAGTAAACGAATTACATCAATGTTAGTCCATTCGTTATGTCCTCCAATATTATATGTGCTACCGAGTGCTGCATGATGAAATATGACATCAATAGCACGAGCATGATCTTCTACAAATAACCAATCTCTTACATTTTCTCCTTTTCCATAGATAGGCAAAGGTTTATTGTTTTTTATATTATTAATGCATAATGGAATTAATTTTTCGGGAAAATGATAGGGCCCATAATTATTTGAACAATTAGAAATGACACAAGGCAGCTTATATGTGTCATGGTATGCTCTTACAAAATGATCTGAACTTGCTTTTGAAGCAGAGTATGGACTGTGAGGATCGTAAGCTGTGGTTTCTGTAAATAAACCAGTATCGCCTAAAGAGCCATACACTTCATCGGTTGACACATGATAAAATTTAGTGAAATTAGTAGCGTCTGTTTTGTGTAATTCTCTGGCTGCATTTAATAAATTTACTGTTCCTATCACATTTGTATAAACAAATTCTAAAGGATTTGTGATGCTTCTATCAACATGGCTTTCGGCTGCTAAATGAATAACAGCATTAAATTGATGTTTTTTAAATAATTGATTAATAAAATCAGCATCAACAATATCTCCTTTTATAAATGTGTAATTGGGCTTTTGTTCTATATCTTTTAAATTAGCCAAGTTTCCGGCATAAGTTAATTTGTCTAGGTTAAAAATAGAGTAGTTGGGGTATTTATTTACCAATAATCTAACTACATGAGATCCAATAAAGCCTGCTCCGCCAGTAATTAATAGTTTCATTTTTTGTTTTTTGTAAAATTCAACATTTATATTTAAAAATTCAACATTTTTTATTTTCCTCTTCCCTGTATCACAATTAATATTGTATGAATAAGAATTTTAAAATCTGTTAGTAAGCTCATATTTTCGATATACAATAAATCAAACTTAATCCTAGAAACCATTTGCTCAATATTTTCAGCATATCCATATTTTACTTGCCCATATCCTGTAATGCCAGGCCTAACCCTATGTAAATGTACAAAATGAGGAGCTTGCACAACAATTTGGTCAATAAAAAATTTACGTTCAGGGCGGGGACCAACTAAACTCATATCGCCCACTATAACATTGTAAAACTGAGGTATTTCGTCTAATCTAACTTTTCTTAAAAAACGACCTGCTTTGGTAATTCTTGGATCGTCGGTTTTTGATAATAAAGGTCCATGTTTTTCGGCATCAGAATACATGGTTCTAAATTTTATTATATTAAATGGTTTACCTCCTTTTCCTATCCTTTCTTGTTTAAAAAAGATGGTTCCTTTAGAACTTAGTTTTACAACAATCATTAGGATGATATATATCCAAAAGAATAATCCAATTACCATTACAGAAACAAAAACATCTATAAATCGTTTAACCGCTTGTTGCCAATTAGGCATTACTTGTTTATTAATAATAATAAGTGCAGTATCTGAGATAGAATTCATTTTTACCTGACCAGAAAGAATATCATACATGTCGGGTATAATTTTTATAATCGCATCAAAATCATTTAATTCATTAATTATTTTTTCTAAATAGGTGTGCTCCCAAGATTCTATTGCTATTATTATTTCTTCAATTTGATAATTATGCACAATTTCTTTTAAATCAGCATATTCACCTAAGTGATTTAACTTTTGTTTTAATTGGTTAGAAAATCCATTTTTTTCGTCAAGATGAATGAATCCTATAAATTTATTTCCAGAAGATTTATGACTAGAGGTTATTTCTTCGTAAATTTTTAATGCTCGTTGGTTACTGCCAATAATAATAGTATTAAAGCCAATTTTACCTAAATTAATTTTGTAGTTAGTGATGGTTGATAATATAAATCTAAAAGTGGCTGTAATTATAAAATGTAAAATAAATAAAACTGTAAATACTTTGTAATAGGCTTTATAACTAGGTACAAAGTCATCTAATAATATAAAAAAGAAAATAAATGTTACACCAACGATGGATGTTGCAAAGGTTTGAATAAATTCATTTATTCGAGATTTACGATATATATTTTTATAAAAACCTGTTAAATAATAGGCTAATAGCCAAACAATGGGTAAAACTACAATTCCTACAATGTATTGTTTATCAAAAATTTGATTTGGTAATTTACCAAATTTATCAGGTTCAATATATAATTTTCTGTATAAATAAAATAAACTCCACGCTAAACCCGCTGATATATAATCAGTAAAAACGTATTTTAATGTTTGAAGTACTTTATTCACTATTGATAAATTAATTTAACGTTATCAATATAAATTTCTGGTGAAGCAACCTGTTTATTTGCATGTATAAACACTTTATAATCGGGGTAAGTAGGTTGTGTACTTATTACACTCGTTAATTGAACATATATTTTATTCCATTCGTTAGATGTATTAACAGTTAGTGCTGTTCTTTCATCTGAGCCACCTCCAATAACTCCAATAGTAAATGGTTGATTACATTTATAATTTAATTCTAAATATACAGTAGCACCACCTGACGGTAAAAAATAGGCTGTTGATTGTAACATTCTTGCGGTAGGTTTAGAGTCGCTCATCGACATAAATATAGATTTTCCAGTGCCTCCAAATGTTTTTAATGGATCGGATGTCCATACAAAATCAGAATCTCCAGCTGATGTAAAATAACAACCAGTAGATTCAAATTCTTCATGATAATAAAAAAAAGTACCACTATTGTATTGAAAAACGGGAGATATAGTATAAGTTTTTCCTGGCTCACATACTTGATTAAAGGTGATTGAATTATAAAAAGGGTAAGGAATTCTGGTGGCAGATATCCCATTGTTTTTAATTCCAGCAAATAGAGTTATTTCTGCGCTTCCAGACGCAACAATAGGCATTACATTTCCAACTGGGAAAACACCTTTAAATTGACCATTTACATAATACCAGATATCCGTAATTTTTTGACTATTGGTTCCTTGAGTGAAAAAATTAGTACTTAATGAAACAGGATTTGTAACTAAAAATGAAGACTCAGGCGATTTTAACTTATCTTTTTTACATGAAATAAAAAATAATAAGTTACATAATAAAATTAAGTACTGTAAACGTCTTTGCATATTGTTTCTAAAACGTAAAGATAACAGTACTTATTGTATTGCCATAACAAAAAATAAATTCAGAATAATTTTAAATATCTGATTTTTAATACATTATTTATCAAAAAAATAAATGTAATACCTGTTTTGTTACAAATTATGAAAATAAACTAATAATTCTCTATTAAAAGTCGATTGTTAGAAAGCCATTGTTTATTGCTAAACTTAAATGTTTTTTATGCATAATTTTAAAGCATGCAAATTCATATTAGTAAAGAAGACGAATATTTATATCAAGGAAAAAGGAAGCGATTAGTAGAGCAGTTGAAAGAAAAAGGAATTTTGAGCCAGGCTGTTTTAAACACACTATTAAAAGTGCCAAGGCATTTGTTTTTTGATCAATCTACTGAACGCCCCGCATTACTAGATCACGCTTATTCTGATAAGGCACTTAAAATTGGTGCAGGTCAAACTATATCACATCCATTTACAGTAGCATTTCAAACCGAAAAACTAAATATACAAAAAGGCGATAAAATATTAGAAATAGGTACTGGTTGTGGTTATCAAACGGCCGTATTAATAGAAATGGGAGCTAAAGTTTTTTCTATTGAAAGACAAAGAGAGTTGTTTGACAAAACAAAAGTGTTTTTGCCTTTATTAGGATATAAAGGAGCAAAGTTAGTATATGGAGATGGGTATAAAGGATTGCCTCAATTTGCTCCTTTTGATAAAATTATAGTAACAGCTGCAGCGCCTTTTATCCCTCAAGATTTATTAGCCCAATTATCTATTGGTGGTATTATGGTTATTCCACTTGGTGAAGGAGATGAGCAAATTATGAATGTTATTACTAAAAAATCTGTTACAGAATTTGATAAACAAACCTTTGGTAAGTTTAAGTTTGTACCTATGTTGCAAGATAAAACGTAATAAAATCAAGGTTATTAAACGATTTCGATATTAACATACTCTTGTTTATAATTGTGCGGTTAATGTAAGTTTAATATGGCGTTTAATTGCTCAAATTTGTAATACAATAAACCAAATAAAAAAACAATTATGAAAAAATCAATCGCTTTAGTAGCAATGGCTTTCGGTGTAACATCGGCCTTCGCTCAAGATTTAACTTCAAAAAAAGGTGAACCATTTTTACCAGAAGCTGGTGATTATGCAATTGGTATTGATGCAGCTCCATTTTTAAATTACGCAGGTAATTTTTTTGGTAAGACAAATTCAAATACAGCTCCAACATGGGATTATGCAAACACAAATATGTGGATTGTAGGTAAAAAATTTAAAGATGCTAACACAGCTTATCGTGCAGGTATTCGTTTAGGATTTGGATCTGATAAAAGAGAAAATTTAGTTCAATCTGAAGCTTCTGGAGCTACTGCAACAGATAGAGTTTCTGATACTTGGAAAAGAAGCTCAACTAACATAGGAGTTACTGTAGGTTTAGAAAAACGTCGTGGAAAAACTAGATTACAAGGTGTTTATGGAGCAGAAGCTGCTTTAATGATAGGTACTAATAAAGTAACTAAAGAGTATGGTAATGAAATGACAACTACTAACTCTAACCCAACATCTACAACTTGGAATCCTGATGGTAGTGTAGCTACTAGTGGTGCGCTTACTTCAAGAAATACAGTTACTAAAGATGGATTTAAATTTGGATTTGGCGTTCGTGCTTTTGTTGGTGCTGAATACTTTGTAGCTCCAAAAATTTCTATTGGTGGCGAATTTGGATGGGGAATTGGTTTAACTACTACTGGTCAAGGTACAACATCTACTCAAGCAGTTAGTGGTTCAGCAGTTACTACAACTGATGAAAAAACAGGTAAATCATCTGCTTTTGGCTTAGATACTGACAAAAACAATGGAGTTTTTGGTCCTAGTGGAACAATTAGATTAAATTTCCATTTCTAATTTATATAATTTAGTTTAAAAGCCTCACATTTATGTGGGGCTTTTTTTATTAGATAAAGTTTAATGTTACATGTAATTATTAAGCTATAAGTATTAAATTTGCCACACAAAAAATAATATTATGTCAACAGCAGCTAACAAAGGACCTATTTCCAAATTTATAGAAACACATTACAAACATTTTAATGCAGCCGCTTTAGTAGATGCTGCTAAAGGTTATGAAACACATTTAACCGAAGGTGGTAAAATGATGGTAACATTAGCTGGAGCAATGAGCACGGCTGAACTTGGAAAATCATTAGCTGAAATGATTCGTCAGGGTAAAATAGATATTATATCTTGTACTGGTGCCAATTTAGAAGAAGATATCATGAATTTAGTAGCTCATAGTCATTACAAGCGAGTGCCAAATTATCGTGATTTGTCTCCAGAAGAAGAGTGGGATTTATTAGAAAATCATTACAATAGGGTAACAGATACTTGTATTCCTGAAGAAGAAGCATTTCGTCGTTTACAAAAGCATATTTATAAAATTTGGAAAGATGCAGATACAGCAGGAGAACGTTATTTTCCGCATGAATATATGTATAAAATATTGTTAAGTGGAGAGTTAAAACAGTATTATGAAATAGATCCAAAAGATAGCTGGATGTTAGCAGCAGCAGAACGTAATTTGCCAATTGTTGTTCCTGGGTGGGAAGATAGTACTATGGGTAATATTTTTGCATCATATGTTATTAAAGGCGATATAAAAGCATCTACTATGAAAAGTGGTATAGAATATATGGCTTGGTTAGCTGATTGGTATCCGAAAAATAGTGGAGGAAAAGGAATTGGATTTTTTCAAATTGGCGGTGGTATAGCAGGAGATTTTCCTATATGTGTTGTGCCAATGTTATATCAAGATATGGAAATGCATGATGTTCCTTTTTGGAGTTATTTCTGTCAGATTTCAGATTCAACAACGTCTTATGGTTCTTACTCTGGAGCTGTGCCAAATGAAAAAATTACATGGGGTAAACTAGATATCGATACGCCTAAATTTATTGTAGAGAGTGATGCTACAATTGTTGCGCCTTTAATTTTTTCGTGGGTTTTAGGATGGTAGTTTAAGTTTTAAATATTGCTTAAAATAAAAAATCCCGCATGCGGGATTTTTTATTTTAATTATTTACTGTGATATGAAGGATGTTTTTGTCACTATCTGTTATCTTGTATCTATCATCCATTCTATATCCCACAACCCAAATAATATTATTTTTGTGTTCTAAAATCCAAACATTTTCTTTTTCAAATAATGAAAGTTTTTTGTCTTTGAAAAAATCGCTTAATTTTTTAAATCCATTAATACCAAAGGGTTTAAATTTATCTCCATGTTTCCATTTTCTTAGTTTTAAAGGAAATAAATTATCGGAGTAAGGGATATGAATTTCATTTGTATTTTTAGTAAAGTTAGCTTCAGTAATAATTTTAAAACTCAAATTAATGGGTAAGAATTTTGTATCATCTATTGTATTTATAGTGTGCTCACAAGTTTCAATAGTAGTTTTTAAATCTTTTACAATAATGTATTCTCTATCAATTACGAGTTTGTGAGTTGTAGTTGAAAATTGCTTTCCTGTTTTATTAGCTAATACTAAAGCTTCTGATAATTGTTGTATTTGATTGGTTTTAAAGCTTTTAGGGTAAAGCCATTCAAATAATAAAGTTTCAATTTGCTGTTCTTTAAGTAAAAATTTAATATTTATGTAAAGTAAATTATTTTGTTCGGTACAAATTAATTGATATTTCGATGCCGCAAAATCTTTCACAATATCAGACGCTTGATTAAAAAAATGAAGAGAACGATTCATGGTTTCTTCTAGTGCTGGATTTAATTTCTTTAATTCAGAAATAATATTGTGTCTAATAAAATTTCTTTTGTACTTTATTTCTTGATTGCTACTATCTTCCCTATATGATAATTGATTGTAAATAGCATATTGTTTAATTTCTTCTTTGGTTGCAAATAATAGCGGGCGAATTATATTGTTTTGTTTAAGCGGTATACCACGCAATCCATTAATACCAGTGCCTCTGGTTAAATTTACAAGCAAAGTTTCAATATTATCATTTGCATGGTGCGCTGTAAGAATAAAATCAAACCCAAACTCATTTTTTAATTTTTTAAACCAATCGTAACGTAAATGTCTAGCAGCCATTTGAATAGATTGTTTATGTATAGAGGCATATTGTTTGGTGTTGAAATATATAACATGAAAAGGTATATTTTTAGATTTAGCAAATTTTTCGCAAAATTCAGTATCTGCATTAGCTTCATCTCCGCGTAACTGAAAATTACAGTGAGCCAATTCAATATTATAGCCAGTTTTATAAAGTAAATCTGTTAACACAACCGAATCTATACCACCACTAAATGCTACCAATAGTTTATCATTTTTTGTAAAAAGTGTATTTTTATGAATATTTAATTCAAATTGTTTCAGCATTTTTCAAATTTACATTTAATATGGCAAAAGTAAAACATAATCCTAATGCAAGTGTTTTAATAGAAGAGGGAATATCAAAGTTAGAACCATTTGCACAAGTCATATGCAAAAAGTTACGTGATATAATTTTAAGTGCCGATTCGGAAATAATTGAAGATTGGAAATGGGGGCCTAATTATTATTTAAATGGAATGGTTTGTGGGTATTGGGGCTTTAAAAAGCATGTGACTTTTGTATTTTTTCAAGGTTCTTTATTAAAAGATAAAAAAAAGATATTAGTTCAAAATCCTGGAAATGTTCATAATCGACATATTAAATATACAGATGTATCTCAAGTAGACGAAGCGTTGCTATTAGAATATTTATTTGAAGCAATTGATAATAATAGAAAAGGGCTAAAAATAGCTGTTACAAAAGATAAAACAGTTACAGTTTCAAAGGATATTGAGTTTGAATTTAAGAAATATAAGGTATTAGCTAATTTTGACGCGTTAAGTTTTTCGCATCGAAAAGAATATATTCAATGGATAGAATCTGCTAAAAAACCAGAAACAAGAACGAGGCGTATAGCGCAGGCTATAGAGAAATTAGAACATAAAAATGATTTAAATCATAAATACAAAAAACAGTGATATTTGTATCTATTTAAAAGAAAACGATAAATTAGTACTCTCAAAAAAATAATCTCTTATGAGCAATCAAAAAAATATATCAGTAGTTGGAGCCGGTTTAGTGGGTTCTTTAGTTTCAATTTATTTAGCGAAACGTGGTTATAAAGTTGATGTATATGAACGTCGCCCAGATATGCGTAAAGCAAATATTTCAGCAGGAAGATCCATTAATTTAGCGCTAAGTGATCGTGGATGGAGAGGTTTAGAGGGTGTAGGGATTGCTGAAGAAATTAAGAAAATTGCTATTCCTATGTATGGAAGATCTATTCATTTAAAAGATGGCTCATCAACCTATCAAGCATATGGTAAAGATAATCAAGCAATTTATTCGGTTTCGAGAGGTGGTATTAATATGCGTTTAATGGATTTGGCTGAACAGCAACCTAATGTTACACTTCATTTTGATGAAAGGTGTGATAAATTGGATAGAAAAACAAATGAACTTTCTTTTTTTAATACATCTACTAATCAAAAAACAGAAGTTAAAAGTGATATTATTTTTGGTTCTGATGGCGCATTTAGTGCAGTAAGGAGTCAAATGCAATTTCAATCAGATAGATTTGATTATCAGCAGTTTTATATTGATTGCGGTTATAAAGAATTAGTAATACCTCCTTCTTCAAACGGAGAGCATTTAATTGAAAAAAATTGTTTACATATATGGCCTCGTGGCAGTTTTATGATGATTGCTTTACCTAATATGGATGGTAGTTTTACATGTACTTTATTTTTTCAAATGGAAGGAAACTTATCTTTTGATACAGTAAAAACTAAAGAAGATGTTATGAACTTTTTTAATCAAGAGTTTCCAGATGCGGTACCATTAATGCCAACATTGTTAGATGATTGGTTTTCTAACCCTACATCTAGTTTAGTTACCGTAAAATGTAAACCATGGGTATGGGACGAAAAAATAGCTTTAATAGGGGATGCTGCTCATGCTATTGTTCCATTTTATGGCCAAGGCATGAATTGTGGTTTTGAAGACTGTGTGGTTTTAAATGAACTAATTGACAAGTATGGCGATTTAAATGGTTCTTGTTTAAAAGAATATGAAACATTACGTAAGCCTGATGGCGATGCAATAGCAGATTTAGCGATTGCTAACTTTATAGAAATGAGAGATAAAACTGCTGATAAAACGTTTTTGTTACAAAAGAAAATTGAAGCTCAGTTTAGCGCAAAATATCCTGAAAAATGGATTCCGTTATATAGTATGGTAACCTATAGCCCACATATTAGATATAGTGAGGCATTAGCAGCGGGAAATAAACAACAAGCTATTATGGATAAAATAATGATGATGCCTAATATTGATTCAAAATGGGATAGTGAAGAGGTTGAAAAAGCAATTTTAAGTTATTTGTAATGGCAGACGAAAGATTAGTTGCTTTTGAAAGGTTATTAAATATCATGGATGATTTGCGAGCAAAATGCCCGTGGGATCAAAAACAAACTTTTGAAAGTTTAAGGCACTTAACGATTGAAGAAACATACGAATTGAGTGATGCTATATTAAAGGGAGATAAAACTGAAATCAAAAAAGAAATAGGAGATATATTATTACACCTAGTTTTTTATTCTAAATTAGGAAGTGAAACAAATGATTTTAATATAACAGATGTTATTAATTCACTATGTGAAAAAATGATTTTTCGCCATCCTCATATTTATGGTGATGTTACTGTAACAGATGCTGATAATGTTATTCAAAATTGGGAAAAATTAAAACAAAAAGAAGGAAATAAAGGTGCATTATCTGGAGTTCCAAATAGTATGCCGTCTTTGTTAAAAGCTCTTAGAATACAAGATAAAGCTAAGGCTATAGGTTTTGATTGGGAAGAACCTAGTCAAGTTTGGGATAAAGTTCAAGAAGAATTAGCTGAATTACAAGTTGAAATAAAAGCTAAGAATCAGCAAAAATTAGAACAAGAATTTGGAGATGTGTTTTTTGCATTGATAAATTACGCAAGATTTTTAAAAGTAAATCCAGAAGATGCATTAGAAAAAACTAATAAAAAATTTATTTCGCGTTTTAATTATATGGAGCAAAAGATACTATCAAAAGGTAAAGCGTTGGCAGATTGCTCTTTATCAGAAATGGATGAATATTGGAATGAAGCTAAGAAACTAGAAACTAATTTATAGATTAAAGTTCTTTCATTAATTCTAAAAATTTTGTTAATCCTTTCTTTTTTTCTATATCCAAATGATAAGAGATTTTATTTTGCAAATAGTCTAATGCATCAAATCCTTTTACATGTTTAGGATTTTCAATAACCGCTTCTTTAATATGGCTAACACCAAACTCTAGTGTTTGATTAAAATCGGAAATAAAATCATCAGCTAATTTTATATTACTAACCCAACAAGCAAATACAAAAGGCAAACTAGTATATTTTTGCCATTCTTCAGCTAAATCATATTTGTATGAATGTTGAGTTAATCCAAATGTTCTGTCTCCAATAATAACGGCTCCAGTTGAATGAGTAATTTTTTTCTCAAAACCTTCGAAAGCAGGTATAAATTGAATATTTTTTTTCCAAAAAAATTTATTTAATACCTGTATTAATGTAACAGATGTTTTAGATTGATAATCTAACAATACATGAGTTAGTTGGTCTAATGGTTTTTCAGCATATAAATTTACACTATCTACTTTTCCAATTGCGCCAATACAATAATCTGTAATAATGTTAAAAGAATCTAATTCAGGTAAAATGGCAACAGGAACTAATCCTATATCAACCTTTTTATTTTTTAATTTTTGAGCACAAATACTTGGTATATCAAGTTCTAATTTAATTTTTGATTTAAAATTAGAATGTCTTATGCCATACATAAATGGAGTGGTGTTATAATAATTTACTATAGATACAGAATGAGACATGTAATTTATAAAATGATAAATTCATTCGTTTAATAATTAATAACAGTATTAAACGAATGAATTTTTTATTAGTTTAATGCTTGTTTTAAATCTTCTATTAAATCTTCAACATCTTCAACTCCCACACTTAAGCGCAGTAAGTTTTCTACAACACCAGCTTTGTCTCTTTCTGCTTTTGGTATAGAGGCGTGTGTCATCGTAGCAGGATGATTAATTAATGATTCTACACCTCCTAAAGACTCTGCTAAGGAAAACACTTTAAAAGAAGAAGCAATTTTAAATGTATCTTCTAAAGAAGCATCTTTTAATACAATTGATATCATTCCTCCAAAATCTTTCATTTGTTTTTTTGCTACATCATGATTGGGATGGTCTGTAAAACCAGGCCAATACACCTTTTCAATTTTAGGATGTGTTTTTAAATACTCTGCTACTTTACGTCCATTAAAACAATGACGTTCCATTCGTAAATGTAATGTTTTAATACCACGCATTACTAAAAACGAATCCATAGGACCAGGATTAGCTCCACAGCTATTTAATATAAAATAAATTTGTTCGTGTAATTTATCATCATTTGTAATTAATGCTCCCATTACCACATCGCTATGTCCTCCTAAATATTTAGTTACTGAATGCATTACTATATCAGCTCCTAAATTTAAAGGGTTTTGTAAATAAGGAGATGCAAATGTATTATCTACAGCTAATAATAAATTATTTTCCTTGGCTATTTTAGCACAAGCCTCAATATCAATAATTTGCATTGTAGGATTTGTTGGCGTCTCAGCCCAAATTAACTTTGTATTAGCGTTAATATACTGTTTTATGTTGTTTGCATGTGTTAAGTTAATAAAGTGAAATTTAATGCCATAGTTTTCATATATCTTAGTAAATAATCTATAAGATCCACCATATAAATCATCTCCAGTAATTACTTCATCACCTGGTTTTAACATTCGCATTACAGCATCTGTAGCCCCCATACCACTGCTAAAGCACACACAGTGTTTGCCATTTTCAAGTGCAGCAATATTTTTTTGTAAAGCTTCTCTTGTAGGATTTTTTCCACGAGCATATCCATATCCTTTGTTAGTGCCTGGAGATTCTTGAACGTATGTAGATGTTTGAAATATTGGTGTCATAATTGCACCAGTTGAAGGGTCTGCTTCGGCACCAGCATGAATAGCTTTAGTGCCAAATTTATGATTGGAAAAATCTGCCATATACTTATTATTTTGGCACTAATTTAAGCTTATTTTTATATTGTAATAATTATATTTATTAGTAATTTTAAGCTTGTTCGAAATTATTTGAACACGATATCATTATATTGATTTTAACTTATAATAAGGGGTTTAATTTGCTCAATAACATTAGATATTGATTAATATTAAAAATATTTGTCTTAGATTAATTGTAACTTAAATATGAATACTATTAAATTTTTTTTAATAACTTGTTTTTTAAACATTTTTATAGTCAGCTTTAAAGCCCAAACGCCTACTAAATATTGGGTGAAATTTAAAAACAAAAATGGATCTCCTTATTCAATTAGTAATCCAAGTGCTTTTCTCTCAGCAAAATCAATTGCTAGAAGAGTAAATCAATCCATACCAATTGATATTACAGATTTACCTGTTAATCAAACATATATAAATCAAGTTAATTCAACTGGAGCACAAGTATTTCAAAAATCAAAATGGCTAAATGCAGCGATTGTTATTGTTAATAATGCCAATCAACTATTAGCTATTAATAGTTTAACATGTGTTTTAAGTTCGTCACCTGTTGCTAAAGTGCATTCATCAATTAAAGAACAAGAAATTAAACCAGTTTATAATTCTTTTAAAAAAACTACAGCAAATACTGGTTACAATTATGGTTACTCATATTCTCAGGCTAATCAAATAGGTGTTGATTGTATGCATAATTTAGGTTATAGAGGACAAAATATGGTAATAGCAGTTATTGATGCTGGCTTTGATCAAGCAGATGTTAATCCTGTTTTTGATTCGTTAAGAAATGAAGGTAGAATTTTAGGCACTAGAGATTACGTTCAAGGTAATACATCTGTTTACGAAGATTATTTACACGGGGCTAACTGTCTTTCTTTAATGGCAGGTAATACGCCTGGACAATTGATTGGAACTAGTCCAAAAGCAAAATATTGGTTATTGAGATCAGAAGATGTTTCAAGTGAAAAAATTATTGAAGAATGTAATTGGGTGGTTGCGGCAGAGTTTGCAGATAGTGTAGGAGCAGATATTACAACAACTTCATTAGGATATACAACATTTGATATTTCATCTCAAGATCATGTGTATTTTGATTTGGATGGTAAAACCTCAGTGGCGTCGATAGCAGCAACAATGGCCGCTAGAAAAGGCATATTTGTTTTAAATGCAGCTGGTAATGAAGGTGGAGGGCCATGGAATTATATTGGTGTACCAGCAGATGCTGATAGTATTTGTACTGTAGGTTCAGTAAATTCAGGTGGTGTACATTCTGGATTTAGTTCTGTGGGTCCAACAGCAGATGGAAGGATTAAACCTGATTTAAGTTCGATGGGTGAGGGGGCTTATGTTTGTAGTCCTGGATTTAATTTTGGATCGGGCAATGGCACATCTTATGCAACGCCTATATTAGCTGGAGCTGTAGCCTGTTTATGGCAGGCTAATCCAACAAAAACAAATATGCAAATATTACAAGCACTTAAATCAACAGCCTCACAATCATCTAATCCTGATAATAGTTATGGCTGGGGAATCCCCAATGTGTGTGCTGCACATAATTTATTAAATGGAACAAATGTTGAAGTAAATCAATTAATAAAAACACTTGAATTTAAATTATTTCCCAATCCGGTTAATCAGAGTTTTTATATTACATTAAATAAGAATCCTCAAGATGTTGTAATTACAGATATATTAGGAAACGATGTACGATTTGATATTGTAGAAAATGATATGCATACAATTAAAATTAATTTTAGTAAAGATATTGCTTCAGGAGTTTATTTTATATCCATAAAAACATCAGAAGGAATAATTAATACTAAGATTCTTAAAAAATAGTTTTAAAATTAAAATTCTACAATTTTTAATTTTAAGGCTTTAGAAACTGCTTCTGTGGCTGAATTTACTTGTAGTTTTAAGTAAATGTTTTTTATATGAGATCTAACTGTGTCTATTGAGACAAAACTTGTTTCAGCAATTTTTTTATAGGAATATCCTTTCACTAATAATTCTAAAACTTCTTGTTCTCTTTTACTTAAGTCAAAATTTTGTTTAGGTTTAGTAACAGAAATTTCTCTAAAGGCATTTAATACTTTGATTGCTATTCCTGGGCTTATAGATGCACCTCCAATTGACGTATGTTTTATAGCATTAATTAAATCTTGTGGTATCGTATTTTTTAGTAAATACCCATCAGCTCCTGCTTTTATAGCATCAAAAATTTTATCGTCATCTTCAAAAACAGTTAGCATAATAATTTGTGTTTCGGGTTTTACATTTTTAATTTTTTTCACTCCCTCAATTCCATTTATTTCAGGCATATCAATATCCATTAATACAACATCAGGTAATAACTCTAATGTTTGCTCATCTGCACGTTTGCAATTAGGAAATAAACCTACTACTTTAAATTCTGTTACAGATTCTAATAATAATTTTAATGATTCTCTCATTATAGATCTGTCTTCATATATACTTATTGTAATCATTTTAGTTTAATTTTAATTAAGGTTCCTTTGTTTTTTTTTGAAAGTATTGATAATTCAGCTTTAATTATTTTGGCTCTTTGATGCATGTTGTTTAATCCATTTCCAATATCGTAAGCATCAGAGTTAAAACCAATTCCATCATCTTCTATAGAAATAATAATATAAGTTGATTGATAGTAAATGGATAATGATATTGTTTTTGCTTTAGAGTATTTTACAGCATTATTTATGGCTTCTTTGCAAATAAGATACAAATTATACTTTTTAACATTAGATAATTTAATGTTTTTATGAAATTGCGATGTGTCAATATTATATTGTGTTTCTTTACTATCTAAGATAGATGTGGCATAGCGATTTATTTTATTAATAAGAGATTCTAAATTATCAAATTTTGGATTAACGTTCCAGATAATATCATTTATTGTTTGGCTTATTTGATTTGAATTAGAAGAAAGTTTTTCTATTAATTGTGAGTTTTTTTGATTTACATTATTACTTTTTATCAATTGTGCCAAAATGTTTATGCTGCTTACATTTGAACCAAGTTCGTCATGTAAATCACGAGAAATTTGTTCTCTAATTTTATCTACTTTTTTTCTTGATTTATTTTTAAAATAAAATAGTATAAATGTAATACCTGATATAATTAATAATAATAATAGTTTAAAGAGCAAGCTATTATAAAAAGGAGGAGAAATAGTAAAATAAAATGTTTTTTCATTAATAGTTTTAATTCCCTCGTTATTTGTTTCATAATAAGTAAGTAAATATTTGTTTGGAGATAAATTGTAAAAATTAATATCTCCATTTTTAGATATTTTCCAATCTTTATCAGTATTTAATTTGTAGTATAAATTATTTTTATCCGATTCAATAAATGAGCACGAACTAATTTCAAACTTTAAATTATTTTCTGTATTGTTTAGTTCAAGAGGTTTATCTTTTGAAAATTTTATAGAGGTATTATTTACATATATATTACTAATATGTGATTTTGGGTGAAAATTATTTTTAAAAATTAAATTTGGAGCGAATGAAATATAGTAATTTGAAATACTTGAAAGTAAAATACTATCTTCAGAAAAACGCAGTTGATTAATCCATTTTTGAGAATAGTTTTCGTAATTGTAAATTAAATTACTTTCATTCTTTTTTTTATTGTATTCATATAGTCCTACTGATGTAGAGTAATAAATGGTATTGTTAAATGAACGGCATATGTTTTCAATTGTGTTAGTAGTTAGACCATCTTTTGTAGTATAAATTTTATATTTATCTATTGAATTAATATTCTGTTCTATTATTCCTGATGTACTACTAATTAAAATATAATTACTATCATTACTTAAAATGATATTATGATAATCTATAGCTTTATTTTTATATTTTATTGGAGTTAAGTTATTTAATGTTTTAGTTTTAAGATTTAAATTACAATAGCCATTAAATAATTTTAACATCCAAACTATTCCATTTTTGTCTATTACCGCATCTTTAACAAATAAATCAGCTTGAGAAGAAGAGTCTTTTTTTTCTTTAAAAATATATTTTTCTTTAATAAAATTATAAACTATAAGTCCATTTTGTGAGCAAATAGCCAGAAGGCTATCGTTTAATTTTTTTAAATTTAAAACGTTTATGTTTTTTAAATAAGGAATTATGTTGTTATTTGCATATTTATATATTCCTTTATTAGTTGCTATTAAGTATGAATGATGTGGTGTTTTTTCAATAGCATTAATTTTTGTTTTAAATAATAGTTGTTTAGTAGTATTATTTTTATTGCTTATAATAAATAACCCATCACTTTCTGTTCCAATTATTGTTTCTTTGTTATTAGTTTTTTCAATACAATTAATAAGTATATTTTTTGGTATTATTCTGTTATTGTAAAAAAAATTATATTTTATTTTTTGTAAAGTAGGATTAAAAAAAGTTACCCCTTTATCTGTAGAAATCCATAAACTATTATTAGTATCAATTATTATATCTTGTATAATATCTGATGGTAAACTGTTTACATCAAAATTATTATGTTTTATATGATGTGTTTTTTTTGATTTTTTATTTATAATGAAAATTCCATTTCCATTTGTTCCTACTACAATAAATTCTACTTTATTAATAAAATAGGATTTACTACATGTAATGTTTTTGGTATATGCTAATTCTTTTTCTAAAAAAGAATTAGCATATGTACCCTTTTGATAAATTAATAAACCTAAGTTTCTAGAATTTAATAATAACGAATTGTTATATTTGCTAACACTATTTAAAATAATTGTTTTATTAGTTTTATTAAGTTTAATATTTCTAAAGTATTGTAAATCATTATTTTTTATAGTAATTAAACTTGGATTATCTTCAGGTGTCGCATAAATAATATCATTAATATTTGATAAAGACATAATACTATTATTACTTGTTTCAGTATAATTTTTAATAAAAAACAATGAATCATTTTTTATTAAAAAATAATCAATGCCTGCCCATGACGAAACATATAATTTGTTTGGTTTTATAAAACATATTTTTCCCCATCCTCTTATAATGCTATTGTAATTTATGATACTGTCTTTTTTTATGTCATATTTACAAATGCCTTCGTTTGTATTTATCCATATATTTCCTTTATCATCCTCGGTTAAATCTAGTACCCAATTACTAGGTATTGTGTAGTTTATGTTTGAACATTTTTCTTGAAAATATTTATAATGTTTCCCATCAAATCTAACAGCTCCATTAATTGTAGCAAACCATATATAACCTCTTTTATCTTGTAATAGTTTGTAACAAAAATTAGACGGTAATCCATTTTTCATATTGTAATTATGAAAATTTGGATTTTCGAAAATTAGATCAAATTGTTGTTGGGAAAATAGAAATTGTAAAAAAAATATAAATAATATGATTATACTGGTTTTGCGCACATTTAAAATTACCTAAAATCTAATAAATAAAAAACCACATGAGTGTGTGATTGCATCACTTTTATTTTACCTTACATTTGCTGACACAACGCAATAATTAAATACTATATATATGAAATTTGTATTTATAACTTTTATAAGTTTATCAATTTTTTGTTTTTCATGTCATAAAAAAACATCTCAACCTGCAGGTTATGGTTCATCTAATAGTTCTCAAAACGATGCATCATCTGATTTTTTATATAAGTATACCTCTGGTACTTTTAATTTTCAATCGGCAGTTCATAATATAAACCAAACTTGGCCAGTAGCTCTTGATTCTGGATGTATATACTCATATACTAAATTTCCAAGTAATACGTCTCTTTTACTATTAATTTCAAATAAAAAAACTAATCCAACATTAGTTGGTAATCCAGATATTACATTAGATTTATTGCAAACAGGTGCTAATTCAAACTATCAAATAAATACAACATATTCAATTCCTAATTCTTATAGGCATTGTTCTATTAAGTGTTCTGGAGGATTTAACTATGATGCAACAAATGTAACATGTGTGTTTACATCTGTTAATGCTAATAAGATAGAAGGATATGTAGACGGTAAATTTGATGTTTATGATGCAAATATGGCAGTTACTACTTCAAACATACAAGGTAGGCTCACCTTTAATATCTTAAAATAATAATAACCACTAAAACTAACACTATGAAATTAAAAATTGTAAGTATTTTAATTGTAGGAGCATTACTGTTATTTGCTTCTTGTAAAAAAACAACTACTGGTCCTACTGGCGCAACAGGTGCTACAGGCGCTACAGGTGCAACTGGAGAAACAGGACCTACCGGTGCAACTGGAGATACTGGACCCACAGGACCTGCTGGCGCAACTGGTAACTCTAATGTTAAACTTTTAATTTTTGGTCCAGATTCTATAATGGTATCAAAAACTAGTATAACATATAATTTTCCTACTTCTATTAGCAGTAACTTATTAGATTCAAGTGTAGTACTCACTTATCTTTATGATTCATTTGGTACATGGAATTTTTTGCCAGGAATGGTTATGTTGCATCAACCAATTAATACCTCCGTTTTTACAACCTCTAATCCAGATTTATTAATATTATTTAGAAATATGGATGGAACAGCATATACAGGTGTGAAAGAAATATTTCCAAAATCAAAATTATTAATTATTCCTTCATCTGATTATTCAGGGCATCGATTAGGTAAAAAAGTTGATTTTGCAAATTATAAAGAAACCATGAAGTACTTTGGTTTATCTGAAGATTAATAAATTAATTTTTTAAAGAAACAGTATTCAAATTCATTAATTTAAACATTATCTAAAACACTATGAAATTAAAAATTGTAAGTATTATAATAATAGGAACATTCTATCTATTTACGTCATGTAAAAAATCAGAAAAAGGCCCTGTGGGGCCAACAGGCCCTATTGGCGCAACTGGTAATTCTAATGTTAAACTTTTAATATATGGAAGAGATTCTATTACTTCTTCAAAAACAGACTTAGGTTTTTCATTTCCAAGTACAATAACATCTAGTTTATTAGATTCAAGTGTTGTTTTAACATATGTTTTTGATAGTTTTTATACTTGGAATGTTATACCAGGCATGATTCATCTCAGTCAATATATTAATACATCTACGTATTATGACATTGGAGGGTTAAGGGTAGAATTTAAAGACATGGATGGATCGCCTTACTCTGGTCCAAATGAAATATTTCTAAAATCAAAAATATTAATTATTCCTGCTTCAGAGTATTCAGGACATCGTTCAAGTCAAAAAGTTG
Organism: uncultured Flavobacterium sp.; assembly: GCA_964541155.1. Taxonomy (GTDB): domain Bacteria; phylum Bacteroidota; class Bacteroidia; order B-17B0; family Aurantibacillaceae; genus UBA4416. The sequence goes on from CAZIPC010000001.1 coordinate 111,380, forward strand.
ATTTTACAAATTATAAAGAAACCATGACGTATTTTGGTTTATCTGAAGACTAATAATAATGAAACAAAATCTCTTATATATTAAACTTAAAAAATATTAAATATTATGAAAATAAAAATTGCAACTATTTTATTTATTGGAGCCATTACTGTATTTTCTTCTTGTAAAAAAACTACAATTGGTCCTGCTGGCCCTACTGGTGCAACTGGCGCAACTGGCGCACAAGGTAATGCCAACGTGCAAATTTATAATTATGGAATTACACTTTTACAATCTGCTAATAATTTTCGTGTAGAATTTACTCCAGCAGGATTAACTGTTCAAAAAATAGATTCGAGTTTAATAATGGTTTATTACAGCGAAGGTAGTGGACAATGGAATGTTGCAAATGGTCTTGGCCCTAACGGTAATTATGCCACAATACAGTTTACAGACCCAACACCTTATGTAAGTGTATATTTAAAAAATGCAGATGGTTCATATTACACAGGTGGCACAGTTACCTGGCAAAAAGTAAGAGTTGTTATTGTTCCTGCAGCTTCTGTATTTAGAAAAGCAAACATTAACTATAATAATTATAATGAGGTTGCTAAATATTATAATATTAAAGATTAAAAAACAATTATGATTATGAAACATATTACCTATTTATTTTTTATGCTACCATTGGCCGAAATGTTAGCGCAAGCTCCACAAGTAAATATGCAAATTAGTACGTCATCTGCTAGTCAAAAAACTATTAGCCCATATATTTATGGGTTAAATGGTTATGTATATGATACTTCTTGGGGATCATCTCCATGGGCTACAGGACTTTCTAATCATGGAGGTTTTTCTAATTTAGATGCATTAAATGTAACGTCTTGGCGATTAGGAGGCAATTCGATGACTCCTTATAATTGGGAGCAAGGTGCAAATAATTCAGGTAATGATGATGCTCACAAAAATAGTATTTTTCAATCTTATATTGTAACTGGAAATAATGCGAGTTCTGCACCAAATTTTTATTCTCCAGCACAAGCATTAGTTACTACTCAAAATCATGCATTAAGTTTAAATGCGGCAGCTTTAATACAATTACCAATGGCAGGTTATGTGGCGGCAGACGTAACTGGTACAACATGTGGTAATCCATTATTAACCCCGTCAAGATGGAAACAAGTAGTTAATACAAAGCCAACACCATTTACATTATCCCCTAATTTATCAGACGGAGTAATTTATGTTGATGAAGAAATTAATTTTTTAAAAAATCAATTTGGAGATGCTACAACAGCAAATGGAATTAAGTTTTATCAAACTGATAATGAAGTTGGTTTATGGTCTCATTATCTAGCTGGAGGTGGCGGATCAGGAGCTGATGGTACACATTCTGTTATGCATCCAAATTTAACTACATGTAATGAGGTAATATCTAAAACATACGATCTTGCTAAAACAATTAAAACAGTTGATGCAAATGCAAAGGTGTTTTCATCTGGTAGATGGGGATACATGGAAGCGTATAGTTTATGGAATATATGGGACGGATCATCACATCAACCAAGTGATTGGGCTTCTTTTAATATAGAACCATATAAAACAAATGGAACAGGGAATACATTTCGATATAATCAAATGACATGGCAAAACGCTTTTTTAGCAGCTATGAAACAAAAAGAAACTATTGAGGGGAAACGTTTACTAGATGTATTGGCCTTTCATTATTATCCTGAGGGTATATCAACGGATGCTGATAGGCTACAAGCTCCTCGTAGTTTATGGGATAGTAACTATGTTGAAAATTCGTGGATAACACAAATTGGTAATGGATTAACAGAAGGAAGAGGATTAAGAATGATACCACTTACTCAACAAGCCATTAATGATTTTTATCCAGGTACAAAAATGGCAATTACAGAATATGATTTTGGTGGCAGAACAAATATCTCAGGAACAATAGCTCAAGCCGACGCTTTGGGGATATTTGGTAAATATGATATTTATTATGCTACTTATTTTGGTATTGCAGATCAGTATATAGCTCCTGCATTTAAAATATTTAGAAATTATGATGGAACTAAAAAAACTTTTGGTTCAATATCTATTCAAAGTAGTACTTCTAATGTAGCAAATACATCTATTTATGCATCAATAGAAGATGTTAGTGCCAATGTGATGCATATTATTTTAATTAATAAAAGTTCGTTAGTAGTAACAGCATCTATTAACATAACAGGAAGTACTTTATATTCATCTATTACCGATGCTTATGGTATTTCAGAAACAGATGGAAACAATTTAGTATCTGCTAAATCAAAATTAAATTCAATAACAGGAACTTCAATAATTAATAGTAATAGTTTATCTTATCAAATGCAGCCAAAGTCGGTTTATCATTTGGTATTAAAAACATCATCAGCAACATCAGTTCAAGAATCTTTAAAACCTTTTACTTTTTCTATAGTACCTAATCCAACAATTAACAACTGTTTAATTACATCATCAGATGCAATTAAACAAATTTCGGTAATTGATATAAGCGGAAGAGTTATAAAAGAATTAACTACAGAAGGTATAAATTCTATTAACGTATTAACTTATGACCTAAGCAAGGGTATCTATTTTATTAAAGTGATTAATGAATTTAATCAATCAAAAATTGAGAAATTAATTATTAATTAAAACCAATGAAATCTATCATTAGGTTTAGCAATAATGTGTGCTAATTTACCGTATGGAAATTTTATTTTTAAACCAGCAGTGTAACACACATCCATTATGTTAATAGCTTTTTCTTGTTTGCCAACTCGCATTCTGTAGTCAATAAATATACCAAGTATGCCAAAGTTATGTTCTAGGCCTGTTCCTAAATTAAAACCTAACCATTTATTTTTTATTGTACTATTAACACGGTAATATTCTCTTAAATTTAAATAATCTGATTGTCCTGTAAAGAACCCTGTAAATGTATTGTAGCTTAGTCCTACAAAAGGATATAGTAATGTTTTTTGATTAGGAAATCTAGCTAATACCTCAAAGTTAGATTCGTATGTATTTGCTCTTACATTTAGCCAAGTGGGTTCAATATTAATGGGCTTAAAATAAGAGTATAATGCAGATACGCGAACAAAATCATTGATTTCAAAAGTTAAACCTGTACAATAACCAGGTTCATTATTATTTTCTTTTACGTTTCTTGCTAAGTATATAACACTTAAATTAGCTCCTGCTTTTAAACTCCATATTGTATATGTTTTTTCTTTTTTTAGAGTAGTAGGGTTTAATGTTGCTGTTACTACTGATTTTTTTTCTCCTACTACTGCTTTTTTTACACCTTGAGAAAATATTTTCTGAGTATAAAAAAACAGACAAATAACTAGTATAAAATAGTTTGATTTCATAATGTTTTTTATCTTAAAGTAGCTCCTAATTTTTCAGTATATGTTTTAATAAGTTTTTGCATCACATTGTCAATTTGCTTTTCATTTAATGTAGCATCGTCATCTTGTAACATAAAACTTACTGCATATGATTTTTTACCAGCCTCTAGTTTATCGCCTTCGTAAATATCAAATAAGTTTACTGATTTTAATAGTTTACGTTCGGTTGTAAAGGCCAATTCTTCAATTTCTTTATAGCTAATTTTTTTGTCTAATAATAATGCTAAATCTCTTCTAACAGATGGAAATTTAGGGATCTCTGTAAATTCTAATTTTGTTTTTCCTGCCAAAGAAAGCACGTTGTCCCAATTAAAATCAGCATAAAATACATCAGTATTTATATCTAATTTTTTACATATAGATTTATTAATTAATCCAACACTAACAAGGTGTTTGTTTTTTTGTACAAAAGATAACCCATAACTAAATACGTCGTCAGAAAGTTCGTTAGTTTTAAATTTAATTGATAATTTATTTAAAATAGATTCTACACCTGCTTTTAAATACAAAAAATCTACTTTATTATTCTCTCCATAAGGATTTTCTGGATATTTACGTCCAGTAACAAATAGTGTTAAATGTTTAGTTTCTGAATATTTAAAATCAGTGTCAGTTTTTTCGTAAGTTTTTCCAAATTCAAATAATTTTAAATCAGATTGTTTACGATTAATGTTATAAGCTAACGACTCTAAACCACTATAAATCATAGAGTAGCGCATAACATTTAAATCTGCGCTTAATGGATTTACTATTTTAACTAATGGTGTTTCTGGTTCGTAATAAGATTCTTTAGTTAATGATAATCCCATCATTTCATTAAATCCAAAATTAGCCAGTAAATTAGCTATACTATTTTCTGTAGAAGAGGCTTGCTCTTTATCAACATAACTTGCTGTAAATTTTATTTGAGTACTTTCTTCTACTTTGTTATATCCGTAAATACGCATTACTTCTTCAATCACATCAGCTTCTCTTGTAACATCTGTTTTATATTGTGGCACAGAAAGTAATAAACCGTCATTTCCTTCTTGTAAAATTGATATTCCTAATGCGACAATTATATCCTTAATTATTTTTCTATCAATTTCTTTACCAATTAAAGTTTGGCAATTAGTGTAAGAAAATGCTACTTGAAATGGTTCTAATTTTTGAGGATAAATATCTATGATATCCATGCTTAACACACCGCCTGCATACTCAAAAATTAAAGCTGCTGCTCGTTTTAAAGCATTAATAGTCATTTCCGGATCTGTACCTCTTTCAAATCTAAAACTACTATCTGTTTTTAAACCATGTTGTTTGCTTGTTTTTCTGATATATGCTGGATTAAAATAAGCAGCTTCTAAAAAAATAGAAGTAGTATGTTCCGTTACTCCGCTATCTAAACCACCAAAAACGCCTGCCATACACATTGGTTCTGATGCGTTACAAATCATTAAATCGTTGGCTTGTAATTTTCGTTCAATACCATCTAATGTTTTAAAGCTTGTGTTTTCTAACCCTGTTTTTACAATAATTTCTTTTCCTGAAATTTTTTCTAAATCAAACGCATGTAATGGTTGTCCTAAATCGTGTAATACAAAATTGGTAATATCTACAATATTATTAATAGGACGTAAGCCTATTGCTAATAGGTAATTCTTTAACCAATCGGGTGATGGTTTTACTGTAATTCCCGAAATAACTAAACCACTATAACGTTTACAAGCATCTGTATTTTCAACACTAATTTTAACGGTGTTGATGTTACTAGCTTCAGGTAATTCAAAAATATGATTAAGTTTAGCTTCGAAGGTGTTAGTATTATTTTTGCAATTTAAAATCGCTGCTAAATCTCTGGCAACGCCAAAGTGAGATGCTGCATCTGCTCGGTTAGGAGTTAATCCAATTTCTAAAACATAATCTTGTTGAATTTTAAAATATTCAGCAGCAGGTGTTCCAACAATAGCATCATTAGATAAAATCATAATACCATCATGACTATTTCCTAATCCAATTTCATCTTCAGCGCAAATCATACCTTCACTGGCAGCACCTCGTATTTTCGATTTTTTAATTTCAAAAGGTTCTCCAGTTGTAGGATATAATTTTGCACCAATGGTTGCAATAAGTACTTTTTGACCAGCAGCCACGTTGGGTGCCCCACAAACTATATTTAAAAGTTCAGGGGTTCCAATATTTACTTTAGTAATGCTAAGTTTATCTGCATCAGGATGTTTTTCTTTTTCTATGACCTCACCAACAACAATGCCTTTTAATCCACCTTTTACAGTTTCAAAAGGTTCAATCCCTTCTACTTCTAGACCAGATGAAGTAAGGTATTCATCTATTTGTTCAGGAGTTAAATCAATATGTATTAAGGTTTTTAGCCAATTATATGATATTTTCATGTGTGTGTTTGTACTATAGTAATAAAGAAAGTAAAAATACAAAAATAACCTTTATAAAATAGCTTAAACCCCTATATTTGCCATGTGGCAGAAATAGGAAAAGATATTGCGTTAGCAAAGGTGTTTTTACAAAACAATCAATTGGTTGGCATTCCAACCGAAACCGTATATGGTTTGGCGGCAAATGCCCTAAATCCTATTGCTGTAGCTAAAATATTTGAGGCAAAAGAACGTCCAACTTTTGATCCATTAATTGTACACACACATGCTTTAAATGAGGTAACTAAATTTGTTACCAATATACATCCAGTGTTGTTAAAATTAGCTCAAACCTTTTGGCCAGGGCCATTAACTTTATTATTACCTAAAAAAGAAATAGTTCCTAATTTAGTTACATCTGGTTTAGATAAAGTAGGGGTTAGGGTTCCACAACATGTGTTAACCCTACAATTATTAAAAGAGTTAGATTTTCCTTTAGCTGCACCAAGCGCTAACCCCTTTGGATATATTAGCCCAACAACGGCACAGCATGTGCAAAAACAATTAGGAAAAAACATAGCTTATATTTTAGATGGAGGCACATGTGGTGTAGGGCTAGAATCAACCATTGTTGGAGAAGAAAACGATGAAATTATAATTTACCGTTTGGGAGGATTATCGATTGATGATATTAAATCTGTGGTTGGTAAAGTAACCGTGCAATTAAATCAATCTAGTAATCCAAAGGCGCCTGGGCAATTAAAAAGCCATTACGCACCTAAAAAACCTATTTTTATTGGTAATTTAAATGAACTCCAATCTAAGTATTCTGATAAAAAATTAGGTGCCATTATTTTTGGTAATGATATAAAGCTTAAGCAAGTAGACGAAGTTAAAAATTTATCGTCTACTAAAAATTTACAAGAAGCCGCAGTTAATTTATTTTCGTTTTTGAGAGATTTAGATGACTCAGATGTGGATGTAATTATTACTGATTTGTTACCTCAACAAGGTTTAGGTTTAGCAATTAATGATAGATTAAGAAGAGCAGCAGCTTTGTAGTTTTTACATACTAATAATTTATATAAATACTAGTTTTTTTCTTTCTCTATATTTTTTACTAAGCTCTTTATAAGACTATAACCTTATCAATAAAAATATAAACAGTATAAAAAGGGATAACAATTCTAATATATATTTATGTATTTACTTCCCTCGTTCATTTTTTAATCTTTAAAAATTCCATACCTTTACTTTGTTATGTCTAAAATTACAGTTGCAATAGATGGTTATTCTTCGTGTGGAAAAAGCACTTTAGCAAAAGCCTTAGCACAAAAACTAAATTATAGTTATATTGATACTGGTGCCATGTATAGGGCAGTTACTATTTATTGCTTAAGGCATGGCATAATTCATAACTCTGTTATAGATAAACAAAAATTAATAGAGGCACTAAATGATATTGATGTATCATTTAGATATAATACTATAACTAAAACATCTGAAGTATTTTTAAATGGTGAACATGTAGAAAAAGAAATTCGTAGTATGGAGGTGGCCAATCATGTTAGTGCCATTAGTTCTATAAAAGAAGTACGCGAAAAAATGGTGATTTTACAGCGCCAAATGGGAAAAAATAAGGGCGTAATTATGGATGGTAGAGATATAGGTTCTCATGTGTTTCCAAACGCAGAACTTAAATTATTTATGACAGCCGATAATGATGTGAGAACCCAACGTCGCTTAGATGAATTAAGCAGTAAAGGAGAGTACCACACTTTTGAGGATGTAAAACGTAATTTAGAAAAACGAGATTATGATGATACCACTCGTAAAGAAAATCCATTAATTAAAGCAGAGGATGCTGTAGTGATAGATAATACCGATATTAACAAAGAAGAGCAGCTAGAGTTTGTGTTGAAGTTAATTGATGATTTACTTTTAACTAAAGATGAGTTCAAGTAAAAAGACTTAAATTTTATATTCCAGTCATTTTTTGTTTTTCAAAATCCCAAACTTTCAGTTTCAAACAAGCTATAATGTCTTTTGGATGTAATGACGTTGTTTTTGCCTCACGTAATTGAGGAAAAGCGTCCCAAGCTTGTGGTAATCTATAAAAAGGAATTCTAGCATTCATGTGATGTATATGATGATACCCAATATTTGCAGTAATCCAATTCATAAACGGGCTTAATTTCATAAAACTTGATGAATCTAAGGCTGCGCCTTCATACGTCCATTCTTCGTTTCCAACAAAAGTAACCGAAGGAAAATTATGCTGTGCGTAAAATAAATAGCTTCCTATACCACCCGATATAAAGTGAGGAATAGCACATAATAACAACCAAGCCCCCCATCCTAAATAATATATTACTAAAAACTGATACGTGAAATGAACTATTAAAGCAATTAAGGAATCAATATTTTTACTAAAACGATTGACGATAGATTTAATGCACATGCCATACATAAAAGTAAAAATATAGCCAAAAGCAATGGTTAATGGATGACGAATAAATAAATAATGTTTTTGTTCTTTTTTACTTAATTGTTCAAATTTTTGTTTGGTATAAATAGGGTACGAACCTATACTAGCACTGTATAATTTGCAATTATTTTTATGATGATAATCATGGCTTGCACTCCATATGCCAGTTGGAGATAATACATAAAATCCAAATAATGTAAATATTAGTTTAGCTAACGGAGATTTATCTAATATGGCTTTATGTTGATGATCATGATAAATAACAAATAGCCTTACAATTACTAAACCAGCAAAAATGCTACAAGCTAATTTTAAGTACCAGCAAAAATTATAAACGGTTCCAATTAAAGATAATATTAAAATAAAAATAGTACTCAGTGTGTAATACCAACTAAGAGAACGATTTTCTTTGGCAAACATTTTAGTTGCTGATATTAGTTTTTTTCCTTGTATCATTTAGGCTGTAAATATATCATGTAAACTGAGTTTTCACAAAAAAGTTTATAAAAAAAACGCATCTAGTAATAGATGCGTTTTTAGTGGATATAACTAATTATTAATCTTTTATTTTTTTAGGAGCCATTTTTTCGGCCATTTTAACGGCTTCGTATAAATTTACTATACCACCAGTTTTTGATAATTCATCAAATTCAATCATTTCATCTTTAGTTCCTGGTTTAATTACTTTTTTATCTTTATACTCTTTATTAGATGATTTAGATAATATTTTTATGATTTGTTTAGGAGTTAAAAATGGATAATAAGATTTTAAAACTGCAGCAACGCCAGCAACTACAGGTGCAGCCATACTAGTTCCACTAGCATCTTTGTATTTATTAAAATCAGGAACAGTAGAATGAATATCTACACCTGGTGCAAAAAAATCTACTGTTTTTTTTCCATAATTACTGAATGGAGCAGCAATTTGGTCATTTCCTTTCCAGCTTAGTGCTCCAATGTCAACAAAGTTTGAAGGGATTTTTCCATTTTCTAATTTTTTGCAAGGATAATGAATCACTTCATCAATATCATCCGAGGCATTACCTGCTGCGTGAATTAACAACACTCCTTTGCTTTCAGCATATTTTACAGCATCGTCAACTACTTTTTTATTTGGCGAATATTTTTTTCCAAAACTCATATTTAAAATAGTTGCTCCATTATCAACGGCATATCTAATAGCATTAGCAACATCTTTATCTCTCTCGTCACCATCAGGCACGCAACGAACACTCATTATTTTTACGTTATCTGCAATTCCATCAATTCCAATGCCATTGTTTCTTGATGCAGCAATGATACCTGCAACGTGAGTCCCGTGAAAAGCTCCTGGACCTTTGCAATCAGCATTTCCATAATATTTTTCTGTAGCATCATTATAATTATCTCCAACAATACTACGAGTGTCTAAATTTATATTTAATTGAGAACCATCCATAGAGGCAAGAGCTTCAGTTAGTTGTTCAAGTAAATCTTCAACTGGAACTCCTGCTGAAGCTTGAGATACAGCAATCATTTTTCCTTGTTTGTCTTTTTGTTCCTTAGCATCAAATGCTTTTAAATCTTCTAAAGATACTTTATCAACGCCTTTGTCTTTTTTAATTTTTTCTACAACACCAGATATTGCTTCTTTAATAAATTTGTATTGATTAGTTCTGGCTTCAGCTTCAGCAAATTCTTTATCGTAATCTGCTTTCACAGTTTGCCACATTTTAAATTCTTTTTTGTCTGTTTTAGAGGTAATGTCATTTTCTGTTTTACCATCATATTTAGCCTTTAAAGTTTTGTATACTCTTGTTAATTCTAAATTATCTTTCTCTACATTTTTTCCGTCTTTACCACCTATAAAATTCCATCCATGAATATCATCAATATAGCCATTTTTATCATCATCAATGCCATTTCCAGGTATTTCTCCTGGGTTAGTCCACATTACATCTTTTAAATCTTCGTGCATATAATCTACGCCACTGTCTAAAACACCAACAATAATGGTAGTAGATTTTTTTCCTTTTAATAATTCTTCATAAGTTTTGGTTGTACTTACACCGTTTACATGATCTTTAATAGGATCTAAGTTAAACCAATTATCAGGGCGTTTATTTTGAGCTTGAGCTACTACTGCCAAAAATAAGCAAGCAAGAATTGAAGTTTTTTTCATGATTTTTATTTTGATTATAACAAGGTTAATTTTTTATTAAAAATAGTGTAATTAATTGTGATTTAAATATAATAACTGATGAAAGGTTAATTACTCATATGAGAAATTCCTTGAATTAAGTCGTGTTTAGTAATAATATGTGTATTACCAGCTAAATCCGTCATTAAAACAGCGTTATTTTCTTTAGTAATTAATTTTGAGATGTCTTCCATTAATGTTTGATCGGTAACAAATGGAAAAGGTTCTTGCATAATATCTCCTACTTTTTTAAGTTTTATAGAGTTATCCTCAATTAATTTAGAAAATAAAAAAGAATCGTTTAATGAGCCTACAAACGCATCTCCTTTTTTTACTGGTATTTGAGAAATGCCGTATTTATTCATAATGCTTAAAACTTCAGAAATAGAATCATCGACATTAACCGTTAGTAATTTTTGATTTTTATGAGATGATATCAAATCAATAGCTTTTGGTTTTTTAATTTCTAAAAATCCTCTGTCTTTCATCCAATCGTCATTAAACATTTTTCCTAAGTACCTTGTGCCATGATCGTGGAATATAACCACAACAACATCTCCTGGTTTAAACATATGTTTCATTTGTATTAATCCTGCCATTGCCGATCCTGCAGAATTACCGGCAAATATACCTTCTTCACGAGGAATTCGACGGGTCATAATAGCAGCATCTTTATCAGTAACTTTTTCAAAATGATCTATTAAATTGATGTCTACGTTTTCTGGTAAAAAATCCTCACCAATCCCTTCTGTGATATATGGGTAGATTTCATTTTTGTCTATTTCACCTGTTTCTTTTAATTTTTTGAAAATAGAACCATATGTATCAATGCCTAATAATTTAATATTAGGGTTTTTTTCTTTTAAATATTTACCAGTTCCACTAATTGTACCACCTGTACCAACACCAACTACTAAATGTGTTATCTTACCCTCTGTTTGTTCCCAAATCTCTGGCCCGGTTTGTTCATAGTGGGCTTGCGAATTAGATAAATTATCATACTGATTTGGCTTCCAAGAATTAGGTACTTCTCTAACTAATCTGGAAGATACTGAATAATATGATTTCGGATCTTCAGGTTCTACATCGGTTGGGCATACGATAACATCTGCACCAAAAGCCCTTAAAGCATCAACTTTTTCTTTACTTTGTTTATCAGTTGTTGTAAAAATACATTTATAACCTTTAATAACTGCTGCAATTGCTAAGCCCATTCCTGTATTTCCGCTGGTTCCTTCAATAATGGTTCCTCCAGGTTTTAAGCGCCCGTCTTTTTCAGCATCTTCAATCATTTTTAAAGCCATTCTGTCTTTAATTGAATTACCTGGATTTGTAGTTTCAACTTTTGCTAAAACAGTACAAGGGAAATCTTTTGTTATGGAATTGATTTTTACTAAAGGAGTATTACCTATAGTTTCAAGAATATTATTACTTATTTTTTGATACATTACAATTTGTTTTTAATGAGATATATAATTACAGGTTATATGTGGGGTTATAAATTATTTAAAGCATTTAAAATATTTGTTTCAACTCTTTGAGATAAATTATCAGTAGGGTGTTTAATAAATTTATCGCCTGTTACTTTTTCATATAATTCAATATATCTTGCAGAGATTTCATTTACCCAATCTTCATTCATTTCAGGAACAACTTGTCCATCTTTTCCTTGAAATCCATTTTCAATTAACCATCTTCTAACAAATTCTTTACTTAATTGTTTTTGTTCTTCATTTTTGTTTTGACGATCTTGAAATCCTTCTAAATAAAAATAACGAGAAGAGTCAGGCGTATGAATTTCATCCATTAAAAATACTTTTCCATCACATAATCCAAATTCGTATTTTGTATCTACTAAAATTAGCCCCATTTTGTTAGCAATTTCTTGCCCACGTGCATATAGTTTTCGAGTATATTCTTCTAGTTGAACGTAATATTTTTCTTCTACAATGCCTTGTTTTAATATTTCTTCACGGCTTATATCTTCATCATGACCTTCAGAAGCCTTTGTTGTTGGTGTAATAATAGGTTCTGGTAGTTTATCATTTTCTTTTAAGCCATCGGGTAGGGTAACACCGCACAAAGTTCTTAATCCGTTATTGTATGTTCTTGCTGCATGTCCTGCTAAATACCCACGAATTACCATTTCTACTTTAAAAGGCTTGCAAACTCGTCCAATAGTAACAACAGGGTCTGGAACTGCTATTACCCAATTAGGTACAATATCTTTAGTTGCTTCTAAAAATTTAGCAGCAATTTGATTTAAAACTTGTCCTTTAAAAGGAATCCCTTTTGGTAAAACTACGTCAAATGCGCTAATTCGATCGCTTGCAACCATTACTAAATACTCATCATTGATGTTGTATACATCACGAACTTTTCCTTTATAAAAACTTTTTTGTTTAGGGAAATTAAATTGGGTGCTGGTAAGTGCTGACATTTTATTGATTTTAAGAAAACAAATATATTAAAACTATTAAAAAGAGTGGTTGAGTTTTAATAACTGGTTAATTTTGTTACTTATTTTTTTGTATAAGATTAATGGTTTCAACGGAAATGATATCCCAATTAAACTTAGTGTTCATTAACTGTAATGAATGTTCTTTTTTAGATATTAAATTAGGGTCATTTATCGCTTTTTTAATGGCATTTTTAATTTCTAAGATGTTATTAGGTTCAATTAACCAGCCATTTTTAGAACTTACTATAGCAGAAATTGCTCCTACATTGGTTGCTATAATGGCTAATCCACAAGCCATAGCTTCTAAAATAACATTTGGAAATCCTTCGCTCCAACTAGCACAAATTAGTACATCATTTTCAGAGAGGATGTGTTTTATTTTTGTAAAATCCCTTATTTCACCATGGTATGTAATAAAATCATGATTAATTCTCATGGTTGATGGTATTGGTCCTATAAAATCAAAATGAAATTGCTGATTTTCGAGAATTAATTGTTTAATAACTTCATTTAGTTCTTCAATTCCTTTTCGTCTTTCGGCTCTTCCTACGTATATAAATTTTTTATTTTTTTGAGGGTTGTTAATAGATAGATTAATGTGTTCTAATTCTATACCTGATGGTATTTCAATAATTTTAGAAGAATTAACACCAATAGATTGAATGATAGTGGTAATATTTCCTCCATAAGAAAACACATTATCTGCTTGTTTGTTCAGTTTTTTTACAAATGGTCTTAAAATTAATTGATCTAATTTAGTTTTAATATTAGGGGCTAATTGAAACATTTCATAACCATGAAAATTAACACCTATTTTGCAACAAGTAACATTTCCTTTTGTTTTTTCTGAAAGCAGTTTCCATCCACTAAATCCTTTTGTGTATATAAAATCATAGGTATTTAATTTGTGTTTTATAGAGTTAAATACTAAACAAGAGTATTTATAAGAATTATAAATATAATGTCCTGGAAATTGGATTGAATTAGGAAAATTTAAAATAATTGGATGAATAAATTTTTTTTCTTCTTCTGTAAAAAACTCTAATAAATTTATATTGTAATTAGAATTATTGTAATGAAATAAATCAACATGTATTTTATTTTTTGCAAAATATTTAGTTAAATAAAACGAATGTTTTTGCATACCACCTAAAACATAAGGCCAAATTCCGTCAGTTATTAGGGCTATATGCATCCTTTTACAAAAAACTATTTATCAAATGGATATTTGATATATGTTACTTTAAAAATAGGCTTATAGTTAATGTTGGTTTTCCCGCCTATAATTACTCGTTCTAATCTGTTATCTCTTCTTACAACATACGATTTATTTGGTGATGCATTAACCAGATAAAAACTATAATTTGTAACTGAATTATTAAGTATTTTTTGAACCTGTCGAGCAATATTAAAAACATACTGTTTATTAGTTGCATCATAATTTCCACCATATTTTACAAAGTCGGTAGTTTCTAATTGATCATATACTAATTCTTCCTCACCATTAGCATTGCAAGCAATAAGTGCTAAATTTAAAGGATAGGTATAATTTGCATTATAAGGACTAATAGTTTCATCAACTTTAATAATTAATTCAGCTCTGCTAATAGATACTTTTTGAGAGTCGGCAAAGTTTTTTAAATAAGGTAAGAAAACACGAGCACGTGTTCCTCCAAAACAGTTTAAATAAACATTTGAGTTTCCTTTCAATGTATCTGATGTGCCATGGCCATTTAGTTGAGAATATAAATTTGAATTTGCTCCTAATGTATAGTTATGTTTAAAAGAGTTAAATCTAACTGCATCCACACCTCTAAATGAAAATAAAAATGATTGACCTTTAGAGCTTGAAGAACGACCATCATGATAATAAAAATTAACTCCCGAAATATTATCATCTAAATCAAAACGTCGTATTGCGCCACTACCTGGTGCTCCAAGGTTTGAGTTTGCAGTAGTAATATAAAATCCTTTATATGCGTTTTGAAAAGCGGTATTATTGGTTAAATTTGAGTTGGTTTGTAAAATATATTGCGCTAAATTATTGTCTAGTGGTAATATTAAACATACATAACCGTTTCTGATTTTTAAATTTCCAGTATAGCTACTAACTTTAGTTGCCGATCTTGAAATTGTATTATTAGAATAATAGCTAGTTCCATAAACTAATTTATCATTCAGTAAATAGGCATCATATGTTAAAACAGAAGACGTATCTCCTAATTTTTGTCCTAAAAATCTAATTATAATTTCTGCTGAATCTATTATAGGATTAGTACCAAATGAAACATTCGTTAAATTATTAGAAATTGAAAAATTTGTATAAATACTAGCATCTGTTCTTCCAAAAATAGGGTCTTGGTTAGAACCTAAATATTTATATTGGTCATTATATGACCTTACAGAGTCAATTTTTTGAGTATACATAAAAACAGTAGATGTGTCGGTTATAGTAACACCTACTAAATCATTTTCTGGTTGTATATCTAACCCTAACACGCTATCCTTATTTTCTTTTTTGCAAGAATATATTAGTAAGGAAAGTAAAAAAACGATTATTATATTAGGTTTATTCATATTGGTAATTAAAAACGCATAATTAATCAAAATTATGCGTTTTTAATAGTTAAAAGTATATAATTTATTAATCTGCTAAAATATTACTATCTTCTAATACTAAATCATAGAATTCATTATATGCATCGGCATATTCTGCTTCTCCTTTATATTCTAAAATCGGTTTTCCTGATTTTTTAGCGTATTTTATTAATTCTTCATTAATTTTTTCGCTTCCAAAAGATATTCCATCAGAAAAATCAATTGCTAATTTCATTAAGTTTACATAAGAGGCATCTTCTAAATGTTTTAACTCCTTCTTAGTAACACCATCAATAATAGCTTTATCAATTATTTTTTTATGTAATGATTTGGTATATTCTTCTTCGTAAATTGTAAAAATAATTTTAGTGTCATCAAATAAAGGGTCTTCAGCAAATGCTTTTTTAATGTACAATGGAATTAAACCAGTAAACCATCCATGACAATGAATAACATCTGGAGCCCAACCTAATTTTTTAACAGTTTCAATCACTCCTCTATTAAAAAAGATAGATCTTTCATCATTATCATCAAAATATTTACCAGTTGCTTTATCTGTTAAAATGGCTTTTCTATTAAAGTAATCATCATTGTCAATAAAATAAACCTGCATGCGTGCAGTTGGAATTGATGCTACTTTAATAATTAAAGGATGGTCTGCATTGTTAATTACAATATTCATACCAGACAAACGAATAACCTCGTGTAATTGATGCCTTCTTTCGTTTATATTGCCATATTTTGGCATAAAAGTTCTTATTTCTTTCCCTTTTTCTTGAATTGCTTGAGGTAATCTTCTTGCAATTTTTCCAATATGGGTTTCATCTAAGTAAGGGGTAATCTCTTGTGATACAAAAAGAACTCTGGCTTTTCTCATAAAATTGAATTAGGTAGTGGTTGTTTTTACACAATACAAAAGTAATAAAAAAAAAGCCATATATCAAAGTATTATTTAGCTTTGAAAACTATTATTTAAATAAAAAGGGCTAAAATGCTTGTAATAAACAAAATAACCGAATTAAAAGCTATTATTGCTGATAAAAAAACAAGTGGTCTATCTATAGGATTTGTACCAACTATGGGGGCTTTACATAAAGGTCATATTTCTTTAATTGATTATGCAAATGCACAAACGGATATCACCGTGTGCAGTATTTTTGTTAATCCTACTCAATTTAATAATCCATCTGATTTAACGCATTACCCCAGAACACCTGAGGCAGATATAAAATTATTAGAAGAGTCGGGCTGTGATATTTTATATATGCCAGAAGTAAATGATGTATATCCCGAAAATGATACAAGAAAGTTTGATTTTGGATATATTGACACGGTTTTAGAAGCGGAACATCGTCCAGGACATTTTAATGGAGTAGGGCAGGTTGTAAGTATTTTATTTGATGGAATAAAGCCCGATAAAGCCTTTTTTGGAAGCAAAGATTATCAGCAAGTAATGGTTGTAAGAAGCTTAGTAAAACAGTTAAAGCTAGATATCAAGATTATTGCTTGCCCAATTTTAAGGGAACAAGATGGTTTAGCTATGAGCTCTAGAAATATTCGATTAAGTAAGCAGGAGAGAGAAATTGCAGCATTTATTCCTGTTTGGATGAAAGAGGCCTTAAAGATTATAAAGCAAAAAGGTATAGCAGAGGCAAAATTATTTATTGAAAATAAAGTTTCGGAAATAGAAATTATGAAACTTGATTACTACGCTGTTTGTGATGCAGAGACTTTAGAGCCTATTACTGATTATATAACAACTAAAAAAACGGTTTCATTAATAGCTTTATTTGTTGGTAACATTCGATTAATAGATAATTGGATGGTAGAATAAATATCAGTTAAAATATTAAATTTGAAACTTTTTACATTTTAAACTTTTCTGAATCTATGTCAACTATTAAACCTGAAGATTTTTTTAAAACTATTATTTCTCATTGTAAAGAATACGGCTTTATATTTCAGAGTAGTGAAATATACGATGGATTAAGTGCTGTATACGATTACGGTCAAATGGGAGCTGAATTAAAGAAAAATATTAGAGATTACTGGTGGAAAGCAATGGTTCAAATACATGAAAATATTGTAGGTATTGATGCTGCTATTTTTATGCATCCAACTACATGGAAGGCAAGTGGCCATGTTGATGCATTTAACGATCCTTTAATTGATAATAAAGACAGTAAAAAACGTTATAGGGCAGATGTATTAATTGAAGAACATGTAGCTAAACTTGAAGAAAAAATAAATAAAGAGGTTGAAAAGGCCGCTAAGCGTTTTGAGAATTTTGATGCAGAAATGTTTAAAACAACTAACGCTCGAGTAAAGGAATATCAAGATAAAATAGATACTATAAATACTCGTTTTAAAACAGCGTTGAACGAAAATAACCTAGATGAAGTTAAACAAATTATTATTGATTTAGAAATTGTTTGCCCAATTAGTGGAACTAAAAATTGGACAGATGTTCGTCAGTTTAATTTAATGTTTAATACATCAATGGGTGCTGTAACAGATGATTCTAATATTATTTATTTGCGTCCAGAAACGGCACAAGGTATTTTTGTGAATTATTTAAATGTTCAAAAAACAGGTAGAATGAAAATTCCATTTGGAATTGCACAAACTGGTAAAGCTTTTCGTAACGAAATTGTAGCTCGACAGTTTATATTTCGTATGCGTGAATTTGAACAAATGGAAATGCAATTTTTTGTAAAGCCAGGTACTGAAATGCAATGGTATGAATATTGGAAAAAAGCCCGTTTAAATTGGCATTTATCGTTAGGATTAGGATCTGAAAAATACAGATTTCATGATCATTTGAAATTAGCCCATTATGCTAATGCTGCTTGCGATATTGAACATCAATTTCCATTTGGTTTTAAAGAATTAGAAGGGATACATTCTAGAACTGATTTTGATTTAAAGCAACATGAGCAATTTAGTGGAAAGAAATTACAATATTTTGATTCTGAATTAAATCAATCATATGTGCCTTATGTTGTTGAAACATCAGTGGGGTTAGATCGTTTGTTTTTATCAGTTTTAGCTTCGGCATTAAAAGAAGAAACATTAGAAGGAGGAGATTCTCGAACAGTTTTAAATTTACCTCCTGCTTTAGCTCCTTATAAAGCGGCTATTTTCCCATTAGTTAAAAAAGATGGATTGCCTGAGTTGGCTGAAAGTATAATGAAAGAGTTAAAGTTTGATTTTATGTTAGCTTACGATGAAAAAGATACAGTAGGAAAACGTTATAGAAGACAAGATGCTATAGGAACTCCATTTTGTATTACTGTAGATCATCAAAGTTTAGAGGATAAAACAGTTACTATTCGTCATAGAGATACAATGAAACAAGATAGGGTAGCTATTAAGGATTTGCATTCGATTTTAACAGAAAAAACGAGTTTACAAAGCTTATTAAAGTCATTATAATTACCTATTTATTCAACTATAAAAAAAACGCTTCTGTTTACAAGAAGCGTTTTTTTTATAGTTGAAATCCTGCTTTTTCTGCTGGATAAGCATTAAAGGTTCCAATAGCTTTAGCTATCACAATATTGTTTCTTGAAGTGCAAATAATATCTCCACTGGTAATAATTAATCTATTACCTTTTTGTTCTATTTTTCCAACACCTTTTATAGTATCACCTAATAAGGCAGGGGATAAAAAATTAATTTTAAACTCAACTGTAGATACGACTTTATTATCAGTTGATGTTACAGATAAAGC
This sequence comes from uncultured Flavobacterium sp., assembly GCA_964541155.1. Classification (GTDB taxonomy): domain Bacteria; phylum Bacteroidota; class Bacteroidia; order B-17B0; family Aurantibacillaceae; genus UBA4416. The sequence goes on from CAZIPC010000001.1 coordinate 130,630, forward strand.
AGTTACTCCTAATAACCCATCCATTAAAGCAGAAATAACGCCACCATGAGCGGCTGATGGAGTAGCTAAATGTTTTTTGGTAATTGTAATATAATAATGAACTAATCCTGGTTCAATAATTTCAAACTTCATTCCAAGATTTTCCCCAAAATGATTATGAGCAATATATTGTTCTATTAAATTCATTTTTATGAAATTAATTTAGCAATACCAAATGCAGCTCCGGCAGCTAGTAAGCCTATTAATGTTACCCTTAATGCTCCAAAAATAGGACTTTGTCCTGTTATTTTGCTTTTAAAATATCCAAAAATAAATAAACACATTGTTGTAATAACCGTAGAAAGAATTAATCCGTTTATTGGCGAATTAGTTAAAAAATATGCAGTTAATGGAAGTAAGCCACCAATTATATAGGAAGTTCCAATGGTAAGAGCGCTATGAGTTGCTCTATTTGGATGAGGCTTTTCTAGCCCTAATTCAAATTTCATCATAAAATCAACCCATTTATCTTTATCTTTAGCTAGTTCTCTGGCTATTAATTCTTGGTGTTCATCGCTTAACCCATATTCTGCAAAAACTTCTTTTACTTCATGAATTTCTTTTTCTGGAATTCGTTCTACTTCATCATATTCTTTTTGTAATTCACTTTGATAATGGTCTAATTCTGTTTTACCAGCCAAATAACCGCCTAATCCCATGGCAATACTGCCAGCTACAATTTCGGCAATTCCTGCAGTAATAACAATATCATTGTTGCTAACAGCCCCACTTAAACCAGCAGCTAAAGCAAAGGGTACCGTTAATCCATCACTCATTCCAATAACAATATCTGTTATAAATTCTGAACTTTTTAAATGTGTTTCTTGATGATGCATATAAATAGAGTTAATTTTTATTTAAAGATAAGATATTGGAAACAAAATTCATACATTTATGTAAATATACCTTTTATGAGTAAATTATTTATTTTATCCACAGTTTTTGTATTTCTTTTTTCTAATTGTAAAAAAAATAATACTTCTGCAAGTTATACGCCAAGTTGTAGTGGAACACAATCGTATTCTATTAATGTTGCTCCTTTAATTCAGAATTATTGTGTTAGTTGTCATAGTAATTACGCATCATTTAACCAAGTTAAATTGTCTTCAGCATCAATAAGAAATTCAATTGTTAGCGGAAGTATGCCAAGAGGTGCATTACTAACTACTGATCAAAAAAATTCTATAGTTTGTTGGATTGATGCAGGAGCATTAAATAATTAATTATTCTTCGGTTTTGTTTTTTAATTGCATAAGTAAAGAGTATGCTCCTTGAGTAACTATTATTTTGTTTGATAAATTTTGTCCATTAATACTATTTATTTCCGTAAAATTATTTTCAGAATTTCCTTTTTTTATTTCTAATAAATCAAACTCATAGTTGTTTTTTGAAACGAAGATATAATCTTTGCCTTCAAAACTTACGATGGCTTCATCATTAATAGATGCTACATTTTGAGTTTTTATTTCAATATCAGCATTCATGTACATTCCAGGATATAGAGTTTTATTATATTCTTCAAAATGACAATGTACTTCTGCACTTCTTTCTGAAGATAAATCCTGACTAATTAAAATTATTTCACATGGATATTTTATATTTAATTGATTGTTGTTGTATGCTAATAATTTTTGTCCAATAGAAAGTTTATCTAAGTCTTTCTCAAAAACTTTTAAGTTTAAATGAATGTCTTCTGGGTTAATAAGTTCAAATAATACATCAGAAGGATTAACGTATTTTCCTATGTTAACATTTACTTTTGAAACAAAACCATCAATGCTTGAATAAACATTAATGTTTCTTGATAAGTTAGATTCGTTTAAGTTGTCTGGATTTATATTGATTAATCTTAATTTTTCTGCTAATGCATTTACTGAAATTTTTTGAGTTTTATATTCCATTTCTGTTTGTTGAAATATTTTATCGCTACTAGCTTTACTTTGGTTTAATTCTTTTTGTCTGTTATATTCTTTTTCTATATAAAGTAATTTTGATTTTGCAGTTAAATAGTCCTGTTGTAATTGGATATATTGCTGATCTTCCATTGATGCAATGATTTCACCTTTTTTTACATGCATTCCTGGAAGTAGTTTAGTTGATTTTAGGAACCCTCCAAATGGTGTGCTAACTGAAACCATATTTTGAGGAGGAACATCTATTTTTCCATTTAACTTGATGATGGTTGATAATTCTCTTTTTTCAATTTTTCCTAGTTTGATAGTTGCATTTTTTAATTGAGCATCTGTTAAAACAATAGTTGTTTCAATTTTTGCTTGTTCCGTATTTAATTCCTCATGATTTGTTTTACATGATGATACTATTAATAGGGTTATTATTGTAATAAATATTGATTTCATGATTTATTTTGTAGTTAAATAATTAATTTGAATAATAATTTCGTTTAAACTTTTTACAGCATCCAAATAATTAGATTGAATAGTAATTGATTGATTAGTTAATATTACCCATTCTAAGTAATTAATTTCGCCGTTATAAAATTGTTTATTAGCTGTTTCAAAAATTGTATTTGCATTATTGAGCGCATTAGTCTCAAAATACTTAACAGTAATTAATTGATTTTGATATTGTTTAATTGCAGATTGATATTCGTTTTCTAGTGATTGTTTTTCTAACATGAAGTTGTTTTCTGAAATAATTTTATGAATGTTAGCGGCATTAATTTTACTTTTTTGAGAACTGAAAAACAATGGAATGCCAAGGCCTAATTGAATCGATTGAAATCTTGTGGATGCACCATAAATAGTATTGTCAGCTCCTGATCCTTTCATAGTCATATTGTAGTAACCTAAATTGATATCGGGTAATAATTTTGATGTTTCTAATTTTTTAGAAATAAATGCTATCTTTTTTTCTTGTTCAATAATTTTTAATTTTGGGTGTTGATTTAGCGATGAATTATCTGAATTTAATTTTAGATTCAATTTAAAGTTTGATGTTTCGGGAACCAATTTAGTGTTAGTATTTAATAACATTCTAAATTGTAATTCTAATATTTCTAAATCTTGATACACTTGTTTGAGTTGAATAGCAATGCTTCCTCTTTGAGATTCAGCCATTGTTTTTTCTAAAATATTACTCTCTCCATTTAAAAAACGTAAATTAGATTTGTCTAAAAAAATAGCATAAATACTGTCGTTTATAAGTAATAATTTTTCTTTTTCTTTTAAATATAGATAGTTGTAAAAAGTTTGATATATCATCTTTTTAATTTCAAATTGTTTTAATGAAATACCAATTAACGAAGAGTTCCATTCTTCATTTAATATTTTTTTTTGATTAATGTATACAGTAGGAAAATTAATTGATTGCGAAATTCCCATTCTGTTATCATAGTAAATGCTGTTAATTTGACCATATTCGCCAATAATATTAGTTTGAGGGATATTGGTGGCTGTTTTAATTAATTTTTTTTGATAATCTGATTTTAATTTTTCGTTTTTTATCAATAAATTATTTTTTAAAGCAGTATCAATTGCGGCATTAATATTTATAGTAGTTTGTGAATTTGAATTAAAAGCAATTAAACCAAATCCTATTACAAAAAGTTTGTTAGTTTTTAGTTTTAATTTTGAACTCGATTCGAAAATTATATATAAAGTAGGTAGTACAAATAAAGTAAGAAATGTAGCAATCATTAAACCGCCAATTACAACAGTGGCTAATGGTCTTTGAACTTCAGCACCAGCTCCATTACTTATAGCCATTGGTAAAAATCCTAAAGATGCTACAAATGCAGTCATCATAACTGGACGAAGTCTTACTTTTGTTCCCATTAACACAATTCTCTGTAAGTTGTTTAACCCTTCTTTTTTTAGTTTATTAAATTCAGCTATTAATACAATACCATTTAATACAGCTACTCCAAATAAAGCAATAAAACCTACCCCAGCACTAATGCTAAAAGGCATTCCTCTCAATGCTAAAAAGAATATTCCACCAATAGCAGATAAAGGTATGGCTGAGTAAATAAGTAGTCCTTGTTTTATAGAGTTAAATGCAAAAAATAGTAATATGAAAATCATAACAAGCGAAACAGGTACAGCAATCATTAATCTTTGTTTGGCAGCATTTAAGTTTTCAAATGCACCTCCGTATGTTACATAATAACCTGAGGGAAATTTGATTTGTTTTTCTACGTTTTGTTGTAATTCGTTTACAATACTTTGAACGTCTCTTCCTTTTACATTAAATCCTACAACAATACGACGTTTTGCGTCTTCACGTTGTATTTGATTTGGGCCATTTTTTATATTTACATCAGCTAATTGATGTAATGGAATTTGAGTTCCTTGTGGTGTAGGGATTAGTATGTTTTTTATATCTTCTATGTTTTTTCTATTTTCATTATCCAAACGTACAACTAAATCAAAACGTTTTTCCCCTTCAAATACAAGACCTGTTGTTTGTCCTGCAAATGCTGTATTTATTACTTTATTGATGTCATTAATGTTTAAATTGTATTGAGCAATTGCTGCTCTATTATAATCAATAATTATTTCGGGCATTCCAGTTACAGGTTCTATATATAAATTTTTTGCCCCTTCAATATGATTGAGAAGTTCCCCTAATTTTGATGCATATAAAGCAAGTGTATCTAAATTTTCACCAAATATTTTACATACAACATCTTGTTTTGCGCCTGTCATCAATTCATTAAAACGCATTTGTACAGGAAATTGAAAACTCGTTGTAACTCCAGGAACATCAGAAACGGCTTTGTTCATTTTTTCAGCTAATTCTGGAAATGTTTTAGCAGATGTCCATTCTTTTTTATCTTTTAAAATAACCATCATATCTGCTGCTTCCATAGGCATTGGATCGGTTGGTATTTCACCACTTCCAATTTTAGTAACAACTTTTATAACTTCAGGAAATTGTGCTTTTAAAATATGTGCTGTTTTTTGAGTATTTTCTATCGTTGTTTTTATGCTACTACCTGTTAATACTCTTGTTTCAACTGCAAAGTCTCCTTCTTCAAGAGCTGGTATAAATTCACCACCTAAAAATGAAAGGGTAGCAAGTGCAATAGTAAACAGGGATATTACAATTATTATAATTGTTTTAGGAAATCGAAGTGTTTTTGCTAAAGCATGTTGATAGGCTTTTTCGATCCTTATCATTAATTTATCAGATAAATTTATTTTATGTTTTGTTTTTTTACTTAAAAATAAAGCACTCATCATTGGAATATAAGTTAATGATAATAAAAAGGCACCTAATAATGCAAAAGCTACTGTTTGTGCCATTGGCTTAAACATTTTTCCTTCAATGCCTTGTAATGTAAAAATAGGTAGGTAAACAACTAAAATTATTATTTGTCCAAATACTGCACTATTCATCATTTTACTAGCTGATAGATTAACTTCGTTATCCATTTGCTGTTGGTTTAACTGATTAATATGTTTAAATTTTTTTCCATGTGAAAGTTGATGCATAACAGCCTCAACTATAATTACTGCACCATCAACTATTAACCCAAAATCTAAAGCGCCTAGGCTCATTAAATTTCCACTAACACCAAAGGCATTCATTAAAATGATAGCAAATAGCATAGCTAATGGTATTACAGATGCAACTAATAGGCCTGCTCTAAAATTTCCAAGAAATAATACTAATACAAAAATCACAATTAATGCTCCTTCTAGTAAATTTTGTTCTACAGTACCAATAGCATTGTTTACCATTTTAGTTCTGTCTAAAAAGGGTTCAATAACAACGCCTTCGGGTAATGTTTTTTGAATTTGTTTAACCCTTTCTTTTACATTTTTGATAACATCACTACTATTAGATCCCTTTAACATCATTACAACTGCTCCAGATACTTCTCCTTTGTCGTTGTAGCACATTGCCCCATAGCGTGTTGCATATCCTATTTTAACGTCAGCAACATCTTTTATAAACAATGGAGTTCCGTTACTTGTAGATTTAATGGCAATATTTTTAATGTCATTTTCATTTCCAATTAATCCTTCGCTTCTTATAAATAAAACAGTTGGGCCTTTCTCTATGTATGTGCCTCCAGTATTTTGATTATTTTGTTCTACAGCTTTAAAAACATCATTAATAGTGATGTTATAAGATTGTAATTTATTAGGATTGATGGCAATTTGATACTGTTTTAATTTTCCTCCAAAACTACTAACTTCTGCAACGCCTTTTACACCTAATAATTGCCTTCTTACTAACCAATCTTGAATTGTTCTTAAATCTGTTTCGTTGTATTTATTTTCATATCCATTTTTTGTCCTTACTACATATTGATAAATTTCACCCAATCCAGTACTTACAGGTCCAAGTTCTGGATTACCAATACCTTGCGGGATTTGAGATTGTATTTTTTGTAATCTTTCGGCTACTTGTTGACGTGCCCAATAAATATCTGTTTCATCATTAAAAACAATAGTTACTAACGATAATCCAAATCGAGAAAAACTACGAATCTCTTTTAAACCAGAAATATTATTATTTGCTTGTTCAATAGGAAATGTAATTAAACGTTCAATATCTGTAGCTCCAAAAGATGGAGCTACTGTTATTACCTGAACTTGATTGTTTGTTATATCTGGAACAGCATCAATTGGTAATTTGGTTATTTCATAAGTTCCGTATCCTATAAGTGCAATAACAAATAGTCCTATAATCAGTTTGTTTTTGATTGAAAAATCAATAATTTTATTTAGCATAGTTTGTTTAACTAATATTGTTTTAATGAAAACGAATAATCATACGTTTATAAACGTATAAGATATTATAAATGAAAATTAAAAATAATTAGCAATTTTTTGGTGGTTGCCAAATAGATGATAAATGAGCTGAAGTTAGGAATCCAGCAGAATAGTTATTGTAATTTTTTGATTTTAAAACTAATGGTTTTATATCAATGCACATATTATTAAATGTTATAAACCCAGCACTCAGTAAATTGTCACAATTGCTATGAGATTTAAAAGGTAGTTGTGAGTCCTTTGATTGATCGGCATCTCCATCATCGGTAGAAGAATAATGCATTTCTAAAAAAGTAATAAAGGTGGTTTTTACATTTAGTTTTTTATGTTCAATAAAGTGTTCAACTAATTGAGGTAATTTAAAAAACTCATGTAACTCAGTAACTGATACTAAGTAAATTGATAAAAATAATATTGGAATAAACTTTTTCAATACTACAAATGTACGATTTATAATTAAATGATATACAGTAGTTTATTAATTATCTGTTATATAATTCAAAATAATCATCTTATTTTTTGTGATTTACTTTTTTACAATCCGGAAATATAACAATATCACAAAGATCTGGTAAATCTTCTAGATGTCCGTTTTTATCTTCGGCTTTCAGGTTTGTTAAACAAATTTTAGTGGCAAACTTCTTTTTTTTTGTCAAAAAATCAATTGTTTTTTTAGGAAATGTGTTACCAATAATTGGTGCTTGATAAGATGTTTTGTCTTCTTTATAAAACACACAAAACGATTTAATTGCTTCTGGATATGGATTTCCATATTTATCAATAGCTATTACTTTAAATTCAGTTTCATCAAAAACTGCTTTTAAGTATTGTTTTTCTTTTTCTATTTTAATGCTTTTTATATCTTCTTTTTCTTGCGAAACAGCTATGAATGATATTAGATATAAACTAGTTATTAAACCGTAAAGTAATTTATTTTTCAATTATTAGTTATTTAATAGTGTTTCTATAAAATTAATAGAATCAATTACGCTTATATTTGGCTCTTTTACCTGTTTTAATAGAGTAATAGCTTGTTTAAGTGTTGAGAGTTCTATTCCTGTCTCCATCTCCTTTATAACTGTATATGCTTCAAAAGATACAAGAAAATCGTTACTACATATTAAATTTATAAAAAACAGATAGTCTTTACTGAAGTCTAATCCAGTTTCCCAACAAGCTGCTATAATTAATGCTTTATGAGATGGATTTTTTGTTTTTGTAATGGCATTTAAAATAAATGATTGAGCGTTATTTTCTTTCAAATATTTTAAGGCATCATCTTTATCTTCTCTGGATGATTTATTACTTATTAAAATAGTAATAGCATCGGCGTTATTGGTGTCTTTTTTAGACAGACCTTCAGAGCCAATAATAATAGTAGAGTATTCTTTTTCATCAAATAATTTTTCTGGATTTATTTCAGGAATAAGGTCTCCTTTTAAATCTTCAGGCAAATCGTTTATATTATTTTTATTATTCATTTTTTTATTTTTTACGAAGATACAATTTGTAAATTTTAAAAAATTATATTTTTATAAACTCATCATATCTTTTAACTTAACAGCTTGTCTTCTTGATATTTCAATTTGCTGGCCACCTTTTAATTTTACCATTAAACCTCCATTAAACCATGTTTCAATACTTTCAACCCAACTTAAATTAATAATATGTTTTCGACTGGCTCTAAAAAATGATTTTTCGTTTAGTCTTTCTTCTAAGCTATTTAAACTTCTTAATATTAACGGACGAAAATTATCAAAATAAACTCTTACATAATTTCCTTCGCTTTCAAATAATCTTATATTACTCAATCTTACAAACCAAGTTTTTTCACCATCTTTAATAAATACTTGATCATTTTCAGATAGAGGAGTTGTATTTTCTTTTTTCTCAGAAGTTTCTTTTAAGCTTAATTTTTTAATGGTTTCTGCTAAACGCTCTGGAGATACTGGTTTAAGTAGATAATCATAAGCGTTTACTTCAAATGCTTTAATTGCATATTCATCATATGCAGTTACAAAAACAACATCAGGTAAGGCAGAAACTTCTTCTATTAGTTCTAAACCTGTTTTTCCAGGCATTTGAATATCTAAAAAAATAACATCTGGATTTAATTCAGCTATTTTTTCTTTTGCAGATTGTGCATTATTGCATTCTGCAATTACTTCAATTTCTTTATGAGCGGCTAACAAGTTTTTAAGTTCTTGTCTAGCCAAACGTTCATCGTCTATAATAATAGCTTTCATTTTTAATTATAAATGGTTATTTTACTGATAACATTTTGGTTGTCTAAATTTTTAATAGAAAATTTGGAATTATTGTACAATAAATTTAAACGATTAGTTGTGTTTTTTATGCCAATCCCAGAATTTGAATTTAATTCAAAAGGTAATTGTCCCGTATTAATGATTTCAATATCTAAGTAGTTTTCATTTTTCATAGTTATAATGGTGATGACACCGCCTTGATAATTTTTACTTATTCCATGTTTAATACCATTTTCAACTAAGGTTTGAATCATCATTGGTGGGATATTTAACAATAATGTTTTAGGATCAACATCAAAATAATAATTTAGTCTCTCTTCAAATCTAATGTGCTCTAGTTCTAAATAATCTTTTACTAATACTAACTCTTCTTCTAGTGTAATGAATTTGTTTTTATCCATCATAAGTGTATTTCTTAAAATATTGGATAATTGTGTAATGGCTAGTTTTGCTTTTTGTGGATTCTCATCAATTAATGCCCTTATGCTATTCATACTATTAAAAATAAAGTGAGGATTTAATTGAGATTTTAATTTTTGAAGTTCAACTTCTTTTGTGTTAGCTTCTAATTTTAATTTTTGTATTTCTGTTTTCTTATAGTTATCAAAAAAATGAAATCCAAAATAAATAATTGACCAAATCATAAATATTAAAAACACACTTAATATTTTTGATGAAGCAGCTATTAAATTAATTTCATTGTAGGAATGATCTAATATTTTTGCAATACCTATATTGAAAATAAAGAATAATATAGACATTATTAGTGATGCTAATAAGGTAATAGGTACTTGTATATGTAAATTAAGATTTAATATTTTATATTTTAAAAGTAACTGCCTGTAAAAGTGAGTAATTAAAATACCTAGTGGAAACCAACATGTGAATAGAAGTATATCTTTAAAATTAGTATTGTAACTTAATTTAAAAAAAAACATATTAATAGATACGTAAAACGCCCATCCAATTATTTGACAATACCAATATATATGTTTGTTATTATTCATTTAATTTATTCCTAACCATGCTTTTCGTGCATTAATTTGTTGTTCTGAGGCATTTTTATTTATTTCTATGATATCTGTTTCTGTTACATTTACAAGTTTAATTTTTGCTGTTAATTTTTTAGTAACGTATTCGCCTTTTTTGTTTCTTCTACTAACTTCTATAAGTAATCTATCTCCTGGTTTTGAGTTTTCAAAGTACTCTCCAATTATTTCTTTAATGTTTTCTAAAGTAAGTTTTCTATTATTAAATGTGATGATTTCATCATTTTCTTTAAATTTCATTTTTTTTCCGAATGCATCTAATTTATTAGTGTTTATTACTACTAATCTGTTGGTGTTAGGATTATATCCTATAGATATACCACCTAAAGTTATTTTTTCTGTTGTTCTTTTTTCAGTATAATTTAATCCAACCATTGAAAACACATTTTGATAAGGTAATGGTTTTGAACCCGCCACATAATTATCTAAAAATATACGAATCTCTTTGTAAGTAAATTTTTCAATATCATTAAATAAATCTTCATCATTAAATGATATGTTTTTGCCATATTTTTTAGAAAGATCTTTCATTAATTCCTGAGTTCCGTATTGTCCATTGCTGTAATAGCGAAGCATAATATCTAAACACATACCTATTAAAGCACCTTTTTCGTAAACGTTATTATATTCTTTTTTGTATGTAGTTAAAACATTTTTACTCATTTTTGTAAACGGTAGTGTATCGTTATAGTTTTCTCTTGCATTTTTCATTTTAGTAATTAATACTTCAAAAAACGCATCAAAATCTATTAATTCAGTTTTAACTTGCATGTGGTGGGCAGCATATTCTGTTAATCCTTCGTATAACCAAAGATGTTCACTCATTTGAGGGTTATTAAAATTAAAATCTCCAATTTCTCTAGAATGTATACTCAGTGGGGTAACAATATGAAAAAATTCGTGGGCAGATACATCTCTAATTTCTTGAGCTAAGGATGATGTATCCGCTTCGGGTAGATAGTAAAAAGAAGAGTAGGAGTGCTCTAGTGCTCCAGCTGCTCCGCTTAAAGATGCTTTATCTGAAAAATAAAATAGAAAAGCATATTTATCAATGGGTAGTTTCCCTCCCAGATAGTATGCTTGAGCAAGTAATAATTCTTTTAAATTTCTAGCAATAAAATTTGAGGTTATTATTTTGTTTGGAGAGTATACAGAAATTACTATTTGTGATTCACCTATTTTGATAGAAGTTGTATCGGGTAAAGAATACATAATGGGTGAATCTACTAAGCTATGATAATTTGTAACAGAAATAATATCTTTAGTATCTCCATTAATAATATTAGTTAAGCCTGTAGAGGCATAAAATCCTTTTGGTTTTATAATTTCTAATATAAAATTGGTATTTAGTTTATTTTCAAAATATCCAAAAAAACCATGTGTATTTAAACAAAAATTTTTATCTGCTTCAATGTTTGTTCCTCCTGGTTCAAATACAATTTTTTCTTTGATATCAGTATCCCAAGTATCTTCTACGTCATAACTAATTTCTTTAATAATATTGGCTGGTGATAGTTTATAAGAATTTTTATTAATTAATTCTACTTTAATAGGCTCTCCATTTTTACTTTCTACTTTAAAATTTGAGATAAATCTACCAAAATCATATACATCGTATGTGCCAGGTACCATAGCAGGAAACATAAATATAGTTTCTGTTTCAAATATATCTGGGGGTGTTAATTTTACAGTTAATTTATCATCTTTTACAGAAGTTAAATTAATGCTGTAGTGGTAATCTCCATCTGCAATGATGTAATTAATTGAAAATAGAGTTGAAATAATAAATGCAATTTTTTTCATATAGGTTTAGTTTAACGTAATACTAATTTAAAATCTGTTAGTTTGTATTTTTTAAATAAAATAAAAAAACAAATTGAGGCCATGATTATCCATGTGATAAATTCCCCACTCGGATTTTCATTGGAAGTATAAAAAATCGCATCGGTTTGTAATACTGAATTTTTAGAACAAACTAATAAACTTGAAAATAAATTGTTGGCACAATGAATACCCATTGCTAATTCAGATCCTTCGTTTAATAAAGTTAGGATACCTAAAAATACACCAAAAAAAATATAATAGGGCATCATAATTAATAAACCATGAGCCTTTGCTTCAGGATTAGAAGCATGCATTAATCCAAATAATATAGATGTAATTATAAGTGCAGATAATCCATTTTTAAAAATTAGTGAAATTCCTTGTAGTAAATACCCTCTAAATATAAGTTCTTCGGTAGCTGTTTGAATAGGGATTAAAATAATAGAAACTATTAAAAGAATTAAAAACTTTGTAGTATTAAATCTTATTTCAATATCTTCGGGTGAAATGGCATAAGAAATTAGAGTTAGTATAATGATTAATAGACCCCAAATACTAAATGAAAAGAAATATCTATCCCATCTAATTTTTTCAAATCCTGAAATAATAGAAGTTAAAGTTTTGTTTTGAATAAGTTTTATAGCAATCCAAAAAAATAAAAGCGTGAAAACAAACATGCCCATCATTAGGGCTAGTAATATTGATTTATCTATTCCTATTTTATCAGGATTAAATAAAATGTTTGGATCGTTTGTGATTTCGGCTATACTAATACCTCTATTCATAGCCGCATTCATCAATGGAAAAACTAAAATAAGCTGAAATGATAGATAACCTAAAAAAGCAGCAAAAATTCCTAAAATATATTGCCAAAATTCATTTTTGCCAGTTACATACCCTTTTATTAAAAATAAATTATTAAACGGAAAAGGATTTTCTTGTTTTGCGTTTATTGTTTCAGTTGTTTCCATACTTTTACAAAAGTACCATTTTAATTAAGTTAAGATTATTTTATACATAAATGGTTTTATCTATTAATCATCGGTTTTTTTTATAATTAATAATATTAAACTCATTTAAAAATACATATTATATTTGTGTATGAAATTTATTAAAATACCATTTATATTATCTGTAATTTTTTGTTTTTTTTTCACGGCGTGTCGTGAAGATGATTTAAAAAGAAACTCATTAAAAGAGCCTTCAACTATTGAGGAATTAGGGGAGCTATTATTTAATGATTCAATTTTATCTAGAGGAAATCAGGTAAGTTGTGCTTCTTGTCATAAACCGCAATATGCATATGCGGATAATGTTCCTTTAAGTTTTGGTGTTGATAGCATAAAAGGCGGTAGAAATACTCCTAGTGCGATGAATCAAACGGCCAGAAATTTTCAGTTTTGGGATGGTAGGATGGAAACATTAGAAGAGCAAGCTGCTGGACCTATTGAAAATCCAGTAGAAATGGATATTCCGTTATCTTATGCTGTTGAGAAATTAAATAAGCATGAGCAGTATAGAAAGTTTTTTATTAAAATTTTTGGACATCCTGCTGATAAAAAATCAGTAACAGATGCTATTGCTGCATTTGAAAGAACTTTAGATACCAATAATTCTCCTTTTGATAATTATATGAATGGGTCAGATACTACTAAGTTCTCTGAATCTGCTAAACGAGGACGTGATATTTTTAATAATAAAGGTAAATGCTTTGATTGTCACTTTGGACCAGATTTTACAGGAGATCAGTTTAAAAATATAGGATTATTTAATGGTAAAGATTTAAATGATAGTGGTCGTTTTGTTGTAACTAGAGATCCTGAAGATATAGGTCGTTTTAAAACTCCAGGTTTAAGAAATGTTGAATTAACTGGGCCATATATGCATAATGGAATGCATAAAACATTAATGGATGTTATAGAATATTATAATAACCCTGACAAGTTTATTGGCAATTCAGTTAATAGAGATTCTCTATTGTCTAAACCACTAGGTTTAACCCAACAAGATAAAAAAGATCTTGAAGCTTTCTTGCGTTCGTTAACTGATGCTAGGTTTGTAAAGTAATAACATATAAAAAGCCGTATTAAAAATACGGCTTTTTATATGTCTTATAATTATTACAAATTATTTTAATAAAGCTAATTGTAGTACTTCAGTCATTTGTGTAACATATTTAAAAGTTAGTCCTTTTAAGTAATCTGCTTTAATATCATCTATATCTTTTTTGTTATCTAAACACAAAATAATTTCTTTAATTCCTGCTCTTTTTGCAGCTAATATTTTTTCTTTAATTCCACCTACAGGTAATACTTTTCCACGTAAGGTTATTTCACCTGTCATAGCAAGATTTTTTTTAACTTTTCGTTTGGTTAAAGCAGATACTAAAGATGTTAACATGGCAATTCCGGCACTTGGTCCATCTTTTGGGGTTGCGCCTTCAGGAACATGTATATGAATATTAAAATTATCGAAAATATCAGCATCGATATTAAACTCTTCGTTATGAGCTTTTATAAACTCTAAAGCAAGTGTAGCACTTTCTTTCATTACTTCTCCTAAATTGCCAGTTAAAGTAAGTTTAGCGCCTTTTCCTTTTGATAAGCTGGTTTCTATAAACAAAATATCGCCACCAACTTGTGTCCATGCTAAGCCTGTAACAACACCCGCTACATCATTTCCCTGATATTTTGCTTTTTCATGAGATGGACCTAGTATTTTAGAAATGGTTTCTTCATTTATTTTAGGTAATGATTTCTCTTTTACAACATGTACAGCAAAATAACGAGCAATTTTAGACAATCGTTTTTCTAAATTACGAACGCCACTTTCAGCAGTATAATTTTCGATAACAAACTCTAATTGTTTATCTGTTAATTTTAATTGAGATTTTTTTAAACCATTTTCTTCTATTTGTTTTGGTAATAAATGTTGTTTGGCTATTTCTATTTTTTCTTCAACAGTATATCCGCTAACATCAATAATTTCCATTCTATCTCGTAAAGCGGGCTGTATAGATGCCAAATTATTACAAGTAGCAATAAACAGTATTTTACTTAAGTCGTAATCATTTTCTAAAAAGTTATCATAAAATGTTGAATTTTGCTCTGGATCCAATACTTCTAGTAAAGCAGATGAAGGATCGCCATGATAATCATTTCCAATTTTATCAATTTCATCTAATATAAATACTGGATTTGATGATTGTACTTTTTTTAGATTTTGCAAAATACGTCCAGGCATTGCTCCAATATATGTTTTACGATGGCCTCTAATTTCACTTTCATCTTTTAAACCACCCAAACTCATTCTAATATATTTACGACCTAGGGCTTTTGCAATACTTTTTCCTAAAGATGTTTTTCCAACACCTGGAGGACCATATAAACATAAAATTGGCGCTTTTAAATCACCTTTTAATTTTAATACAGCTAAATGTTCAAGTATTCGTTCTTTTACTTTTTCTAATCCAAAATGATCTTGATTTAATATTTCTTCTGCATGATTTAAATCAAAATTATCAACTGTATATTCTCCCCAAGGTAAGTCTAATAATAATTCTAAATAATTTGTTTGAACTCCAAATTCAGGAGAATTAGGGTTCATACGCGCTAATTTTCCTAATTGTTTTTCAAAAATATCTCCAATTTCTTTTGTCCATTTTTTTGTTTTGGCTCTTTCTTTTAATTCTTCTATATCCTGTTCGTGGCTTTTCTCTCCAAGTTCTTCTTGTATGGTTTTTATTTGTTGATGTAAAAAATAATCACGCTGTTGTTTATCTATATCAACTTTTACTTTATTTTGAATTTGATTTTTTAGCTCTAGCATTTGTAAGTCTTTGCTTAAATGAGCCAAAACCATTGTGGCTCTGTCCTTTAAACTAGGAACTTCTAACATTCTTTGTTTTTCGGTAGAGCTAGCGTTCATATTTGATGAAATAAAATTCACCATAAAATTTTGACTTTCAATATTGTTTAATGCAAATCCTGCCTCCGTAGGAATATGTTGTGATTTTTGTATAATTTGCAGGGCTGTATCTTTTAAACTCGAAACAATTGCTTGAAATTCTTTATCGTCTTTATCAGGTCGTGTTTCCTCAAATTGTTCGGTTTGAGCTTTATAATAGGGTTCAGATTGAGTAAATTCTTTAATTCTGAAACGTTTTTTCCCTTGGATAATAACGGTAGTATTTCCATCGGGTAATCGTAGCATTTTTATGATATGTGCTACAGTGCCTACATTGTGTAAATCTTCAGGCTGTGGATCTTCAATGCTGTCATTTTTTTGAGTAACTACTCCTATTGTTTTATCTCCTTTGTAAGCATCTTTTATCAAATTAATGGATTTATCTCGCCCAACAGTAATAGGAATTACAACTCCTGGAAATAAAACAGTGTTACGTAACGGTAAAATTGACAGTATATCAGGTATTTTTTCGGCGTGCATATTGTCTTCATCTTCTGCAGAGAGTAAAGGAATAAAATCACTATCCTCATCTAACATAGGATTAAAGGACATTTTATCTGAATCATTGAAAAAGTTCATACTATTTTAAGTTTTGTGCTTAACAATATACGATTATTGTGCCATCGATTTTTTAAGACTTTGTGACAGTTTAATAACCATTTTTTATCTAATTCATAAATTATCATTATTTTTGAGTGTTGGAAAAGGGAATTTGGTGAAAATCCAATACTGTACCCGCAGCTGTAAGCTTTACAAAGTAGTTGTGCATTTAGCCACTGAATTTTGATAATTTGGGAAGGCGTATAACTAAAAGCAAGTCAGAAGACCTCCCAATAAATCGATGTTAGAGCCTCGGGAAAAAGACTCCAAAAAACATTGTATCTATTTTAATGAAAAAAAACTTTTTTATTAGCGTACTGATTAGTTTATTTTTTTTAAACTTCTCTTCACACGCTCAATTTGCCCCGGCAGCTGGAATTATTGGAACCACAGCCATTTATAAAGATAGTTCAGTGTTTAAATCATGGGCTACTAATTGCATAGTTTTTAGAGGGTTGCAAAATATTTCATTGCCATCTCTTGGATATACTAATACAGGTGATAGTTTATCGGCTATAGGAATACCTGGTAGTGGGGTAGTAAGTTTAGGAGATGGTGGCAGTGCTATTTTGCAGTTTAGCTCACCTATAATAGATGGGATAGGACCAGATTTTGCTGTTTTTGAAAATAGTTTTGACGGTCAGTTTTTAGAATTAGCATTTGTTGAAGTAAGTAGTGATGGAATTCATTTTTTTAGATTTCCTGCTGTGAGTAATAGTGATACAACTATCCAAACTGGTAGTTTTGGCCTAACAAATCCTACTAAGATAAATAATTTGGCTGGAAAGTATAAAGCAGAGTATGGTACTCCGTTTGATTTAAATGATTTACCTAATAATTCACTACTTGATAAACAATCTATTAAATATGTTAAAATAATTGATGTGGTTGGATGTATTCAAAACCAATATTGTACACGAGATAGTAATCATCATAAAATTAATGATCCATGGCCTACAGCATTTTCTGGAGGTGGATTTGATTTAGATGCTATTGGAGTAATACATCAACAACCAACTGGTGTAAACAATTATGAATTAAATCAACTATCTCTTTTCCAAAATCCAGCTTCTAATGAAATACAATTAAACATAGGAAACAATATAAATTCATACTCTGTTGTTCTAACCAATATATTAGGCCAAAAAATTAATGAATGGAGTAATCAACATAATTATACAAATGTATCACTTGCAGATTTATCTGAGGGAACATACGTTTTTACCATTTTTTTTGATAACAAGCAAACTCAAATTAAATTTATAAAATTGTAATTTGAGTTTATTTAAACCAATTATTAAACGTGTCGTAAAAAAATAAAAAAACAAAGTATAACACAATACACCATATTATAGCTGAAATACTTAAGTATATAATAACTTTCTTTTTATTTTTATAAAATCGTTCAGCTAAAAATGCACCTATTGGAATTGATAAAAAAATTGGGGTAAGAATAGCAATACCAGTTAATCCAAAACGATGTTTGATGTTTATAATTCTTCTATTTGATTTTGTAAATGTTTTTTTTGGGTGTTTTGAGCTAAATAAGCCCTCTTTTAAATTATTCCACCATTTTAAAATTCCAGCAAATAAGTAGGTAAAAACAATAGTTCCAAAAATGGCACCACAGCAACTACTTGTTATAGCTAATACATAATTTGATTTATAAATAGCGATAACTGCTGGTACGCCTATTTTAGAAAGAGAAATAGTACATGCTAATGCGGCAGAAATAAACTTCCAAAATTCAGTACTATTCATTTTTTGTATAATTAAATTTTTTCTCCAAACGCTAAATCACCAGCATCTCCTAATCCTGGTACAATATATGAATGTGCCGTTAGTTCTTCATCAACAGCACCGCACCAAATTGTAAAGTTTTGTGTAGGCATATTTGCTTTCACAAAATCAATACCTTGTTTGCTGCTAATTGCAGAAATAATGTGAACGTGTTTTGGAACTCCTTTTGATAAAATTGATTTATATGCTAATACAATAGATGCACCTGTTGCAATCATTGGATCGCACAAAATTAAAATTTTATTATCCAAACTTGGACTTGAAATATATTCAACATGAATATCAAATGTATTGTTTTTATGATGTCTTCGGTATGCCGATATAAAAGCATTATTGGCTTTGTCAAAATAATTTAAAACACCCATATGCATTGGTAAGCCAGCGCGTAATATAGTGGCAATAACGGGCTGTTCTTTTAAATGGCTAGTGGTTGATACACCAAGTGGAGTAGTGGTTTCTTGGCTTGTATATTCTAGGGTTTTAGATAATTCATAACTCATAATTTCGCCCATGCGTTCTAAATTTCTTCTAAAACGCATACTATCTTTTTGAATTGTTATATCTCTTAATTCTGCTACAAATTGATTGAAAATAGAATTGTTTTGTGATAAAATATGTATCATTTGAATGTTATGAATGAGTTCTAGTAAATCAGTTTAACAATGTCTAATGTATTACTTATAATTTAGAATTAATAATTTTTTTTGTAGATGTTTTTTTACTAATTAAATAAACTCCGGTTATGATTAATGCAGCTGATAAAATTTTAATAAAAGTTAATTCATCTTTTCCTAATACAACTGCGATGATGGTTGCCAAAAACGGTTGTAAATAAATATACATGCTTACTGTAGACGAACTTAATGTTTTTAATGCATAAGTATTCATTAAATAAACCAAAAAGGTAGTAGCAATTACTACAAAGGCCATAGCAAAAATAGTTTGTGAGTTTAGTATGCTCCATTTTACATCAAATAAATGAGGTATGCCAATAGGACCAATGTATATTAATCCAAATAAAAAAATCCATTTCATAACCGTTACGGTTTGGTATTTTTGCATAAATGGTTTTGCCATCACAACAAATATGGCCCATGATAATGAATTGGCTAAAGTCATGATATCTCCTACTATGGTATCGCTTCCTATAGAAAACCCTCCGTGCGATTTAAACAACAAAAGGGTTATAGCTCCAATAACTCCAAACGTTAATCCGGTGAGTTTTAATGTGGTAATTTTTTCTTTAAAAACAATAAGAGTAAAAATCATCACAGCAATAGGATTACTAACCATAATAATTGCAGAATTTATAGGTTTTGTTAAGCTTAATCCCCAAATAAAAAATACCTGATTAACGGCTACTCCAAATACAGCTAATAGCATTAATTTTTTTAAATCTCCTTTTTCTATGGCTTGGGGCTTGGTTACTAAAGAAAGTAGCCAAAATAATATACAAGCCCCTGCAATTCTCATCATTACTAATCCTAGCGGATTAATATAGGTGGGCATTAAATCTTTGGCAATAGAATAATTAAGTGCATAAATAACTTGAGCTATAAATAACGAAATATGAGCTTTAAAAGATGAATTCATTTTGATAGCAAATATGCAGTATTATTCTCAAATTTATAGCATGATTTTTATCGACCAATTAAATAATACCATTGAGTTAGTAAATTATCCTAAACGAATTATTTCTTTAGTGCCCTCTCAATCCGAATTATTATGGGATTTAGGTTTAAGAGAGGAGTTAGTTGGTGTTACAAAATTTTGTATTCATCCCAGGCAATTGCTTGAAGTAACTACAGTAATTGGTGGTACTAAAAATTTAAACATTCAAAAAATAAGAAGTTTAAATCCAGATTTAATTATTGGCAATAAAGAAGAAAATGATAAAGAGCAAATTACAACTCTACAAAAAGAATTTAATGTTTGGATGAGTGATATTTACAATTTAAATGATGCTTTAAATATGATTGTAATGTTGGGGGATGTAGTTAATAAACAACAAGCTTCTTTAAAATTAAAACAACGTATTCAAGATTCTTTTTTGCAGCTTACCACATTAAATAAAACAGTGCTATATCTTATTTGGAATAACCCCTATATGGCAGCAGGAAAAAACACTTTTATTGATGCTATGATACAGCAAATGGGATTAGAAAATAGTATTAAAAACGATCGATACCCACAATTAAACATTGAACAAATTATACATTTAAACCCTGATGTTATTTTTTTGTCATCTGAGCCTTATCCATTTAAACAACTACATATTGCCGAACTTAAACAACATGTGCCAAATGCTACTATATTATTGGTAGATGGCGAATTATTTAGTTGGTACGGTAGCCGATTAACTAAAAGTGTTACTTATTTTAATACGTTACTAAAATTAATTTAAGGAATTGTAAATAATGTAGTATCTATTTATACGTAGGTCTATTAAAACTATTACCAATAGATTTACCATAACCAGGACTTGTGTTAAAGCGTAAGCTAAATTCAAGTCCACCGCTGTTTTTTGAAGCCACGGCTAAGTCAGAAATATTATAATCATAACTTACACAAAATGCATATTTATCGTATTGAAATAAAAAGGTTGGTATTACAGCATCTTTTACTCTATAATAGGCTCCTAACGCTACCGCACAAGGTTTTTTAGCGCCAGTGTGTACAGATTGGTCTTGAATAATATATTTAAACATACATCCTACATTGGTTTCTTTATTTGGGCCTTGTGAAGTATATAGTAAACTAGGGGCAATTGTCATGCTGCTATTTTTTATACCAATATCAAAATTTGTATGAAATACAATTTTCATAAATTGATTATCGCTACTTTTTATATAATAAGAATAGTTTGGCTTATTGTAATGAAATGCCGCAAAGCCAATATCAAATTTGGTACCGTCTTGGGCACTGATATACCTTTCGCTTTTTGCATAATGAAAAACAACACCAGCACCTAAATCAGCTTGTATTAATGAATTACTAGGTATTGTTTCGCCAGATGCCATTGAAGCATCGTAACTATAGCCATTATATTGGCTTTCCCACTTTAAATTAGCAGGATTAATAGTTTTATGATTAACTCCGGCACTTAATCCTCCTGATAATTTAGAAAATTCACCAGTTTTTACAACAGCATTAAATCCTAAATTAACTAATAATGTTCCTAAACCACCGTCGCCAGCTTTATCATTATATGCACTTAACGACATGCCAGTGTATGCTTTTTTTAGTTTTAAATGCTTTAAAGCATGCTCTACACTAATGCCATATGTTTTATATGGTGTAGATACATTTGCCCATTGGTCTTTGTAGTTTACAATAACTCTGTTATCAAACGCGGTGCAACTCATGGCAGGATTTAATAAAACTGGCGTTTCATTAAATTGCGAAAAATGAATGTCTTGCGCTTTATTTAAAAAAGGTATGATAATAATGCTTGCTACTATTAATTTTTTCATGTTTAGTGTGTGTTGTTTTAAGAAAAATAAGATACTATCTTAAAAGCGTAATATTTCCTTTTATATCAAATGTTTTACCGTCAATTAAATTACCATTGGCTTTATACATAAATACGCCAGTATTCAATTTTTCTCCTTTGTATGTTCCATCCCAATTTTCTGTTAAAGAGCTAGTTTCAAATACTTTTTCTCCAAGTCTATTAAAAATTTGCATATTAAAATTTGTGATACATCGTCCATGAATATTTAAAAAATCATTTAACCCATCGTTGTTTGGCGAAAATGCTGTTGGTACAAACACAGCCCCACAGTTTATATCCACCATAACTGTAACAGTGTCTTGATCTTGACAATATTGAGTATTAGAGGCGATAACAATGTATTGAGTGGTATTTGCTGGATAAACAACTGTGTTTGAGCAGGTAGGGCAGGCAATAGATCCATTAATATTAGGTGACCAATTATAACTTAATGCCCCGCTGGCATGGATAATTGTATGTTCTCCTATATTAATTGAAGTGTCTCCAGATACAACTAAATTTGGAGTATCAAATACTTTAATAAAATTATTTTTAACAGCTGTATCAGCTCCACAACCGTTAGATGCTATCATCGCAACAGTGTAAGCCCCAGCAGATGAATAACATGTTTGCGGACTTGCTTGTGAAGATAAAGGAGGGTTACCACCTATAAATAACCATTGGTACGAAAACGGACCAACACCAGTTGTTGTTGAGCTAAATGTAACACAACCACCAGTGCAAATTGTATCATTACTAGTTGTAATAAAGTTAGCAGATGGGGGAGTTTGAACTAAAATTTGAATTGTTTTTGTACCTACACATACACCATTTGATACAATAACTGAATACGCTACTGTTGATGTAGTTGTGGGAAGAGCAACAATACTTGCTCCGTTATTTCCGCCTTGAATTGCAGATACAGGTTGCCATGTATAAGTTAAACCACCGCTAACAGGCGCAGCATTTATTGTAATTGATTGAGAAAGACAAGTTGTAGGGCTACTAGCTGTTAATGTTGGATTAATAGCTGGCGAAACACTAATAGTAATAACGCCAGGAATAGCGTTACAACCTAGCGCTGTTGTACCTGATATGGTGTAGGATGTTGTGGTTACAGGATTTACAACCAAGGTTGAATTATTTGTAAAGCCAGGATTCCATGTATATGTATTAGCTCCGGTTGCAGAAAGTGTAGTAGTAGAACCTGCACATATAAATGTGTTTGTGGCGCTTGCATTGATGTTATTATTAGGGGCTACGGTAATAGATATTGTTTGTGTATTAGAACAACCACTTGTTGTTCCTGTAACCGAATAAATAGATGTACTTGTTGGGGTAAGTGATACTGTTGATCCAGTAGTAGAGCTTAGTCCTGTTGAAGGTGCCCAGTTATAAGTTGTAGCACCACCACCAGTTAAAACAATAGCAGGAGAACCTATACAATACAATGAAGAGCTAGCCGATAAGGATGTATTAACAATAGTCACATTTACTTGAGCCGTTGAGGCATTAGCACAAGCACCATTAATTCCAACAACCGAGTAGGTTGTATTAGATGTTGGACTAACCGTAATAGAAGCCCCGGTTGATGCTCCAGGAAACCACGTATAACTTGTTGCTCCAGTAGCCGAAAGGGTTGAATTAGATCCAAGGCAAATAGTAGTATTACTTGGTGTAATATTTATTGTAAAATTTGGAGATACACTAACCGTTGCTACAGCAGCTGTTGTACAAGCGCCTGTTCCTGATAATACAGTGTATGTGGTAGTGGTGTTTGGCGATATAGTAACTAGTGCTGTAGGTGATGGGTTAGTTCCAGAACTTGCTGTCCAACTAAATGGACCACTTCCTGTAGCACTTAAATTTACTGGTAAACCATTACAAATAACTGTAGAACTTGGTGTTACGGATACATTTGGTACAGTTGTTAAAGACACTGTTGCAACTGCAGTAGCCGTACAACTTCCAGTACCAGATAAAACGGTATATGTAGTAGTACTTGTAGGGGAAACAGTTACATTGGCAGTAGCAGAAGGATTTGAACCACTGCTGGCTGTCCAGTTAAATGGTCCTGAGCCTGAAGTTGATAAAGAAACCGTTTGACCTGCACAAATAGTTGTAGCTGTTGGTGTTATAGTAATAGTTGGAGCTGTAACAATAGCAACAGTTGCTATGGCTGTAGCCGTGCAGCTACCTGTACCAGTTAATACAGTATAAGTTGTAGTAACTGTAGGAGAAACAACAACAGTAGCAGTTGATGTAGGGTTTGGTCCATTACTAGCAGTCCAAATAAAAGGAGCAAAACCAGTTGTAACAAGTGTTTTGGTTTGCCCAGCACAAATTGCAGAAACAGAAGGTGTAATACTTATAGAAGTTGTATTAGAAACCATAACGATAGCTATTGCTGATGTGGTACAAGTTCCAACTCCAGCTTTTACTGTATAAGTTGTAGTTTGAATAGGAGATACATTTACGTTGGCTATGGCATATGGATAAACACCACTACTGGCAACCCAGTTAAAAGGTCCAGGTCCACTAGCCGAAAGAGCGGCAGTTTGCCCAGCACAAATAGTTGTTAATGTTGGTGTAACTGCCACTGTAGGAACAGGAATAACGCTTACTGTTAAAGCACCTAAAACAGTGGTAGTAGTTCCAACTCCTTGAATAATAGTGTAAGTTGTGGTAACAGAGGGAGATGCCACAACAACAGATCCTGAAGAAGAACTAAGACCAATAGGGGGAGTCCAAGTATAATTTCCAGTTCCAGATGGTGCGGTTAAGGTTGTGCTTTGCCCAGCGCATATAGAAACGGTTTGTCCAAAAAACTTGGATGTAAATAAAATTAATAAAGAAAATAAATATATTTTTTTCATATAAATTGTTAAGAAACAGTTATTACTTCATAAATATAAAAAAACAAGACTTATAGAACAAATTTATTTTCCTTAATAATACGATTTCTAACTCGTTTTAAGTAAAAAGAGGTAAATCACTAAAATAAATACTGTTTAGCTTATTAATGTAGTATCTTCGTCAAAAATATGTAGCAATGATTAGGTTAGGAAAAACAAATACATTAACTATTTTACGCCAAACACCTCCTGGAATGTTTTTAGGCGATAATGAAAATGAAGTGGTTTTATTACCCAATAAATATATTGAGCCTGATTTTGAAGTTGGACAGCAAATTGATGTTTTTGTTTATAAAGATTCGGAAGATAGACTGATTGCCACACGCTTAAAACCATATGTAGAAGTGAATCATTTTGCTTATTTAAATGTTTCGGAAGTAAGCAGGGTAGGTGCTTTTTTAGATTGGGGTTTAGAAAAAGATTTATTTGTTCCTTTTAAAGAACAAAAATATAAAATGCTTGAGGGCAAAAGTTATGTGGTTTATATTTATATCGACGAGTTAACGGATCGTATAGTAGCTTCTAGTAAAATTAATAAATTTATAAGTAACGAAGTTTTAAAGGTTGAACAGGGACAAGAAGTTGATTTGTTAGTTTATAATGAAACGGATTTAGGGTTTACATGCATTATTAATGAAATGCATAAAGGCTTAATTTATCATAATGATATTTTTACTGATTTAGCAGTAGGAGATCAAGTAAAAGGATTTATAAAATTAATTAGAGAAGGTAATTTAATTGATTTAAGTTTACAAAACTTAGGGTTTAAGCATGTTTTGTCTTCTACTGATAAAATTTTAGAATATTTACTAGCTCATGATGGTTATTTAGAATTAACAGATAAAAGTTCTCCAGATTTAATTGAACGAAGATTTGATATGAGCAAAGCAACTTTTAAAAAATCAATTGGTGTATTATATCGTCAACGAAAGGTTACTTTGCATCCAGATGGTGTTAGGTTAGTAAATAATATTGATCAATAACGATTTTTTTAATTTTTAGTATTAATCAAATCATTTTTTGTAAATAGTCTTATTGGATAAATAGCGGCAATAAATCCTATCAACAACACTACACTAAATATCCAAATAAAGTCTTGAATTTTCATTTCAATGGGGTAATATGTAATTACAGATTGGTCGTCAAATGTTACAAAGTGAAATTGCTGTTGTAAAATGCAAATAATTAAACCAATTAATAGTCCTGTTAATGCACCAATAGTAGTTATTAATAAACCTTCTTTCATAAAAATAGTTCTAATAAATTTTTGATTAGCGCCAAGGTTATATAGTGTTTTGATATCTTTCTTTTTTTCTATGATTAACATAGTTAATGCTCCAATTATATTAAATGTGGCAATAATCAGTATAAATACAAGAATTAAAAAAGTCCAAAGTTTTTCTGTTTCAAGTGTTTTAAATAATATGTCATTGAGTTGAAATCTGGTTTTTACTGTGTAATTTTTTCCTAATAATAATTGTATTTCATTTTGAATTATTTTTAAATCACTATGATTTTTAACACTAATTTCGATAGAAGAAAAAGATTCAGAACAATTAAATAATTGTTGAGCAGCTTTTAAATCTATTAATACATATTTAAAATCAAAGTCATCATTTAACGAAAAAATACCAGCGGGTGTGATAGATAATTTATTAAATGCATCCTCTGGATTTAAACTTTCTGTTTTGCCTCTTATAGGGGCATAAATAGATATTGGAGAAACAAAGTCGTTTACATTGATATCGAGTTGATAGGCAACTCCTCTTCCAAATACACCGTAATATTGAGTATTGTAAAACAATTGATATTTTCCTTCTTTTATTACTGTATCAAAACGTGTAATATTTTTAAAATCTTCATCAACACCTTTTATAGTTATAATTGCCTGCTTGTCTTCTAATTTTATTAATGCATTTTCTTCAATAGAATAGGATATTGTATTAATTCCATTAATGGATTTAAGTTTTGATTCGATGGTTTTTTTTTCGGAAATATATTTTTGATTAGTTGCTGTTATTTTTAAATCAGGTTCTAAAGCATGATATAAGTTAGCAACTACAGATGTTAACCCATTCATAGCAGACAAAATAATAATTAACGCCGCTGTAGTAATAGAAATAGCGATTATGCTGATCCATGAAATGATATTAATAGCATTGTTTGATTTTTTTGAAACCAAATATCGTTTAGCTATAAAAAAAGATAAATTCAAATTAACGATGTTTTATAAAATTTAAAACTTTTAATTTTAAATTTTTGCTAAATAGGTTTGTTAAATAGAGCATTGATTTTTTCGGCGTAGTCGTATGAGTCATCAATAAAAAAATTTAATTCAGGAATAATACGAACTTGTTTTCCTATGCTGTTTCCTAGTATTTTTCTAATGTGTTGTTTTTGGTCGTTAATAATTTTAAAAATTGAATTAACGTCTTTTGTAGCCATAATACTAACATATATTTTTGCCGAACTTAAATCAGAACTAACTCGAACAATTGTAACTGTAATAAATCCGTTATCAAATAAGTTTTTTGAATTAGCCCTAAATATTTCAGCTAATTCTTTTTGTAATAATTTAGCAACTTTACTTTGTCTTACGCTTTCCATGCTGTAAATGTAGTTATTTAGATTTATTTTTTTGAAATATTAACAGGTATTATATTAGTGATTCAACAGGAGTACAAACATTATTTTCGCATACAAAACATTTTAATTTATCTTTAAAAATATATGGTTTATATATAGATTTACCCAGAAGCATTCTTAAACATTCCTGCACGCCTTCAATTATACTAGGGTGGGGGTGCATCATGTCTGCTAATTCTCTTATTCCTTGATTTGTATGAATGAGATATGCAACGGCTTGTATGGCAGAGCTTGCATGTTCTCCAACTGCTCTCATTCCTAAAATTCTCATTCCGCTATCGTTAGTAACAATGATTTTAAAAAAGCCTTTGGTTTTTCTCATAGCTATGGCTCTTGCATTAGTGCTATAATCTAGTTTAACAACTTTGTGAGCAATTCCTTTTTTATTACAATCTTGTTCGCTCATCCCTACACTTGCTACTTCAGGATTTAAAAACATTATTGTAGAAATATTTTCATAGTTTAATGGTTTAATAGTTGGTCCAAACATTCTAACAACGGCGTGTCTGGCCTCTCTTTCTCCAACATTAACCAAAGCCATTTCTGTAGTTACATCTCCTGCAACATAAATATTCGAAATGTTTGTTTGTGTGTCATTATCCCAAATGCTACCTCTGTCATTTAGTTTTACTCCTATTTTTTCAAGGTTTAATCCTTCAACATTAGGAACTCTTCCAACAGAAATTAAGGCTTTATCAACAGTAATGATTTCTGTTGTCCCGTTTTTATATTCAAGTTCGTATTCAACTTTATTATTTACTATTTGCATCTTTTTTAAAGATGACCCGTGGTGAATTGTAGCTCCTTGTTTTTCAAGGCTTTCGCTAATTAATTCAGCTACGTCATCGTCTTCAAAAGGTAAAATTCGTTCAGCTTTATCTATTAAATAAACTTTTGTTTTTCCCATGTTTGAAAAAATGGTAGCGAATTCGCAACCAATAACACCAGCACCTAATACAACAAGGCTTTTGGGTATTTCTGTTAAATTTTTTATACCATCACTTGTCATGATAATATTTTCATCAATCGAAATATTTGGTAAATATCTTGGTCTACTTCCTGTCGCTATTAAAACATTATCAGCAGTAACTTTTTTTAAATTACCATCTTCTTTTTTTATTGATATTGTATTTTTATCTATAAATGAAGCTTCTCCTTTTTCGTAAAAAAATAAATTATTAGTTTGTTTTTGCAATAAATTTAAGTGCACGGTCATTTGAGTTTTACGTTCAAATATGGCTTCTTTTAATGTGTTTGCAATATCTTGATAATCGGCTTCGTAATCAGGTATTGATTCTCGAATCGATGAAATTTTTTGCGAATATTCCCACAAAGTTTTAGAAGTTAAAACTCCATCATATACTCCAGCGCCACCTATTCGTTTTTTTTCTATTAATAAAACTTTTTTCTTAAAATCTAAAGCTCGCATGGCTCCTGCATATCCACTTGGGCCCCCTCCAATAACTATTAAATCGTAATGTTCCATTTTAGTGTTTGTAATTGTAGTACGTTTTGTTTTTTATAACATCATTATTGTAGTTTTGTATGTATGCTCTACAAAAATGGAGTATGTATTTATCTGTATCATTTTTTAAAATGTTATATTGCAAGTTGCTGTCTATTTTAAAGTTATATTTCTCAATAAAGTTGTAATCTTTTAAGATATAACAAAAGCTATCTTTAATACAACAAAATAATGGACTACTATAAAAAACAACAGGTTGTTGTGTTAATGAAAACATACTTTCTCCAAATGAATAGTAGGGTTTATCATAATTCAAATAATCTAATACTGTAGGTAAAATATCAATGTTTTGTACGGTTTTAGTATTTATTTTGGGTTGTATATCACTTTTATAAATTAAGATTGGAATAGAATGTTGTCCAACTATATTGCCATAAAAAGCATCGTTAGATGTGGCTGTATGATCGGGTGTTATAATAAATAAGGTGTTTTTAAACCAAGGTTGTTTTTTTACATTATTAAAAAATTGTTTTAAGGCATAATCTGTATATCCAATAGATTCATGTATATCAGCATTACCTTTAGGGAATTTTCCTTTATATTTTTTTGGAACAATATATGGGTTATGAGAACTTAATGTAAAAATGGATGTAAAAAAAGGCTCTTTTAGTTTTCCTATTTCTGTAGCTGTTTGTTGCAAAAATGGTTCGTCCCAAATACCCCATTGTCCATCATAATCTTCATCATTATTGTATTCATTTCTTCCATAGTAATAGTCGTAACCAGCTAATTGTGCGTATGAATTGAAATTCATAGTTCCATTAGTACCTCCATGATAAAATACAGATGTATACCCTTTACTTTTTAATAAATTAGGAAGAGTTTGTAATGTATTATTACTATACATTGAATTTAAATACTGATTTTCTAAAAAGCAAGGCATAGAGGCTGTGATGGCTGGTATACCATTTATAGATGTTTTCCCGCTTGAGATTGCATTTGAAAAAACTATAGATTTTTTCATTAAGCTATCTAAAAAAGGCGTGTAACTTTTTCTATTACTAATTCCTGTAAATTCTTTCGAGAAGCTTTCTAAAATAATAACACACACGTTATAATTTTTAAACGAGCCTGTATCGGCTTGATGTATTGGAGTGTAATATTTTCTGAGTTCATTTTCTGTATAAAAATTCAATGATTTTATTTCAGTTAAATCTGCTGATTTTAAAATAGAGAAAGGTGTATTGATTACAATAGGAATGTATTTTGGATTTGTGTAATTAGCAGCATCCATCAGTACAATAGGTATTTTTTGTAATCCACCTCTAATTCCAAGAACTGTGGTTCCGGTTAAAATTAAAAATATAAAAAAGTATAATGATAAAATTTTAAATTGGAATGTTATGTAGTGAGGTGTTTCTGTTTTTTTAATAATAAAATGTATTTTTATTAATACATAAATTATTATTAAGTATAGTAGTAGAATATACCAAAATTCAGCGATAAAATGAGGTACAAGTTTTAAGAATTCAGTTTGGCCTCCAAAAATTAAACCTCCTACATCATAAGTTGTTCTTTTTTGAATAAATGGAAAATAAGCAAAATCTATAAAATTTAACCCTAGCGCAATACTATTTGTTATAATAAAAATGATTGAAGTAATACGTTGATATATTTTTAAATAATAAAATTTAAAAGGAAGAATACATAGTAGAATATATAATGAATTTGTGGCTGCTATACTAAAGGCGTCAAATCTTAAGCCAAAAAATGATAGTTTAAATAATTCAATAATACTGATAGTTTGAAAGTAGGATTGATTGAAAAAGTAAAACAACCATCTACAAATAAAATATAAAAAAAATAAAAAAAGTAGTTGTTTTAAAACGTGTTTAATTTGTGGTAGGTAAGAGATCATAATTTAAAAAGCTCTGTTAATTCCAATCATCCAGCGCGTTTGAAAGTAATCTTTTTCGGCAAAAGGTAAACGATTAATAAATAAAGGCATGTCAAATCTAATTACAAGTGGTTTAACCCCGTATAAAGGACCCCATTTTTGAATATTAAGAGCTAAGCCAACGCCCGCATCAACCATTAAATTTGACATTACAGTTGCTTTATTGGGGGCATTTGTATTAATGGATCCGGCATCTCCAAAGATGTATGGATTAAATTTTATAGAGTTATTTAATTTTTTAAAATTTAAAAAGCTAAATAATTCTCCAAATTCAATTTCAGCACTAGCAGAAGCTCCAGTGGTTCCCTTGTAATTATATATGACAAATCCATTAGCATCTGTTGATGCTAAAACATATCCAGAATAACCTCTTAAATTTAACCCACCACCTGCGGTAAAATGATTAGTTTGTGCGCCATATTTTCCCCAGTTAGGAGGTATAAATCCATTTGAACGTGTATATTTATTGTCCATTAAATCTTCTGGATTTGCCCCAGCTGCAAATAACATCGACTCATCGGCTAATAAAGTTCCAAATCCTAATTGGGCAAATACACGAGTGTTAATGTTTATTTTTCCAAAATCATTTTTATTAATGGCAGTGTACTGTATATTAGAGTAATCATAATCTCTGGTAAGTGCACTAGCTCTTAAGTTAATATTCATAAATCCAATACCTTTATTGTAGGTATAATTATGATCTATTCCTACGCTTAAATAACTATTCATTTTTTGAATTTGCCATTCGGATTTATTTATAAGATATACCAGAGCATTAGGCATATCTCTTACCATAGCTTTATATTGTATATAAATGCGATTTTTTTCATTGTTACTTTTTTTCTCAAAACCTATTAAGCCACTTTTTAATCCATCTAATGATTTTAATGTCATGTAAATACTTGATTTTTTCATGAACTTAGCGGTTGAAGTTTTATAATTTAATAAAAATGAAATAGTATTGTATCCGTTTTTATTAATACTAGAATCTAAATATCCTTGACCTAATCCTGTACTAAACCAAGCTGTTATATCAAATACATTTTTTGTATTCATATATCCACCATTTAAATGCGCGCCTACTTTTACGCCATCATAACCATTATACCACAAGCTAGGCCGAGCTTTAATTTCATAATGTTTCCAATCTAAAGGATTATATATTTTTGAATCAAACATAATGTTTACTCGGTGATGTTTTACGTTATTAGTCATATCTACATCTGCTAGTCTTCGAGACGGGTCAATAATCACATTATTTAATTTTCCATTAATTTGAATTTTTGCAGTGTAAGTTGGTTTTACCTTTCCCCAACCAATCCAACGTGGTAAAACGGTTGCTTTTACTGGTTTCTCAAACCATGTATTTGGGATGTGAAAATGATAAGCAGAATCATTTTTGTCTAATACCGTAAAATCTATAGGCATTTGCATATCGCCCTTACGTTTAAATGTAATAATGTATTCTCCAGTTTGATTACCTTTTTTAATTCTACCAATTTTATAATCAATCTTTTTTGTTGTTTCTAGCCATTGGTCAAAAAACCAATTTAAATCAATACCACTATATTGAAT
Organism: uncultured Flavobacterium sp.; assembly: GCA_964541155.1. GTDB lineage: Bacteria > Bacteroidota > Bacteroidia > B-17B0 > Aurantibacillaceae > UBA4416. The sequence continues at coordinate 162,972 of CAZIPC010000001.1, forward strand.
AATTGAGTTCCTGAAATCTTCAGGGTAAGGGTGTGCGAATTTCCATTGATTAAAATAATGCTGCATGCATTTATCAAATAACGAACGGCCCAGCACGTATTCTAAATTTTTTAACATAACTGCTGTTTTAGTATACACTGCACTATATCCACCACCATGTCTTATACCACCATTGTAATCGTCGCTGTGAGTATTTAATGTAACTTCTTCTCCTTTAACAGTAACAGCATTCATATAACCATTGTAAATTTGATCATCTAAAATTCTATTTTGTTCGGTAAATCTTTTCACATATTTACTTTTTGGTTCTTGTTCAATTTTATTAGGTCCATCAATAAATTGATACGTATCTGCTGTGTAAAATTGAGTAAATCCTTCATCTAAAAAAGCTCTATATGTTTCGTTATTTCCTACCATTCCAAAAAACCAGTTATGAGTCATTTCATGAATCAATAAATCTCTGTAGTTTGGATCATATCCTCCATCTAAAGTTAACATAGGATATTCAACACCATCTTGAGCATCAGCACAAATCATTTTTGGGTAATGATAAGTTCCAATATTGTATGTGTTAACATCTAATACTTTTGCAATAAATTGTGGACATGTTTGCCAACCCGCAGCATGAGGTTCTTGAACTAAGGCTACACATTTAATACCTTGCCAATTATATTCTCCTATTCTGTATGTTGGATCTGCTGTTAAAGCAAAATCATGAACATTAATAGCAGAAAATTTCCAAGTTTTAGTAGTCCCATCTTTTTTAATTATTGTACTCGGTGATGAGTTCCAAGGTTTTTTAGCAAAATTTGAAAGATCTAATTTTTGACGAAGGGTATCTGGTAATACTTCGTTTTCATTTTTTAAAATGCCTGTTGCGTCTAATATGTAATTGTTAGGTAATGTGAATTCAACATAAAATGAACCAAAATCTCCATAAAATTCATGATCCATATGTTGATCTGTATCCCATCCAAATTTTCTGTCGTATACTGAAATACGCGGATACCAATGCGTTACATCATAATGTTTATTGCCAAATGCATTAAATAATTTCATCCTGTTACGAATAGCTTCTTTGGCGTAATAGGTTTTAAAATCAATATTAAAAGTTATAGATTCTCCAGATTTTAAAGGCTTTTCTAAATAAACTTTTAAAACCGTATTGTCTAATTCTGTTTTTAATTCTTTAGTACCTTGTTTAATTTTTAATACTTCTGTTCCTAAATCATCTTTTCGATATTTATTAAATTTTAAATGGTAATTATTATTTTTATATAGGTCTGCTAAATAAGAATTTTTAGTTTGAGCATTATTGTATAAATGAAAATATACAATGTATAAATCTTTTGGAGAATTATTCCAATAGGTTAATTCTTCAGAGCCGGTAATAATATCAGTTGAGTCATTTAAGGTTGCTTTTATATTATAATGCACATCTTGTTGCCAGTAATCAGAAAACGGTTTTCTGTTTTTCCAGTATAATGAATTAGATTGTGATCGATAATCAATATATTCGTTTTGAGAATTAATTTCATAAAATGAAATAACACTCAAAATAATAAGGAGGTAATTTTTTCTCATAGCTAAATAATAACTTTTAAAGATAGGGATTTTTAAATAAAAAACCTTTAAATACTTAGTAAATTATGGTATTTGCTATTTGATTTTTAATGCAAAAAGTGTTTTTTAATACAACACCAGAAATATTACCAAATATGGATTTTTGTAATAAGTAACTTAATTGTCATTCAGTTTAGTTAAATTTGTGCATTAATTATAAAATTATTTAGTTGGTAATATTCAATAAAAAATTTCGGTAGCATAATTTGTAAAAAAAATGTCTTTAATAAATAAAATAGCGTTGTACTTTCTTTCTAATAAAGAGAATGTATATTTCACAAAACAATTCTTTTCATGGAATCAATTGTCTACTATTTTAATAATTTGTTACGAAGAACAAGTGTCTGAGATTATTGATTTTATTGATATATGTAAAGTAAATTCTATTTCGGTTCATGTTGCTATAATTTTAAATAACAAAAAAGATTATACTCCTAAATTTAAATTTAATCATACCGCAATAGATAAAAAACAATTTTCACTATTAAAAATTCCTAATCAAAATACGATTCAACAATTAAAAAACAAGAACAGTGATTTGTTAATTAATTTAGGAAATAGCAAGCAAATAAGGTCTTATATATTAAGTAAATTAACAAAATCAAGATGTAAATTGTCTTATTTTCAAGATTCGGTTTATGATATTGTGATTAGTAAAGATACTTCAACAAGTGTTTCAGAGTATCTTAAGCAAGTAATTATTTATTTAAAAATGATAAAAACAACATAATATGGCGCAAGCATTAAATTTTACAGGAACAGGTGTTGCAATTGTAACTCCATTTACAACAAAAGGAATGATTGATTTTCCTGCTTTAACAAAGTTAGTTGATCACATTATAAAAGGACGTGTTGAATATATTGTTGTTTTGGGCACTACAGGCGAAACGGCAACCTTATCAAAAGAGGAAAAACAGCAAGTGATTAGTCATATTGTTAAAGTTACAAAAAAACGTGTTCCTTTAGTTTTAGGTGTAGGTGGTAATAATACAGCCGAAATTGTAAATCAATTAAAAAACGACGATTTATCAGCATTTGAAGCTATTTTATCTGTATCTCCATATTATAACAAGCCTTCTCAAGAAGGTATTTATCAGCATTACAAAGCAATAGCAAAGGCTAGTCCATTGCCAATTATTTTATACAACGTGCCAGGCAGAACATCATCTAACATAGCATGGGATACAACCATACGTTTAGCAAATGAGTTTAAAAATATTATTGCTATTAAAGAAGCAAGTGGTAATATAGAGCAGTGTATGAAAATTATTAAATACCGTCCAGATAATTTTTTAATTATAAGCGGTGATGATAATCTTACATTACCTTTAATAGCAAGTGGTGCAGATGGAGTAATATCAGTAGTAGCAAATGCATATCCTCAAGATTATAGCGATATGGTTCGACATGCTTTAGTGCATGATTTTAAAACTGCTCAAAAGTTACATTATAAATTAATGGAAATTACAGAACAATTATTTGCTGATGGTAATCCGGGCGGTGTAAAAGTTGTGTTAGCTAAAAAGAAAATCACACAAGCAACTGTGCGTTTACCTTTAGTAGAGCCAAATGATAAAGTTAAAGCCATTTTAAAAAAGATAGCTTATTAATGTAATTAACTAATATTAGATTAATATGAAATTATCTTTATTAAAAACAATGTGTGCTATTCATTCGCCTAGTGGAAACGAGGTAGCGATGAAAAATTTTATACTCGATTATATTAAATCAGAACAGAAAAATTGGAAGCATAAGCCAAAAATTATTCATGGAAAAGGGTTTCAGGATAATATCATATTAGTATTTGGAAAACCACGCACTGCTGTTTTCGCACACATGGATAGCATTGGATTTACGGTGCGTTACGGTAAACAATTAGTTAAAATAGGAGGCCCTCAAATACAAAAGGGTTTTGAATTAGTAGGAAGTGATGAAAAAGGAAAATGTGAAGCAACTTTAACGATTGTAAAAGATACATTGCAATATAAAGCCAAACGAAATTTTGAAACAGGTACCGAATTAGTATTTAAAGCCAATTGGAGAGAAGATAAAGATTATGTGCAATGTTGTTATATGGATAATCGATTGGGTTGTTATAGTGCTTTAAAAGTAGCAGAAACATTAAAAGATGGAGTTATTGTTTTTAGTACTTGGGAAGAGCATGGAGGAGGAAGCGTTTCTTATTTACAAAAATATTTAGCAGATCATTATAATATTTCACAAGCATTAATTTCTGATATATCATGGATTTCGGATGGTGTATTTCCTGCAAAAGGACCTGTAATAAGTATGCGAGATAGTTTAATACCTCGTAGAAGTTACATAAATAAAATTATTTCAATTGCAAAAAAACATCAATTACCTTATCAATTAGAAGTAGAAGGCTCTGGAGGTAGCGATGCAAAAGAACTACAAATGGCAGAATACCCATGGGATTGGTGTTTTTTAGGTGCGGCAGAACAATTTGTTCACACTCCTAACGAAAAAGTTCATAAAAAAGATATAGAGGGAATGATTGAACTTTATAAGGTTTTAATGAAAGAATTATAAAACTTAATTTCAATAAATTATAATGAATTCAGAGGTTAATTCTTTTTTTAATGAAGCCAAAAAATGGCAACCCGAAATACAAAAACTTAGATCTATTGCACTTGACTGTGGGCTTGATGAAGTTTTAAAATGGCGATTTCCATGCTACATGTATAAAAACAATAATGTTGTATTAATTCATGTTTTTAAAGATTATTGTGCCCTTTTGTTTTTTAAAGGAGCATTACTGCAAGATGCGGATGGTGTACTTATTCAACCAACAGAAAATACTCAACAGTCTCGTCAAATTAGATTTACTGATATTCAACAAATAAGAAATATTGAATCTATTTTAAAAGCATATATTTTTGAAGCTATTGAAGTAGAAAAATTAGGATTAAAAGTAGAATTGAAAAAAACTTCAGATTATACTATTCCTGAAGAATTTCAAATTTTATTGAATAAAAATAATAAGTTAAAAAAAGCGTTTGAATCGTTAACACCTGGTAGGCAAAGAGCGTACCTTCTTTATTTTTCTGCTCCAAAACAATCAAAAACTATTGTATCTAGGATAGAGGCATATACCCAACGCATATTAAATGGAAAAGGATTGACCGACTGTGTATGTGGATTATCAAAGAGAATGCCTTCATGTGATGGATCACATAAGCATTTGAGAAAATAAGGTTTTAGATAAGTGATTGTGTTGTATTGCCTTTTAGTTAATTCCCATCTCCCATTAATTTAACAGTAATATTATTCATATTATCTGCTAATTTTAATTGGCAGGCTAGGCGAGAGGTATCTGTAATGTTAGGTAAAGTATCTAACATAGCATATTCATCATTAGAGATCTCGTGTAAATCATCAAAACCACTAATTACACTTACATGACAAGTTGCACAAAGTGCCATTCCACCACATGTAGCTAAAATATCATAATCATTACCTTTTAAAAATTCCATTAAGCTTAAGCCCATGTCGGTTGGTGCTACTAATGTTGTAATTGTGTTATCAGGATTCTGAATATTGATGTTTATATCTGTCATAATGCTACAAAAATAAAAAATCCCTTCAACTGAAGAGATTTTTTAAATATAATTTTATCAATAAAGCGTGTTTTAAAACTCGTTAACTCCTTGAACTGTAGTGTATTTCATGGTGTATTTAACGCCTGGATTCATGTACTTATAGGCGCTATGACTCATTAAAGCTGCTTCATGAAAACCACATAAAATTAATTTTAATTTATTTTTATATGTGTTGATATCACCAATGGCATAAACGCCTTCCACATTTGTTGAATAATCGTCAGTATTTACTTCAATAGCATTTTTATCAATATTTAAACCCCAATTTTCAATAGGACCTAATTTTGGACTTAAACCAAATAAAGGAATAAGGTGATCTGTTTGAATAGTTTGTGTTTCTTGAGTTTTTGCATTAATCATGGATACAGATTCTAATTTATCATTACCATTAACAGCAGTTAAATTGGTATTTAGTAATAGTTTAATTTTACCTTCTTCGGCTAATTTCATTACTTTATTAACACTATCCGGAGCTCCTCTAAAAGATTCACTTCTGTGTACAAGTGTTAATTCTGAGCAAATTTCACTTAAAAAAATAGCCCAGTCTAGTGCACTATCTCCGCCACCTGCAATAATCATTTTTTGCCCACGATATTTTTCTGGGTCTAAAATCATGTAATTAATACCTCTACCATTTTCAAATTTTGTTAATCCTTCTACTTCAGGTTTTCGTGGCTCAAAACAACCTAATCCACCTGCTATTACAACAACTTTAGCATTAATTTTGGTGCCCATGTTAGTAATCAGAACAAAATCTCTGTCGCCACGTTTTTCAAGTGTTTCAATTCGTTCCCCAAATGTATATCCAGGATGAAAAGGTTCAGCTTGTTTTATTAAATTATCTATTAAATCTTGAGCTAAAACGCTAGGATAACCAGGTATATCGTAAATGGGTTTTTTAGGATATATTTCAGATAATTGTCCGCCAGCTTGAGGCAAATAATCAATTAAATGACAGCGCATTTTAAGTAATCCTGCTTCAAAAATGGCAAATAATCCCACAGGACCTGCTCCTATAATTGCTAAATCAGTTGTAATCATGTTTAATTTAATTCAAAAATTTGAGTGCAAAAGTAATAATTAGAACAATATAAATCAGTAATAGTTTAAGAACTTATTAATTCTGGTTCATTCTGGCAAAAAATCTCTAAATCTTCAAAAAATATAAAAAATTCTTCTTCAATTTCAGTATAATTTTTTTCTAATAAAGGAATAGCTTGTTGTAAGTCGTATCTATTTCTAATTCGATGACTTAAATGTGTTAAAACTGTTTTAATACCATTAACTGTTGAATAATTAAATAGCACGTTTTGTTGCGTCATGTATTCATAAAAACGCTTGGCATGTTCTGGTAAATAGTGATGGTTTTCTTTTAAAAGATTATAAATATAAAAGGCATGTTCTTGAAGTGTTTTGTTAGAATATTGATTAAAATTTTTAGCTAAGTAATGGTCATAAATAATATCCATTAAAACCCCACTGTATTTATCAAAATCCTTACTAAAACGACGTTTACTTGTTAAATATATTGGATGAGAGTCAGTAAAAACGTCTATTTTTCGATGCAATCTAATTCCTTGTATAATACCTTCTGTTAATCCATAAAAATTATTACCTCGAATCGAATCTGCAATAAAATTACCTATTATTAAATCAGAGTTTTGATAAGATAAATAACTATGTGCTAAATAATTCAATTTTATTTTCTAAGTAATATATTTAATAATTTACTAATATACGAATCGTTAGCGTAATGTAGACTTTAAAATATTTAAGCTTTTATACATTCTTTATTATCATTCGTATATTCGTGCTTTAAATTTGTAATTGAATACACATGAATACATTTTTTGGAATAATACAAAATAATGCAGCTATTTTAAATGAAGATGAATCATTACATTGTGTTAAAGTGTTAAGGCATAAAGTAGGAGATCTTATTCAGGTAATAGATGGGATGGGTATCAGAGCTACAGGTAAAATAGAAGCGGCGCATGCTAAACAATGTGCTGTAAGTTTAATAGAAAAGCAATTTATTAAACCTACTCGTAATTATAAATTACATGTTGCTATAGCTCCAACAAAAAATATTGAACGTATTGAATGGTTTGTTGAAAAAGCTGTAGAAATAGGTATTGATGAAATTTCATTTATAAAATGTAAAAATTCTGAACGCACGGTTGTAAAAGACGATAGAATTAAGAAAGTAGCGGAGGCTGCTTTAAAACAAAGTCACCAAGTATACATGCCAAAAATTAATAGCATGATTGACTTTAAAGAGTTTATAAAAAAGGATGTTAGTGACATTAAATTAATAGCACATTGTGAAAAAGAATCAAAACAGCATCTTAAACAATTTATTAAATTAAATCAATCATATACTTTGTTAATTGGTCCAGAGGGAGACTTTAGTAAAGATGAAATTATATTTGCTAGCCAAGCATTTTATTTACCAGTTGCTTTAGGAGATAGTAGATTAAGAACAGAAACAGCTGGTATATATGGCTGTAATGCTTTTTCTGTAATTAATTCCTAACAAACGTTAAAATCAGCAATAAAAAAAACAATTACACGTATCCTAATAAAATAGTATTTATGGAAAAAATAAACATACTTTGGGCCGATGATGAAATAGATTTATTAAAGCCTCATATCTTATTTTTAAATTCAAAGGGTTACGAGATAGTTACAGCCTTAAGCGGAGATGAAGCTATTGATATTGTTAAAGAAAATAAAGACTTGTCTGCCGTTTTGTTAGATGAAAATATGCCTGGTATTTCAGGATTAGAGGCATTAACAAAAATAAAACAATTAAAATCTGATTTGCCTGTTATTATGATAACTAAAAGCGAAGAAGAGCATATTATGGAAGATGCTATTGGTAGCAAAATTGCAGATTATTTAATTAAACCAGTCAATCCAAATCAAATATTACTTTCTTTAAAAAAAGCATTAGATAACAAACGTTTAGTTTCCGAAAAAACAAATACGGAATACAGAAAAGAATTTAGTCAAATAGGAATGACTTTATCTGATAATTTAAATTGGCAAGAATGGCAAGAGGTTTTTAAAAAAATTGTTTATTGGGAGTTAGAAATTGATAAAAATCAAGATAAAGGAATGCTTGAAGTTTTAAAAATGCAAAAAGCAGATGCTAATTTGCAATTTTTTAAGTTTATCGAAAAAAATTATCTAAGTTGGTTAAATGGCTCCAGTTCAAATATTCCTACTATGAGCCACACATTACTTAAACATAAATTTATAAATAATTTAGAATTAAATACATGTACATTTTTAATAGTGATTGATAATTTAAGATACGATCAATGGAAAATGATTCAACCAATTATTCAAGATTATTTTAAAATTGAAAATGAAGAATTATTTTTTAGCATTTTGCCATCAGCAACACAATATGCCCGTAATGCCTTATTTTCAGGTTTATTGCCAAGTGAAATGGAAAAAAGGTATCCAGATTGGTGGAAAAATGATGACGATGAAGGTGGCAAAAATATGCATGAAGAAGATTTTTTAAATGCACAATTAAAGCGTTTAGGAAAAGAAGTAAAAATGAGTTATAATAAAATAACAAATTTTGCTGCTGGAAAAAAATTATCAGAGAATATGAGTAATTTAATGCATAATAAATTAAATGTAATTGTATATAATTTTGTGGATATGCTTAGTCATGCTCGAACTGAACTAGAAATGATTAGAGAATTAGCAGATGATGAACCAGCTTATAGAAGTTTAACAGTTTCATGGTTTGAACATTCTCCATTATTAGATATGATAAAATTTATTGCTTCCAAAAATGCTAAATTAGTAATTACTACTGATCACGGAACAGTTCATGTTAAAGAACCAACAAAGGTAGTTGGAGATAAAAGTGTAAATACTAATTTACGCTACAAACAAGGTAAATCCTTAGATTACAATCCTAAAGAAGTATTTGAAATAAAAAATCCTAGCGAAGCATTTTTACCAAAACAAAATGTAAGTACTCGTTTTATTTTTGCAAGAGAGGATAAATTTTTTGCTTATCCAAATAATTTTAATCACTACGTACAGTATTATAAAAACACTTTTCAACACGGAGGTATTAGCCTAGAAGAAATGATTATTCCGTACGTTACACTAACTGCTAAATAATTTAAAAAGCGAGAAAACTCTCGCTTTTTTAAGTTTAAAACTTGTATGTTAGCCCCATTCCTAACACTTGTTTAAATTGTATATCTGGACCAAAAGTCCCTTTTTTATCTCCAGAAGAACGTAATACTTTTACATCATCATCATAAATTAATTGAGTAGCCAAAGTTGCAGATATAAATTTATTTACTTTAAAGGTTGTTAATGTACTCCAGTTGACATCTATATTTTGAGGGTTATGTAAATAATTTGAAAATAGTTCTAATGTTGATTGAAAAGTTATATTTTCCATCACTTTAGTTTTGTACTGCATTTTTAAATAAGCTCCAAATTCTTCTCTGTGTTTTAAATAAGATTGAGTAATTACAGATGGATTATTAGCGTCTCTTATTTCTTTTTGTACACCAAAAGCTCCATATTTTGCTAAACTATCATCTTTTACAAATGTAAATTTACCAGTTAAAGGAGCTACAAATAAGGTAAATTTATCATTCTTTTTATAATCAAAACCAATAGCAGCTAACGCATAGCCAGGTGCCATAAATTTAGAAATATACACTGAGTCATTTGGATAATTATACCCATTAGTAAATTGTGTTCTAAAATCGCCTAATGCAGTTGCATACCAATTTTTATTAATTTGGTGACCTACTTTTGATGAAAATTGAATTTTGTCATCATTTTTCCACCATTTTTTATTGTTACCCTGATTAATAACCCCATATCCTAATTCTAAATTATTTTCCAAAGTAGTTTTTCCTCTTTTATATTTAGCAAAAACATTTAATAATCCACCAATAGAAATGGAATTATTGCCACCAGCTGACCAATTAGTTAATGAAACTTGTTGCCCATTAATAGAGATAACACCTCCTATTTTCCAAGATTTTGTTGTGTCAGCAGTTGGTTTTTGTAAAGTAGCAGCTTGTTCAATTAATTTAGCTGCTTCTGTTTTGGTTTCTTCCTGTGATATACCAATTATAGAAATGGTTAAAAGGAAAATTAAATAGTAGTTTTTCTTCATATATGTTTATTTTTTTAAAAGGGCAAAACTAAAAAAACTAATCAAAAGATGCATTTATCTAGTATAATTTATTTGTTAAATGTTAGTTACCTTGTATTTTAAAATATTTTGTTGAATTGGCTGGGTTAACGGTTGTTAAAGTTTCAACAGCTTTTGCTTTTTCGTCGGGTAATCCTTTCGAAAAAATATTAACAAGTTCATCTGTTTTTGCATTAAAAAATAATTCCATTGCAAATGACGCCGGCCTATTTTTATAAACAGTAAGTAATAAGTCGGTTGATGTTAAAATTTCTTTTCTACCATTGTCAGGCTTTTCATTCATAATATCTAAACCAAGGCGATGATATTTATACATACATTCTCTTATAGGCTGAAAAACTGGTTGTAATGCATTTTCTGCTATCCAATATCTATTTTTATTACTTTCATAAGATTTCCAGCCTGTTTCAGAAGAACTTTGAGCGTTAGAAACAATCAATTGTGCTTTTTGAAAATACTCGGTTCCTCCTAAGTTAGAGTAGGTATCGTAATCATTAGCAATTATAACATAGGCATAAAATGCTAAAACAGATGTAAGATTATTTGAGTAGGTGTTTAAGTTAAATTCTAATTGCTGAAATTGTTGGTATTTAAATACTAAATTTTCATCAATATAATTTACAAGTGGAGAAAAATAAGAGCTTTTAAAAACAGGTCTTCTACTTTGAATTTGAATAGTGGCTTTATATTCATCTGTATTTAGTTTTTGGGTAACGTTAATCAAAATAGAGCAATCAATTCTTTCTGGAGTTGTGAAATTATCTTTTGTCCATTTTGTATTATTCATAAATTCAAAAATAGATTTTTGGAGTTGTTCAAATATTTGTTTCTCCGTAGTTCCTTGAATTTGAGGAGATACAACACTTACTTGACAATTTAATTCTTGAGAAAAACTAATTGTAGTTAAAAAAGTTAATAGAAATATACAACTGTATTTAGTCATGTTTTTTTAAATAGTTTATGGTAAAATTAACAATGTCTTTTGCCACATTTTGCTTGCTTTTTAACTCAAAATTATGCAATTTATTGTGTTTATCAATAATTGTTATTTTGTTTGTGTCAACTGCAAACCCCGATCCTTTTTCGATTGCAGAATTCGCAACTATAAAATCTAAATTTTTTTTATAAATTTTTTCTTTGGCATATTCAATTAAATTATCTGTTTCTAAGGCAAATCCAGCTAATAGTTGATGTGTTTTTTCTTTACCAAGTGTTTCTAAAATATCTGTTGTCTTTACAAGTTCTATTAAAAAATCAGAATCTTGTTTTTTTATTTTAGTAGGAGATATTGTTTTAGGTTTATAATCAGCAACTGCTGCTGATAATATGGCTATGTTTGTAGTTTTAAAATAATGTTTACAAGCTTTAAACATTTCGTCTGCACTTTCTACGCGAATTACAGTAATTGATTTTTCAGACGGATATTCGTGGGATGGACCCAAAACTAATGTTACATCGGCACCTAGTTTTGCAAATTCATTAGCAATAGCAACACCCATTTTTCCTGACGAACGATTTCCTATAAATCTTACTGGATCAATAGCTTCGTATGTTGGACCCGCGTTAATTAATACTTTTTTATTAGATAAAGGAAGTTCTTCTTTAAAATAATTTGATATATAATTTAGAATATTTTCAGGCTCGGCCATTCTCCCTTCTCCGTTTAATCCACTAGCTAATTCACCACTTTCGGCTGGAATAATGATGTTATTATGTTTTTTTAAAATATCAATATTAGCCTTTGTGGTTGGATGTTGATACATCTCTAAATCCATAGCTGGTGCTACAAAAACTTTATTTCTGTTAGATAAATAACAAGCTGTTACAATATTATCACATAATCCGTTTGATAGTTTTGCTAATGTGTTTGCGGTTAATGGAGCTATAATCATAGCATCAGCCCATTCTGCTAATTCCACATGATTATTCCAATTGTTATTCGAATCAAAAAAATCAGAAATTACTTGGTTTTTACTTAATACAGAAAGTGTTTTGGATGTTACAAATTCTTCGGCGGCTTTAGTCATTACAACTTTTACAATTGCGTCTTCTTTAACCAATAATCTAATTAAATGAGCGCATTTATATGCTGCAATTCCACCTGTAATACCTAAAAGAATATGTTTATTTTTTAATGACATAAAATTTAAAAACCCATCTGCCAGAAGGAGGATGGGTTTTGATTAAATGATACAATGCTAAATATTATTTTGTTTGTTCTTTAGCTGGATTTCTGTAATATGTTTTGTCTTCTAAAAACTCATTAATAGAGATTAAAGAAGGTTTTGGTAATTTTTCGTAAAATTTAGAAATTTCAATTTGCTCTCTATTTTCAAAAATCTCTTCTAGGTTATCAGAGTGACTAGCAAACTCAGCTAATTTAGCTGATAATTCTTCTTTCATTTCAGAACTAATTTGGTTAGCACGTTTAGAGATAATAGAAATTGATTCGTAAATATTTCCTGTAGGACCATCAAATTTTCTGATATCACGTGTTACTGTACTTGGCTCTGCGTTTGTTTTTTTAAAATCCATTTGACTATTTATTTAATACTATTTTTTGTTTAATACAATTATCATATACTGATTCTGCTTTTTGTAGATAACTGCTTTTAGGGTACAAATCTAGTAATTTTAAATAACTTTCCATAGCTAAATTTAATCTTTCTAACTTCTTGTTTTCCAAGCTGTTAATAGCTAATTGGTAATATGATTCAATAATAGTGTATAAAATTTCATCTATATGGTTTGATTCTGGAAAATCTTTAATGAAATTTTGACCTGATGCTATAGCAGCTTTGTAATCACTAATGTTAAAGTATTGAATGGTAATATCTAATTCTTTTTGTTCTAATTTGTGTCTTAAAAGATCGTTTATTTTATTACATGAATCTATTCTTGAACTTTCAGGAAATAAGTCTATAAAATTTTGTAGTTCGGCCATTGCATTTTTGGTATCCGTTTGATCTAATTTATAAACGGGTGAATTTAGATAGTAGCAATACGCATTCATAAATAAACATTCTTCAGCATGTTTCCCATTTGGGTAACTTCTAAAATAGTTTTTAAAATGATATTGAGATAAGCTGTAATCTCCTTGATAATAGTTGCAATACGAGAAATAGTAATATATTTCTTCAGCTTTATCAGATCCTTTGTATACGGGGATTAGTTCTTCAAATAAGGCAGATGCTTTTATATAATTGCCTTTTTTATAGTATTGCTGAGCTTTTTCTAATTTTAATTCGTAGTTAGAGCTTTTTAAAAGTTTATTATATCCATCGCAACTGTATAATCCGATTGCAATACTAAGAATGATGTATATGTAATTTTTTTTCAATTTGATACAAAGATAAATTATTTAATGAATAATAGTTGCTTTATTTGTTAAAGAAAGTTACTTCTGTTTTACAAAATAGGTTATGATTTTTTTGTTAAAGCATTAAAATTTAGATAAATACTACTTAAAAAATCAATGGCTTTTTTAAATATATCAAAATAAAGGCTAATCATTAGAGTAATACTCATTATCCAAATAACGGAGATATTAAACCAAAATGTAGGAACCAAATAACCTATAAATCTTTTATTTGGTGCGAAAAAATGAGCAGCTCCAAAATTAGATTCTGTAGGATCTAAATATATGGGTTCTATTCTTTGAATTAATTTTCCATCGTGTTCCAGGCATCTGTCTCCTAAATCATTGCTATTAAGCATGTATTGGTCTAAAGATTCGTTTGTGTAATCGTCTTTAAGTTTTATGAAATTAGTATTACCAATTTCTTTTATTTGATTTTGAATAATAGCATCTTCTTGTTTTCTTGTTTTGTTTTCAAAAACTATATAATGCTCATTAATAAGTAATAAGAATTTTGATAATGAATCTGAAATTTTAGCTGTGTAATCGTTGGGGTTTAATTTATGAATAGCTTTAAAGATGTATTTGTTATTTAAAAACTGTTGCTCTTTTAATAGTTCGTTTTTAAGTAAATTAAAATCTCTAGTTAATTCTTCTTGATTTGTTTTTTCTTTTAATAAATTATCAATTTTTAATAATTTGTTTTGGAGTTTTGGAATCCAATATGCTTTTTTGTATGATGCTATGCTTATTGCTTTATCGAATTTATAGTATCTTTTTTCAAATTTATTTGATTTAAATTGATTAACAGCTAATGCTTCAAATGCCCATCGACTTGCCATCATTTCGCCAACTATTGGTACACCTCCTTGTTTTGCTAGGGTTGGATTTAACTTATCAAATTTTACAACAACGCCCGCTAGTAATAATTGAGGGATGATTAAAAATGGGATTAATATGTATATGGTAATAACACTATTAAAAGCACTTGAAATATTTAGTCCTAGCATGTTTGCAAAGCAAGAGATTGTAAATAGCACCATCCAGTAATCAGAAAGCATTCCATTTATTTTTAATACATAATTACCAATGATCACAAACGTTAATGTTTGTATGGCCGATAAAACGAACATAATTATTATTTTACTCCATAAATAACTGCCTTTACTTAAATTTAAAAATGCTTCTCGTTTTCGGATTTTCCTGTCTCGAATTATTTCTTCAGCAGAAACGGTTAAGCCTATAAAAAGTGCTACTACAACAGACATAAATAGATAAGCTGGAATATTTTCGTTTTCGCGATAAATATATCCTTTAGTATTGTCAGCATCTGTATTATAAAATCTTATTAAATAAGCCAGAATAAAAGCTAGTAGTGGAGCTTCGATAAAGTTAATTAATAAGTATTGTAAGTTTGTTAATTTACTTAAAACATCTCTTGTAATAAATACTTTAAATTGCTTAATTGCATTTGGTATTTTAAATATTGTTTCAGGTATTTCGTGTTGATGTTTTATTGGATGGAGATTTGGTTCAATATTTTGAATATAGTGTTTATTCCATTCTTCAGGGCTTGTTTTACGATTTCTTGTAATGTTTCCGTATTCATCTAAAACTTTACTTTCGATGATATTAAATATTAGTTCTGGATTTACATTACCGCAATGATAACATTCTCCTTCATCTGCATTTACATGTTGTATTTGTTTTTTAAAATAAGAAACTGCATCAACAGGGTTGCCATAATAAATAGGATATCCACCTACATCTAATATTTGTAGTCGGTCAAACATTTTAAAAATATCGGATGAAGGTTGATGAATAACCACAAAAATTAATTTTCCTTTTAATGATAATTCTTTTAAAAGATCCATAATATTTTCAGAATCTCTTGAAGATAGACCAGAGGTAGGTTCATCAATAAAAAGAACAGAAGGTTCTCTAATTAATTCTAGTCCTATATTTAATCGTTTTCTTTGTCCTCCAGATATTGTTTTTTCGAGCGATGAGCCAACTTTTAAATTAGTTGTTTCTGTTAATCCTAAATCGGCTAATAAAGTGTGGCATTTTTTTTCTATGTCTTCATCTGTTAAATTTCCGAAGCATAGTTTAGCATTGTAAAATAAATTTTGATAAACCGTTAATTCTTCAATCAATAAATCATCCTGAGATACGTGCCCGATAAGCCCTTCTACAAATTTTTTATCATTATGAATATTTCTTCCATTAATTAAAACTTCACCTTTACTCGGAGCATCAATCCCATTTAATACATTTAAAAGAGTTGATTTTCCAGCTCCAGATCCACCCATTATTCCTATTAGTTTACCACTTTCTTCATTAATATTAATGTGTCTTAAGCCTATTTTGCCACTTTTAAATTTAAATTCAATATTTTTTGCTTCAAAAGTTATATGAGCTTTATTTTTATCTTCTAAAAAGCAGCTAATAATATCACTATAATAAATTGGTTTAATTTTTGAATTTTTAAAAGATGATCCAGGTGTTAATATATGAACTCTGTTACTAGAAATAACTTGACCATTTATTTGTAATTCAGTATTTCCAAATATTCGCAAGGCGTATATCCCAACACTATTTATTTTATTTATTCTAATATCTGATATTAAGCCATCACAGTAAATATGTTTACTATTGTTGTTATATCCGTTTGGTTTGTTGTTTATTACCAGGATATTTGATGAATTTGGTATTTTTTCATAAGTGTCTTCAATAAGATGCTTTAATTGAAAGTATTCATTTTGAGAAATATTAAATGTTTGTGCTACAGTTAATGCAAATTCGTTTTCTTGTTCTGATATGTCATCAGAAGCATACATAAATTCTAATAAACGAATTAAAACAATTATTTTTTGAGTTTGTTCTAATTCTTGATTTATCTGAGTACAAATACGAAGTACTTTTACTGAATTGAGAGATGTTTTTTTTGCGGTACCATCTTTTTTTGAAGAACTTGTATGATGTAATTCAATAAAATTATCAAAAATATGTAAGTATTTTTCTACTTGTTCTTTATTTAATTGTTGTTTCAAAAAAGATTCAACAATAGAACGTCCTATATTACTAATTCCATCCACATTAGCAATAATTGCAAACATTTGCATTAAGGCACGAAGTATTCGTTCGCTCATAGTTTTATTAGAAAAATTATAGTGTAATAATTAAATAAGCAATATACTAAATATTTGATAAATTAAAATTGATTATTTTATAAAAGCTTTAAATTTGTTTTACAAATGAATAATGCCTTTTCAAATTATACTGCTGCTGAACTTGCTGCAAAATGTATCAACCAAACTAGTAAACCAGTTTTTTTAACTGGTAAAGCAGGAACAGGAAAAACTACATTTTTAAAAAATATTATAGAGCATACACATAAAAATACTATAGTTGTTGCTCCAACAGGAATTGCTGCTATTAATGCAGGTGGAGTAACTATTCATTCTCTATTTGGTATTCCATTTGGTTTATTTATTCCTGATAGTAATTTTAAAATAGAATCGCCTCAACTAAAAATACATACACCTTTTACTATGGTTAAACATTTAAATATGCGCGATCAAAAAAGAAGGTTACTTCAAGAGTTAGAACTTTTAATTATAGATGAAGTGAGTATGTTGAGGGCTGATTTACTAGATACAATTGATTTTGTTTTAAAAAACACTAGAAGACAAAATCATAAACCATTTGGAGGAGTACAAGTACTTTTTATTGGAGATTTAATGCAATTGCCTCCAGTTGTTAAAGAAGAAGAGTGGAACGTGTTGAGAAATTATTATAACAGTGTTTATTTTTTTGACGCACAAGTTTTAAAAAATGAAAAACCGGTATATATAGAATTAGATAAAATTTATCGTCAATCAGATAATACATTTATAAATTTATTAAATAATTTAAGGAATAATAAAGTAACACAAGCTGATATTGATTTATTAAACAATTATTATAAACCTGATTTTAAATCATCTTCGGTACTAAATATTATTACATTAACAACACATAACCAAAAAGCCGATACATTAAATAAATCGGCTTTAGCTGAATTAAAAGGTAATTCATATTTTTTTAATGCAAAAATAGAAGGTGATTTTAATGAACATGCTTATCCAGTTGAACAGTGTTTAGAATTAAAAATTAATGCTCAAGTAATGTTTATAAAAAACGATCCCAGTGGTAAGCAACAATTTTTTAATGGAAAAATAGGCATTATATCTGCTATTAACGATAAAGAAATTGAAGTTGATTTTAATGATGGTTCTAAACCTTTTTTATTAGAACTATATCAGTGGAATAATATTAGATACGATTTAAATGAATTAACTCATGAAATTGATGAAAATATTATAGGAACATTTTTGCAATTTCCAATTAAATTGGCATGGGCTATTACAGTTCATAAAAGTCAAGGATTAACATTTGAAAAAGCAATTTTAGATATTAATAGGGCATTTGCTCCAGGGCAAGTTTATGTGGCTTTGTCGCGTTTAAAATCTTTAGATGGATTAGTTTTAACTTCTCCAATTCAATTTACGGCAATATCTCAAGATAAATTATTAGTTGATTATGCTGATAAAAAGCCAAAAACAGAGGAAATTAAACATCTCATTAATAGTGAAACAGTTTCTTTTTTAAAATCTTACTTTTTAAAATCTTATGATTTTGTTTGGCTATATACTTGTTTAAAAAATCATGTATCAAGTTATACAATGACTGATAAGTCTAATAAACAAAAGCACAATGATTGGGCAAAAGAATTATTAGACAAATTTGAACCAATAAAATTAAATTCAGAAAAATTTACTGTTCAGTTGACTCAAATTTTTTTGAATGTAGATACTGATTATTTGAAGATACTTCATACTAGGCATTATGCTGCTAAAAATTATTTTTATCCTATACTAAAAGAATTATCTAAATTTATTTTAATACATATTGAATTGTTAAAAGAGGAGAAACAAATTAAAGTATATTTAGAAGAATTATTAGAATTAGAAGGGTTAATATATAAACATATTCAGTTATTAGATAAAACTTCAGTTGTAATTGATAATATCTTAAATAATGTTGAATTTGATAAACGGCAATTGAAAATGAACGCAAATCAAAATGAACGCCTAGAAATTATTAGACAAACTATTGCCATTTCTCATAAAGTTGCTTTTGAAGAAAGAAAAACAAAAAAGCAGATTGATAAAAAGAATAAAGAAAAACTTAAAAAATTATCTAAACCAGATACTAAGGAAATTAGTTTTAATTTATACAAATTGGGTAAAACTATTGAAGAAATTTCAAAAGAAAGAAATTTAGGAATATCTACTGTTGAAACTCATATTTCACACTATGTGAGTTTAGGATTAATTCCTGTTACACAGTTTGTTAACAAAGATAAATTGGATGCAATTATTCAATGCGCAAAAGAATTTGATTCAAAATTAGCTTTAATTAAACAGAATTTAGGAGATGAGTATTCATATACTGAAATTAAATTTGCAGTAGCTTCTCAAAAATTTTTAAATAATAAATAAAAAACGCTCTTTATATTATAAAGAGCGTTTTATGATAAATTTAAAATAAGTTATTTCATAACTCTTTCAACATATTCTCAAGTTTCTGTATTAATTTTTAATTTATCGCCAATAGCAACAAATATTGGAACTTGTATTTTTATACCATTTCCTACTTCGGCAGTTTTTAAAGATTTTCCTTTTACTCCATCCTCAGTGTATGTTACTTCTAATTCTACATATAACGGAAGAGAACCATTTAATGGTTTTTCATTTTCATCAAAACGTATTTTCAATAACATTCCTTCTTCTAAAAATTGAATGCTATCAGCAAATAAAATTTTAGGAATGTGTAATTGATCATATGTTTCTTGATTCATACATACTAAGAAATCTCCTTCCATAAATAAATATTGCATTTCATGCTCATCAACTCTAATCAAATCTACTTTTTCTCCTGAGCGAAATCTAACTTCACTTTGTTTTCCAGTTTCTACATTTCTACATTTAACAGAATATATTGCATTTCCTTTTCCGGGTGTAATATGATCGTAGTCTAATATCTGTAGTAATTCATTGTTGTAACGTATAAATGCGTTTCTTGAAATATCGGATGTTGTAGCCATAATTTATTTTTTAGGTAGGAAAGATAGGGTGTTGATTTGAGATAGGCAAAAATTATTTTAAAACATTAATCATTTTTTCAGCAATAAGTTTACTCATTTTGTAATTAGATTCATGTGTCCAGCCTGCAATATGTGGAGTTAAGATAACTTTTTGACTTTTTATAAGGTATTGCATTGCTTGTGGTAGAGTAGTAGAGTCAATATTTTCAAAAGAAGTTGATTCGTATTCTAATACATCTAAACATGCACCCAATACTTTTCCAGTTTCCATATGTTTTACTAAATCTTCAGTGTTTAAACATTTTCCTCGAGCTGTATTTATAATATATATGTTTTTTTTAAATTTTGAAATAAAAGCATCATTTATGTAATAAGTGGTTTCGGGAGTTAGTGGTAAATGGATACTTACAATATCTGCTTCATGGTATATTTCTTCTAATGTTGACTCAATAATATGATTGTTACTAAAGTTAGTTTTAATGGTATCGTGGGCTAAAATTTTACAACCAAAACCTTGAAGTTTTTCGGCAAATGCTGATCCCATATTTCCATAACCTATAATAGCTATTGTTTTATGTTTTATTTCGTAACCTCTATTTTCAGCTCTTTTCCAAATACCATTTCGTACTTCTGTATCACCTTTTTTTAAGTTGTTTAATAACATTAATAACATTCCCAAGGTATGTTCGCCTACCGCATCTCTATTTCCTTCAGGAGCACTTACGCATGTTATTCCTTTACTTTTAGCATATAATACATCAATGTTTTCCATTCCGGCGCCTACACGGCCTATACATTTTAGATTATGTGCTAAATCAATAATTTCTTTTGTGAATTTAAATTTACTTCTAATTACAACTCCTTCGTAATTTGGTAATATTTCTATAAGTTCTTCTTTAGATTTATCCCATAATAAATCGCAAAGAAAACCAGCTTTTATTAGTGTTTCGTGCAGTATTTCGTGATTAGAGTCAATACAAAGAATTTTTTTCATGTTATAAATTCTTAAGGTATATCTATGTATTTATGAGTTTGTAAGGAAATCATCCAACGAGGATGTTGTTTAACGTATTCTACAATTAATGGAGTTATTTCGTGTCGTTTACTCCACTCGGGTTGTAAATATAAAAAGCAATCTTTACTAACCTTTGCTGCTTGTTCTTCTGCCCAAATAAAATCATGTTTATTAAATACAATAATTTTTAATTCGTTAGCTTCTTTATAATTATTTTCTTTAGGCAACATTGTTTTTTTAGGAGATAAACAAATCCAATCCCAATTTCCACTTAATGTATATGCTCCAGATGTTTCTATATAGGTTTGTATGTGATGTTGTTTTAATAGGGTTGTTAAATGTATTAAATTGTAAATTAATGGTTCTCCTCCAGTAACAACCACTGCAGGTGTTTTACTTTTTAAAACATGATTTAAAATTATTTCCGTATCAGTTAAGGGATGTAAAGTTGCATCCCAACTTTCTTTTACATCGCACCAATGACAGCCAACATCACATCCTCCAATACGAATAAAATAAGCTGCTTTTCCGGTATTGTAACCTTCTCCTTGAATGGTATAGAATTCTTCCATTAAAGGAAGCAATTTGCCATCATTTAGTAATTGTTCTTGTTCTGTATTTAATCCACTTAATTTATAATTCACTTCAAATATTTTACTTGTAATAATGATAATTATTTAATTTGAGCTACCATTATTTTATAAACTCCAATAGGTTAAAGTTTTCATTTTGTTTTTGTACATACCTTTTATGTCAACTAATATACCTTTTGAAGAAAGTATGGATTTAAAGAATTTTTCATCTAATACTTTATATTCTTTATGATTTACAGCAACAATAACCCCATCATATCCTTTTGATAATTTATTTAATCCAAAACCATATTCATGTTTGAGTTCATTACTATCAGCATGAGGATCAACTATTTCAACTTTTACCCCAAATGATTTTAATTCTTTAACAATATCAGCTACTTTACTATTACGAATATCACTTACGTCTTCTTTAAATGTAGCGCCCATTACTAGTACTTTTGATTTTGAAATATTTTTTCCGGCGGCAATTATCTTTTTTACACAGTTTTTTGCAACATAAAATCCCATACTATCATTAACGTATCTTCCACTATTAATAACTCTAGCATGGTATCCTAATGATTCTGCTTTGTGAGTTAAATAATAAGGATCAACGCCAATACAATGTCCTCCAACTAATCCTGGCGAAAATTTTAAAAAGTTCCATTTTGTGCCAGCAGCAGCTAATACATCATAGGTATTGATGTTCATTTTATTAAAGATGATAGATAATTCATTCATTAAAGCAATGTTTACATCTCGTTGTGTGTTTTCTATTATCTTAGCTGCTTCGGCTACCTTTATGCTTGGTGCACGATGTGTTCCTGGCTCTACAATTATTTCGTAGGTTTTAGCTATTTCTTCTAAACTTTCTTTATCGCAACCTGAAACAATTTTTAAAATTTTTGTAATGGTATGTTCTTTATCTCCTGGATTAATGCGTTCTGGCGAATACCCAACTTTAAAATCTCTAACGAACTTTAATTTTGATTCTTTTTCTAATACAGGTATACAGTCATCTTCGGTGCATCCTGGGTAAACGGTAGATTCATAAATTACATAATCTCCTTTTTTCAAAACTTTTCCAACTGTTGCTGATGCACTAACCAATGGTTTTAAATCGGGTAAATTATGTTCATCAATAGGTGTAGGAACTGCAACTATAAAAAATTTGGCTTTTTTTAAATCTTCTAATTTATGTGTAAATGTAATGTCTGAATTCTCAAAATCTTTTTTTGTTAATTCGCTACTGGGGTCAATTCCTTTATTCATTAAATTAACGCGTTCGGCGTTAATATCAAAGCCAATTACTTTTACTTTTTTTGCAAATGCTAACGCTATTGGTAAACCAACGTATCCTAAACCTATAACGGCAATAGTTGCTTTTTTATCCAGGATGTCTTTATATATTCCCATAAATGTTTAATAATCTTTATTTGTTTTTGATAACAGTATCGGGTCTTAATTGATATATTCGTTCAATAATATCTACAACTTTTAACCCTTCTAGTGCGTTTGTTGTAATTTTTGTTTTTCCTGTAATTGTATCAACTACATTTTCAATTACATTATGATGGTTGTTAGCTGAGCCTTTATAAGCTCCATAATCATTTGCTGGATTTGTTTCAGCAAGTACAGGCATTTTATAATCTTTAATATTACATACATCAACCTGATCCATGTATTGTCCACCAACTTTTATACTTCCTTTACTTCCCACTATAGTTAATGATGATTCTAAGTTTTTATCCCATACTGCTGTAGAATAGTTAATACTACCCATTCCTCCATTAATAAAATCAAAACTCACAAATCCACTGTCTTCAAATGCTGTAGATTGTTGATGGTTAAAGTCGGCAAATTTCGCTTGGATATTTTTAATATCTCCAAATAGCCAATACATAATATCAATCCAGTGAGAAAACTGTGTAAATAAAGTTCCTCCATCTAAATTCTCAGTGCCTTTCCATCCTCCAGCTTTATAGTAACGTTCATCTCTGTTCCAATAACAATTTAATTGAACCATGTATATATCTCCTAATGTTTTGTTATCAATAATTTCTTTTAACCAAACGCTTGGAGGAGAATAACGATTTTGCATAACACAAAAAACAGTTTTGCTATGAGATAATGCTGTGTAAATAATTTTTTCACAATCTGCTTTACTAAGAGCCATTGGTTTTTCTACAACAATGTGTTTGTTAGCTTCTAAAGCTTTTAACGAATGTTCTGCATGAAGTCCATTTGGAGTACATACGTTTATTACTTCAATTTCGGGATGATTTTTTAATAGTTCATCAACTGAAGAATAAAATTTTTCTTGTAAATTATCTAAGCTTAATTTCTCTATAGGAGCAACGTCACACACGGCTATCAATTCGCAATTTGGATTTCTACGAATCATTTCTGCGTGTCGCTTTCCGATGTGGCCTTGACCAATAACTCCGAATTTAATTTTTGTCATTTTATGAAATTCTTTTTACAATGTTATTTTCTAATTGATATGTTTGCCCACTTTCATAACAGGTAGCTTTCCCATTTGAGTCAAATTCTAAACGATGCCCAAATTCACTCATCCATCCAATTTGACGAGAAGGATTTCCAACAACTAATGCATAAGCAGGAACTGTTTTAGTAACAACAGTACCAGCCCCAATAAATGCATATTTCCCTATATCATGTCCACAAACAATAGTGGCATTAGCGCCTATGCTAGCTCCTTTGCCTACGTGAGTTTTAGCGTATTCTGATTTTCTATTTACGGCACTTCGTGGATTAATTACATTTGTAAAAACCATCGAAGGTCCTAAAAATACATCATCATCACAAGTTACACCTGTGTATATTGAAACATTGTTTTGAACTTTTACATTTTTTCCTAAAATTACTTCAGGAGAAATAACAACGTTTTGACCAATGTTACAATTCTCTCCTAAAACACACTGAGGCATAATGTGACTAAAGTGCCATATTTTAGTTCCTTTTCCAATATTACAGCCTTCATCAATTATTGCTGAGGGGTGAGCAAAGTATGTTTGTTCCATAGTTTATTTAGACCAACAAACTTAATAAATAATACTGAATTTGGGCAATTTTTATGTACTTTAAATAAAAAAAGATAACATTGCTAAAAATATTTTAAAGTTGAGTTTTAGATTAAATATAAAATATTATTTAGTTCATAGTTTGGGATTTACAAATAAGGAGGCTATTAGAGCTATTGAACAAAGAAAATTGATAGTAAATGGTACTGTAGTTACTGAAAATATTGAATTTAATGACACATGGGAAATTTATTATGAAGATAAATTACTTAAACCAAATACACCTTTTATTTATATAGCATTATATAAACCCAGAGGCATTGAAACTACCAATAATACAACTATTTCAAATAATTTAACAACCGTTTTTAAATTTGAAAAACATCTAGGATATGCCGGACGCTTGGACAAAGAGTCGGAGGGATTATTAATTTTATCTAATGATGGCAAGTATATTCAAAGTTTATCTAGCCCCATAAAGGATAAAGAAAAAGAATATATTGTAACTGTTAATAAATTTATAACAGATGAATTTTTAATACAAATGTCTTCAGGAGTTGATATTAACATATGTAAAACTAAGCCTTGTATTATAAAAAAAATATCAGACCTAGAATTTCAAATCATTTTAACTGAAGGAAAAAATAGACAGATTAGAAGAATGTGTAAAGCTCTAGGTTATTTAGTTTCAAGGCTAATAAGAGTTAGAATTGATACGATTGAATTAGGTAATTTAAAACCTGGAGAATACAGAGAATTTACTATATAACTATTTAATCAAACTGTTTTGTTTTATTTCGTTAATTAATTGTTCTTTAGCTTTTTCTTTGTGTTTGATATGAATAAAATTTCCTTCTCCAATTTCAGCAATTTCTTTTAAGTTTTTAATAGCATCTTTGTCTTTTCCAAAGGCAATGGTAGTAAGTTTAATGAGTTTATTTCCTTTTTTTTCAATGTACTGTTTTTGGTCATCTGTATCAAAACTAAATTTACCGTCGGTTGATAAAATAATTTGATTGTTGCCATTTGGAATATAATTTTTTATGGCAACGTTTAAACTAAATAAAATGGCTTTTTTACCTTTTGTCATTCCTTTAGCTTTTATGTTATTTACAACTAAATGAAGTGTTGTTTTTTCATTTCCCTTAATACCGTCTAATAGTACTTTTATTGAATCTGCATAGGTAATAAATGTAATTTTATCTGATGGTCTAAGAATTTCAATAAGTTCATGAAGTGCATACTGCATAACTTTTAATTTAGTAGTATCCTTCATAGAGCTTGATACATCAACTAAAAAAATGATATTATTAGGTTTGTATAGTTTATCATTTAAAATAGGTTGTTGCTTAATAGTGTCTTTAAATTCACTTATGGGTTGTTTGTTTTCAGTAAAATTTTTGTTTTCAGAGTTGTTGTTGGAATGAGTAACAGTTTCAGGATAATTTATAGTTTCTTTAGTTATTACACCATCTTTTTGTCTGTGGTTCAAATCACTTGGTTTTTTAAAATAAAAACAGGCGGTTTTATCATCTGTTTTAATAGATTTGATATTTCCAGATAATGAAATAATAAAAGGGTTAGCATCGGCACTAGTTATTAAACTAATAGTTTCATTGAATTTTCCTGAATGTTTTGGAGTATATTCAACAATAATTAAACTTGTATCACCTGGTATTATTGTTTTTTTTGAAGCTTTTACAATTAATCCTTTTGATGCATCTGCCCTTAATAAATATAATGTTTTCGATTGATTATTTTTAACAATATAATCGGTTTTTATTTTATAAATATTTTCTTGTATGCCTATATCCTTATTTTCTTCATCAACATATATTAAACTATTTTGAGAAAATAGAGTATTTAAAAAAAAGAATAAAATGAGTGTGTTTATTAGTTTAAACAATTTATTTAAGTTTTTGATTATTTATATGTCTTTCGGAATCTCTGTTTGTTTTTTTGTTTAGATTTTTCTTTAAGGCTTCTTCTAAATTTATTCCTGTTTGGTTGGCTATGCAAATAAGAACAAATAAAACATCAGCTAACTCATCACCTAAATCTTTATGTTTATCAGATTCTTTTTCGCTTTGTTCGCCGTATCTTCTGGCAATAATTCTTGCAACTTCGCCTACTTCTTCTGTTAATATAGCCATATTAGTAAGTTCGTTAAAATAACGAATACCATATTGTTTTATCCAATTATCAACTTGTAATTGTGCTTCTTTTATTGTCATCATTTATTTTCTAATATTATCCTCTTCGTATTTTTCTATAATTGCTTTTACTAATCGGTGTCTTATAACGTCTACAGTTGTTAGTTCTATAATATCAATTCCTTCTGTTTTTTTTAATAATCTTACAGCCTGAGCCAAACCAGAAGTTTGGTTTCGAGGTAAATCTATTTGAGTCATATCTCCAGTTATGATAAATTTAGCGTTTGCTCCCATGCGAGTTAAAAACATTTTCATTTGACTTTCTGTAGTATTTTGAGCTTCATCTAAAATAACAAAAGCATTGTCTAACGTTCTCCCTCTCATAAAAGCTAGCGGTGCAATTTGTATTATTTTGGCTTCTAGGTATTGATTTAATTTATCTAGTGGCACCATATCGTAAAGAGCGTCATACAATGGTTGCATATATGGATCTAATTTTTCTTTTAAATCACCTGGTAAAAAACCCAAGTTTTCCCCAGCTTCAACAGCGGGTCTGGTTAGTATAATTCGTTTTACTTCTTTATTTTTTAATGCTCTCACAGCTAATGCAACAGCGGTATATGTTTTTCCGGTTCCTGCTGGTCCAACTGCAAATAACATGTCATTTTTACTAACAGATTGCATCATTTTTCTTTGATTATCTGTTCGAGCTTTAATTACTAGTCCATTATTTCCAAACACAATAATATCAGATCCGGTAGCTTCTTCTTTTGCATGTAATAAATTATCTCCGGTTTGCCCCAATAAACGTTCAATAACTGTATCTGTTAATAAACCATTTTTATGATAGTAATCTACCATCATATTTAATTTTTTTTCAAAGTGAGTAATTTCAGTTTCTTCTCCTAAAGCTTTAATTGAATATCCTCTGGCTACTATTTTTAATTTCGGAAAATATTTTTTTATCACATTGAGTTTCACATCGTTTACACCATATATTTCAACTGGTTCAACGCTATCAAGGGTAATTATTTTTTCAATCAAGGTCTAAAAATTTATGTTAATAATCGTGTTAATCAAATACTAGTTTTACTAAAAACTATGCCTAATTTATTATTTACTTTTGAGTAAATTAAATAAAGTTTTCAATATGTCGATAATTACCATTACTACAGATTTGGGTTATAGAGACCCTTACTTAGCTATGGTAAAAGGCGTTTTATACAATAAACAACCTAACATTAAAATAGTTGATTTATCCTGTGATGTTAAACCACATGCTCATAATGAGGGTGCTTTTGCTTTAAAAAGTGCTCTGCCATATTTTAGCGAAGGAACAATACACTTATTTGCAGTTAAATTTTTAAATTCTTCTGAAACTATTGCTAATTTATCTGTTGATAATACCCGTTATTTATTAACTAAGTATAAAGGTCAGTATATAATTTGTCCTGATAATGGTGTTTATACCCTTATAGACAAAGCATTTAATGAACCTGTATATCTATTATATTTTGATTCAGAAAAACAACATTCTTTTTATTTAAGAGATATTTTTACAGACATAACCAATAAATTATTAAATAATATTCCTCTTAACGAATTTTGTTCCGAAACTCAAGATTATTGTAAATTGTATACATTTGAAAGTTTTGCAACTCCTAATAATTTGCAGGGCTCTGTTTTATATGAAGATGATTTTGGAAATTTAATCACAAGCATAACTAGGCAAGAGTTTGATAAAATAGTTGGTAACAAAAGGTTTTCTATACCTTTACCTGCCCAAAATATTACTAAAATTCATAATACGTACGATGATGTTAAAATTGGAGATGTGGTTTGTTTTTTTAATTCAATGGATTTGTTGGAAATATCATCACTAGGGCAATCTGCTAATAAAATAGTAATTAATAGAAATGTATTAAGTAGATATAAAATTGAAAAAATAATAATAGAAATATATGATTAAGAGATTTGTGAAAATGACATTTAAGGAAGATTGTATTGAAAATTTTAAATCAATTTTTAATTCTAGCAAACACTTAATATTAGCCATGGAAGGCTGTGAGCATGTTGAATTATTGCAAGATGTGAGTAATCCTAAAGTTTTTTTTACATTAAGTATATGGGAATCATCTCAACATTTAGATCATTATCGTCATTCAGAACTGTTTGAAGGTGTTTGGTTAAAAACTAAAGTACTATTTGATGATAAACCTCAAGCATGGAGTGTAACATTAATCAATTAACAGTACTAGTAAATATTTTTATTATATTTGAATTTATACTTCCGCAAAGTTTTATTGTATCTTAAATTATTATATAAAACAATATTATTACTATGAAAAAAATTATTTCTACATTTTTGTTATGTTTTTCAAGCATAATTTTATTTTCTCAGTCAAATTCTAATTTGATTATCTTTTCAGAAGATGGATATAAATTTTATTTAATTCTTAATGGAATAAGGCAAAACGAACAGCCTCTCACTAATGTTAAAGTTGTTGATTTAAATCAACCGTATTATTCTGCTAAAATTATTTTTGAAGATAAAACCCAACCAATTTTAGAAAAAAAGTTTTTACAAGTTAGAGATGTGGAATCTAATGGTCCATTAGAAGTTACATATAAAATAAAGAAAAATAATAAATTAGTAAATGTTTTACGTTTTTATAGTCAAGTTCCCATTACACAAGCAGTTCCAGCTTCACAAGATGTATCTGTAGTTCATTTTAATACTACTCCAATGCCCGAAATAGAAACTATATCTGTGTCTCAACATGTAACTACTACAACCACTTCGGGAAATAATGCGAATAATAATGCAAATATTTCTGTTGGAACTAACGCTATGGGAGTTGGTATAAATATGAATATTAATATACAAGATCCTACAATACATAATAATACAACAACAACAACAACCTCATACACAACCACAACATCTTCTAGTAATTCAAATTATAATTCAAACAATCAAGTTGTTTCTCAACAAACTAACAATAATTCTTGTGAAGCAAGTTTTGCAATGTCTGCAACTAACTTTACTGCTGCAAAAAATACTATTTCTAAACAATCATTCGATGATACAAAGTTATCTACTGCTAAACAAGTTATAAAATCAAATTGTTTAACAGCAGAACAAATTAAAGAGCTAATGTTATTATTTAGTTTTGAAGATACACGATTAACTTTAGCTAAATTTGCCTACAATCGCTGTGTAGACAAAAACAATTATTTTATTTTAAATGATGCATTTACTTTTGATTCATCTGTTGAAGAATTAAATAAGTCTTTAAAATAAATAAAACATGATATAAACAATAAAAAAGGTTGCACTAGCAACCTTTTTTATTGTTTATAATTAAGTATTTTTATATAAAAATGTTTTTTATGATTACTTATTCAATTTTAATTGTAACAATTATATTTTCGGTTTACGCAATGAATAAGCCTGAAATCAAATATAAATATATATTTCATCCTTATTTTATTAAGTATAAAAATGAGCATTATCGTTTTTTATCACACGCTTTTTTACATGGAGATATTCTTCATTTAGCATTTAATATGTATGCACTTTTGATGTTTGGTCCAATTGTTGAAAAACAATTATTACCATTGTTATTAGGTTCTGTAGGAGAGCCTAATATTAAATTAGGAATGGTGTTTTATATTTTATTATATACCGGTGCCATTTACGCTTCATCAATTGTTGAATATCTTAAAAATAAAAATAATCCTATTTATACATCTCTAGGAGCAAGTGGCGCAGTAAATGCATTAATCTTTAGTTTTATTACATGCGCCCCAATGTCTAGGCTAGGATTCTTTTTTATACCAATGCCAGCCTTTGTATTTGGTATATTGTATTTAGGAATTAGTTATTATTTGAGTAAACGTAATACAGGAAATAGTTCTATAGATAATATTGGTCATAGTGCTCATTTTTTTGGAGCCATTTTTGGAATATTATTTACATTGGTATTAGGTTTATTAAATCAGGAAGTTTATTTTCGATTAATTAATAATTAAAACTATGAAAGTTACTTTTTTGGGAACAGGCACATCCCAAGGCGTTCCAATTATATGTTGCGAATGCCAGGTTTGTAAATCTTCTAATCCAAAAGATAATCGATTAAGAACATCTATTTTAATAGAAAGTGATTTAGCAAAAGTAGTTATTGATACAGGCCCTGATTTTAGGCAGCAAATGCTTCGTCAAAAAATAAAATCATTAGATGCTGTTGTGTTTACTCACGAGCATAAAGATCACATAGCAGGGTTGGATGAAGTTAAAGCATTTAATTTCTTTAATAACATGAGAATGCCCATATATGCAACAGAAAGAGTACAAGAAGCATTAAAAAGAGAATTTGCATATATTTTTGCCGAAGATAAATATCCAGGTATTCCCGAAATAGATGTATTTTCGATAAAAGATGAGTTAATTAAAATTAAAGATATTGAGTTACAGCCAATTGATGTTATACACTATCGTTTGCCAGTTAAAGCATACAGAATAAAAGATTTTACATATATCACTGATGCAAATTATATTTCTGTAGAAGAAAAACAAAAAATAAAAGGCTCTAAAATTATAGTTGTAAATGCTTTAAGAAAAGAAGAACATGTTTCGCATTTTACGTTTCAACAAGCAATAAATTTAATGAATGAATTAAAACCCGATAAAGCTTATTTTACTCATATATCCCATCAATTAGGACTTCATGAAGAGGTTTCAAAAGAATTACCTCCTTTTATAAATTTAGCTTATGATGGGTTGCAGATTGAGATTTAAAATCGTTAGTTTTAACTAATCAATATTCAATATTGTTCAAAAATTCATTAATTGTTAATTTGTTATTGTTTAAACATTCTGGCTTAATCGTAAATTTGAGTGCTTTTTAAAAAAGTATGAAATTATGATTAAAGCAGATGTATTATTAGGCCTTCAATGGGGCGATGAAGGAAAAGGTAAAATTGTAGATGTATTAACACCAAAATACGATATTATTGCTCGTTTCCAAGGAGGGCCAAATGCAGGTCATACCTTAGAATTTAATGGAATTAAACATGTTTTACATACAATTCCTAGTGGTATATTTCATCCTACAGCCTTAAATATTGTTGGTAATGGTGTAGTTATTGATCCTGTAATTTTTAAAAAAGAAATTGATGCTTTAGTAACAATGGGTGTTGATGTAAATAAAAAATTAGTGATTAGTAAAAGAGCTCATTTAATTTTACCAACTCATCGTTTAATAGATGCTGCAAGTGAAGCTGCTAAAGGAAAAGATAAAATTGGGTCAACATTAAAAGGGATAGGACCAACTTATATGGACAAAACTGGACGTAATGGTTTACGAGTTGGAGATATTGAAAGTCCTAATTTTAAAGAAAAATACAATGCATTAGTTGAAAAACACAAACAAATATTAAATTTTCATAATTTCGAGTATAATTTATCAGAATTAGAGCCTACCTGGTTTTCAGCTATTGAAGAATTAAAAAAATTAAAGTTTATAGATACAGAGCATTTTATAAATGATGCAATTAAAAAAGGTCAAAAAATATTAGCAGAAGGTGCTCAGGGATCTCTGTTAGATATTGATTTTGGGTCATATCCATTTGTAACCTCTTCAAATACAATATGTGCAGGAGCTTGCAATGGATTAGGAATTGCTCCAAATAGAATAGGTAACGTTATTGGTATTTTTAAAGCATATTGCACACGAGTTGGAAGTGGGCCTTTTCCAACAGAACTAGATAATGAAGTAGGAGAAAAAATTCGCCAAATAGGTAGAGAATTTGGTGCAACAACAGGACGAGCTCGTCGATGTGGATGGTTAGATATTCCAGCATTAAAATATGCTATTGCCATAAATGGAGTAACAGAACTAATGATGATGAAAGCAGATATTTTATCTGATTTTGATACACTGCAAGTATGTACGCATTACATCCATAAAGGAGAAAAAATAGATTATTTGCCATATAGCATTGATCCTTCAGATGTAACACCAGTTTATGAAGAAGTTAAAGGTTGGAATGTGGATTTAACTAAAATGACAGAAAAAGATTCGTTACCAAAAGAATTAATTGATTATGTTAAATACATTGAGAAATTAGTTGAAGTGCCTATTAGCATTGTATCTATAGGTCCTGATAGAACTCAAACTATTTTTATGTAAATTTTAATTACTCAAAACATAAAAAGAATACAACTAATTTCTATGTAAAATATGATAAAAAAGTGTTACTTTTAAAAAATTAAAAACAGTGAAGCCAAGAGTTTTATTAGAAAATAAACAATTAGAAGTTACTCTTACCAGACTTTGCTATCAATTAATAGAAGTTCACAATGATTTTAGTAATACCGTAATTATTGGTCTTCAGCCACGAGGTATTTATTTGGCACATCGAATACATGACTTATTAGAACGTATTTTAAACAAAAAAGTACATTGTGGAGATTTAGACATTACATTTTATAGAGATGATTTTCGTAAAAAAGAACTAATTCCTAATCGTACAAATATTGATTTTATTATAGAAGATAAAAATGTTATTTTGGTAGATGATGTATTATTTACTGGAAGAACAATTCGTGCAGGATTAGATGCCATGTTAGCTTTTGGAAGGCCAAATGATGTAGAATTATTGGTTTTAGTAGACAGAAGATTTAGTAGGCATGTGCCAATTCAAGCAAAATATACAGGATTAGTTATCGACTCTATTAAATCTCAAAATGTTAAAGTAGAGTGGAAAGAAACAGATGGTAAAGATAGAGTAACATTAATAGATAAATAAAAATAATGCGACCACAAAAAAAAGATTATATACCATATTTTGAGAATTATATCAATCTAATTCCGGAAGATGATATAATTTCCGCATTAAAAAATAACCATCAAGTTATTTTAGACTTTATTGAAGAAATACCTCGTCAAAAATTAAATTATTTTTACGACGAAGGCAAATGGACAGTTAAGCAAGTCATAAATCATATTATTGATACAGAAAGAATTTTAAGCTACAGAGCCTTACGTTTTGCAAGGGGAGATAATCAACAAGTATTAAGTTTTGATGAAAATTTATATGTAGCAAATGCAAATTTATCAAATACAAATAGTCAGTTATTAGTTGATGAATTTGATTCAGTAAGACTATCTAATGTTTTGTTTTTTAAGCAATTATCAGAAAAAGAATTATTATTAAAAGGTAAAATGTCATCTGGAGAAACCAATGTATTATCATTAGGGTATTTCATGTGTGGTCATGCACAACATCATATCAATATTATTAAAGAAAGATATTTATAAATCATGAGCAACTTAAGCGTCAATCATCTATTAGGAATAAAATATATCACTAAAAATGATATTCAATTAATATTAGATACCGCTACAAATTTTAAAGAAGTTCTAAATCGCCCTATCAAAAAAGTACCTTCTTTAAGAGATTTAACTGTTGCAAATTTATTTTTCGAAAATTCTACCCGAACTCGTTTGTCTTTTGAACTAGCTCAAAAACGATTAAGCGCTGATGTTGTTAATTTTTCAGCATCTTCCTCATCAGTTAAAAAAGGAGAAACGTTAATAGATACAGTAAATAACATACTAGCCATGAAAGTAGATATGGTTGTGATGAGACATTCAAGTGCTGGAGCTGCTGAATTTTTGTCAAGAAAAGTGAATGCTAAAATAGTAAATGCAGGAGATGGCGCACACGAACATCCAACCCAGGCATTACTTGATGCGTTTTCAATGCGAGAGAAATTGGGAGATTTAAAAGGTAAAAAAATTGCTATTGTTGGTGATATTTTACACTCTCGAGTGGCTTTATCTAATATATTTTGTTTACAAAAATTAGGAGCAGAAGTTAAAGTTTGTGGTCCAACAACTTTAATTCCTAAATACATAGAAAGTTTAGGAGTAAAAGTAGAGACAGATTTACGTAAAACATTAGAATGGTGTGATGTTGCAAATATGCTTCGTATTCAGTTAGAAAGACAAGATATTAAGTTTTTCCCTTCTTTAAGAGAATACACAATGTTATATGGTTTAGATAAAACTTTATTAGATTCCTTATCAAAAAAAATAATCATTATGCATCCAGGACCTATTAATAGAGGTGTTGAAATTACAAGTGAAGTAGCAGATAGTAGCCAATCTATCATTTTAGATCAGGTAGAAAATGGTGTTGCTGTTCGTATGGCAGTTATGTTTTTATTAGCAGGTCGCCAATAATTTTTTAAATTGAATAATAATTTTTAATAAATTTACTAATGTAAACCAGAGGTATAACCTCATTAAAAAAATAATTATATGAAAAAAATTTACTTAAGTATTATTTCGGTAGCAGCAACATTAAGCTCCTTATCAGCTCAAATTGCCCCAACATGTTCATTAAATCCTACGTTTATAGCAAGTAATAATGTTGGTGTTTTTCCAGACAGTGTTACTAATTTTATTTCAGGTACTGTAGGAGTACCTTATTTACAAAATATTACTGTAAAAGTACCTCAAGATACATCTG
Organism: uncultured Flavobacterium sp.; assembly: GCA_964541155.1. Lineage (GTDB taxonomy): Bacteria > Bacteroidota > Bacteroidia > B-17B0 > Aurantibacillaceae > UBA4416. The sequence goes on from CAZIPC010000001.1 coordinate 198,264, forward strand.
CATCAGGATTTACCTTTTGTTTCAATAAATTTGTATTAAACACTCCTACAGGTATTACTAACTATAATTTACCTCCAGGTTTAATGATTGGATCATCAACATCAGCTGTTTTAAACGGAACAGTGAATGGAGCTCCATCATTATTATTTCCTGGTAATGCAAATAACTGTGCGTCTATTTATGGTACCCCAACAACGGCTGGTTCATATACATTACAATTAGAAATTCAACCCTACGTAAATGGGCCAGTTACTCCATTTACACCATGTAGTAACAATCCATCAGGAGGAAGTACAAACATTACACCTGCACAATTATTAAGATATTATATTATAAATATTAATGCACCAACCGGTGTATTAGATTTAGGAAAAGATAAAATGGCTCTATATCAAAATGAACCAAATCCTTTTACTCGAAATACAGATATTAAATTTTATGTAGAAGGCGAGGATGACGCTATTATTACAATATATAATTCATTAGGTGCTATTGTAAATCAACAAATTGTAACCACAAGAATAGGAGAAAATAAAGTTAAAATAGATGCATCAACTTTATCTAGTGGCACCTATATTTATTCACTTAAGTATAAAGATGCTGTTATAACTAAACGAATGATGCTAATTAATAATTAATGATTAATTTCGGAGGAGTAATTTCTAATGTCAAAGCAATCCTTCGAATTATTAATATTAGGTAGTAGTGCGGCAACGCCTACAGTAAATAGAAATCCAACCGCTCAACTATTAAATATAGCTGAGCGGTTTTTTTTAATAGATTGTGGCGAAGGAACTCAAATGCAGTTAAGGAAATATAAAGCGCGAATACAGAGTATTAATCATATTTTTATTAGCCATTTACATGGCGACCATTTTTTTGGGTTGCCAGGTTTATTAGCAAGTATGCATTTATTAGGACGTAAAAATGAATTAATCATATACGGTCCAAAAGATTTAGAAGAAATTATTTATATAATTAATAAATATTCAGACACTTACTTAACTTACCCCATAAAATTTGTGCATACTCAACATACAGTCAAAAAACTGCTTTTTGAGGATGATAAAGTAGAAATATACTCCATACCATTAAAACATAGAGTAAATACAACAGGATTTTTATTTAAAGAAAAACCATTTGCTCGAAATATTGATAAATATAAATTAGAAAAAATGAACGTTTCAGTTGCCGAAATTCATAAATTGAAATTAGGAATGGATGCAACTGATAATTTTGGCAATAGAATTAAAAATGAATTCTTAACAATAGATCCTCCAAACCCTAGAAGTTATGCGTTTTGTAGTGACACAAAATTTTTCGAAGAATTAGCTATTGATATAAAAAACGTTGATTTACTTTATCATGAATCAACATTTTTGGAAGATAAAGAAGATAGAGCAAAAGAAACATTTCATAGTACGGCTCAGCAGGCTGCAAAAATGGCTAATTTAGTTAATTGTAAGAAATTACTATTAGGTCATTTTTCGGCGAGATACAGTAACTTGGAAGATTTTTTAAATGAGGCAAAGCCTATTTTTTTGAATACAGAATTGGCTACAGAAGGGCAAATATTTTCTTTATAGAGTCTACTTAATAAAATAAACTAAATATTGTGAATTAATTTGTCATATTTAATTTTGAAATTAGTTTATGAAACGTATCTTTGTTTAAAATTAATCTAAATAAGCTTTTTAATAATGATATCAGTACTCATAGCCGATAAAAACTACTTAAGTAGATTAGGACTTTTTACATTATTAAGCACTTCATCTAATTTTGAGGTGGAATATACAGATGATGATAATTTTGAACATTTAGTAGCTACTATTCAAAACAAAAAGCCAAAAATATTAGTATTAGATTTTCAATCCCTTAAATTTAATTCTACACAAATTTCAATTTTAACCAAAACATTTAAGAAATTACAAGTATTAGCAATTACCGATTATTTGAGCAGAAACGAAATGCAAACAGCACTAAATTCTGGAATAAGAAGTTATTTATTAAAAGAATGTGATAAAGAAGAAATTTTGGAAGCTTTACATTCAACATATAATGGAGAGCGTTTTTTATGTGGTAAGCTAGCTTATTTTTTAGCAAATACAGATGACTTAGATGTATTAAAACCTAAATTAGATAAAGTTTCATGTCAGGGCCTTGGAATTACAGATAGAGAGTTAGACATCATTCGTTTAATTTCAGAAGGATTATCCAATAAACTAATTGCTGATAAATTAGATTTAAGCACTCATACCGTTAATACACATCGTAAAAATATTATGAGTAAGCTTGAAATTTCTAATACAGCAGGAATAGTTATGTTTGCTGTAAAAAATAACCTATTACACGTTTAGTATTATGCAATCATCTTTAGAATTAAGTGATTTTTTTATTTTATTTTTAATTGCAGCAGTATTTAGTTTAGGAGTTTATACTCTTATTAAATTTATTAAGAGTAAAGATTAATTTTTATTTTTTTTTATATAATTTTTACATCTTAATCTCTTAAAACCAAAGATTTACATATCTTTGCTTGCTATATGCAAGAACAAATTTTAATCCTCGATTTTGGCTCTCAATTCACACAACTTATAGCTCGTCGTTTGCGAGAAATGAATGTGTACTGTGAAATACATCCATTTAATAAAATACCAGAACTTACTCCAAACATAAAAGGAGTTATATTATCAGGTAGCCCACATAGTGTTAGACAAGAAAATCCATTAAATCCTAGTTTAGAACACATAAAAGGTAAAATGCCTTTGTTAGGAATTTGTTATGGAGCACAACTACTTGCTCATTTTTATGGTGGAGAAGTTGGTAAATCTAACTCAAGAGAGTATGGTAGAGCTAATTTAAGTTTTGTGGAAGATAATAATCCATTATTTAAAGGAATTAGTAATGAGTCTCAAGTATGGATGAGTCATGCAGATACCATTTTAAAAGTACCAGAAACCTATCATATTATTGCAAGTACTCATGATGTAAAAGTAGCTGGTTTTACTATAACAGGCGAACAAACTTGGGGTATTCAGTTTCATCCAGAAGTTTATCATTCTTCAGAAGGCGCAGTGTTATTGCAGAATTTTGTTAAAGGAATATGTGGTTGCAAAGGCACATGGACTTCAGATTCGTTTATTGACACAACAGTGGCAGAATTAAAATTAAAATTAGGAAATGATAAAGTTGTTTTAGGATTATCGGGAGGCGTGGATAGTAGTGTAGCAGCTGTTTTACTTCATAAAGCTATTGGAAGTAATTTACATTGTATATTTGTAGATAATGGCTTATTACGTAAAAATGAATTTGAAAATGTTTTAGATTCATATAAACATATGGGCCTAAATGTAAAAGGTGTTAATGCTAAACAACGTTTTTACGATGCCTTAAAAAATGTTTCAGATCCAGAAACAAAACGTAAAGCAATTGGTAAAGCATTTGTTGATGTATTTGACGATGAATCAAAATTAATTACAGATGCAAAATGGTTAGGTCAAGGTACCATTTATCCTGACGTTATTGAAAGCTTATCAGTAAATGGTCCGTCAGCTACAATTAAATCTCATCATAACGTAGGTGGTTTACCAGATTACATGAAACTTTCTGTAGTAGAGCCACTAAGAAGTTTATTTAAAGATGAAGTTAGAAGAGTAGGAAAGGCACTTGGGATAGATGATACATTAATTGGTCGTCATCCATTTCCAGGACCAGGCTTAGCTATTCGTATTTTAGGTGACATTACAGCCGAAAAAGTACAATTACTTCAAGATGTGGATGCTATCTTTATTGATGGATTAAAATCATCTGGTTTATATGATAACGTTTGGCAAGCTGGAGCTATTCTATTGCCAATACAAAGTGTTGGTGTAATGGGAGATGAAAGAACATACGAAAAAGTAGTAGCTTTAAGAGCAGTTTCTTCTACAGATGGTATGACTGCAGATTGGTGCCATTTACCGTATGAATTTTTAGCAAAAATATCAAACGATATCATCAATAAAGTAAAAGGTGTTAATAGAGTAGTTTATGACATATCGTCTAAACCTCCTGCTACCATTGAATGGGAATAAAAAAGTAACAGTTTAAGATTGTAATTTTATAATAAATGAATAAAGTAACATTAACATACATTACACTATTTTTTTGTTTTGCATCATTTATTTTAAATGCACAAATAAAATCTACTGTTGTAAAAAATATTGACGGTAAGAAATATTATATTCATAAGGTTGAAAAAGGACAAAGCTTATATGCTATTTCAAAAATATATGAAATAGATATTAATTCAATATTGGCTTTAAATGATGAAGCTATTGATGGATTAAAAAATGGACAAGAATTAAAAATTCCTTTTGAAAGTTTAATATCTCATCAGGCTCCTGTAATTGATACGAATAAATATGTATATCATAAAATTCAGAAAGGAGAGACCATTTTTAGCATTACTAAAAAATTTTCTATTGATGAAAAAAAAATAAAAAATCTTAATCCATCCATATCTAATGGATTAAAAGAAGGGGATTATATTATTGTATCTGAAAAACAAAAAAAAACAGATTTAAAAACAATTATTTTTCCTGCAAACGATAATGATCAATTTTATACTGTTTCTCCTTCCGAAACAATATACGGAATTGCTGCAAAATTAAAAGTATCTCAAGATGATTTGCTATTGTGGAATCCTGAATTAAAGGACGGATTGAAACAAGGGCAAGTATTAAGAATCATTTCTTCTAAAAAAAATAATAATCCTTCTATATCAACTATAACCTCTTCAATAACTACTACTTCATTAACTTTAATTTCTAAAGATTCAATTGCTTATATTCATAAAGTTAAAAAAAGCGTTTATCACGTAGGATTATTACTGCCATTTAAATTGGATGAAAATGAAACCATAATTATTGATGATTTAATAAAAAATAAGTCTACTTTTCCAGTTACACAATCGTTAGCTCTGGACTTTTATTATGGATTTAAACTTGCTATTGATTCTTTAATTAGTAAAGATTTTGATATTACTATTCATTTATTTGATATAGACGAGAATGATTCTTTAAAGGCTGAAACTATTTGTGCTACAAGTGAATTTAAAAACTTAGATATTCTTTTTGGCCCATTATATGCTGATGTTTTTAAGCAAGTATCTGGTTATGCAAAAAAAATAAACATACCAATTATATCTCCCTTAACTCAACAAAATAAAATTTTATATAATAATTTTTTTGTGAGTAAAGTAAACCCATCTCAATATACATTAATAGAAAGTTTAGCAGATTACACAGTAGATTCATTATCTAAAAACTCAAATATTATTATAGTAAATTCTACACAAAAAGACCAGCCCTATATAAAATCTTTTAAAAGCAGATATAACAGTAAAATAGGAAAGTACAGTGATTTTAAAAAAGATACATTACAAGAAGTAAAAGGGATACTTGGAGTGAAAAATGCTTATAAATCAGATAAAAAAAATGTAGTGATTTTGCTCACAAATAACCAGGTGTATTTACAAGATTTTATTACACAATTATATGTATTTTCAGATAATAAAAATATAACATTGATGGGTTTTAATAGTGTAGCAAACATCGATAATTTAGATCAGGATTATTTAAATAAATTACAATTTCATTTTGCAACACAAAATCATCTTAATTATCAAGATTCTAGTGTAATTAAATTAGTAAAACAATATCAATCTGTTTACACAACTGATCCATCAGATTTTTATTTCCAAGGTTATGACATAGCAAATTATTATTTATCAAATTTAAAAACCAATGGTCCTGAATTCTTTTACAAATTAGAAAAGTATAATGCAGAAGGTAATTTAATAGGATTTAAGTTTTATAGGCCTGATAATGAAACGGGTTTTGAAAATAGAGCAGTTTATATATATAAATACTCCAATTATCAACTACAAAAAATAGGATGGAAATAACAAAAGAGAATATTACTGAGTGGCTTAAAAATTTACAAGATTCTATTTGTAAATCGCTTGAAGAGGAAGATGGGGGTGCTAAATTTAAAGAAGAAAATTGGACCAGAAACGAAGGAGGCGGAGGAAGATCAAGGGTTATAGAAAATGGCAATGTTATTGAAAAAGGCGGAGTGATGTTTTCTGCTGTTAGCGGAACAACACCAGATTTTTTATTTAAAGAAAAAGAACATAGTATAACTTATACAGAACTTAAAGAAACTACTTTTTTTGCTACTGGAGTTTCAATAGTTATTCATCCTAAAAACCCTTTAGTTCCAATTATTCATATGAATATTCGTTATTTTGAAATGAGTAATGGTACAAAGTGGCTTGGTGGGGGAATAGATTTAACGCCTCATTATATTATAGATGATGATGCGTGTTTTTTTCATCAACAACTAAAATTGATATGTGATAAACATCATCATAGTTATTATTCAAAATTTAAGAACTGGGCTGATGATTATTTTTTCATAAAACATCGTAACGAAACAAGAGGTATAGGTGGTATATTTTTTGATAGGTTAATAGAAAATGAAAGTTTAACTTTTAATCAAAATTTTGCATTTTGGCAAGATGTAGGAAATGCATTTGCGCCAATTTATGTAGAATTAATGTCAAGAAATAAACATAAAAATTTTACTCCAGAACAAAAACAATGGCAACTGCTAAGAAGAGGGCGTTATGTAGAGTTTAATTTGGTTTACGATAAAGGAACAAAATTTGGACTCGAAACTAATGGCAGAATCGAATCTATATTAATGAGTTTACCTACTACCGCTAGCTGGATTTATGATTTTAAAACTAAAGAAGGATCTCCAGAAGATGAAACATTAAAAAAATTAAAAAAAGCGATTAATTGGGTGTAATTATGAATCAAATTTTTAAATATTTTTTACAAGGATTACTATTATTTATACCTCTAGGAATAACAGCTATCGTGTTTATTAAGTTATTTCAATTTTTTGAAAGTTTATTTTATTTTGTTGGATTAACTGGAAGTGTATTCTTAGATACAATTATTTCGTTTCTTGTTTTAATTGTTTTCATTACATTCATTGGATTATTAGCGTCTTCTTTTTTATTTAAAAGACTATTTACTTTTATTGAAGAAAAGTTAGAAAGGGCACCTGTAATTAGACATATTTATTCTCCTATTAAGGATTTTATGAATGCATTTATGGGTAATAAAAAAAGATTTACAAAACCTGTATTAGTTCTTACAAATCCACAAGCTCAAATTCAAGAATTAGGGTTTATAACACAAGATGATTTAACGGAATGGAATATAAAAGATAAATACGCAGTGTATTTACCATATTCGTATTCTTTCTCTGGGCGATTAATAATAGTTTCTAAAGAACAAATTACACCACTAAATGCTGATGGAGGAGAAGCTATGAAATTTATTATTTCGGGTGGCGTAACTGATGTAGATTAATTAATACATATTCTTATATTTAAAACTGATAATTCTATTATCAGTTTTTTTATTTTTAAATATTATGGGTATTTTAAGAACAATATTAGCACTAGCTGTTGTAGTTTACCATTCATATAAAATATTTGGTTTAAAAATGTGCGGAGGGCAAGTAGCAGTCGAAACTTTTTACATGATTTCAGGATTTTATATGGCATTAATATTAAATGAGAAATATACAGGAGTGGGGCATTATAAGAAGTTTATCACAAGCCGATTTATCAGGATTTTTCCTGTGTATTGGATAATTTTAATTTTAGCAGTTATGCTATCAGTAGTTGGTTATGTACAATTTGATAAAGCATATTATTTAACCAGATATATTAATAATTATAATTGTTTGAGTGGAATAACCATTTTGTATTTTGTTTTAGAAAACGTTATTGTTATTGGTCAGGATGTTTTGTATTTTTTGAAAATGGATACATACTGTAATCCTATTTTAACATACAATGTTTTATCGTTTAAACACACTGGATATCAGTATTTATTTGTGCCTCAGGCATGGACAATTAGCATTGAATTTATGTTTTATTTATTAGCCCCTTTTTTAGTAACTAAAATATTAAAATGGCAGTTATTAATAATTGCATTAGGATTTTTATTTAAATTTTATTGTTTTAATTGGATGTATTTAAGTTTTGATCCATGGACATATCGCTTTTTCCCATTTGAATTACCTTATTTTATGATGGGAAGTATTGCATATAAGTATTATAACACTATTAAATCAAATTATAATAAGTCAATTGGTATATTGATGTTATTGATAAGTGTCCTATCAATCTTGTTTTATGAGTTTATTCCAGGGCGCGATCATGTAAAGAGTAGTGTTTTTTATTTATTTGTATTTATTGCTATTCCATTTGTTTTTGTTGCCTTTAAAAACAATAAAATAGATAGATATATAGGCGAATTTTCATTTTCATTATATATTAGCCATCATATAATGGTTAGTATACTTAGAGGGTATTTTTTTTCAAATCCACATTATTTAATGTATTATGGCTATGCTGTTGTATTGTCTTCATTATCAGTGGCATTTTTGCTTCAAATAACTATTATAAAGTATATTGAAAGCTACAGGACAAAAAGATTTTCATGATTTCTTTATTTTTTTTTTGAAAATAAGAAAATAGTTGTAAATTTGCACTCCATTAATTAAATGGCCCGTTCGTCTAGGGGTTAGGACGCGTCCCTTTCACGGACGAAACACGGGTTCGATTCCCGTACGGGCTACCAAGTAGTTTAGACCCATGCAAAAGCATGGGTCTTTTATTTTATTCAAAAATTACAACTATTTAAATTACTTTTTCGAAACCTCATCAAACCTTATTTACCTTAATAACACTACCCAAACCATTTGTAACAAATGTAACCGTTATCTTATTTTTAGTATGCCATCTTTGTAGCATAATATTAAAAATATATTTATGGAAATAATTGGTTATATCTCTTCTATTTTAATTGGAATTTCGTTAGGGCTAATAGGAAGTGGAGGAAGTATATTAACAGTCCCAGTTTTAGTTTATCTTTTTTCAATTGATGCTGTATCTGCAACATCTTATTCTTTGTTTATTGTTGGCTTTACTGCAGCAATAGGTTCTATAGGAAATTTTAGAAAAGGATTAGTAAATATAAAAACAGCTTTAGTTTTTGGTACGCCATCAATTGTAGCGGTATTTTTAACAAGAGCTTATATTGTTCCAGCAATACCTAAAGTAGTATTTACAATTGGTTCTTTTATTTTAACTAAAAGTATATTAATGATGTTGCTCTTTGCCGTTTTAATGGTAGCAGCTTCTTATAGTATGATTAAAAAAAATACTAAAAATAAAGAAGAGAATAATGAGCCTCAAAAATTTAATTACCCATTTATTTTAATTGAAGGTACTATTGTTGGTGTAGTAACTGGATTAGTTGGTGCTGGAGGTGGATTTTTAATTATTCCTGCTTTAGTTCTTTTATCAAAATTACCAATGAAGGAAGCCGTAGGAACATCATTAGTAATTATTGCTGCAAAATCATTAATAGGTTTTTTTGGAGAAAGTGGAGAGACTGTTATTAATTGGACAATATTATCTTCAGTAGCTTTTTTTGCAACCATTGGAATTTTTATAGGCATTTATTTATCTAAAAAAATTGATGGAGCAAAATTAAAACCAATATTTGGATGGTTTGTATTATTGATGGGAATATACATAATTATCAAAGAAACAATTTTAAAATAAAAATCAAATATAAATTACAATGAAAATAGAACAAATTTACACGGGATGTTTAGCACAAGGAGCTTATTACATTACATCTAATGGCGAGGCTGCTATTATTGATCCATTAAGAGAAATTCAGCCATACTTAGATAGAGCTAAAAAAGATGGGGTAATTATTAAATATGTGTTTGAAACACATTTTCATGCTGATTTTGTATCTGGACATGTTGATTTAAGTAAAAAAACAGGAGCTAAAATAGTTTATGGACCTAATGCAAATCCTGAATTTGATGCAATAATTGCTAAAGATGATGAAGAATTTAAAGTAGGGAATATTATAATAAAAGTACTACACACTCCAGGGCATACAATGGAAAGTAGTTGTTTTTTGTTAATTGACGAAAAGGGTAAAAATCATTCGTTGTTTAGTGGAGATACTTTATTTCTTGGTGATGTTGGCCGTCCTGATTTAGCTCAAAAAGCAGCTTCAATGACACAAGATGAATTAGCAGGCTTGTTATATGATTCTTTAAATAATAAAATAATGCCTTTAGCAGATGACGTTATAGTTTATCCAGCTCATGGTGCGGGCAGTGCTTGCGGTAAAAACATGATGAAGGAAACAGTTGATACCTTAGGTAATCAAAAGAAAATGAATTATGCTTTAAATCAGCCTAATAAAGAAGAGTTTGTAAAAGCTGTAACAGATGGCTTATTACCACCTCCAGGTTATTTTGGTATGAATGTGGCAATGAATAAAAAAGGCATTGAAAGTTTTGAAACAATTTTAAATAAAGGTATGAGAGAGCTTTCTATTGCTGAATTTGAAACAGCAGCAGAAACAACTGATTCTGTTATATTAGATACAAGAGATGCAAGTGAATTTGCAAAAGGATTTGTACCACGTTCTATAAATATTGGTGTAAATGGAGATTTCGCTCCATGGGTTGGGGCTTTAATAAAAGATGTAAATCAACCACTTTTATTAATAACAGAGATAGGTAAAGAAGAAGAAACAGTAACACGTTTAAGTCGTGTTGGATTCGATAATATTATCGGGCATATTAAAGGAGGTTTTTTAAGCTGGAAAAATGCTGGTAAAGAAATTGATACAATTAATCGAATTTCTGCTAATCAATTTTCTGAAGAAGTTGATTTAAAAAATGATACAATTATTGATGCAAGAAGAGAAAGTGAATACAGAGCAGAGCATGTTGAAGAATCATATAATAAACCTTTAGATCAGATTAATAATTGGTTTTTAGAGATAAATAGAGATAAGCCTTTTTATATACATTGTGCTGGTGGTTACAGAAGTATGATTGCTGCTAGTATTTTAAAACTAAGAGGTATTCATAATTTTAAAGAAATAGAGGGTGGATTTAAAGCAATTGCAGAAGCAGGAATACCTAAAACAGATTTTGTTTGTCAAAGTAAATTACAAAAAGTGTAAAAATTGAATAATATTTTACTTTAATAAAATGATAAAAATTAAATCAATAATAAGTGTAGTTATGTTAGTGTTTGTATTAACACAATGTAATTCTCAACCAAAAACAACAACAAATATGGAAACAACTAATGCAACCCAAAAAGCAGTTAAACAAATTATTGTAGATGTAAGAACTGAAGAAGAGTGGAATGAAGATGGCCACGCGGATTGTTCTGTAAATTATCCTTTAGATCAATTTTCAAGTAAAATTGAAGAATTAAAAACGTACGATAAGGTAATTTTAGTTTGTAGAAGCGGTAATAGAGCGGGAATTGCTAAGGCTCAATTACAAAATGCTGGTTATACTAGGGAAATTGAAAACTTAGGACCTTGGCAAAATGTAACTTGTAAAAACTAAGTAATATGAATACTTTAAAATCATGGAGTTTTATGCGAGTGCTTCGATTTGTTTTCGGAGCATTCGCTATAATTCAAGCAATAATATCATTAGATATTGTTTTGGGTATATTGGGATTAGTAGTAGGCGGTATGGCATTTTTTAATGTTGGTTGCTGTGGTACTAATGGCTGTGAAACTAATTACAATAAGCAAAATACAACTAAACAAATTACTGATGTTGAATATGAAGAAGTGGTTTCTAAATAATAAGTTACTAATTATTGGTGTTTTTTTAGGCGCAATACTTGGATATTTATATTATTATTTTGTTGGTTGTACTAGTGGTTCGTGCGCTATTACATCAAGCCCATTTAATAGTACATTATATTTTGCTTTCTTAGGTGGTTTAATTACTAATATTATTAAGCCAAATAGCAATCACACTAAAGATGTTGAGTAACAAATGTTACATTGTTAAAATCATAATGTAGTTACATTTATATTAAATTTTAAAAATATTTATTATGAAAAAGAACATGGGTAATATAGATAAAACTATTAGAGTAATAGTAGCAATAATTATTGCAGGATTATATTTAGCAAACATCATATCAGGCACATCAGGAATTATTCTTTTAGTAATATCAAGTATTTTTGTTTTAACTAGTTTAATAAGTTTTTGTCCCTTGTATATTTTAGTTGGTATAAACACTCGTTCTAAAAAATAATTATAACATGGATTCAAATTTTTGGAACAGCCGTTATAAAGAAAAAGGTTATGCTTATGGTCTTGAGCCAAATGATTTTTTAAAATCAGAAATTCAGATTTTTAAGCCTAATTCTAAAATTTTATGTTTAGCAGAAGGAGAAGGAAGAAATGCTATCTTTCTTGCTGAGCATAAACACGAAGTTACAGCTATTGATTACTCAAAAGAGGGGTTGATTAAATTAAGTTCTTTAGCAAATGAACGTAATTTGCATATAAAAACGATATGTGCTGATTTAACACATTATAAAATAGAACTTAATAAGTGGGATGCAATTATTTGCATTTTTGGTCATTTTCCTCAGCAATTAAGAAAATCAGTTTTTAAACAAATTTATAAAGGATTAAAAAAAGGTGGCATTTTTTTAATGGAAGCATACCATAAAGATCAATTAAAATATAAAACTGGTGGACCACAAGTAGAAGAGTTATTATATAGCACTGAGGAATTAAAAGATGATTTTTCTGAATTCAAAAATATATCTATAAAAACACTTGTTAAAGATGTTTCAGAAGGCGTTTATCACAATGGACTTTCATCGGTTATACAAGTAATTGCATATAATAAATAATATCTTATTAAAATCGACAATAAAAAAATATTTAAAATGAATAATTTAAAAGAGTATTGGGATAATGTATATTCTCAATCAAATAAACATAGCTGGAATCAAGAAAGTCCAAACACAACTTTATCAATTTTAGATTCTTTAAACTTAAATAAAGAAGTTAATATCATTGATGTTGGAGGAGGAGATTCTTCTTTAGTTGATCATTTAATTAATTTAGGATATAAAAATATTACAGTTTTAGATATCAGTGAAGAAGCTATAAATATTTCAAAGAAAAGATTAGGAGAAAATTCTAAGAATGTAAAATGGATAGTATCGGATATAACGGAATTTAAAACTGATACAAAATATGATGTTTGGATTGATAGAGCTACTTTTCATTTTTTAAAAGATGAAAAATCTATTTCTTATTATTTTAATCTTTTAAATTCATATTTATCAGTTAATGGATACTTTTTATTAGCTACTTTTAGTGATAAAGGTCCTAATAAATGTTCTGGACTTAATGTTAATCAATATACTAAAGAGAAATTAACAAACCTATTTGAATCTAATTTTAATAGAGAAAAATGTGTGTTTGAAGATCATATAACTCCTTCACAATTAACTCAAAATTTTATTTATGTTTTATTTAAAAAAAGAGATTTTTCTTTACTTCCTTCACACAGTAATTTACCTGATCAATACTCAAAACCATTAAGTATTAATGCTCATAGTTCGGAAGAAAAATGTGATGTGAATAGTAAAAAATGTTGTTGTTAGTTAGTAAATCACATTAATTATATAAATATGGAGACTCTTAAAGTATTAATTCCAACTGATTTTTCAGTACAAGCAGAATATGCTTATCTGATGGTTAAAAAACTCGAAGAAAAAATTCCTGTTGAAATACATTTCATTCATGTATTAAATGTACCAGATACAGTTTCAATGGATAATAATGGCAATATTCAAACCTGTGGCGAAATTAGTGTAGAGTATATTGTTTCTCAAAAATCGATTGCTGATAGAAAACTTAATAATTTAAAAACCCTATATGGTAATGATATTATTACACATTTGGAATTAGGTAAACTCACAGAAAAAATAGTTGCTTATTCACAAGAAAACAAGTTTGATTTAATTGTGATGGGAACAAAAGGAGCTTGGGGATTAAAAGAAAAGTTATCAGGTTCTGAAACTCAAATTGTAGCGCGTCAGTCTATGGTTCCGTTGTTATCACTAATGTGTGATCGTTCTGATTTAATCATAAAAAATATTTTATTGGTTCACGATTTCGCCAATCCAAAAAACGAAAACTTATCACTACTTCATAAATTAATAAAGGCTTTTAATACCAAAGTTCATCTTTTACAAATATCTAAAGATACTTCTGAATCAAAAAAATTAGAAATAACAAATAATATGAATGAATTTTCATTAGCAAATCAAATTTCTAATTTTGAAATGCATGTTTTAAATGATAGTGATGTTGAAAACGGAGTTATTCATTTTAATCAAATGCAAGAAATGGATATCGTTTGTATTGGAACTCATGGTAAAGGCGGTTTGTTTCATCATAGTGCAACCGAAAAGCTAATTAATCATTTATTTAAACCTATTATTTCTTATCATATAAAAAACTAATTTTTATGCTAGAGTTTATTCAACAACCATGGACATGGTGGGTATCAGGTATTTTTATAGCCTCAATTATGTTTTTACTTTTATTCTTTGGGCAATCATTTGGATTCTCAGCTAACTTAAGAACGATTTGCTCTGCGGCTGGTGGTGGCAAATTTGTAAAGTTTTTTGATTTCAATTGGCGTTCGCAAATTTGGAACTTGGTGTTTTTACTTGGTGCTGTATTAGGTGGATTTATCACAAGTCAATTTTTATCAAATGGTGAGCCTGTGCAAATTTCCCAAACTACAATAGCCGATTTGTCTAAATTAGGGATATCTTCTCCAACATCAGCACAACCCGACGAACTGTTTAGCATCGAATCTTTATTAACGTTAAAAGGGTTTCTAATTCTGGCAGTAGGTGGTTTAATGGTTGGATTTGGTTCTCGTTATGCAGGAGGCTGTACTTCTGGACATGCAATCAGTGGTTTATCAGATTTACAATTACCATCATTAATTGCTGTTATTGGATTTTTTATCGGAGGCTTATTAATGACATTTTTTATACTACCACTAATACTTTAAAAGCAAGCATATGAAATTTATAAAATTTTTATTACTAGGCACATTATTTGGAATAGTTATGGCTAAATCTGAGGCATTCTCATGGTTTAGAATTCAAGAAATGTTTCGCTTTCAAGCATTTCACATGTATGGTATTATAGGCACAGCAGTAACTTTAGGAGTTATTGGCGTTGCTTTAATTAAAAGATATAGTATACGAGATATTAAAGGAAATCCAATTATGTTTTTCCCAAAAGAAAAATCGGTTTTACGTTATTTAATTGGTGGTATTATTTTTGGATTAGGTTGGGCTTTAAGTGGTGCATGCCCTGGACCTATGGTTGTTAATATTGGATATGGCTATGTGACAATGAGTGTTGTATTCTTATTTGCTATCTTAGGAACTTATTTATATGGTGCTATTAAAGATAAAATCCCTCATTAATATAGTAAATTAGTTATTATGGAAAACAAATTTAAATCTGAAGATTCATTAGTTTCAGTAATAGGTAAATTAATTAATGTCATTCTTCTTCTTCTCGTTTTAATTGGTGCTTTAGTTGTTATCATAGTTATTTATGTTCCTGATTTTAAGCCTAAAAATGAAAAGATAATACAAACACCTGTTCCAGATGCTAATGGCAATTTTACTGAAGCAGGAAAACAACAAGCATTAATACCTAAAGATACTACCAATTATTGGATAGCTCCTGACATTGCTAGTTTAGATCAAAATCCAAATAAAGAAATGATATTGTATGGACAAGATTTAATTATGCATACATCAAATTATTACGGAGAAAGTGGTAAGATATTTAAATCTTCTACTAACGGCATGAATTGCCAAAACTGTCATTTAGAAGCAGGAACAAAAATATTTGGAAATAATTATTCTGCTGTGGCTTCAACATTTCCTAAATACAGAGCAAGGTCAGGAACCATTGAAAATATGTACAAACGAATCAACGATTGTTTTGAACGAAGTTTAAATGGCAAAGCTATAGATACAAATTCAAAAGAAATGCAAAGTATTGTTGCTTACATGAAGTGGTTGGGTAAAGATGTTGCTAAAGGTGTTAAACCATCAGGTTCCGGATTTAAAGATTTAACTCTTTTAGATAGAGCTTCTGATCCAGAAAAAGGTAAGGTAATTTATGCTGAAAAATGTCAAAGTTGTCATCAACAAAATGGAGCTGGTTTAATGAATGGAGAAAAAACAGCATTTACATATCCGCCATTATGGGGAGACAAAAGTTATAATGATGGCGCTGGATTATACCGTATGTCAAACTTTGCTAAATTTGTAAAATACAATATGCCATTAGGCGCATCTTTTAATAATACACAATTAACAGATGAAGAGGCTTGGGATATTGCTGCATTTGTTAATTCTCAACCTAGACCAAAGAAAAATATTAAAAATGATTGGCCAAAAATAGAAGAGAAGCCTTTTGATCACCCTTTTGGTTCTTATGCTGATGGGTTTGATGAAAAACAACATAAATACGGACCATTCAAGCCAATTCAAGAAAAAATAAAATCTTTAAAAGATAAAAAATCAAAAGTATAATGAAACATATAACCGCACTTTTATTATTGATTTCCATTGTTTCTTTTGGCCAA
Source organism: uncultured Flavobacterium sp. (assembly GCA_964541155.1). Lineage (GTDB taxonomy): Bacteria > Bacteroidota > Bacteroidia > B-17B0 > Aurantibacillaceae > UBA4416. The sequence goes on from CAZIPC010000001.1 coordinate 214,903, forward strand.
GATACTTTAAAATCGAATGTAAAAGAAACAATAAAAGACACCACTACACTAAGCGATTTATTGCTAAAATCAAAAATAGATGTTAATGCCCGAACTGTTTTTATGAGCACTATTAACGATGGTGCATTAAAAGATGATTACGCTTTAGCGGCAGGTGTTGGATTAGGAATAACAACAAAATCTTTTTATGGATTACAAGCAGGCGTTAGCAGTTTTGTTATTTATAATTTATGGTCTTCTAATTTAACACAACTAGACCCATCTACTTTAAATGCAAATAGATATGAAACTGGATTATTTGACGTTCAAAATATAAATGCAAAAAACAATTTAATTCGTCTTGAAAATTTATATTTAAAATATACGCTTTCAAAAACCTTATTAACTGTTGGTAAAATGAAATTGAATACACCTTTTTTAAATCCACAAGATGGTAGAATGAACGCTACTTTAGAAGAAGGTGCATGGTTGACTATGAATGAATTTAATAAAGTGCAAATAAATGCTGGTTGGTTATGGAATATTTCGCCTAGGTCTACTACTCAGTGGTTTTCGGCTGCAAATTCAATTGGAATTTATCCCAGTGGTGTAACAGAAAAAGGTGTAAAGTCTGATTATTATGGAAATATTAGTACTAGTGGTGTTGCGTTAGGTAATATTATAATTAATCCAACTAAAAATATTAAAATTAATTTGTGGGATATGTTAATTTATAATGTCATGAATACTTCTATGATTGAAATAAATTCTGAGTTTGGAAAAAGTTTAAAATACTACCAAGGTTTTATATTTATTCATCAAGATGCTATTAACGATGGTGGAAATATAGATCAATCTAAAGCATATATTAACAAAGGTTCTCAATCAAATTCCATAAGCGGTCAAATAGGAATAAAAAATAAAAAATTTAATACGAGTATAAATTACACCCATATCACGGCAGATGGTCGTTATTTAGTTCCCAGAGAATGGGGTAAAGATCCGTTCTATACTTTTATGCCTCGCGAAAGAAATGAAGGTTATGGTAATTTAAATGCTTTTACAACAAAAACAACGGTTACTTATTTAAAAGGAATTTTTAAAACAAGTTTAGCATATGGTTACTTTATGTTACCAGATGTAAAAGATTATGAATTAAATAAATACGGCATGCCTTCTTATCATCAACTTAACATAGATTTTTCTTATTCATGTTCTAAATTTTTAAAAGGTTTAGATGTTAAATTTTTGGCAGTTTATAAATTAAAACAAGGCGAAACTTATAATAACCTTAAATATATTTATAACAAAGTCAATATGCTTAATTTTAATCTTATCTTCGATTTTAAATTTTAAAATAATTATTCTTCATTCATTTTTTTATGTCTATAAAAACTTTAAAAGAAAAACTTTCTCAGATTTTTGAAAAAAAATTAGTAGATGAAATATTAGGTTTTGCTGAAGTTATTCATTTAAAAGAAGGTGATGTAGTAATGGATTACGGAAAAAAAGTAAGATTTATGCCTATTATTATATCTGGTACTTTAAGAGTAATGCGCAAAGATGAAGAGGGAAGAGAAATTATATTGTATTATTTAAGTAATAATGAAAGTTGTGCAATGGCATATGCATGCTGTATGGAAGCAAAATTAAGTGAGGTAAAAGCTATTGCAGAAGACAATATAGAATTAATTAAAATTCCACACGAAAAATTAGATGAATGGTTAATGAAATATCCCAGTTGGAAAAGTTATGTATTTAATAGTTTTACTCAACGATTTAATGAACTTTTACGTTCACTAGAAAGCGTAGCTTTTCATAAATTAGATGAACGTCTAATAAAATATCTAAAAAATAAAACAAAGGTTTCGGGTAAAACATCCATTCAATTATCACATAATCAAATAGCAGAAGAAATGGGAACTAGTAGAGTTGTTATTTCGAGACTATTAAAACAGTTAGAAAACGATAAAAAATTAGTTTTATATCGTAATGAAATAAAATTATTAAGCGGCTTTTAATTAAGAATTAAAAATAGTTGTTCTTTGTTTGAAAAATTAACATTTTTAACTATAAATGACTGAAATTCGTAGGGGAATTAACGATTTAGTATTGAAAAATAGACTACTTTTGTGCAAAATTTAACCCTAATGAATAAAAAATTACCTTTCTGTTTTAATATTTTTTTAAAACCAAATAATCTTATGTCAAAATTTACTAAACCGTTAATTTTAATGGTTGTTACGCTATTTACATTTAATTTAAAATCTCAAACTAGTGTAATTACAACTCTCAGTAATAACCCAAGTTTTAATGTCTTAAATACTTTATGTACGGCAACTGTATCAGCTGTTGCATCTCAATCAACTATTTGCGAAGGCTTAACAAATACATTAACAGCCACAGGAACAACTTCATATACATGGAGTACAGGTGCTACAACAGCTTCAATTTCCGTTTCTCCAACTGTAGCAACAGTTTATACCGTTACGGGTAGCGATGCTTTAGGTTGTTTAAGTACATACACAATTACTTTTAATGTTAATCCAAAACCTCCTGTAAATGCAGTTGCTAGCCCAACAGCAATTTGTTCAGGGGGTACATCTACATTAACGGCTAGTGGAGCTAGTACTTATACATGGAATCCTTTATTTGTTGGTGCAGTAAATATTGTGTCTAGAACTGTGACATCAAATTTTACAGTAACAGGTACAAGTGCTCTTGGTTGTAAGGCCAGTAAAGTTATTAGGCTAACGGTAAATGCGTTACCATCTATTGCTATTGCCTCATCACCATCTGTGATATGTTCAGGTTCAAGCTCAACTCTTACAGCTAGTGGTGCAACATCATACACCTGGAATACAGGTGCTACAACTGCAAGTATTTCTGCTTCTCCTTTATCAACAACCATTTATACAGTAAGTGGTAAAAATGTAGCCGGATGTATGAATACTAAAACTGTTTCTTTAACAGTTAATACAAAGCCAACTTTATCAGTAACATCATCTGGCTCTATATGTGCTGGTTCTAGTATATCTCTATCAGCAAATGGAGCAAGTACTTATACTTGGAATCCAGGTGCGTTAACAGGTTCTTTAGTAACCGTTAGTCCATCTTCATCAACTGTTTATTCGGTTACTGGTAAAAGTGTAAATGGGTGTTTAAGTTCCCCAGCTTCATTAAGTTCTATTACTGTTTATACGTTTTCTCCTATTACTGTAAACAGTGGTTCTATTTGTTCTGGTAAATCTTTCACAATAGTTCCAAATGGAGCTTTAACTTATACGTATTCCAGTGGTTCAAATATTGTTTCTCCATCATCAACTTCAAATTATACAATTAATGGTACTTATGCTAATGGGTGTACAAACTCAGCTATATCCTCTGTAACTGTTAATGCTGGATTACCTATTTCTGTAAATAGCGGTTCTATTTGCTCGGGTAAATCATTTACTATAATTCCAAGCGGGGCAGTAACTTATACTTATTCTGGTGGTTCAAACATTGTGTCTCCTTCATCAACTACTAGTTATACTATTGATGGAACTGATGTAAATGGATGTAATAATTCAGCTATATCATCTGTAACCGTTAATACAAATCCATCTATATCACTTAATACTGGAGGTATTTGTCCAGGAGGTTCATTTACATTTACCCCAACTGGCGCTATAACTTACACTTACTCAGGTGGTTCAGCAATTGTATCGCCATCAGTTAACACAACATATACTGTCAGCGGAACAAATGCACAAGGTTGTATTGGTTCTGCGGTTTCAACTGTTTCAGTATCTTCAGCATTAATTTTTAGTGTTAATAGTGGTTCAATTTGTACAGGAAACACATTTACAATGTTACCTACTGGAGCAGTATCTTATACTTATTCAAGTGGTTCTGCTGTAGTTACTCCAATTACATCAACTATATATACAGTTACAGGAGTAAGTGCACAGGGATGTTTAGGAACAGTAACAAGTTCAGTAACAGTAAATACATTGCCTACTATTTCAGTAAATAGTGGATCTATTTGCTCTGGAGATTCATATACATTTACGCCAACTGGAGCATCAACATATACTTATTCTAACGGTTCAAATGTTGTAACTCCTAGCGCGTCTAATATTTATACAATAACCGGAACAAGTGCACAGGGATGTATAGGAACTGTTACAAGTTCAGTAACTGTAAATTCATTACCTACTATAATAGTAAATAATGGGGCAATTTGTTCAGGCGAATCATTTACATTAACACCAACAGGTGCCTTAACATATACGTATTCAAGTGGTTCAAATATTGTAACACCAACTGCTAGTTCAGATTATACAGTTTCTGGAACAAACTCACAAGGATGTTCTGCAAATGCTGTAAGCTCAATAACAGTAAATGCATTACCTATAATATCTGTAAATAGTGGAGCAATTTGTTCAGGCGAATCATTTACATTAACACCAACAGGTGCCTTAACATACACGTATTCAAATGGTTCGGCAGTAGTTTCACCTACTACAACAACAGATTATACAGTAACAGGAACAGATGCAAATGGTTGTACTAATACTGTTGGTACGGTTAGTTCTATAATAGTAAATAGTAGTCCTATTTTAAGCGTTAATGATGGAACTATTTGTCCTGGTGGAACTTTTACAATTGTACCTTTAGGAGCTTTAACTTATACGTATAGTGGGGGTTCTTCTGTTGTAACTGCCACGGTAAGCTCATCATATATTGTTACAGGAACTGATGCTAATGGTTGTATAGGTGCAACAGTAAGTTCGTTATTTGTTAATGCATTACCAGTAGTTACAGCTAATGCAACTCAAACAGCTATTTGTGAAGGAAGCGCAGTTACATTAACCGGCGGCGGAGCTTTAACATATACTTGGTCGGGAAGTGTAGTAGATGGTGTAGCTTTTTTTCCTAGAACAACAGATACTTATACGGTAGTTGGTACTGATGTAAATGGTTGTCAAAATTCAGCTGTTAGTACAGTTACTGTAAATCCACTTCCAACAGTTACTTTTTCTTTAATTCCTAGCCCTATATGCGCGTTAACCTCTACAGTTGCATTATCAGGAACTCCAGCAGGCGGAACATTTACCGGTACAGATATTATAGGTTCTGATTTTATCCCATTAACAGCAAATACATATACACTTTCATATACTTATGTTGATGCTAATAGTTGTTCTGCAACCACATCGCAAAATGTGGTAGTTAATTCATGCACAGGAATAGAAGAATTAATTAATAGTAATATAACTATATATCCAAATCCTGTAAAAAACATAGTTCATGTTTTAGTTAATGAAAATTATTTAAATACTGCTAATATAGAGTTGTATGATGCCTTAGGTTCGTTAATAACTCAACAAAAAATAACAAATGAAGATTCAGTATTAAATTTAGAATCGTTAGCAAATGGTATTTATTTTGTTAAGATTAGCTCAAATAACTCTCATAGTGTAAAACGAATTATAAAAAATTAAACAATAAGTAATTTAATCAAAAAAAAGCAGAAGTAACTCTTCTGCTTTTTTTTTGATTAAATTTAAAACATTATTAATTACTTTACATTATATCAAATGAATAAAAATTCTTTAAAAATTAATACAATGAGACTTACATTAATAGTAGGTATTGTGTTAATGGGATTAAAATTTTTAGCATATTATTTAACTCAATCTAGCGCTATTTTAACTGATGCTATAGAGTCTATTGTAAATGTATTAGCTGGATCATTTGCTTTGTATAGTTTGTACTATGCTGCTAAACCTAAAGATGAAGATCATCCTTATGGACATGGTAAAATCGAATTTTTATCAACAGGGGTTGAAGGAGGAATGGTTACTTTAGCAGGAGTAGCAATGACTATTAAAGGCGTTTCTGCTTTTTTTAACCCTCTCGAATTAAAAAATATAGATATTGGTTTAGGCATTTCTGTATTTTCTGGACTTATAAATTATATACTTGCAAAAATTTTAATAAAGAAAGGAACAGAGCTTAACTCTTCAACAATGATTGCAGATGGTAAACACTTACTTACAGATACATGGAGTAGTGTAGGGTTAGTAGTAGGATTAATTGTCATTTATTTCACAAATTTATTTTGGATAGATTATATAATTACAATAGCATTAGGTGTATTTATTACCATTACTGGTTTTCATTTAATTAAAGAATCTATTTTTAATTTATTAGATAAAGCTGATTATGAAAAAATAAAACATTTAATTACGGTACTTAATACCAAACGTAATTCTAGTTGGATTGATATACATAATTTAAGGGTAGTTAAATATGGTTCGGTTGTTCATGTAGATTGTCATATGACCTTACCTTGGTATTATACTTTAGAGGAAGCTCATAAAGAAGTAGATGATTTAGATAAATTAGTAACAGAAGAGTTTAGTCATGATATTGAATTTTTTATTCATGCAGACCCTTGTTTACCAAAATCTTGTTCTATTTGCGAAATGCATCATTGTAAAGAAAGAAAACACGGTTTCATTAAAAAATTAGAATGGAATATGGGAAATGTTTTGCCTGATACAAAACATACTTTATAAATTAATTTAATTGTTTGGCTTTTTCTTGCAAAAACAATAATGCTAATTCTCTATCATTAGGAATAATTCCGTCTAGTATAGCATCTTTTAGAGCATTTTTTAAATCACCAACTTTTTTACAAGGTGGTAATTTAAATATTTGCATAATTTCTTCCCCACTTACAGGTGGTTGCCAATTTCTTATTTTATCTTTTTCTTCAAGTTCTTTTAATTTTTCTCTAACTAATTCAAAATTTTGTAAATAACGTTTTACTTTATTTGGATTTTTTGTAGTGATATCCGCTTCACATAAAGTCATTAAATCATCAATATCATCACCTGCTTCAAATAATACTCTTCTGATGGCGCTATCTGTTATTTCTGTTTTAGCTAGTACAATTGGCCTTAAATGAAGTAATACTAATTTTTGAACGTATTTCATTTTATCATTCAAGGGTAATCTTAAATTTTCAAATAGTTTTGGAACCATACGAGCTCCTTTATCTTCATGTCCATGAAATGTCCATCCATGATCGGGTTCAAAACGTTTGGTAGCGGGTTTTGCTATATCGTGTAATATAGCTGCCCATCTAAGCCATAAATTGTTACTTTTTTTTGCGGTATTATCTAATACTTCTAAAGTATGATAAAAATTATCTTTATGAGATTTTCCATTGATTGTTTCAACCCCATGTAATTTTATCATTTCCGGAAAAATAATATGTAATAAGCCAGTATCAAATAATAATTTAAATCCCACTGATGGAGTAGGAGAGAGTATGATTTTATTTAATTCGTCTGTAATACGTTCTTTAGAAACTATACTTATTCTTGTTTTATTTTTTGAGATTGCTTCTAAAGATTTTATTTCAATTGAAAATCCTAATTGTGATGAAAAACGTATAGCCCTCATCATTCTTAATGGATCATCACTGTAGGTAATTTCAGGTTCAAGTGGTGTTCTAATAATTTGATGTTCAATATCGCTTAGCCCATTAAATGGATCTAATAATTTCCCAAAATTAGATTGACTTAATCCTATTGCTAGTGCGTTTATTGTAAAATCTCTTCTATTTTGATCATCTTCTAGTGATCCATCTTCTACAATTGGTTTTCTTGAATCACGATTGTATGATTCTCTTCTTGCTCCAACAAATTCAATTTCTAGATCATTAATTTTTACTTGAGCTGTACCAAAATTTTTAAAAACAGATAAATGCGCAGTTTCTCCCAATTGCTTATGAACAAGCTCTGCTAATTCAATGCCTTTACCAATAGTAACAATGTCTATATCTTTGCTTTCTCTTCCTAAAAATATATCACGCACAAAACCACCAATTACATAGGCATCTACTCCTAATTGATTTGCGCAATCAGCTAATGTATTAAATATAGGATGTTTTAAATACTTATTCACCAAGTAAAAATAACGAATATTATTTATGAATACTTTACTAATTTATCTTCAAAAAATAAATCTTGAGTTCCAGCATGCATTTTCATGTTTATGATTAATTCATCACATCCATTTGATAAAGTTGATTTTCTGATTTTATTAATTAAATCAAAAATTTCAGAATATGTGCCTTCTACCACTGTTTCAAATGGACAAACTAAATAATTAAGTTTAGAATCTTTTATACAATCAATAGCTTTATCAATTAATTGTATTTTATCAGCAGTACATTTAGTTGGTAATAATTGAATGGTAACATTTATTTTTAAATTATCCATGTTTATAATTTTTATGTCTTAATTATAAATGCTTTGAGTTTAAATTTATAAATCTACTAATAATATAAGCTGTTAAACTCAGCTTAAATTGTAAGAGATGCTAATTTATCAGCCATCGTATTAATTAACTCTTTCAATGGTTTTTCTGCCATTGTTTTAATAAAGGGATTCATATCTCCCTCTAGTTCAATATGAGTGTGTTGATTTGCTGTAAAATAAATATGAAGTGTAAAAACAAATTTTGCAATGCCAGTTGTTTCAAAAGTAATTCTAGATTTTGGAGAATGTTCTTTTATTTTTATACTTAATGGCATTAATCCTTTAATTGTAAATGAGCATTGAGTATCGCTGCATTCAAAATTATCAATTTTTTCTTCGGGAAGTAAATGTTTAAAATGGTTGAAATTACCCATAAAATCAAATAAATCATCAGTATTTGATTTTGTAGTGTGAGTATTGCTCAATATACTAAAATGTGCCAAAATAAATGTAATTTATTGATTCCAAGTCGAAGGACTTTGTCTCCATGTTTTAAGTGGCTCTAAATCGTTTTCTGTTATATAGTTATGTTTTAAAGCAACTTCAATTAATGTATCATAATCACATAATGTAGATAATGGACAATTAGCTTTTTTCATGTTTTCTGTTGCTTCGTCAAAACCATAAGTAAAAATAGCAACCATTCCTTTAACATTACATCCCTTTTCTCTTAAAGCATCTACTGCTTTTATACTACTTCCACCTGTAGAAATTAAATCTTCAATAACAACAACACTCTGATCTTTTTCAACAACTCCCTCAATCATATTTGTTAAGCCGTGTTTTTTTGCTTCACTTCTAACATAAACAAATGGTAATCCCATATCTTGAGCAATTAATGCGCCTTGAGCAATACCACCTGTTGCAACGCCGGCTATAACATCTGGTTTCCCAAATCGTTCGTTAATTACATTTACATATTGTTGACGAATGTATGTTCTAATTTGAGGATAAGATAATGTTTTTCTATTGTCACAATAAATAGGTGATTTCCAACCAGACGCCCATGTAAATGGTTGTTCGGGTTGAAGCTTAATTGCTTTGATTTGTAATAAAAATTCGGCAACTTTATGCGCCGCATCGTCAAATGGAGTCATTGTCATAGGGCAGTAAAAATAAGAGTATTAACGGTACTAAATACATTAAATTATGAACATCATCATATATTATTTGTCGAAAAAAATAATTATTCAATTAAAAAATCAACATTCAGAAAATCAATCATTTAAAAATATTGATAAACTTAAAAAAGCTGAAATTTTTTCAGAGTTTAAAATTTTTATAAATGATACTAACAGTTCTGAATTATATTTTGAAACCAAAAATTTAGAAAAAGCTTTTGAAAAATTTAAAAAATTATTTAAATACATTTATGCTGCCGGTGGCTTAATAGAAAAAGATGATAAGTATTTATTTATTTACAGATTAAAAAAATGGGATTTACCAAAAGGTAAATTAGATTTGGGAGAGAGCCCAGAAGAAGCAGCTATTAGGGAATGTGAAGAAGAATGTGGAATAACTCAATTAACCATTTTAAAATCTTTACAGCCTACTTATCATATTTATGAATATAAAGGAGCTTATGCTCTTAAGCACACATATTGGTATCATATGTCTACAAAACATACCTCGAATTTAGTACCACAATTAGAAGAAAATATTGAAAGAGTGGAATGGTTTACAAAAACACAAATACATCAAGATGTAGTATCTAATACGTATCCAGCCATATTAAGTGTATTAAAAAATAGTATTTAATGTGCAATTAATGTTAAACAAATATAAATTTTAGTATATTTGTTTTAACTTAATTTACGCACATATGGGTTTAAAAAAAACTTTGTTAGACGACATTGCTAAAGAGCTTAATGTCTCAAAAACATTAGTATCTATGGTTATTAATGGAAAAGGAGATTCCTACGGAATTAGTAAAAAAACTCAAGAGAAGGTATTATCAAAAGCAAACGAAATGGAGTATACTCCTAATATTTTTGCTCGAGCTTTAAGAACAGGAAAAAGTAATTTAATTGCATTGTTAGTTGCAGATATATCTAATTTATTTTATTCAAATATTGCAAAACATATTGAACAACAATTAGCTTTAAAAGGCTACAATTTAATTATTTGTAGTACAGATGAAAACATTGAGCGTGAAGAAAAGCTTATTAATTTATTTGCCGAGCAACATATGGTTGATGGCATAATCGTTGCTACAACAAGTAATAATGGACATTATTTTAAAAAAGAACGGTTACGAAATTTTCCTATAGTATTTATAGATCGGTATTTATCAGATATCGAATCAAATTATGTGGTAGCAAATAACTATCAAGGTTCATTTGAATTAACCGACTTATTAATTCAAAAAGGTTGTAAATCTATTTTAGCGGTTAATATCACGCCTTCTTATATTAGTTCTCTTTCAGAGAGAGTGAATGGATTTAAAGATGCATTACATAAGCATGATGTTAAATTTAAAAAAGAACATTTATTAGAAGTAGAATTTGATAATATTCATAACGATTTATCAAAAAAAATAATTTCAGTATTAAATCAGGATAATAAAATAGATGCTATTTATACATTAAATAACCATTTAGCAGCTGCTTGTTTAAATGTATTTAATGAAATAGGCTTTGATGCAGAAAAAGAAGGCGTTTGTTTTGCTTCGTTTGATGATATTAGTTTATTTGATTTTGTAAAACCTAATATTATATCGGTATCTCAACCACTTGAACAAATTGGTATTGAGGCTGCAAAACTTGTGGTTAATTTAATTGATGATAAATCTTCAGAAAAAATTTATAGCAAAATCATTTTACCTACATCTATTGTTTCGAGAAATCAACTAGAAACTTTGGTTTAAATATAAAACTTACAATATTTTATATTCATATAATTTCATCGTATTTTTTGTTTAGTAACCCAAAACGTTTGAAATTCCTTTTATTTATACATAAAATAGATAAATTTTATGTCTTTTAAAAAAACTGTATATTAGCGGTTCTAAAAAACACACTATGAATTACGATGTTATTGTTATAGGAAGCGGACCAGGAGGTTATGTAACTGCTATTCGCGCTTCACAATTAGGATTAAAAACAGCTATTATTGAACGCGAAAGCTTAGGAGGTATTTGCCTTAATTGGGGATGTATACCTACTAAGGCTCTTTTAAAAAGTGCTCAAGTATTTGAATATTTAAATCATTCTAAAGAATACGGTATTAGTGCAGATAATATTAAGGCCGATTTTAATGCAGTGATTAAACGAAGTAGAGATGTGGCGGATGGCATGAGTAAAGGCATTCAATTTTTAATGAAAAAAAATAAAATTGATGTAATTATGGGTACTGCTACCGTTAAAGTAGGTAAAAAAGTAGAAGTAAAAGCGGCTGATGGTAAAGTTAGTACTGTAGAAGCCAAACATATTATTATTGCAACAGGTGCTCGCTCTCGTCAATTACCAAACTTACCACAAGATGGTAAAAAAATTATTGGTTACCGCGAAGCAATGACTTTGCCTAAACAACCAAAATCGTTAGTAGTAGTTGGTTCTGGAGCTATTGGTGTTGAGTTTGCATATTTTTATGCTACAATGGGTACTAAAGTAACTATTGTTGAGTTTATGCCAAATATTGTACCTGTTGAAGACGAAGAAGTATCTAAACAATTAGAAAAATCTTTAAAGAAAATTGGTATTGAGATTATGACAGAAGCATCTGTTGAGAGTGTTGATACTAAATCAGACTTAAGTAAGGTAAATGTTAAAACTAAAACAGGTAACATTGTTTTAGAAGCTGAAGTTGTTTTATCAGCGGTTGGTATTGAAGCTAACATTACTGGTTTGGGCTTAGAAACTGTTGGTATTGCTACTGATAAAGGTAAAATTGTTACAGATAAATATTACGCAACTAACGTACCTGGTTACTACGCCATTGGTGATTGTGTTGGTGGACAAGCATTAGCGCATGTGGCAAGTGCAGAAGGAATTACTTGTGTTGAGAAAATTGCTGGTGTTCATACAGAACCTATTGATTATAATAACATACCAGGGTGTACTTATTGCCAACCTGAAGTTGCTTCGGTTGGTATGACTGAAAAACAAGCAAAAGAAAAAGGCTATACATTAAAAGTGGGTAAATTTCCATTCTCAGCATCTGGTAAAGCAAGTGCTTCGGGAGCAAAAGATGGATTTATAAAATTAATTTTTGATGCTAAATACGGTGAGTTATTAGGTGCTCATATGATTGGTGCTAATGTAACTGAGATGATTGCTGAAATTGTAGCAATTCGCAAATTAGAAACTACAGGGCACGAATTAATAAAAACTGTACATCCTCATCCAACTATGAGCGAAGCTATTATGGAAGCTGCTGCTGCTGCATATGGAGAAGTAATTCATTTATAGTATTAAAAAGTATCTATAAAAAAAGCGCAATAACCATTGCGCTTTTTTTGTATACTTTAAAAATGAAGTAATTGTCGCTTCTCTGTATATCTTAAAGATACATGATTAGTATCTGTATTTGTTATTTTTATAATGTATGCCTGAACGGTTTTAAATATTCTGTATTCGGGTACACAAGGTGTGTTAAGCTCATGCATTGCCCATTTTTTAATATATAATAATTGTTTATTTTCTTTATTTACAGTAAAATGTCTTATATAAAGAGGGAGATTTTGATATGTTTTGTTGGATAGTATTAACTGACAGTTATTAACATTTGAAGAATATAGAGAACTAGATAAATAAGAATCGTATTTATTAAACAAACTTAAAAAAGGTAGTAAAAGCATTAAAATAATAACAAGGTAAAAACTCATATTCTTAAATAAAAAAGAAATATCAAAAAATCGTTCTTGTTTTACATTTGAAAATAAAAGTAGTACTAATACTATCATAATTATATTCCAAGGCCACACTACTGAGTTGTAATTTTTACCAAAAGGCCCTAATAGTATAAGCAATATAATGTGCATACTAATAATTAAAGGCACTGCAATAAAACGCATAGGTTTAACTAACAGTAATATTCCCAAGCTTAATTCTATATACGGTACTGCATATCCAAATTTTAGTAGTAAAGTTAATTGTCGTTTAGATAAAATAGTATCTAGTGGGCTTATCATCCATTGAAAGGTATCGGAAACAAATAATGGATTTAATTTTTGAATACCACTAAATATATATATTAACGCTACTAATAATTGTAACGATATAAAAATGGTTGTATAATTATTTGGGTCATCAACTCTATTTTTATAAAACAATAAAATAAGTAAGATTAAATTGTAATTAAAAAACCAGGGTTGTAGTCGATTTTGGTCATCTAAACATAAATAGGTTGAGAAAATGATTAAACATAGGATAAACACTTTTTTTGAATTTAAAATCGATAGTATAGTTAATACTATTAATAAGGATAAGTATGTATAATCATATGGAGCATTTAATTGCATATCTTGGTTTAATAAAGTAGCTTTTGGAAACCATCTTTGGCCTGCCCATAAATTAATACTTAATAAAACAGAAATTAATAATCCTACAAGTACTGTAATTTTAATAAAATGTAATCTTTGAGTAATACGCATATTATTTTATGTTCTTGTTATATAATTGATACGTAACTGCTGGTATTTGATTAATGAGCGTGTCGCATAAGTAACTCATTTTTAATTTTTTAAATACGTTAATTGAAGCACTATTTTGTTTCATGGCAGTTCCAATAATATGATTTAGATTTAAATGACTAAATCCATAGTTAACACATGCTTGTGCCGATTCGGTTGCATAACCATGGCCCCAAGCGCTTTCTAATAACCTATAACCAATATCGGTTTGTTGTGTATCGGGATGGAATTTTAAACCGCACCAGCCAATTGGAGTATTTGTTTTTTTTAATGCCACTAGCCAACGTCCATAACCATTTTCTTTATATTGACTGATAACGTATTTTACAACATTTTCAGCTTCAGTTAGATTTTTAAATGAGGTATCTCCTGTATATTTTACTACATTATAATTAGAGTTTAGCGTGAAAAAAAATGGAGCATCACTTAATAGATGTTCTCTAATAATTAATCGTTCGGTTTCTAAGATAATGGGTGTGTTCATACAACTCTAAAATATAAAAAACGATTATTTTATTTTAATATCTACAGTAATGTTATACACAATTATGATTTAGTATCTGTTGCTGCTTATTTGCCAATTAAGTAGTAATATTTTAAGAAACTAACAATTAGTTATGTATAACATTATCTATTAAAATTATTTTTTTTGTAAATAGCATATAACTTAGCATTGTTAAAGTTATAAAAGGCATGATAATTTTTAAGTTTTTAAAAAATAAATATGTATTAGTGATAGCAGGGCTAGTGGTATGGCTTTTTTATTTTGATAAAAATGATGTGTTTACGCAATTTGATTTAATTACAAAGTGTAATAAACTAAATATAGAAAAAGAATATTACCGTATTGAAATAGAAAAAAATAAAAAAGAAATTTTTGAGTTACAGAATAATAAAAAAAGTTTAGAAACTTTTGCTCGAGAAAAATATTTAATGAAAAAAGATAACGAAGATGTTTTTGTTATTGTAAATAAATAAAAAAAGGTTAGAAATTTTCTAACCTTTTTTTATTTGGATATTAATAAGCGTAATCGCTAAGGTATTCAAACGGTTTTGTGAGTTTGCCGTTTTTACAAATACTGGCTCTATCAATTACATTATCTGTATCTGCTTTAAATAAGTTTGGTAATACTCTTTCCATTAAATCTTTACCAAAATCATCACTTGCATCTCTTGGTAATTCACAAGGTAAATTATCTACGGCCATTACGCAAATAGTTTCCTTATTAAATGGTACATCTTCGGTATTTGTTTTTGGATTATAGCCATAAAAAGGTTTGCTTATTGTGCTAGCTCTTAAGGTAGTTGGCACAGATCCATCTATATCACAGGTAATATCGGCTACAACACTCATATGAAAATCTGTAGCTTTCATATCGTTTATGGTAAACATTTTTGGTGAACGAGGGTCCCAGTAATGGGCAGATATAAATATATCAGTAACTTTTGTATAAGGGCCAAATTTAGAAACAAAATGTTCGGGATGCTGATAAAAATCATTAACATCAAAATTATGATCATCTGGTCGCTCAACATAATCGCGTGGGTTTAATTGGCAATACACAGGTTCTCTAAAAGAAGACATTAAAAATTCTTCGGGAGTAACTTTTCTGATGCGCAGTGCAGATAGGGTTTCGATAACACCATTAGCAACACGGCCACCACCCGTTAAGGCAATTTTAATATTAGGAAGTTTTACGCGTTTTAATTCTTCTTCCATTTCGGCTCTATCTCTGCATAAATTTGCTGGTTTAATTTGAAATAAGTCGTATTTTTTACCATATCCTAAAATACCATTATAGGCACCTACAATACCAGCGTATCTGCCAAAACCAATAATTCGATTATGATGTTTATCAGTTAAGGTTTCGTAATCTATCATTTGGATGTTCTTTTCAATAAGGGCTTTCATCAGTTTAACATTATGTGCCTGTTTTTTGATGGTATGAGAAAAGAAAAAATATTTTTTACCCTCTATTAAATTTTGGGGTGGTACTTCTTTTACTCCCATTAAAATATCACAATCTGATAAATCTTCTTGCAAGGTTAAGCCAAAAGCTAAATATTCATCATCAGAATAACACCTAATTGGGCTGGGTTGAATTACGATACTTAAACCAGGATATATTTTTAGTAACTCGGTGCAAATAAGTGGGGTAAGGGGTACGCGTTTATCGGGAGGTGATTTTTCTTCGCGGAGCACACCAATTTTTAGTTTTGACATATAGTGATTATAAAACACGAATATATATATTTTACACGTTATTTTTTGTAGCATTTTAATAATTTTGATTGTACCTTTGCCCTAGTTCTTAAACTTATGGGCCCGACCGGTTTTGACAGCTAGCGCGATTGATGTGTAAGCAGGTGGTGTGTTGTGAATATGACACCTTAAACTTAACTCTCAAACTTTTATTCGGCGAAGAGAATTCTTACGCTATGGCTGCTTAGTCCAAGACTAACCAACCTTTGCAAACCTTGTAGCACTGTTGCTTAGCGACGAGATGTTTGCATCATAAATTAGCAACTTGTTTTGGCGATGCTATTACCCAAAGCAATATAAATAGCTAAGTTTAAATTTGGTATGAATAAACGCCTGATTTAAATCGAAAACTAAGTTTGTTCTAAACTTTGTAGAAAGCATATTAATTCCTTGTTTGGACGAGAGTTCGAATCTCTCCGGGTCCACAAAAGTCAATAAAGTAAATATTGGCTAATAATAGTAAAAGGGTATCAAGTTTGATACCCCTTTTTATTTCAGGAATTTATCTTGTTCCTTAAGAAGCATAAATAATGGCTTATTGATATAAAGCATATCGCGGCCCATTTTTTCTCCTTTTAATAAACCTATTTCTTCCAGCTCTTTTAAGTATTTACTGGCAGTAAAACGGGTGACTTGCAATTTTTCTTCTAAGGTTGCAATTCGGCTATATGGTTGATTAAATAACGCTTCAACTAATTCTTTTGAATAGATTTTTGGGCATTTTTCCTTTACATTATCAATCTCGCTATCTAATAATTTTTTAATGCTTTTTATTAATGCAATTGTACTTTTTGCAGTTTGTTCAACCGAATCGAGCATATACAAAATCCAATTTTCCCATTCATTTTTTGTTCGCACTTTATCTAAACCTTCGTAGTATTGCTTTTTGTGGTGGATTATATAAGAACTTAAATAAAGAATTGGTAAATCCAATAGTCCGTTTAATATTAAATAGAGCACATTTATTATTCTTCCAGTTCTTCCATTGCCATCATAAAATGGATGTATAGATTCAAATTGATAATGTATAATAGCCATTTTGATTAATGGATCAGTCTCATCTTCACTATTGATATAGGTCTCTAAATTTTTAAGTTTTTCATTTATCACATCTTTACCAAAAGGAGGTGTGTAAATAACTTCTCCTGTTTTAGCATTTTTCAATGAAGTGCCAGGCTGTTTTCTTATACCTGCATTATTCCCAATTAATACTTCTTGTAGCTTAATAATATCTCTTACAGTTAACAGTTGTTTTTTCTTAATAATTTCAAACCCCATCCATAAGGCTTCTCTGTAATTTAATACCTCTTTTACGTTCGGGTCTTGACTCATATTATCGGTAGAAAAAGCCTTATACAATTCGTCTTGTGTTGTTATTATGTTTTCAATTTCCGAACTATCTTTTGCTTCCCTAAGAATTAAGCTATTTAACACTATAGCTTGATTTGGGATAATACCTGCTAAACCCTTAAGTTCAGCCAAAGCCTTATTTGCTTCGATTGTCTTTTTAAATACTTTGCCTGAAAATTCAATTTTGGGCGGAAGCAATGGTAATTTGTTATATGGAGTTGATGGATTATTCATAGGTTTATTATATGTTTAAAAAATGTAAATATTTCAACATATTACAAATATATGTTAATTCATTCAACATATCACTATGATATGTTCAAAATATTGAATTATTTCAACATATTGTAATTATATGTTGATTCCGTTAACATATCAGGTTATGGCACTTAACAATCTGACAACTAGCGTTTTAAATTAACTAGAGCTTGCCATTCTTCTATAATGGTGTTTAAAAATATGTCTTTTGATTCCACTTCAAGGGAAAGTTTACCAAAATTGGTAAACTTCTCTTTTTCAGTTTCTTGGCAACCCTTATCAATTCTATGAGCTAAGGACATTACATTGTTAATTTGGAGAGTTTGAACATTTTTTAGCACCAACGCATGCACGCAGCAGCTCAAAGCAATGGTTGAGCAGCCCTGCGCATTAAACTTTAGCGCCAACGCACGTACTCAGCAGCTCAAAGCAATGGTTGAGCAGCCCTGCGCATTAAACTTTAGCGCCAACGCATGTACTCAGCAGCCCAAAGCAACACTTGAGCAGCACAACGCACTAAACTTTAGCACCAACATTTCTATAAAGTATTATTAAAAAGTAGTTTTTAAAATCTCACTTCAACAGGTGCTATTTTATAATTAACAAATCTCTTCTAAATCTTGTGTGTAATCTTGTTGTAAATCGGAGTGCAGAGCGCTAATTAAGGTATGTATTTTTTTTAGTTGTTGATTATATAAGTTAATTAATAATTGACTTTTATGATAAGGAATATTTGATGCTTTAAGTTTTTTACAAAAGTAAATATGTAAGTTAGCTGCCAAGGCTTTATCAGCAATGTATTTACAATACTTTGTAATTAAGCGTAATAGTTTACGTAAACTTTTTTTTACATAATATAAATTGGTTTGAAATTTAAGTTCATTAAAATGTTGGTCAATTTCGTGTTTTACAGCAGTAACAAAATTATTTTTATCATAAGCTTCAAATAATAAATAATCTAAATATTCTTTATTATCTTTTTTGTATTTAGCTAAATGTAAACACAATTCAATTAATTGTTTTTGAGGCAGCTCATTAAGCTCTTTTTTTAATTCGCTAAGGCTAGATACTTTCATATTTTAATTAAATAGTTGTGTAATACTTGCATCTATTCGCTTAGGTTTTTTAGTATGGGCATCTAATAAATACCAAGTTGTTTTAATTTTTGCAATTACATCATTTGTATGACTATTTATTATCTCAACATATCTATCCGATTTTGCTCCTTGAGGCTCAACAACCCATGTTTTAGAGATAAGAGAATCTGTTATATAAGCCGATTTTAAATAATCTATCTCATGCCTGCTTACTACCCATAGTAATTCTGCTTTAATGGTTTTTGGAGCTACAAAATTCCAATGAGCCATAGCAACATCTTGTACCCATTTTAAATAAGAGATATTATTAACATGATTATTTTCATCAATATCATTTTGATTAATAATAATTGGTAACTCAAACGTTTTGTAATTCATGTAATTAGGTATGCTTAATGCAATAATAATGGTAAATGTATTATATATCCATCAATAAAAAAAGCCGTTTTGGTATTTTCAAAACGGCTTTTTTAATAGTATACTTATGTTATTTTTTTTTAGCAGAAGCTTTTTTTGCGGCTGCTTTTTTAGGAGTAGCTTTTTTTGAAGCTGCTTTTTTTACAGGTTCTTTCTTAGTAGTAAGTTTTACAACTTTGGCTTTTTTTGTAGTTGCTTTTTTGGCTCCTTTTTTATCAAATGCTTTAGGAACTTGTGCCACAATCATTGCTTTTACATCGTCTAAAGAAAGAGTGGCTAATTCATCTGGAGTATATTTTCCGCCTCCATTTTTTATAAGTTTTAAAACTAATTTTCCAAATTTAATAACAGGCCCCCAACGTGCATTTTCAATAGCAATTTTTTCTTCAGGCCAATTTTGAATATAACGGTTAGCTTCTTTTTCTAACTTTTTTTCAATTAATTCTTCAATGTCTTTTTGTGATAAATGATCAAAGTTATAAGCTCTTGGAACATTTATAAATAATCCATCATATTTAATAAACGGACCAAAACGACCTTTTCCTTTTGTTACACCTTTGCCCTGGTAATAAGCAACTGGAGCATCAGATTCTTCTTTTTCTTTAATAATTTCAATCGCTTTTTCCATATCAACGGTTAAAGGATCAATGGTGCGAGGTATAGAGATAAAAGCTTCGTCTAATTTTATATAAGGCCCAAAGCGTCCAACCGCCACAACAACTTCTTTTCCTTCATAGGTACCTAAAGTCATTGGTAATTTAAATAAGTCTAATGCTTCTTCAAGTGTAATGGTTTCAATACTTTGATTTCGTCTTAAACTGGCAAATTTTGGTTTTTCGTCAGATCCTTCAACTGTTTCGCCAATTTGAGCTAATGGCCCAAAGCGTCCAACCCTTACTGATACTGGCTTTCCGCTTACAGGATCAGTGCCTAATATTTTTTCGCCACTGGCACGTTCGCTGTTTTCAGAGGTTGTTTCAACTGTTTTATGAAAAGGAGTATAAAACTCTTGCAACATGTTTTGCCAATCTAAATGGCCTTCTGCAATTTCATCAAATTCTTCTTCAACCTTAGCTGTAAAATTAAAATCTAAAATTGTAGGAAAGTATTTTAATAAAAAATCATTTACAACCATTCCAATATCTGTTGGAAATAATTTGGATTTTTCGGCACCTGTATTTTCTGTTTTAATATCTTTAGTAATGTTTTGTTTTACCAAAGTTAAGTTAATGTATTGTCTTGGAGTTCCTTCCTTATCAGTTTTTTCAACATAGTTGCGTTTTTGAACAGTGCTAATAGTAGGTGCATATGTAGAAGGACGTCCAATGCCTAACTCTTCTAATTTTTTAACCAAACTGGCTTCTGTGTATCTGGCAGGGTGATGTGTAAAACGTTGTGTAGCTGAGATTTCTTGATTTTCTAATTTTTCACCAACATTTAAAGGAGGTAACATAGATGAATTTTCTTCATCAGTATTTTCATCATCGGTTCCTTCCATATATACTTTTAAGAAACCATCAAACTTTAAAACTTCTCCTTGCGCTACAAATAGTTCAGAGGCTCCACTCACATTTACTTTTACTGTTGTTTTTTCTAATTCAGCATCACTCATTTGCGAAGCAATAGTGCGTTTCCAAATTAAATCATATAATCGTTGTTCATTTCTTTCCCCATCAATCACTGTTCTATCTATGTATGTAGGACGAATGGCCTCGTGAGCCTCTTGAGCACCTTTACTTTTATTTTTGTATTTGCGAGGGTTATAATATTTTGCGCCGTAATTTTCGTTAATTGCTTTATTAGCTTGTTCCATGGCTGTTTCCGATAAATTTACGGAGTCAGTTCTCATGTAAGTGATTTTTCCAGCCTCATATAATCGCTGTGCAACTTGCATAGTTTGCGCAACAGAAAAACCTAATTTACGAGCTGCTTCTTGCTGAAGAGTAGATGTTGTAAAAGGAGCTGCCGGAGTACGTTTTGCTGGTTTAGTTTCTAAACTTTCTATTGTAAAAGAAGCCACTTTGCACTTTTCTAAAAATAATTGCGCTTCTGCTTCTGAAGAATAGCGTTTATCTAATTCGGCTTTTAAAATACCTGTTCCAACTTTAAATAAAGCAGATACTTTATAAGCAGATGTTGATTCAAATTTTTGAATTTCTCTTTCTCGTTCAACTATAAGCCTTACAGCTACCGATTGAACTCGCCCCGCAGATAAGCTTGGACGAACTTTTCGCCATAAAATGGGTGATAGTTCAAAACCTACTAATCTATCTAAAACCCTACGAGCTTGTTGAGCATTAACTAAATTAATATCTATTTCACGAGGATTTTCAATAGCTTTTAAAATAGCAGGCTTTGTAATCTCATGAAAAACAATTCGTTTTGTATTTTTTTTAGATAATCCTAATGTCTCATATAAATGCCAGCTAATAGCTTCTCCCTCTCGGTCTTCATCGGATGCTAACCAAACCATTTCGGCTCCTTTAGTTAGCTTTTTTAATTCGGCAATTACTTTTTCTTTATCAGGTTGTACTTCGTAAGTTGGCGTAAAATTATTTTCGATATCCACACCAAATCCTTTCTTTACTAAATCTCTAATATGTCCAAAACTTGATTTAACAACAAAGTCTTTACCTAAAAACCCTTCTATGGTTTTTGCTTTTGCAGGAGACTCGACAATAACTAAATTTTTTGCCATGTATATAATATGTATTAAAAGTTCAATTTTTAAAGAAAAAATACCATAAAAGGCTTTTTTTAAGCTTAATATTTATGGTTTTGTTGCCTTAAAAGTTTGCAAAGGAAAAAAATTTAATTCGAATAAACCTAATTTTTATTTTAAATATAAATTAAAATATCACTTTTATATTTCTATTTTATTATTTAAACGCATGATAATCAGTTAATTATATTAGTATAAAAAAATATTGATTTTAATGTGTGAAAAATGGTTAACGTGTCAAATTGTCAGAACAAAGCCTTATCTTTGCATTTTATTGATATACATGGAGAATAAAATTATAGACGAATCGAAACAAGGCGAAGTATTGGTTAGGGATACTAATAATACAAGTGGAAAAAAAATGTTTTTAGAAAGTTATGGCTGTCAAATGAATTTTGCAGATAGCGAAATTGTAGCATCCATTTTAATAGATAAGGGTTATACTACCACTACAGATTATAAAGAAGCTGATTTAATATTTGTAAATACATGTGCTATTCGCGAAAATGCTGAATCAAGAGTTAGACAAAGGTTGTATGATTATAAAAAAGTTAAGAAAACTAATAAAAATGTATTAATTGGTGTATTAGGCTGTATGGCCGAACGATTAAAGCATCAGTTTTTAGAACAAGAAAAATTAGTGGATATGGTTGTTGGACCAGATGCATACAGAGATTTACCAAATTTAATAGCCGTAGCAGAAGGAGGACAACAAGCCATAAATGTTATATTGAGTAAAGAAGAAACCTACGCTGATATTTCGCCAGTGCGCTTAGATCATAACGGAGTAAGTGCTTTTGTAAGTATTATGAGAGGTTGTGATAATATGTGTAGTTTTTGTGTAGTTCCTTTTACTAGAGGTAGAGAAAGAAGTAGAGAACCCGAAACTATTGTAAAAGAATGTAAAGAAGCCTTTGATAAAGGGTATAGAGAAGTAACCTTATTAGGACAAAATGTAAATTCGTATTTGTGGAGTGGAGGAGGTTTAAAAAAGGAATCTTTAACTGATGAACAAAGAGCAAACTCCACAACCTTTGCACAATTATTAGAAATGGTAGCCTTAATTCATCCTGATTTAAGAGTTCGTTATTCAACTTCACACCCAAAAGATATGGGAGATGATGTATTACATATGATGGCTAAATACGAAAACATTTGTAAGTATGTTCATTTACCAGTACAAAGTGGTAATAGCGATGTATTAGAAAAAATGAATAGAGGATATACCAGAGAATGGTATTTAGATAGAATTGCTGCCATTCGTAGAATTATGCCAGATGCGGCTATTAGTGCAGATATTATAACAGGATTTTGTGGCGAAACTGAAGAACAACATAAAGATACTTTGTCTTTAATGGAAGAAGTAAAATATGAATTTGCTTATATGTTCTCATATAGTGAACGACCAAAAACATTAGCTGAACGAAAATATGAAGATGATGTTCCTGCAGATGTTAAAAGTCGCAGATTAACTGAAATTGTAGATATGCAGCGTAAACACAGCGAAATTAGAACAAAGGAAGGATTAGGAAAAGTATACAGAGTATTAGTAGAAAATATTTCTAAAAAATCTGCAGATATGATGAGTGGCAGAAATTCCCAAAACACTGTTGTTGTTTTTCCAAAAGGAAATTTAAAAAAAGGTGATTATGTAAATGTTTTAATTACAAGCTGCACAAGCGGAACATTAATAGGAGAATGTGTTTAGAGTATAAAAAAAAATAATTATGACATTACAAGATATAAAACAGCGCTTTGGAATTATAGGAAATAGTCCCTTATTGTTACGCGCTATTGATATTGCGAGTCAGGTAGCGCCAACAGATTTAAATGTTTTGATTAATGGAGAAAGTGGCACAGGTAAAGAAGTTTTTCCTCAAATAATACATCAAAATAGTGCTCGTAAACATGGTCAATACATCGCAGTAAACTGCGGTGCTATTCCAGAAGGCACAATAGATAGTGAATTATTTGGTCATGAAAAAGGCTCGTTTACAGGTGCTCACGAAGCTCGTAAAGGTTATTTTGAGGTTGCAAATGGTGGAACTATTTTTTTAGATGAAGTAGGCGAACTTCCATTAACAACACAAGCTCGTTTATTACGTGTACTAGAAACAGGAGAATATATAAGAGTAGGAAGTAGTAAAGTTCAAAAAACTAACGTTAGGGTAGTTGCTGCTACAAATATAAATTTTAATATAGCTATCGAAAAAGGAAAATTTAGAGAAGATTTATATTACCGTTTAAACACTGTTCCTATCAATCTTCCACCTCTTAGAGAAAGAAAAGATGATATATATTTATTATTTAGAAAGTTTTCTAGTGATTTTGCTACAAAATATAGAATGCCTGCTGTGAAATTAACACCAGACGCAGAACAAGCATTAATAAATTATTATTGGCCAGGAAATATTCGTCAGTTAAAAAATATTACCGAACAAATTTCAATTATTGAAAAGGATAGAGAAATTTCGTTAGAAAGTTTATTACATTATTTACCAAATTACCAAACAAATACTTTACCAACTATAGCAAATTCTACTTTTGGAAATTCAACATCTAATTCAGAGATGAATGAGCGAGATTTGTTATATAAAGTATTGTTTGATATGAAAAAAGATTTAAACGACTTAAAAAAAGTTGTTCATGATATTGTTCAGGTTGGAGGAAATGCTTTAAGTGATTTGCCAACAGATGATATACAAACAATAGATAGATTGTATCATAATGAATCAAACTTACCTATTGTTTCAACTAACAATGATATTAAAATACATAACCCAATTATTGTAAAAGAAACAAATGGATTTAATCAACCTATTGTTGTTGAAGAATCATTATCGCTTCAGGATAAAGAAATTGATATGATTAAAAAAGCCCTGAAGAAACATAAAGGTAAACGAAAATATGCATCTCAAGAGCTTGGTATAAGCGAAAGAACTCTTTACCGAAAAATTAATGAATATAAAATAGAAGAATAGTAAATCAAGTAATTTTTATTAAATTTAAATCTATAAACGTAAAATATGACTACTTTAAAACTAACATTAATTTTAATTTTAGCTGTTATGATTACAGCATGTGAAACAACAAAAAAAAGCTCTACTACTTCTTCTAATTCCACTACTTCTACTACTAGTTCTACATTAATTCCTGGAATGACTCAATTA
This sequence comes from uncultured Flavobacterium sp., assembly GCA_964541155.1. GTDB lineage: Bacteria > Bacteroidota > Bacteroidia > B-17B0 > Aurantibacillaceae > UBA4416. Next base: position 240,112 of record CAZIPC010000001.1, read on the forward strand.
ACAGCAATTAAAACTAAATTTCCAGATGCAACCGCAGATCAATTAAAATTAGGCTATGCAATTTTTACAGGACCATGTACTAATTGCCATAAACAATACTCTATTCCTAAAAGGTCAGAATCTAGTTGGCTTCATGAAATTGATGATATGTCGCCTAAAGCAAATTTAACACCTGAACAAAAAGAAGCTTTAACTAGATATGTATTATCAATGAAAGCAACTCAAGTAGCTCAGTAATAAAATACTTGATTTTTTAAAGAAACTTACGCGCATTTTTTTTGTTAAACCTCACATTTTATGAATGAGTTACTGCTACATACTATATGGAAGTATAAATTATTAAGTAAAACGCAATTTATTGGCACACAAAACGAATCAATCGATATCGTTTCTATTGGTGAGCATAATCAAGACTCTGGTCCAGATTTTTTTAATTCAAAAATTAGAATTAATCAAATTTTATTAGTTGGTAATGTCGAAATACATGTAAAAACATCAGATTGGCTAAAGCATCAGCATCAATTAAATAAAGTATATGATAATTTGGTGTTACATGTTGTTTATGAACATGATATCGATTTACATCAAAATATAAATCATAATGTATCTGTATTAGAATTAAAGCAATATATTACCCCTCAATTATTACAACAGTATTATCAAATACAATTATCAAAAGATACGGTAGCTTGTGGCAAATCAATTACACAAGTTAACGATATAATATGGAAAAATTGGATTGAAAGATTAGCGATATCTCGTATACAAGAAAAAACAGATTATATTGAGCATATATTTTTATATACACAAAACAATCATGAGGAGGCTTTACATATTTTACTATTTAGGAATTTTGGCTTTAAAATTAATAATGAACCATTTGAATTATTAGCAAAATCATTACCATTTAATTTACTTAAAAAATATATTAATAATGCTATTCAAATAGAAGCTTTGTTATACGGTGTTGCTGGTTTTTTAGATGATTTATTAGAAGATAAATACGCTAGACAATTGCAAAACGAATTTGAATTTTTAAAACACAAACATCAGTTAAAAACTTTAAAAAAAGAGCTTTGGAAATTTTCAAAAACTCGTCCAATTAATTTCCCAACTATTAGAATTGCTCAATTGGCTAATTTAATTACAAAACAAAAATCTTTTTTTCATTTTTTAGAAGAGCAGCCAAACTTAAACACTATGAAAACTTTTTTTGAATTACAACCAAATACTTATTGGAATTCGCATTACAAGTTTGATGTAAAGTCTGAAGAGATTAATAAACCACTAGGAGACAAAGCTATAGAATCTTTAGTCATTAACACAATAGTTCCGTATTTTTTTTTTATGTCAAAACAATTTTCTATACCACACTATATTGATTATGCTTTAGATATATTATCTCAATTACCATCTGAAATAAATAGTAAAACAAAACAATTTAAAAAAATAGGAATTTGTACAGAAAATGCACTAGAGAGTCAGGCGCAAATTTATTTATTAGATAATTTTTGCTCAAAGAAAAGATGTCTTCACTGTGCAGTAGGGCAGTATTTACTAAAAAATAACAATAAATAATTATTACATTAAAGTATTATTATACATTTGCACATATGATTGATAAGATTAGATATTGGTTTGAGCAAAAAGCATTTGGAGTTTGTGAATGGTGGGGAAAAAAACTTGGAATCAAAACTACAAATATTCGTATGTATTTTATATACCTTTCTTTTTTTACATTTGGATCACCCATAATTATATATTTTATTATGGCTTTTATTTTAGAACATAAAGAAAAATTTAAACCAAATAACTACCGCCGTAAACATAGTGTTTGGGATTTGTAGTAAAATAGTTAAGCTGTAATAGTCATTCATTTTCAATTATTTTCTGTACCTTGGCAGTAAGAATGTTTAATATTTTAAAGTCATATTATCGTTTTTATGTGCCATTATTAATACTACTTATTGTATGGGTGATAGGTACTATTGGTTATATGTTAATAGAGCATTACACTTTATTAGATGCTTTTTATATGACTGTTATTACTGTATCAACAGTTGGTTATAGTGAAATAGCTCCATTAAGTGATAATGGTAAATTATACACAGCCTTTCTCATTATCACAAGTTTTGGTACATTTGCTTATGCGATTTCATCCATCACTAAATTTGTAATTGATGGTGAATTAAATGAATTTTTTAAAAATAGAAAATTGAATTCACGAATAGAAAAATTAACAGACCACGTTATCATATGTGGTTATGGGCGAAATGGACGACAAGCAGCCCAAGTTTTAAAAAAACATCATAAGCGTTTTGTTGTAATTGATAATAATCTTGAGCTCATTTCTAATTTAAATCATCAGTTTAGTGATTTGGTTATTCATGGAAATAGTACCAGTGATAATATTTTAATTAAAGCTGGAATATTAAAAGCAAAAGCTATTATTGTTACACTTCCTGTTGATTCGGATAATTTATTTATAGTATTAACAGCAAGGAATTTAAATAAGAAAATAAAAATCATAGCTCGTGCTAGTGAGGATAGTTCTGATAAAAAATTAAAAATTGCAGGTGCTGATAATGTTATAATGCCAGATAAAGTTGGAGGAGCTCATATGGCATCTTTAGTAATGAAGCCTGATGTAATGGAATTTTTAGAGCATATTACAGATGAAGGAGATCAAAATATGAGTTTAGATGAAATTACATTAACACAAGTTAAATTTAAAACACTAAAAGATATTCAATCACAAAATACATCTGGAGCAACAATTATAGGATTGAAACATCAAGATGGAATATATGTGGTTAATCCAAATATTGATACGAATTTAATAATAGATACTAAATTATTTGTACTAGGTACTTCGTTGCAAATAGCCGCATTAAAAGAGATGCTATGTTAATAAATAATTTTTAATAAATTTAAAAGTTTACAATACATGAATTATATATTATTTGACGATGAAGCTTGGCAAAATTTACTGCCATTAACCTACACAAAACCAGTTTCGGAAATACGGATTGGAATTTTAACGATTACTCAAAAATGGAAAAAGCATTTAAATTCAGAAGTGTATTTTGAAACCCAACCCTATTTAAGTACTAAATATAAAAACAACATTACGGATGACGTTATTTTTATTAATGGTAAAATTTGCCCAACTAATGATTTAGTAAATCAAATAAATAAACTAGATTTTAATAAAGGAATTAAACAAAATGGAAATTTAATAGCTTATAGAAGTAATGCATCTTCTTGTTTAAATCAATCTTTAGCGCTATCTAATTCTGAAGAGGTAGATATGAAATTGATATCTATTAATTATGTATATGATATATTTTTAAAAAATGGAGAAGCTATTATACAAGATTTTAATTTATTAACATCTAATAAAACTAGTCTACCATTGTCAAACACAAATACTATAATTGGAGACAAGAAATTAGTGTTTTTAGAAGAAGGCGCAAAAGTAGAAGCAACAATATTAAATACAAACTCTGGGCCAATATATATAGGTAAAGGGGCAGAAATAATGGAGGGTTCGGTTGTACGTGGTCCATTTTCTCTTGGAGATAACTCAGCATTAAAATTAAGTACAAAAATATATGGTCCAACTTCAATTGGACCTCATTGTAAAGTAGGAGGAGAGGTAAATAATTCTGTAATTTTTGGATATAGTAATAAAGCACATGATGGATTTTTAGGAAATAGTGTGATAGGAGAGTGGTGCAATTTAGGTGCAGATACTAATAATTCTAATCTTAAAAATAATTATGGTAATGTAAAATTATATAATTATAGTCAGCACAAAATGGTAGATACAGAATTGCAATTTTGTGGATTGATAATGGGTGATCACAGTAAATGTGGTATAAATACAATGTTTAATACAGGCACTGTTGTTGGAGTTGGCGCTAATATATTTGGAGCTGGATTTCCACCTATTCATATACCTAGTTTTAGTTGGGGTGGAGCACAAGGCATAGAAGAATATCAATTTGTGAAAATGATAGAAACAGCTAATATAGTGTATGAACGCAGAGGGTTAGTAATTAGCTTAGAAGAAAAGACTATTTTAGAAACTATATTTAATGAAACTAAGCAATTTAGATTTTAATAAGTAATTAAAAAATCTACAGAGATGCAAAGAAATAAAACGCTTTCAAATAGATTAAGAGAAGTTTTTATTAATGGAAAATGGATTGCAAATACAAATTATAAAGACCAATTACTAAAAACAAATTGGAATGATGCTACAAAAAAAATAGGCAAATTAAATTCAATTGCCGAAATTACATTTCATATTAATTATTATTTAGAAGGACTTTTAAACGTTTTTAATGGAGGAAAATTAGAAATAAGTGATAAATACAGTTTTTGTATGAGCGAAATTTCATCTAAAATGGATTGGGTTAATTTAGTACAAGATTTAATTACTAATTCAGAAAAATTTGCAAATAAAGTTGAACAGATGGATGATATTACGTTAGATAGTTCTTTTATTGATGATAGTTATGGTACCAATATCAGAAATATTGAAGCGGTTATAGAGCATAGTTATTATCACTTAGGCCAAATTACATTATTAAATAAAATAATTTCAGAAACTAAAAATTGATACAATTTTTTAGCAAACAATTTTTAAGGCCAGAGGAAGTACTTGTATGTTTAGTTTTTCTTTAACAAACATTGGTTCACCATCAAAATGTACTGGTAATGATTCTTTAAATTTGATTTCTACTTTTTGCCCTTTTTCTGATTGTAATTTAATAGATGTATGAATTTTTTTAGAAAATAATTGTATACCTATTATTGGTATAGCAATTATTGAAAATGGTTTTAATATACTTATATTTAAAATGCCATCAGTTAATTCAGCTTCTGGCGCTATATATATATCGTTACCCCACTGTCCAGCATTTGCAATAGTTATTAAAAAGGCATCTGTATTTATGGTTTTCCCATCAATAGTAATGGTATAGTTATTTGGTTTATAACCAAAAAATTCTTTGATGGTTGTTTTAAAATAGGTTATAAATCCTCTTTTTGTACTTATAGCAAATTCGTTTGCAATATGAGCATCAAAGCCTATTCCTGCGGTACAAAAAAAAGGAATATTATTTATTACAGCGCCATCTATTATTTTTACAGTTTCTCTTTCAATTATTTTTAAAGCTTTTTTTAAATCCATAGGAATATGGTTACTTCTGGCAAGCCCATTGCCAGAACCTAATGGTAAAATGCCTAAAGCCATGTTTGTATTAATTAATACAGCAGCAGTTTGATTAACAGTACCATCGCCTCCACAAGCAACAACAACTGTATAATTACCATTTAATAACTGTTGTTTTACTGAATCAAAATCATGTTTGTTTTTCCATACAATAAAATCATAATTTATATGTTTGGGAAAATTAGATTTTATAAACTCAATAATATTTATATTTTTTTTAACTCCCGCATTAGGATTTATGACAAATGCTATTTTTTGATTCATATCTATATTTTAGCAGTTGTAAAGAAAAATTCTTTTAAATAATTAGGTTCCGCATAAGCTACATCTACAAAGTTTTTGGAGCTGTATTTTTCAAAAGCCAACTCAATAATTGCAGATGAACTAGGAGAAATATTATCTATGAAATTAGAATTTGGAATATTTTTAAGAAGTGTTTTTGCTTTGGGCATACCATCTCCAAAAAAATAAATTGATTTATTAAAATTAAATATATCTATATTTTCTGGAGTTAATATTAAAGCTTGCAGTGGTAGTTCTTCTTTTAACTCTTTAGTATAAGCTGCGCAATACACTTCCATTCTTCTGGCATCCATCATTGGAACAAAAATAGCATCTTTTGTATCGGTATGGTTTATAGCGATTAAACTCATTGCTTTTAGTGTATCAATAGTAATTAATGGAATATTTAAGGCATAAGCTAATCCTTTAGCTGCCGAAAATCCAATTCTTAATCCAGTATAAGAACCAGGACCTGAGCTAATAGCAATAGCATTTAAATCGTTAGTTTTTAAATGAGTTTCATGTAATATTTGTTGAATAAATACATGTAAATTTTCGGCATGAGTATATCCATTATTAATTTCTTTTATAGCAATTAATTGATTATCGTTAGATATAGCTACAGAGCACGTGGTTGATGAACTCTCTATATTTAATAAATAAGCCATGTTATTTTTTTTCAGAAAATAATTCGTCTTTATCAACTACTTTTATTTTTTTACCATCTTTTAGAGTTTTAGATACGACTCCGTATGGCCCAGATATGATTTCATCACCTAATTGAATACCTGATTTTATTTCAATAAAATCATTGTCTTGTATGCCAGTTGTTACATATACCATCTTAGCTATACCATTATTATTTATAAAAACACATTCTTTAATTTCTTCTTTTTTTGTGTTAGCGCTTAATTTTTCTTCTTTTTCATCTTTCACAACAATAGATTCATCATCATTATTATACTGTGTTGATTTTGTGGTATCGGCACTTCTACTAGTTACTCCCTGAATAGGTATTGTAATAATATTTGCAGCTCGCATAGTTTGAATTTCTACACTAGCACTCATTCCGGGTCTAAAAGGTGCAGGATTATTTTCAGTAATTAAATCTAAATAAGATTCTCTTAATATTCTTACTTTAACAACAAAATTAGTAACCTGATCAATAGAAGTTCCAACCGTATTTGCGGAATTAGCAACTTCTGTAACAATACCTTTAAATTTTTTTCCAACGTATGCATCAACTTCAATTATTGCAGTATCATTTTTATGAATTCTAATGATATCATTTTCATTAACTTCAACACTTGCCTCCATTTCGTTAAGATTTGCTAAACGTAAAATTTCTGTACCTTGTAAACCCTGAACACCAACAACACGTTCGCCTTTTTCTACGTTTAATTTAGATACAGTACCATCAACTGGGGCGTAAATATAGGTTTTGTCTAAGTTAGAATTGGCTTCTTTTAAGGAAGCCTCAACACTTTTTACGTTATAATCAGATGCTTTAATAGTTTCAGAAATACCCTCAACATTAGCTTTAGCAGCTTCGTAATTAGCTTTAGAAGCATCAAATTCTTGTTGAGATATTACATTTTGATCAAACAATTTCTTGTTTCTAGCGTGAGTAGCTTCTACATTGGCTAAAGTTGCTTTAGCTTGATTTAATTGAGCGATAGTAGTTTTTAAATTTGCTTTTGAGCTATTTACAGTAGCATTAACACGTTCAAAAGCACTTTCGTAGATATCGGGTTTAATTCGGCACAAAAGCTGTCCTTTTTTAACTTGTTCGCCTTCTTTTACTAGCATTTCAACAATTTCTCCTGAAACATCAGAAGTTATTTTTAATTCTGCTTCTGGTTGTATTTTACCATTTGCCGATACAGATTCTATAATAGTTCGCTTAGTTGCTTTTTCTGTTGTAACAGTTGTAGGTTCTTCTCCTTTAAAAAATTTAAATCCAATTACAATTAATAGTAATGCTATACAAATGCTGATAATCCAATATATTTTTTTCATATGTTTTTTTTAAAATCTTAATTCTTTTCCTTGATAATAGTCTAATACTTTTAATTTAAATATATAGTCATATTTAGCTTGTATATAATTTCCTTGAGCATTTTGTAAACGTGTTTTAGCTGTATTATAATCAAAAGTACTAATTGCTCCAACATTATATTTTTGTTGAGCATAATAAAACGATTGTTCTGATGCATATACAGAAGCTTTATTAGCATTGTATTTATTTAATGCTGCCTTTGCATTAGCATATGCTTGAGCAATTGTTTTGTATAAATTTTGTTCAGTTAAATCTTGAGTATATTTTGCATTTAAAGCATTTAATTTTGCATTTTTAATTCCTGAAAGAGTTTGCAATCCATTAAAAACAGGAACAGAAAGTGTAAATCCTACGCTTTTATTAACATTATCGCTAAACTGGTCGGCAAATGGTTTTTTTGAGGTAATTATTTCTGTTTTAGGCGCATAAATAGCTTCGCTAGATTGGGTGTAATAAGGTGTTTGTTCAATTCCTACAATATTTATTGCATCAATTCTTTTATCTAAAGCAGATGTTCCTGTTCCTAAACTGCCCGTAGCAGATAGAGTAGGGCTTACTCTTCCTTTTGCAACAATTACATTTTTTTCGGCAGCTAGTACGTTATAATATGCACTTTTTATTGAATGTTGATTTTTAAGAGCTAGTTCGTATATTTTTTGTACAGATAAATCTGTTATAGAGCTATTTTCAATATTAATATTAGATTTTACAATATTAAAATTTTGTAATGTGTCTATATTTAAAAGTTGTTTTAAATTTAATAAAGCAATTTGATAATTATTATCAGCTGCTGTTACATTTACTTCTTCATTGGCTAATTGTGCTTTTAAATCATATACCGCACTTTTTGCAAGTGTTCCGGCTTCTGTTAATTTTTCAGTTCGTAGCAATTGCTCTTCGGTTATTTTATATTGAGCTTGAGAAATCTGAAGAATTTCGTCACTAAAAATTACATTTATATACGAAGTAGCAACATTAAGAGCTAAATCATTTTTTTGTTGTAAATAGTTTTCTTCACCAGATAAATAACTAAATTGATTAGCTTTGATTGTATTATATTGAGATAATCCAGACCAAATAATAACATTTGAAGAAACATAAAAGTTTTGAGATAAAACTTGTGTATTTGCAAATGTGTTAGTGTATCTATCAATTGTTCTACCAAAGTTATAGGTATGTTGTGCCCCAGCATTTATTGTAGGAAGAATACTTGCTTTACTTTGAATAACATTATTTTCTTTTATTTTTATTGTTATTTCAGATTGTTTTAAATTAATGTTATTTTTTTGAGCATAATCAATACATTTTTCTAAATCCCAAGTGTTTATTTGAGATTTGGAAATAGTTGATAGAACTAAAAAGATAAATAGATATGTACTTACTTTCATAATTTGTAAAATTCGAAGTAAATTTAACTAAAAAAATAGCTAAAATTACTCAACTACATAAACGGAAAAAAAATAATAGTATTGGTAAAAATACAAATGTTATTTGTTAGTAGTTTAATTTTAACATAGGGCACTTTTTTAGTATTTTTAAGTTTTTTGGCTGAAAGAATATGACCCCATTTTTACAATATATTGCAGAGTATGTGTTTGAACATCACCCTAATGATACAGAACGTTTATGTATTATATTACCAAATAAAAGGGGAGCTTTATATTTTAAAAAACATTTAGCAAATACATTTAATAAAACTATTTGGCTTCCAACCATTATCAGTGCCGAAGAATTAGTAGCCGAACTTTCGGGTTTACAACAAGCTGATAGTATTGATTTAATTTGTGAACTATATGCTGTTTATGTATCCATATTGAAAGATAAAGCTGATTCATTTGATGTTTTTGCTAAATGGGGAACATTAATGTTGCAAGATTTTAATGAGGCAGATAGATATTTAGTTGATACTGATGCACTTTATCAAAATTTAAAGGAAGTAAAAGAAATTGAAAATTGGAGTTTAAGTGCTGATAATTTAACTACAACTCAGCAAGATTATATTGATTTCATGTTTCAAATGGGAACAATATATCACGAATTCATAAAAGTACTTCTTGCAAAAAAACATGCTTATCAAGGATTAATGTACCGACATGCTGTTGATAGATACAAAAATTCTGACTACATCAAACAATTTTCTCACATATTGGTATGTGGCTTTAACGCTTTAAACAAAGCAGAAACAATTATCTTTTCGAATTTAGTAAAAGAAAATAAAGCAACAATACTTTACGATGTTGATAAATATTATTTAGAAAATGAATTGTATGAAGCGGGATTATTTCTTCGTAAAAATGTTTTAAACACATGGTTGGATAGCAAAAAATTTATTGGAAATTATTTTAATGACATACCAAAATATATTGATATTGTAGCAGTACCTAAACAAATAGGACAGGCTCAAGTTGTATCATATCAATTAAATCAATGGATAAGGCAAGGGATATCATATAATAAAACTGCTATTGTGTTAGCTGATGAAAGTTTATTATTTCCAGTATTAAATCAATTACCAAAAGAAATTAAGCATGTAAATATTACCATGGAATATCCCTTAAAATTATCTCCAATATATGATTTAATGGATAATTTAATTAATCTACATCAGTCTTCTCAAAAAGGTAATACCTCTGGTAGTTTTTATTTTGCAGATATATTTAAAATACTACAAAACGCTCTTTTTAAAAAATATTATCAGTCTTTTAACCCTTCAATTTCATTGCAATCTATCATTCAAAAGATAATAGATAAAAACTATGTTTGGATTAATTCAAATATATTGTCTGAGTTATTTGATATTAATTATAAATTTATAGAAACGTTATTTAATTCCTGGACCGATTCTTCTCAAGGAATTAATGCTATGTCTCAAATCATAAGCGTATTTAATTTAGCTGAAACTCCAGAATTAATATTATCCTCTACCGAAAAAGAATATCTACATGTATTTACTAAATATTTTAATCGATTAAATTCTCTTGTCAATAAACATAATTACTTAGACTCTTTAATAACTTTAAAAAGTTTATATAAACAAATTATAGGAACAGCTTCTGTACCATTTATAGGAGAGCCTTTACAAGGATTGCAAATTATGGGAGTTTTAGAAACTAGAACATTAGACTTTGAAAATATTATTATTTTAGGAGTTAATGAAGGTGTTTTACCATCTGGAAAATCAACAAATTCTTTTATTCCGAATGATTTAAAGAGGCACTTTGAAATGCCCTTATACGGCGATAAAGATGCTGTATATGCTTATCATTTCTACAGAATTTTACAAAGAGCTTCAAATATTGTATTAACATATAATACAGAGCATAGTGTATTGGGTTCTGGAGAAAAAAGTAGATTTATTACTCAATTACAATTTGAATTACAAAAATATAATTCAAGTCATATTATTAAAGAAAGAATGTTAAGTGGGGATAGCTTACCTCCAAGTATTAAAAACACAATTAATTTTCAAAAAACAGATCTAAACTTATTGCCAATTATAAATAAGTTTACATCCAATGATAATTATGGAGGATTGAGCCCGTCTGCATTAATTACATATAAAGATTGTTCATTACGCTTCTTTTTTAGATATGGAGTTGGAATTAAAGAAACTGAAGATGTAGAAGAAACAGCTGAAGCTAATACTCAAGGTTCAATTTTACATGAAACATTAGAGTTACTCTATAAGCCTTTTATTGGAAGAGTTCTAACAGAAAAAGACATTGAAGAATGTTTAATTAAAAAAGAAGAAAGTGTTAATTTAATTTTTCAAAATTATTTTAGTCAAAAAGAAAGTCAATTTGGAAAAAATTATTTACAACAAAAAGTATTAAACGAATATGTAAAAAAATTATTATTGAATGATTTAGCCCTTATTCGTATTTCAAAACAAACTAATGAATTATTAACTATTATTGATTTAGAAAAAAGTTTAACAGCCTCTATTAATCTAAAAATCAATAATATTGACTCTATTATTTATTTAAAAGGTTCGGCAGATAGAATTGAAAAATTAGGAAATAAAATTAGAATTATTGATTATAAATCTTCAATTAAAGGATCAGATAAGTTTAAATTTACCAATTTTGATGATTTATTTTCAGACAGTCAATACAACAAAATGCTGCAATTATTTATGTATGCGTGGTTAGTTGTAAAAAATAATATCGCTCAGCCAGAAGAATTAATGCCATGTATCATTCCATTTAAAAAGTTTGAAAAACAACCAAAATTCATTTTAGATAATCAAAGAGGCGAACATATTTTAAATTTTTCATCAGAGTTATTACAAGAATTTGAAAATCATTTAAAAGAGAAAATTTCAGAAATATTCTCTACTAATAATTTATTTTCACAAACAAACGACGAAGATAAATGTCAATATTGTTCTTATTCTAGTATTTGTAATGTACATTAATTCTTTAATCCTACATTTTATTAAATTTTAAACATTATAAGGTTAGTTACTAATTGGGTTATAGTGCTTTCATTAAAGTGTTTTTTGTATATTTAAGCTTTAATCTAATCAGTAAAAACTAATAAGTAGATATGAAAAAAGCATTTGTATTTCCAGGTCAAGGTTCTCAGTTTTCAGGAATGGGGAAAGAGTTATATGAAAACTCAGATATAGCAAAACAATTATTTCATCAAGCCAATGATATTTTAGGATTTAATATTACAGAAACAATGTTTTCTGGAACCGATGAAGAATTAAAACAAACCAAAGTAACTCAACCAGCTATATTTTTACATTCTGTAATATTAGCTGCAACAATGGGAGAATCATTTATACCTGATATGGTTGCGGGTCATTCATTAGGTGAATTTTCAGCTTTGGTAGCTAATAAAACATTAAGTTTCGAAAGTGCGTTAACACTTGTTTCTAAACGCGCTTTAGCAATGCAAAAAGCTTGCGAAATTAATCCATCAACAATGGCTGCTGTATTAAATTTAGCAGATGATGTTATAGAAAATATTTGTAAAGAAATTACAGAAAGCGGCCATGTTGTAGTTGCTGCTAATTATAATTGTCCAGGCCAATTAGTTATATCCGGTTCTATTGAGGGTATTAATATTGCTTGTGAAAAAATGAAAGCTGCTGGAGCAAAAAGAGCATTAGTTTTACCTGTTGGTGGAGCCTTTCATTCTCCATTAATGGAACCTGCTCGTGTTGAATTAGAAGCTGCTATAAATGCAACAACATTTAATCAGCCAATATGTCCAGTATATCAAAACGTAACAGCCTCTGCTGTATCAAATCCGGATGAAATAAAGAAAAATTTAATCTTACAATTAACAGCTCCTGTAAAATGGACGCAAACTGTTATTAAAATGATTGAAGATGGAGCTACTCATTTTACAGAAGTTGGACCAGGAAAAGTATTACAAGGTTTAGTAAAAAAAGTAAATCCAACTATAGAAACAATTAGTGCTTAAACAATGATAAAAAAAGTTGTTATTTATATAGTCTTGTATTGTTGTTCATTTCAAACAAATGCCCAGTTTTTTAGGGGATTTGGAATTTATATAGGAGGCACAACAACAAGCCATCGTTATGTAAATACAGCACCTATGGATCCCTATTTTTTTACTCATACTATTTCTGCACCTTCGCATCGAACAGGGGAATTATTATATTTTAGTGGAGGCTTATTAGCTGAATTTTTGAAATACGATCACATCAGATGGCAAACAGAATTAGAATATTGTAAAAAAGGCGCTATCGAAAAACCATTATTATACCCATGGCCTGCTATTAGAGGGAATGCTACAATTAACTCTTACACAAATATCCAATGGAATAACTCCTTAAAAATTATTTTAAATGAAGGATACAGAGGAACCCCCTACATGACATTTGGTGCTAGATTAGAGTATAATATAATTAAGCAAATTTCAGCATATTCACCTGTATCTAATTTAGTTCCTAAATTTACAATGACACCAGATGTTACCTTGGGTTACGAATTTGTATCATTTAGTAAATGGCATTTATTTTCTGAATTACATTACAACCCAGATTTATTAAAAATTAAAACTGGAACCGTATTATTTTGGCAACGGATGATAGAATTAAGAATAGGTTTAATTTATAGACCAAAAAAATCTATTGATGATTGTAATGCTCCAAGGTATCACGGAATAGACTATTAATAATAAAAACAGCTAACTATGGTAATGACTAAAGATGTTTTATTTTCTTTAACAAAAGGTGGATACGCACCTCAAGAAGAAATGCTTGAAGTAGCACGCAAAAAAGGTAAATTATATATTGGAATTCCTAAAGAAATGGCCTTTCAAGAAAATAGAGTACCATTAGTTCCAGACGCAGTAGCATTATTGGTTAATAATGGTCATAAAATTGTAGTTGAAGCAGGCGCAGGAGCAGCAGCACATTTTGAAGACACAGATTATAGTGAAGCAGGTGCTGAAATAGTATACTCCTCACAAGAAGTATATAAAGCAGATATCATCTTAAAGATAGCACCACCTACCTTAGATGAAATAGAAAGTATGAAAACAAAGCAAACGTTATTTTCTGCTTTACAGTTAACTGTTCAACCTGAAGACTTCTTAAAAAAATTAATTGCTAAAAAATTAAATTGTGTAGCTTTTGATTTAATTACAGATGATGCTGGAATTTTTCCTGTAATTAGAGCTATGGGTGAAATAGCAGGAGGTACTTCTATTTTAGTAGCTGCTGAACTTTTAAGTAATGCAAACAATGGAGTAGGGTCTATATTAGGAGGAATTAGTGGAATTTCGCCAACAGAGGTGTTAATTATTGGAGCCGGAACAGTTGGAGAATTTGCTGCCAGAGCAGCTTTAGGATTGGGTGCTACCGTTAAAGTATTTGATAATTCAACATCTCGTTTACGCCGTTTACAAAGTCAATTAGGTACCCGAATATTTACATCTGTAATAGTTCCAAAAGTATTAGAGAAACATTTAAAAACTGCTGATGTAACCATTGGAGCTCTCAGAGCATCAAAAGGAAGAACACCATGTATTGTTTCCGAAAATATGGTAGCCGAAATGAAAGCAGGATCAGTAATTATTGATGTTAGCATTGATCAAGGTGGAGTTTTTGAAACATCTGAAGTAACAAATCATACCAAACCAGTATTCAGAAAACATGGTGTTATTCATTACTGTGTGCCAAACATCCCATCTCGTGTAGCAAGAACGGCTTCTTATGCTTTTAGTAATATTTTTCAGCAAATATTAATGAATATGGGAGATGAAGGGGGATTTGATGGATTAGTAAGAAAAGATTCGGGAGTTAGACATGGAGTTTATATCTATAACGGGATACTTACCAATCAATTTTTAGGCGAAACATTTAATTTACCTCATAAAGATATTAATTTGTTAATGGCAGCTATTTAATCTGTTACTATTAATGAATTTAAAAATATTATTATTATGAAAAACTATAACTATAATTAAATTGTATATGAATTTCAAGCAACGTTTACGTTTATTTTTAATTGGTTTTGTTCCAGGTTGTATCATTTTATTATTTATAGTTAATAAAACTGGTTGTACCAGCCCAAACGAATTAAAAATGTTAGAATTACAACATCAACATCTACAGCTAGGAAATAAAGCCGCTTGTAAATTAAAATGTTTAGTAATGATTGATAAAGGGTTTCAAGTAAATATGCGCAATTTTAAAGTGAATTATGATTTAAGTGATGTTCATAAGAAACCTTATGGAACATATTATTTACAGGACTTACATTCTGAAAACGCAACATATGAATTTATTGCGGAAGACAGAGATACAATAACATTTGTAAATGATATAAAAATATTAAAGAAAACAGGTAATTGTAATTGTGATACTATACAATAAATGGAAAATCATTTAAAAACAGATTTATCTAAATATAATAACTTTTTGTATAAAAAAGGTGCTAGCCAATTTAAGATCATAACATGGTATATGCTCAATGCTTTGTTTTTTAATTCGGCCTTTCCAATTATGTTTTTTAAAATTTTTTTATTGAGATTGTATGGCGCAAAAATTGGTAAAAATTTAATTATAAAACCTTTTGTTAATATCAAATATCCATGGAATTTAATTATTGGAAATAATGTATGGATTGGTGAACGAGTTTGGATTGATAATTTAGCATTCATCACGCTTAATCATAATTCATGTGTATCTCAAGGAGCAATTTTATTATGTGGAAATCATAATTACACTAAAACAACCTTTGATTTAATGGTAAATCCTATAATAATTGAAGAAGGAGCTTGGATTGGCGCAAAAGCAATTGTTTGCCCTGGTGTTACTATTGGAACCCATAGTGTTTTAACAGTAAATAGTGTTGCTACAAAATCATTAGATCAATGGGGAATTTATCAAGGAAATCCTGCAGTTAAAATTAAAATTCGAAAAATTCAATCTTAGTTAGTTGTTTTGATTAATATAGTTAACTGTTTTTAAAACTGCATTTTTTACTAATTCAAAATTTATAAATTCTTCATTTGTTTCTTTATTTACCCAGTGTATTGAAAATGTAATTTTAGTTTTTGTATCAGAAATTTTTTCGGCAAAATTGTCTACATATCCTTTAAAAATAGGATGCTTTAATATTAAAAAATTAACTTGATAGGGAGAATGAGTGATTTTTTCAACTAGAGTATGAGTTGTATTTTCAGTTGATGTTATATTCATTTCTCTAACAACAAAATCAGCATTTTTTTCTTTGATTATAACATCACTTACCCCTGGTACAAAAAATTGAGGATTATCAATTTTATAAATAAAATGCTCCCAAACTATATCTATCGGACATTCTACTATTTCTGAATAACTAACCATATTAATACCATTTTACCATTAAATATACTAAATCCTCTATCTTGATAGTGTTATCTTTTGCGTAAAAGTAAACAGAGTTTCCTTGTTTTGTTTCTGCAAAATATTCAAAACCATAACCATTAAAAAAAACATTAGTTACCGTAACTTGAAGATGAGCAAGTGCTTTTGTTTCTACAATTTGTAATTGATTAGGTCTTATGTAAGTTTGGTTTTTAGATAGCTTTACTTTACTAGAAATTAAATCATCTTGATCTAAAATAAAGTATCTTCCCATTAATGCAGCTATATTTTTTGTTTTAGGTTGATAATATACGTTAAAAGTAGCGTCATGCTGAATAAGTTTTCCATTTTCCATAACAGCTGTTTCATCAGCATATCGTAAAGCTTCTTCAGGTTGATGGGTTACTAAAATAACGACTGAATTTTCTTTTTTAATTTGTTGACGGATATATGTAAATATTTTATCTCTCAATGGTAAATCTAAATTACTAAAAGGTTCATCTAATAATAACACTTTTGGAAATTCAGCTAAAGAGCGCGCTATGGCAACTCTTTGTTTTTGACCAGATGACAATGTAATTGCCTTTAAATGTTTGTAAGGAGTTAAATCTAATAAACGTAATAGTTGATTGGTTCGTTTTTGTTTATATTCATCTGTATATCCCATTAATTTATCTTTAATGTTTTCTTCTACAGTATGATTATCTAAAACATAAAAATCCTGACTTACAAACCGCATATCTTCATGCCCAGGAATTAAATTATACGCAGGTCCTAAAACTAATTTATTTCCAACTGTTATTTTACCTTCATGTAAATCTTCTAAACCATATATACATTTTAATAAAGTTGTTTTACCACTGCCACTTTTTCCAATAATAGCTAAAATTTTACCTGTCTCAGCTGTTAATGATACAGTATTAATTCCTTTAAACTGAGAAGAATTCGGATAATTAAAGGATATTTTATGTACGGATAATAGTTGCAAAATATATAATTAGTTTAGTTTAATGAATTTAAAAAATCAATAGTATTTACATTATCAGCAAAATCAAATATACTTGGCTTTTGACTGGTGCCAAAAGGTATTGTTTTAATAGTTTTAATATCAAAATTACTCACCACACATTGTATATTAAATGATAATGAATTTATCTTTTCAACAAGTAATGTTTCATTAGTATAGTTTTCATAAAAAAGAACTGAAGTAGGGGCATGGAGAAAACTGCTTTCTCTTATCATAAAAAAATTATTATCTAAAAAAGGAATTAAATCCAACAAATAAATAGCCCTGTTATATTCGTAATTATTATTATATTTTTTATTATCAATAATATATTTGAAATCATACAATGCTTCAAATAAACCATCAAATACATATCCTTCTGGGACAAATATTTTACTAACATTTCTACATCCTAATCCGTAATAATCAAATATATCATTGCCTAATTTTTTTAACTCTTCTTTTGTTTCTTTTCCATTCAGTATAGCAATTGAAGTCCTATTTTTTCTTATAATGTTAGGGTATTTACCAAAATAATATTCAAAATGTTTTGCTGTATTATCACTCCCTGTTGCTATTACGGCGTCAAAATTTATCAGTTTTCCTTCCGAAAAATTAATACAAGGAGCAAAATTTGGATTATAGTATATTAGCATACCTGCTAAAAAAGGTATTAATGCTGGATCATCGCTTGATACTTTAATTAATACGTTATTACCACTTAGTAAAGCACATAACATATCATGAAATCCAACAGCAGGAATATTTCCCGCCATAATGATTGCTATTGTTTTAGGTGTTTTTGGTTCTATAATTGATTCCGAAAATATATTAATACTTTTTTCATCTAACATTTCGGATAATCCTTTAAGCGATTGAGTTATGTTTTCTGGAGTAAACCAACCATTATATGAATGAGCTATAGCAGTAAGTTTTATTAAATCATTATGAAATCGCTCTTCTTTAGATTGCCATTGATTTGAAAAATGTCTGTTTATAAACAAACCTAATTGAACAAAAGCTTGTTTTCGTTGTTTTAAGGTCATAAAAATAAATATTATATTTGCACTTCTTAATTAAGTACACAAAACTAACTAAAAAATGGCTATTAAAATTACAGACGAATGCATTAATTGTGGAGCTTGTGAACCAGAATGTCCTAACAATGCAATATATGAAGGTGGCGCAGAATGGCGCTTTGCCGATGGAACAAAAGTAAAAGGAGAGTTTACTGGAAAAAATACAGGTATTACAGCTGATGCTAACGCTCCGCAAACACCCTATAGTATGGATGTATATTACATTGCTACTGATAAATGTACGGAGTGTGCTGGATTTCATGATGAACCTCAATGCGCAGCTGTTTGCCCCGTAGATTGCTGTGTAAAAGATGAGGACTTTGTAGAATCTGAAGATGTACTTTTAGCGAAAAAAGATAGTATGCATTTATAATTAAAAATCTTCATAAAAAAAGCCCAATAAGATTTCTTATAGGGCTTTTTTTATGAAGTTATTTTCAAACAAAAAACCCTATAAACTTTGTTTATAGGGTTTTTTGTTTTCAGCGGTCCGGACGGGACTCGAACCCGCGACCTCCGCCGTGACAGGGCGGCATTCTAACCAGCTGAACTACCGGACCAACACCTCATCTTTCGAATCGGGAGTGCAAATTTACAACTAATTTCTTAATCACAAAATTTTTTGAATATTTTTTTGAAAAAAATTATGACTTTAATACAAAATTATTCAAATGAGTTATTATGCAAACATAAAACAAGCATAATTAAACTTTTTATATATTTTTGTCCTCTAATTTTTAATATTGATTATAAACCAAATTCAATATTTATACAGATAATTAAAATAAGTACTACTTTAATAATATTATGAGAAAAATATTTTTATTAATTACAGCTTTTTCAACCTTATCTTTTTTGCTAAGCGCTCAAGATCAGGACCCTAAAGCAAAAAAAATACTAGATGATTTAAGTAAAGTTACAAAAGCATACAAAACTATTACTTCTGAATATCTTTTTACAATTTTAAATAAAGATAAAAAACAAACAGAAAAACAATTAGGAAAAGTTTTTGTAAAAGGAGGGAAATTTAAATTAGAGATTCCTGGAAATACTATAGTTTGTGATGGAAAAACAATTTGGGCTCATAATAAAGATGCTAATGAGGTAACCATAAAAACGTTTGATTCTAATAATGAAGACCAATTAAATCCATCAAAAATATTTACGATGTATGAAACTGGCTACAAATATAAATATGAAAAAGAAGAGAAAGTAGGCGTTTCTATGTGTCATGTAATCACACTTTATCCATCTATCAAACCTGAAAAAAAGAAATTTCATACAGTTAAAATATATGTAGATAAAACAAAGAAACAGGTTGCAAAATTAGTGATGATTATGAAAGACGGAACTACACAATCGTACGAGATTAAAACATTTAAACCTAATTTAGTAATTGCAGATAATGTGTTTGTATTTGATTTAAAGCCATTTAAAGCTGACCAAATAACCGACGAAAGAGAGTAATGATGAATTTTGGACTCATAGGTAAATCATTATCTCATTCATTTTCTAAATCGTATTTTGAAGAAAAATTTAAAACTGGATCGTTATCAAATTTCAACTACACTAATTTTGATATTGCTAATTTAGATAACCTGATACATTTAATTACTGAAAATCATTTATCCGGATTAAATATTACAAAACCTTATAAAGAGGTAGTTATTCCATTTTTAGATCAAATTGACCCTATTGCAAAGCAAATTGGCGCGGTAAATTGCATAAAGATTTACTGGAATAACTCTAAACCGCATTTAATGGGATATAATACTGATTATTATGGATTTGCTCAAAGTATTAAACCGTTTTTAGAGCCCATTCATCAAAAAGCATTAATACTAGGAACTGGTGGAGCATCTAAAGCAGTTGCATATGCCTTACAAAATATTGGAATTGATGTCTATTATGTAACTTCTTCGGTAAAGAAAGGAGAAAATTATTTTTTATATTCAGAAATTAATGAATATGTTTTAAATGCATTTAAACTTATTGTTAATTGCTCCCCAATTGGAATGTTTCCTTATTTAAACGAATGCCCAAATATTCCTTACGATTTTTTATCTAATCATCATTTATTGTATGATTTAATTTATAATCCAGCTGAAAGTTTATTTTTACAAAAAGGAAAAACACAAGGGGCTATTACAGTAAATGGTTTAAACATGCTCAAATTACAAGCAGACAAATCGCTAGAAATATGGACATCTTAATTAAATTTACAAGTTAGTAGGGCTATATCATCTATAAAAGGCATTTCTCCTTTAAATTCTTCTAAATAAAATAGCATGGCTTTATTAATAAAATTAGCCGAAGAATTTTTATTATTACTCAAAATATCTGTTATCTGTTCAATTGTAATGGTATCGTTACTACTGTTATTTGTTTCTGTAAATCCATCTGTATAGGCAAATATAATAGATGATGAAGGTATGAGTAAAGAAGTAGTTTCAATATTTGGCAAAGGATTAATAATTCCTAACAAAGTACAACCTTTATCTAAAAATGTAACAAAATTATTATTTAATAAAATTGGTGCATTATGCCCAGCGTTAATATAGGATAACTGTTTGGTTCCAATATTATATTTAGCAATAAACAATGAAACAAATTTTTCATGTTTAGCATTATCACATATTAATTGATTTAAATCAGTTACAATTTCAGATAAATTTTGACTATATTTTAAAATTACACGTAAAGCTGCCTGTATATTACTCATTAATAAAGCTGCTGAAATACCTTTTCCTGATACATCTGCTAAGCAAAACACAAATTCAACTTCATTAATCCAAATAACATCATAATAATCTCCTCCTACTTGTTGATGTGGTAAATACAATGCTTGCATTTCTAACTCTTCGATATTGGGTAATTTTGTGGGAAATAATAATTTTTGCATACTTTGAGCTAACTCTAACTCTTTTTGTATGGCAGCTTTTTGAATAGATGATTTATAAAGTTTTTTATTTTCAATAGCTACTACAACTATATTTGTTAACGTTTGAATAAAAGGTAAATGATTAATATTATTTTGAATATCAATTTCATTAGAATTTAAAAAACTTAACAAAACGTATGCTAAAGGATTTTTTTTATGATAAACTGGGATAATAACATCAATGTTTTTAAACTCCTGCCCATTTTTATCGGATGATATTATTTCAATGTCTTTTATTAATGTTGTTTGTGGATTGAAATCAAGATGATTATTAATACCAAATTTTAGAATACAAGACCATTCATTTGAAAAGCTATATAAAACAAGATTTTTTACGGTTAAGTTACTTTCTAAAGTATTTTGATAAATGTCTAATAGTTCTGAGGTTGAGTAATTATGATTTATTGCTTTTGTCATTTCTAACAAAGCATTTAATTTAATATCTTTTATTTGGTTTAAATCTATTGAATTTTTTATGGAGGCCAATTTATTATAAAGTTTAGTAGTAGATATATAAAGCGTTAATATTTACAATTTTAATAAATGTTTTTATAATAATACACTGACTTTTTATTTTTTAATTTTAGGTTGCTATAAATCAATTATTTTTTAGATATTTCATAAAATAATTATAAAATTAAATAATTATTATTTTTTATTTTTAAAAAGTATTATTTGTAAAATACTGATTATTAGCATGGTATTAAATGTTAAATTAATAAAATGTTAAAAAAAAATAGTGTTCACTAATTTTCTGAAAACATATTGAAATAATTGAAAAAACAATTTGTATTACTAAAATATAATGTGCTTATTTGCTGCCTATTAAAATTAGAATTATGATAGCAAACGTAGATATAAAAATCGAAAAAACTGCTCACAGCAGAGTGAGTGAAAACGATGTAAATAATGTACCTTTTGGTAAATGTTTTTCTGACCACATGTTTGTAGCTGAATATGCTGATGGGAAATGGGAAAAATCATATATTATGCCATATAAAGATGTTCCAATGAGTTATGCTATGTCTGCATTACATTATGGACAAGCTATTTTTGAAGGCATGAAGGCTTATAAATCTGAAACAGGAGAAGTAAGTATTTTTAGACCTCTAGAAAATTTTAATCGATTAAATAAATCGGCTGTTAGAATGGCTATGCCTGAAGTACCAGAAGAAATTTTTATGGGAGGCTTGTTAGAATTATTAAGATTAGATTCTGCTTGGGTTCCTACTTCAGAAACAGGTTCATTATATATTAGACCATTTTTAATTGCTACTGATGAAGCAATTGGAGTAAAAGCAAGCGATACATATAAATTTGTAATTATTACCTGCCCTGCAGGGAAATACTATTCAGAACCAATTAAAGTATTAATTGAAACAAATTATATTCGTGCAGTTGAAGGTGGAGTAGGTTTTGTAAAAGCTGCTGGTAACTATGGAAGAAGTTTATATCCAACAAAATTAGCTCAGCAAAAGGGGTATCAACAAGTTATTTGGACTGATGGTAAAACGCATTCCTTCCTTGAAGAATCAGGAACTATGAATTTAATGTTTGTTATTGGAGATACTATTGTTACTCCAGCATTAAGTGATACAATTTTAGCAGGTATTACTCGTAAAAGTGTATTAGAATTAGCTAGAGATTGGGGTATGAAAGTAGAAGAACGAAAAATATCTATTCAAGAAATTATTGATTCATACGCTAAAGGGGATATTAAAGAAGCTTTTGGTGTAGGAACAGCAGCTACTATTGCTCAAATTATTGGCATTGGTTATCAAGATAATTACATGGAGTTGCCTCCTGTAGCTGAACGAAAATTTTCAAATAAAATAGATGAAACTTTAAGAAACATTCGTAAAGGAAAAATTGAAGATAAAATGGGATGGATGTTTAAAGTAAAATAATCTTTGAATTATATATTTTAAAAGCACGAATTCTATTCGTGCTTTTTTTATTTTCTTAAATTACTTTGAAATTGCAGTATTAAAAAAAACATAACTAATAATATTAGCACCCATTTTTAAAGCTTTTTCATGTGATTCTTTACTGTCTTTATGTATATCATAACTTTCCCAACCGTCACCTAAATCACACTCAAAATCATAAAAGCAAACTAATCTTCCTTTATAAATTAAACCTAATCCTTGAGGAGCTTTATTGTCATGTTCATGTATTTTAGGTAATCCTTTCTCAAAATTAAAGGTTTGATGATAGATTGGGTGATTGAATGGTAGTTCAATAAATTCTAACTCTGGAAATACTTTTTTCATTTCAAGCCTGATAAATTTATCCATACCATAATTATCAGAAATATGTAAAAAACCACCGCTAGCTAGATAATTTCTTAAATTTTCAGCTTCTTGATTGGAAAAAATAACATTACCATGACCCGTCATATGAATAAAAGGATAATTAAATATTTCGGCACTACCAACCTCTACAATGGCTTGTTCATTATTTATGGTTGTATTTATATTAAGATTACAATATTTGATGAGATTTGGTAAAGATGTTTCTAAGTTTGCATACCAATCTCCACCACCATTATATTTTAATAATCCAATTTGATAAGACTGAGAATATATCAATAAAGAGTTTATAAAGAGAAAAAGGATTATGTAAATTTTATTCATTTTGCTTAAAAAGTAAATAGGTTATTTTTTCTTCGGTTACTGGTAATCCTAAATCAGATACAAAAAGTTTATCTTTTATTTCTAAATAGCCTTCTGCACTAACTAAAATATCATAATTACCAGCAGGTAAAGCCATAACAAAAGTACCATTTTTTGGATTAGGAATAAAACTATATTCTTCGTTATTATCTAAATTTGTTGCTGTTATTTTTACGTTATATTGTTCAGATGAATTTAAAGAATCAGTTAAAATAATTTCCCCGATATATAATGTTAATTTTTGCTCAATATCATTAAATTTAACTCTGTAGATATCTAAACTTCCTTGCCCTTTAGGTCTCAAAGCGCTTATGTAACCAACTCTTTTATCTTGAGTTAAACTTATACTTCTATCGTCATCAGTTGTATTAATTGGATAGCCTAAGTTTATAGCATTGCTCCATGTGTTTTGTTCGGTGTTCCACTCACTTTTAAATAAATCAAATCCTCCCATAGTATTATGTCCTTCCGAAGAAAAATACAAGGTTACACCATCAGATGCTAAGTAAGGGAAATCTTCATTGTAAGGAGTATTTATTTCATTTCCTAATTTTAATGGTTCGCTCCATTTCCCATTTGGTAATTTTCGGCAAATATAAATGTCAGTTTGATCGGTTTCATGTTGGCTTTTTACAACAAATAATGTATTTCCATCAGGGCTTATACAAGCCGAACGTTCAATGTTTTTGTTAATGTGCTTTGGAAATGGAATATATTTATTAAAAAATCCATTATTTTTTTTTGAATAATAGATATCTCCATATTTATCTATATGGTCAATATATATAAGTAATTCAGACCCATCGGCTTTTAATCCTACTACCTGTTCATCTAAAGAGGTATTAATTTTAGTTCCAATATTTTCAGCCTTTAGCCATTTCCCATTTTCTACTCTTGATACATAAATATCAGAGGCGTAATAACCATCTATTTCTGTTTTTTTGGCAGTATATCCTTTTCTTCGAGTAGTAAAGGCTAAAAATGTTTCATTTTCTGAAATCCAAGGATAGTAATCGGCAAATTCTGAATTAATATCTTTTCCAAGTAAATCTGTAAATGTAAAATTAACTGGGTATTTTATTAATTCTTTTGCATTATTGCAAATTTCGATTTCTCGTTCGGCTATTTTTTTCTTTTTTGGTTCTAATTCTAAATATTTTTCAAAAGCTTTAATTGCTTTCTCAAAATTGTAGTTGTACCTATAAGCTTTACCTAATTTTAGCCAAATATCAGTTTCTATTTTACTGTCTTTAGAGCATATTTCAAAATATTGGATTGCATCTGATTTATTAATATGAGTATTTAAATAACATTCTCCAATTTTATAATTGATGTATGTATTGTATTTGTCAGTTTTTAAAACAGATTGATAGATTGGTAAAGCATTGATAAAATTATTTTGATTAAAATAATCATCGGCTTTTTTTATGTCATCGTATTTATTGTTTTGAGAAAAAACAATAAAAGAAGACACTGACAAAATCAGTATAGCAGTTACTTTTAACATATTATGGTTATAATTGCAAAAGTAAGCAAAAATAATGCCTATTTTTTTTGAGATAGTTTAAATAATAATTCTTTTTCAGAATTACTCAAACTTTCATAACCATTTTTTGAAATTTTATCTAATAATGAATCTATTTTTTGCTGGTTAATTTGTTGTTCATTAACAGTATTTATAGAAGAATTATTTTTATAAATAATTTTTAAGTTCGATTTTTTTTGTCGTTTAAAATTTAGGCCTTCAGAAAGATCTGTCCCATTTTTTAATAAATACCCAAATAATAATCCAAAAAATGCACCACCAAAGTGAGAAATTTTTCCTCCTGTGTTAATATTAAAATCTAAAATGGTTGAAATGGCAAAAATTAAAAGTGCATAATATTTATATCTCATTTCAATTATTCCAAATAAACTTACTGGTAAATTTGGTATATAAATAGCTAAACTTGTTACTATTCCAATAACTGCAGCTGATGCTCCAAATAAAATAGAGTAGGCAAATACTTCAGGAAAAATAGTTGATAATATTAATAGTGTAATGGCTCCCATTAAACCGCTCATAATATAAACGTATACTAATTTTTTTTCGGATAAGAAATTTAAAAATGTTTGTGCTGTAAAAAATAAAAGTAACATGTTATAAAACAAATGTCCTAAATCTTTATGCAAAAACATGTATGTAAAAAGTGTCCAAACTTTTAAAAAAAATTGATTTAGATTTAATGGCAATGCCATATTAAAAAAAATAAAATCTGTTTTAAAAATATTAGCACTAATATTTACAATAAAAAAAATAACAATATTTATTACTAGTAATATAGTTAATAAATTGTGTTTTTTTATTTCTTGGTTTATATTTTGAAAAAGCGACATTTAAATTTAAAAGAAAAACTTTTTATTTTGTTTCCAAATTTGTATAATAATAATGCCAACTATTAAACCGCCAAGGTGTGCAAAATGAGCCACATTATCATTACTAAAAAAACCATTATATAATTCATATAATGAATAACCTAACACTAAATATTTTGCTTTAATAGGAATAAAAAAATAAAGTTGTAATTCGGTATTAGGAAACATCATTGCAAATGCTACTAATAAGCCAAAAACTGCACCAGATGCTCCTAATAAAACGGTGTATTCGTTATTAAAATTACTAATTGCTAATTGGGTAACAGCTGCTCCTAAGCCGCACAATAAATAAAAATTTAAAAATCGTTTCGAACCCCAAATATTTTCCAATATTGAACCAAACATATAAACTCCCAACATATTTAAAAATATATGAGATAAATCAGCGTGCATAAACATGTAGGTAATAAATTGATGAGGCTTAAATAAATCAGTTCCTATAGGATACAGATCTAAGTATTTATCTAAATCTATCTTATTTTCTAATAAGTATTTAGCTACAAATAAAACCACATTAATCATTAAAATATTTTTAACTACCATTGGTAGTTGTTGAAATTGACGTGGTTTAAATTCTTGAAAACTCATAAGTTATAATATTATTTTTTGAAAAAAGTATCTATATCTGATTTACTCATTTCCATTATAATAGGCTTTCCACTTGGGCTGTACATAGGATTTTCGCACAAAAATAAATGTTCAAGTATTAATATAATTTCTTGCTCCTCTAAAGATTTTCCATATTTAATTCCTGCATGTTTTGCCATACTTTTACACATGTTTTCAAATGGATCAATTTTTACATCAAAGGTATTTAATTTATAGGTTTCTAAAATACCTTCTATCATTTCTTGAGTGTTAAATTCACCCAATTCTGCTGGAGTTCCCTGAACAACAATTGTATTTTTACCAAATGGCTCTATCTCAAATCCTAAAAGTTTAAAATGAGGTATTAAACTTTCTAATAATACATAATCATTTGTTGTTAATTCTATTGTAACCGGAAATAATACTTGTTGAGATGATGATGTGATATGTTTATCTTTTGTGGCGATGTAATGTTCAAACAAGATGCGTTCATGAGCTCTTTGTTGATCTATAACTAACAACCCATTTTCGTGTGCCGAAATAATATATTTATTATATAATTGAAATCCTTTAGCAAAAAAAACATCATGTTCTAATTTTGTTTGTTCTTGCTGTTTTTCTATTTGTAATGCTGTATTCTCAGAATTATAATCTGTGTTTGAATAATTTTGATATAAATTTTCCCAATTTTGTTTATTATGTTTTTGCGATTCGCTTTCAAAAGGTTTTTTATAACCACTTGCAGTTGATTTTTGTTTAGTTGAATTAAACGGATTATAATCTGAATTAACAGTTACTGTAGGTGCTGAAACTGTTTTAGTATAATCAATTTCAAAACTCATTTCATTATTAAAATCAAGGCTAGGGGATAAGTTTGCTTTTCCTAATGCTCTTTTAACAGAACTATGTAGCAAAGCATAAATAATTTTTTCATCCTGAAATTTAATTTCAGTTTTTGTAGGGTGGATGTTTATATCTATTGTTTCTGGATTAACTTCTAAAAACAAATAATAGGTAGGGTGCGAATCGTTAGCTATTAGTTCTCTATATGCTTCGGAAATAGCATGATGTAAATACGGACTTTTAATATATCTATCGTTTACAAAAAAATACTGATCGCCTCTTCGTTTTTTTGCACTTTCGGGTTTGCCTACATATCCAGATATTTTAACAACATCTGTTGTTTCGTTGATGTGAACTAATTTACCTTGTAAGGTTTTACTAAATAATCCTGAAATTCGTTCTATTAAACTTGTGGGTGGTAAATTATAAATTTCATTTCCATTACTAAATAATTGAAAATGAATATCAGAGTGGGGTAGAGCTACTCGTTCAAATTCATCAATAATGTGTTTTAACTCTACACTGTCATCTTTTAAAAAATTACGACGCGCTGGAATATTAAAAAATAAATTTTTTACACTAAACGATGATCCTGTTGGAGCCTGACATTCTTCTTGTTTAATAAATTTATTTCCCTCAATTTCAATTAATTGGCCTACAATATCATCTTCTCTTTTTGTTTTTAACTCTACCTGTGCCACAGCCGCAATACTAGCTAATGCCTCACCTCTAAAACCTTTGGTATGTAATTGAAATAAATCTTCTGCTTTTTTAATTTTAGAAGTTGCATGTCTTTCAAAAGCCATTCTAGCATCAATAGGATTCATTCCCAACCCATTATCAATAACTTGAACTAAGCTTTTACCTGCATCTTTAATAATAAGTTTTATAAAAGACGCTTTGGCATCGATGGCATTTTCTAGCAGTTCTTTTACAATAGAGGCTGGTCGTTGAACAACCTCTCCTGCGGCTATTTGATTAGCCACACTTTCTGGTAAAAGAGTAATTATATTTTGCATAGGTGCAAAGGTAATTTTTTACTTGATTTGCCCTAAAAAAGAGTGTTTTTTTAATATAAATTAAAATAAAACATGATTTATTTTTGATTTCACATTATATTTCATATATTTCACGAAATTAAATTAGAATAATATGTCGAAAAAAATTAAGGCTAAGTCTCAAACTAAAAAAATAGCTCCTAAAAAAGTGGCTAAAAAAGTAGTTGAAAAGAAAAAAACTGCTAAAAAATCAGTTAAATCTAAGCCAGTAAAAAAAGCGAGTATTAAATCTAAAGTTACAGTAAAAAAAGTTGTTAAAAAAGCTGCTACTAAAAAAGTAGCTGTTAAGAAGATGGCTAAAAAAATTACTGTTAAAAAAACCTCAAAACCTATAAAAAAGGCTGTTAAAAAAGTAGCTCCTAAAAAAGCTGTTAAACCAGTAATAAAAAAAGCCACCGCTAAAAAAATAGCTGTAGTAAAAAAAGTAAAAATAGCTCCTTTAAAGTCAAAAGCTACTAAAACGGTAAAGGTAGAAAAACCTGTTATTGTAAAAGCGCCTATTGTTAAAGTTGAAAAGTCTATTAAGACACCTAAAGAAAAAATTGTTGCAGTTAAAAAACCAATTGTAGCTCCTACTACCTTTAGAAATGTAGATACAACTCCTGTTAGCACAAAAGTTATGAAAGAGCCTGCAGGGAAATTTGAAATGGAGTTTGTGATTAGAGCTTCAGAAGATATGGTGTTTGAATTTGTAAGTACTGAAAGTGGTTTGTCTGAATGGTTTTGTGATGATGTTAATATTAGAGATGGAGTATTTACATTTGACTGGGATGGGCAGGTACAACAAGCTAAATTAGTTAAAGAAATTCCGCCACAATTTATCAGATACCAATGGTTAGATAAAAATGATGGTAGTTATTTTGAGTTTAGAATTCAAAAAGATGAATTAACCAACGATATTTCATTAATTATTACTGATTTTGCCTCAGATAAAGCAGATGAAGCTTCTTCAAGATTATTATGGCATAGTCAAGTTGATAAGTTGCTTCACGTATTAGGCTCATTCTTTTAATCATTTAAATACGGATTTTACTAAAAAATGCTAAAATGGTAGTCAAAAAATACTATTTTTGTAAATATTAATTTAAAATTTTTCATTATCGAATAGACTTATACTTAATTTTTTTATTGAACTAATAATTTAATTGTAGTAATGTCTATGCAACTTCTTTCTGATAATGAATTAGTAAAGCTTTATATGAATGGCAACGAACAGTCTTTATCTGTTTTGGTTAAGCGTCATAAAAGAAGAATTTTCTCCTATATTTATTTAATAACCAGAGATAAAACACTTACAGAGGATGTTTTTCAGGAAACCTTTTTTAAGGTTATTCAATCTTTAAAAAAACAACAATACAACGAAGAAGGTAAATTTTTACCTTGGTTGTTACGTATTGCTAAGAACATAATTATTGATCATTATAGAAAAATAAAAAAAATGCCTTCAATTTCGCATGTAAAAAATGAAGAAGGCGAAGACTGTAGTATTTTTGATATTATTCCGGCTCAAGAACAACTATCAAAAGATAAAGAAGAAACCAAAGAATTTAAACACCTTATACGCAGTGTTGTAAATAAACTCCCTAAAGATCAAAGAGAAGTAGTTATTATGCGAACTTATTACGATATGAGTTTTAAGGAAATTGCCGAACTAACAAATGTTTCGATAAACACATCGTTAGGAAGAATGAGATATGCTTTAATTAATTTGAAAAAAATTTTAGAAGAAAAAAATGTAGAAATATACATTTAAGCCATTGTTTAATACTGATTTTTGTTTAAGCTTCTACTAAATAGTAGAAGCTTTTTTTATAAAAAACAATCTCTTAAGGAAGTTGTTTTTATTATTTTATATTCTAATTACCATTAATTGGTGTTTAAAAAATACCAACAGCAAGTTCTATCCAAATGAGAGATAAAATTAAAAAAAGAAAAACACAACTCAGTATTCTGAGTTTGGTTGTTTTTATTTTTCTCATAATATATTCAAATGTTAATCCAGCAAAGGTTAGCAAAAAAGCAGCCACCATAAAATCTAATAATGTCCATTTTACATTATTGGTAAACTGCATTGCTATTAACGGTATAAACAAAAACAGAGCTACACTGAGTAAAATACCAATCAGTCTTTTGTTAAACGTACTAGATAATATTTTGATTTTATTCATTTTAATATATTTTTTAAAATTAATTTTTTATAAAAAAAGTTATTTATTGTATTAGATATATTTTTGTATAAGTTGAATAGGATAACGTTTTCCAAGCAGGCACAGTTTGCAGTTTGAAAGAGTGTCTACCGAAATGTTTGTTTAAAGATACTAATGTTTGTTGCTTTTGCAAAAATGAAAAAACTTGTCTACCGAAACGTTTTGCAAAAGCTATTACCTCGTCTGCGCAAATTGTGCTTGCTTGCTGTTATGCGGTCGGCTTTATTGTCTGTTTAGAAAATCTTTTACAACAGTCGCAACGTTGTCTTTAGTGATGCCTTTATTCAAACAGTATTTACTAGTTAGCCAATCATTCAAGAATTTTGATCCTTTACTTGCATTACAAGACCCGCAGCAAAGAGCAATGTTGTCTGGACCATTTATTCTAATGTCGTTGATAATGTGTTCCCACGTTGGTCGTGTTTTATGCGTAACGATTGAATTAGTAAATGAAATACCGCAGTAAACACAACTTGAATCTCTTTGCTTTACTAATTCTTCAACGTCTTTTGGTATGCCCCAGCGATTTGCCATTAACTATTTCTCTTTGTTGGTATAATAGTCAAAGTCGAAATAGTGGCGTTTATTGTGAACCCAAGTCTCACCGACAAGACCTTTTTCACATTTGTCGACTGGTATTGCCTTACTGCCATTAAGTTCATTAAGTTGTCCGAAATAAACTGAAAATGATTCATGGTCAAATTGAATTGCTAACCAACAAGCTTGTGCGTTATATTTTTTCTCGGACGCTTGAGCTTTTTCATATACGTCTTTACCGAGATTGTATCTTGGATTTAATTTGCCGTTTTTTTGAAATTTATTTCTTGATTTTACACTAATTACATATCGTTGTCCGTCTTTTTCACATGAGATATCGGCAAATGTTTCGTTCATCGAATCGTCATTAAGATTTCTAATCTTATCGAATTTTTTGTCAACCAAAGATTTTAACGCAAATAATTCACCCAATTCACCGAGTGATTTTTTTCTTGAAGCTTCTTTTTTATTTGCAAGGTCTTTTGTCATTTGTTTGTCTGTCAATAAGCTGCCGCATAACTTGTTTATATCCGCCATAAAATGGCGGATATCTTACAAATAGTGGGTAGATAACCGCCATAAAATAGCTAAATTGTTTTTATAAATTTAGTCAAATATTTCACAAATAATCAAATGGAGATACTATTTTTTGAATATTTTTTGTACTTACGTGTGTATAAAAATAATTTTTTTACATAAATAAAAACCCTGCTTTAATACTAAAGCAGGGTTTTAAAATTTATTATTATTTAAAATAGAGTAGGAGTATTAGTAATTACCTTTTAATTTAACACCTTGCTCAATTTTTTGTAAGGCAGTAATGTAAGCTGCAATACGCATAGAGGTTTTAAAAGTTGAGGCATTGTTCCAAACATCAGCAAATGCAATTTCCATTTTCTCATCATGTTTTGTATTTACTTCGTTTTCGCTCCAGTAATAGCCTGCTTTGTTTTGTACCCACTCAAAGTATGATACTGTTACTCCACCTGAGTTTGCTAAAATATCTGGAACAACAATAATTTTTTTATCGTTTAATACAGCATCTGCTTCTGGCATAGTTGGCCCGTTAGCTCCTTCAACAATTAACTTAGCTTGTATGCTATGTGCAATTTCTTCGGTAATTACGTTTTGTAAAGCTGCTGGAACTAACACATCGCATTTGCATGTTAAAATATCGTTAGCTCCAATTTCAGTTGCTCCTGTAAATCCTTTTAAAACACGGTTGTTTTTAGCAACAAATTCTAAAGCAGCATTAATATCAATACCTTTTTCGTTATAAAATGTTGCAGTGTGATCTCCAATAGCTACAATTTTAATGCCTTGTTCGGCTAATAAACGTGCCGCATGAGAACCTACATTACCAAATCCTTGCACGGCAGCGGTTACTTCTTTAGGGTTTAATCCCATTTTCTTTAAAGCTGCTAATGTATTTACCATTACACCACGACCAGTTGCTGCATCACGGCCTAATGAACCACCAATTACAATTGGTTTACCTGTAATTACACCTGGGCTATCTTCGCCTGTTACTTTATTAAATTCATCTAAAATCCAAGCCATTTCGCGTCCGCTTGTTCCCATATCTGGTGCAGGAATATCTTTATTTACACCAAATACATCTTTCATACTCATAGCATAAGCACGAGATAATCTTTCTAACTCTCCAACGCTCATAGCACGAGGATCGCATTTAATACCACCTTTAGCACCACCATATGGTAAGTTAGCAACAGCGCATTTAAAACTCATCCATGCAGCTAATGCCATTACTTCATCTTGGTTTACATCCATTGCATAACGGATACCGCCTTTTGATGGGCCTAATACTGTAGAGTGAACAACACGGTATCCTTCAAATACTTGAATTTTTCCGTTATCCATCATTATAGGTAAACTTACTTTAACTTGTTTGATAGGGCTACGCAATATAGTGGCAACGTCATCAGACATATTCATCAATTTAGCAGCTACGTCTAAGCGAGCTAATACGGCTTCGAACATAGATTCGTGAGCTGTTACATTTGCAGTTTGTGTCGACATAATGTTTTTGTTTTTAATAAAATTTTAGTTAGGGTTACAAATTTAATGATTTTTATGTTGCTTCAACTTTAATACAGGTATAGTTTTTAACCTAAAATGTTTAATAATTAACCAATTAATATGAAATAAGCATATATAAAAGGCGATACAAATAAAAGGCTGTCAAATCGATCTAAAATACCGCCATGACCTGGCATAATTTTTCCCGAATCTTTTACTCCGGCTTGTCTTTTTAGCATCGATTCTACTAAATCGCCAATTGTACCAAAAACTGATACTAATATAGAAATGGCAATCCAATGTTTTAAGGCTAATTCAGGAAACCAATTGGCAATTATAAACGAACTGCCTACTGTGATAAAAGCAGCTCCTATTGAACCTTCCCACGTTTTGCCTGGCGAAATTCGTTCATATAGTTTATGTTTACCAATTATACTTCCAACAATATAGGCACCAACATCACTTACCCATATTAACAAAATAATACCTATTATGTAATGAAAATTATAAGGGGCAATATTTTTAACCCAGTTAGTAGTTGTAGGGAGGTAATTTTTATCAATACATGAAATATTAACTAAAATTACAAATGGAAGTACGACATATATTAAACCTGTTAATGTATGGCTTAAGTTTAATACCGTGTTTTTATGTTCATCAAATAATGCTACTATAAATACAAAAAAAGTGAGTAAAATAACATAAGCACTGATACTTTGAGTGGGTAAAAATACAGATAATGCCGAATTATCAACAACACCATAGGCAAACATACAAACGCCAGCAAGGTATCCAATTGGTTTATATGGTTTGGCTCCTAATTTTTCGGCTAACTGATAATACTCGTAAAGCCCCCATATTGATACAACAAAGAATAGGCTGGTAAAGGTTATATAATTAGTAGTAATACAAGCTAACAAAATTGCTACAAAAACAATTGCTGTTAGGGTTCGGGTGGTAAATGTTTTAAAATTTAATGCCATAAAAAAATCCCTCTCAAATTAGGAGAGGGATAAGTTAGTTAAATGAGTTATTCTGATATTTTAATAGCTTCGTAACATCTTACATCGCCTGCCGTACCAAGGTATTCAGCTTCTATAGTTACTAACCCTATTTTCTTAATTTGCTCTTTAGATAGAGGTTTTGATGGAGTCCAAGTATCATCTACTAATTTTAAATCAACGTCTTTATTTAATAATATCTGATTTAATTGTTTTTGAGTTAAAAACACACATCCATTATCTTCTTCCTCTTCGGCCGCAATTAATATTGTACCAATTACTTTTAACTTTGGAACATCAGGCTTGTAAGTAAATTCTAAGCCATCTTGAGTATTTTGTTCAATAAATTTTATCCCTAATAAATGAATATCTGCCATAATTTGTTTGTTGTTAAATAAAGTGCAATTTTAACTATAAAATCGCTCTAATCAAATAATTTAGGGCGATTTATTTCAACGTTTTACCAATAATATTAACAAAATACCTAAGGCACTATTATTTCGGGAGTTGTAATGGTATTACTCTTATTGCCAGCTTTATCAATTAAATACACAACATACTTTACGTGTGTTATGCGTTTGCTGTGTCTAAATTGCTGTAATCTAACACTTACTTCACCACTTATTGGGCTTCCTTCGTAAGAATTACTTGGCGATTTAATAATATACCCTGTTCTTAAAGTATCATTAAATAAAGGACGATAGAAACCAATGTATTTATTGGTAATGGTATCTCTATAATAATACGTAACCCAAAATGTTCTGGTTGAATCACCATCGGCAACACCTATATCTCCATCTCCATCTGTAAATTTAACTTGTAAATCGGCAGAATCGCCAATAAATGGTATAAAGTCTTTGTATTCTATTTCAGGTATAGTAGGATAGGAGTTTTTTTTAACACAAGAGAATGTAAGAAAAGAACCTACTACTAAAATAAATAAATATCTAAAAAAGAATTTTTTCATAAATAATTCAGCATAAATTTACGGAAAATTATTTTAAGAACACTTGTTAAAATTAAAAGAAATACAGCGTAAGATTTTTACATTAAATTTTAATTCAACTGATGAAGAATTTAATGAATTATGTATAGAATTGTTTAATTATCAATTTAATTGCAATACAGTTTACAGACATTATGTACTAGGGTTAAAAATTAATCCAACTTCAATTAATCATTATACAAAAATTCCATTTTTACCTATCGAATTTTTTAAATCACAAAACGTAGTTTGTAACACTACAGATGACGATTGTTTTTATTTTTCGAGTAGTGGAACTACAGGTCAAATAACATCAAAACACTATATAAAAGATATTAGTGTTTACGAAACAGCATTTAAGAAAGGGTTTAATTATTTTTATGGATCACCAACAGATTACTGTATTTTAGCCTTATTGCCAAGTTACTTAGAAAGGAGTGGGTCGTCTTTAGTATATATGTTTAATCAATTAATAAAAGACTCAACTCATTCATTAAGTGGCTTTTATCTTAATAATTTAAATGATCTAATTAATACAATTAATCTTCTAAAAAAACAAAATCAAAAAACCATCTTACTGGGTGTCTCATATGCCTTATTAGATTTAGCAGAATTAGGCATTGAACTTAATGATCAATTTATAGTTATGGAAACTGGTGGAATGAAAGGTAAGCGAAAAGAATTATTGAAAGAGGAATTGCATCAAACGTTAAAACAAAAATTTAATATCAATAATATTCACAGCGAATATGGAATGACTGAATTATTATCTCAGGCTTACTCAACAAAAGATGGTATTTTTAAATGCTCGCCATGGATGAAAATTTTAATAAGAGATGTTAATGACCCTTTTACGTATGTAAAAAACAATAAAGGAGGTGGTGTTAATATTATTGATTTGGCAAATATAAATTCATGTTGTTTTATTGAAACAAAAGATTTAGGAAAAATTGTTCAAGATGATGAATTTGAGATACTTGGAAGATTTGATAATAGTGATTTAAGAGGTTGTAATTTAATGTTAGGGGCATAAATGAGTAAACAATCAGATTTTTTTGAACAGGTTTATCAAGTAGTTAGATTAATTCCGAAAGGGAGAGTAACCAGTTATGGAGCCATTGCCAATTATTTAGGCGCAAAATCATCTTCAAGGGTAGTTGGATACGCAATGAATCATTCTCATCAACAATTAAATGCTGTGCCAGCTCATAGGGTTTTAAATAGAAATGGGCAACTTACTGGTAAACATCATTTTGAAACCCCTTATAGGATGCAAGAGCTGCTGGAAAAAGAAGGGGTTAAAATACTAAATGATACGGTTATTGATTTTAAAAATAAATATTGGGATCCAAACATCGAATTATCTCTATAAAGAACACGTATTTATAAATTAAAAATTACTAAGCTAAATTAAAAAACAATATATTTGTTTCTTGCTCTATGCATCAAAAGAAATTTGTTACAAATATTGCCTTTTTAATTGTACTTAATTTATTAATTAAGCCGTTTTGGCCGTTGGGTATCGAACCAGCTGTTCAAAATGCTGTAGGTAATGCTTCATACGGAGAATACGCTATCTTATTTAATTTTTCTTTTTTATTAAATATAATTTTAGATTTTGGGGTAACTCAATTTAATAATAAAAATATAGCTCAAAATAATCATCTTCTCACAAAGCATTTTAGCAGTTTGTTTTCATTAAAATTGGTACTAGGTTTAGTATACTTTGTTGTAACAATTCTATTAGGTTTATTATTTGGATATGATTTTAGATATATGAAATTGCTTGCGGTATTAGCAGTCAATCAATTTTTAATAAGTATGATTTTATATTTAAGATCAAGTTTGTTAGGACTTCATTTGTTTAAAACAGATAGCTTTGTATCAGTAGCAGACAGAGTAATAATGATATTTTTGTGTTTAGGCTTATTGCTACAGTGGTTTGGTATAGAAATAGATATCATGATGTTTGTATATTCTCAAACATTAGGGTATTTTTTAACTGCAGTTATTGCTTTTATGACTGTGTATTATAAAACAGAACATTTTAAATTAAAATGGAATTGGCCATTTAGTTTAATGATTCTTAAACAAAGTTTTCCGTTTGCTATTTTGGTATTACTAATGACATTTTATAACCGTTTAGATAGCGTAATGTTAGGTGTTTTGTTGCCAGAAGGAGAGGGGTCTGAACAAGCTGGCATTTATGCAAAAGCGTTTAGATTGTTAGAAGCGGGTAATATGATAGCGTATCTTTTTTCTATTCAATTAATTCCTATTTTTAGTAGAATGATAAAACATAAAGAAAACGTAGAGCAATTAGTTAAATTATCATTTATATTACTAGTAACTCCTGCGTTAGTTGTTTCGATAGGATGTTTTTTTTATTCAAATGAGCTATCAGCTATTATTAATCATGGTGTTACTGACTCTGCAGTAGAATTTAGTATTCTTATGCTGTGTTTTACAGCTGTTTCAACCACTTATATTTTTGGAACACTACTTACAGCAAATGGCAATTTAAAGCAACTAAATAGTATGGCAGTTATTGGTATCTTAATAAATTTAATATTAAACTTTATTTTAATACCTCAATACAAAGCTATGGGAAGTGCTATATCGAGTTTAATTACACAATTTTTTACAGCAGGTATACAAATTTATTTTGCGTATAAAATATTTAAATTTAAAATTAACTATCGCTTAATTATTGCTCTATTAGTGTTTAATATTGGAATAATAATTTTTAATTACGCTTCTCGTTCATTTACGCAAAACTGGATGATGAACTTTGCAATGATGAGTATTTTTTCAGTATCATGGGCGTTTATATCAGGATTATTAAATATTAAATCAATTTTTAGATTTATAAAATATAAATAAGCTTTTAAAAAAACATCTAATAAATTACCCTTTTCTTAATATTAAAAATTAATTAAAATATAGCTTAAAATAGTATATTTGACTTATGAATCAATCTAACTTTAATAACGAATCAATTAAGCTAATAGCTAAATTATATACTTGGAGAAAGCAACTAATTATTGTTACTATTTCAGCAGCAATACTATCTGCTGTGGCTTCATTTATTATTGCACCTCAATATTTATCCACAGCAATTGTATTTCCCTCTCGAACATTTTCTGTTTCTAAATTATTAATAGAACAAAACCAAGGTGCGCAAGAAGATTACATGGATTTAGGTGATGAAGACGATGCTGAAAAATTATTACAAATATTAAATTCTAGCGAAATAAGAAATCGAGTGGCAGATAAGTACGATTTATGGTTGAACTGGAAAATAGAAAAAAACACACCTTATTCTCAACATTATTTAAAATTAAAATGGGAAGATATGGTAAGTTTTAAACGTACCAATTTTGTTTCTATACGAATTGATGTTTACGATTATATAGCCAACAGATCAGCTGATATTGCTAACTCCATAGTTGCTTATGCAGATTCTGTTAAATATAGGATGCAAAGAGAGGTAGCTCAACAAGCATTAGAAATTACAAAAGAAGAATATTATGCAACTATAACTAGAATTAATGAATTAGAGGATAGTTTACAAGTTATAAAACAATTGGGTGTTTTAGATAACAAAGTCGAAATTGCAGCCTATAGTAAAGGAATGGCAAAAGCAATTGAAAAAGGTAATGAATCGGCGCAAAAAAAATTACAAGAAAAATTGGATATTTTAAAAAAATACGGAACAGCCTACGATGCGGTGTATGGAGATTTAAAAAAGTATAGATTGAAATATCCAATTATTAAAAATAAATATGACGAAGCTTTAGTAAATTACAATAAACCAATGCCTTCAAAATTTATTGTAGATAAGGCTATGCCAAACGAGAAAAAAGCAAAACCTGTAAGATTTTTAATTGTATTAATTTCTACAGCATCTGCATTTTTTATAGCATTCTTTATTTTATTATTTAATGAGCGTTTAGGTGATTTAAAAAATAAGATAAATCAACATATTAATTCTAACTAATTAGGATTAATGATTTTGTTTAATTTTTTAATTATTAGATAAAACTATTCATCAACAAACGATTGAGTAAGTTAAAACATATCAATTTATTTTATTTTGTAGTTATTAGTTACATTTTAGTAAATGTATATGTTTTGTTATTTTCAAAAGATATGTTTTATCTTTTTAATATGCTTCCATTTGCTTTACTAATATTAGCTTTAGCAATTTTTGATATCGAAAAAATAATGTATCTAATGGTTTTTTCAACCCCATTAGCCATAAGTTTAAAAGAATTAGGGTATGCTGATGGATTAAATTTAAGTTTACCTTCAGAACCATTAATGATAGGTATTACCATTATTTATTTGTTAAATGAAATTCAAAGCGGCATTACAGATAAAAGAATAGCAAAACATCCGATTACAATTATACTTTTTATTCAATTAGCTTGGATTTTAATTACAACATTAACAAGCCAAATGCCAATCATATCTATAAAATTTATTTTGGCGCGTATATGGTTTATTACATCATGTTATTTTATATGCACAGAGTTATTTAAAAAGAAAAAAACAATAATTTATCATTTATTATTTTATTCGGTTGCCTTAGCAATTGTTGCAATCATAACTACAATCAAACATTCGGCATATGCTTTTGATGAAAAAATTGCAGATTGGATAGTATCTCCTTTTTATAATGATCACACAGCATATGGAGCAGCATTAGCAATGTATATTCCGGTGATGTGTGGTATATTATTTATGAATCATATTTCTAAAATTATTAAATTAATATGTTTAATACTTCTAATTATATTTATTGTTTCTATAATAATATCATTTGCTAGGGCAGGGTGGTTGAGTTTAGTTGTTTCGATAGGTGTTTTAATTACTTTATTATTTAAAATAAAATTCAGAACTATTTTAATGACTATAATTGTTGGAGTTATACTTTTTTTATCGTTTCAAACTGAAATACTGATTGTTTTAGGAAGAAATAACACAGACTCGGATGGTGATTTTGCTGCTAATGTTGAATCTATGTCAAATATTTCTACAGATGCTTCTAATCTAGAACGTTTAAACAGATGGAGTTGTGCTTTACAAATGTTTGAAGAAAAACCTTTTTTGGGTTTTGGACCTGGAACATATCAATTTTTATATGCACCTTATCAAAAAAGCAGTCAAAAAACAATTATCTCAACAAATTTTGGAGATAAAGGAAATGCTCATAGTGAATATTTAGGCCCATTATGCGAGCAGGGTTTTATTGGTGCTTCTATTGTTATAGTATTAGTTATATCAGTAATGTTTTTGGGCTATAGACTGGCTTATACGGTTAAAGATAAAGCTTTAAAAATATTAACGATTTCTATTTTAATGGGTATGAGTACTTATTTTGTTCATGGATTTTTGAATAATTTTTTAGATACAGACAAAGCATCTGTTCCTTTTTGGGGGTTCTTAGCAATATTAGTTTGTATAGATGTGTATTATAAAGATATTGTAATTAAAGATGAACGGTTAGTTTAACTTTCCAAATAAAAAAAGGCTTCTTAAAACTAAGAAGCCTTTTTTTATTATAAAATTTAATATTAGTCTTTTAATAATTCTCTACTAATAACTAATTTTTGTATTTCACTTGTACCTTCTCCAATGGTACATAATTTACTATCACGATAATATTTTTCGGCAGGAAAATCTTTAGTAAATCCGTATCCTCCAAAAATTTGTACAGCTTCTGTACTATTTCTAACACAAACTTCCGAAGCATAATATTTAGCAAAAGCACCCTCTTTTGTCATTTTTTGTCCTCTATTTTTTAAGTCAGCTGCTTTAAATGTTAATAATTCAGCAGCATCTAATTCTGTTGCCATATCAGCTAATTTAAAACTAATGGCTTGAAAAGCTGCAATAGGTTTTCCAAATTGCTCACGTTCTTTAGCATATTTTAAAGCGCATTCATATGCACCTCTTGCAATACCACAACTTAATGCTGCAATAGAAATACGACCGCCATCTAACACTTTCATAGCTTGTATAAATCCATCACCTTCTTTACCTAATAATTGATCTTTATGAACTCTACAATTGTCAAAAATTAATTCAGCCGTTTCGCTAGCGCGCATTCCAAGTTTATTTTCTTTTTTTCCAGATTTAAAACCAGGAGTGCCTTTTTCGATAATAAAAGCACTCATTCCATGACTATCCCCTTTTTCACCAGTTCTGGCAATAACTACTGCTACATTACCAGTAATAGCATGGGTAATAAAATTTTTAGATCCATTTAAAACATAATAATCACCATCTTTTATAGCTGTTGTAGCCATTCCTCCAGCATCAGAACCCGTGCCTGTTTCGGTTAAACCCCAGGCGCCAATCCACTCTGCAGTTGCTAATTTTGGTAGATATTTTTTCTTTTGTTCTTCATTTCCAAAGGTTAAAATATGACCTGTACATAATGAATTATGAGCGGCCATTGATAATCCAATTGAACCACAAATTTTACTTAATTCAATGATAGCTGTAACATATTCGGTATAAGTTAATCCCGAACCACCATATTCTTCTGGAACTAAAACGCCCATTAAGCCAAGTTCTCCTAGTTTTTTAAATACATCAACCGGAAAAATTTGAGCTTCGTCCCATTCCATCATTTTTGGGTAAATATGTTCTTTTCCAAATTTACGAATCATATCAGCAATTGCTTTTTGATTTTCGTTTAATTGAAAATTAAATCCTACTGGGGTTTCTAATAGTGTACTAGACATATAATATTATTTGAGTGTTTACTTAATTTTTGTGTTCCATTTAAAAAATCTAATCCTACAACAAAACTAAAACCACTTACTGTGGCACCTTGTTGTTCTACTAAATGAGCAGCAGCTTCTGCAGTACCACCTGTTGCTAATAAATCATCATGTATTAATACTTTCCATCCTTTTTTTAAGCTATCAATATGCATTTCAATTTTTGCTGTTCCATATTCTAGTGCATATTCATAACTTATTGTTTTGTAAGGTAATTTTCCTGCTTTTCTTACTAAAATAAACGGTATATTTAACT
Source organism: uncultured Flavobacterium sp. (assembly GCA_964541155.1). GTDB lineage: Bacteria > Bacteroidota > Bacteroidia > B-17B0 > Aurantibacillaceae > UBA4416. Next base: position 282,953 of record CAZIPC010000001.1, read on the forward strand.
TATTTGCAAGCATTAGACCAAACAAAAATCCACGGCTTTCAATGCCAATAATAGCATCTGGTATTATAGTTAAGTTATCAATAAAGCCATTTACTATTTCATTACATAACGTTTGATTTTCAAAAATTGGAGTTATGTCTTTAAACATAATCCCTGGTTTTGGAAAATCAGGTACATCTCTAATTGCAGATTTTATATTTGTTTCTAATGACATTTGAGTAGTCTGCAAACTTAATGAAATTTTGCCAAAAAGCACATAATTAATATAAATTAACAGTCTATTTTTTAGATTTAATGTATAAAAAAAGGCTCCAAAAATAGAGCCAATTTTATATCTTATCCTAAAAGTGTGTCTTGAGCTGCTTTTAATAATTTTCTGGTATTTTCAAGAGTATCACTTTCTCCATATAATCTTAAAACGGGTTCGGTGCCACTGGCTCTAATCATTAACCATTGTTCATTTTCAAAATGATATTTCCATCCATCAATAGTTTCTAATCTTTCAACTTTATAAGAGCCAAAAGATTTATAAATATCATCTTTACATCCTTTAATTATTTTTTGTTTTATTTCTTCTGTTAGATGTAAATCATTTCGTTCATATACAAATGGGCCTGTTAGTTTGTATAAATCTTCGATTAATTGCTCAAGCGTTTTACCAGATTTTGCCATGTATTCCCAAATAGTTAATCCCATCCATATTCCGTCTCGTTCTGGTATATGCCCTTTTATTGCAATTCCTCCACTTTCTTCTCCTCCCATTATGACATCTTCATTAATCATATATCCTGCAATATGTTTAAAACCAATTTGAGTAATTACTAAAGGTAAATTATAATGTTTAGCTAATTTATTAATTCGTGGAGTAACTGAAAAAGCAGCTACAATTTTACCTCCATATTTTTTTTCTTCAACCAAATATTTCACTAACAGCAAAATGATATGATGAGAGTCAACAAAATTACCTTTGCTATCATATAAACCTATTCTATCAGCATCTCCATCTGTACATAATCCACAGTTTATTTCCCCATCATTTTTTATTAATTCACTGAATTCTAATAAATTTTTGTGGATAGGTTCTGGGGCTTGACCGTGGAAACCAGGGTTGTCATCATCATGTAAATGAATAATTTCTGGGAATAATCGTTTCATTACTCGTTTACCTGCGCCAAACATACTATCATATGCTAACTTTAATTTAGATTTTTTAATAGCATCTAAATCAAAATTGCTCTCAACATGTTTGATATACATATCTTCTAAATTCACATATTCTAGTAATCCATTTTTTTCTGCTTCAATTAAGTTTATTGAATTAAAATTAGAATTAGCAATTTCAGGAATTATATCTTCAATTTCCTGAATTTTTTCGGGAACAAGTGGTCCACCATAATTTCCTTTTAATTTATATCCGTTATATGAAGGAGGATTATGGCTTGCTGTAATAATAATACCTAAAGATGAATTTAATTTTAAAGCGCCCAATGAAATCATTGGCGTAGATACATAGTCTTTAGCTAAATATACTTTAACTCCATTTGCGATAAACACTTTTGCGGTGGTTTCTGCAAATAATTCTCCAGCAAATCTGCAATCGTGTCCCACCACGGCGCTAGGATTTTTAAAATTATTTTTTATCCATATCGCTGTTGCCTCTGTTACTCTTGCAACGTTATCAACTGTAAAGTCTTTAGCTATAATGGCTCTCCAGCCGTCGGTTCCAAATTTTATTTTTGTCATAAAAAGAGTGATAGAAATAGACTTTAAATATATTGAATATATTATTCTTGACCAATAATTTAATTTATTCCATTATTGCTTTTAAATGCTCAATATTTGAGTGATCTTCCCAACTTATGTAACCAACTTTATTGTAAACAATTTCTCCTTTTGTATTTAATAAATAAGTTGTAGGTATTGAGTTAATATTAATTTGAGAAAATGATGTAGTTAAAGTTAAAAACATAAATGAATAATTTGTTTTTGTTTTGAATTGATTTAATTTTCTGATTCCTTCATCGGTTATTGCTACAATTTCAATATTTTTTAATTCACTATGTTTAATAGTGTTTAATATTTTTAGTTCTTCAATACAATTTGGGCACCATGATGCATAAAAACAAATAATTACTTTTTTACCTTTTAATGAAGTGATGTTAATTTTTACAGAATCTGAAGTTAGAACTTCCAATTTTGAAATATTAATTTTCGGAGCTACTTTATATTTATTATAAAAATACAAGCCTATAACCCCTAAAATTGCGATTATTAAAATAATATATGTTTGTTTTTTGCTCATGTTATTAAAAAAGAGGTGTTCTTAATTTTTTAATTAATGGCAAACTTAACCTAAATAATACAATAGTTTTACTGTTTATGAAAAAAATATTAGCAATATTATTTACTGTTATTTGGAAAATATGTATATCTTTTTTTTTATTGTCTATAATATTTGTTTTAGTTTATAGATGGTGTCCTGTTCCAATAACTCCGTTAATGATTATTAGAAATATAGAACAAATAGGCGATAAAAAAGGATTTATTATAGAGCATGATTGGGTTTCATTATCAGAAATTTCACCAAAATTACAATTAGCTGTTGTTTGTAGTGAAGATCAAAATTATTTAAAACATTTTGGTTTTGATATTAGTGCAATAAAAAAAGCAATGACAGAAAATAAAGAAGGCAAACGTTTTAGGGGGGGTAGTACAATTACTCAACAAACAGCAAAAAATGTATTTTTATGGCAGGGTAGGAGCTATATTAGAAAAGCGTTTGAAGCTTGGTTTACTTTGTTAATTGAAGTATTTTGGAGTAAGGAACGAATTATGGAAGTCTATTTAAATAGTATTGAAATGGGAAATGGTGTATACGGAGCCGAAGCAGCATCTCATTATTGGTTTCATAAATCAGCAAAAATACTCACTAAAGATGAAGCAGCGGCCATTGCAGCTATACTTCCAAATCCATTAAGATATAAAGCAAATCCAGCTACTAATTATGTTGCAAATAGAAAAGCTTGGATAAAACAACAAATGAATTTTTGGGGTAATACTTTAAATTATAATAAATACAAAGATGATAACGAACCTATAAAAAAATAACTACTTTTTTACAGGTATACACTCATTTCGTTTGCTACTGATTTAGCTTCTTTAGCCGCAGCAGAAGCAAAATCTTCGTTATTTGAAGCATAAATAATAGCTCTAGAAGAATTAATTAACAATCCAATGTCATTTTTAATTAACCCATGTTTACATACTTCAGATAAACTTCCGCCTTGTGCACCTACTCCAGGAACTAATAAGAAATGATTTGGAACAATTTGTCTTACATCATCTAACATTTTTGCTTGTGTTGCTCCAACAACATACATCATATTATCAATAGTACCCCATTGGCTAGAAGTTCTTAAAACGTGATGAAATAAATATTCAGATTTTCCTTTATCTAATTGAAAATCTTTAGCTCCTTCATTTGATGTAAGAGCTAAAACTATAGCCCACTTTCCTTCAAATTCTAAGAATGGTTTAACCGAATCGCTTCCCATGTAAGGAGCTACAGTAATTGCGTCAGCGTGCAATCTATTAAAAAAAGCTTTGGCATACATGCTCGACGTATTCCCTATGTCACCACGTTTTGCATCAGCTATTAAAAAATGATTCGGATATTCGTGTTTGATATATTTGATCGTTTTTTCAAGACTTAACATTCCACTTAAGCCATATGCTTCATAAAATGCAGTATTGGGTTTAAAAGCTACACAGTATGGTGCTGTTGCATCAATTATTTGACGATTAAATTCAAAAATAGGATCTTCTTCCGATAATAGAAATTGAGGTATTTTGTCAATATCAGGATCTAAACCAACACATAAAAATGTTTTTTTGGTTTTAATTTCGTTGATTAATTCTGTTCTTGTCATACAATTTTTTTAAATGAATTAGTGTTATAATCCTCCTTCTTTTAATCGTTCTGCATTTTCGGCAAACTGTAAAGCGTCTATCATTTGTTGAATATATCCATTTGTAAAATCGGTTAAATTATACAAGGTTAAGCCAATACGGTGATCTGTAATACGATTTTGAGGATAATTATATGTTCTAATCTTTTCAGATCTGTCTCCCGTACTAACCATACTTTTTCTTCGTCCTGTAGTTTCTGCTAATCGTTTTTGAAATTCTAAATCATATAGTTTAGATCGTAACATTTCCATGGCTTTCTCACGATTCCCTAATTGGTTACGTTGTGTTTGACAAGTAACAACAATTCCAGATGGCTTATGGGTTAAAATCACCTTTGATTCTACTTTATTTACATTTTGTCCACCAGCACCGCCACTTCGAGCTGTAGCCATTTCAATATCAGCTGGTTTAATTTCAATGTCCCATTCTTCTGCTTCAGGTAACACTACTACAGTTGCTGCAGATGTATGAACTCGTCCTGCTGCTTCTGTAGCAGGAACACGTTGCACGCGATGTACACCACTTTCAAACTTCATAGTTCCAAAAGCATTTTCTCCTTTTACATTAAATACTATTTCTTTAAATCCACCCATTGATCCAGGGCTTTCATCAACTACCTCTAACTGATATCCTTTAATTTCACAATATCTTCTATACATATCAAATAAATCACCAGCAAAAATAGCAGCCTCATCACCACCTGTACCACCTCTAATTTCCATAGTACAGTTTTTAGCATCTTCTGGGTCTTTTGGAATTAGTAATAAGCGAACTTCCTCTTGAAGTTTTTCTTCTGCAGCTCTATTTTCTTCTAATTCAGCTTTAGCCATATCTAAAAAATCTTTGTCTTTTTCAGTTGCTAAAACTTCTTTTGCGCCATTTATATTATCTGTAATTTGTTTGTATTTATAATAAGCTTCAACTATTGGTTGTAAACTTTTGTATTCTATATTTAATTTTTTAAATAAACGCATATCAGCAATAACACTTGGATCTCCAAGCTTTGCTTCCACATCATTATATCTTCTTTTAATTTCTTCTAATTTCTCTAACATATTATTTCATTACAATGTGCGAAGATACTAAATGTAACGTTAATGCCCATTTTTTACGCTCAGAATATTCAATAATCTTCATTATTTTAATAATTAAATAAAAAAGCCTCATTTAAAAAATGAGGCTTAAAATAAACATTATAAGTAACTAGTAATAAGTTGCTCTTCTAACTTCTGCAATATGTTTAGAAAAACGAATTACCTGACGCGTGTATCCGTATTCATTATCATACCAAACATATAACACTATACTTTTTTTATCAGGAGAAATGATTGTAGCATTACTATCAAATACAGATGGACAAGGATTACCAATAATATCTGAAGATACTAACTCATTACTAAATGCGTATTGAATTTGTTCTACTAAATCACCGTTTAAAGCATAATTCCTAATAATTTCATTAACATCTTCTCGTGTAACTTCCTTATTAATATTTAAATTTAATATTGCTAATGATACATTTGGGGTTGGTACTCGAACCGAGTTAGCTGTAAACTTACCAGATAAGTGTGGTAATACTTTTTTAAGAGCACTTTCAGCACCTGTTTCTGTAATTACCATATTTAATGCTGCTGAGCGGCCACGACGGTATTTTTTATGATAATTATCTAATAAATTTTGATCGTTTGTGTATGAGTGAACAGTTTCAATATGTCCTTTTGCTATTCCTAACTCTTTATCTATTACATAAAGGATAGGCATAATAGCATTAGTGGTACACGATGCTGCTGAAAATATTTGTTGATTTTTTACATCTACAGTTTCATGATTTACACCATGCACAACGTTAGGAACGTTTCCTTTAGCTGGTGCTGTTAATAATACTTTTGCTATTCCTTTTGCTTTTAAATGACGACTTAATTCTACATCATCTCTAAAAACGCCAGTATTATCAATAAGTAATGCATTTTCGATACCATAAAGCGTATAATCTACGTCTTCTGGATTTTTAGCATCAATCATATGAACCGTATGGCCATTAATAATTAATGCTTTGTTTTCTAAGTCTTCAATTACAGTTCCAGGAAAATTACCATGAACAGAATCTGTTCGTAACAAATCAGCACGTTTAATAATATCATCATTACTACTTCCACGGGTTACAATAGCGCGTAAACGTAATTGTTCTCCTTTACCAGCTTGTGATATTAATTCTCGAGCAGCCAAACGACCAATTCGACCAAAACCAAATAAAACAACATCTTTAGGAGAAATAGTTGTTTTTGTTCCTATTAAATTTTTTAATTTATTGGCAACAAATTCATCAACCGATTTAAAATTTGCTTTTTCTTGATGATATTCAAAAGATAATTTTCCAATATCAATTCTTGAAGGACAAACATCTGCATTATGTATAGCAACCGAAATAGCTAATGTATCATTTACCGAAATTGTTTTTTTAACAATATTTTTTGCATATAAGTGTAAATTCATAATTTCACTAACGCTTCTATCTACTAATTGGTTTCTAAATAAAACTAATTCAATAGATTTTTCGAACCACAATTTTCCGATGGTTCCAATTAATTCAATAGCTGCTTTTTCTTGAACAATCCAATCGTTTAGTTGCGATTCATAAGCTGCATTTGCTGTTTCTTTGGTTTGCATAGTTTTCAATTTTTATTATTGGTTACATTTTTTTCTTAATCTTCATCATAACTATAATCCTCATTCATATCATCCTCACTATCCATATCCTCATCATCTGAACTAAATTCATCTTCATCATCAGATACATCTTCTCCTTCTTCGCCTTCCAGATGATTTAAATCTCCTTCATCAATACCAATCGTATCATTTTTAATAGCCTTGTATATTTCACTTTCATCTGTAATATCAGAATCATTTAGCATAGATGCAATTGCCTGATCAGGTGTTAATTCACCTTTAGTCATTTGAGTTTGTTTGTATTGTTTTGGAGCATTACCTACAGATTTTACACAAGCCGGATAAATAGTTTTTGGATTATCTGGTAATATTTTCATTAACTCAATACAAAATGTCCATTTTACAGCAGGATCAAAAACATACATAAATCGTTGACGAGGACTATCTATATACTTAGCAATTTTAGTTTTTGACATTAAGTTTTTAGGAGAAACATTTTTCTTTAACTCATAAGTATCTAGAGGAAGATCTTCTTCTCTTAATGTAATTTCTTGTTCTTTTCTCCAATAATCATCGCTCACAAAAAAAGAAGCAGCATGCTTTTTATCAAATTTATATGCATCTTGAATTGCATTATGAAAATCTTCAAAAGTTTGCCCAGATAATATTTCTATTTCTCTATAAATATCTTCGTTATCCTCTATAAATAATTTAAACTTATATACTGCCATATTCTTTTATGATAAATGTGAGTTCTTAAATTTTTGATTATCTTTTGAATCTATCCGCCAACACTAATTCTTTTGTGCCATTTGCATAATCATAAAATCCTTTACCACTTTTTACTCCTAAATGTCCTGCAGTAACCATATTTACTAATAAAGGGCATGGTGCATACTTAGGATTGCCAAAACCATCGTATAAAACACGTAAAATATTTAAACACACATCTAATCCAATAAAGTCAGCTAATTGTAACGGCCCCATTGGATGAGCCATTCCTAGCTTCATTACAGTATCTATTTCTTCAACTCCAGCAACTCCTTCATATAATGTAATTATTGCTTCATTAATCATTGGCATTAAAATTTTATTTGCTACAAATCCTGGATAGTCATTAACTTCTGTAGGAATTTTATTTAATTTCTTAGAAGTTTCCATAATTAATTGACAAACTTCATTGCTTGTAGAATAACCTCTGATAACTTCAATTAATTTCATCACAGGAACAGGATTCATAAAATGCATTCCAATAACTTTATCTGCACGCTTAGTAACAGATGCTATTTGGGTAATGGAAATAGAAGATGTATTACTTGCCAGAATAGTATGAGGAGGACATATTTCATCTAATTGTTTAAAAATAGCCAGTTTTACATTTACATTTTCACTAGCCGCTTCAACAACTAAATCAGCATTTTTTGCACCTTCTTCTAATTTTGTAAATGTTTTTATATTTGCTAAAGTTGCTGTTTTATCAGCTTCTGTAACTGTTCCCTTTGCAACTTGTCTATCAATATTTTTAGCAATTGTAGCTAATGCTTTTTGAAGTGCAATATCGCTAATATCTACTAAGTTAACAGAATAACCAAATTGTGCAAATACATGAGCAATTCCGTTTCCCATTGTACCACTACCTATAACTGTAATATTTTTCATTTTAAAGATGTTTTTTAATGTTTTGTAAAATAAAGAATGATCTTTTTTTTAGCGATGTAAATCTAAAATCTGTTAGTCATAAATACAAATAGAGTTTTAAACGTTTTATAACTATTAATTTGATAACTTATTTTTTTATAAAATTAATTTAAACCCATATATTTGTGAAAAACTAGCACTAAAATATAAAAAACAATCATATGAATTTTCCATCAGAATTAAAGTACACTAAAGATCACGAATGGGTTCGTGTAGAAGGTAATGTAGCAACTATTGGTATTACTGATTTTGCTCAAAAAGAATTAGGAGACATCGTTTACGTTGATGTTACTACAATTGGTGAAACAGTTGCTAAAGAAGAGATATTTGGAACAGTAGAAGCTGTAAAAACTGTTTCTGATTTATTTATGCCAATTTCTGGTAAAGTTCTAGAAATGAATAAAGACATTGATAGTTCTCCAGAATCTGTAAACTCTGATCCATACGGAAAAGGATGGATGATTAAAGCTAGTATAGATAATGAAGCAGAATTAGCAGACTTATTATCGGCTGATGCATATAAAACGTTAATTGGAGCTTAATCTTTATTAACTATGTATAAAACCTTCTGCATTTGCGGAAGGTTTTTGTTTTTTATGAAAAACATCATTTTAAAACATATCTTAACCGTATCTATATTATGGACAATAATAATATTAATATTATGTAGTACTCCAGGTCAATACATACCATCTACTAACTGGCTTGAATTATTAAATTTTGATAAGATTGTACATGCTAGTATTTTCTTTATACTTACAAATCTTTGGTTAATTTATTTGTATACTAGTCTTAAATTAAATTTAAAAAATATCATAGTCACAGTCATTTTATGTATACTTTATGGGGGATTACTTGAGTTTTTTCAATCAAGTTTATTTTATAATAGAAGTGGAGATTGGTTAGATTTTTTTGCCAACACATTTGGATGCTTTACTGGATTGTTTTTTTTTACTACAATCAAAAACAAGTCAAATATTTCATAAAACATCCTATTTATAAAATTTATAAACTTTCAATTTTTTTTGATTTTAATATATTAAATTCGCATTTATAAAAAAAACTCTATGTCAACAACTACTGAACATATTAAATGTTTAATTATAGGATCCGGTCCTGCTGGATACACTGCTGCTATATATGCCTCTCGTGCCGATTTAAAACCAGTATTATACACAGGTTTAACACCTGGTGGTCAATTAACAGAAACTACTGAAGTTGATAATTTTCCTGGATATCCAAAAGGTGTTACAGGGCCAGCTCTTATGGAAGATTTAAAAGCACAAGCAGAACGTTTTGGAACACAAGTAAGATTTGGTCTTGCAACAAAAGCTGATTTAACTTCTAATCCAAAAAGAATTTGGATAGATGAAACAACAGAAATTACAGCTGATTCAGTAATTATATCAACAGGTGCTTCGGCAAAATGGCTTGGCTTAGAAAATGAAACACGTTTACGAATGAATGCAGGGGGAGTTTCGGCGTGCGCTGTTTGTGATGGTTTTTTTTATAAAGGACAAGAAGTTGCAATTGTTGGAGCAGGAGACACTGCAGCAGAAGAAGCAACTTATTTATCTAAATTATGTAAAAAAGTATACATGATTGTTCGAAAAGGAGAAATGCGCGCCAGTAAAGCGATGCAACATAGAGTAAAAAACACTGAAAATATTGAAATAGTATATAACAGCGAAACTCATGATATTTTAGGTAAAGAAATGGTTGAAGGTGTTATTGTAAAAAATAGCTTAACAAATGAATTAAGAACATTACATGTAACTGGTTTTTTTGTTGCTATTGGTCACAAACCTAATACTGATATATTTAAAGGTCAAATTAATATGGACGATTTAGGTTATATTGATGTAATTGCTGGCTCTACAAAAACAAATATAGAAGGCGTATTTGCAGTTGGTGACTGTGCAGATAAAACATATAGACAAGCAATTACTGCCGCTGGAAGTGGATGCATGGGTGCCTTAGATGCTGAAAGATATTTAGCAGAAACAGGTAAACACTAACTTGTAAATATAATTTTAATTCTATTTTTAGCTATTATGGTTTTTAAAAAATTGATATACTCTTTTTTATTAATTATCATCACGTATAATAGCTTTTCACAATCTTTTTCTTCACAAATTCCTCAATTAAAAAGGTATAAACCTGAAGAAATTATAGATCCAGATTATGGTATTATTAGATATAATAAACTAGTGCCTATGATGGGTGGAGACTCAATGAGATACACTAAAGATGGTTATAATGCTCAAGGATGGCAAGAAGATTTTTATATAAGTGGTAAATTATTACATAAAGGTTTTTATGTAGATGGTTTTATTAAAATTTTTAAAAATTATTACGAAAATGGTCAAATTGAACGAGCATTTTCTTCATCAGATTTAAAACATGCAAAACTAGAAATATATTATGATAATGGTAATATCCGTTCTACTATAAATTATTTTCAAGGGAATCCTCAAAATCAATACGATTATTTTAAAAATGGGCTACCTGAATACGTTGAAGAAAACGATAAACACATGGAGTTTTTGTATAAAAGAAATTCTTTTTTTGAAAATGGATTACCCGCTTCTTTATTTGAATTAATTGATAAAAAAACTAAAACATACATAAAAAAAGAATTTTATTTAAATGGCAAAATTAAAGAAGAAGGAATGATGATTTTAAGACCAGAGTTAGGTGATTATCAAAAACAAGGGACTTGGAATTTTTACAATGAAAAAGGTAATTTAATCAAAACAGAAAATTATCATCGTGGAGAGAAAGAATAATAATTAATATATTGTAAAATAAAAAAGCCCTTTAAATATTTAAGGGCTTTTTTGTTAATAAAGAAATATATTTTAAGCTTCTTGAGCAATTTTAGGAGCTGCTGATAAAATCTCTTCATTTGCAGCAGATGCATATTGCTCGAAATTTTTAATAAATTGTTCAGCTAAATTTTTAGCTTTTGCATCGTAAGCAGATTTATCTGCCCAAGAATTACGAGGATCTAATAACTCACTTGGAACATCTTTACATGTTTTAGGAAATTTTAATCCAAAGAAATTAGTAGTGCCCATTTCAACTTTATCTAACTCTCCGTTTAAAGCAGCAGTTATTAAAGCACGGGTATATGATAATTTAATACGATTTCCTACTCCATAGGAACCACCAACCCAGCCAGTATTTAAAAGCCAAACGTTTACATTATGTTTCTTTAATTTTTCTCCTAATAACTCGGCATATTTAGTAGGGTGTAAAGGCAAGAATGCTTTCCCAAAACATGCAGAAAAAGTTGTTGTTGGTTCTGTAATTCCCATTTCGGTACCTGCAACCTTAGCTGTATATCCAGAAATAAAATTATACATGGCTTGACCTGTGTTTAGCTTAGAAATTGGAGGTAAAACACCAAAAGCATCACATGTTAAAAAGAAAATATTTTTAGGAATGTCTCCAACTGCCGGAGTAACAGCATTATCAATATAATTTGCAGGATAACTCACACGTGTATTTTCTGTTCGCGAAATATCTGCATAATTAACAGTAGTCGTTCCTTCATAATAATTTATATTTTCTAATAATGACCCAAATTTGATAGCATTAAAAATTTGAGGTTCTTTTTCTGCAGTTAAATCAACACATTTAGCATAACATCCCCCCTCAAAATTAAATACAGAATTATCAGCCCAACCGTGTTCATCATCTCCAATTAATTTACGATTAGGGTCTGCAGATAAAGTAGTTTTTCCTGTTCCTGATAAGCCAAAGAAAATAGCTGTATCTCCATCTTTTCCAATGTTTGCAGAACAATGCATTGAAAGAACTTTTTTCTCATGAGGTAGAATATAATTTAATACAGAAAAAATTGATTTTTTAATTTCTCCTGTATAACCTGTTCCTCCAATTAAAATTGTTTTTTTAGTGAAATTAATAATAGCAAAATTGTGCTGACGAGTCCCATCAATTTTAGGATCAGCCATAAAGCCAGGAGCATTAATAATTAACCAATCGTGTTTAAACGTTTTAATCTCTTCAGTTGTAGGGCGTAAAAATAAATTAGAAGAAAATAAGTTAGCCCAAGGAGTTTCATTTACAACACGAATATTTATTCTAAAAGATGGATCTGCACAAGCGTAGGCATCTCTAATCCAAATTTCTTTTTTTCCTAAATATGCTAACATACGATTATGTAAAGCATCAAACTTATCTGATTCAAAACGATTATTTACATCTCCCCACCATACACTATCTTTTGTATTTTCATCATAAACCACAAATTTATCTTTAGGAGAACGACCAGTAAATTCACCCGTATCAATAGCTAAAGCTCCAACATCAGTTAATACACCTTGTCCACGAATAATAGTTTCTTCAACCAGTTCTGATGGATGCAAATTCCAATAAGCCATTTCAACATTAGCAAGGCCTAATTGGGCAACAGAAGCATCTTGTGCTTTTAATCCAATTTCGTTCATTTTAAAAGAATTTAATTTTGTTAGGGTACAAAAGTATAAAAAAAATCGAGTCAGATTTGACTCGATTTTCCACAATTAATTGATGAAAACTTCTATTTTGTTGAAAAAAATAACGAATATAAGTTGTAATACAAATAATTATTACAAAATTATCTTCCTTTGTGAGTACATTCTGCATTTTCTGTTAAAAGCATTATATCACTTCCTTCTGATATTTTTTTTATGTCTTCTATAAAACTAAATAATTCTTTTTTTGTGCTTAATTCTGTTAGCATAAAACAATAATCGGTTTCTCCTTCTCGACCCCAATTAACTGTTTTATAATCCAATTTTACCTGTTTAGAATTAAGGTAATTCAAAAATCGTTCTTTTCTTACTTTATCAGTACCGCTACCCTTACTAATAAAAGAAACGATTAATCGATAGGTTAGAGAATTAGAAGGCGTATTAGTTATTAAATCAATTTTATTTTCAGAAGAGGAAGCGCTATTTTTTTTTGTTTTACATGAAGCACACGCTAAACTAATAATCGAAGCTAAAAAAAATATTTTTTTCATAATAATATGTTAAGTTATTTAAATTTTCTATCCAATTCTCGATTTAAATCTTTTGTTTTTAAATCTTCTCTTTTATCAAATTGTTTTTTTCCTTTTGCTACTGCTATTTCTATTTTAGCATAGCCATTATCCGAAGTGAATAAAAGGGTAGGTATAATCGTTAATCCTTTATCCATCATTTTTTTTTGTATTTTGTGTAATTCTTGACGATTTAGCAATAATTTGCGTTCTCTGGTTGGTTCATGATTGTATAAATTACCCTCAGTATATATACTAATATTTAAATTTTTTATATACAACTCGTCATTTCTGAAATAACAAAAACTATCAACTAAAGAAGCTTTTCCTTCTCTAATTGCCTTAATTTCAGTACCAACTAGTACTATACCTGCTGTATAAGTTTCTATAAAAGTATAGTCGAAAGTAGCTCTGCGATTTTTGATTGAAATTTTTTGCTGTATATTCGGTTTCAATTATTTTGATTTAAAAATTAACAAGCACAAAGATACATAAATACTTGTAGTGATGGTATACTTAAAAAAAGCAAAAGAAAAAGATTTAGAAACAATTGCAAAACTAGCACATAACATATGGAATAATCATTATATCGAAATAATTGGAAAAAATCAAGTTGATTACATGCTTGAAAAAATATATAATCTTAATAGTTTAATAGAGCAATTAAATATAAAAAAACATAATTTTTATTTAATAAAAAATGATAAAGAAGCAATTGGTTTTTTATCAATTAGTTCAGAAAATAATAGCGATTATTTTATTCATAAATTTTATATTGACAAAAATTATTCTAACAAAGGAATTGGAACTTTAATACTTGATTTATTGATTAAAGAGGTTAATCCTAAGTCTTTGATTCTTACTGTAAATAGACAAAATTTTAAATCAATAAATTTTTATTTTAAAAATGGTTTTATAATAAATAAAGTAGAAGATTTTGACATAGGTAATGGATATCAGATGAATGATTTTGTAATGATTAAACAAATTCAATAAACTATTATAATATTTTTTAAAAATATCTAAAAACAATTGAGTTTATTAACGTTTTGATTTTTATATCTCTATAAAAAGCTTTCAAATATGACTTAATTTTTATTATATTTAACCTTTTTAACAGCATTATGGAATACAATACACAGCTCCCTAAACTAGAAATCCCAGAGTATGGAAGAAATATTCAAGTAATGATTGATCATTGCGTTACTATTGAAGATAGGGAAGAACGAAATAAATGTGCAAGAGCTATCATTCAAATCATGGGACAACTAAATCCACATTTACGTGATATAGCTGATTTTACTCATAAATTATGGGATCATTTATTTTTAATTTCTAAATTTCAATTAGATGTGGATTCTCCATATCCAAAACCTAATGCCGAAACATTTACTACTAAACCAAAAACTGTTTCATACCCTGCAAATAAAATAAGATACAAACATTATGGTAAAACCATTGAACGTATTATAGATGTTGCAAAAACATACCAAGAAGGACCTGAAAAAAAAGAACTATCGCGATTAATTGCAAATCACTTAAAAAAATCTTATGTAAACTGGAATAAAGATTCTGTAACTGATGATGTTATTTTTAAGCAATTTAAAGAAATGACAAATAACGAATTAGTTATTGATGAATCAGCCGCATTAACTCATGCCAATGAATTGAGAAACAAAAATCATAATAATCAAATGCCTATTACGGTTAATGCTGGTGGAAATAATAAAAACAGACATAAGAAAAATAATAAAAATAAATTTAAACACAGAAACAACAATAACCGACCAACATCATAATTTATGGCCATTTTTGAAGTTACAGGAGGAAAGCAATTAAAAGGAGATATCATTCCGCAAGGAGCAAAAAACGAAGCATTACAAATTTTGTGTGCAGTATTATTAACACCCGAAAAAGTAACAATTAGTAATATTCCTGATATTGTAGACATTAACAAACTAATTGACCTATTACGTGATTTAGGAGTTAAAGTTGAAAAAACAGGACATGAACAATACACCTTTCAATCAGATGAAATAAAAGTTGATTATTTAGTTTCAGAAGAATTTAAAAAGAAAGGTGGGGGGCTACGAGGTTCTACAATGATTATTGGTCCGATGTTAGCTCGATTTGGAGTAGCATATATGCCAAAACCAGGAGGTGATAAAATAGGAAGAAGAAGAATGGATACTCACTTTATTGGCTTTGAAAACTTAGGAGCAAAATTCGAGTATGATCATGATAATGAAAACTTTAAAGTTTCAGCAAAGAAACTAAAAGGTGCTTATATGCTTCTTGATGAAGCATCTGTTACAGGAACTGCAAATATTGTAATGGCAGCTGTTTTAGCGGAAGGTATTACAACTATATATAATGCCGCTTGCGAACCATATTTACAACAATTATGTAAAATGTTAAATGCAATGGGAGCTAAAATTTCTGGAGTTGGCTCTAATTTATTAACTATTGAAGGCGTTACTTCTTTAAAAGGCACTCATCATCGTATTTTACCTGATATGATTGAAATAGGTTCTTTTATTGGAATGGCAGCAATGACTCAATCTGAAATTACAATTAAAGATGTATCATATGATAATTTAGGTTGTATACCAAAAGTGTTTTCTAGATTAGGAATACAAATGGAACGAAGAGGTGATGATATTTATATACCTTCTCAAGAACATTATGAAATAGATACATTTATTGATGGGTCAATGCTAACTGTTGCAGATGCTATTTGGCCAGGATTTACACCTGATTTATTAAGTATTATTTTAGTAACTGCCACTCAAGCGCGTGGTAATATTTTAGTACACCAAAAAATGTTTGAAAGTAGATTGTTTTTTGTTGATAAACTTATAGATATGGGCGCTCAAATAATTTTATGTGACCCCCATCGTGCAACAGTTATGGGCTTAGATCGTAAAGTACAGTTACGTGCCATACAAATGGCATCTCCTGATATTAGAGCAGGAGTTGCGTTACTTATAGCTGCTATGAGTGCAAAAGGAAAAAGTACTATTTTTAATATCAATCAAATTGATAGAGGTTATCAAAATATTGACAGTCGTTTAAATGCTATTGGTGCTGAAATTATTAGAAAAAACAATTAAATAATGACTCTAAAACATACTATAATAGCTACTTTAATTGGTATTTTATTGTTTTCGTGTAAAAGTAAAAAAGAAACAACAGTATCATTTTCCGAAAAATCAAATACTGAAATTTCAAAAAACAAAGCTATTGACATTGTAGAAGGAATTAATTTAGGAAATAAAGCTCCTGAGATAATGATGGCCTCTCCACAAGGGAAAATCATTACACTTTCATCATTTAAAGATAAATTAGTTTTAATTGATTTCTGGGCAAGCTGGTGTGGTCCTTGTAGAGCAGAAAATCCTACGGTTGTTAATGCTTATAATAAATACCACACACAAAAATTTAAAAATGGCAAAAGTTTTGAAATATTAAGCGTATCGCTAGACCAAAATGAAATAGCTTGGATTAAAGCAATAGAAAAAGACGGGTTAATTTGGCCTTATCACGTGAGTGATTTACAAGGTTGGAATAATGCTGCTGCCAGTAGATATGGAGTTAATAGTATTCCTTCAAATGTGCTAATTGATGGTAACGGCATAATTATTGCTAAAAATTTAAGAGGTGAGGCTTTAGATAAAGCCTTAGAACTTCAACTAAAATAATAATAGCTTTATAATAAAATTATGCCAATAGATGCCTGATTTTGTCAAATAGTGAGTCATTTGATTTTTAAAATAGGCTTTAATATAGTAAAAACTGACAATTTTTCGGTTTTTTAAGGATGGCAAACATATTGATTACCTAAATTTGCAAAAAAAATATTATGGAACAGAATGAGAAAGAACCTATGAATCAACCAGAAGGAACTATTGATTCTAATAACGAGCAAATAGTTGAAGAAACAACTTCAGAAAATAATCAAGATGATTCAAACCAATCTATAAATTATGAAGCTAAAATTGCAGAATTAAATGATAAATACTTAAGATTATATTCTGAATTTGATAATTATCGTAAACGTACTATTAAAGAAAAATCCGATATAATTCGTTCTGCTGGAGAAGATGTATTCAAAGCAATTATTCCTTCAATAGATGATTTTGAAAGAGCAATTAAAGCTAATGAACATGTGACTGATGTAGAACCTATTAAAGAAGGAATTACTTTAATTTATCACAAGCTAAAATTAGCCTGTACTCAAAAAGGATTAGAACCAATAGAAAGTATAGGAAAACCGTTTGATGTTGATTATATGGAATCTATCACAAATATTCCTGCACCTACTGAAGACATGAAAGGAAAAGTAATTGATGAAGTAGAAAAAGGATATAAAGTAGGCGATAAAATAATTCGTTTTGCTAAAGTTGTTGTTGGTAATTAATTTAAATTATAATGAGCAAAAGAGATTTTTACGAAATATTAGGGGTAACCAAAAGCGCAAGCGATGATGAAATTAAAAAAGCATATCGTAAGTTAGCAATAAAATATCATCCCGACAAAAACCCAGATGATAAAGCGGCAGAAGAAAAATTTAAAGAAGCAGCTGAAGCATATGAAGTACTTAGTAATCCTGAAAAACGTCAACGTTACAATCAATATGGTCATGCAGGAGTAGGTGGTGCGGCTTCTGGTGGTGGTGGATTTGGAGGTGGAATGAATATGGATGATATTTTTAGCCAATTTGGAGATATTTTTGGAGGTGGCGGATTTGGTGGTTTTGGTGGAAGCTCTAGAGGAGGAGGTAGAAGAGTTACTCGCGGCTCAAATTTACGTATAAAGGTAAAACTTAACCTTCAAGAAATAGCAAAAGGAGTAGAAAAAAAATTAAAAGTAAACAAATTTGTAAGTTGTAATACTTGTAAAGGAAGTGGCGCAAAAAATGGCACTTTTGATACATGTAAACTTTGTAATGGTTCTGGAGTTCAAATAAAAACTCAACAAACGTTTTTAGGCGCAATGCAAACTCAAACAACATGTAGTGGTTGCAATGGTGAAGGAAAAACAGTAAAAGATAAATGCAATACTTGTCATGGAGACGGAATTGTAAGAGCAGAAGAAGTTATATCTATAAATATACCTGCTGGAGTTGCAGAAGGAATGCAATTATCTGTTGGTGGAAAAGGAAATGCAGCACCTCGTGGCGGTATTAATGGAGATTTACTAGTTTTAATAGAAGAAGAAGAACACTTAGAACTAAAACGTGATGGCAATAATTTATTTTATGATAGCTATGTAAACTTTGCAGATGCCGCATTAGGAACTAGTTTGGAAATCCCTACAGTTGACTCAAAAGTTAAAATAAAAATAGAACCAGGTACTCAAAGCGGTAAAGTTTTAAGATTAAAAGGAAAAGGATTACCCGACGTTAATTCATATGGAACAGGAGATTTACTGGTAAATATAAACGTATGGACTCCTCAGAAATTAACACCAGAAGAGAAAAAAGTTTTAGAAAGTTTTAAAACCTCAGAAAATTTTGCACCTAAACCTAATAGAAAAGACAAAGGTTTTTTTGATAGAATGAAAGAATATTTTGAATAATAAAAAATTATTTGAAATTTTGCATATCACATAATTTCTTATAAATACCATTTTTATCTAGTAATTCCTTATGAGAACCTTTTTCAACTAATTCTCCCTTATTAATTACTATAATTTCATCTGCATTAACAATAGTACTTAATCTATGAGCAATTACAATACTAGTTCTATTTTTCATTAAATTATTTAATGCATCCTGAACAAGTCTCTCGCTTTCTGTATCTAAAGCACTTGTTGCTTCATCTAAAATTAAAATTGGTGGATTTTTTAAAATAGCACGAGCAATACTAATTCTTTGACGTTGCCCTCCGCTTAATTTCCCACCTCTGTCACCAATATTTGTTTGATAACCCTGAGGTTGTTGTAAAATAAACTCATGAGCATTTGCTACCTTAGCAGCCTCTATAACTTTATTTTTATCAATCGTATCTAACCCAAAAGCAATATTATTTTCAATAGTATCATTAAATAAAATACTTTCTTGAGTAACAACACCTATTTGCTTTCGTAAACTTTCAATTTCTATATCTTTTATCGATATTCCATCTATTTTTATTTCACCCAAATCTGTATCATAAAATCTCGGAATCATATCTGCTAAAGTTGTTTTTCCACTTCCACTTTGCCCAACTAAAGCTATAGTTTTACCTTTTGGAATTGATAAATTAATGTTTTTTAATACATAGCCGTTGTCTCCTTTTTTATATGAAAAAGAAACATTATTAAATATAATTCCTTCTTTAAAATTATTAATTTGAATAGCATTAACTTTATTAAAGATAGGATTTTCGGCATGTAAAATTTTATCTATGCGTTCTTCAGATGCTAATCCTTTTTGAATATTGTTATATGCTTGGGTTATTTGCTTTATAGGAGGTACAATTTGAGAAGCTACAGCGAAATATCCTAAAAATGCAGAGCCAGATAAGCCTCCAGTTCCATTAAAAACCATAACTCCACCTGTATATAAAATCAATAATAAAACGCCTAATACTACCGTCTCGCTTATTGGGGATGTTAAATCAGCTCTCCGATATAAATTAACAGATATTTTATTATAATCTTGATTTACTTTTTCAAATTTACTTTGCACATAACGCTCACCAGTAAATGCTTTAATCACTTTTAATGCGCCTAAAGTTTCTTCCATAATATTAAATAATTGACCAAACACTTCTTTTCCTTTTGCTGAGCGATTTTTTAAACTTTTACTTACTAAAGCAACAACTCCACCAGCTACTGGTAACAATAAAAAAACGTATAGGGTTAAAAATGGGCTAATAAAAATTAAAGTAGCTAACGAAATAATAATTAGTAATGGTTCTCTAAATATTAACTCTAATGTTTGCATAATAGACCATTCAATTTCAATAACATCAGTTGTCATTCTACTCATCATATCTCCCTTTCTTTCATCACTAAAATAAGATAGAGGAAGTTCTAATGATTTCTTCATCATTTTATTTCGCAAATCCTTTACAACACCATTTCTAATAGGTGCTAAAAAATACATAGCAAAATAGCGAGATGCGTTTTTAAAAACAGTAGCGATTAAAACAATTAAACAAATAAATAGGAGAGTGTAAGCTTTACCCTGTTCAATAATCATAAATGACATGTGATAATAAGCCCAATCTGTAATACCTTTCATTGAAAAATGTAACAAAGGAGCTCCTTGAGTTACGATAGATTCGTAATCTTTTATATCTTTTTTAAATATTAATTCTAAAAAAGGAATTATTAAAGAAATAGAGAATACAGAAAATATAGAAAAGAAAACATTAAATAAAATGTTTAATACCGTGTATTTTTTATAATCTTTTGTGTATTTAAGTACAGAAAATAATTTTTTCATTGACCACGAAAATACAAATAATTTATCCTTTTTTCACTTATTAATACGTAAACAGTTTCTTATATTTGTATAAAATCAAAAAAATGAATACAAAAAAATATTTACCATACATTACAGCAATAGTTGTATTTGCAGTAATTACATTAATTCAATTTAGTCCTTTATTATCTGATAAAGTACTAGAACAAGGTGATATTGTGAGATATAAAGGAATGAGTCAAGAAATGACTGAATTTAGAAAAACGGAACATACTGAAGCTCTTTGGACAAATTCAATGTTTGGAGGCATGCCTGCCTATCAAGTATCTACTTTACATCCAGGTAATTGGCTCGGTCATTTAGATAAAATATTTCATTTGTTTTTACCACATCCAAGTGGGTATATTTTTTTATGTTTTATTGGTTTTTTTATTTTGTTGTTATGTCTAGAAATTAATCCTTGGATTGCTATTATAGGGGCTTTAGCTTATGGCTTTTCATCGTACTTTTTTATAATAATAGAAGCTGGACACAACTCAAAAGCTAATGCTATAGGTTATTTAGCTCCATTATTAGGTGGAATTATATTATTGATGAGAGGAAAACATTGGTTAGGATTTGCTATTACCACATTGTTTATGGCTATGGAGTTAAATGCTAATCACGTTCAAATATCTTATTATGGGTTTATGTTATTTGGCTTAGTTTTTTTAAGTTACTTTATTTTTGCAATCAAGCAAAAAAACTTAAAGTCATTTTTTATTGGTATATCTCTATTTATTGCCGCCTCAATTATAGGATTATTACCTAATGCTGGCAATTTATTAACCACTTACGAATATTCAAACTATACAACCAGAGGTAAAACAGAATTAACTATGAATTCTAATTTACAAAGTAATAAAGGCAACATAACTTCTGGTTTAGACAAAGATTATGCTACTCAATGGAGTTATGGTATAGGTGAAACATTTACATTTTTAATTCCTAATTTTAAAGGAGGTGGTTCAGATGCTATAGGAAGAGTTAATAAAGACGCGCTAAAAAATGTTGATCCACAACTACGCGAACAAGTTGCTCAAAGTAGTGCCTATTTTGGCGAACAACCTTTTACAAGTGGACCTGTTTATATTGGAGCAATTGTTATACTTCTTGCATTTTTAGGCTTATTTATAATCGATCATCCTTTAAAATGGGCTCTAGTAGTTGCTACCGCACTATCAATCATGTTAGCATGGGGTAAAAATTTTATGGGATTAACAAATATTTTCATGGATTATCTTCCTGGCTATAATAAATTCCGTGCAGTTTCTATGATATTAGTAATTGCTGAATTAACTATTCCTTTGTTAGCAATATTAGCTCTAGATAAATTCATTAAATCTTCTGATAAACCACAAGCATTTACATTACCTTTTTTAAATAAAACAATTGACTTAAAAAAGGCATTACTAATTTCAGTTATTATTATTGGAGGTTTTTGTTTAATAAGTGCATTTATTCCAACATTAACAAACTCATTTATCCCTTCAGGTGAAGAAAATCAAATAGTAAATCAATTTAAACAAAGTGGTGCTTCAGATGCTCAAATTTCTTCATTTTTACCAGGTTTTATGAATAATATTCAAAAAGCTAGAGAAGTTATTTTTCAGAGCGATGCTCGCCGTTCTTTAATATTTATTGGATTAGCTGCTGTATTTTTATTTTTATACTTAACAAAAAAATTAAAATTAGAATTGTTTTTAGTAACAATTACAATTTTTATGTTAGCAGATTTATGGCCTGTTGCAGCTAGATATTTAGATGCTAAAAATTACGTTCCAAAAGCACAATACGATGCGCCTCCTATTAAATCATCAGCAGACGAGCAAATACTTCAAGATAAAAGTTTAGATTACCGTGTATTAAATTTATCTGTAAATACATTCAATGATGCCTCTACATCACATTACCACAAATCTATTGGTGGATATCACGGAGCTAAATTAAAAAAATATCAAGAAATGATTGATTTTCATTTAGATAAAGAAATTAATGAATTTTATAATGGTTTAAATACAGCAGCTCAAAGTGATTCTTTAATGCAGACACACATGGCTAAACTAGGTGTATTAAATATGTTAAACACTAAATATATAATTGTTCCTACTAAAGAACAAGCAGTGGCTTTACCAAATCCTCAAGCTAATGGTAATGCATGGTTTGTAAAACATGTTAAAACTGTAGCAGATGCAGACTCTGAAATTGTAGCGTTATATCATATAGACACAAAAAGAGATGCTGTTATTCAACAAAAAAATAAAGAGTTAATTCCTGTTTCAGATGATTATAATGCTGATGGCAAAATTAGTTTAACATCATACAAACCAAATGATTTGGTTTATGAAACTGATACCAAAGAAAAACAATTTGCTGTTTTTTCAGAAATATACTACCCAAAAGGCTGGAATGCATACATAGATGGCAAATTAACGCCTCATACATCTGTTAATTATATTTTAAGAGGGATGGAAATTCCTTTAGGTAAACACAAAATTGAATTTAAATTTGAACCTAAAATATACAAAACAGCTAATACTATAGCTTTAATTGGTTCTATTTTATTATTAATAACTGTTATAATAAGTTTATTTTTTGCAACAAAAAGAAAAGAAATCATATTGAGTTAATGTATCAATACTTTTAGTTATTAATTATTACACTAATTTTATATTAATTCTTACTAACTTTGATTTGTGTCTTTTAAGCTAATATCAGAATTTCAGCCAACGGGCGATCAACCAACTGCCATAAAACAATTGGTAGATGGTTTAAACTCAAATACAAAACATCAAGTTTTATTAGGAGTTACTGGCTCAGGAAAAACATTTACGGCAGCTAATGTTATACAACACGTTAATAAGCCCACATTAATTTTAAGTCATAATAAAACGCTAGCAGCACAACTATTTAGCGAGTTTAAACAGTTTTTTCCAGAAAATGCAGTAGAATATTTTGTTAGTTATTACGATTACTACCAACCCGAAGCTTATTTACCTACAACAGGAACCTATATTGAAAAAGATTTACAAGTAAATGATGAAATTGAAAAATTACGAATCAGTGCCTCATCAGCCCTATTATCTGGACGACGAGATGTTATAGTAGTTAGTTCAGTATCTTGCATATATGGTATTGGAAATCCAACAGATTTTAAAAAGAATATTATTTCTATTGAAGTTGGAAAAGTCATTTCTAGAAATAAACTACTACATCAATTAGTTGGAGCTTTATATTCTAGAACAACAGAAGAATTTAAACGAAGTACATTTAGAGTGAAAGGAGATACTGTTGATATCAATTTATCTTATGCCGACCATGCTGTTAGGATATGTTTTTTTGGTGACGAAATTGAAACCATTGAAACATTTGATCCTGTTAATGGCACTATCATTGAAACATTTGATGCATTTACTATTTATCCTGCTAATATTTTTGTTACCGCTCCAGATACTTTACAAAAAGCAATGGAACAAATACAAGAAGATATGGTTAAGCATGTCGCTTTCTTAAAATCAAATGGCAAAGAGTTAGAAGCCAAACGAATTGAGGAAAGGGTTAATTATGATTTAGAAATGATGAGAGAACTTGGATATTGCAGTGGCATAGAAAATTACTCTCGTTATATGGATGGAAGAGCTCCAGGAACTAGGCCTTTTTGTTTATTAGATTATTTTCCAGATGATTATTTAATGATGATTGATGAAAGCCATGCTACCGTTCCACAAATTAGAGCGATGTTTGGAGGTGATTTTTCTCGAAAACAAAATTTGGTTGAATATGGTTTTAGGTTACCCTCTGCCATGGATAATAGACCTTTAAAATTTGAAGAATTTGAAGAATTAACCAATCAAGTAATATACATATCTGCAACGCCAGCCGAATATGAATTAGAGCAATCGGAAGGAATTGTGGTTGAACAACTAGTTCGTCCAACAGGTATTTTAGATCCTATTATCGAAGTTCGCCCTAGTGGAAATCAAGTAGATGATTTATTAGATGAAATCCATAAAGTTGTAGAGCGTGATGAAAGAGTTTTAGTAACGACACTTACCAAAAGAATGGCTGAAGAGCTTTCTAAGTACTTAACTAAATTACAAATTAGATGTAGATATATACACAGTGAAGTAGATACATTAGAAAGAGTGGAAATATTACGCCAATTAAGAGTTGGAATGTTTGATGTATTAATTGGAATAAATTTATTAAGAGAAGGATTGGATTTACCTGAAGTTTCTTTAGTTGCTATTTTGGATGCTGACAAAGAAGGTTTTTTAAGAAATGTGAGAAGTTTGGTTCAAACATCGGGTAGGGCAGCACGTAATATAAATGGAAGAGTAATTATGTATGCCGATAAAATTACTGATAGCATGCGTATAACGATAGAAGAAACACAAAGAAGAAGAAAACGTCAAATAGAATACAACTATAAAAATGGTATTACTCCAACTCAGGCAGGTAAGAAGGCTTTATTGCAACCAAATGATACAAGTATAGAAGTAACCGTTGATGGGAAACTAGTTAGAACTTACATTGAACCTGAAGAATATAGTGTAGCAGCAGATCCCGTAGTACAATACATGAGTAAAGATGAATTAAAAAAACAAATTACTAAAATTAAAACAGCCATGTTAAAAGCGTCCAAAGAAATGGACTTTATGAAAGCAGCTAGTTTAAGAGATGAGATGTTTGGATTAGAAAAATTATTAAACAGTAACTAATGAAAATTGCTTCAAATAAATTATGTGAACTATTTTCATTTTATACAAGTGAACTAGGTGCTTTGTATGATAAACATGAGTTACAATCTATTTTTGAATTAGTTTGCGAAAAATACCTAAACTATTCTAAAATTGAAGTAAAACAAAAGTTTAATGATAATATTAATCAATCAGAATTAATTCAAATATATAATACAGCTGTTAGTCTTAAAAAAGGTATTCCTGTTCAATATATATTAAAAGAGGCTTTTTTTTATGATACTATCTTTAAAGTCACAAATGATGTATTAATTCCTCGTCCAGAAACGGAAGAATTAGTTGATATAATAATTAAATCAAATATTAATTATTCTTCAATTTTAGATATTGGAACTGGATCGGGTTGTATCCCTATAATATTTAAAAAAAAATTTCCTCATTCAAACATCATAGGAATTGATATTTCTGAAAAAGCTTTGGAAATTGCAAAAATAAATGCAAAAAATAACCTAACAGAAATTGAATTTTTACAATTAGACATCTTAAACCAAGAAATTCCTAATCAGTTTACATTTAATATCATAGTAAGTAATCCTCCATATATTGTTAATTCAGAATCAGTTAACATGGAGAAAAGAGTTCTAAACCACGAACCTCACTTAGCTCTATTTGTTGAAAATAACAACCCTATTGTATTTTATAAAAGGATTATAGATTTATGTAAAAATCATTTAGATAGAAATGGTTATTTATACTTCGAACTTAATCCAATGTATGCAAACGACGTAAAAAACTATGCAAATGAAAGTAATTTATTTAATTTTACTGAAATTATAGAAGATATGAGTGGAAAAAAACGATTTTTAAAAGCACAAAAAAAATGAACTATTTTACACTCATTTTAATATCAATCTCAACCTTTTTATTTTCACAAGAAAAAATAGAAGTAAGTGTAGATAAAACCGCTCAACCTATTGGAGGACAGTCAGATGTAGAATATGTATTTCAATCACAAGTTATTTATCCAATCAATTTATTTAAAAACAATATTTCCCAAGATGTAGCCATTTATTTTACAGTTTTATCAGATGGCTCAATAAAAGATATAGAATTTAAACAAGATTATGCTCCTGAATTTAAAAAAGAAGCCGAACGATTATTACATTATTTTATATTTACCCCTGCTTCTATAGCTAACGTTAATGTTAACTCTCAAAGTTTTTTAACATTTAAATTTAATCCTAGTAATTATAAAAAATATGTAAAAAAAAGAGGCTTTACAATACCCGAAGAACAATCTTCATTTGATTCAAGTTTTGTAATTTATAAAATAGCTGATTCTTCTCCTGAATATTATAAAGGAGATGATGCGCTCAATGAATTTATACTATCAAATTTAGAATATCCAGATTTAGCCATCAGACAAAATTTACAAGGTATTGTATTAATGAATTTTATTGTTGAACCAAATGGAACAATAAGCAATTTGGTAGTTGAAAAAGAGTTTAATCATTTATGCACAAAAGAGGCTTTAAGAATAATGAGAGAAACAAAATGGAAACCTGGTAAAAAAAATGGAAAAATAATACGTTACCAAACAAAATATCCAATAGTTTTTAATTTAAAAAACATAACAAAAGATAACGCTACTAGCGAACAGAGATAACTAAATTAAACTTATGAAATATATAATCGACACCACTAAAAAAATTTCTCTAGCAGATATTAATCATATCATAGAATCAAATTCCACATTATCTTTATCTGACTATACAAAACAAAATATTATTAACTGTCGAGCTTATTTAGATAAAAAAATGGCTTCTCAAAAAGAACCTATTTATGGTATTAATACCGGATTTGGTTCTTTATGTAATGTGATAATACCTGATAATAAACTGGAGCAATTACAAACAAACTTAGTCATGTCTCATGCCT
This sequence comes from uncultured Flavobacterium sp., assembly GCA_964541155.1. GTDB lineage: Bacteria > Bacteroidota > Bacteroidia > B-17B0 > Aurantibacillaceae > UBA4416. Next base: position 310,428 of record CAZIPC010000001.1, read on the forward strand.
GCGGTATGGGTCAAGAAGTACCTATGGAAATTGTTCGATTAATGTTATTACTAAAAATCCAATCATTATCATACGGAAAAAGTGCGGTACAATTACAAACAGTAGAACGATTAATAGATTTATATAATCATAAAATATATCCAATTGTTTATGAACAAGGATCTTTAGGGGCATCAGGCGATTTATCTCCATTAGCTCATTTATCATTACCTTTATTAGGAATGGGAGAGGTTAATTATCAAGGAAATAAATACCCTGCTTCTGTTATTTTAAATCAATTAGGATTACAACCTATTAAACTTAAATCAAAAGAAGGCTTAGCATTATTAAACGGAACTCAATTTATGAGTGCTTATGGAGTATGGTGCATAATAAAATCAAACAAACTTAACAAATTAGCTGATTTAGTAGCTTCAATTTCTTTAGATGGATTTGATGGAAGAATAGAACCTTTTAAAGATAATATACACATTATAAGACCTCATAAAGGCCAATTACAAACAGCTCAAGCAATTCGAGAAATCTTAAATGGAAGTGAAATTTTATCTCAAAAAAAACAACATGTTCAAGATCCATATTCATTCAGATGCATCCCTCAAGTACATGGTGCCACAAAAGACGCAACAGTTTATGTAGAATCTGTATTTGAAACAGAAATTAATTCTGTAACAGATAATCCTACAGTTTTTCCTGAAGATGATGAAATTATAAGTGGAGGCAATTTTCATGGTCAACCTCTGGCTATTTCTTTAGATTTTTTATCAATAGCTATGGCTGAGTTAGGAAGCATATCAGAAAGACGAGTTTATCAATTAATATCAGGTACCCGTAACTTACCTCCATTTTTAGTTGCTAAACCAGGATTAAATTCAGGATTTATGATTCCTCAATACACTGCAGCTAGTATCGCTAGTCAAAATAAACAATTATGTTCGCCTGCCAGTGTAGATAGTATTGTTTCAAGCAACGGACAAGAAGATCACGTTAGTATGGGAGCTAATTCAGCTACAAAAGCATATAAGGTCATTGAAAATGTAGAAAAAATACTAGCTATCGAATTACTAAACGCCTCTCAAGCTATTGAATTTAGAAGACCTTTAAAATCATCTAAAAAAATAGAAAATGTATTAAGTGATTTTAGAAAATTAATTCCTTTTATAAATGATGATAAAATAATGTACCAAGAACTAGAAGCAACACTTCAATTCTTGAAAAACATGAACATTTAAATACAATGAAAAAACTTTTTATTTTAGTTATAATTTGTCTTTCTTACAATTTAGCATCTGCTTGTCAATGCCCTTTAACAACCTTAAATGATAAAGAATTAGCTAAGTATGAGATTATTTTTAAAGGCTCTATTCAATCTATAAGAGTAAATAATTCAACCACTGAAGCGGTATTTCATGTATCAGAATTATATAAAGGACTTATAGCAGATGATTTTAAAATTATTTTTAATAACGATGATGAGTGTAAAGTTGATATAAGGATTGGAGATGAATGGATCATCTATTCAAATTATTTTCAGGTTGACAAAGCTAAATTAGATTATTGCAGCAGAAGTAGACGATACATCAAAAACATAAATGAAGATTTTTATGCAGAAACTACTGGTATTTCATACGATCAAGAAATTCGTTTTTTACAAAATACCCTTGGTTTACATAAACCCCTAAAAAATAATCCTAATAAAGTAGAAAACAGAAACATCATACCAAATACAAATCAACTCATTGTTTATCTATTAATATCTATAGTAGGAATTATATTTTTTTATTTAGTCGTTAATAAATTATTTAAAAAATACAACTAATCAAATGAAAGTCCAAATACACAAAGCACATCCTTGGCATGGAATATCTATTGGAAATAAATGCCCAGAAATTATAACTTCTTTTATAGAAATGGTACCTGCCGATTTAGTTAAATATGAAATTGATAAAGAATCAGGATATAGAAAAGTAGATCGACCACAAAAATTTTCTAATATTATACCAGCTTTATATGGCTTTATTCCTCAAACATATTGTGGAGAATTAATAGCAGAAAGAGCAAATCAACGTACAAATCGAAATGATATTGTAGGAGATGGTGACCCATTGGATATTTGTGTACTAACTGAAAGAAACATAACAAGTGGTGATATTATTGTTGAAGCCATACCTATTGGAGGATTTAGAATGATTGATAAAAATGAGGCTGATGATAAAATAATTGCGGTAATGGCTAAAGATGAAATATATAGTAAATGGAAAGATATTTTAGATTGTCCGGAACCCTTAATTAATAGACTTAGACATTATTTTTTAACTTACAAAAACATTCCTGGCGAATCTGCTGCTATTGTTGAAATAACAGAAACATATGGAAGAGAAGAGGCGCATGAAGTTATTAAACGAAGTATAAAAGATTATAATAAATCATTTAAATCATTCATGGACTTAGGTATTTAAAATAAAAAAAGGCAGCTATTAATAGCTGCCTTTTTTTATCTAAATATTAAAACATAACCAGGTATTTTATACTCTTTATTTTTTTTATCAATCGCTTTTATAATATAATAATAAGTAGAGTCGGGGCATTTTTCTCCATTATGAGTGCCATTCCAAGAAGTACTTAATACATCCCAGCTAAAAAGTAATTGTCCCCATCTATTATAGATAGATCCCTCTGCCGATTTAACACCCGTACATTTTATATGAAATAAATCATTTGCGCCATCATCATTTGGAGTAAATACATTAGGAATTTCTATCGAAAATCCATCTTCTACAACAATAATTTTTTTAGCTGAATCAATACATAAACCTGTTTGAGCTATTAATAAAACTGTATATGTACCAGATGTGTTAAATACAGTACTCGGATTTATTAAGATAGAATTACTACCATTTCCAAAATCCCAAAAATAATTATTTGCTCCTGAGCTTAAATTTGTAAAATTTACTGATAAAGGCGTATCTCCAAACATTGGGTCTGCTGTAAAATTTGCTGATAATGTGCCAGATACTACACTAATAGTTGCATTTGAAGAACAACCTGTTAGAGTATTTGTAACTGTTAAAGTATATACACCTATAGAAGCCACACTAACACTTTGAGAATTAGGACTTGAAATAATACTTCCTAAATTTGGTCCTACCCAAGTATATGAAACAGAATTCGTAGAAGAACTTCCTGATAAAGTGATAGAGGAAGAATTACATGGTAATATCACTGAATTAGCTAAATTAATACTAGGCAATACATCATTGCTATAAACTGATAGTGTTTTTGTATTGACACATCCATTTAATGTGTTTGTAACATGAACTGTAAATATTCCTGAACCAAAAAGTATCGGATTACTTGTTGTTAAATTACTTACCGTTCCTGTAATAGGGGATTGCCATAAATAGCTAACATTTGGAGCAGCATTACTAGTAACAGATATGCTTGCTGTAGAATTTAAACACGTTGTTGTTGCTGAATTTGAACTTAAATTTAAAGAAGGAACAATTGTATTTGTAGGAGTTGTCATTGTAGTTGTATATACACATCCTTGAGCATTCATTAATGAAAGACTATATGTTCCATATCCTTGAACAATAGTATTTTGAAAATGATTTGTTCCTGCCATTATTAAATTTCCATTAGGAGCAGTCCAAGTATAACTTTGTCCTGCTAAACTTGCATTGAGTGAAATTGTATTGGTTTGACAAGTTATACTTCCTGATGATATAATTGTTGAAACAGGGTTTGGATTTACATTAACAGAATAAGTGGCCGAATTAGTACAACCATTCACAGAAGTTGCATTGATTGTATAATTAGTATTTATTGTTGGTGAAGCAATAACAATAGAACCTGTATTTAAGCTTAAAGATGTACTCGGAAACCAAGTATATGTATTAGCTCCACTTACAGTTAAAGTACTTGTTAAACCTTTACAAATAGTAGAATTGCCCGTAGGTTGAATGATTGGTTTAGGATAAACAGTAACACTACTAACTGCTGTGTTTGTGCAACCATCAACAGATGTTCCCGTAACAGTATAAGAAGTATTTCCTACAGGAACCGTTGTAAAAGAAGCAGATGAGTTTCCCGTACTCCAAGAATAAGTGGAAGCACCACTTGCTGTTATTAATACAGATTGTGTTGCACAAGTTCTAATTGGTGCTCCTGAATTTATTAATAGAGTTGGGGTTGGATATAAATAAACTGTTTTTGTTAAGGTTTGTCTATATCCGCATACTCCTCCAACATAACACGTATAGGTTATTTGTGTACCTGGCGCTACTGAAATAGTTTGAGTATGTTGTCCAGTTGGAGCCCAAGTGTATCCTGTTGCTCCACTTGGTGCCGTTAATATTGTTGTTTGATCTTTACATATAGTTCCGGGTATTGCTGTGATAGCAGGAAACGAAACTCCATTAATGGCTTGAATAGTATAATTACAAATATCTCCACTCCAACCATCAACCATTACATAATAATCATTGCCTACAGTTAAATTATTGCTGGTTACTGTATAGGTACTAACACCTCCAACAAACGAGCCTAATACATTTTCTTTATAGTCTGAGACTGGAACAAATCCACAACATGCCGAAGATGCTGAAAAAATTTGCATTTGAACACCTCTAGAAGTTCCAGGTGTTGCAGTAATTGAATTAATACCAACACCCCAACAATTAGATACAGTTACTCTTAATGAAACAGTTGGACTAGCAGCTGTAAATCTCACCCATGAATTATTATCTATATACACATCATTTATTGCTGAACCTACTCCCCATGAGCCACCTGCACCAAATGGACCATTAGGATTTGCTCCAACACTGTAAGTATATAATGGCGCTGGCCCTTCTCCATTTCCTCTCATGTTACAGGGATGGTCTCTTGTATAAGCTGGGCTAGTAGTAGCAGAATATCCGTTAATGTCACATATATATAATGCATTTGAACATAAATCATTAGTGGGTGATTGAACACAAAAACCAAAATTACCTTGTAGCGATCCATATCCCCAATACCTTAAATAAACTACTTCTCCTGGTATTAAACCTGTAGCTTTTACAAATGGTTGCAAATCATTATATCCGCCAGGATAATTATAATCATCAGAACAAGTATAGCTTGTTAATGAACTACAACTTCCTCTATAAATAGCCATAGCTCCATCTTGTATCCATCCAGTAGAAGTTTGATTTGGAATTGGAGATATAAATAAATTTCCACTTGCGGGTACTGTTATTTTAAACCATACATCGCCCGAAACTGAACTATAACCACCAGAAGATGGAGTACCATACGTATTGGTGGAATTATTATAGTTTTCACACGTTGATGGTGGCATACCAGGCACAGCAGAAGCAGTAGCTCCAACGTTAGAAAATGTAAAATTATTACAATCAGCAGTAACATTAGGTATCTGAATAGCATTACAAGGCTCATCATTTGGTTGAGTGCCTGGTGTAACACTTCCACCAGATACACAAACACTAAATGTACTACCTGATGAAGAATAATAATCATATACTCTAAATAAATAACTTACTCCTGGTGTTAAACCAGATGCTGTTAATATTTCTGTTCCTCCAGAAAATGTATTATCTACACAATTTACTGATGTTAGTGCATTACAAGAACCACTAAATAATTCAATAACAGCATCCATTGATGCGGAACCAGAAACTTGTATAGTTTGTGTATAATTAGTAGCCGTAAATAAATACCATACATCATCATTTGCAGTACCAGTACATCCTATTAAAGATTGTGTAGCTCCATATGTAGTACCCGTTGTATTTAAACATGATGTTCCTACAGGAATAGTAATGGCATTATTACATAAATTATTTATTGGAGCTGGCGGAGGATTATTTAAACAAATAGTAAACGTATTAGAGCCAGAACCAACTCCATAATGATATGTTCTCACAAAATAAGTAGTTCCTACGTTTAAATTTGATGCTACAAATGACTCAGTTTGCCCACTAAATGTATTATCTACACAATTTAATGAAACTAATACCGAACATGTGCCTGAAAATAATTGTAAAACAGCATCATAATTAGCAGAGCCAGTAACTGTTATTGAATGACTAGTATTTGTTGCTACAAACTTATACCAAACATCATCATCAGCATTACCAACGCATCCTGAAATATTTTGTGTTAATCCTGAATTACCAACTACACATAAACCATTAGTTAAACTAACAGCGTTTGAGCAGTTTTCTCCTTGTGAAAAAACTTTATAAAAAGAAATTAAAAATAAAAATATAAATAGTTTGTTATGCATAATAAATGTGTTTATCAAAAAAGTTATTTTAAATCGTTTTTACGAATAGAATATGAATTTGGAATCAAACCATTTTGTAAAATGATTTGTTTTATTGAAGTAGGGCTAAAGCCTACATATGTCTCATGAAGATTGTTCTGTTCCTTAACCACTAAGGATATTAAGCCCGTTTGTTTTTCCGCCTTATACTTAATTTTAGCTTCAACTACAAATTCAATTTTTAATAATGATAATTCAAGCAAATCAATCTTATCTTGATTAATATTTCCTTCGAAAGTGTATTGATGAATTATTAAAAACTCATTAGAGTTTTCATTATTTTCTTGCGAAAAAGTTCTATTACATATAATGGTAAATAGAACTATACTGAAATAGAATAGTTTTTTTTTCATTTGGTTTAAACTGCGTTTAAAACAAAAATATATCATTTATTTGATACATTTTGATTTTAGTAAATATTTTTTCATTAAATCATTTTAGTAAAAAAACGCTCAGTTCTATATGAAAAAAAATAAAAAATAATTAAATAATCATTTAATTATCAGGTATTTTAAGGGTTTTTAAGGTTATTAGGAATTGTTTTTTTATAAAACATAATTAATTATATTTGTATATTAAAGATTTAATTTTATGAAAAGATTCTTAACGATTTTTGCTATTGTTAGTTTTTCAAATGCGTTTGCACAAATCACTATATCATCATTTTTTCCAGCAACTATTTCTTATGGTTCATCTGTAGATGCAGATATTAAACTATTTAAAAACAATTTAAATAGTTTTGCAAAATATCAATTAGACGTTCCTGTAGGCTTTACCATTTCATCTGTTGATTCGAAAGGTGGAAATTTCACTTTTGAAAACCAACGGGCTAAAATAGTTTGGGTAGCAATACCTTCTGATCCAGAACTTACAATTAAATTAAAAATTCAAGCTAGTTCAGACGCACCCAACCCAGCAGCATTTTCTCAAAAATTTTATTACCTAGAAAATAATGAAAAAAAAGAAGTAGAGGTAGTTCCTGTAAAAATATCTCTTGTTGAAGGTGGATTAGCTAATGTCTCAAATACTGATAATAAAATAAAAGAAACGAATTCTTCAATTTCTGTTTCTAAACCTGCATCAAGTTTATCTGAAAGTGGAATGACATTTAAAATACAATTAGGTGCTTATGATGCTGTTCCCAGTAAAAGTAAATTTGCAGGAGTATCAAATTTAAAAATTGATAATATTAACGGTAAATATAAAGTTACTGCTGGTGATTTTAAAACTAGAGAAGAAGCCGTAAAATACAGAGATGAATTACAATTGAAGGGTTATTCTGGATTTATTATAAAATTTAAAGATGGTGTTCGTGTTAACTAAAAGAATTAATAAAAAAACGCTCATAATCTTTCTTTCATTTATTACTTGTCGTTTTTATTCACAACAATATCCTTGGTGGTCGCAATATCAAGCAAACCCTATGGTTTATAATCCAGCTTTTTGTGGCACAAAAAGGCTTGTTGATGCTCGATTAAATTATCGTAACCAATGGATGGGATATGAAGGTGCTCCAAAAACCTACGCTCTATCATTACATTCTCGTTTTTGGAAGGGCAGGTTAGGAGTAGGCGGATTTATGTTTAAAGATGAAATTGGTCCGTTTAAAAAAATGACAAGTAGCTTAACAAGTGCTTATCATTTAAAATTTCCAGATTCTGAACTTTCTTTTGGTTTTCAATTAAACTATATGAAACAACGTTTTATAGGTACCGACATTACATTACGAAATCAACAGGATAAGGCAATCAATCAATACACAACAGATGAAGCAGGAGTTTTTGATAGTAACTTTGGTATTTTATATTACAATGATAGATTTCACTTAGGAATATCTGCCATTAATATTGCTGAAAATAGTTTCGAATATTATAAGAAGGATACCGTAAAAAAAGGATCTTACAGAAATGCTCCTCATTACACCATTTCTGCAGGCTTTAATTGGTCTGATAATCCAGATTTCACATTTGAAAATTCAATTTTAGCAATTTATGTTCCTGGAGTTCCCTTATCTTTTGATTACTCTTTAAGATTACACATGAAACAGCAACTAATAGCTGGATTAAGTTTTAGATTAAATGATGCTATTGCTCTTCAACTAGGATATACTATAAAAGACAATATTCAGATTTCTTATTCATATGATATTATAACATCTCCTTTAAGAAAATATCAAAGTGGCACACATGAATTAAATATTGTATTCTCGTCAAATTTAGGGACAGATAAAAAAAGAAGAGGCAATAAACGCTTTATAAGACAAAAATATAGCTATATGCTATAATTTAACTATTATTTATAGAACTTCATTAATGAAATTTGCAATAATTGATTTAGGAACAAATACATTTAACTTAATTATTGCCGAAAAGCTGCCGAACAATACATTTAAAATTTTATTTAACACTAAACTTTCAGTTAAACTTGGTGAAGGATCCATAAATAAAGGATTTATTGATAAAATACCTTTTCAAAGAGGGATATCTGCTTTAATATCTTACAAACAGCATTTAATAGATTATAATGTTAATGACGTTTATGCATTTGCAACATCAGCTATTAGGTCGGCTAAAAATGGAGTAAATTTTATTAATGAGGCAAAAATTAAAACTGGTATATCTATTACAATTATTGATGGAGAGGAAGAAGCTACTTTAATTTATCATGGTAATAAAATGGCTGTAAATTTATCTGATGCTACATCATTAATAATGGATATAGGAGGAGGAAGCACCGAATTTATTTTAGCAAATAAAAATACAATTTTTTGGAAACAAAGCTTTTTATTAGGAGCTGCAAGGCTTTTAGAAATGTTTAAATTATCAGATCCACTAACCAACTCAGAATTAATTGAGTTTAATAATTATTTAAAAACAGAACTTAATTCATTATTTAAAGCTACTGCTAAATTTAAACCTAATGAATTAATTGGCTCATCAGGAGCTTTTGATTCGGTTGTTGATATTATTGATGGAGAATTTAATACTGGTAGTATTACTTCGTTTCAAACTGAATATTCCATAAATTTAGATAACTATAATTTTGTGAGCGAAAAAATAAAAAAAACAACTCTTGCTCAAAGATCAAATATTAAAGGATTAATTGAAATGAGAATTGATATGATTGTGATTTCATTTTTATTAATTGATTTTATCTTAAAGGAACTGAATTTATCTAAAATGAGAGTTTCAACGTATTCGTTAAAAGAAGGGGTTATATTTCATAAATTAGGATTGTCGAGTTCTTAATTTTAAACATCAAAAATGTTTATGTAACTTTGAACTAATGATGATTTCAAAACCCTATACATTATCCATTTCAAATTCTTTTAACAAAGAATTTTTAAATAAAAATGTTTGGTTAATTATTTTACATGCTTCTAGAACCCCACCACATATTGGTATCTTAATTGATGGTAATTATAATTCTTTAACTATTAAAGGACATGAATTAAATATCAATATACATATTTTAGATAAATTAATACAACAAAAAAAAATAGAAAGTATTTTTATTCAACTCAAAAAGCACCCAGTTTTTAGTACTGAATATCAAAAAGAAATTTGTCAAATATATATTCAACAATTTAAACAAGTAGGTTCTGACGAAGCATCTTGCTTAAATCCTGTAAAATTGTTTTTACAAGAATTTTATGGGTTAAAAGAAATAAAAAATGAACTTTTATTTGAATTAATTGAACGTTTAAAACAGAACAATTATACAGAAATTGTAATGAGTTGTAATTTAGAAAATAAAATAACTAATAAAGAATTTACACTACCTTTATATACTAATAGTGAATTGCAAAATACTATCAGAAAAGAACTTGAATTTTACAATAAAAAATAATGTTTTTAAAAAGTGAACATATTTACTTTAGAGCTTTAGAAACTTCTGATTTAGATGTTTTATTTGACATTGAAAACAATATACAAAATTGGAATGTCAGCAATACAATTACACCTTTTAGTAAGGATACATTAAAATTATATCTCCAAAGCGCTCATCAAGATATTTATACAAACAAACAATTAAGATTAATGATTTGTATGAATAATACAGACGAATCAATAGGATTAATAGACTTATTTGAATTTGATCCTTTAAATCAAAGGGTAGGAGTAGGCATAATTATTTTTGAAAAATATAGAAAACAAGGGTACGCTTTTGAAGCCATACAACTAATCATAAATTACACTAAAAACAATTTATTGATGAATCAAATATATTGTAATATCAGTACATTAAACAATGATAGTATTAAACTATTTACAAATTGTGGATTTATTCAAATTGGTGTAAAGAAGCAATGGAATCAAGTATCTAAAAATAATTTTGAAGATGAACTTATGTTTCAAAAAATATTAATTAGTTAACTTTTCTGGCAACAACAATCATTTCTTCTCCTATATTCAATAAGGAAAGTGTTTTATAAATCATATTATGAAGCTTCATAAATAATTTTAACTTCCACATAGGTTTTTGTGTAAATGTGTTAAAATAATTCTGTCTTTCAGAGGCATTTATTGAGCTATTAGCTTGTTGTTGAGTTTGTTTCTTCTGACCTCTTATCCTTTTTAATAAAGGCAAAATGGTATACATAATAAATAATTTAATTTCAAAAGAAGATGTAATTGATTCTACTCTATACCCATGTTTTTTTAATAATTGAGTTATAGTTTGTTTTCCAAAATAATTTACATGATCAAGTCCCATCATTTTCCATTTATCTTTATGCTTTTTTGCAAAATATGAATCTATTTGCGGAACTTGAATTACTATAATCCCATTATCAGAGGTTATCCTAGCACATTTTTCAATCACATCATTTGCCTTATCAATATGTTCTAAAACATCCCACATCGTTATAATATCAAATGTTTTATTTTCTTTCATTTCAAAAAAATCAATATGATCAACAGGCAGATTTAAGTCATTTTTAGAGTAAAGATAAGGTTGTTCGGAAATTTCTATTCCATATACATCATAACCAAGTAACTTACCAGTTAACATAAAATGCCCCCAACCTGAACCTAAATCAAATAATGAGCCATTTGATTTATATTTTTTTATTAAATCGTATCTAATTTTATGACGCTCTATTTTAACCCAATTGTTACCATTACGAACAGCCTTAGCAACATTATCATCCTTATAATTTTCATAAGAAATTTGTTTTCTAAAATATGGTGGTATAAAAGTAAAACTACAAGTTTTACATTCAACTACCGAAAATTTTTCTTGATTATAAATTATTTTAAACTCATTTGGATTTTTATTATCACAAACGCAACAGTGTATATCTTCAAAAATAGGGTTCATTTTTTTTATTATTAAGGTTTTGTTTCTTGCTCAAATGTTGATTCTGTAATAGGAAGTGCGTCTCTAAAAAATGAAATTCCTCCCCAACTAAATATTTTTTTTTGATACACGTATGCTTTTGAATTTTTAACAACTACTCGTTGAATAATAACAACACCCGAACCTACAATGGTTTCTTCAGTTACCCCAGGAGCATACTTTGCTAATAATTCTCTTTGTTTAGAATTCATATCTGATGAGATAGCTTCATCAGAATTTATATTTTTCTCAATTTCTAACAATTGGTTTTTAGCATAAAAATCTCCCGCTTTAATCATTAAAGCTTCTTCATAATATATTTTAGAATTTTTATATTCTTTTTGTTTGTATAATTTATCAGCTTTACTTATCGCTTCTTGGTATTTTTTTATTAATTGATTTTTTTCTTCATCTGCTTTTTTCTTTGCTAGTGCATCAGCTTCGGCCTTAGCTTTTTGTTGGGCTGCTAATTTATCAGAAGCTTCTTTTTCGGCTTTCTCTTTAGCTATTCGTGCTATTTCTTCATCTGCCTTTTTCTTTGCTAATGCATCGGCTTCGGCCTTGGCTTTTTGTTGGGCTACTAATTTATCAGAAGCTTCTTTTTCGGCTTTCTCTTTAGCTATTCGTGCTATTTC
>CAZIPC010000001.1:322830-386372 GCA_964541155.1 uncultured Flavobacterium sp.
ATCTGCCTTTTTCTTTGCTAATGCATCGGCTTCGGCCTTGGCTTTTTGTTGGGCTGCTAATTTATCTGCCTCTATTTTTTTATTTAATAATTCTTGGTCTTTAATAAAGTTTTGAATTAGAATTACTTGATCTTTAGGATACGATTCAAATGGTTTTAATTTTGACGCTTGATTATAATTAGTGGTTGCTAAAGTCCAATCTTTTTTTTGAAATGCTCTATCGGCAGCTTTAATAGTATTTAAATAATTAGCATCTAAGGCTTTTTGTTTAATTAAGGCATCTCTTTCTAGTTGCCGTAATCTATCTAAAGCCTCTAACATTAAATCACTGTAAGCCTCATCGTAATCAAAATTTTGAATTGATTTTATGTATTTAATTTTTACAAGTGGCTGATTTAATATTGAATAATCAATATCCGGAAGTGGTTCAAATAAACTAATTGATTCGATATTAAAACCATTTATATCGCTTTGTGTTTTATCATCTGGTACACCTTTTGTTGATATCTGAAATTTTTTTGTGCAATGACCTATTTTAGTAACAAATATTGTATAATCACCATTAGAAGGTATCCTTATCATAAAAAAACCATCCTCTTTTGTTGTAATTTGAGTTACTTGTTTATTACCTTGCATTAATGTAATTGAAGCATCTTTTAAAGGCTTATCTGATTTTACAATTTTGCTAGAAAAAGGTAGTGACCACTCTTGAGAAAAAGATGAAAAGGAAATAAATGTGTAAAATATAATAATAGATATTATATATCTCATGTGTAATAAATACTGTAATTTTGTATAATTTTTAAATATAAATATAATTTAAGAAACGATTCTAAAAAAAATATGCACAATCTAAACCAACATCATAACTTAAGCTTTTGGGAAATTGATACTTATACTAAAAATATTGATTTAATTGTAATTGGTAGTGGTATTGTTGGTTTAAATGCGGCTATAGCATTCAAAGAAAAATATAAAAAAGCAAAAGTTGTAATTATAGAAAGAGGAATATTACCTAGTGGAGCAAGTACTAAAAACGCTGGATTTGCTTGTTTTGGTAGTGTTAGCGAATTACTATCTGATTTACGAAAAAACGAAGAACATAAAGTATGGGAAACTGTGGAAATGCGAATAAAAGGATTAGAATTATTGCGAAAAAAACTAAAAGATAAAAATATTGATTATCAAGAATTAGGAGGTTATGAATTATTTGATAATGCTAAAAAATTTAAAGAATGTATTGAACACATAGATAGCTTTAATGCAAAAATTAAATCTTTAACTAAAACAAAAAACACATATTCTGTAGAAAATAAAAAAATTAAAACCTTAAAATTCCAAAATATTACAGGATTAATTTTTAATAAAAAAGAGGGGCAAATTGATAGTGGAAAAATGATGAAAAACCTCATTAAATATGCAACTCAAAAGGATATTATCATTTTAAATTCGATAAATGTAAATGAAATAATTGATCAAAAAAATAATGTAATTATCAAAACTTCAATTGGTACAATAAATTCAAAACAAGTAATAGTTGCAACAAATGGATTTGCTAATCAATTATTAAAAATTAAAGATTTAAAACCCGCAAGAGCACAAGTTTTAATTACAAAACCTATCGTTAATTTAAAAATTAAAGGAACTTTTCATTATGATGAAGGTTTTTATTACTTCAGAAATATTGGAAATAGAATTTTATTTGGCGGTGGTAGAAATTTAGATTTTAAAACAGAAACTACAACATCTTTTGAATTAAATTCTAAAATTCAAGAACATTTAACAAATTTACTATCAACTACCATATTACCATCAACACCTTTTAAAATAGAACATAGATGGTCAGGAATAATGGGAGTAGGAAACGAAAAAAAACCTATTATAAAAAAAATTACACCAAACATTGTTTGTGCTGTAAGAATGGGTGGTATGGGAGTTGCTATTGGCTCATTAGTTGGAAAATTAGCTGTTGATGAATTTTAAATACATTACTCGAATGTAATTTTCATATTTAACATAATATTAATTATATATAATTTATATTTGTAATTCATTGATTAACAGTATATTAATTTAATATCACAATTGTCGAAAAAGCATATTGTGAATGTACATTTGCAAACTATTATTAATCCCGTAAGATTATGAAATGGCTAATAAGCCTATTTCATTCTGTCTTATAATAAAACTATAACAGATATGAAGCTATCCATGTTTAAATTTAATCTGCCGAAAGAATTATTGGCAGAACATCCAGCAAAAAACCGTGATGAAAGTAAATTAATGATTGTTGATCGTGCAACTGGAAAAATTACACATAAAAAATTTAAAGATATTATCAATTATTTTGATGACGGCGATGTCATGATTTTAAATGACACAAAAGTATTTCCAGCACGTATGTATGGAAATAAAGAAAAAACAGGTGCTAAAATTGAAGTTTTTTTATTACGAGAATTAAATGCGGAAAGTCGTTTATGGGATGTTTTAGTAGATCCTGCTCGTAAAATACGTATAGGGAATAAATTATATTTTGGAGAAAATGATAATGTTGTAGCTGAAGTAATTGACAATACAACTTCAAGGGGACGAACATTAAGGTTTTTATATGATGGCCCTTATGAAGATTTTAGAAAAGCATTATATGATTTAGGAGAAACTCCTTTACCTAAGTATATTAAACGTGCTGTAGAAGAAAGCGATACTGAACGTTACCAAACAGTATTTGCAAAAAACGAAGGTGCGGTAGCCGCTCCTACAGCTGGATTACATTTTAGTCGTGAATTACTTAAACGTTTAGAAATTAAAGGAGTAGATTTTGCTAATATTACTTTACATATTGGTTTAGGAACATTTAGAATGGTTGAAGTTGAAGATTTAACTAAACATAAAATGGATAGCGAAGAAGCAATCATTACAGAAGCTGCATGTAAAATTATTAATGCAGGAAAAGATAAAAAGAAAAAAATATGTGCAGTTGGCACCACTGTTATGCGTTCATTAGAGTCGTCTGTTTCTACAACTGGGCATGTTAACCCATATCAAGGATGGACAAATAAATTTATTTTTCCTCCTTACGATTTTTCTGTAGCTAATTGTATGATTACTAATTTTCATATGCCAGAATCAACTTTATTAATGCAAGTTGCTGCCTTTGGTGGTTACGATTTAATTATGAAAGCTTACAAAGAAGCTATTAAGGAAAAATATCGTTTCTACTCGTATGGAGATGCGATGTTAATTTTATAAACTATTTAAACATTTATTATTATTAAAAAGCCATCTTCTAGATGGCTTTTTAATTAATTAGAAATTATTATCTTTTCGGTTTTGTTTAAAATTTTTAAATAATAAATACCATTTTTTAAATCCTCACAATTTATAATAACTGTTTTAAAATTATGAGTTATTTTATTAGTTAATAATTCATTTCCATAAATATCAATTAAATGAATATCACTATTATCTAATTTAATTGAAGAATTAATGATTATAGCCTTTGAACATGGATTTGGAAATACATTAAAATGAGCAGAATAAATTTCATTCACAGATACAATGCTATAATTACTTCCTATTAATGTTGAGTCCATTTTTAAAAAATAAACATTTGATAACATAGCGTTATAACCTTCTGTATAACCAACGGCAGCATAACCTTTATCTTTAGTAGCCACTAATTTATATATTTCATCAGTAACCGGCGAACCATAATCAGTTGCATTTAGATAGGTTAAAGAATTGTTCAATTCAATTATTTTAGTTTGTAATCCATATCCCGTAAATACTTCTTTTTGGGTAAAACAAACTCTATTATTTGGTAAGCGATTTGAAAAAGCTAATGAATTATAAACTTCATTATTAGAAGCTGTTCCATCAATAAAAGTATGACTAACATTTCCTACATTATTTATTTTAAGCGCATATGCATCTAATAATCCAGCACCCCAAGATGCCGTTGAACCTGCTATAAACAAATCATTTGTATTATTTTCAATAATTTGATTTCCAAAATCCTCTTTATTTCCACCATAAAATTTACGCCACAAAGTGTCACCTGTTTGATTAATTTTTAACACCCAAATATCACCTAAAGAATCATTATAACTTTTTGTATAGCCAGTTAATGCATAATTACCATCTAGTGTTTGAATTACTGATTTTAATTCATCATCTTTAACACCTCCATATGTTTTTGTCCACAGAGTATCGCCATTTACATCTGTTTTAATAACATAACCATCTGCATTACCATTTCCAAAACTATACGTTGTACCTGTTATTATAAATCCTCCTCCTAAAATTGTATCTACTGAATATGCAAAATCCCAGTCATTTCCCCCAATAGTTTTTTGCCATAATAAATTTCCATTTTTATCTGTTTTTATTAAAAAAATATCATATCCACCAATACCAAAAGAACTTGTATATCCAGTCATTACATAACCTGAATCAGATAATTGAACAATACTTCTTGCAATTTCATTATTGTATCCGCCAAAAGATTTTTCAAATCTCTTTTGTCCCATACTGTCTAATTTTAGCAAATAAAAATCGGTATTCCCTTGTCCAAAACTACTAGTAGAGCCTGCAATAATGTATCCACCATCTAACGTTTGCTTAACATCATAACCTACATCATAACCATGTCCACCATAAGTAGAAAAAAACTTTGTTGGAGGCTGGGCACTTACTATGAAACTACTTATTATTAGAAATACAAATACAATTTTACTCATAATAACTATCGTTTAAATTTTTTAGCAATACTTATAAAGGCACCCTGACCGTATGTATTTTTAGGAGAGATATATCCTTGTAAGCTATTACTACCTATTTTAATAAACCACATAGGTGTATTGTAACTAAATGATAATCCTACATTTAATTTAGAGTAACCACCATACCCAACATGTAAATTTCCAATAATTTTTTTGGTTAATTGATATTCTGAATCAATAAAAAAATAAGGTTTAAAATTTGAATTAAATAAATATCTAAACCCTGTTCCTAAAACAAATTTATCAGTAAATTTTATTTTATTAATAATTAATAAATTAGTTGGAATATTAACATTAAAAGATTCTTTACGAGCATTTGTTGTATTTTTTATAATTGTATCTCTGTTTATTAATGATAATGTAGAATCTTTTAAGTCAATTAAATTATCGATTTGATAACCATTAAATTTAAAAATAGAATCACTACTATATTGTACACTATTATCAAACCAATGTAAAAACCCTATATTATTAGCATTTACTGTTAAAATACTTTCTTTACCAACTTGGCTTTTATAGGGTGTTTCAAAAAATATATCAGCACTTGCCCCTATCCCAGTATAAGAAAAAAAGTTTTTTTGATTACTTGTATCACTTAATGCCATATTAAAACTTGAATTAAATAATAATTCACTTCCATCACTATTGGTGTACAATGATGACCCCTCCTTTGCTTTTATATAAAATAATTGTTGTCCTTTTAAAATAGATATTGAAACCCCAGCTTTTGCAGTTGTATCAATTTTATGCCATATAAATCCGATTTTTAGTTCTTGAAATCGTAATGAATTAATACTGGAGCCTGATAAATTTTTTGTTTCATTTAAATAAGGTTTATTACCATAAAAAATTAGTTGATAGAAATCTTTTGTAAAGGAAGAGTTAAATATTTGTTGATCTTTAAATCCTAATAAGTATGAGTATTTATAACTTTTACCAAAAAAAACAGATAAATCATAATTTATGTTTGCACCAATAACATTCATGCCTTTCATGTGATTATTTGATGCATCTTTTAAATTTCGGGTTATTTCTCCTCCATAAATAAATTTATTTAATAAAGAATTATAAATACCGTTAGATCCTAATTCATACTCGCCATTAATAGAAATACTTCTGCCTGTTTTTTCAAAGTTTAAAAACTCCGAATTATACTGTGAATACGATAGTAGCGAATACAAAAAAATATATAAAATTAAACAAGCTTTCATTATTTGATTTTAATTTTATAATTAACATTAGT
The DNA here is from genome assembly GCA_964541155.1 of uncultured Flavobacterium sp. Lineage (GTDB taxonomy): Bacteria > Bacteroidota > Bacteroidia > B-17B0 > Aurantibacillaceae > UBA4416. Next base: position 328,855 of record CAZIPC010000001.1, read on the forward strand.
GTGAATAGATAAATCTAAAAATCCTTGTTCATTAATTTTAATAGGAGTTGGCTGATTAGAAAAATATAATTTACTTACAAATTTTATTTTTTTACATTGCATCAAATGTTCTATTTTATCTTTATTAAATAAAGATTCTATTGTTGATAAAGAAGAAGATAAAACTGTATTATTTACATCAGTTATTGCAGCGTTAATTTTATTTTGACCAGGTAAAAATAACGAATCAATAATATGATTATAGCTATCAACCATATATCCCTGTATAATTGCATCTAAAGGATAATTATTAGTTGCATTTAATACAATTTGACAAAAATTTACATTACTCAATTCTTTGAGTTGAGTTAAATTCACATTTGAGTAATTTATTAGTGTAAAATAATCTGCAGATAAATGAAGTGGAATATCAACATCTGCTATTACTTTTAACCCCCTACCATAAAAAGCAAAATCATTTCCAGCAGAAATATTTCCTAATGGATTTATTTTTGCAGTAACAGAATATCCTAAATAATTTGGTAGATTTTGTAAAAACAAATTTAAATTAGAATTAGATGAGTTAATATTAATTTGTTTAACCCAAGGAAAAACTGGATTTGATGGATTATTAGTTTTACCTGCTCTATTTACATTAATAGATTGTAATAAATTACCACTATTTAAAGAAACTAAATTATAAGGATTTGTTTTTATAGATTTTACACTATTAATAGAACTTGACATTTCAACGCCAAACTCATTTACTATTTTAAAATTTATAGCAGATTGAGTTAACACTAAATTATTAGCATTTATATTTTCTAAAAAACCTAATGCAGATGAGTCGGACCCAAAAGACAAGTCTTGCTGTCCAAAATAACCTTGAACATATTCTGGTATTAAATTTACAAAAGTTAATTTTATGGTTAATCCCTGGCCTGCAATTAATTGATCTGGCGTACCACTTGGATCTGTACTAATCGTATATGTTTGTACTAATGTATTTATTTTGTTTCCAGAAATACCTGTTAAATTAATATTATATCCATCTAAAGGATAATTTTTTATTAAAGTGGTATTACCCTGAACCACCTGATTAATATTTAATTGAGTTCCGTACAGTGTTGCAGAATTAATTGAATAGTCAAATTTTAATGGTTGAGCATATGTATTAGTATATTCTATTTTTAAATACCCGCTTCTTATAATAGCTTTATTAAGTTCTACTCCATTGCTCACATCAAAAGTAACTTCTCTGTCAGGAGAAGAGGCATTAGAATATATAAGTACTCCAGGAGATAATTGAGTAGAAAAAGGAACATTATAGCCTAAATTAACAGTTGTATCTGGTAATTTTACTAAACTATCCATTGTATAATTTAATAAAGTTTTACTTGTAGCTAAGTGCAATAATCCAGAATTGTCCGATGAAAAAATAGAATCTCCAAAAAAATGATTAATATCTAAATGACTTTTAACTATTGGAATTGCTAGATCTGTGTCCCAGCTAGTTTCTTTTTTACATGAGATAAAAAAAAGAGATACATAAATCCAAAAAAAAACTATTTTAAACAATCGCATCTTACAAACTTAACTTTTTTTATTCAAAATATGAATTTAATTTTTGAATGTTTTTTTGATTTTTATTTACCTATTTTGTTGTAAAGATTACTTTAAAATCCTTAAATTTGTTCAAATGTTGTACTCTTTTAGATTTTACATAAGTTGGATTGTTGCAGCAATTTTAATGTATGTGGCCTTTTATTTTTGGCATGGCGTTTTTTTGAATGATTTAAACCGCATCTCTTTTTCTAAAAGTTTATTTTTAACATTAGCCGCTCTTGTATATTTAGTAATATCTTTTCTTTTATACCGTACTTACGAATCCAGATTAATTTCTAAATATATTTCACAACCTCTTTTAAAGGGCGTTGTAAGTGGTATATTTATTGGATTTATATTGTTTTCTATTGTAACAGTGTTAGGAATATCACTTACAAAAGATATAAATATGACCTACATAATTGCAGACTGCTCTTGGCAAATTTCAGAACAGATAATTGGAGGATTAATTATTGGTTTTGGCAAACTCTTTATTTTTGAACCCTCATCTGATTTAATTCATAAAGATTAATAATCATATTTATTTTTCCAACGTAGTTTTAAAAATTCTTTTAACTCCTTTTCTCTCGAAAATTCAGAAGGTTTATAAAAAGTGCTTCCACTTATTTCATTTGGCAAAAACTCTTGTTCAATAAAATGATTATCAAAATCATGGGCATATTTGTATTCATCACCATAACCTAATTCTTTCATTAATTTAGTTGGAGCATTTCTTAAATGCAATGGTACTGGTAAATCACCTGATAGTTTAACCTCTTGCTGAGCTTTATTAATAGCCATGTAACTCCTATTGCTTTTTGGAGAACATGCTAAATAAGTAGCTGTTTGTGCTAAAATAATTCTACTTTCTGGGAAACCAATTACATTTACTGCTTGAAAACAATTATTTGCAATTACTAAAGCAGTGGGATTAGCATTCCCTATATCTTCTGATGCTAAAATCAACAACCTTCTGGCTATAAAACTTGCCTCCTCTCCTCCATCAATCATCCTGGCTAACCAATAAACTGCTGCATTAGGATCTGAACCTCTTACAGATTTAATAAAAGCAGATATAATATCATAATGCTGTTCTCCAGATTTATCATATAAAGCTAAGTTTTGTTGAATATATTGTTTTACAATCTCATCAGTAATAATAATTTTTTTTTCGGTTACACAATTCACTACTATTTCTAAAGCATTTAATAATTTTCTACCATCTCCTCCTGAAATTCTGAGTAAAGCTTCTGTGTCTTTAAGTGTAATATCTTTTGTTTTTAAAAATTCATCATTTCGTATAGCGCTATTTAACAATTCAATTAAATTATCTTTTGTAAGATGTTTTAAAACAACAACTTGGCATCTTGATAAAAGTGCTGGAATTACTTCAAATGATGGGTTTTCGGTAGTTGCTCCTACTAGTGTAACAATTCCTTTTTCTACAGCATTTAGTAATGAATCTTGTTGTGATTTACTAAAACGATGAATTTCATCAATAAATAATACAGGCTTTTCTTGTTTAAACAAACCACCATCTTGTGAAGCCTTTTCAATAATATCTCTTATATCCTTTACCCCCGAGTTAATTGCACTAAGAGCATAAAATGGACGTTTTAACCTTTTTGAAATAATTTGAGCTAAAGTTGTTTTTCCAACACCAGGAGGCCCCCATAAGATAATGGAAGGTAATAAATTTTGATCTATAGCCTTTCTTAAAGCCGAATTTATTCCAATGACATGTTCTTGTCCTATATAATTTTGTAAATCAATTGGCCTAACTCTTTCTGCTAATGGTTGCATATTTTATATAAAAATTGAATCTTTTATAAAAGTAATTTTATTACATTTACATCACTAAAAAAATTAATAACAATGAACTTAAAACACATTATAATTACTGCCTCTGTTTTAACAGTTGGTTTATTTAGCATAAATGCTACAAAAAAAGGCGAACCAAAAGATAATTTGGATAAACGAAAATTTGCAGTTACTATGACTGAAGTAAAAGAAGGTTCGCCTGCAAAAAAAGGAGTGCCTGATGAAATTGAGTTTAAAGCTGGAAAAGGAATGTTTAGTAATTTTTTATATGAAAAACTAGAATATAAATGGATTAAATACGAAATTACTAAAGATTCTTCATATGTAGATGAGGAAGAAAATGAAAATTTATGGGTCGAAGCTGAAATATCTACTACAGATGAAAAGGATCAAACGATGGTTATGAACGTTAAAGTTGATAATTTTGAAATCAGTGGAGAAATTAAAATCACTAAAAAAGATAAACTAAAAAAGAAGTTCGAATTTTCGGGCAAACAAGTTCAAAAAAGCAAAAAATAGATTTTAAAAATATAAGGAAATAGCCGTAAAGTTTACGGCTATTTTTTTGTGTAATATTTATGCTACCATTTTGAAATAAATAACAAATTACACTATTTATTTGATCAAAAATTACACTGATTTATTTTATATATTACCAGTAAAAACTTATATTTGTGAGGTATAGTGTAAGTGTATTATATTTAAAAAAAAGGCTACATTATATTTTTCAAATAAACATAACTATATACCACTACTTTAAATTTATATATGCAAAAGGGAGTATTATCAAGCACTCAAGGGCTAAGTTTTGAGGATTTTAAACAAATTGTTTTAAACGATTTTCGTATTATAAACGAAAGTAGGCAAACCAGTTTATTAGGTCGTAAAGAAGTATTAACCGGCAAAGCAAAATTTGGAATTTTTGGAGATGGAAAAGAGTTAGCTCAAATAGCTTTAGCTAAAGTTTTTAAAAATGGAGACTTTAGAAGCGGTTATTATAGAGATCAAACATTTATGATGGCTATAAACCAGTTAACTATACAAGAATATTTTGCTGGTTTGTATGGCCATACAGATATTGAAAAAGAACCAATGAGTGGTGGAAGGCAAATGGGAGGACATTTTGGAACTCATAGTTTAAATACAGACGGAACTTTTAAAGAACTTATTAACCAAAAAAATTCCTCGGCAGATATATCACCTACAGCTGGTCAAATGCCCAGATTACTAGGTCTTGCATATGCTTCAAATTTTTATAAAATAAATTCAGATTTACAACAAGGAAAATTTTTAAACTATAGCGACAAGGGTAATGAAATTGCTTTTGGAACAATTGGCGATGCTTCTACATCTGAAGGTTTATTTTGGGAAACAATAAATGCTGCTGGTGTTTTACAAGTACCAATGTTAATGAGTGTGTGGGACGATGGGCATGGTATTTCTGTTCCAAAAAAATATCAAACTACTAAGGAAAGTATTTCAGAGATTTTAAAAGGATTTCAAAGAGAAAATGGAGGAAAAGGATTTGAAATATTTAAAACAAAAGGATGGGATTATGCACACTTGTGTGAAACTTATGAAAAAGCAGCTAAAATTTGTAGAGAAGAACATATTCCAGTATTAGTTCATGTAGAAGAAGTAACACAGCCACAAGGTCACAGTACATCAGGATCTCATGAAAGATACAAATCAAAAGAACGCTTACAATGGGAGCTAGATTTTGATTGTGTGAAAAAAATGCGAGAATTTATTATACAAAACGCGATTGCTGATGAGGTTACTCTTAATGCTATTGAAGAAGAAGCAAAAACAACAGTTAGAAATGCTCAAAAATTAGCGTGGAATGATTATTTAACACCTATTAAGCAGGAAGTATCTGAAGTTTCTGAATTATTTAAAGAGTTATCACAAGGTATAAATGGAAATCTAATTGATTCTATTAATAATGAATTAAATTCTATTAAAGAGCCTATTCGCAGAGAAATTCATAATGCTGTTAAAAAAGCATTACGATTAACTAAAACAGAAAACTCGATTGCTAAAACTAAATTAACAGAATGGTTAAAACAATCTAATGCTCAAAATTCAGATAGATATAGTTCACATTTAATGTCTCAATCTAATTTTAAAGCCTCAAATATTTTATCAATTCCTGTAAATTATACAAACGATAAATTAGTTGATGGCAGAGAATTGTTGCGAGAGAATTTCGATTATATATTATCAAAATATCCCGAAACTTTAATTTTTGGTGAAGACTCTGGTAAAATTGGAGGTGTTAATCAAGGTTTAGAGGGTCTTCAAGCTAAATATGGAGAACATCGCGTGTTTGACACAGGCATTAGAGAAGCAACAATTATGGGGCAAGCCATTGGTTTAGCGATGCGAGGATTAAGACCAATTGCTGAAATACAATATTTAGATTATTTACTTTATGCCTTACAAATTATGAGTGACGATTTGGCTACCGTTCAATGGAGAACAAAAGGTATGCAAAAAGCACCAGTGATTATTCGTACTCGTGGTCATCGTTTAGAAGGAGTTTGGCATAGTGGTTCTCCCATGGGAATGATAATTAATGCTTGTAGAGGTATTAATATTTGTGTTCCAAGAAATATGACACAAGCAGCTGGGTTTTATAATTTATTGTTAGAAGCAGATGAACCATCTTTGGTTATTGAACCACTTAATGGCTACCGACTTAAAGAGAGATTACCTTCTAATATAGGAGAATATAAAATTGCATTAGGTATACCAGAAATTTTAAACGAAGGGTCGGATGTTACTTTAGTAACTTATGGTTCATCAGTTAGAATTGCACAAGATGCTATTAAACAATTAGAAGAACACAAAATATCAGTAGAATTAATAGATGTACAAACATTATTACCTTTTGATATACATCATAAAATTGTTGAATCTATTAAGAAAACAAATCGTGTGGTATTTTTTGATGAAGACGTTCCTGGCGGAGCAAGCGCATACATGCTCCAAAAAGTTATTGAAGAACAAGGCGCTTATCAGTTTTTAGATTCTAAGCCTATTACATTAACATCTAAAGAACACAGACCAGCATATGGCTCTGATGGAGATTATTTTTCTAAAGCGAGTGCAGACGATGTTTTTGATACAATTTATAATTTAATGTGTGAAGTAAATCCAAACAAATTTGTAAAAATATATTAATCAAATTAAAATAATATTTTAATTACAAATCATAATTGAATTTACACAACTTCTGGTAATAAATGAAAACTATAGAAATATATTCAAAAAAAGATATTGATTTACTTACCAGAAAAAGAACAAATGAAACTAAAATTGGAGAAAGCGTTTGTATATTAAAACATACAGATAATTGGATTAATGAGCTTCATACAACTAAAAGTAAATTTGTTTTATTAGGCATACCTGAAGATATAGGTGTAAGGGCAAATTATGGAAGAGGTGGCGCACATACTGCCTGGAAACCTGCCCTGGATAGCTTTTTAAGTCAACAGAGTAATGAGTTCTTAAAAGGTGATGATATCTGTGTTCTTGGAAATATATTTGTAGATGACTTAATGGAAAAATCAAATTCATTGACTACAAAACATAAAAAAGAAATTGATGAATTGAGATATTTGGTATCTATTATTGACGAAAGAGTAAGTTATGTTGTAGAAGAAATTATAAAATGTAAAAAAATTCCAATTATAATTGGTGGAGGACATAACAACTCCTACCCTATCATTAAAGGTAGCTCTGTTGGATTGCATCAAAAATTAAATATTATTAATTGCGATCCACACACTGATTTTAGACCAATTGAAGGCAGGCATAGCGGTAATGGATTTAGTTATGCTTTTAATGAAAATTATATCAACAACTATTCTGTTTTTTGTATTCATGAGCAATATAATACATCTAGTGTATTAGAAAACTTTAATAAAAATTCCAATAAACTTTTCTATACAACATATGAAGATGTTTTTGTAAGAGAAAAAAACACATTTACAGAGACTCTTAATAAAAACATAGGTTTTGTTAGAAATCAAATATGTGGTGTAGAAATTGACTTAGACTCAATTACTAATGTGCCATCAAGCGCAAAAACAAGTAGTGGTATTTCCCCTATTCAGGCTAGGCAATATGCCTACCAATGCGCAAAACAATTAAATGCAACCTATTTTCATATTGCCGAAGGTGCTCCTATCTTATCACATATTAAGGCAGACAATAAAACTGGAAAATTGATAGCATACTTAATAAGTGATTTTATAAAAGGAGTAAAAGATAAATAGTTTATAAAAATTATAAATATCTGTTGTTAAAAAAAATATTAGCATTTTTCTTAACACATAAAATCAATATTTGTAGTTTACTAACAATTTTACAATTGATAATCAACAGCTTACAAACTATTGTTAATCCATTGTTAAGTATCAAAAATAAATTCAATAATTGTAAATTCAATAATTGAAAAGTAATAAGCATTTTTACTTTCTGTACCTATAACATATGCCAAATTTCGATAATCAAAATAAAACTCGTAAAAAATTATATACTCCTTTAACAACAAATGAAGTTGGAAAACTGCAACCTCAAGCTATTGAATTAGAAGAAGCCGTTTTGGGTGCAATGCTTTTAGAAAAAGATGCACTAAGCACAGTAATTGATGTTTTATCTGCCGAAAGTTTTTATAAGGAACAAAATGGAATAATATTTAAAGCAATTTATAATTTATTTAATAGATCTGAGCCTGTAGATATTTTAACGGTTACTCAAGAATTAAAACGAAGTGGAGAATTAGAGTTAGTTGGGGGATCGTTTTACGTATCATCACTTACAAATAGAATAGCATCTGCCGCAAATATCGAATACCATGCTAGAATAGTTGCTCAAAAATATTTACAACGCGAATTAATAAGAATTAGTACCGAAACTATTAAATCGGCTTATGAAGATAGCACTGATGTATTTGAACTATTAGATGCAACGACACAACATATATTTGAAATATTAGATTCTAATGTTCGAAAACAACATGCTGGAATGACATCTTTAATTGCTCAAGCCATAACTGAAATTGAAACGGCAGCTGCACAAACAGATGGATTATTAGGTGTTCCTTCAGGATTTACAGCACTAGATAGAATAACAGGAGGTTGGCAAAAGTCAGATTTATTAATTTTAGCTGCAAGGCCCGGTATGGGTAAAACAGCATTTGTTGTTACAATGGCTAAAAATGCAGCCGTTGAATTTAATAAACCTGTTGCTATCTTCTCATTAGAGATGTCTTCATTACAATTGGTTAAACGTTTAATTTCTTCAGAAACAGAAATTAATCAAGATAAAATTTTAAAAGGTAATTTAGATAATCATGAATTTGTTCAACTAAACGAACGGATTAAAAAATTATCTGTGGCTCCTTTGTATATTGATGACACACCCGCTTTATCAATATTTGAGTTAAGAGCAAAAGCTCGAAGATTAAAAGAACAACAAAATGTTTCATTAATTATTATTGATTATTTACAGTTGATGAGTGGTGGTCCGGATAGTAAAGGAAATCGAGAACAAGAAATTTCTCAAATTTCAAGAGGTTTAAAATCTTTAGCTAAAGAATTAGAAATACCTATTATTGCTTTATCTCAATTAAGTCGTCAGGTAGAAAACAGACCTGGGGGAAGTAAACGACCTCAATTAAGTGACTTACGTGAATCTGGAGCTATTGAACAAGATGCTGATATGGTAATGTTTATTTATCGTCCTGAATATTATGGTATTGAAGTGGATGAAAATAATCAACCAACAAAAAACAGAGCAGAAATTATTATTGCAAAAAACAGGCATGGATCTATTGTAGATGTACCTTTAAAATTTATTGGACAGTTTGCAAAATTTACAGACTTAGATTACAATGAAGGCTCTGATTTTTACTCTAGTAATACTTCAACTGCTGGTATTGCTCAAAATACTGATTTCTTATCTCAACCAACCACTAAAACAGTTCAATCAACAAAATGGGATGATGATGATACTCCAAGTACTGATATTATTAGAAGAAACGATATTGATGAAGTTTTTTAATATATCAAAAGATATATTAGAATAATAGATTCAATATAATAAAAGTTAAAAAATTATTGATGCTGATAACATTTACCGTTTGAATTTTTAGTCAATCTTTTACAACGCTTTCCAGATTTATTTTTTGAAGAACATTGAACAGAATGTGAATGTTTAATTTCTTCATGAGTATAATTACTATTATTTTCATTTTTGGGATTAATACTCCAATGCCAACAATTTATACAAATACTAGACTCAATTTTGTCTTGATGATTATAAGTTAAAATTGGAAAAAAATCAATATTTGTATATTTTTCAACAGTATCAATTGGAACTGCAAGTTCTTGTAAAGGAACATCAGATTCATGATTTGAAATTATGAACCCTATACCTTTTATTTCTGGTTGGGTATAATCTAAAATAACTTTATAAAAACAATTAGGCACAGATACTTTATTAGGACCAATAGACAAAAGTGTTTTATCTAGTATAGGCCCTGTAACAATATAAATTGTATCATTTTCAATTGCCCATGCTCTTACTAACTCCTCGAGTTTTTTCCATATTCCTCTATTAAAACTTGGCGTTTGAGGACTTATATTACTATAATAAAACGATTCTGTAATAGTTTTTTCAGACCAAGCCATATCTGCCGCTGGCGCCAAATGCCCTCTATCATATCCAGAACCTTCATAGTCTTTATCATCAGCCGAAAGGGTTAAAATGATTGGATCAGGTGAAAATTTATTAGTTCTTTCAAATAAATTATGTGTGTGTGCTTTAGTTAATTGATACGAAACCCAATTTGCTTGCTTGTGATATTCATTGTATGAAACAGAATATGCCGTATGATGTATAACTTTCTCATTTAAATGTGTTTTTGGAATTCCAATTGTTTTATCTAAACTCTGATTTTGTATTTGCGCAAAAATAAATTGATGAACAAAAATAACCAACACATTTAAAAAGAGTTTATTCATACATAATTGAGATACTACAATTTAAAATAAGCTTTTGCCTGCAAGGCAATTTCATTACCATAAGCTAAAGAAGCTGTAGCTGCTGGCGAAGGAGAATTAATAACATGCATAGAGTTACCAGAAAATTCAATTTTAAAATCATCTAACATCTCTCCTTCTGGCCCTAAAGCCATTGCTCTTATTCCACATCTAGCTGGTTCTATGTCGTCCATTTGTAAATCTGGAATTAATTTACGTAAACGGTTTAAAAAATAGGCTTTACTAAATGCTCCACGATATTCGTCTAAACCAAAACGCCAATGTTTCCAAAAAAATTTCCATGTTCCTTTAAATCCAAAAGCCTCAAGAGTATCTTTAAAACTAAACGCTGTTTTACTATATCCCTCTCTATCAAATACAAATACTGCATTTGGTCCACACTCTACTCCTCCTTTTATCATTCTTGTAAAATGCACTCCTAAAAATGGGAATTTTGGATTTGGAACAGGATAAATTAAATTTTTAACCTTATTTCTTCCTTTTTCTGTTAAATCATAGTAATCTCCTCTAAAACCAACAATAGCTGAATCTGTTTTTACATGATCTTTTTTAGTAATCCTATCTGCTTGTAATCCAGCACATGAAATAATATATCGACCAGTAAACGTACCTTTTTCGGTAATAACATTTGTAAATTCTGATGATTTTGAAAAACCAATGACTTTATGTTCTGTTAAAACTTTACAACCATTATTTTTTGAATGAATTAATTCAACATATTTTTTTGCAACATCTGTATAATCAATTATTCCAGTGCATGGAACCCATATACCGGCTATACCCTTACAATGAGGTTCAATTTCGCTAATTCTTTTAGAATCTATTATTTCTATCCCTTCTACTCCATTTGCAACACCATTAGCAAACACTTTATTCATGTGAGCTAATTCACTCTCATCTGTAGCTACAATAATTTTACCACAAAGATCATGAGGTATATTATGTTCTTTTACAAAGTCCATTAATTCTCTTCTACCCTCTACACATTTTATAGCTTTATACGAACCCGGTTTATAATATATCCCAGAATGAATAACCCCTGAATTGTGACCAGTTTGATGAGCTGCAACTTCTTTTTCTTTTTCTAATACTAAAATAGTTTTAGTTGGATTTTGTGTTTGAAGTTTGTATGCTGTTGCTAATCCAACAATTCCACCTCCAATAATAATTATATCGTAATTTGTAGTACTCATTTGTAACTAATTGTAAATTTGTCAAATATACAATTTCAGTTTTAAATTGTTTAAATTATAACTATAATACTAATTAACATGAAAATTATATGCATAGGTCGTAATTACGCCGAACACGCTAAAGAAATGAACAGTAATTTGCCAACAGAACCTGTTTTTTTTATGAAACCTGATACAGCCTTATTAAAAGATGGTGACCCATTTTATTATCCTGATTTCACAAAGGATTTACATCACGAAATAGAAATTGTCATAAAAATAAATAAGGTAGGAAAATATATTGAAGAACAGTTTGCACATAAATACTATGATGAAATAGGATTAGGTATTGATTTTACTGCCAGAGATATTCAAACAGAATGTAAAACTAAAGGATTACCTTGGGAAAAAGCAAAAGCTTTTGATGCTTCGGCTCCTATTGGAAAATTTATTTCTAAATCTCAATTACAAAATTTATCAGCTATTAATTTTGAATTAAAAATAAATGGAATAACCAAACAAATTGGTAACACTAAAGATATGTTATTTAACTTTGATAAAATTATTTCATACGTTTCTAAATTTGTAACACTAAAAGTTGGAGATTTAATTTATACAGGTACTCCAGAAGGGGTTAGCGCTATTAACATTGGAGATAAAATAGAAGGTTTTCTTGAAAACAAATTATTCTTAGCATTTGAAGTAAAATAATTTAAATATTGATTAAAGTTTAATGTAACTTTACTACATATAATTTAATTATGAAAAAGATAAATATTGCTATTAATGGATTTGGAAGAATCGGAAGAGTATTTTTTAGAATTGCTTTTAACAATCCTAACATTAATATTGTTGCTATAAATGATATTACAGATTCTGCTACATTGGCTCATTTATTAAAATATGACTCTGTTCATAGAAAATTAAATGCCGATATAAAACATGACGCTAAGAATTTGTATGTTAATGGTAAAGAAGTAAAAATATTTTCATCAAAAGACCCAGAACTACTACCCTGGAAAGATTTAAATATTGATATTGTTATAGAATCAACTGGTTTATTTTTAGATAAAGTTTCTGCACAAAAACATTTAAATGCAGGAGCAAAAAAAATTATTTTATCAGCTCCAGCAAAAGATGACGATATAAGAACCATTGTTATGGGTGTTAATGATGAATTATTACAAGCAACCGATACAATTGTATCCAACGCATCATGCACAACAAATTGCGCCTCACCTATGTTAAAAGTTTTAAAACAATGGGGTATTGAAGAAGCTTATGTTACAACAGTTCACTCATACACAGGAGACCAACGTTTACATGATGCACCACATAAAGATTTACGAAGAGCTCGTGCAGCTGCAATGAGTATTATTCCTACCAGTACTGGTGCAGCAAAAGCTTTAGGTAAAATTTTTCCAGATTTAGAAAAAAAAATAGGAGGTTGCGGAATGAGAGTTCCTGTGCCTGATGGTTCATTAACAGATATTACCTGTGTATTAACTCAATACCCAACCGTAGAACAAATTAATTTAGCCTTTAAAAAAGCATCTGAATCAGATTTAAAAAACATCTTAGAGTATACTGAAGACCCACTTGTATCAACAGATGTTATTGGTAACACACACTCTGTTGTGTTTGACTCTGACTTTACAAGTGTTGTAGGAAATTTAGTTAAAATTATTGGTTGGTATGACAATGAATACGGTTATAGTTGCAGACTTGTAGACTTAGCAATTAAAATGTACAACCTTTAATACAAATTAATTAAAACTACTTTTAAAAAAAGTTGTAGATTAATCTACAACTTTTTTATTTTAACTTTTTTTGTAACATTTTACTTATAAATACATTATAGTTTAACTAAATTAGTTTTTTATAAAAAAACATGAAGAGATTTTTACTTTATTTCACTTTATTAAACTCAATCTCTTCGTTCGGTCAGGAACTTGTGGTTTCTGGTAATATTCAAGATACATCTGCTAAAGAGCCATTACAAAATGCTATAATTATGGCTGTTAAATTAATGGATTCGACACTTGTAAATTTTACAAGATCAGATAAAACAGGTTTTTTCAAATTAAAATCATTACCCATTGACACCTATCAAGTTATCATATCACACCCAAAATTTAGCGATATAGGATATTTTATTTTTGGAAATAAAAAAAACTTAGAATACGATTTTGGGAAAATTATTTTACAACCAAAAAACATATCATTAGAAGAGGTTACTATTTTTGCTTTTAAAGATCCTATATATTATAAAGGTGATACTTTGATATATACAGCCGATTCATTTAAAACAAAAGCTAATGCCACTGTAGAAGATTTATTAAAAAAATTACCAGGATTAAAAGTCGATAAAAATGGTAAAATTACCTCGCAAGGAAAATCAGTAGACAAAGTATTAGTTGATGGTGATGAATTTTTTGGAGGAGATCCTACTGTTGCTACAAGAAATCTAACAGCAAATTCAATTGAATCTATTCAAGTATATGAAAAGAAAAGTGATGATGTTGCCAACTCAAGTACCGGAGAAGAAACCCAAAAAATATTAAATCTAAAATTAAAAGAAGAGGCAAAAAAAGGATACTTTGGAAAAATAAGTGGGGCAAGTGATTTTAAAAAATTTTATGAAGGAGAAGCACTTGGAAATTATTTTAAAAAGAAATTAAAAATTTCTGTTTTTGGATTAGTAAGCAATACACCAAATTCGAATTTTGCATGGAATGATGTATATAAATATGGACTAAACAATGAGTTTAATCAAGAACAAAATGAAAATGGAGATATGTACATGACCTATACTTCAAATCAGCCAATTGGAATTCCTCAAACACTAAAATCTGGGTTTTACTACTCTGATAGAATATCTAAAAACACTAAATTAAATTTCAACTATTCTTACAACAGAAGTGAAATAAATTCAAAAACCACAAAAAATGCGCAATATTATTTAAGCGATACTTCCTACTCATCTTTAAATACAACTGAAGAAATACAAAAAAATGACGCACACGCATTTAATATTGGCATAGAACAAAAAATAGATTCGTTAAGCGATTTATATATTTCATCTAAATTAAAATTATTGTCTAAGCAATCAAATAGTTTTGACGGAACTGATTTTGTAAGAAATGATAACATAAAAACTAGAAACACATCAATTAATAATAACACAGCTAATAATGGATACGACCTCAATAATACAATAAAATATATTAAACGATTTAAAAAGAAAGACAGGCTATTAACTATTAATTATAGTAATGCGCTATCTGAAACTAATGCAAATGGTATTTTAAAAACTGATAATTATTTTTATTCAGACACAAGCAATTCATTTAATACAATCAATCAAAAAAAACAAAGCTTTAATAAAAATCAAAGTCATATTGGAAGTATTTCTTTTATTGAACCAATAACAAAAAAAATAAAACTAGAGTTTTTATATGATTATATGTATTATAACAGTAAACAAAATAAAACCTCTTTAAATAACATTGGAGGTGAATACAATCAAATAGACTCTACATTAACAAATAATTTTGTAAATACCAAGCAAATCAATCGAGCTGGAATAAAATTTATTTATGAAATAAAAAAAATGAGATTTGCTATAGGAACAAGAGTTCGTAACGTATATGTGAAAAACAATAATCTTTTTAATAATCAAAAGAATACTCAAAATTTTAATAATATATTACCATTCTCTACCATAAAATATAAATTTTCTGATAGTAAATCCATTAACATTTATTACATCTCTGGTTCAACAAATCCTACAATTAATCAATTACAGCCAGTAAAAGACAACTCAAACCCTAATTTTATTAATATAGGGAACCCAAATTTATTACCTACATTTTCACATGCAGTAAATTTAAATTTCAATTCTTGGAAATCTATCAGTGGAAAATACACGTGGTTGGGATTAAATTATAATTTAATTAATAATGATATAGCAAATTCAACGTCTTATGACAGTATAGGAAGAACTTTATCAAAAGCCATTAATGTTAATGGTAATTATTCTTTAGGTGGTTACTTTGGTTCAAGCCTACCATTTTTTTCAAAAAAATTAGAAATATCTCCAAGTATTGATATGTCTTATTCAGTAAATAAAAATTATATAAATGAAAAAGAAAATACTACAAAAGATTTAAGAAGCTCCGTTAATTTAGCTATAAATTTAGATTTAGATAAATTTGTAGCTGGATTAAGTGGCTATTATGCCTATAATTCGTCTGCATCGAGCTTAAATAATACAAGTAATAAACCTTATTCATCTCAAGGAATTTCAGGAAATATAAGAATTAAATTCCCGAAAAATTTCACTTTAGAGAGTAATGCAGATTATTCAATAAACAGCAAAAGAAGTAATGGCTATAACATAAACTATTTAGTTTGGAATGGCTCTTTATCAAAAACATTTTCTAAAAAAGAAAATTTTATACTAGGGTTTTATGCATATGATATTTTAAATCAAAATATAAGTATAGATAGAGATATTAGTAGCAACGTTATTACAGATATCAAAACAAATATTATTTCGCGTTACCTTTTATTAAAAGCAACCTTAAAATTAAATAGCAATAAAACCAAGGAAGAAGAGGATGAATTTTAAATTAATCGTGTCTATAATTATTACTTTATTGTTTTTTAAAGAAACAGTGTTTTCACAAATTACATATGGAAAAATAACTTATGAAAGAAAAACAAATCTTTATAAAAAATTTAAAAACAACGGAGATGTAAAAGAATGGTTAAAAGAAGAGGATAAAAACAAAATAGATATATTTGAACTCTACTTTTCTGATTCATTATGTGCTTTTAAACCTCAAGAAAGTGATTTAGTAGAAAGATTAAGTTGGTCTACAACAAAAAACACAGTGTATCAAAATTTAAATTTAAAATCCAGGTTAACCGAAAAAAAATTATGGGGAGAACAATTTTTTATTTCTGACTCATTAAGAACTTTTAAATGGAAAATAACCGATAGCAAAAGAACAATTTGTGGCTATCAATGCCGAAAAGCAATATGGCAAGCAAACGACTCTACTCGTATTTACGCTTGGTACTGTTCAGAAATTAATGTTTCTATTGGACCAGAAAGTTTTGTAGGATTACCAGGAGCCATACTAGGGCTAGCAACAGAAGATGGAGGTATTATATATTTTGCAAAATCAATCAGTATAACAAAGCCAGAATTAATTAATTTATATCCAAAAAAAATAAAACAAAAAATATATAAAACCACCGAATTAAAAGCTCAATTGCAAAAAGATTTCGGAAAAGATAAATGGGGAAAAATTATGATTTATAATAATTTCGAAATTTGGTAAAAAAATCAAGCCTAATCATAATACTTGTTTTTACATTTCTTTTTTTACATTTGCGGTAATGAATAAAGTTATTTCTTTTATTTTTATTTTACTCTGTTTTATAAAACACAGTGTAGCTCAGTTAACAGCTGATGCAGGGCCAAACATTACAGCTTGCATTAATAATACTGTTATTATTGGTGGCACGCCAAGTGCATCTGGAGGAACAGCACCGTACACATATTTATGGCAGCCTACTAATTTTTTAAATTCTGCAACTGTTGCCAATCCATCAGCAGTTGGTTTAACCTCTGACATCACCTACACATTAACAGTAACAGATGCAAACAACAATACTGCTTCAAGTATTAAGGTTATAAACATTGATAAAATATATACATTTAATGCCGGAATTGATACTGGGTATTGCTTTGGTCAAAGCACCGGAATTCAAATAGGGGCATTAAATAATAATAACACTTTTCACAATTTTAATTGGTCGCCAAATAACGGATTAAATAACCCCAATTCTCCTAACCCTATTGCGTCACCATCTACTACTACTATTTATACATTAACCGTATCTGACGCTCTATGTCCAAATAACATATCGTTTGTTACAGTTACAGCATTTATGCCTCCTTATGTTAATGCAAGTGCTGACACAACCATAGATGAAGGAGAAACCATAACTTTAATAGGAACAGGAGGAGTAACTTTTTGGTGGCAACCAAATTACAATATTAAATACATAACTACTTCGCAAGCCGATGTATGGCCTATTACAACTACAACATATACATTATATACCATAGATCAACATGGCTGTTTTGCAAATGATGATGTTATAGTAAATGTAAGAAACGGAGACTTACTGTTTTTTTACAGTGCATTTACTCCAAATGGAGATGGCGATAATGATGTTTTTTATATAGGAAATCTGGTTAAATACCCTGATAATAATTTAAAAATTTATAATCGATACGGAAAAATGGTATATAATGCTAGCAATTACGACAATACCTGGAGCGGCACATATTTAGGAGACTCATTACCCGCTGGAACGTATTTTTACATTTTTAATGATGGAAAAGATAAATTGTACAAAGGCTCAGTTACAATTATTAGATAAAAAAATTGTCAATAACTCTTTGTTTTTATTTTTCAGTAATACATTTGAATAATCAAAAAAAATCCTAAGTTTATAGGCTAATTTTTTTTAATGTTGGAAACGGAAGAGAACATATCAACTAGGCAATTATACCCATATCAAGAAGAAGCTGTTACAACTATTTTCAATAAGCTTAAAGAAGCTAAACCTAACGAAAATATATTATTTCAGTTACCTACTGGAGGTGGAAAAACTATTATTTTTTCAGAAATTGCAAAAAGATACATCAATCACTTTAATAGAAAAGTATTGATATTAACACATCGCATTGAACTAAGTAAACAAACATCAGATGTATTATTAGGTATAGGAATAAAAAACAAAATAATTAACTCTGAAGTAAAAACACTAACACAACAAAGCGATTTTCAAAGTTTTACAGCATTAGTAGAAACACTAAATAATCGTTTACAAGAAGACGAACAATTTTTAGAAGATATTGGCTTAGTAATAGTTGATGAAGCTCACTATAATTCGTTCCGAAAAATATTTCACTACTTCGAAAACGTCAATATATTAGGGGTTACTGCAACGCCTTTAAGTAGCAACAAAAAATTACCACTTTATCAAACATATAAAGAAATTATTGTAGGAGAAAGCATCTCTTCATTAATAGAACAAGGTTTTTTAGCAGAAGGAGTTACCTATTCAAATGATGTGAATTTAAGTACATTACGCGTTGGTAATAACGGAGAGTTTACAACTGGTTCTCATGAAATGTTATACACTCAAGCATTAATGCAAGGCAAACTATTAGATGCTTATGAAGAAATTGGAAAAGGAACAAAAACGTTAATTTTTAATGCAGGTATTCTTACAAGCATAGCCGTTTATAATACCTTTAAAGCTAAAGGATATCCTATTAGATACTTAGATAGTACGTTTAGTGATAGAGATAGAGCCGAAACATTAGATTGGTTTAGAAATACAAAAGATGGTATTTTAAGCTCTGTAAGTATATTAACTACAGGATTTGATGAACCTGAGGTTGAAACAATAATATTAAATAGAGCCACAAAATCATTAACACTATACCATCAAATGATTGGTCGTGGATCAAGAGTTTTACCTCATAAAAAGAAATTTAATATAGTTGATTTAGGAAATAATTCTCGTCGTTTTAACTTATGGCAGTTTCCTATTGATTGGAAACACGTATTTGTAGCTCCTCATTTATATTTAGAGCAACGCTACAAAGACGAATGGGATTACGAATTAGAAAATGATTATGAACTACCAGATGACATTAAAGCACGATTCTTAAACTCATCAGCAGAAGCATTTATTGTAAGAGAACGATATTTACAATGCCTAAGAAAAGGCTTAAAACCTCAAACAGTTCTAGATCAATCACTAGACGATCATTTTGGGCGAATAAAAGATAATGCAGCAGATTTTGATGAAGCTTTTGAATTATTTGATTTATTAAATGAAGAAGTAAAATACAGAGTCAAACAATTTGCTAAATGTATCAATGCTACCAATAATTATACCGATTATCAAACACAAACTTATACCAGTAAACTTCGCAGAAGATTAATTGGTTGGTTTGTAGAGTAACTTGTTAATTATTGCTTTTATTAGTAATTTTGGTTAAAAGATTTTTTTCATGAAAAATTTCATAAACCTAATTTCAATATTTATAATAATTTTATCTTCTTGTAAAAAAGAAACTATTACTCCTCCTGAACCATTTCCTTCTTATACTAATATCGATACTACTGGTTTTTTAGAAATTCATATTGCTAATTCAGTAAATGGGCTACCTTTAAGTTTAAACACTACAACTTATGTTACATCAAGTAACGACACTTTTTCTGTTGATATTTTTAAATATTACATTAGTAATATTCAATTAGTATCAGCATCCGGGCATACATATACAGAAAATAATAGTTATTATTTAATAGATCAATCAGATGCCAATTCTTTACATTTATTAGTTAAAAAAGTTCCTACATCAAACATCGTATCTATTAATTTTTTAATTGGTGTTGATTCTGCAAGAAATACATCAGGAGCACAAACTGGAGCATTAGACCCAATTAATGATATGTTTTGGAGTTGGAATACAGGTTATATAATGGCAAAAATGGAAGGACATTCACCACAATCCTCACAACCTACAAAAAAAGTAGTTTATCACATTGGCGGTTTTAGTGGTAGATTTAATGGAATCAGAAACGTATCATTACCATTTCCTACAACCGCAAATATTACAAAAACACACACTCCAATTTTAAATTTAAATGCCGATTTATATAAATGGTTTACAAGTCCTAATTTTAATAATATGTACTCCTCTAGTGCAATTACCAATATAGGACAAGATTCAAAAGGTATAGCCGATAATTATGCTTCAATGTTTTCAGTAATATCAGTAGTTAATTAGTCATGAAAAAACTATTTCATATTTTTATTTTTTTGATAACATTAACTTCGTGCTCTGTCGACCCTGAAATAAAACCTATCATTACTTCAGAAGATGTAAAAGAAATTATTCCTTTTGGGTGGCCTACCCCATTTTACAATTATTATAACAACCCACTTACAGTAGATGGATTTAACTTAGGCAGAATGTTATTTTATGAACCATTACTATCATCAAATAATTCGGTATCTTGTGGCTCATGTCATCAGCAATTTGCAGCATTCTCTAATGCAGGTCACGATTTTAGTCATGGAATTAATGGCTTACTAGGAAAACGAAATGCACCGGCACTTCAAAACTTAAATTGGAACCCAACATTTATGCATGATGGAGGTATAACCAATATCGAAACAATGCCTTTAGCTCCAATAACAAATCCCATTGAAATGAATGAAAATATGGCTAATGTTATTGTTAAACTATCATCTACAAATAAATACAAGCAATTATTTACAAAAGCCTATGGTAATGATTCTATTAATACTCAGCGTATTTTTAAAGCTATTGCTCAATTTATGGGAACTATGTATTCATACAATAGTAAATATGATTTAGTTAAATCAGGAAAATCAACCTTTACAAATCAAGAACAATCGGGCTACAATTTATTTATTCAAAATTGTTCATCATGTCATAAAGAACCCTTATTTAGCGATTATAGTTACAGAAATAATGGATTAACTATCAACCCAGCTATAAATGATAGTGGTAGAGCTCATATAACCAATAATCCAGCCGATAAATATAAATTCAAAACTCCATCATTACGAAATATTGAAAAAACATCACCATATATGCATGACGGACGTTTTTACAGTTTAGATCAGTGTTTAAATCATTATACATCCGGTATCTTTAATAGCCCTACACTCGATCCTTTATTAATAGGAGGCATACAATTATCTACCCAAGATAAAGCTGATATTATAGCATTTTTAAAAACATTAACAGACACAAAATTTTTAACTGATTACAGATATTCTGAAATACATTAAATATCATGAAAATTTTATTAAAGCTTATAATAAGTATCATTTTTATCACATTTACATTTAATTCATGTAAAAAAAATGAAACAGGAGGAAAAGCTACCTTAAAAGGAACCATTAAACATCATAATAAAACTATTCCAGGTGCATACGTATATATTAAATTTAATGCTACTGAATTTCCAGGCGAAGATTACTATTTATATGATACGTATGTTAAAGCTGATGAAAACGGCAATTACACCATCAATTTTTATAAAGGGAGCTATTATATATATGCAATAGGAAATGATTTAGATATTCCATTTCCTTACATTGTAAAAGGAGGACTGTCTGTTTCGCTTAGAAACAAAGAAAACTTAATTAAAGATATTGCAGTAACTGAAAATTAATTAACGATTTAGCGTTAAAAACAGTAGTATTTTCTTTTTTATAGTTGATATTTTTAATTATCTTCGCCATTCAAAATTTAATTTTAATATGTCTGAAGAAATCGAACAAATAGAACAACTAGAAAATAATTCTAATTTTGAAGTAAAATCATCTAAAAAATCATCTAAAAAAGAAATGAATTTAGAAGGTTTAGAGTTTTTTTATGAGAAAAATAAAAAAATAATCACATATGGTGGAGGTGCTATTATAGCAGTCATTGCATTGATTAGTTTCTACAGTTTTTATTGGTTGCCAGATCAAGAAAAAGAAGCTAATACAGAGGCTTTTTTCGCGCAATCTTATTTTGAAAAAGACAGTTTTTTAGTAGCTCTTAATGGTGGAATAAGTGTGCAAACAGCTGATGGTCCTAAAACTATGATGGGTTTTAAAGATATTGCTGATAATTACAGTGGCACAAAAACTGGAAATTTAGCAAATTATTATGCAGGTGTTTGTTTATTACATTCAGGTAAATTTCAAGAATCAATTGAATACCTTGAAAAATATAGCGGTAATGACGAAATGGTTGCTCCTTTTGCAATTGGATTAATTGGAGATGCTAATATGGAATTAAATAAAATAGACGAAGCAATTAAATTTTATTTAAAAGCTGCAGAACAATCAACAAATTCATTTTCTACTCCATATTTCTTAAAGAAAGCTGGATTTGCTTATGAACAAAAAGCTAATTACACTGAGGCTCTAGCAACTTATGAACGATTAAAAAACGAATATTCAAAAAGCACTGAAGCTCGTGAAATTGACAAGTACATTGCAAGAGTTAAAACCTTAGGAAATATTCAATAATAATTACAATAACAAAAAATTTAAAAGGTGATATTAAATCACCTTTTTTTATATAAATTAATATGGCAAGTGATTTAAAAAATTTATCAATATTTGAAGGATCTGATATTCCAAATGCATCAAAAATGAAATTTGGTATTATTTGGGCAGAATGGAATTATGAAATAACAAACGCCTTAATGCAAGGTGCCTCAGATACTCTTATTAAACATGGCGCAAAAGCAGAAAACATTCAAATAAAAACCGTGCCTGGAGCTTTTGAATTAACATTAGGAGCCCAGTATATGGCCGAACTAACAGATATTGACGCTGTTATTTGTATTGGATGTGTTATACAAGGAGATACAAAACATTTTGATTTTATATGTGATGCTGTTGCTAAAGGTATTACTGATTTGAATTTAAAATACAATAAGCCTTTTATTTTTGGTGTATTAACTGTTAACACACTTCAACAAGCAAAAGATAGAACAGGAGGAATACACGGAAATAAAGGAGATGAAGCCGCTGTAACAGCAATTAAAATGTTAGGATTAAAAAGCTCTTTCGATGTTAAATCGAATTAATTTTTTAAAATTTTGCTCCAATAGTCATTGATAATTGTGCTGTAAAAAACGAATGATTTGCTTTCCCATTACCTTTACCTAATACTAAAACGTTTGTATAATCAGCAAACGATCCTTTTCCTGTAAATTCAAATAATCCATGTTTTAAAAACTCAACTCTAAATCCAGATTCTAACCCTACAATCCAACCCGCCATGTGCCATCTGTTATTTAATCTCGTTCCTAACATGGTAACATCTGTTCTTGGATAAACAAACCCTGCACCTGGCTTTACAACATATCCTAAATTAAATGATTTACAAGGTTCGTATAATTTCCAACGTTTTATAAAATTAAACATCCAAAAATTTGCGCCATCCGTATGTTCAAAATGTAATAAATTATTTGGGTCTAAAATAGTATCCTGATCCACATAATTACCGTTAAACTCTCCCTTAATATGTACTTTTTGATAATTATTAACTACATATTTAGCATGGTCGTAATTAATTTCAACTCCAAAATCTTTTTTATTATTAAAATAATAGCCAATTCTAGCTACAAATTGAGGAATTGTTATATTAATAACATCTTTAATTTGATCAAAATCTGGTCTATCTTTAGCTGTAGCACCATAAATAGTAAAATCATAATCATGATACCTACCAGTTGATGGATAAAATGTATTTGAATGATCTACAAAATGAATATTACTCTTACTATAAGCACAACGAGTATAGCCCCACAAAAAATAAAAACTACCTTTTTTAGATTTTTCAGCTATTGGCTGAATAGTGTTTGTAGAAATTTGAGCTTGAGAAACTGATACTAATGATAGTATTGATAAAATTAATAAATAATAAGATTTCATTATGTGTGTTTAATTATTTGCGCGCAAAGATAACGATTATTACCTTCTTTATTTATGACAATTCTCAGAAATGAATTAAAATATTGAAGAGATAATTCTGGCCACTCTATAAATAAATAATTATCGCCATTAACGTATTCATTAAATCCTAAATCAAATAATTCTTGTTCCGATTTTAATCTGTATAAATCAAAATGAAACACCTTCCTATTATTACTTGTAACATATTCATTAACAATAGAATAAGTTGGACTACTTACAGAATCCATAACATTCAAATAACAGCATAGAGATTTAATAAAAGTTGTTTTACCCGCTCCCATTGGAGCATCAAATACAAAAATTTGTTCTCCTTTAGCATATTCTAGTAATTGCTTTACAGCATCTTTATGAGTTGCTATATCAGAAATATTGATTTTTAAATCTTGCATTACTTTAATACAACTCCTTTAAATTTAATTTTTTGTAAAGCATTTTTAGCGTTAGATATAATTTCTACATTTCTATCTTGCCTGCCATATGCTGATTTTGTGTCAAATTTCACTTGAATTTTTGATGATTGATTAGGTAAAACCGGTTGATCAGAATAAATAATTGAAGTACAAGAACATGATACATTAGCTTCATCAATAATTAAAGGTTCATTACCTGTATTCGTAAATTCAAAATCTAATACTACTATTTCTCCTTTCTTTACGATACCAAAATTCTTTTTAACATCAATAAATTTTAATTGTGGTTGAGAAAATATAGAAATGCTAATAAAAATTAAACTAAAACAAAAAACCCCTCTAACAATAGAAGGGTTTTTAATTGTATAATTTATTTTATTTTGCATCTGATGGCGCTACTACTGGTGCTGCTTCTACAACTCCTTTTATTTTAACAACCTTACTAGGATCTTTTGAATTAGAAGTAATTGTTACATTTTTCTCAAATGGCCCAGGACGTTTTGTGTCGTATTTAACTCTAATAGAAGCTGATTTACCTGGCAATATTGGTTCTTGAGGCCAACCTGGTTTACCATCAATAGTAGTTGATGTACATCCGCATTGTCCTTGAACATTAGAAATAGTTAATGGAGATTTTCCAACATTTTTAATTTTAAATTCTCTCACACCGTTTGCATCAAATTTAATGGTACCATAATCTAATACCTCTGACTCAAATTTCATTTCTGCTGCATTTGGATCAATACTTGGAACTACTGAACCACCTTCTTGTGCGTTAACTACGTATCCTAATCCTAAGAATAACGCTACTGTTGCTAATACTTTTTTCATATTTTTTATATTTATATTGTTAAGGTTATTTTTTTTCTAAAGGAGCTCCTTGTGATGGAGAATTTGCTGGAAAAGCCTCTTCTACAGGCTTAGGAGATATATTACCAGTGATTTGTAATGTTTGAGTACCAGTTTTTGAATTTGATTGTACTGAAATAGATTTATTAATAGGCCCTACTCTATTAGAATCATATTTCACTTTTATTTCACCAGATTTTCCAGGTAAAATAGGATCTTTTGGACACTGCGGAACAGTACAACCACAAGAACCCTGACACATCGTTAGAATTAATGGCTCTTTACCTATATTTTTAAATTTAAAAACACATTCTCCATTTGCACCCTGAACAATATTTCCATAATCGTGAACCATTTTTTCAAATTTAATTTCAGCTTTACTAACAGGAGCAACTGTAGCTGCTGCATCATGATTATGCCCATCGTTAGCATTATGTTCTTGAGCAAAAGAAGTAAAGCTTAAAGAAGCAATAAACCCCAGTGTGTAAATTAATTTTTTCATATTATATTTTTATTTAGTTTTTTGTTTCAAAAAATATTTATCAATATCGTGGCATAAAGATAGCACGCATATGGTTTACTATGATTATTTTTGCGAAATTTAACAAAAATTTCAATACAATAGATGGAAATCGCAAAAACATATAATTCTGCCCAAGCAGAAAAAACTTGGTATCAATATTGGTTAGACAACAACTTTTTCAAATCAGTTCCAGATCATAGAACTCCTTATACAATTGTTATACCACCACCTAATGTTACTGGTGTTTTACACATGGGGCACATGTTAAATAATACCATACAAGACGTATTAATAAGACGTGCTCGTATGCTAGGATACAATGCGTGTTGGGTTCCTGGAACAGACCACGCAAGTATTGCTACTGAAGCAAAAGTTGTTGCTTTACTTAAAGAAAAAGGAATCAATAAAGCTGATTTAAGCAGAGAAGATTTCTTAAAACACGCATGGGATTGGAAAGAAAAGTACGGTGGAATTATTTTAGAGCAATTAAAAAAACTTGGTGCAAGTTGCGATTGGGATAGAACTCGATTTACAATGCAAGAAGATATGAGCGAAGCAGTAATTGATGTTTTTATTGATCTTTACAATAAAGGACACATATACCGTGGAGTTCGAATGGTAAATTGGGATCCTCAAGGTTTAACAGCAGTTAGTGATGAAGAAGTAATATATAAAGAAGCTCAAAGCAAATTAGTTTACGTTAAGTATCAAATACAAAACTCAGACGAATTTATAACAGTAGCTACAACAAGGCCTGAAACTATTATGGGTGATACTGCTGTTTGTGTTAATCCAACAGATGAACGTTATTCTCATTTAAAAGGAAAACACGTTATTGTTCCAATTGTAAATCGAGTAGTTCCAATCATTTTTGATGAATACGTTGATAAAGAATTTGGTACAGGAACTTTAAAAGTAACACCAGCTCACGATATTAATGATTTTAACTTAGGACAAAAACATAAATTACAAACCATAGATGTTTTAAACCCTAACGGAACCATTTCGGAGGCTGCTGGCGAATACATTGGACTAGATCGTTTTGCTTGTAGAAAACAAATTATTAAAGATTTAGAAGTACTAGGATTAATTATAAAGATTGAAGATATTAAAAATAAAATTGGTTACAGCGAACGTACAAGTGCTGTAATAGAGCCTCGCTTGAGTATGCAATGGTTTTTAAAGATGGAAAATGTTAGTAAACCAGCTTTAGAAAATGTTGTAAACGGAGAAATTAAATTAATTCCAGAAAAGTTCATTAATACTTATAAACACTGGATGGAAAACGTACACGATTGGTGTATTAGCCGTCAATTATGGTGGGGACAACGTATTCCTGCATGGTACGATAACCAAGGTAATACGGTTATTTGTAAAACAAAAGAAGAAGCTATAGAATTATTAAAAGCAAAAAACACGACTTTAGATGTTAATGACATAAATCAAGATGAAGATGTTCTTGACACATGGTTCTCATCTTGGTTATGGCCTATTACTGTTTTTGATCCAAAAGTTATTAGAAACGGTAAAGCACACGCAAATGCTGATTTAAAATACTATTACCCTACTAACGATTTAGTAACTGCCCCAGAAATTTTATTTTTTTGGGTAGCTCGAATGGCAATTGCTGGTTATGAATGGATGCAAGAAAAACCATTTAGTAATGTATATCTTACAGGAATTGTAAGAGATAAATTAGGCAGAAAAATGAGCAAAAGCTTAGGTAATTCGCCTGACCCATTAGACTTAATTGAAAAATATGGAGCTGATGGCGTTAGAGTTGGTATGTTGTTATGTTCTCCTGCAGGAAACGACTTAATGTTTGATGAAAGTTACTGCGAACAAGGACGTAATTTTGCTAATAAAGTATGGAATGCTTTTCGTTTAATTAAAGGTTTTGAAGTTGACCAAGTTTCACAACCTGAATCTTCAAAAGCAGCAATAACTTGGTTTGAAAATAAATTATCTGAACAATTAGAAATTATAAACGATCACTACTCTAAATATAGAATGAGTGATGCCTTAATGACAACATACAAATTAGTGTGGGACGATTTTTGCGCATGGTATTTAGAAGCTATTAAACCTGATTTTATTGATGGTAAAGCTCAACCAATTGATAAAGCAACTTATGATGCAACTATTAACTATTTAGAATCTTTATTAAAAATAATGCATCCTTGGATGCCGTTTATTACAGAAGAAATTTGGCATTTAATAAAACAACGTGATGCTAAAGACTGTGTAATTATTGCTGAATGGCCAAAGACAAATGATAAAGATAGTAAGCTCTTAGCGGAATTTGAAGTAAGTAAAGACTTAGTGGCTACAGTACGTAATGTTCGTGCTCAAAAACAATTATCTCCTAAAGAAAAATTAGAAGTCATTGAAAAATCACAAGCTACTCATTCTTATTTTGATAATACTGTTATTAAACTAGCAAACTTATCTTCATATTCTTATACTAAAGAAAAAGTAGAAGGAGCATTCTCATTTCAAATTAAAACAACTGAGTTTTATATTCCACTTTCTACCAACTTAAATAAAGAGGATGAAATTGAACGTTTAAGTAAAGAATTAGAATACAATAAAGGATTTTTATTATCCGTTCAAAAAAAATTAGCAAACGAAAAATTTGTAGCAAATGCTAAGCCTGAGATTATTGCTGTTGAACGTAAAAAAGAAAGTGATGCTTTATCTAAAATTAAAAACATAGAGGATCAGTTAGCCATTTTAAACTAACAAAAAAGTCTCATTATATAATGAGACTTTTTTGTTAATACACGTTGTATTTTTCTGGAATTGATAATAGGATCTCTTTTATTTCCTCAATATTATCTGTGGTAACCAATTTCATTCTAGTATCTTTAAAGTGATCTATTCCTTTAAAATAATTAGTATAATGAGGTCTCATTTCTAAAACTCCTAATTTTGGACCTTTCCATTCAATTGATTTATTAAAATGAGCTAAGGCTACTTCTACTCTATTTTGTAATGTTGGTTTCTCGAGATGTTCTCCTGTTTTCATAAAATGTTTTATTTCATTAAAAATCCAAGGATAACCAATACTTGCTCTTCCAATCATGATACCATCTAGCCCAAACTTATTTTTATATTCAACAGCCTTTTCAGGAGAAGTAATATCACCATTTCCAAATATAGGTATGTGCATTCGGGGATTATTTTTAACAGCCGCAATAGGTTCCCAGTTAGCATTTCCTTTATACATTTGAGCTCTGGTTCTTCCATGAACAGTTAACGCTTTAATACCAACATCTTGTAATCTTTCGGCAACTTCCATAATATTTATCATAGAATCATCCCATCCTAAACGAGTTTTAACAGTAACAGGTAAATTAGTAGATTTCACAACTGCTTTCGTTAAACGCACCATTAAATCCACATCTTTTAAAACACCAGCACCTGCCCCCTTGCAAACTACTTTTTTAACTGGGCATCCAAAATTTATATCTAATAAATCTGGTTGAGTAGCATCTACAATCTTAGCCGACATAGCCATTGCTTCTTCATCACCTCCAAAAATTTGAATACCTATTGGTTTTTCGTAATCAAAAATATCGAGTTTTTTTCTACTTTTAATAGCATCTCTAATTAATCCTTCGCTACTAATAAATTCAGTATACATTAAATCTGCTCCATATTTTTTGCAAACATATCTAAAAGGAGGATCACTCACGTCCTCCATAGGAGCAAGTAATAATGGAAATTCTCCTAATTCTATGTTGGCAATTTTTACGATGGGTAAAGTTACTAATCTTTTAATAATTATTCTTCATCTTGTTCAGATTTAGCCACAGAATTTCTTGGCCCATCAATAGCAGAATATATTCTCCACGTAGCATATACACTACTATTCAATTTATTACTTAAAACTATTACAGTTAAACTATCATTTAATCTTCGGTGAAATGATGTTCGATATCCGTGCCACCATCCATTATGAAACACTTCTTTTTCAATATCATTCATATTTTTCATTCTCCAACCAAATCCATAGTTACTTATTTTTTTTTCTGGACTATATGGCTCAAATGCCATTTTTTGAGTATTCTGATTTAATAATTTATTTTGATACAAAGCAGTACTTAACAAAAATAAGTCAAAAGTAGTTGTATAAATTCCTTTATCTCCAACTACTCCGTCGTATCTATCATTTGCAACACAACTAAACTTATGAGTATAACCACATGTAACATGTTCTTTTGTAGTATCTATATTTAAAGCTGTATAACTATGTTTCATTCCAAGAGGCTTAAACAACTCATCTTGCAAAAAAGTAGAAAATTTTTTTTGAGAAATTTTTTCAATAATTAATGCTAATAACACATAGTTAGTATTACTATAGTTAAACCTTAAATCTGGTTTTAAATAAGCCTTAGGTTTATACTTAATCATAATATCTAAAACCTTTTGATTATTTAAATTACATTCTGTATTACTTAAATAATCATTGCAAAAATAGGTGTAGTTTGGTAATCCAGAGCGATGCGATAATAAATTCTTTATTGTGATATTTTTATAAGGAAATCCTAATAAAATATCAGATACATTTGTCTCTAATTTCAATTTTCCTTGCTCATACAATAGTAATGTTGCTATTCCTGTAATTACTTTAGATACTGAAGCCAATTGAAACAAAGATGTATCATTTAGCAATACGTTATTAGATTTTATGCTATAACCAAACGATTTTTTATAAATAATATTTTTACCCTTAGCTATTAATACATTTCCATTAAAAATATTGGCTTTGTGTAATTTAGTAAATAGTGTGTCTAATCTATAAATCTCTGCTTTATATTTTATCGAATCTATTTTTGTTTGAATATTTGGTTTTTCGGGTGTTTTATACTTTTTTATGTTAGAAGAGCCTTCTGTTTGATGGCAATCCACAATCATAAATGAAAAAAATATGATACTTATAATATATTTTAGAGAGTTCAATTTAAATTATTTTCCACAATCTTAATAAAAATTATACTAAATGAATTTAATTATAACTTCAATTATTTAAAAACGAGTTGTTAATTACTATATTATCATAAAAAAAACCATCCATAAAATGGATGGTTTTTAAATACAATATATCAACTATATTAAGCTTTATTTTCTTCTTTCGAAATCTCAGGTTTTGGCATTGTAGCTTTACGAGATAATTTAGCTTTTCCATTTTTAGGATCAGTACCAATATATTTGACACTCACCATATCTCCTTCTTTTACTAATCCGTCTAAAGAATCAATACGTTTCCAATCGTATTCACTAATATGTAATAATCCTTCTTTGCCAGGCATAAATTCAACAAATGCACCATAAGGCATAATAGATTTCACTTTAGCTTCATAAATTTCTCCCACTTCAGGTATAGCAACAATACCTTTTATTCTTGCAATGGCTGCTTTTAATTCTTCTAATTTTTCTGCAAAAATTTCTACTCGTCCAGTATTATCAACTTCTGTAATAGATATAGTTGCATTCGTTTTCTTTTGAATATCTTGAATTACTTTACCTCCTGGTCCAATAATTGCGCCAATAAATTCTTGTGGAATAGTCATCACTTCAAAACGAGGTACATTTTCGTTATAATCAGCTCTTGGAGCATCCATCGTTTTTAAAATTTCTCCCATAATGTGTAAACGACCGTCTTTAGCCTGTAATAAGGCTTTTTCCATAACTTCATATGGTAAACCATTTACTTTTAAATCCATTTGTACCGCTGTAATTCCATCTTTCGTTCCACAAACTTTAAAATCCATGTCTCCTAAATGATCTTCATCTCCTAGGATATCAGATAAAATAGCGTAATTTTTATTGTCAGATGATGTTATTAAACCCATTGCTATTCCTGTAACTGGCTTTGCTATTTTCACACCTGCATCCATTAATGCTAATGTTCCCGCACAAACAGTTGCCATTGATGATGAACCATTTGATTCTAATATATCAGAAACTACACGAACAGTATACGGTGTATCTGTAGGAACTACTTTTGATAATGCTCGTAATGCTAAATTACCATGTCCAACTTCTCTTCTTCCAACACCACGATTTGGTTTTGCCTCACCAGTTGAAAAACCCGGGAAATTATAATGTAAAATAAATTTTGTTTCGCCACGATAAAATGCCCCATCAATTAGTTGGGCATCTTTACCTGTTCCTAAAGTTACAGTAGTTAACGATTGGGTTTCACCACGTTGAAATATTGCCGAACCGTGAGCTCCAGGCAAATAACCTACTTCACTCCATATTGGACGAATTTGAGTTGTTTTACGACCATCCAAACGAATTTGAGTATCTAATGTTGCCTGACGTACAGCATCATATTCAACACCATGATAATAAGTATTAATTAAAGCTTCTTTTTCTTTTAATTCTTCTTCGCTAAAAGTTGCCTTGTATTCATTTAACACCGCTTTAAAAGCTTCTTTACGTTCATTTTTATTAGGATTACCAGCCTTAGCTACAGCATAAACTTTATCATAGGTTGCTTTAGCTACAGCTTCCTTTAATTCTAAATCATGTTTTTCATGACAGTATTCTCTTTTTGGTTTCAATCCTGCTTTCTTAGCAAATTCATTGATGGCATTAATTTGAACCTTAATCGCTTCATGAGCAAATTTAATAGCTTCTAACATTTCTGCTTCGCTAATTTCGCTCATTTCTCCCTCAACCATTGCAATATCAGTTGAAGATGCTGCAACAATCATATCAATTGTAGATAATGCTAATTGATCAATATCTGGATTTATAACTAGTTTACCATCTATTTTACCAACACGTACTTCAGAAATTGGTCCATTAAAAGGTATATCTGAAACTGCAACTGCTGCAGATGCTGCTAGACCTACTAAGGCATCTGGCATTGTTTTTTTATCTGAAGAAATTAAAGACAACATGATTTGAGTATCTGCATGATAATCTTCTGGAAATAACGGACGCATTGCTCTATCAACGATACGAGATATTAAAACTTCATAATCTGATAATTTTGCTTCTCTTCTAAAAAAACCACCAGGAAAACGGCCAGTTGCCGCATATTTCTCTTGATAATCTACTGTTAATGGTAAAAAGTCTACGCCATCTTTAGCTTCTTTATTACTAACAACAGTAGCTAAAATCATTGTATTTCCTAATTTTACAACTACAGCGCCATCTGCTTGTTTGGCTAATTTACCTGTTTCTAAGGTTACTATTCGACCATCTCCTAGGTCAAACGAATGTTGAATTCCAATTTGTGACATTTTGTTTTTGTTTAGTGTATCAACGTTTTTGATACGATTTATATTTATTTTCTAATTTTTACGCAAAGATAATAAAAATAAGAAAGGCACTTCGATTTCTCGAAATGCCTCTTAATTTTAATAAGAACTCATGTAATTATTTACGAATATCTAATACCTTAATAACCGCACGGTAACGCATAATGTCGGTATTTTTTAAATAATCTAATAAAGCACGACGTTTACCAACTAAATTTAATAAAGCGCGTTGTGTACCAAAATCTTTTTTATTATTTTTTAAGTGACCTGTTAAATGATCTATACGGTGAGTAAATAATGCCACTTGAGATTCAGCTGAACCTGTGTTTTTCTCGCTTCCACCGTGTTTTTTAAAAATGTCTTTCTTTACTTCTGATGTTAAATACATGTTATTCTTCTTTTATTGTTATCTTTTTATAGGGGCACAAATATAAGACATTTTGTGATAAAAACAATAATTATTCACAATTAATGCTTTTTTTTGTTTAAATCAATGATTTTTACTTTTGAATGATAAACTTATGAGTAATTGGTTCTCCTTTTTCAAACGTACAAGTCATAAAATACATGCCATTTTGCAAATTTTCAACGTACAATTCGTAATTATCCGTATTAATAGAATTTATTTGACCAACTTTTATTTCTTTTCCTGTAATATCCGTAATAACATAAGTTAATTTTTGAGACTCTGAAACATCAAATAAAACATGTAAAATGGAAGTTGCTGGATTAGGGAGCAATTGAAAACTAGCTTTTGTCTCATTTTTTTCAATAGCGGTTATTGTATTGCTAGTCATAAATCTTTCTGAAGTTTGACATCCAAAATCTCCATTAAAATTTTTAAGTACGGTTGGTACACCTAATTTCACAAATCTAATTGAACCATTTCCTGGATTGGTCGTATAGTACTGATATGCCCACCAAGATAAACCATCACATCCATCATCATTCATCGTAAATGTGTAACATCCATTGGGTAAATTAAGTGTATCTTTAAATGTTTTACTATTTAAATTATTAACCCTGCTAGCTACTATATTTCCATTGATATCTTTTATTGTCCAATTAGCCTCATTATAACCAGGGTTTGATGCACTTGTAGCAGCATTTGTTAAAAAACTAACAATAAATTGATTAGGATATACTTTTACTGTGTTATAAACTGAAGAATAAATATTATTAAATAAATTTTGATCTCCTGTTACGCCATTTACTTTATCAATTGAAACATTAAATTTATTAGTTGTATTTGAATTATATAATGATATAGCATTTCCAAATTCAACTATTGTTTCTTCTAAAAAATTTAATGTACCAGTCCAAGTATATGTTGCTGATGCACCACCTTCAATACCATAATTAAAAACAACTTGTGTAACCGAATTTGTTCCTGTATTTTTTATTTTCACTTTTGGATTAATACAAATACTATTTGAACGCATATAGTTTGGATCATTTGTAGGCGCAATAATATCTTCAATAGAAATATCATTAGTATAATTAGGCGCAGAATATGAAACTAACTGAGAAACAACATTATACCCCCCTGTATTTGTTTGAGTGGGTGAAGTATAAGGTTCCATATCAATATCTACTGAAAACGTTGAAGATGGAGATGTTACCGAACTGATATTGTGGTAAATAGGATAAACAATTTGACCAGGACACCAGTTGGCTCTTTCATATAACCATGTTCCTGTTTGAGGTGAAATATCATTTAAACCACAATCACTTTTCCATAACTGTTTTTGAGAAATGGTTGTATTATTAACTTTTAAATCATAGTATTTACTACAAAATTCACCACAGCCATTATCATCAGAACCATGACCACTAATTGTATTTTTTATAAATGCTTTAGCTACAGGAGCATTATATTGATATGTTTTGGCTTGTAAATGGTTTTCAATAGGATCTGCTGTTTTTCCATATGAATAATACCCATTATAGATATTTTTTACGTTTAAAGCATTCATTGGCGGTGTTCCTTCTATCATTTCTAATTTTAAAGTCAACGTAAAACCCCACGAATAACCATCGTATTTATATCTGAAATCTAAATTACCATTTAGTACAGATGAATAATCTGTAACGTCTACAATAAAATCGTGCGTTCTATTTGAGGTTAACCAATCAGTTGCATATGGTGTAATTATTCGAGCTATTTCAACAGTATCTGCATTAGACGGCCTCGCAAATACCTGTGTTGTATAATCCCACGAACCACAATATTGTGTTCCTGATGGACAGGCATATCTCCCTAAAATATAATGTAATTTAATTTTTCTAAATGTTTTTCCAACAGGTAAAACAGCCGAAGTATCATAATTACCATACTGCGTGATTTTACGAGCATTAAAAAGCGTTACCCATGTTGTATCTCCTGGATTTGAAAAAGCTTCCGTAAAAGAAGATATTGATACAAGTAAATATAAAAATATACGTTTCATAATTAAATTTTAAATAAGTTTAATAAATTCAATAGGCTAAACCTATCATTTAATTTTTATCAAAACAAGAAGTATTAATAATTAATTTACAATTAATTAAATACAGTTATATGACCTTTTTTGTTATGCTCAACATTATCTGTTCCAATTGCGTTAATAACATATACATAAACACCATTAGAGACCAAATCCCCTCCTACTTTTCCATCCCATCCTCTTGTTATAGAATCGGATGAAAATATTAATGAACCCCATCTATTAAATATTTGCAACTTAAAACTGCTAATATTAGTTCCGAGTGTGTAAAAAATATCATTTACTCCATCTCCATTTGGTGTAAACACATTAGGAATATATAAAGTTGATTCTTCATTAACCACAATATCCACACAAGCTGTATTTGTACAACCTTGAACTGTAGTTAATGTGGCACAATATGTAGTTGTATTTTGAGGATTAGCAGATATCATTTGAGACGTATTACCATTATTCCAAACATAAGAACCTCCTACAACCGATGAAGTTGCAACTATAGTTACACTCTCTAAAGGTAAAATCGGGTTTGCTGAAGGTAACAATAACAAAGGTGGAACTGGAATAGCTGTAATGGTAGCAGTTGATGTACTTGAACAACCATTTAAAGAATATGTTACATTATATAATGATGTATTTGTAGGAGAGTCGGATATGGACGAAGTAGTTTGCCCTAAGGGGGTCCATGAATACAGACCTCCTGATATAGACGGTGTTGCTGTTAACGTTGCCGATTGACCAAAACATATAGACTCTGAATTTACAGTAACACTAGGAGTAATATTTACCGATATACTTGATACCGCAGATGTTGTACATCCATTTACAGAGTATACAACTGTATAACTGGTATTAGATAAAGGAGATTCTGTAATTGATGGATTGGTTTGATTATTTGGAAACCAAGTATATGTTCCGCCAAATATAGAAGTTGTAGTTGATAAGCTAGAAGATTGACCCGTACAAATAATTGTAGGCGAAGGTATTATTGTTACAGACGGAATAGGATTAACAATTACTGAAACCATTTGTGGTATACTGGTACACACACCTGCATTACCAATAACTGTATAAACTGTGCTAGATAATGGCGTTACGGTAGTTGAAGTGCCAGAACCGCTTGGCTGCCATGTATAATTTGTTGCTCCACTCACATTTAATTGTACGCTATCCCCAATGCAAATGACAGCATTTGAAGGGGTTAACGTTAAAACTGGAATAGCATCAACATTTACGCTTACTGTTTTTGTACTGGAACAACCATTGGAAGTTCCTGATACACTATAAACAGTTGAAATTGTTGGTGATACTGTATTTATAGGATTTGTATTATTTGGTAACCAAGTATAAGTAGTGGCTCCACTTACGCCCAACTGAACACTTTGGCCAATACATATCGTTGTATCTGATGGTGTTAAGGTTAAAACGGGTCCAGGATCAACATTTACACTCAATGTTTTAGTATCCGAACATCCATTTGTAGTACCAACTACAGTATAAATGGTAGTTGAATTTGGAGATACATAAATTGTAGGTGTAGTAGCTCCTGTATTCCATAAATACGAATTAGCTCCTGTGCTTGCTGTTAATAATGCTGAATCTCCATTGCATATTGTAGCATTAGAAACAGAAATTGTAGGAGTATTACCAACAGATAGACTATAAGAAGTAGAAAAAGGACAAGCTCCAGTAGTATAATAAGTTACTGTATAATTATTAACAGCACTTAATCCTAAATTAATACTTCCAGAAGATGAATTAATTGATAATCCGGATGGAGAAACAGAAAACGTTCCTCCGGAGGTACCAGTAATTGTGGGAGTTACAACAGCTGATGCTTGACATAACGTGCTAGATACATACGCAACAGTTGGAGTAACAGCTGTAGCACTAGCTCCAGAAACCGCCATGACATAAGGACCTCCCCCAGCAACATTACTAGATACGCCAGTAATTTTTATAGATGAAATATATTTTTGTTGATTTGCGCAAGAAAGACTGATGTTTATTGGATAAAATCGAGGATTTGTTGTTAATCCTGA
Source organism: uncultured Flavobacterium sp. (assembly GCA_964541155.1). Taxonomy (GTDB): domain Bacteria; phylum Bacteroidota; class Bacteroidia; order B-17B0; family Aurantibacillaceae; genus UBA4416. The sequence continues at coordinate 366,710 of CAZIPC010000001.1, forward strand.
ACTTGTGGTACCAGATGCAACTCTTTTACAACGACCAAAACCTGATAACATTGCACCTGCACCATTAAACCAATCTAAAACCGAAAAATTACCAGCATTAGTTGTTGTTAAATCAGTGTAATTTAATGTAACGTTTATTGTACTTGCTCCTTCAGTAGAAAATACTAATAAATTTATATTACTAAACTTAGCTGGAGTAGTAAGTGTTAATATGCCTACATTACCAGAAGGAGTAAACAAAGTGTTATTACCATTGTATGGCATTAATTGATAGGTTTTAGTACCATTAACAATTGTTCCACTATTTGGCAAACCTCCTCCAAAACCTGCAGAAACACCAAATGCTGCTGTATACATTACACTATTACTTGGTGACACTAAATCTAAAGCTTGAGAAGTACTAGATAATGCATTTGGATAAGTTTCAGCTACTCCATCTACGTTAAAACCAGTAACACTAATTGGTGTATAAGTTTGAGAAAATATATTTGCAGTAAATATTGTAAATAAACCAATAATAATTTTTTTCATTTTATAAATCTAAAAGGTTTTAATAAATTTAATAAAAAAAACTTACCTACAACATATTTCAAAAAAATAACCTTACTTTTTTTAGTAAGGTTATTTTTAAAACAATAAAATTAAGAGAGTTTTTTTAACATTATTCTCAAATTAGAAATAATATCATCTATATCTGATATTTTACAAGTTCCTACAGACATTCTATACCAAGGCGAATTATCTGATGCTCCAAATGCATAAAAAGGAACGACTGCTAATTTTGCTTCATCTAAAATAAATTTCGTAATGTCTTTTGTAGTATTTAATATTTTTCCTTCTTGGGTTTTCATGCCATGCAAGTCAAACTTTATAGTTAAATAAATTGCTGCTTGCGGAGGAATGGCATCAACTTTAAATCCTTCTGATTTTAAATCTTGAAAACCTTTATAAAAGCCATTTAAGCGAGAACTAATTTTATGTTTTTGCTCTTCAATAAAATTATCATAAATAACTAAATTATTTAAATAATTTGCCGTTGCTAATTGTTCTGCTTTTGGTGCCCATGCTCCAACATGAGTTAAAATAGCTTTCATTTTATCAATAATATATTTAGGTCCCATACTCCAACCTACTCTAACACCAGTTGCTGATAAAGATTTTGATACACCATCAACAAATACAGTATATGGTTTCATTTCTGAATTAAGTACTACTGGATTATAATGTTGATTTTCTCCAAAAGTTAATGCCCAGTATATTTGATCGTACATTAAATACACGGGTTTTTGATTAGGTCCTCTGCGTTTATTTTCAGTTAAAATCAATTCACATATTTCTTCTAACCCCTCTTTTGTAAAAATAGTGCCTGTTGGATTTTGCGGTGAACATAAAGCTACTAATGATGCTTGGTGAATATATGGTTTAATATCGGCAGCTGTTGGCATAAAATTTTGTTCAGGTGTTGCTTCTATAACAACTGATTTAGCAAAATTTAAATACGAATAATGATTATTGTTCCATGAAGGAACAGCAAATATAACGGTATCATCTGCGTCTACTAGTGCTTTAAAAATACTATAAATAATTGGGCGAGCTCCTCCTGCAATTAAAATTTCATCACTTTTATACTCTAAATTACCGCGTTCTTTTAATAAATTTGAAACTGCATTTCTTAATTCAAGCATTCCATCCGCAGGAGGATAATTAGTTTGATCATCAAAATAAGCATCAACAATGTATTGTTTTAATTCGTTTGGTATTGGAAATTCCTTAGGATTAAAATCTCCAATAGTCATATTATATATTTTTTCTCCTTGTTTTATCTTTTCATTTACTTCTCCAGCTAATTTAATAATTTCTGAACCTATAATGTTTTCAGCTATTTTAGAAACCTTAGAATGATTTTGTGTGGTTGTAGAACTCATTGTATTTTTTTTAGAAAATTATGTATAATATGTCTTTATACAAAATATAATATATAGTTTTTTAAAACAACTTATTAGTAATTTTACACCATGGAATTGAATAATATAACAACTAAAATTATTAACTCTGCTAAAATTGTTGGTAATTTTATAAGGAAAGAAAGAATAAACTTTTCGTATAACGATGTGGAAATAAAAGGATTAAATGATTTAGTTAGTTATGTAGATAAAACTTCAGAAAAGCTATTGGTTGAAAAACTAACTCAAATTTTACCTGAAGCAGGATTTATAGTAGAAGAAAATACTAAATCAGAAATAAAAGACTATAACTGGATTGTTGATCCTTTAGATGGTACAACAAATTTTATTCACGGAATACCTAGTTATGCTATAAGTATAGCACTTGAATATAAATCCGAAATAATTATAGGGGTTGTATACGAAATATCGAGAGATGAATGCTTTTATGCATACAAAAACGGAGGAGCTTTTTTAAATGAATCTATAATTAGGGTATCTGAACGAAATAAATTATCAGATAGTTTAATTGCAACTGGATTTCCGATTTATAATTTTTCAAAATTAGATAGCTATATAAGCACTTTAACATATTTAATGAAAAATACTCATGGTATAAGAAGAATTGGCGCTGCAGCTGTAGACCTTTGTTATTTAGCTTGTGGCAGAGTTGATGGTTTTTTTGAATACAATTTAAATGCTTGGGATGTAGCAGCTGGAGCTTTAATTGTAAGAGAGGCTGGTGGCACAGTGAGTGATTTTAAGAAAAAAAACAACTGGCTATTTGGAAAAGAAATAGTAGCTACTAATACTAAAATAAAGGAAGAGCTTGAAAATTTAATTCAACTAAATTTCGAATAATATATTTTTTGTGCATTTAATTTCCGAAATCTTCATTAGCGTAATATAATTTATAATACTTCAATCCTTTTTCATCATCGTAACCCTTTTCTACATAATCATGACGACCATGAACGTATATATGAAAATTCTTGTCTAATTTAACAACACTTTTCATAAACTTTTGATTTTTTTTAACCGCTGTTGGCGAAATTTCAAAATCATCAATAGCTGTTAAATCCATTTTATCATTGTAAGTTTGTCTATACTCTCTAAATGCCTCTTTTAACTCTGGTTGTGGTAAAATCTCTTTTTCAAATTCTACAATATCAAACCTATCTTTTTCTTTAAAAAAACTTGTACTTTTATTAAGCATCATCATTTGATCTTGCTTAGTAACATTATTATTTTCTGTAAGCACTTCTTCACAAAAACCTTTACATGTTTCAATAAAATTAGAAGTATGAAAATAAGCGTTTTCTTTCATTTTGGTATTTAAAAAATCTTCTACCCAATAAAAAGCACAATCGGCAATTTTATTATTAGTATCAATTACACTTATTTTATATCCTTTTTCTATTTCTGTGTTAAAAATAATACACCCCTTATCTAATTTATTTATATTAATTCCATTATCACACTCAATATCAAAATTATCCATATGCTGAAAAACTTTCAAATAAGTATCTTTATTTTCAGTTTTAAATAATCCAATAGCGTCACATATTACTCCGTCCACATTACAATTTTTAAAATAACATGTATAAAACTCACCTCCTTTTATTTTAGGGTGCATCGATTGATTGTATAAATGTTCTGCAAAATGTTTACTGTTTTCTATAAAATTATTTTGAGTAGTAAATATATCTTGCGCGTAACTTTTAACATCATGATAATGCATCTCGTTTTTTGATTTAAATTGATAGTATATATCTGTTTTAAATGGCGATGTTAAATAGCGCATAACCGTATCTTTCAAAAAATCATCGCTAATTTCTATTTTTTTATCGCTTAATGTTAATTCTTCTCCCAAGCCCTTATTCCCAACGTTGTGTATAATAAAATGTGCTAATTCTGAACGTGTAAAATCTATCATTGTAAATAATCTATAATTAAGTTTAATACGTAAATGTAATAGTTTATAAATGCGTTGAATTAACAAACTTTAAACAATAATGATAATAATAATATCATAAATCGTTAGTAATTTATAATTCAATCAAAATTTACTATTAAATTTGCTACTATGCGATATAAAATAATAAAACCAACACTGATACTTATATCAGTCAGTCTTTGTTCTTTTACTTTTTTTCAATTTGAAAAAAATCAAATTTTACAAGACATGCTTATGTCTGTTTTAAATCAGGCGCATTATAGTCCTTTAAAAATTGATGATAGCTTTAGCGAAAAAGCATTTAACCTTTATTTAAAAAGGCTTGATGGAAATAAAAAATTTTTACTTCAATCTGATATTGAAACATTAAATCAATACAGTAAACATATTGACGATGAAATTAATAGCGGGACGTTTGACTTTTACAAACTAGCTTCTAATATTATAACAGATAGAATAAAAGAGAAAGAAAATTGGAGTAAAGAAATTTTGTCAAAACCTTTTGATTATTCAATTAATGAAGAATATGAAACAGATGGAGAAAAACTTAAATATTCCACAAATGAAACTCAATTAAAAGACGAGTGGAGAAAAATGTTGAAATACCAAACATTAGCTCGTTTAGATGAAATGCTTACAAATCAAGAAAAAGCAAAAGAAAAAAAAGACAGTGTTTTTATTGAAAAACCTTTTGATAGCCTAGAAGTTGATGCTCGCCGTAAAACATTAAAAGCAAATATTGATTGGTTTAAACGATTAAATAAAATTACTTCAAAAGATAGATTTTCGGCCTACATTAACACAATAACAGGATTATACGATCCTCACACTGAATACTTTGCTCCAAAAGAAAAGAAAAAATTTGACCAAAGTATGAGTGGCCAATTTGAAGGTATAGGAGCCAGATTACAATCAAAAGATGGTATTTTAAAAGTATCAGAAGTAATTGTAGGTTCTCCTTCTTTTAAACAAGGTGAATTAAAAGCAGGTGATGAAATTCATAAAGTAGCTCAAGGAGCAAATGAGCCAAAAGATATTACTGATATGGATATGGATGAAGCCATAGATTTAATAAAAGGGAAAAAAGGAACAGAAGTTAGATTAACTGTAAAAAAACCAGATGGCTCTTTTAAAGTTATTCCAATTATTAGAGATGTGATAGAAATGGATGAAACCTATGCAAAATCTGCAATAATTAATAATAAAAAGAAATTAGGATATATTTATTTACCAATGTTTTATGCCGATTTTACAAGAAATGGCGCTCATAGATGCTCTGCTGACATGAAAAAAGAAATTGATAAATTAAAAAATCAAGGAGTTGAAGGAATAATAATTGATTTAAGAGATAACGGTGGAGGCTCTTTACAAGAAGTTGTTGAAATGGCAGGGTTATTTATTACAAGAGGCCCAATTGTACAAGTAAAAGATAAATTAGGGAAGGTATACGTAATGGATGATAAAAATGCAGATGTATCATGGGAGGGTCCTTTGGCTTTACTAATAAATCATGGAAGTGCGTCCGCATCTGAAATTTTAGCTGCAGCCATACAAGATTATAAACGAGGTGTCATTATTGGAACACAAAGTTTTGGAAAAGGAACCGTACAGTCATTTTATAATTTAGACCAATATTTAATGCCTCAATTTGATACAATAAAACCTTTAGGTGAAGTTAAAATCACTAATCAAAAATTTTATAGAATTAACGGTGGAGCCACACAATTAAAAGGAGTTATACCTGATATTGTTTTACCAGACCCATATGCCTTTATTGAAGTTGGCGAAAAAGAATTAGATTATCCTATGCCTTGGGATGAGATAATGAAAGCAACCTATAACGAACATACAACTATTAATTATTCGAAAATAAAAAAAGCAAGTTCAGAAAGAATAAAAAACAGTAATGCCTTTAAATTAATAGAAACAGAATCAAAAGAATTAAAAGCAAAAAAAGATGATACAAAATATAATTTACAACTTACTAAATACAGAGCTGAACAAAAATTAGTAAGAGAACAATTTAAAAAATATGATGAACTTAAAACAAATATTAAAGGATTTGAAGTTGATTTACCAAACTTCGATAAAGAAGTATTAAAAAATGATACAACTAAATTAAATAGAGAAATAAAATGGACAAAAAATATCCAAAAAGATAATTATATTTTTGAAGCAAGCAATATTATTAATGACCTAAATTAATCTATCTTTTAAACCAATACTATTAATTATTTATCACATGTTAGTAGAACAATTATACACCAGTTGTTTAGCTCAAGGAGCTTACTATATAGAATCTGAAGGCGAAGCGGCAATTATTGATCCATTAAGAGATTATTTTCCTTACATTGAACTAGCTTCAAAAAATAATTCGAAAATAAAATATATATTCGAAACACATTTTCACGCAGATTTTGTATCAGGTCATTTAGATTTAGCCAATCAAACAGGTGCTGAAATTATTTTTGGCCCAAATGCAAATACATCATTTATAAGCACTATCGCTAAAGATAATCAAGAATTTAAAGTTGGAAAATTAACCATAAGAGTTATTCATACTCCAGGACATACGCTTGAATCAAGTTGTTTTTTACTTTTAGATGAAACAAAAAAACCACGTTGTATTTTTTCTGGAGACACTTTATTTATTGGTGATGTGGGAAGACCTGATTTAGCTATCAAATCTGATTTAACTCAAGAAGATTTAGCAGGAATGCTTTTCGATTCTCTTCATCAAAAACTAATGCCTTTACCCGACGATATTATTATTTATCCTGCACATGGGGCTGGTTCTGCATGTGGAAAAAATATGAGTAAAGAAACATTTGACACATTAGGTAATCAAAAAAAAACAAATTATGCCCTTGCTAATATTTCTAAATCAGAATTTATAAAAGAAGTAACCTCTGGAATTTTACCTCCACCACAATATTTTGCAAAAAACGCACAATTAAATAAAACTGGATATGCTAATTACGAATCTGTCACATTAAAAGGATCTAAAGCTTTAACTATTGATGAAGCTATACTTTTATTGAAAGAAAATGACACAATTATTTTAGATGTTAGAAAGCCACAAGATTTTGCTAATGAACATATTCCTAATTCAGTTTTTATTGGTATAGATGGTCAATTTGCACCATGGGTAGGAGCATTAATTGAAAACTTAAATCAACAAATCATATTAGTTACTCCAGAAGGAAGAGAAGAAGAAACTGTAAAACGTTTAAGTAGAGTTGGATATGATAATTGTGTTGGATACATAAAAGATGGAGTAAAAGCATGGAAAGAAAAAGGTAATGAAACATCTTCTATTTTATCTATTTCTGCTGATGAATTTTCTAACAAACTTAAACATATTTCTATAGATGTATTAGATGTCAGAAAACCAGGTGAATATGAATCGAGTCATTTATGCAGTGTAAATTCATACCCTCTTGATTTTATTAATGATTGGCACGATTCTTTATCTATAGATAAAGAATATCATATTCACTGCGCGGGAGGTTACAGAAGTATGATTGCTGCTTCATTATTAAAAAGAAAAGGCTATCATAAGCTTATTGATATAGCAGGCGGATTTTCAGCAATACAAAAAACAGATGCGAAAACAGTAAGCGTGGCTTGCTCAAAAAATTAATTATACTACTTATATTTTATTATGCTAAAAAACACCAAATTATATTCAATTTTCAACAATAAATGTCCTAAATGCCATTTGGGTGATTTTTTTATTTCTAAAAATTCTTACAACAAGGATTTTATTAAAATGCATGATAAATGTTCTAACTGCAATGAATTGTTTAATAAAGAAGTTGGTTTTTATTACGGCGCTATGTATGTAAGCTATGGAGTAAATATTATAATAGGAATTGTTTTATTTATAATAATGGTTTTACTATTTAATACTGCTTTATTAACTTATCTATTTACCTATTTGGGTTTAGTAGTCCTTCTATTTCCTTGGGTAATGCGTATTTCAAGGCTTATATATATCAATATTTTTGTAAAATTTGATCCTATTAAATAATAAAATAATTATAAAAAAATCCCCTACTATATCTAGCAGGGGATTTTTTTAATTTAAACACTATCAATTAAGCTAACTTAACATTAACTGCATTTAATCCTTTTTTGCCTTCTTGTACATCAAATACAACATTGTCATTTTCGCGAATTTCTTCTTGTAAACCAGTTGCATGAACAAAAATTTCTGTTCCGTTATCCTCTTTAATAAACCCGAAACCTTTTGTTTCATTGTAAAATTTTACTACTCCGTTTTTCATTTGTTTGTTTTTTTTTGTTGTTTTATATTTAAAAAATTAAAGCCTTATCACTTCTTGATAATAACCCTAATACCTTATGAATATGGATGTTTTTTAATAACATCAATATCTTTTTTAATTAATTTTTGTATTCCTTTAAAATAAGGTAATTCTTCGTGACTACACAATGAAATAGCTTCTCCACTCTCTCCTGCTCTTCCTGTTCGGCCTATTCTATGAACATATGCTTCGGCTTGCTCAGGAATTTCATAGTTAATGACATGTGTTAATTTATCCACGTCAATTCCTCTCGATGCAATATCTGTTGCAACTAAAACATTAATTGTTCTGTCTTTAAACCCTTTTAATGCTTTTTCTCTATTATTTTGAGATTTATTTCCATGTATAGCTTCTGCTTTAATATTAAAACTATTCAACACCTTGGCTACTTTATCTGCACCATGTTTTGTTCTAGTAAAAATTAAAACATGATTTATTTTTTTTTCTTGTAAAATAAATTTTAATAGAGCTGGCTTTTTTGTTTTTTGTACAAAATATACTGTTTGTTTTATTAATGTTGCTGTTGAAGATACAGGATTAACAGCTACGCTAACAGGGTTGTTTAAAATAGTATTAGCTAATTTCATAATATTTGGTGCAGCTGTTGCCGAAAAAAACATAGTCTGTCTTTTAACAGGTAACTTTGCTATCACCTTTTTCATATCATTAATAAAGCCCATATCTAACATTCTATCGGCTTCATCTAACACAAAATACTGAACCGAACCTAATTTAATAATACCTTGATGCATCAAATCTAATAACCTTCCTGGAGTTGCTATTAAAATATCTATTCCTGTTTTTATGGCTACTACTTGATGAAATTGAGAAACTCCACCAAATATAACTGCATGCTTAAATCCTAAATTTTCTCCGTATTCTTTAAAATTATCACTTATTTGAGTTGCTAATTCTCGGGTTGGTGCCAATATCAATGCTTTTATCTCTCTTCGCTGATTCGGTTGTTTATTTGCATCAAGTAACTGTAATATTGGTAATGCAAAAGCAGCAGTTTTTCCTGTACCCGTTTGAGCACAACCAAAAATATCTTTCCCGAGTAAAATATGAGGTATACTTTGTTTTTGGATAGGAGAAGGTTCTTTGTATCCCTTTTTATCAAGCGCAGTGAGAAGCGGTTTGATTAATTTTAATTCTGCAAATGTCATTAATTGTTTTTGTTATAAAATACTTTGTTAAGAAAAATGTAAAGTATCTGTTTTGCAATTGGCATTTACAAGTTGATGAACTACAGTCTTCATAAAGAAGTTTACAAATATAAACACTTTATTAACAATATCCTAATTTAAATAACAATGTAAAAAATAAGGATTACAAAAATTAATTTAGTTATGATGAAATTTCTTTTTTTATTTTTTTATTTTTTATTTTTTCATCTTTTACCAACGCTAGTGTTTTAAATATTTTATCCGCTTTTATAGCAACATAAGCCGATTTATCTAAAACCTCTATCCTTCCCAATTCATCTTTATGCAAATTACCTTTCTGTAAAAACATTCCAACTATATCCATTTTATTAATCTTATCCTTTTTTCCTGCTCCAATATACATAGTTTTCCACTCAGGGGGTTTTGGCAACATTAACGTATCTGGCAAGTTTTCTTCTTCTGGTAAAACATCTAAAAATTCAGGTAAATCATCATTAATATCTAATAAAAAATAAGCGGTGCCATTTGAATTCATCCTTGCCGTTCTTCCATTACGATGAATCATTGAATCCACTGTAGAAGGTAACTGATAATGTATAATTACATCTATTTCTGGAATATCTAAACCTCTCGCCGCTAAATCAGTGGTTATTAACAAATTAATACTTCCATTTCTTAATTTTATTACTGTTTTTTCTCTGTCTATTTGTTCTAAACCACCATGATAAAAACCATGATCTATATTATATAAAGATAGTTGCTCCGAAATTCGATTAACAGCGTCTCTGTGATTACAAAACACAATAGTTGAATTAGCTTGATTTTTTCCTAATAAAAGCATCAAAGCTTCTAATTTATCATCTCCCTTAACCCTTACTGATTTTATATCTAATGATGATTTTAAATCTTTATGATTTATTGAATAATTAAGTTCAACCCTATTATTTAATTTTAAAAACAATGGTATTTCAGATAATTTAGTAGCTGATGTTAACACTCTTTTTGTAATAAACATGCATTGCCCTACTATGAATTCCATCTCATCTTTAAAGCCAAATTCTAAAGATTTATCAAACTCATCTAAAATCAAAGTATGAATATTTTTTACATCAAACATTTTACGTCTTAAATGGTGTGCTATTCGTCCAGGAGTTCCTACTAATACTGAAGGTGGATGTTGAAAATTATTTTCTTCTATTTTAACCGAATGGCCTCCATAGCAACAATTAATTTTAAAATTTGTGCTCATCTGTTTAAACACTTGCTCAATTTGAATTGCCAATTCTCGAGACGGAACTATAATTAAAACTTGAACTCCTTCTATAGATGTATCTAACAAATTAAAAACAGGCAATAAAAAAGCTAGTGTTTTTCCTGAACCTGTTGGTGATATTAATACTATATCATTTGGTTTTATCATCGTTTCTATCATTATCTCCTGCATCTGATTTAATTTAGTAATATTAAAATGAGAAAGAATAGATGAATAATTCATAACGATTATATATATATTAAATTGTAAATATAGCACATTAATAAAAATTATTATTTTTTATAATTTATGCAATTAACATATCATATTGGTATTTATTTTTAAATGTATATTTGGCCTTATATACGATTTTTTATGGAAAAAAAATTTTTAGATGGGCCTCAATCAAGATGGGATGAATTAAAATATACTTTAAATGTATTTAAAGAATTTATTATTGGATTCAGAAAATTACATTTTATTGGTCCTTGTGTTACCATTTTTGGTTCTGCCAGATTTAATGAAGAGCATCATTATTACAAACTGTGTAGAGCTGTTTCTTCCGAAATATCTAAACTTGGTTTTGCTATTATGACTGGAGGAGGTCCAGGTATTATGGAAGCCGCTAATAGAGGGGCAAAAGATGTTGGAGGACTATCCATTGGCTGTAATATTGTTTTACCAAACGAACAAAAGCATAATAACTACCTTGATAGCTTTGTAACCTTCAATTTATTTTTTGTAAGAAAAGAATTGTTACGAAAATACTCTTTTGCATTTATTGTTATGCCTGGTGGTTTTGGAACTTTAGATGAATTTTTTGAAGCTCTTACTTTAGTTCAAACTCACAAATCAGAAAAATTTCCAATTGTTATTATGGGAGTTGATTATCATAAAGAATTATTAAATCATATTAAACGAATGGTTCAAGAACAAACTATTAACGAAAATGATTTACAACTCATCTTATTTACCGATTCAATTGAAGAAGCCGTTAATCATATTAAAAAAAACTCTATTGATGCTTTTAATTTAAAATTAAAAAAACCTAAACGTACAATGTGGATTTTAGGAGAAAAAAATCTAACGAATTAAATATTAAAAAAATTGTAACTATTATTTTAAAACGTCATTGAAAAAATCATTGACGTTTTTTTATTTAAAAAATTTACATTGATTTAGTAAAATTTTTAGTTATTCTCAAAAACATTTCAAAAACATGTTTATGTATACTCAACTATTAATTACAAATACTCGATTATTAAATAGTTGTATGTAGTTGTTTTAATAATACGAAATTTGGTCTCGTTTTATTTATTTGAAATATTACCCAACTATCGCAAAACGCAGTTAAACTATGAAATACAAATTATTATTTTTACAATTATTAATTTTCTCCAACATTATTTTCTCTCAAACAGGAACCGTTGGAAACCCATTCACCTCACTCTATCAATCCAGAAATGTTACTACAGCCGGAACCTACTATTTTAATTTAGGCGGTACTACCTTTAATACCTATGTGGATGCTAATGGCTGGATTTTAGTGGCTATCGATTTTGGTAGTTCAGCATCAGCAAATTTGCCACAAGTTACAAGCCTAACAAATAGCACAAGAGGTATATTAACACCTACTGTTTTAAGTAGTTTAAGTACTATAAATAAAATTAAAGTTACCACTAGCGATGGTAGCATAAATGCAATTTCTTCTAAACAAGTTTTATTAAACAGATTAAAAAACAATCAAACATTAAATATTGGAATTAATGATAATAGCTTATTAGGTGCTGGAACCTGGTCTGGCACAGGAACAATTTATTTAAATGGAATAGGAACCTGCAACACGTTAGCTGGAGGCACATTAAACGCTAATATAATTCATCCATGTGGTAATCCAAATATGACACATTGGATTCCTTCAATTGGAGTTCATAATCCTATTTTATCTGGTACTGAAGCAACAGCAAGCGTTTCTTTTAACTTGTGGGTGCAAGCTCCAAAATCTCCAGCCGATTCTCCTAACAACATTGCCTTATGGTTAAAAGGCGATGTAGGACTTTTTCCAGCAACAGGCAATGTTACGAGTTGGGCCGATCAGATTGGAACAAATACATTTTCTATAACAGGCACTCCTACCGTAAACGCAACCGGAATTAATTTTAATCCAAGTGTGTTTTTTAATGGTTCATCTTATCTTACTGGAAATACATCTATTACCAATGCTACTGAAGCTTTTGCTGTGGCTAAAATTCAAAATCCCACCGGAACCAATCTTTCTGGAGCTGTTATTGGTAGAGTTAGTGATATTGGTACCAATTACTTTTTCCATACAGAGAGTGGGAAACTATTTGTGAGTAGCGGTGCTTTATCTGCAGGCGTTAATTCAAGTAACTCTATTAATTATTCTGTATTTAATTCAGATTTAAGTGAGAGTCCAGGTTCCAATCAAAATATTTATTTAAATGGATTAACTTACACTAATACAACATCAGGTAATGATCCAGTACCTTTTACCGGAACCCTAACAATTGGATCGAGATTTACAGAAGGATTATTATCAGGATCTGAGATTGCTGAAGTAATATTATATACGGGTTCTAAAGCTTCTGATAGACAAAAAATTATATCTTATTTAGCGGTTAAATATGGTATTACATTAAATCAATCAACTCCTCAAAATTACTTAGCATCTGATGGTACTATTTTTTGGAATGGAACAACTAATGCTACCTATAGCAACAACATTGCTGGTATTGCCCGCGATGATAACTCTGATTTATATCAAAAACAATCTATTAGTATTAATTCTGGTGGGCAAATTATTATGTCTGTTGGAACTGCAACTACCAGTAATTTAACAAACACAACAACAATTGCAGCTGATAAACAGTTTTTAGCATGGGGAGATAATGGATTAAGTGGATCTATTAGTTATACTGATATTGTAAATGGTATTTTTTCTCGTTCTAATAGAATTTGGAAAGGTGTAAATACAGGAAGTTTTAATCAAGATGTACAAGTATTAATTCCAACATCAGAATTTAGAGGATCTCAAAATCCAAAATTAATTTATAATACCACTAGTACATTTACTACTGGAAACACATATAAAACAGCTGCCTCTACAACTACCATCAATTCTACAACATACTATGTATATACATTATCGGCAGCCGAAATTAGCAGTGATTTTTATTTAGCGTTAGCAAATATAAATGCACCTGGAGGTGTTTCAACTGGTTTAGCAGTTTGGATGCGTCCTGATTTAACAGGTACAAATCAAGCTACAAGTGTTACTACAGATAATACTCAAATTACAACATGGATAAATCAAGCAGGAGGATCAAATGGTATTGGTGTAGGTGGAGCTTCTCCTCTGTATAGAAATACTACCGGTTTTTTAACCAACTTTAATCCAGTAATGGTATATGGCGGCGCGCAATACCATAAATTTACTGGCGATTTAGGTTTAACTGGTTCTGCGGGTTTGGTATTTTCAACCATCAACTCTATGGGATGGATGAGTTTTAGAACATTATTTGGACCTGAAAGTGCAACTAATAATGCCATGGAACTATCCTTTAATGCTTCTAGTCAAGCACGTTTTCGTCAATACGGGGTTAGTAATCTTGCATTTTCAAACACCACCATTCCTATTTTAACAACGCAGCTAATTTCTGCCGGACGTTTGCCATCTTCATCATCAGCATTTATTAATAAAAATGGTGCTGCATTACCACTAAATGGGGGTACATATACCACTACCATTTGGGCATCACCAACAGCTTATGATTTAGGCTTTGCTAGTGCACAAACATTTTATGCTGGTAATGTGGGTGATTTTATGGTATACAATCAAGAATTAACCCAAACTGAAATTAAACGAGTTGAAAGTTACAATGCCTTAAAATATGGTGTAACTCTTGATCAAACATCTCCCAACAATTACCTAGCATCTGATGCAAGTGTGATTTGGAATGCTACAAGTAATTCAACATACAGTAGTAATATTGCAGGAATTGGAAGAGATGATTATTCGGCTCTAAATCAAAAACAATCTCAAAGCATAAATAGTGGCAACCAAATTATTATGTCGGTTGGTACAGCAAATAATACTAATTTATTAAATTCTACATCTATTACTTCTGACAAACAATTTTTAGTATGGGGCGATAATAATTTATCTGGAGCTACGCCTTTCTCAGATGCAGCTGAACCAACTTTATTATTTAGATATAATCGTGTGTGGTATGCTCAAAACACAGGTGGGCTTAATCAAACTATTCAACTATTAGTTCCAATAGGTTTAACAACTGGTACGGTTATTCCTAAAGTTATTTACAATACAAGTAGCTCAACATTTGCAAGTGCTAATACGTTTTTTGCATCTAGTGGCACAACTGTAATTAATGGCGGAACATACATTATATATAGTCTACCTGCATCAAATGTGAATACTAATTTTTATTTTACCTTATCAGTTTCAGGTAATGCTCCAGGTGGAGTTACTTCAGATTTATCATTATGGTACAAATCAAATGCAGATGTAACAACAGCAACAGGAGTATCACAATGGAATGACCAAACCATCAATGCAAAACATGTTACACAGGCCACTACAACAAAACAACCAGTATATAATACCTCTGGAGCTTTAATGATTAATTTTAATCCTAGTATTGCATTTGATGGAACGGATGATATATTAAATACACCAGCAGCAATAAGCCAATCGCTAGTTATTGGCGGTACAAATCCAAATTATACCAGTTCTCATTTTGTAGTTTACAGAACCCCAAATGCAAATAATGATGCGCTTTATAATCATTCTAATGGTTCTGGTGGAATATGGAATATGGGAATGGGAAAAGGTTATGGATTTATTACAAATAGAACTATAAACTCTACTGCTCCAGTTGCTAATCAAGTTCGATTACAAAGTATAATAGGAAACTCGAATGGCCCTGCAAGTTTCAATATAAATGGTAATATTAATTCTAGTGTTTTAAATTCCACAATAAACACTGCTGGGAATCAATCATTTTGGATTGGAGGCCAAGGAACTAATTTTTTTGCCGCGTCTCATATTGGAGAAATAATTGTTTACCCTAATGATTTATCAGGAACAGTAACAAACAAACAACGAGTAGAAAGTTATTTGGGTTTAAAATATGGTATAACATTACCTTATAATTATATAGCTAGCGATAATACTACTATTTTTTGGAATACCACAACAGCTACAAGTTTTAGTAATAATATTGCTGGTATTGGTAAAGATGTATTTTCGGGATTAGAACAAAAACAAAGCCAAAGCCAAAATACAGGAGACCAAGTTATAATAGGATTAGGTACCATTGCGGCTAGTAATGCTGCCAATACTAATACTATTACAAGCGATAAACAATTTTTAGTATGGGGCGATAATGACTTAACAGGAATGACAACATTTACTGAAAGTACATTACCATATATCACCCATCGTTCAAACAGAATATGGTTTAGTCAAAACACTAACACATTTAATCAAAATGTTCAGGTATTAATTCCTACAAATGCTTATCCAGGAGGTGTAAATACAAAATTAATTATCAATAAATTAAATAATACTTTCCCAAATGATGGATCTAATATAGTTGTTTCAGCTTCTGGCACCAACACTATTAATGCTGTAACTTATAATATTTATAATTTATCTGCCTCGCAAGTATCTAGTAATTTTTATTTTACTTTAGCAACTACTTTATATGCACCTGGAGGAATATACT
This sequence comes from uncultured Flavobacterium sp., assembly GCA_964541155.1. GTDB lineage: Bacteria > Bacteroidota > Bacteroidia > B-17B0 > Aurantibacillaceae > UBA4416. Next base: position 383,124 of record CAZIPC010000001.1, read on the forward strand.
CCGAACTTTGGTATAAAGCTAATGTAGATGTAACAACTGCTACAGGTGTTGCACAATGGAATGATCAAGGTCAAAATTTAAAACATATTACTCAAGCTACAACTACTAAACAACCTGTTTTTAATAATACTGGAAGTTTAATGATTAACTTTAATCCTAGTATAGCCTTTGACGGAACAGATGATGTTTTAAATACACCAGCAGCAATAAGCCAATCGTTAGTTCTTGGAGGTACAAATCCAAATTACACATCTTCACAATTTATAGTATACCGCTCTCCTAATACTACAAACGGTCCGTTATATAACCATTCTAATGGTTCAGGCGGAACATGGAATATAGGAATGAATAAAGCAGCCTCTGTTATAGCTAATAGAGGAATAGGTAGCGGTAGCATTATCAGTAATATGGTTAGACTACAAAGTGCTTTTGGAAATGCAAATGGCACAGGTAGTTTTAATACAGAAGGAACTGTAAATTCTACATCATGGACATCTGTTACTAGCGTTGGTGGCAATAACCCGTTTTGGGTAGGTGCACAAGGCTCAAATGTTTTTACAGCATCTCATATTGCCGAAATAATTATTTATCCAAATGATTTATCGGGTATAGCAACCAATAAACAACGTATTGAAAGTTATTTAGGTTTAAAGTATGGTATTACATTACCATTTAATTATTTAGCAAGTGACAATAGTACTATTTTTTGGAATGCAACAACAGCAGCTAGTTATAGCAATAATATTGCCGGTATAGGTAAAGATTCAATATCTGCACTCGAGCAAAAACAAAGTCAAAGTGTTAACTCTGGTAATCAGGTGATTTTTGGTTTAGGAACTGTAGCTGCAAATAATCTAACTAATTCAAATACCATAACAACCAATAAACAATTTATGGTATGGGGAGATAATAATCTATCCGGTTGGACAAGCTTTACAGAAAATACAGACCCTAGTATTACCAATAGAGCCAATAGAGTATGGTTTGCTCAAAACACCAATAATTTTAATCAGGCAGTACAATTATTAGTACCTACATCTTCTTATTCTATATATACTAATCCAAAAGTGATTATTAATAAACTAAATAGCGCATTTCCGAACAATGGTAGTAATATTGTAGTAAGTTCAACTTCATTAACAACTATTAATTCTGTAAATTACCATGTATTTGATTTAACAGCATCTCAGGTTTCTAGCAACTATTACTTTACTTTAGCAGCAAGTACAGCATCATTAGCAGAAGCACTTGCTTTTGATGGAATCAACGATTATGTAACTACTGCCGCTGGCTCCTACCCATCAAACTTTACTGAATATACCATTGAAGGGTGGTTTAAATTAAACTCTTTAAACGATCAAAATATTATAGTAAAAACTAATTCATCAGGACCAACAACTGCTTATACAAAACAAATTAGATTAATTGGTGGAAAATTTAGTGGTTATGATTACGATGGTGCTTATAAAACTGTAACTAGTACAGTTACTGTAACTACAGGGGTTTGGTATCATGTAGCGTTTTCAGGAAAAAATAATACTAACTTATCTATTAATGTAAATGGAACCGTAACTACTGGAAATTTACTAAATACTTCTGTGAGTGGTGACGATAGATTTATGTTTGGTAGTAATGGTGGAAATTCGGGAGGAACACCATTAGCATACTTTAATGGCGTTATGGATGAAGTACGTATTTGGGATAGAAGATTGTGTGATGGTGAAATTAATTATTACACAAATTGCGAAATACCAACAAACGCTTACGGGTTATTAGGTAATTACCATTTTAACCAAGGTTATCATAATGCCGATAATACAGGCATTACTACTTTAACTGATGCCAGCGGAAATACTAGAAACGGAACGCTTAATAATTTTGCATTAGTAGGTACTTTATCAAACTGGGTAGCTCCAGGTGCCGTTACTACAGGTTCTAATTGCGGAGTATTTTTAGCAGCAAGCGCTACTACAAGTAACTCATGTGGAAATTTATCAAATGGAAGTGCATCTATTACTGTTACTGGAGCAGCTGGCTTTACACCTTACACTTATTCATGGACCCCAAGCGGTGGAACAAATGCATTAGCCACAGGTTTAGCAGCTGGAAACTACACGTGTTTAGTAACAAACACTTGTCAAAGTTCAATACCTGTTGCTATCACAATTTATACTGTAAATTATCCTTCAATTACAGCAATTTCAACTCCTTCTGCAATTTGTGCAGGAAATTCAGCCACTTTATCTACTCAATTTTTAGGTTCTGCTATTGGAGGCGTTGTAACCTATTCTGCAGGATATGCTATACATACATTTACATCAAGTGGTACGTTTAGCGTAACAGGTAGTTTACCTGTTGAATATTTAATTGTTGCCGGCGGTGGCGGCGGCGGGTATCGTCATGGCGGTGGCGGCGGTGGCGGCGGTTTATTAACTGGTACTTTAAATGCAAATACAGGGTCATACTCAGTAGTTGTAGGAAATGGAGGAGCTGGTGGAACATCATTATTACCAGATGGAAGAAATGGTAGTAATAGTTCGGCTTTATCATTTACAGCGATTGGCGGAGGCGGCGGCTCTTCAAATGATGGAGTTTCAGCAGGAAATGGCGGAAGTGGTGGTGGTGCCGCAGAAGGCAAAACTGCAGGTACTAATGTTATTGGACAAGGAAATAATGGAGGTGCAGGTAGCACAGGCTTTGTGTACAATCATGGTGGTGGTGGTGGTGCTGGTGCTCCTGGAGTAGCAGGAACATCAACTCAATCAGGAAACGGTGGTGCTGGGCTTTTAAGTAATATTAGTGGTAGTCCTAAATACTATGCTGGCGGCGGAGGCGGCGGCGATCACACTCCAGCATCTTCAGCCCAAGCCCTTGGAGGCATAGGAGGTGGAGGTAACGGAGGTGTTCCTAATTTAGATAATCCTGGTGGTAATGGAGTTGCTAACACTGGCGGTGGAGGCGGCGGTGCATCAACTGTCTCAGGAGGTTCATCAAACGGAGGTAATGGTGGATCGGGGATAGTAATAATTAGGTATTTAATTTCAAATTCTGGCGGAGTGCCTAATTATTACAATTGGTCAAATGGTGCAACAACTTCTAGTATAGTAGTCACACCAAGTGTTACAACTAGCTATTCTGTTGTAAGTACTTCTATTGATGGTTGTGTTAGTAATACAAGTATAGTTACTGTAACCGTTAATGCTTTACCTACTGTAAATGCAGTTGCTAGCCCAACAGCTATTTGTGCTG
>CAZIPC010000001.1:386472-687989 GCA_964541155.1 uncultured Flavobacterium sp.
CAGATGCTAGTAACTGTGTGAGCGCTCCTAAATCTATTACTATTACTGTTAATGCTATACCAATAATAAATGCTACAGCAAATCCAACTATTATTTGCGCAGGAGAGACTTCAACACTTTCTGCAAACGGAGCCAATAGCTATTCTTGGTCATCTGGTTCAAACACATCGACTGATATTATAAATATAGCAGGGACATATACAGTAACCGGAACAAACACTACAACAGGTTGTATGAATACACAAACTGTTAATTTAATTGTAAATACGTTACCAACAATGACTGTTGTACCAACAAATGTATTATGTTTTGGTAATAATACAGGATTTGTAACTATTACAACGTCGTCAAATGTTAATTTATCTGGTTCTTCGATTTCAAATTTATCTGCAGGTAATTATACATATGTAGCAACAAATACACTAACGGGGTGCTCTATAAATACCGTAATAACAATATCACAACCAACAGCAGTTTTATCTGTGATTAGTTCAACTATATCAACTAACGGAAGTTGCACAAGCCCTAATGGAGTAGCAAGCGTAACTGTAACTGGAGGAACTCCAAATTATATAGTAACATGGAGTAATAATGTAACAAATACCTTAACTACTTCTGGATCAGTAGCTACAAATACCGTTTTAAACACTGGAGTGCATTCATATACAGTAAATGATAGTAATGGATGTATTGCTTCGATTGAAACATTTACAATTGATGGATTAACAGGTATTTCAACAACATTAACCTCTCAAACAAATGTAAGTTGTTTTAATGGAACAAATGGATTAGTGACATATACAACTAGTGGAACGGGACCAATGAGTTATACATTAACTAATGTTTTAACTACTAACTCAATTACAAATTCTACCGGAACGTTCGCTAATTTATCCGCAGGAAATTACAGTATAGTAGTTGTAGGTGCTGGAGGATGTTTAGATACTGATATTTTAAGTATAAATCAACCAACAAGTTCAGTTGTAATAAATAGCGTTTCAACAAATAGCGCACTATGTAATGGCAGTGTAGGAACCGTAAGTATAAATATAACAGGAGGAACTCCAACTTATACAATCAATTGGAATGGTACAACTAGTAGTTTAACAACTCATACTTTTATTGCAGGAACATATACTGTAAGTGTTTTTGATGCCAATGGATGTTCAACATCATCTGAAACATTTACAATATTAGAACCAATGCCAATTACTCTTGCTAGCTATAATATAAATCCACCATGCCCAAGCCAAAGTAATGGAAGTATAGATATTGTAATACAAGGGGGCGCGCCAAGCTATACAGTTAATTGGTCTCCAATAATTAGTGTAACAACAGGTAGCGTATCTAATTTATCAAACATAAAAGCAGATAACTATACTGCAATTATTACTGATGAAAACGGTTGCGTATTGCCTTATGTTGTAACAGTTGATGAAGTTCAAGGAGCTAACTGTGATATAAAAGTACCTGAATTATTCTCTCCAAATAAAGATTCTAAAAATGATACATGGGAAATAATTGGTTTAAATAATTATCCAAACAATTCTGTTCAAATTTTTAACAGATGGGGAAGCGAAGTATATAGCGCAAAACCATATAATAATGATTGGGATGGAAAAGATTATGGCTCTAATAGTATTTTTGGAAAAGGAGATTTACCTGTAGGAACATATTACTTTATTTTAGATTTAGGAAATGGAAGCAAACCAATACATGGATATATACAATTAGTTAGATAAAACATAATAAATTAAAACTAATAGTAAAATATCATAAAATATAATTAAGATGAAAAAAATAAAAATAAGTTTATTATCATTAATGCTATTATACTCTACTTTGTATATTGCTCAACAAGAAACGCAATATAATATGTATATGTTTAATCAGCTAAGTGTTAATCCAGGATATGCAGGAACAAGGAATGGATTAAGTGTTGTTGCCTTATATCGTAACCAATGGACTGGATTTAAAGGTGCTCCAAAAACAGTTGACTTAACTATTCATTCTCCAATAAAAAATTCAAATTTATCAGTTGGTTTTAGCTTAACTGATGATAGACTTGGCACAACAGTTAACACATCATTTAATGGAGATATAGCCTATAAAGTAAAATTATTTCAAAGTAGAAGAAATGGAAATAAACATTTTTTAAGTTTTGGATTGAAAGCAGGCCTTGATTTATTTAATGCAAACAATACACAAGCTTTAATAAACGATAATAATGATGCATTATATTATAATGTTCAAAATAAACCCTTATTAAATTTAGGTTTTGGAATTTATTATTATAGTAAAAAACATTATTTAGGATTTTCTTCACCAAAATTAATTGAAAACCATTACAGTGATTTTAAAACAAATAGTTATAGACAAATAAAACATTATTATTTAGTTGCAGGATATATAACTAATATAAATTCTGTAATACAGTTTAAACCAAGTATGGCATTAAAAGCTGTTAAAAATGCTCCGTTAAGTGCTGATTTAAATGCAAGCTTCTTATTTTATGATAAGCTATGGTTAGGAGCAAATTATAGATTAAAAGAAAGTGCTGGTATAAATATTGCTTTTTATATTAATGACTATTTAACTATTGGTTATTATTACGGTTATTCATTAAGCAATATTAGAAAATATAGTAGTGGATCTCATGAAATAATGATAGGATTTGACATGAACAAAAAATCAAGATCATTTAAAACCCCTAGATATTTTTAGGTATAAATTTAATTTACATAACCACTACAAATTTATATTACATAACTATGCAACACATGAAAACTAAACTTATAATCGTATTAAATATATTTATCTCAGTCGTTTCCTATTCTCAAAGCTTAAAGCAAAAAATGGCAGATAAATATTTTTTAGAACTTGCATACGAAAAATGCGCTCCAATGTATGCAGAGCTTGCAAAAAAAGAAAATGCAACAACTGATATTATTCGAAAAGCAGCAAATAGTTATTCTTTTTTAAATTCTCCAAAGGATGCAGAAAAATGGTATGCTATTTTGGTTCAAAAGTCAGATGCTAAACCAATAGACTATTATGATTATGCACAAACATTACTATCTAATAAAAAATATGAAGATGCAAAAATACAAATGAATAAATTTTATTCATTAAATTCTAATAATTCAGTTGGCAAAAAATATTCATTATCCGAATCAAATTATTTTGATTCTATGAAAAAAGATTCATTAAATGTTATTATAAAAAATATAGAAGGACTTAATTCATCAGAATCAGATATGGCACCAGCCTATTTATCTGATAACGAATTAGTTTTTACTTCTTCAAGAGAAAATCACCAGACCAATAATATAGAAAATGGTTGGGATAATACTACATTTTTAGATTTATATATTGCAAAAATAGATACTGCTAAACAAACTGTTGAGAAAGTTCAACGATACTATCAAAATTATCAATCTTTATATCACGATGGCCCTGTAAGTTTTAATAATGAAAGAAACATTATGCTATTGACCAGAAGTAATTTTTTTGAAAATAAAATTAAACGGTCAAAAACAAATATTATTAATGTTCAATTATATTACGCAATTAAAACAGGTACTAAATGGGGAGATTTAAAACCATTTCCTTATAATAATCCTGATTATTGTTTTGGTAATGCTGTATTTGCTCGAGATGGAAAAACAATATATTTTCAAAGTGACATGCCAGGTACAATTGGGAATAGCGATATTTGGATGACAACTTTTGATGGAATAAATTTTAGTGAACCAAAAAATTTAGGACGAGAAGTAAACACTGAAGGACGAGAAATGTTTCCATTTGTAGATGATGATAATTTACTTTTATTTGCATCAGATGGATATTTAGGACTAGGCGGATTAGACATTAATATCGCTTCATTAAATTCGCCAATAAAATATATTGGTAATATTGGTTACCCTATAAATAGTAATGCTGATGATTTTGGGTTAATTTATAATACTAAAACAAGAAAAGGTTATTTTACATCAAATAGAGAAAACGGTAAAGGGAAAGATGATATTTATTCATTAAGATTTGAGAAGCCTCCAGTAATATTTAAAAATATAAAAATTAGAGTTTATGATGATAAAACAAATATAAAAATTCCATATGCTAAAGTGTATATTCATAATCAAAAAGGTGAATTAATTCAAGAAATACAAACAAATGAAAATGGAATCTGTCAAATTCGTATTCCAGAAAATACTGATATTAAAACAGAAATACAAAAACTAAATTATAAGAATTTTCATTCTGAATTAACTCCATATCAAAATATACTAGACAGTGTATCTTATACATTAACTAAACAAACTATTAATATTTCGGCAAAAATTACAGACAGTATAAATAATACAACTATTGAAAATGCAGAAATACAAATTATAGATATGATAACTAATAATACTATTTATAAAGGATTTACAAATAGTAAAGGGGAGTTTAATTCATTTATAGAAGATAACTCATTAAATGATAGCGTAAAATATAAAGTAATATTTATTAAAAATGGATTTGAACAAAAAGAATATACAATAGTTAATAGTAAATCTGATTATGCAGAAAACGAAGTAAAATCATTAAATATAAAATTACAAGCTAAAGAGAACAATGATATTATAAATATTAATCCTATATTTTTCGATTACAATAAATCAGCTTTAAATGATTTTGCAAAATCAGAATTAGACAAATTATCAAAAGTTTTAAATGCAAAAAAAGACATAATTATTGAATTAACTTCATCTACAGATTGTAAAGGAAATAGAAAATATAATTTAGATTTATCTAAACGAAGAGCTCAATCTACAGCAAGTTATTTAATTAATAAAGGAGTAAGTAAAAAACAATTACAAATTAAATGGACTGGCGAAGATAATTTAACCAATTGTAGTTGTGAACCAAATAATGACTCTCCTTGCAGTGACGAAGAGCATCAAAAAAACAGAACTACAAAATTTAAAGTAAGTAGTTACAAAATTAATTCTAAAAATTTACACAATTAAAAAATAAAAAAGGGATATTTTAATATCCCTTTTTTATTATATATAATTAAGATTACTGTTTTAACTTTTGATTAAGACTACTAACTTTTCTTTGAGACACAGGTACAATATCCCCATTTAATAATGTAATTTCTCCGCTACGCCGTTTCTCAAATTTTGATATAAAATCAATATTAACAATATACGAATTGTGACATCTTAAAAAAAGTTCTTCACTTAATAAAAATTCAAATTCTCCTATATTTTTTGAAGAAATAACTGTACCAGTGTTAGTAATTATATTGGTATATACACCATCTGCTTTTAAATAATAAATATCTTCTTGATTAATAACAGATGTATTATTTAAAGAAGTAATAATAATTTTTTCATATTTTTTAATTAATTTTTTTTCTCGAATACGATCTAAAGCTTTTTTTACACCGTTTTCAAATTCCAAATCATTAATTGGCTTTAAAATATAATCAATTGCATTCTGTTTAATAGCTAAAATTGAAAAATTACTAAATGCGGTTATAAAAATAACTTCAAAATCTTTTTTTTTGATTTTATCTAACACATCGAAACCTGTACCTCCAATAATTTGTACATCTAAAAAAATCAAATCAGGATGATTAATCTCAATTTCACTAACCGCTGTATTAACAGAATCTGTAATACTTACAACGTGTACATTAGGAAATTTCTCATTTAATAAATTTAAAATATAATTTTGAGAATTGCGCTCGTCTTCTATAATTATAGCTTTTATCATTTTATAAAGGTATTTTTAAAATAACAAGTGTTCCTTTTTCTTTATCAATAATATCTATACTAATACTAATAGTATATCTAATTTTTAATAATGTTAATTTTCTTTTTATAAGTTCAAGCCCTTTTGATTTGTGTGAAGGTGTATTTATTAGCTTTGCTGCAACTCTGCCAATACCATCATCTTCTATACTAATCAATACATAGTTATCTTCTTTTTTAAAATTAATTTGTAAATAATGTGTGTTTTCTGAAGGTAAAATACCATGTTTTATAGAATTTTCGACTAAAGGTTGTAAAATATAAGTTGGAATCAAAAAATTATTTAAATCTTTTGGATAATCAATTAAATAGCTAAATCTGTCAGGAAAACGAGTTTTTTCAATTTCTAAATAAGAGATTAGAAGATTTATTTCTGTTTCAACATCAATAAAATCGTTGTCAGAATAATCAATATACTGTCTTAGTAATTTAGAAAAATGATCTAAATAATTTTGAGCACTTAAATAATTTTTCACTTTTAAAAAATACTTAATACTAGACATGGCATTAAAAACAAAATGAGGATTCATTCTTGTTTGTATTTGCTCTAGTTCTACCTGTGATATTTCTCTTTTTCTAACCTCTTGTTTTATTTTTATATTTTTTGATCGATTGAGAATAAATAAAGAAATTAAAATAATTATTATTACTACAGATAACTGAAACCAAATAGATTCATAGAAAAATGGTAAAATATCAAATTCATATATTTCTTCCATCGGATTTAAATCATTTAATCCATTTAATACCCTGATTTTAAATATATATTTACCTGTAGATAAATTTTTAAAATTTACTTCATGTGATTTAAAAGGAATTGACCAATTAACATCAATACCAGATTTAATTAATTTATACTGAAAATAAGAGTTATATAAACTTCTTTGATTAATTGTTGAAAAAATAAATTTGATTGAATTATTTTTATTATCAAATGAATGGTTTACATTATTAATTAAAGAATCATTAACATAAACCGCTTCTATTTTTGGCACAAGATTTATAGGTTTTATTTTTTCACTATATAATCTTACTATTCCATAAATTGTAGGAAAATAAATAAATGAATCTGTTTTGAAACAATTGTTTTGAAAGCCTCCATTAAATTCCATATTTAAAATCCCATCTTCTTGAGAATAATGAAAAGGTATTAAATAATCTAATTTTTGATTATAAAACTCTTTTAATTTTTTCTCTGAAACTCTCCACAAGCCATAATTAGATGTCATATTTAAATAACCATAGTTGTCTTTTACAAGTGTAAATATGTCTTTTGGTAACATACAATTCTTCATATTATTAATACTTTTTAAAGTATAATTTGAATAACAAAATAATCCTCCTCCATAAGAACCAATCCAAATTTTGCCTTCATCATCTTCATAAAAACTTCTTACCCTGTAAAACAAATCATCAGTAGATTGATAGTTTATTTTTTTTATTTTATTTTTTTCTATTATATAAAAACCATCATACCCTCCTACACAGATATTACCATTTTTTAATTCATAGAAACAAGTAATTTGTCCTTTAATTTCATAATTAAATACACGTTTTATAGTTTTTAAATTTTTCCCACTAGAAATACCTTTATCTGTTCCTATCCATATAATACCTTTTGAATCTTGAAAAATTGCATGTACATTATTACTAGAAATAAAAGGATATACAATATTTAAAATTTGTTTTTTATTTTCTAAAACTTGTACTCCCTTACCCCACGTACCAACACATATATAGTTATTTATAGATGCTATACATGATATATTAATTTTTCCTTTATGATATAAAATAGCTTTATTGTTATTAATTTCATATAAATTATTTTTATTTTGAGCACATATTATTTTCCCTTCGGGCGTTTTAATAATAGAACAAATTGAGGACTCACTAAATCCATCATGTTTTGAAATTGTGTTACTATTTTTAGGCACTAATTTTAATAGTCCTCTATCATTAGTTCCTAGATATAAAATATGACTAACTGTATCATAACAACAACTTTGTATATACAAATCAGAAAATTCCTTTAAGTTGTCAAAAAAAACAGATTGATTTATTGTATTAGAATATAAACCATTGCTTGTAGCAATAAAAAAAGTAGATTTATCTTTAAATGCTATATCATTAAATGAAATTTTAGGATCATCTATTTTAAAAATTACAGAATCATTAATGAAAATTTTATTAAGAATTAATCCATAAATTTTTTTATTAAATGGATTTAATTTCAATCTATCAAATATTTTTTCTGAAATTAATTCTTCTGTTTTTGTTTTTAAATTAACTCTTAATAATCCTTTATTTGAAACTATATATAAATAAGGAAATTGATAAATAAAAGATGAATTATTATTATTAATTTTAATTGGTTTAACTGATTTCAATTTATAAATCAGAAGTGGCTTAAAATCATTTAAATCAATTGAATAAATACTCCCATTTTCTGTTAATGCATAAAATTGATGCTCATTAATAACGATTGACAAGATTGATTCGTTGAAAATATGTATTTGTTTAAAATAAGGTAATAGCTGATATAATTTATTTGCGCCATCTACACTAAATAAATTTTTATTGTACGTAAAAATGTTTACAAATAAATGTTTCTTATATGTCTCTTTTATATTTAAGTCTTTAAACTCAAAACCATTAAATGTCATTAACCCATTTAATGAACTGATTATCATTTTATTATTTTTTGTGATATGAATATCATTAATCTGATTTTGAATTAAACCTTGATTTGCTCCATATTGCGTGATAGTATAGGGGAAATTAGATTTTAAACTTTTTTCCCAAATAGTACCACCTGCAATTTGAGAATAAAGGTTAAATGAATAAACTATATAAAATAAAAATAAAAATTTTAAATGGATGCTTTTATAGATACTCATTTTTTGATTTTTAAAATTATATTATATACTTTCATAACTTGAATTTAGGTAAATAATTGAATAAAATATTAAATTACACTAATTATTTAAATTCAAAAAAACTATAGCAAAACCATTTATGAGAAAATCAATTTTAATCCTCTGTTTATTGATAAACATAACTAACCAGTCATCTAATATTAATGCAACAAGCATTTTTATAGAAAACATCAATACTATTTCACATACAGATATTAATATTCCATACATTGAAGCCAAGGGATACTTTATAAAAAACACAGTAAAAGAAAACCAATACATTAACCCAATTATTAAATCCCAAAAAAAATTTCAAGAACTATTTGGAGCTGCTACAGTTATGGGGAGTAATGGAAAACCAACTGATATTGATTTTAACAAACAATATGTTGTTGCTGTAATTGGGAAAACAACAAATAAAGCGTGTGTTATTAATCCGATAAGTTTAATAAAAAAAAATAAGACTATTATTTTAAATTATAATATAACTGAATCGAAAGAAACACTTTCATACTATTCACGACCATTACTGCTATTAATCATTGATAATAGTCATCAAGAAAAAATAAAACTTGTAAAGCAGTAATTAAAAAAGCCTGAAACTTACGTTTCAGGCTTTTTTAATGTTTTATGTGCTCCCACCTGGAATCGAACCAGGCACCTACTGATTATGAGTCAGTTGCTCTAACCGAATGAGCTATAGGAGCATTCTCAAACTATTTTAATATATTGAGGCTGCAAAAATATATATTTGTAGCAGATAAACAAAATATTATGCATGAAATTAAAAATATTATTTTCGATTTGGGAGGTGTAGTTATTAATTTAGACATTCCAAAAACAATTTCAGCATTTAATAAGCTATCCAATAAGCCTTTTGAAGCAATTTATACTCAAATTCAGCAAACTACCCTATTCGACTTATTTGATAAAGGAAATATATCTGAATTTAATTTTTTTAAAGAGCTTAAGCAAACATTAAATAGCAATATCTCTGATATTGAAATGATAAATGCCTGGAATGCCATGTTACTCGACTATCCAATAGATCGTTTAAATATGTTGTTGAAACTTAAAAAAAAATACCGTGTTTTTTTATTAAGCAATACCAACGAAACACACATATCTAGTTTTGAAGCAAGTTTATTTAACAAACATGGTTATAAAAATTTAGAGCCTTTTTTCGAAAAAGTATATTATTCATGCAGAATTGGAATGAGGAAACCTGATAGTGAAATATTTGAGCTTGTCTTATCTGAAAACAAATTAAACGCATCAAATACGTTATTTATAGACGATTCTCCTCAACATATTGAAAGCGCTTTAAAAATTGGAATACAGGCTCATTTACTAGATAAACAAAAAGATGTATGCCAACTTATTACAGAACTAAAATTACTATAGTAAAATAGCAATCTTTCAATTTTAACTTACTTTTTTCTAATATAAATTCTACTTTTTAATAAGCCTAATTTATTAAAGAAATGTGTAAATGAAACGCCTAAAACTCCCATTCCGTATTTAGCGCTTCTTTTAAAATTAATTGAACTAGCCTCCGGAAAATATTTAGTAGGACAAGTTATTTCTGCTATTTGAAACCCAGCGTAAAAAATCTGAGAAATCATTTGATTATCAAATACAAAATCATCAGAGTTTTCGTGATAAGAAATTGTTTCTAAAATCTCTCTATTAAAAGCCCTATAACCAGTGTGATACTCACTTAATTTTTGATTAATTAAAATATTTTGAGTAAAAGTTAAACAGCGATTAAATATATACTTATACATCGGCATGCCTCCTTTTAAAGCTCCTTTACCTAAAATACGAGAACCAAATACAGATGGATATAACTCATTTGCAATGATATAACTCATACTCTGTATTAATTTAGGAGTGTATTGGTAATCTGGATGTAACATAATTACAATATCTGCACGTATTTCAAGAGCCTTATCATAACATGTTTTTTGATTTCCACCATATCCTTTGTTTTTTTCATGTCTGATGATATGCTTAATCCCTAACTGGCGACCAACTTCCGCAGTATTATCAGTGCTATGGTCATCTACTAATACCACATCATCCACTATATCAAAAGGAATCTCATCATAAGTTCTCTTTAATGTTAAAGCAGCATTATATGCTGGTAATACAACTACTATTTTTTTTCCATTAATCATATCCTACAAAAATAACAAAGTTTATATAATTTATATACTTCTCATTAAAAAATATCCTTTAAATTAGCTCCGCTATTGAAAACAAAAGTTTTACATAACTATTTACTTAAAGCGTACTTACCGCCTTTTATTCTCACCTTATTTATTGGGGTATTTGTATTTTTTTTAATTCATGTATTTACCTACATGGACGATATTATTGGAAAAGGAATGGGGGCTTGGATTTTAATTCAATTTTTCACCTACTCTTTCTTAACGTTTATACCAGTAGCCATGCCTTTAGCTGTATTGCTATCATCTATTATGACTTTTGGAAGTTTGGCCGAAAATTATGAATTAGCTGCTATGAAATCATCCGGATTATCGTTATTTAAAATAATAAAACCCATTTTTGTATTTATTTTGTTTTTAGCTGGTTTTACTTTTGTGTTTAACAACTTTATATTACCTAAAATTACCCTTAAATCTGCTCGATTGCTTTGGGATATTAGACAAGCAAAACCCACTTTAAGTATTAAAGAAGGTGTATATTACAATCAACTGGATGGCTACTCAATAAAAGTTGGTAAAAAAAGTAAAGACGGGCAAACCTTATACAATTTAAATATTTACGATCATTCAGCTGGTGTAGGAAACAACATTCAATTATATGCCGATAGCGGGAAAATGAAAACATCTTCGGATACTAATTATTTGAAGATACAATTAAACAATGGCACTCGCTACGAAGATATCATGCAAAGCATCGATTATCAATCTAAACGGCCTTTAATGCAATTATTATATAAAGAGCTAAATGTAAATGTAGATATGAGTAGTTTTAAAATGAAACAAACTGCCGAAGAATTATTCAAAGGACATCATGAAATGATGAATATTTGGCAAATTGATAGAGAAATTGATACCATGAAAATTGAAATTGAAAAAAAACATACTATTTTAAAAAATCAATTTAAAAGCTATTTCATAGCCCGAACATTAAGGTCTTCTGAATCTAATAAAACACACATTCCAATTAAAACATTTTATAAATCACTCCATAAACATGAGTTTAGAAATAGCGTAGAAAATGCTCAAAATTTAGCTAGGTCGTCTAGTAGTTTTATTGATTCTATAAATGATGAAATTCAAGTAAAAGAAATTTCAATTATTGATTATTTAGTGGGCTGGCACAAAAAAATAAATATTTCGTTTGCATGCGTTGTGTTGTTTTTCGTGGGGGCATCTCTTGGAGCTATTATTAGAAAAGGAGGTATGGGATTACCCGTTGTAGTTGCTATTTTATTCTTTTTATTATATTATGTAGTATCTATTATTTTTGAAGATTTAGTAATTGAAGGCGTATATAATGTAATTTTTGGCACATGGTTTCCTTTATTTTTATTTTTACCATTAGGTATTTTTTTAACATATAAAGCAGCTCGAGATTCCGCTTTATTTGATGTATCTGCATATATTACTCCAATAAAAAATCTATTTACCAAATCATCTGTAAAACAATAAATGCGTATTCTTCAATTGTGCAATAAAGCGCCATTTCCTGCTAATGATGGGAGTTCTATTGCTATTCACACTTTATCTGAAGGTTTTTTAGAAAACAATATTAGTTTACATATACTTTGCATTAATACTAAAAAACACTTTAAACCAACTAGCAGTATTCCGGCTGATTATAAAGAAAAAACACATTATTTATCTATATACAAAAACACAAATACGAGTATATTTGGTGCATTTTTAAATTTATTTTCAAAGCAATCTTATTTTGTAAGTAGATTTTTTTTTACAAAATTTAAAAACGCATTAATTACAACCTTAAAAAAAAATCAGTTTGATATCATTCAGTTAGAAGGTGTATTTATGGCAACTTACATCCCTACTATAAGAAAATATTCTTCTGCTAAAATTAGTTTACGAAGCCACAATGTAGAGCACATCATTTGGGAAAGACATTTAAAACATGAGAAAAATATATTAAAAAAAATATATTTAGGTATACAAAATACTCGATTAAAATCATTTGAAATAAATGCCTTTAATACAGTTGATGCCATTGTTACTATTACAAATAATGATAAAAACATTATATCAAAAGTTTCCCATCAAGCTAATTTACATACTTGTTTAACCGGAGTAAACTTAACTAATTATAAGCCTGTTTTAAATCCCATACACCCAAACACTGTATTTCATTTTGCATCAATGGATTGGTTACCAAACATTGAAGCTGTTGATTGGCTGATAAAATATGTTTGGAATAATGTATTAATACAAAATCCAAATGCACAACTTATTTTAGCGGGTAAAGAAATGCCTGATAGATTTAAAACATTAGAAAATAAAAACATAAAAGTTATTGAGCATGTAACCGATTCAAAAGAATTTTATAATACTTACGACATCATGTTGGTACCTCTGTGGTCGGGAAGCGGATTAAGAATAAAATTAGTTGAAGGATTAGCATACGGTAAGGCCATTATAACAACTTCTATTGGAGCAGAAGGAATCCCCTACTCTCCAAACAATCACATGATAATTGCTGATAATAGCATAGATTTTACAAAAGCAATACTTACACTTTTATCTAATCAAACCATTAAATACAACCTGCAAGCATCTGCTAGAAATTTAGCCGAACAAACCTTTGATTATAAACAAATTGCCAAGCAATTAATTACATTTTATAAAACCTTATAATAAAAAAATCCCTCGCTATTGGTATAACGAGGGATTTTCATATTTGTATCATTTTTATTTTAAGGTTACAACTTTTTCAACAGATTTTCCTTCTTCTAACTTTATTATACCCACGCCTTCAATAGTATCATGAACAGCTTTAATATCAAGAATTGCAGGCAATTTAAATGTATATGAGCTAGAACCCGAAGCATCTGAAACACCCTCTGCTTTTAAATCAGCTTCAACCGTTGCTCCTGATGTTGTTTTAACATTAGCATATAATTTTACAGCTGCAGCAGATACTGGATTTCCAGCAGCATCAACAGTTTTGATGGTTAATTTACAATCTGTTGATTTTTGACATGCATTATTAAATAACATAACAAATGCGCCTAATACTAATGATGGAATAATTAATTTTAATTTCATTTTATTTTTATATTAATGATATTGGATTAATATTGTGTATTCAAATATAAATAAAAAAATGAATACTAAACACATCCAATTTATATTATTGAGCTTAACCCTATTTTTAATTAGTAAAAAAAGCATTGCTCAAACATATTCTAAAGAAACCATCGTAATATCTACATCTTTTGGTGATATGAAACTAAAATTATTTAACGAAACACCTAAGCACCGGGATAATTTTTTGAAATTAGTTAAAGAGCATTTTTACGACAGCCTATTATTTCACAGAGTTATACAAGACTTTATGATACAGGGGGGCGACCCAGATAGCAAACATGCCGAATCAACTAAACTATTAGGTGACGGAGATTTAAATTACACCGTACCAGCCGAATTTAATGAAACACTTTGCCATAAAAAAGGCATGTTGTGTGCAGCCAGAAACAGTGACGATGTAAACCCAACAAAAGCATCATCGGCCTGCCAATTTTATATTGTGCAAGGCAAAAAAAGAACCGATGAAGATCTTGTATCTTTTGAAAAAAGAATAAATAAAAATTTGATAGCTGATATTAAGGTTAAAGTATTAAACAAACCTGAAAATAGCCTTTTAAAAGAAAAGATAAATCATTTTAAAGCCCAACAAAATAACGATAGCTTAATGATATATTTTAAAATAATTAATAAACTTGTGGATGAAGAATATGGCAAAACCACTCACTATATTTTTCCTGAAGCCCACAAAACACTCTATAAAACCATTGGTGGCACACCCCATTTAGATACTAATTATACCATATTTGGAGAAGTAATTGAGGGTTTAAACGTAATTGATAAAATAGCTGCTGTTAGCAAAAATAAAGATGATAGGCCATTAATTGATATTAGAATGACCATATCAATTATTGAAGAAAAATAAGTAATTTAAAAATTAGAAAAGACTATAAACACATACCAATCTTGCTACACACAAAGAGATTGGTTTCATTTAATGAATCTTATTTGCTAGTTAATGGCAAACCTTTCAATTAACAAATGACATGATAAAACATCTTAAATATTCAAAAGGACTTCATATCTTAATTCTATGTTGTTTTCTTCTTCCTTTTTTCAATGCAAGTTGTGAAAGCATATTAAAAGAAGAAATGGAAGAAACTGAAATGATTATGGCCGAAAAATCTGAAAAAGGCGACACAGTAATATCAGTTACAGACTCCGATAACGTTACCGAGGAAAATGTTATTCTTCCAACATCCGACTCGACAAATAATACTTCTAAGAAAAAAGATGATTTATCGTCACTTAAAATTGTCGACAAGTTTCCAATTCTAAAGCCTGTATTAACTCCAGACAAAGACATTTTTACTGGACTTGCAACTGTTATTGACTCTTTTCCTTGGATTATTTTCATATCAACTCCAATTGCTTTCCTATTTTTAATTATAAGCTTAACAGCAAAAATAATTGACAAGAATGCAAGGCGAACGATTGTTTTTCTGGATATTCTTGCTTTTGGTTTTCTACTGATAGCTCATTCAATATCGTTTGAAAGTGAAAGACTTTGGGGTGTATGGGTGACAATATCTTTAATTGGTATCCTAACAATTTATGATATATACATAAATAGACTTCTTCGAAATGAACTAAATAACAGAAACTAACAGCTCCTTTGCCAAATACATGCTAATCAAAATATTTGTAATAAATAACACTTCGCGAAATATGTTTTCATTTTGCAAATGCGTAAAAACATTTTATCTTTAAATAAACATTTGCTATACAAGGATTTAAACCAAAATAGGCAAAACCATAAAACGTTATACTAATTATTATGAAAAATAACTATGAAAAAACTAATTTTAAAAAACGGAATTATTTCGGGAATTATTGTTACTGTATTTATGATATGCGGTACATTTATTTTTTATAAAAATACCAATACCCAGTGGAGTATGGCACTGGGTTATATAGGCATGCTAATAGCCTTTTCGTTTATTTTTATTGGCATAATTCAATACCGCAATAGCATTGGAGAGGGTTACATAAATTATTGGCAAGGTTTTAAAATTGGTTTTTTTATTGCTTTAATTTCATCTACCTTTTATGTAGTTACATGGTTAATTGAGTTTTACACCGTATTTCCTGATTTTATGGAAAAATATGTTGAGCAAACTTTAAAAACGGCTACTGAAAATGGTGCTTCTGAAGCGCAACTAGAACAGCAAAAATTAGAGATGGCAAGCTACACAGAGTTATATAAAAACCCATTTGGTGTAACACTACTAACCTACATAGAAATTTTACCATTAGGAATTTTAGTATCATTATTAGCTGCTGCTATTCTTAAAAAGAAAAAAAATTAAACTTGTTTTTCGCCATTTAAATAAACACTTTCTATTAAATTGCTCCCAAAAGAATATGGTATAAATCCATATGAACTAATAGGTTTTGTAATAAAAAAGTTTGCTTTTTTTCCAGGAGTAATACTCCCTACTTCATGAGATACGTTCATGGCATAGGCAGAATTTATAGTACAAGCATTAATTACTTCTTCAGGCGTTAATTTGTATTGCACACAACCCAAGCTCATCATAAAATTCATATTACCACTTGGGCAACTACCAGGGTTAAAATCGCTAGCAAAAGCAATAGGCAATCCTGCATCAATCATTTTTCGAGCTGGTGGCAATGGTAAACTTAAAAAGAAGGCTGCTCCTGGCAATACAGTGGCCATAGTGTTTGAGTGTTTTAACAATTCAATATCATTATCATTACAGTATTCTAAATGATCTACACTTATAGCCCCGCAAGCTACACCCGCTTGTATACCACCATAATGG
Organism: uncultured Flavobacterium sp.; assembly: GCA_964541155.1. Lineage (GTDB taxonomy): Bacteria > Bacteroidota > Bacteroidia > B-17B0 > Aurantibacillaceae > UBA4416. Next base: position 403,305 of record CAZIPC010000001.1, read on the forward strand.
CTCATTTGTTCGGCATGAACTTTTGGCATTATACCATACTCAATACCTGCCTTTAAAAGGTACTCTGTCTCTTCAGGTGTAAAATAATTTTGCTCACAAAACACATCCATAAAATCAGCTAATTTCTCAGCAGCAATTTTAGGCAACATCTCATTTACTATTAAGTTAATATATCCCTCTTTATTATTTTTAAATTCTAAAGGTAAAGCATGTGCTCCTAAAAACGTTGATTTTACTGGTAATAAATTTAAATCTTTAATGCGTTTTATAACACGCAACATTTTTAATTCACTCTCAATACTTAATCCATAACCGCTTTTAATTTCTATGCTTCCAGTACCTTGAGAGATAACCTCTTTTAGGCGTACCATGGCTTGATCAAACAATTCATCTTCGGTAGCTTCGCTTAATTTTTTAGCAGAATTTAAAATACCACCACCTCTAGCAAAAATTTCTTCGTAACTCAATCCATTAATTCTATCTACAAATTCGCCTTCTCTATTACCAGCATACACAATATGGGTATGGCTATCAACATAACAAGGCATAATTATTTTCCCTTCGCAATCCATAATATCTAAGCCTTTCCAATCTTCAATACCCGGAAAATCATCCATGCTTCCATAATCTGCAATTAAACCATTATCTACAGCTAACCAAGCGTTTTCAATACAAGGTAATTCTTTCATCTCATTACCACATACTTTTAATACAACTGTATCTCGCACCTGAACTAATGATTTTATATTTTTAATTAATAATCTCGACATATGCTTATTATTTTGAGAGTGCAAGTTATTTAAATTATGGCTTATTTTTAAGTAAAATGGTTATTTTTACATCATGGCAGGTAATACTTTTGGAACATTATTTAAGTTAACCACTTTTGGCGAAAGTCATGGAGAGGCAATTGGAGGTATTATTGATGGCTGCCCTGCTGGTTTAGATATTGATTTAATTTTTATCCAATCAGAATTAAACCGACGTAAACCTGGGCAATCTCATATTACCACTCAACGAAAAGAAGAAGATAAAGTAATATTTTTATCAGGCATTTTTGATGGTAAAACTACAGGGCATCCCATTGGATTTATAATTGAAAACACAAATCAAAAAACTAACGATTACGAACATATTAAAGATTCTTTTCGACCCTCTCATGCCGATTTTACGTATCAAGAAAAATATGGTATAAGAGATTACCGTGGCGGAGGACGATCATCTGCCAGAGAAACTGCTTGCCGCATAGTTGGTGGAGCTATTGCTAAATTATATTTAAAACATATCCATATTTCTATTCAAGCTTATGTGAGCCAAGTTGGACACATTAAGCTTGAAACTAATTATCAAAAATTAGATTTATCAAAAACGGAAGAATCTATAATACGTTGTCCGGATGCGGCCTGTGCCTATAAAATGATTAGCTATATTGAAGATATTAGAAAAGAAGGAGATACTGTAGGAGGCATTGTAAGTTGTGTAATTAAAGGAACCCCTGTAGGTTTAGGAGAACCAGTATTTGACAAATTACACGCCGATATAGGAAAAGCCATGTTAAGCATTAATGCTGTAAAAGGATTTGAATACGGAGAGGGATTTAACTCTATTAACTTTAAAGGTTCAGAATTAAATGATGTATTTATACATTCAAATACAGTTGAAAATGACAAAAAAATTACTACACTAACTAACCATAGCGGCGGCATACAAGGCGGTATTAGTAACGGACAAGATATTTACTTTAATGTGGCTTTTAAACCAGTTGCTACTATTATGCAAAATCAAACCAGCGTTAATAAAGATGGTAATGAAACTATTATTACAGGTAAAGGCCGTCACGACCCATGTGTAGTGCCAAGGGCAGTACCTATTGTAGAAAGTATGGCTGCATTAGTATTAGTAGATCATATTTTACGAAATAAGACTTGTAAAATTTTATAAATTACGAAATAAAACATTAAAACTATGTTCAGTAAAAAAAATCGCCTTATTACTATTATTGTTATTTCGATGATAATTGGTATTGCTATAGGATATGGCATTAACAAAACAATAACCACTAATAGTTATAAAATTGAACAATCGTATATTCAAAAAATATCAAAAGGAAATAAAGAAGTAGAAAAACAGTTAACAGTTGCTTGTGCTAAAATTGATGCTACAAATTTAAAACAACTCAAGAAAAAAGCAGCTTCTAATTTTTCAATTTTAAGTGATATTTTTTTACGATTAATAAAAATGATTATTGCTCCTTTAGTATTAGCCGTATTAGTTATGGGAGTTGCCAAAGTAGGCGATTTTAAGTCGGTTGGTCGTATTGGAGGTAAAACTATTATTTATTTTACGTTTGCTACTCTTCTGGCGTTAAGCTTAGGATTAGCGATTGTAAATTTATTTGAACCAGGTAAAGTAATGGCCTCAGATAAACCTGATGCCAGCTCAGAAACAACAATTAAAGTAAATACTCAAACCGCTTCTAATTTTATTGCACATATAGTTCCAGATAGTATTATTAGGGTAATGGCCGAAAATGAAATTTTACCAATTGTAATTTTTGCATTATTTTTTGGAATAGCTGCCGCTAGCATTGGCGAACAAGGTAAACCAATGATAAAAGCCATGGATAGTTTATCGCACGTTATGTTTAAAGTAACTAATTTTGTAATGAACTTTGCCCCTATTGGAGTGTTTGGTGCAATTACAGCAGTAGTAATTCAACAAGGATTAGATGTTTTAAGTGGATATGCGTATTTAATGGCATGTTTTTTTGGAGGGTTATTATTTTTTGTATTTGGTATTTTACTGTGTATTTGTTTAGTATTACGAATAAATTTTTTCTCACTTCTATCATATGTTAAAGAACCAATTTTATTAGCATTTAGTACTGCTAGCTCAGAGAGTGCTATGCCAAAAACAATTGAACAATTAGAGAAATTTGGAATAAGCAATCGAATTGTTTCTTTTGTTTTACCACTTGGTTATTCTTTCAACCTAGATGGATCTATTATGTACATGACATTTGCCACAGTTTTTATTGCCCAATCTTATGGTATTGATATGACTATGGCCGACCAAATAAAAATGATGCTAATTTTATTAATAACAAGTAAAGGCATGGCAGGTGTACCACGAGCATCTTTAGTAGTTATTGCAGGTATGCTAAGTATGTTTCATATACCCGGCGAAGGATTATTATTATTACTAGCTGTAGATCAAATTTTAGATATGGGAAGATCAGCAACTAATGTTGTTGGAAATGCGGTAGCGAGTGCTGTAGTTGCTAAATGGGAAGGTGAAAAACTTACTCCAAAAACACATATTTAAATATTAATACTTTAACATGCTATTTTACTGGTTAAATCTTATAGGAATATTTTTTTTCACAATCTCTGGCTCATTAGCTGCCAGAGATAAAAAGCATTACCATGATTATTTTGGAGTATTTTTTACTGGTTTTATTACAGCCATTGGAGGCGGAACATTAAGAGATATGATGCTAGGCGCATATCCAATATCCTGGCTAAACGATAAAAATATTTTAATATCTATTATTTTTGCATTTATTATTACGTTACTATTTAAAAACTACATAATTAAATTGCGTAGAACCCTGTTTTTATTTGATACTATTGGAGTTGGTATCTATACTATCTTAGGCGTTCAAAAAAGTTTAGAATTGGGAGTGAATCCCTTTGCCGCTGTAATTTTAGGTTTAGTTTCGGCCGTATTTGGTGGTGTAATAAGAGATACTTTATTAAATGAAATACCACTTATTTTTGCTAAAGAAATATATGCAACTGCCTGTATAGCAGGAGCCGTATTATTTACAAGCATGTTGTATTTAAAAATAGATACCGATATAGCAGCTAGTATTAGTATGAGTTTAATTATTAGTTTTAGAATTTTAGCTGTAAAATACAAACTAGCCTTACCAAAATTTGACTCTGGTAATGAAACAATAGATTAAAATATGAATACTACAGAAATTGGATATATTAGTAAAACACATGGATTAAAAGGTCATGTTATTTTAAGATTAAACGAATTAATTAATATTGATGAAGAAATAATAAAATCTATTTTCATAGATTTAAATGGCTCGCAAGTACCCTATTTTATTGAAGAATGCAAGCCTAATAACTCAGGTTATATTTTAAAACTAGAAACCATTGATACCATTGATACATCTAAAAAATTAATTGGAAAAAAAGCCTTTTCATTGCCTGATTTTTTATTAGAAAACGATGAATCTTTAAATGAATTTATTGGTTATGCTATTATTGATTCTAAATTAGGAAATATTGGAACCATTTCGGCTGTAGATGAAAAAACAGACAATGCCATTATTAAAGTAATTCATCCAACGGGGATAGAAATTATACTTCCATTTAATGATGATTTTATTATAGAAATTGACGATGATTTAAAAACAATCAAATTTAATGCTCCTGATGGGTTAGTTGAATTGTATCTAAATGCATAAACTTAAATAAATCTATTATAATGATACATTTATTACTATTTACTATTAATTTCTCTCATTATTTTGTTTAAATTAGGGCTTTAATTATTATGAAAAATCAGTACTGTATTATTATGGCTGGTGGTGTTGGAACTCGGTTTTGGCCAATGAGTTCTACCGCACATCCAAAACAATTTTTAGATATTCTTGGAACTGGTAGAACGCTTATTCAGCAAACCTACGATCGTTTTAAGGATATTTGCCCTGCCGAAAATATTTATGTAGTAACAAGCGATATATATGAGAATTTAGTAGCCGAACAATTACCAGAAATACATAAAGAAAATATATTAACCGAACCTTCTCGAAAAAATACGGCACCTTGTATTGCCTATGCATCATATAAAATTCATAAATTAAATCCAAAAGCTATAACAGTTGTAGCTCCATCAGATCACTTAATCACTAAAGAAGATACATTTACAAAGGCTATTAAATCGTGTTTTGAAAAAGCTAAATATGAAGATTGCTTAATTACACTTGGCATAAAACCATCAAGGCCAGATACTGGTTACGGATACATTCAATTTATTGATTCCCCAATTGAAGAAAAAGATAAACGTATGTATAAAGTTAAAACTTTTACAGAAAAACCTGATTTAGAAACAGCTAAGTTTTTTGTAGATAGTGACGAATTTCTTTGGAACAGCGGAATTTTTATTTGGAGTACAAAAAGTATTATCTCTGCATTTGAACAACATGATAGTGAATTAGCTTCTTTATTTAAAGAAGGAAATGATGTTTATAATACACCAAAAGAAAAAGAGTTTATAACTAAAACATACAACGTTTGTAAAAATGATTCTATAGATTACAGCGTAATGGAAAAAGCAAAAAACGTATACGTACGATCTTCTATTATTGGCTGGAGTGACTTAGGAACATGGGGCTCATTATACACGCATATAAAACACGACAAAGGAAACAACGCCTTAATTGGTAAAAACATTATTCAATACGATTGCAATAATTGTATTGTTCACGTTCCAAAAGATAAATTAGTTGTATTACAAGGCCTCGAAGATTACATTGTTGTTGAATCAGATGGAATTTTAATGGTTTGTAAAAAAGAAGATGAACAACAAATTAGGAATTTTGTAAACGACGTTAAAGTTCAAAAAGGAGATAAATTTGTTTAACTAAACATTAGTCTGAGGCTGCGTCTAAGACTTTTTATTAATACATCAAAAAGAATTTTATGCCTCATTCAAAAAATATCAATAAATTAATACTAGTTGCCGCATTAGGCTACTTTGTTGATATTTACGACTTACTATTATTTGGCGTTGAACGATTTGATAGTCTTAATGAAATTTTACCAGAAGAATTTACTGGAATTTCTGAAAATGTAAAAAAATCACTCAATTTAATTTATGGCAAATTATTATTAAACTGGCAAATGGCAGGTATGCTTTTTGGGGGATTATTTTGGGGTGTTTTAGGTGACAAAAAAGGGAGATTATCGGTTTTATTTGGTTCAATTTTAGTTTACTCTATTGCCAATATTTTAAATGGATTTGTACATACCACTAATAGTTACATTATACTTCGTTTTATTTCTGGCTTTGGATTAGCAGGAGAATTAGGGGCCGGAATAACATTAGTTAGCGAAAGTATGAGTAAAGAAAAACGTGGCTATGGCACAATGATAGTTGCCACTGTTGGTGTTTTTGGAGCAGTAGTTGCAGGTTTTATGGGCGAAATTATAACCAATTGGCGCTATTCATTTTTTTTAGGCGGTGTCATGGGGCTAGCCCTTTTAATATTAAGAATAGGAGTTTTTGAATCAGGAATGTTTGAAGATATTAAAAAAGAAACCTCTATCAAAAAAGGAAACATAATCAACTTATTCTCTAATAAACATCGCATCATAAAATATGTTTGTATCGTATTTGTAACAGTACCTGTTTGGTATGTTATGGGTACTCTAGTGCTATTCTCTCCCGAATTAAGTGAATTGATGGGATTACCAGAAAAATCTATTACAGCAGGAAAATCGATCATGTTTGCCTACACAGGTATAACCATTGGAGATATTGTTTCTGGAATTATAAGCCAGTTATTAAAATCAAGAAAAAAAGCATTATTAATATTTTTATCATTAACTGTTGTTGGTGTAATATTGTACTTTTTATTCGGAGGCACCTCTATTAATATATTTTATACCATAGTTACATTTATTGGTTTTGCTACAGGCTACTGGGCAGTTTTTATAAGTACAGCATCAGAATTATTTGGAACAAACATTAGAGCTACAGCTACAACTACAGCTCCAAATTTTGTGAGAGCATCTACTATACTTATCTCATTACTCTTAAATTTTATAATTTCTGTTTGTTGCGTTGATAAATTATTAGCTACAAAAATAACAGGATGTATAATTATTATCATCGGATTTATTGCTCTTTACTATCTAGAAGAAACTTTTGGAAAAGATTTAAATTATGTGGAAAAATAAACCAACCGTTATTGTAGGGGCGTCACCCAATGCAGATAGATATAGCTATAAGGCTACTATGAGTTTGCTACAACATAATCATCATGTATTTCCATTAGGTATCAAATCAGGAAAAATAAACAATGTAGATATTATTACCAATAAGCCAATTCTTAATACTATTGATACTGTTACACTATATGTTGGACCAGACAATCAAACTTTATGGATTGACTATATATTATCATTAAATCCAAAACGAATTATTTTTAACCCCGGTACCGAAAATCCTGAATTTGAAGAACTTGCTAAAAGCAAAGGTATAGAAACACTAGAAGCATGTACCCTTGTATTATTATCTATTAATCAATATTAATGATATCTTTTATTACAAAATCTTTTAAACAACTAAGTACGATTGAACTATATCAAATACTACAATTACGTTCAAGCGTATTTGTAGTAGAACAACAATGTGCTTATTTAGATATGGATGATAAAGATTTTGACTGCCTTCATGTTTTAGGCTATAAGAATGAACTACTAGTAGCGTATTCAAGATTAGTTCCTCAAGGATTATCATATGAAGAAGCTCCAGCAATAGGAAGAGTTGTTTCACATCCTTCTTATCGAAAATTAGGATACGGAAAACTATTAATGAATTATAGTATTGCTAACATCAAGCAATATTATCATTCAACCCAAATCATAATCAGCGCTCAAGTATATCTTATTAATTTTTATCAAAATTTAGGCTTTACTGCCGAAGGAGAAATATATCTTGAAGACAATATACCTCATATTACCATGCGATATTTTTATAAAAAATAAACCTTATTTTTAACCCATGAAAAAAATTATTACTATCATCTGTTCCCTTCTTGTTTTTAATACGTATTCACAAGATTATATGGAAAAAATTGCAAATCAAACTTGCGAATGCTTACATAATATTTCTGATACAACAAATAAAGAAAAAATGTATTTAGAATTAGGACTTTGTATGATTAAAGTATCTGAACCATATAAAAAACAATTAAAAAAAGATCACAATATCAATTTTGATAATATTAATAACGAAGGAGAAGCACTAGGTAAATTAATTGGCATGAAAATGGCAACAGTATGTCCTGATGCTTTAATTAAATTATCGAAAATGGACACACAAGAAGCAAGTGAAGATATAAAAACCATTGAATCATATATATCCATTGGGAAAATAACAAAAATTGATAAAGAAGCTTTTGTCGTGTTTTCTGTTTTTGACAACTCTGGTAAATCACTTAAATTTTATTGGCTAACAGAAGTTGAATCAAACATAGATTTAGCAAATAACTACAGAACGCTTTTAGAATCCGATGTAAAAATCACTTATATCATACAAGAATACTTTGATCCTAAAATTGGCGAGTACAGAAACTTTAACATTATTGAAAAAATAGATAAAGTTAGCCAATAAACAAAGGTTTTGCAGATAAACCACGTTATCTACAAAACCATGTGAACAACAAACTAAAAAAATTAACAAAAATCTTTTGCTAAATTACTACTTAATATAGTATATTAGTGCTATAATTTGTAGCAATTTAAAATTATGAGTAAAGTTTTTAGTAATTTAAAATACTTGCGATTACAAAAAGGATTATCGCAAGAACAATTAGCTGATAATTTAGGCATTACTAGATCTCGACTAGGTGCCTATGAAGAAAATCGAAATGAACCTTCTATTGATCTATTAATTGCTATATCTGATTTTTTTCATGTAGCAGTTGATGCATTAGTAAGAGGTGATTTAAGTAAAACAAGCTTAGATGGATTAATGAAAATTGGGAAAAACCGTATGTTATTTCCTGTAGTAATTGATGATGACGGAAGAGATATGGTAGAACTAGTTCCGCTAAAAGCAAGTGCCGGCTATTTAAAAGGATATGCTGACCCTGAATACATGGAACGTTTACCTCGCATGAAACTTCCATTTTTACCTACAGGCAAACATAGAGCATTTCCTATTAGAGGGGATAGTATGCCTCCAATAAAAGAAGGATCTTTTGTAATTGCAAAATATTTAGAGCGATTAGAAGATGTGAAAAATGGCCAAACTTATATTGTTGTTACAAAAGATGATGGATTATCCTACAAACGTATATTTAATTTAAATCTAAAAAAAGGAACTCTTGAATGTCATTCTGATAATAAGATGTATCAACCATATAAAGTAAATTTAAAAGACATTGTTGAATTATGGGAATACACCTGTAGTATTAACATGACTGATTATAAAGAAGAAGAACTTAATGTTGGCAGTATTATGAACATGCTTAGAAATTTACAAGTAGAAATGGAGGTCATAAAAAAACAAGGTAGTAAAAAATTAAATTCATAAAAAAAGTCCCTAAATAGGGACTTTTTTTATGAATAAATATTGATTAAGATTTTACCGAGGCTCTTATAATATTTAATGCTCCACCTGCTTTAAACCACTCAATTTGCTGAGCATTATAACTATGATTAACTTTTATTTCCTCTTTACTTCCATCAGCATGAGTTAATACAATAGTTAATTGTACACCAGGCGTAAATGTTGTTAAACCTAATACATCAATTGTATCATCTTCTTTTATTTTATCATAATCAGAAGGGTTAGCAAATGTAATTCCTAACATCCCTTGCTTCTTTAAGTTTGTTTCATGAATACGAGCAAATGATTTTACTAATACCACTTTAACACCTAAATGACGAGGCTCCATAGCTGCATGCTCACGTGAAGAACCTTCACCATAATTTTCATCACCCACTACAATTGAACCAATATTTTGAGCTTTGTATGCGCGCTGAACAACCGGCACCCCTTCATAAACACCTGTTAATTGATTTTTAACAGAATCGGTTTTATCATTAAATGCATTAACTGCACCAATTAACATATTATTAGAAATATTATCTAAGTGTCCGCGGAATTTTAACCAAGGGCCAGCCATTGATATATGGTCAGTAGTACATTTACCCTTAGCTTTAATTAATAATTTCAATCCCTTAAAATCAACACCATTCCATGCTGCAAATGGATCTAATAATTGTAAACGTTTAGATGTTGGTTCAACTAATACTTGAACCTTACTACCATCTTCTGCTGGAGCTTGATAACCTGCATCTTCAACTGCAAAACCTTTGATAGGTAATTCGTCACCGTTAGGAGCATCTAATTTAACTTGCTCTCCTTTGTCATTTGTTAATGTATCTGTTAATGGATTAAATCCTAAATCACCTGCAATAGCAAGGGCAGTAACGATTTCGGGAGAAGCCACAAAAGCATAAGTATTAGGATTACCATCTGCGCGTTTTGCGAAATTACGATTGAAAGAATGAACGATAGTGTTTTTCTCTTGTTTTTCTGCACCTACTCTATCCCACATACCAATACAAGGCCCGCAAGCGTTAGTAAATACAGTTGCTCCTACTTCATCAAATGTTTTTAAGAAACCATCTCGTTCAATCGTATAACGTATTTGTTCTGAACCTGGATTAATCATAAAGTCACCTTTAGATTTTAAACCTTTTGCAGATACTTGTTTAGCTAATGATACCGCACGAGCAATATCTTCATATGATGAATTGGTACAAGAACCAATTAAACCTGCTTCAACTTTCATTGGCCAGCCATTTTTTTCAGCAGCCGCTTTTAATTGAGAGATTGGAGTTGCTAAATCTGGTGTAAAAGGACCATTAACATATGGTTCTAATTCAGATAAATTAATTTCAATAACTTCGTCAAAATATTTAGAAGGATTGGCATATACTTCAGCATCACCAGTTAAATGTTCTTTAATACTGTCTGCTAAAGCAGCAACATCTGCACGACCCGTAGCTTTTAAATAACGGCTCATACTTTCATCATAACCAAATGTTGATGTTGTTGCACCAATTTCTGCACCCATGTTACAAATAGTTCCTTTACCAGTACAAGATAAACTAACTGCTCCTTCACCAAAATATTCAACTACTTTATCAGTTCCGCCTTTTACGGTTAAAATACCTGCAACTTTTAAAATAACATCTTTTGCACTTGCCCAACCATTTAATTTACCTGTTAATTTAATACCAATTAATTTTGGCATTTTTAGTTCCCATGGCAACCCAGCCATAACATCACAAGCATCAGCACCACCGACACCAATTGCTATCATCCCTAAACCACCTGCATTAACTGTATGAGAATCGGTACCAATCATCATTCCACCTGGAAAAGCGTAATTTTCTAAAACAATTTGATGAATAATACCAGCACCTGGTTTCCAAAATCCAATTCCATATTTGTTAGAAACTGAAGCTAAAAAATTAAACACTTCTTCACTTTCTGTTTTAGCTCTTGTTAAATCTGCATTAGCACCAACTTTTGCTTGAATTAAATGGTCGCAATGTACAGAAGATGGGACTGCTACAGTTGGACGACCAGCTTGCATAAATTGTAATAAGGCCATTTGAGCTGTAGCATCTTGCATAGCAACTCTATCTGGATTAAAATCAACATAAGCTTTTCCTCTTTCATAATCTTTTACATCAAATGTTGCATCTAAATGCGAATACAAGATTTTTTCTGCTAAAGTTAAAGGGCGACCTAAGGTTTTACGGGCTGCTTCAATACGAGCAGGCATGTTTTCATAAACCTTCTTAATCATTTCAATGTCAAATGCCATAATAATTTAATTATTGAGTTGGTTATTTAGTGAATTATTTATTTGAAGCCTTTTATTTACTGTGCATCTAATTATAAAAAAGTAAATTAATAAGCTAAAAATTGCGTCACGAATTTACAAATTTATTATGATTTGGAACATACGATTATAAATAAAAATGGTAATTTGGTATATTAATAGTTAATAAAATGGCACTATAAAAAAACAGTTGCATAAAAAACTTTATACAACTGTCTTAAAATATCAAATAAATAAATTTATTAAAAAAATAATAGAAATTATTTTCCTAAGTCATCAAAGCTAATTTCATCAGAAGTTGATGAAAAAGACTCTTTATCAAATGATTCGCGCTCTACAATTGGCGGCGCATTTTCCTTAATAATTTCTATAGATTCATTCAAACCTTCCATGAATTTTTCGAAATCCTCTTTGTACAAAAATATTTTATGTTTTTCGTAAGTAAACTTACCATCGGTTCCAAAACGTTTTTTACTTTCTGTAATCGTTAAGTAATAATCGTTTCCTCTAGTTGATTTCACGTCAAAAAAGTACGTGCGTTTTCCTGCTTTTACAGCCTTAGAAAACAAATCTTCTCTTTCTGTTCTTTCTAAATCTTCAGACATAATCTTTCTTTATAATTATTTAAGTGCGTAACAAATATTTACATTTTTTATTAAAACTTACCATCGTGTTGAAAATTAGTTGATAAATATCCTCTTTTATTGAATGATCAGTTTTTTTGAAATTCTTTGATTATTGATGTCAATATTTATAATATAAACTCCAGCTGCTAATGTTTCTGTTATGTTAACTTTATGACTTACATTACCATCTGCATCAGGATGAACAACGTTTGCTTCTACAGTTCTGCCCATTAAATCAACAACGCTTATCTTTGCAAATTCATTTATATTCATCCTAAAATCAATAGTAGAACTGCTTAAAGTTGGATTAGGGTAAATAAATAAATTCATTGATTTTTCTAATTCTGTAATTCCTGAAATAACATTTCCTGTGATATTTATTTGATCAATGTACATATTATTTGCTGTGGTTTTTGCTGGGTCTACTCTAAAATAAAATCGAAATTTAACACTTGGCTTATTATTTAATGTAGTCATCAAAACTGGTAAAATAGTTTTATTTACCCATTGAGTAGGCGTTGGATTAAACGCAGACGAAAGTGTACCTCCTGATGTTGAAGCCATTTGAGCAGTAGCTGTAACGCCTAACACATTTGACCAACTTCCTCCACAATCTAAAGAATATTGTATTTTAAATGTGTCTAATTGATCGACTGCTTTTTTAGCATATGCATAATAATATGATAATGATATACCTGTTGTATTAGCAAAATTATATACTGGTGTTTCAAAAACATCAATCTGGCCACCAATATTTGAACTAGCAGCGTTATTAAGATAAATACTTTTTGAGGTAGAATTAGCGCCATTAACTGAATTTTGACTCCATGTAACGGTTCCTAAATTATTATTAATAATAGAAAGAGTATTAGGAAAAGAAGTAGTTTCAAAATCATACATCGTTGGAGCTAAAATACCATTAGAACCATTAACAGCAGATATGTATGAAGTTTTATTCATAGTATTTGTACCATTTGGGTTTGAGGCAGTTAAACTAACAGAATATGTTCCGGCTGTAGAATAAGTTACTGCCTGTGATGTAGATGTTGATGTTGATGGATTTCCACCTTGAAAAGTCCATAAAAGTGAGCCTGAAGAACCAACCTGGCTTGTACTTGTAAATGTGAATGTATTACCTGTGCAATTTATTAATTTGTTAGCTGCGAAATCAGCAATTGGTGTACAAGTATATCCTGGTGTGATGCCTGTAGCTAATAAATTAGCAGTTGACCATAAATTACTTCTTCCTGCTGTATTACTAGTTAAAGCTGTTCGCATTTTTGTGACCTGACCTTGTGTAAACATTTTTGTGCAAGAAGAATAATCCATAATATTTTCAACATTAGCATTACCAGATGCATCACAAGTATTACCTCCAACACTTGCTGGACAGGTACTAAAATGACATTTTGTTGGTGGTGTATCAGTAACTCCATCATCACCACAACTAGTACCAGTACAATTATTATTTCCAAATACATGCGATAAATTTAACCAATGTCCCATTTCATGACTTAATGTTCTTGAATCGGTATAGTTAGTTTGTGCCAACTGGCTTTTTAACATAACAATAGCATCGGCACTAGTAGATGGTGCTGAACCTGGTAAATACGTATAACCACCTATATACGAACCAGTAGGTGGACAAGGATTAGTTGGTCCAGAAATGCAATCAACAATATAAATATTTAAATATTTATTTGTTGGCCATCTATTTGTTCCAACTCCTGAATAGTTATAAGCAGGATTGGTTTGATCCCAAGTAATATTATCACTATTGTGACGGATAATTCCATTTGTGCAATTACCGTTTGGGTCTTTCTTTGCTAAAGCAAATCGTATTTGAGCATCTACATATAAAGAAGAAAATGCTGGACTAATCGTATTTACATCTGCGCCCGTTCTAGCATAATCATTGTTAATATACACTAACAAATCAATAAATGTTTGATCTGAAATCACTTGGGGTCCCATTATATGAAAAACTACAGGTATAGTATATACTGGAACAGCTGATAATTTTTTATTTGATTTGGCATTAATTTCCTGTTTATACTCGAGTTCTAACTGAGATTGAATCAGATTAAATTTTGCTTTTAAGTTTGGGTCTTTTTTAAAAGCCTCTTCCATTGCATCATATGTAGCACAAGGAATTAAATTAGGGTTTACTGTTTGTTGCGCTATAGAACCAAACGCTATTAAACAAAATGTAAAAATATAAAGTACCTGTTTTTTCATAATAAATTACCGGATGTATTTTTTAGTTAGTAATAATTAAGAGATTACTATTTTAAATTATCTTTTTGATGTAATGCCATCATTTGTTTCATTGTTTTATCCATTCCTTCAACACTTCCATCTAAAAATATAACATTTCCTTTTCCTTCTTGAGCAAAATTCTTAACAGCCTCTGTCCACATACTAAATAGAATTAATGAAGAATCTAACTTCGCTTCTTCCATTTCTTTAGCAGCACCAGCCATACCCTTTGCTACTTCTTGCCTAAATAAAGCAATACCCTCACCTTTTAACCTTGAGGCATCTTTTTCTGCCTGAGCAGATATTTTTATAAAATTCCCCTCTGCTTCTGCGGCCTTAGTTCTAGTAATAAGTAAGGCTTGCCCCTCATTTTCGGCTGCTGCTTTTAAATTATTACTAGCAACAACTTTTGCCATTGAACGCATAACCTCTTCATCAAAAGTAATATCATTTAATTGCAAATCAATTAAATGATACCCCCAATCTTCAAGCATAACATCTAATTGTTCTTTCACGGCTTCTACAATATCTCTTCGTAAAGATAATACCTCAGATTGTTTTTTGGTTGCTACAAAAGCCCTTACTGATCCTTCTATTGATCTAACTAAAGCCTGCATTAAATTTTTATCATCTACAAATTTAAAAGCAACATTTTTAATAGATTCTTCTTGCTGATTAACTACTGCATACAAAAGCATTGCCGTAAAGTTAACATTAGCTTGATCAATTGTAACTGCCTGAAATCCAAGCTCCGCACTACGATTTTGAATAGATATTTTTTTATAAACTTTTTCTATAAAAGGTATTTTCATACTCAATCCTGGAGTTAAAATTCTTCTATATTTTCCAAACACAGTTATAACTGCCACTGTGCCTTGCTGTACGGTAACAAATGATAAAAAAATAATTAAAAGAATGAAAAAAATAAATAAAATAAAAAGTGGCATTGTTTCAAATATTAAATAGTTTATGTAAATTTAGTCATCAAAAACAAGAAACAAAACATTATTTTATGAACGGTAATTTTAGATTACTTATAATCATACTTTTTTGTTTTGAATATTGTTTGTTATTTTCTCAAAATGATACCATTGATGCTCAAAGCGAAGAATTTAAACTTTATCAAAAAGCATGTCTTTTAATCGATTCTTCTGAATATAAAACAGGTATTAATCTATTAAAAAAAGCCATTAAAATAAACCCAAATTATTTAGATGCCTACAACAAACTGGCACTCACTAAATTAAAAACTAAAGATTATAAAGGCTCAGAAAAAGATTTAATTGAAATTATTAAATTGTTCCCTAGCGACTATTTTGCATATAAAACTATGGGAATTTTATATTTTGAAACAAAAAAATATAAAGAAGCTAAACTTTTATTAGACTCTGCCGCAAAAATTAATACAGAAGATATAGAAATATCTTACTATCAAGCAAAACTATTATACGAATCAAAAAAATATAAAAACGCTTTAGATATATGCGCAAGATTATTAGATATTAATTCAAAATATGTTGATGTGATGTTTTTAAAAGGGTTTATTAGATTTGACATGAAAGAATATGCCTATTGCGTTAAAGAATTTAATGAAGCAATAGAAATAATGGATCCTGCACAACCGAATTACGATGCTTATAAAACCAGAGCAAAGGCTAGATTTGAAATACAAGATTACAAAAATGCCGTAAATGATTGGAATATTTATTTAGAAGCATTTCCTGAAGAAGAAACTGCAATTGTTGCTAGAGGGGCTTGTAAAATTGAATCGGGTGATTATTCTGGTGCCATTGATGATTTTGATTTAGCAATAAAACTAAACCCTAAAAATCCAGTAAGTTATAATTACAGAGGTGTTGCTAAAGGAGAAAACAGACAATTTGTTGAGGCTTTAAAAGATTTTGATTATTCAATAAAATTAAGATACAATTACGCTGAAGCCTTTGTTAATAGGGCAGCCGTAAAATTTGCTAGCAAAGATAAACGTGGAGCATGTGAAGATTTAAATAAAGCAGATAGCCTAGGAGATAATATGGCTATTCAATTAATTGAAAGATATTGTAAACATTAATCGTTTTTTAAAAGTTACTAGGTTATATTTACAAGCAAAAAACTAACTTATTTAAATGAAAACGGCAGTACTAAGAAAAGTAAATTTTAATTCAGCTCACCGACTAAATAATCCTTTGTTTGATGAAAAAACAAATCAAGAAATATTTGGATTATGTAATAATGTAAACTACCATGGTCATAATTATGAGTTAATAGTAAAAATAATTGGCCATATTAATGAACAAACAGGCTATGTATACGATTTAAAGATTTTAAACGATTTACTTAATATTGAAATTATTGAACGTTTTGATCATAAAAACTTAAATTTGGATACTATTGAATTTAAAACACTTAATCCAACTGCCGAAAATATTGCTAAAGTGATTTATGATATTTTAAGGCCAAAAATTGAACCTATTTATGATTTGGAAATTACATTATACGAAACTCCAAGAAATTCAGTAATTTATCCAATTAAATAGGTTGTTTTTGCTCATTTTGATTTAAATATTTACCAATTACATAATGTCCTAGATAAATCAATGGAATTAAAGCCAAAGCCACTAATAATTTAAATACATAGCCCCAACTTGCGTTTACTAAAAAATCAGAAAATTGCCATTTTCCTGGTAATACAAAAGCAATAAATTGTACAACAAAAGTATCTACCAATTGACTAACCATTGTGCTTCCTGTTGCTCTTAACCAAATGTGTTTATTACCTGTTATGTTTTTAAAAACCCAAAAAACATAAACATCTATTAATTGAGAACATAAAAAAGCAACAATACTTCCAATTATAATCCATTGAGATTGGCCAAAAACTACTTTAAAATTATCATCTGATACTGGAGAAAAAGAGGTGGCCGGAATAGTTAATGCAACAGTTAATAATATAAATGTAAATAAAATCAACCCAACTGTTATGTATGTTAATTTTCTAACACCATCTTTTCCGTAATATTCATTAATTAAATCTGTTAAAACAAAAATAACAGGCCATAAAATAATTCCTATACTCTGAGTAAATAATCCAAAAAACTGAACTAACTTCCCGCCTATTAACTCTGCAACAATAGCATTAGTGACGAAAAAACCAGCTAACACTAAAAAAACTATATCTTTTCTTTTATTAAAATCCACAATTTTTAATTTATGTAAGGTTATAAAAATATAATATATTAATTATACAACCTACAACTAAGTTATTAGTTTAAAATAAATACATAAAATAATACTAAGCAAGTTATTTAATTTAATATTGTTTCTATATTTGAAAACAATATTTAAAAAATCAATCAAATAAAGTATTGATTAACAATCAAAATATTATACATTATTCAAAATCAATAAATTAATAACTGTCAATTTAATGATTAATGCATTTGAAATATACAACAATATGGATAAGAATAACATTCTCTTATCCTTTAAAGGAGATATTACCTCCGAATTATTGACTTCTATCTTACAGATAATTGAAAATAGAATGGATAATATGCATGAAGAAACTAAAATCAAAAAAAAAGTATACAATGTTTTAGTTGAATGTCTTCAAAATTTATACCATCATATAAATGATTATACAAATGAAATTGGAAGCAACCAAAAAAATGCCATTTTTATAATCTCTAAAACTAATACAACCTATAAAATAATAACCGGAAATTATATTTTAAATACAAATATATTAGAATTAAAAAATCGTTTAGATGAAGTAAACATGTTAAATAAAGAACAACTAAAAGAATACTATAAAACAATTTTAAATAATGGAGAAATTTCAGCAAAAGGAGGAGGTGGCCTAGGAATGATTGATATTGCTCGTAAAACCGGTGAAAAATTAGATTATAATTTTTTGGAAATTGATAATAAAGTATCGTTCTTTACACTTAAAATAAAAGTAAACTAATTATATCAAAAAACATTTCAATAATATGGAAAAATATACTGTAGAAAGTACTCCTAAAACCCCACATTTATTATTAGATTTCCAATCAGGCATTTTAGAAATAAAAGGGCGCTCAATTCCTGAAAATTCAATTGAATTTTACAAACCTCTTGTTGATGCGTTAGATAAATATTCAACTTCTATAAAACCAACTACAACCGTAAATATTCAACTAGAATATTTTAATACAAGCTCTTCAAAATGCATCTTAGATATTTTCAAAAAATTAGAATCTATTCATAAAAGTGGAAGTTCTGTTACTATTAATTGGCATTATGAAGAAGACGATGAAGATATGCTGGAAGCCGGAGAAGATTATCAAGCAATCATAAATGTTCCTTTTAAAATGATTGAAGTTGCTGAGTAATAGTGTGTAAATATTTTAAAACCCCGAAATTTCGGGGTTTTTTTATGACTTTTTGTTTAATATTTTACTAAATTTGTATCTTTAAAAAAATAAATAATTTATGTCTAAAATAACCGATTTATTAGGAGCACAAGCTGATAGTTTATTAAACCATACTTGTAAAACAATATCAAAAGATCAAATTGTAATTCCTAACTCAAACTTTGTTGATCAAACTTTTGTTTACAGTAACAGAAATCCACAAGTATTAAGAAGCTTAGCTCAATTATATGGGCATGGAAGATTAGCTAATACAGGATACATGAGTATACTTCCAGTTGATCAAGGTATAGAACATAGTGCGGGTGCTTCTTTTGCTCCAAATCCTATTTATTTTGATAGTGAAAACATTGTTAAATTAGCTATAGAAGGTGGCTGTAATGCTGTTGCATCTACATATGGTGTTTTAGCTTCTGTTGCCAGAAAATATGCTCATAAAATACCATTTATTGTAAAAATAAATCATAACGAATTTATATCTTATCCAAATAAATTTGATCAAATAATGTTTGGTACTGTTGAAGAAGCTTACAATATGGGAGCTGTAGCAGTTGGAGCAACTATTTATTTTGGATCTCCAGAATCTGGTCGTCAAATTGTAGAAGTGGCGAAAGCCTTTGAACGCGCACATCAACTTGGTATGGCCACTATTTTATGGTGTTATACTCGTAATAATGCATTTAAAAAAGATGGCGTTGATTATCACACGGCTGCTGATTTATCATCACAAGCCAATCATCTAGGTGTTACAATCCAAGCAGATATTATTAAGCAAAAAATGTCTGATAAAAATGGGGGATATACAGCCTTAAATTATGGAAAAACACATCCTAAAGTATATTCAGAATTAACTACTGATCATCCAATTGATTTATGCCGATACCAAGTAGCAAACTGCTACATGGGTAAAATAGGTTTAATTAATAGTGGTGGCGAAAGCAAAGGCGCTTCTGATTTATCTGAAGCTGTAACAACAGCCGTAATTAACAAAAGAGGTGGAGGACAAGGATTAATATCTGGTCGTAAAGCTTTTCAAAAACCAATGAAAGAAGGAGTTGAATTATTAAACACAATTCAAGACGTGTATTTAGACAAAACTATAACAATAGCTTAAATAATACATTAAAACAAATAGTTATTTTTGATTTATAAAATAAAAAAATTACATAATTATATTTAAAAATGGGTTGGTTTAAACGATTAAAAGAAGGTATTACTACTACTACAGATGAAAAAAAAGAAACACCTGAAGGATTGTGGTATAAATGTCCGGCTTGTAAAAAAATACATACAGCGCAAGAACATAAAGCAAATCAACATGTTTGTATTGATTGTGGATATCACGAAAGAATAAATAGTGAACAATACTTTGAGATTATATTTGATGACAACCAATATACAGAACTTAATGAAAAGTTAGTAAGTGGAGATCCTCTTAATTTTAAAGATACAAAAAAATACACAGATAGATTAACAGATACCATTAAGAAATCAGGATTAAATGATGCTTTAAGAAGTGGTTATGGAAAGGTTAATGGTAATGATTTAGTAGTTTGCTGCATGGATTTTGGCTTTATTGGCGGATCGATGGGCAGTGTGGTTGGTGAAAAAATTTCACGCTCAATCGATTTCTGTTTAAAAACAAAAACTCCTTTATTAATCATTTCAAAATCTGGTGGTGCCAGAATGATGGAAGCCGCTTATTCATTAATGCAAATGGCTAAAACATCTGCAAAACTATCACTAATGGATAAAGCTGGAATTCCATATATATCATTGTGTACAGATCCAACAACTGGAGGAGTTACTGCTAGTTATGCCATGTTAGGAGATTTAAATATTTCTGAACCCGGAGCTTTAATAGGCTTTGCAGGCCCTCGTGTTGTAAAAGAAACGATAGGAAAGGATTTACCAAAAGGATTTCAAACTGCTGAATTTGTTTTAGAGCATGGATTCTTAGATAAAATTATACCTAGAACCGAATTAAAAAATAAATTAGGAACATTATTACATATGTTTAAAAACTAATTTACTTGCAATAATAAATATTTAAAGCCCATTTACATAAATGGGCTTTTTTTGTAATTATACTTTGTAATCAAAAGCCTACTAACTATTTTAAATATAAAATAATTTAAATTATATTTGAAATAGTGAAAAACTTAATCATTACGCTGATAGTTTTACCATCTCTGCTTTTTTCATCTAACGGAGAAGGACCTGTAGGAGCAAGATCTGCAGGATTATGTCATGCGTCTTCATGTTTAGCGGATGTTTGGAGCACAAAAAATAATCAAGGAAATTTAGGATTTATCAGTAAAAAAGAATTTGGTGCATTTTATGAAAATCGTTTTTTCATAAAAGAATTATCGCAATCTGGTTTTTCTATAGCTATACCTATAAAAAAAGGAACTTTTGGTTTTAGTTATTCATCAATTGGTTATAAACTTTACAAAGAATCTGAAACGAATTTATGTTATGGTATAAAGTTAAACGAAAAAATAAGTACCGGAATTGCGCTTCATTATTTAAATACAAAAATAGCCGACATATATGGTCAATATCATGCTATTACTGGTTCTGTTGGGTTAACCATTAAATTATTACCACAAGTAAATATTTCCTCTCATGTGTATAATCCCTTTAGAATTAAAATAACTAATTATAATAACGAAACTATTCCTACAATTTTTAAATTAGGCGCACAATATATTTTTTCATCAAAGGTGTTTTTTGTAACCGAAGCTGAAAAAAACTCTGAGCAAAAAGTAAATATTAAAGGTGCTATAGAATACAATCCAACTTCCTTAATATTTATAAGGGTTGGTGCAGCTTCTTATCCATCTCAAGCTTCTTTTGGAATTGGTATTAATTATAACAATCTAAAAATAGATATAAGTTCATCTTATCACAGTATACTGGGAATATCCCCACAAATAAGTTTAAATTATAGTTTTGGTAAATCCAAAACACTCATTAAACAAACTAATGAAGAAATCTCTGAAAAATTATAAATACGATTAAAACACATTATTACATAATTTATGTTTTTTATTTGTGCCTAGTTTGTTTTGATACTATAGCACAAAATGACACAACTTTTAATCAAACTAATGAAAATATTTATGAGCATTTAAATCAAAATATTGAAATACTCTCCGAACAATTACAGTCTGAAGATATTGATTTATCTAGCTTAACAGAAAACTGGTTATATTACAAATCTCATCCTATCAACCTTAATAATTCAAACAAAGAAGATTTAAATAATTTACAATTACTAACTGATATTCAGATAAATAATCTGTTAATGCATCTAGAAAAAAACGGATATTTAATTTCTATATACGAATTACAAAGTATTGAAGGGTTTGATTTAAATACAATTGAAAAAATTTTACCATTTGTATTTGTTAGTGATCTTTTTAACGCTGCTTTTTTTAATACTAAAGAGATGTTTAAAGATGGAAAACACGAATTAGTATATCGTTTTCAAAGAATTTTAGAAAGTCAGTTGGGTTATACTATTTCTGATAGCATAAAAAAAATAAAGCCAAACTCTTATTACAAAGGAAATCCAAACAGAATTTTTACAAGGTATTCTTTTCGATACAACAATAATGTTTCTTTTTCTGTAGAAGGTGAAAAAGATGCTGGAGAACAATTTAATATTGGTGGCAATAAAATAGATAGTATACCTCTGGGTGATGGGACTAAAAGAGCAGATTATCATGAAACCAAAGGGTTTGATTTTTATTCAGGGCACCTTTCAATTAAAAACATTAAAAATATTAAAGCATTTATTATTGGTGACTTTCAAGCAACATTTGGGCAAGGATTAACTTTATGGCAAGGTTTTGATTTTGGAAAATCATCATCTATATTAAGCATTAAACGTAATGCAAATGGTATCAAAGCATATAAAAGTTTTGATGAAAATCGATTTTTTAGAGGAATTGCAACAACTTTTAAAATTAAAAAAATTGAAATAACAAGTTTAGCGTCTTATAAAAAAATTGATGCTAACGCATCAGTTACAGACACATTAAGTAATGGAGAATATGATATCATAAGGATTAGTAACATAGAAGTAAGTGGATTACATAACACGAATGCTTTAATGAAAAACAAAGGCATTATTCATCAATCTGTATTTGGATTAAATACAGCATATAATAAACGCAACTTTCATTTAGGATTAACTTTACAAAATATGAACCTTAGTGCCGAATTAATAAAACCAATTACTATTTATAATCAATTTGATTTTCAAGGAAAAAGCAATATTGTTGGTGGAATTGATTACAATTATATTATAAAAAACACCAATTATTTTGGTGAATTTGCAATTAGTAAAAATGGAGGAAAAGCATTATGTCAGGGCATTATTATTGCACTCGATCCAAAACTAACATTTACAGCACATTACCGTAATTTCGAAAAAAACTTCCAAAATCTATTTGGTAATGCTATTTCCGAGAATACACTCCCTCAAAATGAGCAAGGCATCTGTATTGGGATAGAAGCAAAACTATTTAAATCACTCACATTTTCTACATACATTGATCAATATAAATTTAATTGGCTCAAATCTAATGCGTCATCTCCATCAATTGGTAAAGATTTTTTTAGTCAAATAAATTTTACACCAACTAAAAAAATAGACATGTATGTTCGTTATAAACTTAAAACAAAATACATTAATGATTCTGAAAATAATTTTTATGATTACCTAATTTCAGTCAACCAATCAAATATTCGCTACAACTTATCCGTACAAATCACACCAGATATAAAATTAAAATCGCGAATAGAATACACTAAAATTCACAAAAATCTATCAAACTCAGAAAATGGAATTGTTTTCATACAAGATATTATATTTAAAAAATTAAAATCCCCAGTAAGTTTCACATTTAGATATACTCTTTTTGACACAAAAAACTTTGATAGCAGAATTTACACCTATGAAAATGATGTCCTATACTCCTACTCTGTACCAGCTCTTTACTATAAAGGGCAACGCTCTTACTTAATTATAAATTGGGATATTACTCGATATTTTGAAATTTGGGTAAGATTAGCTCAAACTATATACGATAATCAATTTGTACAATCTCCTAACACATTAAATCAAATTAATTCTAATCATAAAACCGAAATAAAACTTCAAGCTCGTTTAAAATTTTAAAATTGGTTAATATTTAGCAAAAATTAGTAACTAAACTAAGTAAATCATCGTTACATTTGTATTAATTATTTATAATGTTAATTTAAAAAAAACGAAAATATGTATCCAGAAGCACTAGTAACACCAATGAAAGCAGAATTAACTTCTGTTGGGTTTGAAGATTTAAGAACACCAGAAAGCGTTGATTCAGCTTTAAAAAATGAGGGCACTGTATTAATGGTTGTTAATTCTGTTTGCGGTTGCGCTGCAGGAGCCTGTAGACCAGGAGTTAAGTTAAGCCTAGATAATACTAAAAAACCATCTAAATTAACTACCGTATTTGCAGGTTTTGATTCTGAAGCTGTAAATCAAGCACGTAAACATTTTGCACCATATCCTCCATCATCTCCAGCAATTGCATTATTTAAAAATGGAGAATTAGTTCATTTTGTTGAACGCCACAATATTGAAGGAAGAACAGCATCAATGATTGCTGAACATTTAAAAATGGTATATGATGAATTTTGCTAATTGATAATTGCAAACAATACACTCTTTAAAAGTATTATTTAAAAAAAAGCCTCGTTAAGAGGCTTTTTTTAATTTTAAACTATGATTATATCATCAAATATTTCACTCAAATCTTATAATACATTTGGCATTGATGTTAATGCAAAATTATTTACATCAGTTAAATCTATTACAGAAATTAATGAATTATTAACCATTAATGATTTTAAAAAAAATGAATCTTTATTTTTAGGAGGAGGAAGTAATGTTCTTTTTACAAAAAATATTGATGCCTTTGTGGTAAAAAATAATTTAAAGGGAATTGAATTAATTAAAGAAACAAGTGAATTTGTTTATATAAAATGTTCGGCTGGTGAAGTATGGCATGAATTTGTATCTTGGTGCATCAATCAAAATTACGGAGGGCTCGAAAATTTATCTTTAATACCAGGATGTACAGGGGCCAGCCCAATGCAAAATATTGGCGCATATGGTATCGAAATAAAAGATACATTTTATGAACTAGAAGCTATCAATATAAAAACAGGAGAACTTATCCGTTTTTCAAAATCTGAATGCGAATTTGGCTATAGAGAAAGTGTATTTAAACGTAAACTTAAAAATCAATTTATTATTACTTCTGTTACTTTTCAATTATCAAAAAAACCCACATATCATATAGAATACGGTGCTATTAAACAAGAATTAGAAGCCATGAAATGCTCTGAAGTAAATCTTAAAAACATATCTCAGGCTATTATTAATATTAGAAGTCAAAAATTACCAAATCCAAAAGAAATTGGAAATGCTGGTAGTTTTTTTAAAAATCCTGAAGTCTCAAAAGAAACCTACGAAAATTTAAAACATAAATTTCCAAATATAGTTGCTTATCCACTAGATAACTCTAATTATAAATTAGCAGCTGGATGGCTTATTGAACAAACTGGATTAAAAGGATATAGACAAGGAGATGCTGGCGTACATAAACTACAAGCCCTTGTACTAGTTAATTATGGAAAAGCAACAGGTAATGATATCTATAATCTCTCCAGCAAAATAGTAAATATGGTAAAAGAAAAATTTGATGTAGACTTAGAACGTGAAGTAAATATAATTTAATATTCATTAAAAAAGCCTTCAATTAGTTGAAGGCTTTTTTAATGAATATATCTATAAATTTATTTATCTGCATTTCTTTGTATTTTTTCGCGGATACGAGCTGCTTTACCAGTACGAGTACGGATATAGTAGATTTTAGCTCTACGAACAATACCAATTTTGTTTAATTCTATTTTATCAATAAAAGGAGATGATACAGGGAAAATACGCTCCACACCTACTCCATTAGAAATTTTACGAACTGTAAATGAAGCTGTTGCTGGCTCATTTTTACGTTGTACTACAACTCCAGAAAATTGCTGTACACGTTCTTTATCACCCTCTTTAATTTTGTAATGTACAGTAATTGTATCTCCTGCCTTAAATTTTGGGTGATTAACTTCAGTAGATAATTGTTTTTTTACGTAATCTAATAATAAACTCATTGTTTCTTATTTATAATATTTATCATTTTTAGCATTCATGGCACCGTGCAATCAGAGGCTAAAAAGTGGATTGCAAATATAAAACATTTTTACTTTATAGCAAAATAAAATTTAAACAATAATAATCGATTTAGGTGTCGAAAAAACGTTATTTTAGCAATAAAATACCTGTTTTTATGAAATTAAATTGTTTTTTTATATTGTTTTGCTTGGTTGTAGTATCATCATGCACCATCGAAAAGCGTCATTATCAAAATGGCTATTATATCAGTTTAAAAAAATCTGTAAAAAAAAGTAATCAAAATACGGAAGTAAAATCAATTGAAGATTTTCCGAATTTAAATGTTTCAAATATATCAAACAATAAATCTATTAAAAATGAAGCAATAGCAAGTAATGATATAAAAAATATTGCCTTATTGTATAAAAAAACAAGCAAGATTATAAAACTACCTTCCGATTCTTGCGACATTTTATTTTTAAAAAACGGGAAAGTTATTAAAATAAAGACCATAGAAATCAACGAAAGTGATATAAAATATAAGCGATTTGATCATTTAGATGGGCCAAATTACGTTATTAGTAAAGATGATGTAAAAAAAATAATTTACAAAAATGGATTGATTGAAGAATTTAATACTTCAAAAATAACAGACAATAAACCAATAAAAAAACAACCAATAAAGGATAACGAGCATGAAGGAACTTACGACTCTAATAGTATTATTAGTTTTATTTGTGGGCTATTAGGCTTTATATTATTTTTTCCAGCCATCGTTGCTGTTATTTTTGGGATGAAAAGTTTAAAGAAAATTAAAGACAGTAACGATTCATTAAAAGGAAAAGCTTTTGCCATATTTGGAATAATTTTTGGAGGAATAATATTAGTTACTGCTGTCTTAATTTTTATTTTTATTCTTTTATTATTATTAATTGGATTCTTTTTTTAATCTCTACCAACTTTTTGAAGTTCTATAAACTGTTCCTTTAAACATAGCTACTATTGTATTATCTAGGGCTTTATAAACCTTTACTGTATATACAGCTATTTTATTAGAACAGTGTTCTTCTGAGGCATATGCAATGATTTCATCTCCAATTTTTAAAGAAACAGTGTGAGATATAGATGTTTCTATTGAAACGGCTTTTTGTCCTCTAGAATTGGAAGCAAAGGCAAAAGCACTATCTGCAAAAGAATATGTAATTCCGCCATGAGCCATTCCAAAGCCATTGAGCATATCTTCTCTAATAATCATTTTTAATTGACAACTTCCCTCATTAATATTTATAACTTCAATACCTAACCATTTACTAAACGCATCATTAGCAAGCATATTAGCCGTTATTTCTTGTGGAGTTAACATTATAAACGAGGTTTCCAAGGGGTTTCAATAGCGTTCAAATCTTGACTTATTTTTCGCGAAAGAACAAATAAATAATCTGATAAACGATTTAGGTATTTATATATTAACCCATTAATTGGTTGGTTTTCATTTAATTTTAGCACACATCTTTCTGCTCTTCTACATACACATCTAGCAATATGACAAAAAGATATTATAGTATGCCCACCTGGAAGAACAAAGAATTTCATTTCAGGTAAATTCGTATTCATTTCATCAATCTCTTTTTCTAAAAGTTCAATATCAAATTCTGAAATTTGAGGTAATTCCATTTTAGGATGATCTGAATCTACAGCTAATAAAGAACCTATTGTAAATAATCTATCTTGTATTTCAATTAAAGTTTTTTTAGAACGAGAGTCTATTTCTTGATCTCTAATTAAGCCTATATGACTATTTAATTCATCTACCGTTCCATAAGATTCTATTCTTATGTCAAATTTAGGTATACGAGTTCCTCCTATTAAGGAAGTTTGACCGCCGTCTCCTGTTTTTGTGTAAATTTTAAATGCCATACTATTTAATATTATTAAAATTTAAAGCTAATATTTACATTAGGTAATATTGGAAGTTGATTAACTCTCTTGTTTCTAACTCTATCATAATAAAAAATATTTTCTCTATTGTAAACATTAGTAGCTCCAACATTTAATTCGAGTTTTGTTTTTTCGTTTATATTATATAACCATTTTAAGCTAATATCCATTCGATGATAATCTGGTAATCTTCTTGAGTTATAATTTCCAGGCACATATCCTAAAGTAGCATTAGCTGTGGTGTAATCAAAATTAAATTGATTATTAAAATCAACCTGTGGATAATATCCTTGAGTTGGAGTAAATGGGAATCCTGAACCATAATTCCATCGAATACTTAAATCTAAATTACGTTTTTTGCCAAAAGTATAGGTACCTACTAAATTAACATTGTGTCTTCTATCAAACACTGGGGCATACTCTATTACATCACCACTTGCTGTATTTCCTGTGTAACGTTTGTTGTATGTTAAAGAATATACTGCCCAAAAATAAAGACGTTTTTTCTCATACTTAGCTGTAAAATCTAAACCTGTAACCTCACCTTGTTCCATAATAAAATCTTTCTTTTGTGCATCTAATTTATCAGCATTTTCGGGCGTATCATCAAATAATTTGTCTCTATTTACACTAGCCATTTGATTAAAATATTTTTGATAGCCTTCAATTTGAATTTCTAAATTTTTTAAAACATCAATCTCAAAACCTGCTACAATGTGTCGTGATTTTTGAATCACGCCTTTTGTAGTAACTGTATTGTTATTCTTGTCTTTAAATTCGGTTGGTAAATTTTCTGGGCCATTAATAAATCCATAAAATAAATTTACAACATCTCTATCTGAACTTGCACTCATTAAACTTTGGCTATATAGTCCTCCGGCAAATTTCATTCGTATTTTTTTTGTAAAATTTACTTTACCTTGCATTCGAGGTTCTGGAGACATATTATTAAATGATGCGTAATATTGAATACGGAAACTTGGTTCTAAAACAATCCATTTCTTCTTATCCAACCATCTAAATTTCATATGCCCACCTAGTTCTAACGAATTTTTTGCGTATGAAATCTTTGCTAAGTTGGGATTTTGTAATTCGTAATTAGTATTAGTACCTACTAATTCAAATCCATATTTTAATTCATTTCGTCCAAAATACTTTAAAAAATTAAATCCTCCATTAAAACCTCCTACAGAACTGGACTTATTATCTGTTTCTGTTGAGCCTTGATAATTTATTTTATATTGAGAATAGGCAAAATTTCCTTCTATTAATAAAGTTGAATTTTGAGGAATTAATATAAAATTACTTCCTGCTCCAAAAGACGTCCAGTCAAATTTTGCTAAATCTTTATATATAACTTTATCATTAAAATTATATCCAAATAAATTAACCTTGCTTCCATTATTACCATTAAATGAAACTTTTCCATACAAATCTGTATAATAAAAAGGTAATCCATCACCATTTGTGGTGTTAGCATATGGATATAGTGTTTTTGAGGTTTGAGGTAAGTACGATGTTTTTCCGGATAATAAAAAAGATGAACTTCCTTTTCCGTCTTCTTTCAACTTCTTTAGTGGCCCTTCTAACGTTAATTTTGCTCCAAATGTAGATGCAGAAACTTTTCCTGACAATCTTTTTTTATTACCATCTCTGGTTGTAATATCCATAATAGAAGAGGTTCTTCCTCCGTATTCGGCACCAAACCCTGCGCTATACACATCTGCATTTCTCATAATATCGTTATCAAATACCGAAAACAAACCTATAGAATGAAAAGGATTATATATTACCATTCCGTCTAATAATACTTTATTTTGAATAGGTAATCCTCCTCTAATATATAGTTGCCCTCCTTGATCGCCTGTAAATACAACACCTGGTAATACTTGTAAATACTGAGCTAAATCAGGTTCTCCAACACTTGGCAGTTTATTAATAGCTACAGGATCAATTTTTTGGACTGCTACATTTGGAGTTTCAATTTTTTCAATTTGATCTGCGGTTACATCAACAGCATTTAAAATAATTCCACCTTTAACTGAAAAAAATTTCTTATTGATAATTTCACCTGCTTTAATTGTTATTTTTTCTGAAATGGTATCAAACTCTAAATTGGTAACTAACAAGGTATAGCTTCCTGCATTTATTTTATTTATAGCAAAATAACCATTTAAATCTGTTGAAGCGCCAATAGTAGTACCTTTTAAATACACATTTGAAAAAGCCACAGGTTCACCATTAGCTTTATTATAAACAAAACCTCTAATAGTAGCATATTGTGAAAAACCTATTTGAAAGGAAAAGAAAAGAAAAAGAGTTAATAAAGTACGAATCATATAATTAATATTGTGTGTGTTAAGCAAATAACAAATTTAACCAATTTAGTGGTTTTTTAATGGTATTTTTTTGTTAAAACTTCATTCCTAATAGTGTATAAAACACAAAAAGCTGCCTTTAACGAGGCAGCTTTTTGCATAATCATTAATCTTATTTTATTGACTTTAATTTTTCATTCATTTCTTTGCCTTTAAGCTCATTACCTGTTTTATAGTACAGTGTTCTTAATGCCGACATTGTTATTTGATCATTAGGCTTTATATCAAGTGCTTGCTCTAAAAAAGGGATAGCTTTTTTATATGAATCGATACTTTTTAATTCATATAACTTTTGATTTTTAGATAATTCGGCTGTTTTTGCTTTCTCGAGAGATTTAGTGTATAAAGTATTACCATAATTATTATACAAAGCCCCCATGTTATATAATGTATTAAAATAATTTTCTTTGTTAGACGGTTTTAAATCAATTGCTTTTTGATAATGTTCAGCTGCTTTCTCAACTAATTGTTCATAATCAGCAGGTTTAGTTGTATCTTTTCCTAATTTGCCTTTTGGATTAGCTAAATTATCATATACATTACCTATTACAAACTGTAAAACGGCATTGTTAGGTTCTTTTGAAATAGCTACTTGAAGATTAGCTAATGCTTTTTCTTGCTGTCCTTTTTGTAAAAATAATTCAGTTTCCTTATTCATTAAATAAATATCATTTGGATACTGTATTCTTCCTGTTTTTAAGTATTCAATAGCTGAAGATGTATCTCCTTGGCTTAATTTTAATTCATATACAGTTTGAAAATTATAGGAACTTGCAATATTTAAATCAATCATCTTTTTGTTGTAATCAAAAATTTTTGTTTGATTTTTTGCTTTCTGAGCGCAAACACATGCATTATAAAAATTAGATGTATCTTTTTTAGAAGTCATCATTAAATTAGTATTGGCTAATGATTCAAAAAAGTCAGCAGCTTCGTCAAACTGTTTCATCTTATATTTTCCAGTTGCTAAATTTGCTTGATATGCAATAATTTGATTAATAGCCAGATTTAATTTTCCATCTTCTTCTGAATCTGTATCTCCTGTAGAAATTTTATCAAATTTTTTAGAATCTAATTCTTTTAACTTAGATAAGCAATCTGAAGCTTGGTTAAATTCCGCACCTGAAACATTACCATAAGCTGTTTGCATACGCTCATTTTTATCTGCAATAGTTGTCAGTAATTTTTTTTCTTCGGCTTTTAAATTTTCTGCAAATAAATAAACATATATTCTACATCTATAAGCATAGGTTTTAAATTGAGATTTTGTTTCTTCATTAATAGTTGCTAAATCAATATTTTCTTTAGCTTTTAGTAAGTAAGAAGGATCTGGATTATCGGTTAATGTAGATTCATAATCGCTTAATGCTCTCCATGCACTTTGCACTTTGCCTTTTTGAGCAAATACAGAAAATGGTAAACATGCAATTAATGCTATTTTAAAAATTCTCATGACTTGATATTATAGATATTCGTACTTATTTATATTTATCAGCTTTTTCTGTTTCTCCTAAACGTAAAAACAACTTTCGTAATTGTTGTTTAGTTGCTTTATCTGGAGAAACTTCGTATGATTTTTCTAAATTTACCACTGCTTTTTTAAAATATTCATTTGCTTTTGTTTCGTATTCTTTTGCTTTAGTAGTTTCTTTTGGTGGTAAAGAACCTAATTTTTCATTCCATTCATTACCAGTATTAAAATACATAACTCCTAAATTATAGTTAGCGATTTCATAATCTGGTTTTATTTCTAATGCTTTTAAATATTCAGCTTCGGCTTTATCTTTTTCGTTTGTTTTTTGATATAAGTTTGCTAAAATAGCGTGTAGCACTTCATTATCTGGAGATAAATTTATTGCGTCATTTAATTTAGTTTTTAATTCATTTGTTTTATTACGAGCTAAATAAATATTAATTTCTTGATTAACCAACTCCATATTATCTTCAAACATTAATTTTCCTTTTGAAATATAATCTAACGCTTTGGTAGTATCTCTATCTATTAACGATAACTTTACCATATCTGTATAAATCCTAGGTTCTTTATACTTGTTAGCTATTAATTTATCTGCATATTCTTTTGTTTTATCTTTATTAGCAGCGTATTTATATGTATCAAATTTGTAATACATTATTTTTTCTTTTGTAATATTTGCTCGTTTCATTCCTTGATCAAAATCATAAGGTAATGCTTGTTCTAATAAATCATAACACGCTAATGCTTTATCATATTCTTTATTAATTTTATATGCATTTGCTTTATTACTAACTGCTGCAGTAGCTTGCACAATTAAACCTCTTACTCCACCTTCTTCATCTCTATAAAAATTATCTTTATCATTTTTTAAACACTTTATATAACTTTCTAAAGCTTTTTCCTCTGCATCAACATCTAATGCTCTAATCACAGGATCTTTAGAAAAATAAATTTCTTGATAAATCTGCCCTCTATATTTCCATAACTTAGGATTATTCATAGTAGATTCATGTATTGAAGCAGCATCAGCTGAGGCTTTTGCTTTGTCAAATTCTTTATTTCTTAGATAATTACTTGCATTTTGTACTTGATTACTTTGGCTGTATACCATTGTTGTAATTGATAATAATGCCGCTGAAATAATTTTTTTCATAAATATATTTTTAGGTTAAGGTATAAAAAAACACTAAATAGAAAATATTTAGTGTTTTTTTATGTATGTTATTTTTGCATGATTAATATTTAGATGTAAATATTGGTTATTTGCATAAATTAATCAATAGAAATTTTCTTTAATTTAACTTTATTTAATACTTCTTTATTTTTTGCATCTTTAGAAGCTTTTTCAAGTTGTGCTTCAATCATAGCTTTATCGCCAACAACTACTGTTGTTAATTTATTAACATCAAAGTATTTTTTAATTTGAGCATTCACATCATCTTTTGTCATATTTTTTAAAATTTGATTTTGTTGATTTGTGAATCCCTTGTCTAAATTATACTTTACAATATTTGATAAGAATGCGGCTTTTTGATATGGTGCTTCATATTTTAATGCCTCTTCATTTAATAAAGAACTCTTTGTAAATTCTAATTCTTTATCAGTAATACCGTTTTCTTGATAGTTTTTAAATTCTTTAATAATTTCTGCTAAAGATAATGCCGTAGCTGGGCGTTTTACAGAAGATGAAATAGCAAATGTTCCAGTGTATTTTCCTCCAGAAAATCCAGAACGAATTCCATAAGTATATCCTTTATCTTCGCGTAAATTTAAATTTAAACGACTATTAAATGCTCCTCCAAAAACAAAATTCGCAATTCTATTTTTATAAAAATCTCCTGTTGCATCAAATTTTAAAGAAGGATAACCCATTGTAATAACTGAAGAAGGCGCGCCGTATTTATTGTAAATAAAAAATTGAGGTTCTGTAGGCGTTACTGGCTCAGTTATTGGTTGAATTTTTACTTCCTTAGATTGCCATTTATTTAAAAAGCTTAGCTTTGAAATAATATCTTTTTCGTCAATATCTCCAACAATAACAATGTTTGTAACAGATGGAGAATAGTATTTATTATAATATTCTTTAACATCTGCTAATTCAATATTATCAATTGTTTTAATAGAAGGATCAAGCCCTAATACAGAATTACCATATAATGCAAAATTAAACGCTCTACTAGCCATTGTATTTGCACTAGTTTCATCATTTTTAACGCTTTCTTTATATTGTTTTTTCGCTAATTTAAAGTCTTCTGCATTAAACCCTGGATTTAAAAGCTTTTCTTCTAATAATTTTAAAGTTGCATCTAAATTCTTTTTTAATGAGCTAACTTGTATAGTTGTTGCATTCTTGTTTGCGTTAAAACTAATTGAACTACCTAATTTTTCTAACTCTGCGCTAATTTGTTCTGTTGTAAAATTTTTAGTTCCTTCGTTTAAAACGCTTGCCGTTAACTCTGCTACTCCTAATTTTTTTAATTGTTCAGCAGGAAGAACTAAACTTCCTCCATCCATCGTTAATACTATCGTTATTTCTGGTGTTTCTGTATTTTTAGTTCCAATCACATTTATTCCGTTAGGTAATTTAGAGGTAAAATAATCTGGAATAGTAACTGGCTTTGCATCTCCTGCTTTTGGCCTTTCTGCTCTATCAAATTTATCAACAGCTGGTGCATAAGTTAATCCCTTATATTCTGCTGGTGTTTCAAATTTAACATTAGCGTATGGATTTATACTTTTAACTGAATCCTTAGGATTCATTATTGGATAAGTATTTAATACTGCAGCACCCGCTCCTTTAATATATTTATTAAATACGCGTGTAATATCGTCTTTTGTTACACGATTGTATCTATCAATTTCATCAGATAATGAAGATGTTTTACCTATTAATCTTTCCCATTCAGAGATAACCGTGGCTTTACTTTCTACTGTAGATAGAACACCATACATGCTTGATTCAATTTCTGCCTTAGCTCTTGCTAAAGCTTCATCTGTAATTCCTGAATTTCCAAATTCATCAATAGTAGCTTTTACTTTATCATCAATATCTGTAAATAATTTTTCTAAATTAAAATCTTCTGGTGGATATGCAAATATCTGAATTGAAAATTCTCCGGCTAATTCTTTAGATCGATGGCTTGCACTAGCTTCTACTGCTAATTTTGACTTTACAAAATTTTTATAAAATATTGAGTTATTACCATTACCCATCATCATTCCTAAAATATCTAATGCTGGTTCATCTCTATTATATTGAGGTACTGTTGGATATACTCTTAAATTTAGTGGAAAATAAGTTCTGTCTTTATATGCAGTATATTTATCTGTTGCTAATGTTACAGGTGCTACTCTCATTTTTTTAACTTCAGGACATGGCTTAATACCTCCAAAGTATTTATCTATCATTTTTAAAGCCTCTGGCGAACTAAAATCTCCAGAAATAGTAATAATAGCATTATTTGGGCCATACCAACGTAAGAAGAAATTTTTAACATCATCTAAGTTTGCTCTGTTTAAATCATCTACATATCCGATAACCGGCCAACTATAAGGATGGCCTTCTGGATATAAAGCTTTGTTAATCTCCTCAAC
Organism: uncultured Flavobacterium sp.; assembly: GCA_964541155.1. Lineage (GTDB taxonomy): Bacteria > Bacteroidota > Bacteroidia > B-17B0 > Aurantibacillaceae > UBA4416. Next base: position 438,885 of record CAZIPC010000001.1, read on the forward strand.
AAATGCCATAGCGTATGGTTGATTTTCGATGTTTTGAGATTTTTCATTCTTCACAGCATCTCTTTGATTTTCAAATTTCTTTGATGTTAAAGAATCTAATAAAAATCCCATACGATCTGCTTCTAACCATAAAGCCATTTCTAAATTATTAGACGGTACAGTTTCAAAATATACAGTTCTATCTTCTGTTGTATTACCATTCATGTTTCCGCCTGCAGTAGATACAATTTTAAAGTGCTCTTCATCTGCAACGTGCTTAGAACCTTGAAACATCATGTGTTCAAAAAAGTGAGCAAATCCAGATTTCCCTAAACTCTCTCGATCAGAACCTACTTTGTAAGTTACTAATACATGTACCAATGGATCTGAATGATCTTCATTTAATAAAATTGTTAATCCATTTGGTAGTTTCCATTTTTCATATGGTATAACTACCTTTCCTGCAACTTGTTCTACTTTTTCTACCAATGTTGGCTGGGCTAAAAGTGTTGTTAAGCCTAATAAACTTAATGCTCCGGTTAAAATTGTTTTTTTGTTCATACTATAAATACGTTTATTCAAATATATGTGTAATATACTAATTTATTTATCCTTCGTTAATTGATATTGTCCGCTGGTGTATTATTTTCGTCATCAGATTTCTCGCTTGGTGATTCATTACCAGATGATACTTCTGGAGATGCTTCCCCTTCAGTCGTAACTTCTGATTCTTCCTCATGATCCACTTTTGTAACAGCAGCAATGCTATCATTGTCTTGAATATTTATTAAACGAACTCCTTGAGTAGCTCTACCCATAACGCGTAAGTCAGATACATTCATTCGAATAGCTATTCCGTTTTTAGTTATTATCATTAAATCATTAGCATCTGTAACAGATTTAATAGCCACTAGATTTCCTGTTTTTTCTGTAATATTAATTGTTTTAACACCTTTTCCTCCTCGATTTGTAATTCGATATTCATCTATATCAGAACGTTTACCATATCCTTTATCTGAAACTACTAGTACGTTTGCTTGTTTGTCATCAATACAAATCATTCCTACAACTTCATTATTACCTCCTTCATCATCATTTAAATCAATACCTATAACTCCAGATGCATTACGTCCCATTGGGCGAACTTTTGCTTCTGGGAAGCGACATACTTTACCTAATTTAGTTGCAATCATTATTTCATTACTACCATTTGTTAAAGCTGCTTCTAATAAAACATCTCCTTCTCTAATTGTAATTGCATTTATTCCATTTGCTCTCGGACGAGAATAAGCTTCTAAAGATGTTTTTTTAATAATACCATCTTTAGTACACAAAATAATATAGTTATTTTGAATATACTCTTCGTCTTGTAAATTTTTTATATTAATAAATGCTTTTACTTTGTCATCTGGAGCAATACTAATTATATTTTGGATCGCTCTTCCTTTACTATTTTTAGCTCCTTCAGGTACTTCATATGCTCGTATCCAATAACATTGTCCTTTTTCTGTAAATAATAAAATATAATTATGTGTAGACGCAATAAACATATGTTCTACAAAATCTTCATCGCGAGTTGCTGTTCCTTTACTTCCTCTTCCTCCTCTATTTTGCGAACGATACTCTGCAAGATTTGTACGTTTCATATATCCTAAATGAGAAATAGTAATTACTACATCCTCATCAGCAATCATATCCTCTATTTTTAAGTCATCTCCTGCATATACAATATCTGTTCGACGTTCATCGCCATATTTTTCTTTTATTTCTACTAATTCTTCTCTTATAATTTTATAACGCAATGCTTCATTACTTAAGATTTCCTTGTAATAAGCAATACTTTTCATTAACTCATCATATTCTGCATTTAATTTATCAACCTCAAGTCCAGTTAATGTTCTTAATCGCATGTCTAATATAGCACGAGCTTGAATTTCAGATAGTGAAAAACGATTAATTAATTCATCCTTTGCAGCATCAGGACTTTCGCTTTCACGAATAATTTTAATTACTTCTTCAATATTTTTTTGAGCAATTAATAATCCTTCTAAAATATGAGCTCTTTTTTCAGCTTGCATCAAATCAAACTTAGTTCTTCGAACGATTACATCATGACGATGTTCTACGAAATGGAAAATCATATCTTTAAGATTTAACATTTCAGGTCGACCTTTAACTAATACTACGTTATTAATTGAAAATGAAGTTTGTAAAGCTGAATATTTATACAAATTATTTAACACAACATTAGATATAGCATCACTTCTTAATTCATAGACAATACGCATACCTTCGCGGTTACTTTCGTCTCTAATTTCTGTAATCCCTTCTATTTTTTTCTCATTACATAATTCCCACTGACGTTTAATCATTTCTGCTTTATTAATCTGATAAGGAATTTCTGTAACAATGATGCGTTCACGATTATTAACTGGCTCTATACTTGCCTTAGCTCTCATTATTACACGGCCACGACCAGTATGAAAAGCATCTTTAACGCCTTCGTATCCATAAATAGTGCCTCCTGTTGGAAAATCTGGAGCTTTTATATGCTTCATTAATCCATCCACATCAATATTGTTATCATCAATATAGGCTAGAATTCCATTAATAACTTCTGTTAAATTATGTGGAGCCATATTAGTTGCCATACCTACAGCAATTCCAGAGGCTCCGTTCATTAATAAATTTGGAATACGAGAAGGCAATACCGTTGGTTCTGTAAGAGAATCATCAAAGTTAGGACGAAAATCAACTGTATCTTTTTCGATATCGTTTAACATCTCTTCTGTAATCTTACGCAAACGAGCTTCCGTATAACGCATTGCTGCTGGAGGATCACCATCTATAGAACCATAATTTCCTTGGCCATCAACTAACATGTATCTCAAACTCCATTCTTGAGCCATACGAACCATTGTATCATAAACAGATGTATCTCCATGCGGATGATACTTCCCTAAAACCTCACCAACAATACGAGCAGATTTTTTATAAGGACGATTATGCAACACTCCTAGATCTAACATTCCGTATAATACTCGACGATGCACTGGTTTAAGACCATCTCTCACATCTGGCAATGCACGTGATACAATAACCGACATTGAATAATCAATGTAAGCAGTTTTCATTTCTGACTCAATGTTAATTGGGATAATTTTCTCTCCGCTCATATTCTTTTTTATATTTTTTTTAACTTCTTCTCATTTTAGTAATTAAGAAATTATGTCAGCTATTTTTAGCAATCAAAAAAACTAAAAATCTCTTTCTTAAAATAACTAATAGACTTTGAAAATACCTATTTTATTGGTAATTTAATTGTATAGTTATTAACAGTTTCTCTGTTAAAAAAAAGCCTTTAAAAAAGAGTTAAACCTGACATTATCGGTTACTTTTGATTATGGCATTAATTATGTTAATTAAGTAACAAAGAACTATATATTTATGGAAGCAAAATTTTCACAACGTGTAAAAGACGTTATAACATTTAGCCGTGAGGAAGCTCTAAGACTAGGACACGATTACATTGGAATAGAACATTTAATGTTAGGTATGATTCGTGATGGAGAGGGAGTAGGTATTAAAATGCTTAAAAATTTAGGGATCAATATTCAAGATTTTAGAAAACAAATTGAACAGAACTTACCTATATCAATGCGAAAAGTAAATAATCTTGCTAATATTCCATTAGTTAAACAAGCCGAAAAAACATTAAAATTAACCTATCTTGAAGCTAAAGTTTTTAAAGCTCCTCAAATTGGAACAGAACATCTATTAATGTGTATTTTAAAAGACAATGATAATCTAGTTACTAAATCATTATCAAAATTTGGGGTAGATTACAACTCTGTTAAATTGGAATTAGAAAATTATTTAGAAAATCCACAAAAAATTGAAAATTCCACTGCTGGCGGAGACGAGGATGATAACGAAGAATCATTTAGTAATTCTGGTAATGCTGGCTCTTCCAGAAAACCAGGAGATTCAAAATCTAAGACACCAGTATTAGATAATTTTGGAAGAGATTTAACTAAGATGGCCGAAGAAGGCAAATTAGACCCTGTTGTTGGTCGAGAAAAAGAAATCGAACGAGTTTCTCAAATTCTATCGCGTCGTAAAAAAAACAATCCAATTCTAATAGGTGAACCAGGTGTTGGTAAATCAGCAGTTGCAGAAGGTTTAGCATTACGCATTGTTCAACGCAAGGTATCTCGTGTATTATTTGGAAAACGAGTAGTTACCTTAGATCTAGCGTCTTTAGTTGCTGGCACAAAATACAGAGGACAATTTGAAGAACGGATGAAAGCAGTGATGAATGAATTAGAAAAAAATCCTGATGTCATTTTATTTATTGATGAAATTCACACTATAATTGGAGCTGGTGGTGCTAGCGGAAGTATGGATGCAAGTAATATGTTTAAACCTGCTTTAGCTCGTGGAGAAATACAATGTATTGGTGCTACAACATTAGATGAATTTAGACAACATATTGAAAAAGATGGGGCTTTAGAGCGTCGTTTCCAAAAAGTAATCATTGAGCCAGCGACACAAGAAGAGTCTTTACAAATTCTAACAAATATTAAATCTAAATACGAAGATCATCATAATGTAACTTATACCCCAGATGCTATTAAGGCCTGTGTGACGTTAACAGCTAGATATTTAACAGACAGACACTTGCCAGATAAAGCTATAGACGCTTTAGATGAAGCAGGCTCAAGAGTTCATATCACAAACATCAATGTTCCTGAAAATATATTGGAACTTGAGAAAAAAATGGAAGACATTAAAGAACTTAAAAATCAAGTCGTTCGCTCTCAAAAATATGAAGAGGCTGCTAAATTACGCGATACCGAAAAACAATTACAAGCTCAATTAGATGCAGCTAAAAAAGCATGGGAAGAAGAAACAAAGATGAACAGAGTAACTGTAACAGAAGAAAACGTTGCTGAAGTTGTATCTATGATGAGTGGCGTTCCTGTTCAACGTATTTCTCAAAATGAAGGAGAGAAACTTGTAAAAATGGTGGAACAATTACAGGGTAAAGTTATTGGTCAGGACGAGGCGTTAAAAAAAGTTGTTAAAGCTATTCAGCGAAACCGTGCTGGATTAAAAGATCCCAACAAACCAATAGGATCGTTTATTTTTTTAGGGCCTACAGGTGTTGGTAAAACTCAATTAGCAAAAATTTTAGCAAAACATTTGTTTGATAACGACGAAGCTTTAATTAGAATTGATATGAGTGAGTATATGGAAAAATTTGCGGTTACTCGATTAATTGGAGCTCCTCCGGGATATGTAGGATATGAAGAAGGTGGTCAATTAACGGAAAAAGTTAGACGTCGCCCATATTCTGTAGTTTTATTAGATGAAATCGAAAAAGCACATCCCGATGTATTTAATATGCTATTACAAGTACTAGATGATGGTCAGCTAACAGACAGTTTAGGTCGTAAAATTGATTTTAAAAATACTATCATTATTATGACATCCAATATTGGAGCTCGTCAGTTAAAAGAATTTGGAACAGGTGTAGGTTTTGGAACTCAATCAAGATTAGATAGTGAAGCCGAAATGAATAAAGGCGTTGTAGAAAATGCCTTAAAAAAAGCATTTGCTCCAGAATTTTTAAATCGAATAGATGATGTCATTATGTTTAATTCTCTTAATAAAGAAGATATTCATAAAATTATTGATATTGAATTAAACGGATTATTTGGAAGGGTAAACACACTTGGTTACACTATTAACATAACTGATGCCGCAAAAGACTTTATTGTAGAAAAAGGGTATGACTCTCAATATGGTGCTCGTCCATTAAAAAGAGCAATTCAAAAATACTTGGAAGATCCAATGGCTGAAGAAATTATCCAAAGCAATTTATCTGAAGGGGATCAAATTGAAATAGATTATGATGCGGAAAAGAAAGAAATTATAGTAAAAACAATTAAACCAAAAGCTAAAAAGAAAAAAGAAGATAACTAATAACAAAAAAGCCTCAGATTTAACTGAGGCTTTTTAATTTCAGAGAGTATACAAAATTACCCTAATAATTCTTTCACAATTTGAGATACTAATTTACCATCAGCTCTACCAGCAATAACTTTATTTGCTGCACCCATTACTTTACCCATATCTGAAGCAGATGATGCGCCTGATTCCGTAATAGCATTTTTTACAATAACTCTAATTTCATCATCTGTTAAAGCCTTAGGTAAATATTCCTCCATAACTAATGCTTGAGCAATTTCATCTGCCGCTAGATCCTCTCGGTTTTGTTGTTTATAAATTTCAGCGGTTTCTTTACGTTTTTTATATTCTTTTTGAATAGCTTTCATTGCGCTATCTTCCGTTAAGCCTTCTGGAGAAGTTTTTAATAATAAAATAACTGATTTAATCGCTCTTACAGCCTCTAAACGTTTTGCATCTTTTGCTAACATAGATGCTTTAACATCTGCATTAATTTTTTCTTCGATTCCCATAATAATATGTTTATTTTTAAACAAAGTTATACTTCATAAATCAAAATTCAAATATATAATTTAAAAGAAAATTATTATGGAATGTACATGGCCTGGAAACGATGAACAAATGAAACTTTACCACGACACAGAATGGGGAATTCCTGTTCATAATGATAAAAAACACTTTGAATTTATTGTTTTAGATTCTTTTCAAGCTGGATTAAGTTGGAAAACAATTTTACATCGTCGTAAACATTTTAAAAAAGCCTTCGCTAATTTTGATGTAAACAAAGTAGCAAAATTTAATGAATCGAAAGTATCGGAACTAATGCAAAACGAAGGTATTATTCGTAATAAACTAAAAATTACAGCAACTATAAAAAATGCGCAATCATTTATAAACATTCAAAAAGAATTTGGTTCATTTGATTCTTTTATATGGCAATTTACAGACTTTAAAACCATTATAACCAAAGTAAAACAATCTTCAGAAATTAGAGCTACTTGCCCTGAATCAGATGCCATGAGTAAAGCTCTAAAAAAACGAGGATTTTCTTTTGTTGGTTCTACAATTTGCTATGCATATATGCAAGCTGCAGGTATGGTTAACGATCATTTGATTAGCTGTTCAAGATATAAAGATCTTATGAAATAACATTACCTTTGAAATATGATTTTAAAACAACTCATTACCGAAATTGAAAAATTTGCTCCTCTAGCCTATCAAGAATCCTATGATAATTGTGGATTATTAATAGGAAATAAAGAACAAGAAATCACTGGAGCTATTTTATGCTTAGATTGCACTGAAGCTATAATAGAAGAAGCTATTAAAAAAAAATGTAATGTGATTATTTCTCATCATCCCATTATTTTTAGTGGTCTAAAAAAACTAAATGGTAATAATTACGTTGAACGAACAATTATAAAAGCTATTCAAAATAACATTGCTATTTATGCCTGCCACACTAACTTAGATAATGTAAAATTAGGAGTCAACAAAAAAATAGCTAACAAAATAGGACTAGTTAATACTCAAATTTTAAATCCTAAAAAATCATTATTAAAAAAAATTGTCACATTTGTTCCAGAGTCTCATCTAAAAATCGTTCAAGAAAGTTTATTTAATGCTGGTGCTGGTAATATTGGTAATTATGATAATTGTAGTTTTTCATCAAGTGGGCTCGGAACCTATAGGGGAAATGAACAAACGAAACCATTTATTGGAAAAAAAGGAAAATTAAATACTGAAAAAGAAATACGTTTAGAATTAATTTTTGAGACAATAAATGAATCAAAAATTATTTCCGAACTCAAAAAAAATCACCCATATGAAGAAGTAGCTTTTGATATTTTTCAACTAGAAAACGTCTACCAAAATAGTGGTTCAGGAATGGTTGGAGAATTAGATCAGCCAATATCTGAAATTGAATTTTTAGAACGGTTAAAATCTGTTTTTATGTTAAAACTTATTAAACATACACCGTTATTAAATAAATCCATAAAAAAAATAGCTATATGTGGTGGTAGCGGAAGTTTTCTTTTAAAAAACGCAATTAATTCAAAATCAGATGCATACATTAGTTCAGATTTCAAATATCATGAGTTTTTTGATGCCGAAAATCAAATTTTAATTGCTGATATTGGTCATTATGAAAGCGAACAATTTACTCCCGAAATTTTTTATGAAATTATATCAAATAAATTTCCTACTTTTGCAAGCTATTTAACGGAAACAAACACTAACCCAGTTAATTATTTTTAAACTATGTGCGCTAAAATCAAAGAAAAAATTGATGCATCTATCGAAGGAAAACTTCGTGCTTTATATGAATTACAACTTATCGATTCTAAAATTGATCGTATTCACACTGTTCGTGGAGAGTTACCGCTTGAAGTTCAAGATTTAGAAGATAGCGTTGCTGGTTTAGAAACTCGTGTAAATAATTTATCTGAAGAGTTAAAAGAATTAGAAGATCAAGTTGCTGAAAAAACTCAAGCTATTAAAGATTTTAAAGCTAATATTAAAAAATACGAAGCTCAACAAGGTAAAGTAAGAAACAATCGTGAATACGATGCAATTACTAAGGAAATTGAGTTCCAAAATTTAGAAATTCAATTAGCAGAAAAACGTTTAAAAGAATACAAATTTGCAATTGAATCTAAATCTGAAATTGTAGAGAAATCTAAATATGATTACTCTGAACGTAAAAAGGATTTAAAATTAAAAAAATCCGAATTAGATGAAATCATTGCTGAAACTGAAAAAGAAGAAAAAGAGTTAATGAAAGCTTCTGAAAAAGCTTGCGAAGGAATTGAAGAACGTTTAATAAATGCATATAAACGAGTTCGTTCAAATACTAGAAATGGATTAGCTGTTGTTCCTGTTGAACGTGACGCATGCGGTGGATGTTTTAATAAGATACCACCTCAAAAACAATTAGATATTAGAATGAATAAAAAAATATTAGTTTGTGAACACTGTAGTCGTATTATGGTTGATCCAAATATTATTCAATCAGACAAAAACTAATTATTTTCATACACATAAAAAAAGCCCCACACATTGTGGGGCTTTTTTTATGTGATGGTTTAATGTCTATTTCTCTATCATTATTTTATAATTCACTCGCTTATTGTTATACATAAATCTCACAAAATAAATTCCGCTATATAACTTCTTAGTGTCAAAGTAAGCTATAGTGCTACCTTGATATAATATTGTTTTATCTACTAAATGACCATCTAAACTATACAACTCAACTTCGCAATTTTGTTTCACTAAGTCTTTAATTTGAATAGAAATTAAATCTGATGTTGGATTTGGAAAAACTGAAATATTAACATCTTGTGTATTATTGTTCACTAATGTAGGCACAGATGTATATGTGCTAACGGCTTCAGTTATAGAAGTAACCTTAACAGCCACTTTATTACCATAAAATGTTGGGCCAATCAAATATGGATATGCGGAATTCCAATTAGCATCTACAGTTGCAAAATAGCAATATATACCATTAGGATATTCTGGAGTGACACAAAAACGACCATTATGTTCATCTAAATAATCTGAAGAAGTTGATGCTATATATTCATAATCTTCTTTAAATAAGCCCAAAGGATAAGTTGAATTGACTGGTGGACCAGCTGTAACAGAAGTTCCATCGTATAATGTTGTCCTCGTAGAAATATTTCTTAATTTCCAGCTTGATTTCATCCTTACTATACCCCCTGTTCCATTTGTATTTTTATAACCATAAGCTCCATAAACCGGAAATCCATCGTAAGCAAATCCTATCAAAGGAGAATGAGTAGTACTATCTATTGCATATAATCCATCAGCATTATACAAATTACATATAGTAGATATCACATTAATATCTAAATTAAATGCGCTTGGATTTTGATGATGGTGATAATTTGTTCCAGCAGGATGACCTTTAGAACAATCAAAACCTGCTTTTTCAGCAACTACAGCATCCCTGTTCCAAACACCATCTCCTGAACCTCCTAACGGACCTCCCGCTAAAGCATTGGTTGAACTTTTCCAAGATACCCCGTCTCTATAGTCAAACATAGCTACTCCATTAATAAACAATCCTATATTTCCGCCTGTTGTACTTGACAGAGTGCCTGTATTTTGTACTGGATTTAAAGGGAATTTAAAAATACCATTTTGGTTACCCGCTTGATTAGGGTTACCATCTAAATAAGGCCCTACTACATATGAAGGAATACCTTGAGTAGAAGCATAAACGTAATTATTTGAATATTGAACTGATTGAACATTTGCAATATAGGAATCTGTAATAGGTGTTGAATTACCAGACACATAATGCTTACCGTGAAGAGTTGTATTTTGTAACCAAGAAGTAATTGCTGGATTAGTTTGAGAGAATACAGACAAGCATTGCGTTGCTATAATGTATATTGCGATTTTTTTTTTCATATTTTAATTATTAGACTTTTACATAAAATTAAAACAATATTAATGATATAAAAATAAAATTAGGCGAATTCAATTCTAAAATCAATATTATTTTTTAAAAGAATATTTAGTGTTAAATAAAAATTCTTTATCCGTAAGCGTTAATAAAAAAGCAATTAAATCAACTTTTTCATTAGAACTTAAAATAATCGGTAATTTTATCTTTTCGCTTACTATTTTTGTATTTTGAAAATTAGATGTATAATGTTTTAAAACTTGTGAAAGTGTTTTAAACCTACCATCATGCATGTAAGGGTATGAAAATTCTATATTTCGCAATGTCGGAACTTTAAATTTCAAAGAATCTGATCTATCTTTTGTTATTCTCATTCGCCCATAATCATTTAATGTTGAATCTAGTGGCAAACCGTTATATTCAAATCTCATATTTGTGAATAATGGCTCTGTATGACAATTAGAACAATATTTTTTAAATAACAAATATCCATTTTGTTCTTGGGAGGTAAACTGTATTTGCCCCCTCATAACACTATCGTATTTTGAATTTGCACTAACTAGTGTAAGCATAAACTGCGAAATAGCCTTTAATGTGTACTCTCCTGTAATAACGCTATCTCCAAACGCTTTATAAAATAACAATGGATATTTTTTTGAAGATTGTAATTTTAAAATTACGTTTTGAATATTTTCTCCCATTTCGTCGGGATGACTAATAGGTGCTAAAGCTTGCACATCTAAATGATTAATTGCACCATCCCACATAAATGATTTTTGCCATGCTAAGTTTAATAAAACTGGCGAATTTCTGATACCTAATCTATCATTAATACCATGACTTAAATCATGATCTACGTGAGTAAATGCATTATATTGAGAATGACAACTTGAACACGAAATGGTATTATCCTTTGATAAAATCGGATCATAAAATAATATTCTTCCAAGTTGTACTTTTTGATTTGTTAATGCATTTTTAGAAAAGTCATAAACTGGTTTAGGCCAATGTTTAGGCACTGTAAACAAGCTATTTTCAAAAATCTGAAAACTGCATAAAACAAAAATTAATAAACAAAAAATGCTAACTATTTTTCTCACTTTATATTACTTATTTCTTTTTTAACTAGTTGTAATAGCTCAAATGCCTCTTTACTTGGCTGCATAATATGATGTTGTTCTGATAAATTTATACGTTTAATTAAATTTGCAACATCTATATCTAAATTTATAGATTTGGCATTATCCTGTATATCAATATCAACATTTTGTATAGAATTAAAAGGATATTGATATCCTCCTAAATGAAATTGAAATTCATTATGTCTTGTTTTACATACATTACTGGTACCTTCTAGCTTTAAATTAATATAACCGCTTTGCCATGTCCAATACATCCCTCTAGTAGGGTCTAAATCTCCTCCTAAAGCACCAGAAGTATTAACTACGCTATCTATCCCTAAATTAAAATTAAGTTGATTATACTTAACTTGTGCAGGTATTTTTAATAAAATATTTAAGGTTTTATCATTAAAAACATCTATTAGATGATAGCTTAAATCTTCTCGCCACACTATAGTATCATGATTTAAAAATTGTACTGAAGAAATGTAAAATTTGAAACTAGAAAAGCTGATACTATCAGAATTATTTAATTTATAATAATGATTTTCAAGCAGTTTTACATTAGAATACATTGGAATAAATGAAATGTTTACCTGAGTTAAGTAACTATTTTTAAACAACAACACTATAATAAAAGTAAATAAAAGCCTAGTCTTAATCATTATTGTTGTTTTTAAGACAAAAATAAAGAAATTAAGACACTTTTTTAAAGAATTAGAAAGGCATTAGATTTGAAATAAAGTCAAAAAAAAAGAGCCATAATAAATTATGACTCTTTTTTAACTTACGCATTGTTAAACCATATATGAAAAAAGAACGTGACGTAAAATTAAATAAGAAAAAACTGTTTTTTTACATTTTTAGAAAATATTCCATTTTTTGGAAAAAACACAGTTGATTAATTATTTTTCTTTAAAAACTCTTTTACAAGCTCTTCGTCAGATTTACCAATATTTTGTAGACAAGCTCTAGCATCAGAAGCAAATGAAGTAGAAGGGTATTCTCTGATAATTTGATGATAAATTGTTCTGGCTTCTGATTCATTATTTAACATGGAAGAATCATCGTATAACTGTGCTAACAAAAACATGGCTGCCCCTCTACCCTTAAATTTTGGGAATTCATCAATACATGTTTTAAAACAAGATTGAGCTTGTGTATATTTTTTAATGGATTGTGCAACTTGTCCAGATTTTAATAAAAACACTGGGGCTAAGGTATCTTGTTTGCAATTTATTGCGAAGTTGTAAAATACATTTATTGCATTTTCTGCAACTTCTTTATTTAAAATTGTAGCTTTTAATAAAATATTATCTAACCTTTTAACTTCAATTAAACGTTTAACACATTCATCTACTTTAAGTAAGGTATCATTTTTAAGTTTTGTTTTTTGGCTTGGAATATCATTAACTCCACATGAATTAAGAATTGATATACAGAATAAAGAAAAAATAATTCGTTGCCACATATAGTTAGCGTTTTGGTTGAAAAACTCTTGTTTTATAATCTGCTCTGTATTTACCTTTAGATATATCAGTTAACTTACCAGAAATTAACTTGCGTTTAAATGGATTAATTTTATCTGTAAACAATACTCCTTCAATGTGATCATATTCATGTTGAATAACTCGAGCTATTACACCATCATAAGTTTCTGTATGTTTTTTAAAGTTTTCATCAAAGTACTCAATGGTTAATGTTGGTTTACGAAACACATCTTCTCTTATTTTTGGAATACTTAAACACCCTTCACTAAACTTCCATTCATCCCCTGTTTCCTCTAAAATACGAGCATTGATAAATGTTTTTTTGAAGCCATTCATTTGTTTAATTTGTTCAGGTGTAAATTCAGGTTCTTCATCCTCATCCACTTCTGCAAAAGGAGACGCATCAATAACAAATAAACGAATTGCTTTATTAATTTGAGGTGCAGCTAAACCAACACCGTTAGCCTCATACATGGTTTCATACATATCGCTAATTAATTTCGACAAGTTCTCATAGTTCTTATCGATATCAATGCATTTTTTTCTTAAAACCGGATCGCCGTATACTACTATTGGTAATACCATTTCTTTATTTTTTTAATAATTTTATCTAGTATAATTTGGCGCTTCTCTGGTAATTACTACATCATGTGGATGGCTTTCTTTAACCCCTGCAGCTGTAATACGAGTAAATTTAGCACCTTGTAATGATTTTATATCTTTTGCTCCGCAGTATCCCATACCTGCTCTTAGCCCACCAATTAATTGATACATAACATCTGCTAAGTGTCCCTTATAAGGCACCCTTCCACTAATTCCTTCAGGTACTAATTTTTTAATATCATCTTCTGCATCTTGGAAATAACGGTCTTTAGATCCTTTTTGCATGGCTTCTAAACTGCCCATTCCTCTGTATGCCTTAAATTGACGACCTTCAAAAATAATAGTTTCGCCCGGACTTTCTTCAACACCAGCAAACATACCTCCCATCATAACCGTGCTTGCTCCTGCAGCAATTGCTTTTACAATATCTCCAGTATATCTAATACCTCCATCTGCAATTATTGGTAATTTACCTTTTAAGGCTGCTGCCACTTCCATAATGGCTGTTAATTGAGGTACGCCAACACCTGCAATTACACGAGTAGTACATATCGAACCAGGGCCTATACCAACTTTAACACCATCAGCTCCAGCTTTCATTAAATCTATTGCTGCTGCTCCTGTTGCAATATTTCCAACTACAACTTGTAAATCTTTATATTTCTTTTTTACTTCTTTTAATTTTAAGATTACCCCTTTCGAATGTCCATGAGCTGTATCTATAATAATTGCATCAACACCTGCCTCTACTAATGCGTCTACACGCTGCATAGTATCAGCGGTAACACCCACTGCTGCTGCAACTCTTAATCTACCTCTATCATCTTTTGCGGCATTTGGACGAACTTTAATTTTTATAATATCCTTATAGGTAATCAAGCCTACCAAACGATGATTTTTGTCTAAAATTGGTAATTTTTCAATTTTATGGTCTTGTAATATTTCTTCGGCTTGTTTAAGAGTAACACCTTGTTTTGCTGTAACTGCTTTGCTAGCAGGAGTCATGACTTCTTTTACTAAACGTTTTAAATTTTTTTCAAATCTTAAATCACGATTAGTTACAATACCAACGAATTTGTTATCTTTATCTACAACCGGAACACCTCCTATTTTATTATCAGACATTATTGCTAAAGCATCACTAATTGTACCATTTTGTAATATGGTTAAAGGATCTACAATCATTCCACTCTCGCTACGCTTCACTTTTCGAACATGCATAGCTTGTTCTGATATAGTCATGTTTTTATGTAAAACACCTATTCCTCCCTCTTGAGCAATTGTAATTGCCATTTGATACTCTGTTACGGTATCCATTGCTGCTGAAACAATTGGAGAATTTATTTTGATGTTTTTAGTAAATTGGCTAGAAATATTTACCTCTCGAGGCAAAACTTCTGAATAAGCTGGAACTAATAAAACATCATCATACGTTAAACCTTCGGGAGCAAATTTGTTTGCTAAAAGTGTTGATGCCATAAGAATGAATTTTCTGTGTTAAAATTCGGGCAAATATACAAAAAAAAGTGTTTTTAAAAAATTAGTATACAACTAGTTATTCTTTTGAATTTAAAGAATTCTTCTGTTCTGTTGGTTTATAATGATATACTATTTGGGATTGCTCGAGAGAAGACTCATTTCTTTGTGAATCACGTTCTATTTGTTCTTCTAATAACTCTTGATTTGCTATTGCTTCTAAATCAATTTCTTCCTCAGGCCATTCATAAACTTTAGATTGAGGTCCATCTTTACGGTAATTATACGCTACTAAAATACCTGCAACTGAGCCAAATAAATGTCCCTCCCAAGATATACTTCTATCTATTGGAAAAATACCCCAAGTTATACTACCATAAGTAAACACAACAAATGCAGAAACCATCATTAGTTCTTTATGTTTTCGGAAAACTCCACTAAAAAACAAAAAGGTTGCAAATCCATAAATTAAACTACTTGCTCCAAAATGGTAATGTGGCGTAATTGCATTATTTCTACCACCAATCCACAACCAAATACCACTAATTATATATATCCATGTTATACTACTCCAAGCTATTGGTTTATAAAAATAAAATATCATAGAACCCAAAATAAGAATAGGTAAGCTGTTATTTAATATATGATTTATATCGGCATGAATAAATGGAGAAAATAAAATACCTTTTAAACCATTTAATGTACGAGGGCAAATACCTAAAGTGTATAAATTTAATTTAAAAAAATTATCCATAAAAAAGACAAGCCATATTATGAATAAAAAAAATAAGGGATACTTAATATTAGATAACAATTCTTTTATTGGAATATTTTTCATTAAACAAGTATAATCCAAAAATATACCAAGCTTTAAAAACTGACTCTTATTAAAAAAAACAGCCAGTGTGTCATTAAAATAAAAACACACATGCTATAAACATGTGTGTTTTTGTTTTGATAAATATTTAGTTTATTATTTTACTCTACCTGGATATATTTTTAATGCTTCTTTTAAACAAGCTATGGCATTTTTTAAATCTTCCTTTTTTAAAACATATGCTATACGAACCTCGTTTGAACCAGCACCTGTAGTTGAATAAAAACCAGTAGCTGGTGCCATCATCACAGTTTGTCCTTCAAATGAAAATTCTTCTAACAACCATTGACAGAATTTATCAGCATTATCAATTGGTAAACGAGCAATGCAATAAAAAGCTCCACTTGGTTTTGGGCAATACACGCCATCAATTTTATTAATTTCTTCTATTACAAAATCTCTACGAGCGATATATTCTGTTTTCACGCCCTCAAAATATTCTTTTGGTGTATCTAATGCAGCTTCAGCTCCTATTTGCCCGTAACTTGGGGGAGATAATCGAGCTTGCGCAAATTTCATTGCCGAAGCCATTACTTCTTTGTTTTTACTAATCATAGCTCCAATTCTAGCACCACAAGCACTATAACGTTTAGATATAGAATCTAATAAAATCACATTATTTTCTATACCATCTAAATGCATAACAGAAACGTATTCTTTGCCATCATAACAAAATTCTCGATATACTTCATCGCTTAATAAAAACAAATCGTATTTCTTAACCAAATCTCGTAATGCTTCTAATTCGGCTTTTGTATATAAATATCCTGTTGGATTTCCAGGATTGCAAATCATAATGCCTTTTGTTTTTGGAGTAATTACCTTTTCAAAATCTGCAATAGCTGGTAATGCAAAACCAGACTCAATATAGCTTCTAATAGGAACAACTTTTACCCCAGCAGAAACAGAAAATCCATTGTAATTAGCATAAAATGGTTCAGGAATAATTATTTCATCTCCTTCATTAAAGCATGTTTTCATTGTAATTTCAATAGCTTCAGATCCCCCACAAGTTATAATTATATCACTGGCATCTATGTTTATATTATATGATGCATAATAAGAACTTAATTTTTTACGGTAACTTTCATTGCCTGCACTATGACTATATTCTAAAACTTTAATATCGGCCTGTTTAACAGCTTTTAAAAAAGAGTCTGGTGTTTCGATATCTGGTTGACCAATATTTAAATGATATATTTTTGTACCACGTTTTTTAGCTGCTTCTGCAAACGGAACTAATTTACGAATAGGAGAAGACGGCATTTCTATTGCTTTAACTGATATTTTAGGCATAGTATTTTTAAAATTTAGGTCACAAAAATAATCATTTATGTGTTATTAATACTACATTTTTTAGGATAAAAGCGGTTTTAAAACTGTAAATTTGTAAGTATTATAGTAAGTTATTTTATACAAAGAATGTATGATTTCTAATAAAAGAAAAATAATAAACGATCCAATTTACGGCTTTGTAACATTGCCTGATGATTTGGTATATGATTTAATTAATCATCCAGTTTTTCAACGTTTAAGACGAATTAAACAATTAGGATTAACTAATTTAGTTTATCCTGGGGCTCTACATACTAGATTCCATCATGCTATTGGTGCTATGTATTTAATGACAGAAGCTTTACAAGTATTGAAATCTAAGGGTATAAAAATCACTGAAGATGAATCAAGAGCTGCTATTATTGCTATACTATTGCACGACATTGGTCATGGTCCATTTTCTCATGCTCTAGAACATACTATTGTTAAAGGAATTCATCACGAAGATATTTCAGCTATGCTGATGGATGAATTAAACTCAGCGTTTAAAGGAAAATTATCTCTTGCCATTAAAATTTTTAAAAACGAGCACTCTAAAAAATTCTTACACCAATTAGTTTCTAGCCAACTAGATATGGATAGATTAGACTATTTGAATAGAGATAGTTTTTTTACAGGAGTTTCGGAAGGTGTTGTGAGTAGTGACAGAATCATTAAAATGCTAACCGTAAAAGATGGAAATTTAGTTGTTGAAGCTAAAGGGATTTATAGCGTTGAGAGTTTTTTAATTGCCAGAAGACTAATGTATTGGCAAGTATACCTTCATAAAACTGTTTTAAGTGCAGAAAAGCTATTAGTAAATGTATTAAAACGCGCTAAAGAATTAGCGTTAAATGGAGAAGAATTATTTGCCACTCCTGCATTAGCCTTATTCTTAAAAAATAGCTACAGCAAAAAAGATTTTATAAGTAACTCTGACTTATTAAAGCAATTTGTATTATTAGATGATTACGATATCATGGCTTCTGTAAAAGCATGGATAAATCACAAGGATTTTGTTTTATCAACTTTATGCAAAAACCTTATTGATAGAAACTTGTACAAAATAGAATTACAAAGCAAAAATTTCACTCCAAATCACAAAAATCAAATTCTAGAAAAGGTAATGAAAAAATATAAATTATCTAAAAAAGAAGCTGACTATTTTGTGTTTTCTGAAAGTGTCAATAATAGCGCTTATAATTCTTCGAAAGTGCAAATAAATATTTTGCATAAAAATGGGGAATTAATAGACGTAGCAAAAGCCTCTGACCAATTAAATATTAAGATGTTAAGTAAAAAAGTTACTAAATATTTTATATGCTATCCTAAAAACATCTAAAACAAAAAAGCTAAATATTTCTATTTAGCTTTTTTATTATTATCCAGGCATTCTACTAATTTGCTTCTCCATACTTTTTAATTGAGAAACTATTTCATCATTTTTTGGCTTTAAATCTTTTGCTTTTTTAAAATGTTGTTTTGCTATTTTATACTGCATGCGTTGAGCCTCAATATTACATAGTTGCAAATGCGCAGCGGCCAAACTCTCTTTATCTGGTATACCTGCTTTTATTGCTTCCATTAAATGTAAACGACCTTGTTTCGTATTTCCTTTTTTAAGCTCAATAAATCCCAATTGCATTAAATTAGAACCCTCCATATCGCCTGTTATTTTTGATTTTATTTTTAGGCTTTTTCTAATATTAGACTCTGCTTTATCAAAATCATTAGATGCCATCGATAAATTACTTTGTAACATATAGTAACCAGAGCGAATAGGCTTAAATAATAATCTTGGGAATTTAATTTTATTTAAGTACAACATTGCCTTCTCAACATCTCCATCAGTAACAGCTTCCTGAACTATTCTCATAGTGCCCATCATAAAATATAGTATTAACGAAATTATTGCAAAACTATAACAAATCCATTCTGTTACAGGATCAAGAAAAAAATGAGATAAAACACCTAAAATAAATAACGCGATAATTATTTGTAATCTATATAAAATGTAAAAACGTAGAAACTTCATAAATTTTGTAATTAATGTTCTTTAAATAGTGCTAATTGAGGGATCAAAGATAATTATTTTTTATTGATAAAAATATTTGTTTTAAATTCTATCAATCCATATTTAACAAAAAAGCTCTTCCAGTTAGGAAGAGCTTTTAAATGTTTAAATTAATTTTTCAATTATTGTATAATTAATTTTTTAGTTACTTTTTTGCCATCAATTATAATTGAAACAAAATAAACTCCTGAATTTAATTGATTTAATGAGTTTACAGTATAATTAGATGTTACTCCTGAATAAACGTCTATACTATTTTGTTCAACAACTCTTCCTGTAACATCAAAAACTAAAATACCAGCTTTAGAATTAGAAGGTGATGTAAATTCTATAATAGATGATGAACTAGTTGGATTTGGATATATTGATAATCCTAACTCATTTTCAAATTCATTTAACCCTACAGTTCCTGAAATGTTAATATTATCAATATATAAATTTTGAGAGTTTCCTGATGTTATATCATTTTGGAACCACAAACGAATTTTAATACTTCTTTTATTATTTAATGAACTTAATATTGCAGAAGAAATAGATTTATTTACCCATTTAGAAGGAGATGATGATGGCCATGGAATAAATGGCACATTAACTGTACCTCCACTAATTGCCATTTGGCTAGCACTTGGCGAACCAGGAAGAGATTTCCATGTTCCTCCACAATCATCACTGTATTGTAATTTAAAAGTATCTGCTACTACTCCTGTTTTTCTTGCAAAAGAATAATCAAATGATAACGTAATGCCTGTTGTATTTGAAAAATCAAAAGTTGGTAATTCTATAATATCAATATTTGATTTAAAACCTGGGAACATATTTGGATAATTAGCATTTGGTAATATTAATGATACAGAAGATGTTCCTGCTCCAAATTGAGATAACTCCCATGTTGGGGTTCCTAAATCTTGATTTTTAACTGTCATTCCTGCAGGCCACCATTGTCCGCTTTCAAAATTCTCTGAATAAGGTAATCTTAGAGCTCCATTCCAATTAGATGTAATATAAGAAGCAACTGTTTTAGTTGAAGAACCATTTGCATTAGATACTGTTAATGACACAGAGTATGTACCTGGTGTAGCATACGTTACAGTTGGCGACGCTAATGTTGATGTTGCTGGTGTACCGCCTTCAAATACCCACGAATAAGATGTTGGTACAGAATTGTATGATGTGCTATTAAATGTTATTGGCTGAGATGCACAATTCATAACTTTATTTGATGCAAAATCTGCAATTGGTGCACAAGGCGTTACTCCGGTTGGAGTTCCATTTGCATTTAAAATTCCTGTAAATATTAAATTTGCAGTATCTACTAATAATTTTCGAGAACTAATCATTGATTGAGCTGAGGTTCTCATTTTATCCGTTTGTCCTTGAGTAAACATCATTGGGCAAGAAGAATAGTCCATGAAATTATTAATATTTGGTCTTTTTCCTAAATCACAAGAGTCATTTAATGATGTATAAGGTTGAGGACATGTGCTAAAGAAACCTGATGTTCTTGGAGTATCATATATATCATCATTACCACAAACAGAACCTGCATTGTTAGATGAACCAAATGTATGACTCAATCCAAACCAGTGACCAATTTCATGACTTAATGAACGTGCATCTAATCCTGATAAAAAATCATTACGATAAACAATGGCATCAGCTGGATCTATAGGGGCAGTGCCTGGTAAATGAGTATATCCAACAATAATACCATTAGTTCCTCCGTCATCTATAATGTTTTTTACTATATAAATATTTAAATACTTTGAAGGATTCCAATTTCCAACAGCCATTGTGCTGTATTGATAATTTAATAAATCTGCCTGAGACCAATTGGTTTTAGGATTGTAATGACGAACAATTCCATTGGTGCAATTACCTTGAGGGTCTTTTTTTGCTAATACAAATTGCATATGAGAATTAACGTATAACGGCTCATAAAGTGGATCTATGTTTACTGTATCAGCTCCTTTGCGGGCATAATCTCTATTAACTTGAGCTAAAGCATTAATTAATGCTGCATCACTGATATTAATACCAGAACCTACAGGCTCTCCTAAGTGCAATACATGAAATACAACTGGTACAGTAAAGGTATAATTAGATGATAAAGAGGCTGTTCTGGCAGCTGCTTTATTACGTAAAAATGTTTGATATTCAGCATCTGCAGCGTCTGTTGCAGCATTTAACTTAGCAGCATAACCTGGAACATTTTTTAAGTAAATTTCACGAGCTTGATAAGTACCACAGGGTTGAATGTTTTGAGCATTAATAGAAACTGCCATTGTTAAACATGCTGTAGCACTAAGTAATATTTTTTTCATTTTTATTTGTTTTAAAAAATTAAATAAATGGGGATTTATTCTTATCACAAACTTAACGATAAATTTAAATAATCCAAAAAATTATTATAAAAGTAAAGTTCTATTATTTTAATTATTTAATTTCTATCCAATTAGTTAAATCTCTTATAACTACCGAAGCACAAGTCATTCCAAAAACAGCTGGTATGTATGAAATAGTTCCATAAGCTGATTTTTTAAAATTTGTTCCGTCTGTTTTCATAATTGATTTTTTATCAGGCAATTCTGTTGAAAAAACCGCTTTAAAGCCTTTTTTAATACCTACTTCTTTTAATCTTTTTCGAAGATAGTAAGCCATTGGGCAATGGCATGTTTTTGATATATCCACTACCTTTAATTGCGTTGGATCCATTTTTCCTCCCGCACCCATAGATGACACTAAACGATGCCCCATTTCTAAGGCAGTTTTAATTAAATGAACTTTGGGAGTTATGCTATCAATTGCATCTATGACGTAATCAAATTTTTGTTGTAGAAGAATAATCATTTTTTCAGGATCTTGAAATTCTGAAATAACATTTAGTTTAACATCAGGATTAATATGAAGCATTCTTT
Source organism: uncultured Flavobacterium sp. (assembly GCA_964541155.1). Classification (GTDB taxonomy): domain Bacteria; phylum Bacteroidota; class Bacteroidia; order B-17B0; family Aurantibacillaceae; genus UBA4416. Next base: position 461,145 of record CAZIPC010000001.1, read on the forward strand.
CTTCCATTAATTTTGCTTTACTCATGCCATGAGTTGTTGAAAGAGCTTGTAATTGACGGTTCCTATTAGTTGGATCTACAACATCACCATCAACAATAGTTAATTGTCCTATTCCTGCTCTACAAAGTGCTTCGGCAGCATAAGACCCAACGCCTCCTAAACCAACAATTAAAACGTGTGCATTTTGCAAATTATCAATTCCTACATCACCCACTAATAATCGAGTGCGTTGCATCCAGTGTTTATCTTCCATTTTTATTAAATAAGGTTGTGAAATTAATATAAATTTTCTCTTTTAATTCATTCTCTGATAGTTGAAAAGAGAATGCAGCTTTTTGATAAATATCTTTTATTACCAATAGGTTATTGTCCGTTTCTAAAAATATTTTGGTAAGAGGGATTTCGGAAAAATTATATTCATGTTTATCAAACACTGAATTATGAAGAGATACGTAAAATCCTTTATTAATTAACTGTTGTAATAACTGAAAAGACTTATTAAATCCATGAATAATTAATGGAATTTTAATTATGTAATGATTAGCTATTTCTAATAATTCATCAAAAGCTTTTACACAGTGTATAATAACGGGTTTTTGATATTTAATGGCTAAATCAAGCTGTGTAACAAATATTTTTTTTTGAAGTTCAAAATTCAATTTATGTAATTTATCTAAACCACACTCTCCAATAGCAACACAATTTTGATGTTTAATATAGTTTTCAAACACAGTTGTTGAATTTAATTCAAATGCATCCCATGGATGAATACCTATTGAAAATATAGTATTTGTATGTATTGGATTATCAAAACCAAAACGGTTATTAAACACAAACACATCATTTTCTTTCGATAAATGATGTGTATGTATATTAATATAAAAAGCCATTTTACTGCATCTGTACAGTATTAAAATTATAATGCTTGAGAAAATCCTTCTCTGATTTTATCAGCCTTATATTGTCCTCCATATAATTTATCTTTTATTTTAGAGAAACAATCAATGGTGTATTTAACATCTTCTAGAGTATGCATTGCTGTAGGAATTAATCGTAAAATAATCATTCCTTTTGGCACAACAGGATAAACAACCATTGAACAAAAAATATTGAAATTTTCTCGTAAATCAATAACCATATTTGTTGCTTCTGGAATAGAACCATTCATATAAACTGGAGTTACCATTGTATTAGTAACACCAATATCAAATCCCGCATCTACTAATCCTTTTTGCAATGCATTTGCTATTTCCCATAATTTAGTTTTATACTCAGGATGATTACGCATTAACTCTATACGTTTCAACAAACCTACTACTAATGGCATTGGCAATGCTTTAGCAAAAATTTGAGAACGCATATTATATCTTAAAAAGGTTACAATATCTTTATCTGAACTAATAAAACCTCCAATTAATGCAAATGATTTTGCAAATGTTCCAAAATAAATATCAATTCCATCTTGGCAACCTTGCTCTTCTCCTGTTCCACCACCATTTGGCCCCATTGAACCAATTCCATGAGCATCATCAACAAATAAACGAAATGTATATTTTTTCTTTAAATCTATAATCTCTTTTAATTTTCCTTGATCGCCTCTCATTCCAAAAACGCCTTCGGTAATTACTAAAATTCCGCCGCCCGTTTGCTCTGTTAAGCGTTTTGCTCTTTCTAATTGTTTTTCACAATCTTCAACATCGTTATGTTTAAATACAAAGCGTTTACCCATATGTAAACGAACTCCATCTAAAATACATGCATGACTTTCGGCATCATACACAATAACATCATGTCTATCAACTAGTGCATCAATAGCTGATACCATTGCTTGATATCCAAAATTGCATAAAATAGTATCTTCTTTTTTTACAAAGGCCGATAACTCTCTTTCTAGTTGTTCATGTAATTCTGAGTTTCCGCTCATCATTCGCGCACCCATTGGCAGAGCTAATCCATATTGAGCAGCACCATCTGCATCTGCTTTTCTAACTTCAGGATGATTTGCTAAACCTAAATAATTATTTAAACTCCAGTTTAAGCGTTGCTTTCCTCTGAACATCATATGAGGATTTATCTCTCCTTCTAATTTTGGGAAAGTAAAATATCCATGAGATTCTTTTGCATGTTCTCCAATTGGACCAAAGTTCTTCTTAATTCTATCAAATATATCTTTCATAATATTGTTTTTGTAATTCTGTATAAAATTTAAAGGTGTAAAAGTAATAAAATTAAATGATTTTCTTTATGACTCTAAGCATGTGGGAGTATTTTTTATTATCTGAATGAAAAATACCATAATGATCAAATTTATCTATTCGAACACAGCCACTAGCATGAATAATTTGTTGATTTTCTAAAACCATACCAACATGAACAATATGTCCATCTTCATTATCAAAAAAAGCTAAATCTCCTGGCTCAGCCTCTTCTACAAAACTTAAAGGGGTTCCTAATTCAACTTGCTGACTTGCATCTCTGGGTAATTTATAGCCATTTAATTTAAAGACAAGTTGTGTAAATCCAGAGCAATCTATCCCAAAAGGGCTTCTTCCGCCCCATAAATAAGGGGCATTTAAAAATAAATAGGCTGTTTCTTTTAATTCTTTAATTGTTTTTTTTATAGTAAAATCTGAAGTTTGACCTTCAAATAAAAAACTAGAATTTGAGAAAATGGTTTGTTTATTTTTGTAATTAGGTAAACTAGCTCCTATGGTAATTGGGAAAATAGAATTTGTGCTTAAATCACTTATGATTTGAACTAATTCTGAATTTATTAAATTTGAATTTAAAGACGAATACTCTTTTTCTGAAAGTTTAGAGTGTTGTTTGGCGCTAATCCAACAGGGATAATTATCGAAACTAGTTACTATACGATGCCATTCTTCGCCTTCTTCAACAATAGTATATGTTTCTCCAAATAAAAGCTGAGTAACCATTTCACTGGTACTTGATGGTTCCTTTCGACAAGGAACTACACTAAGAGAACATATTCCATAACTCATAATGCTAATTTACTTGTAGATAACTATATAATAATACAGATGTTAAAATAGTTATTCACTTTTGATTATTAATTCCGCAAATAATAAGTTTAGTTGTAATTTTGCAAGCTATTTCAACGAAACACAATGACTATTTTATATACATACCTAAAAACACACAAACCGTTATTATTTTTAGCCCTAATTTTAGCCGCTATTAATCAATGTTTTTCTTTATGCGATTCTATTATTATAGGGAAATTAATGAACGAATGTGGAGTTGGCGCAGCTAATTTCAATCATAATTTTTCAGCTTTTACAAAAGCATTATTAGGCTGGCTAGCTCTCTCATTAGGCGCTGCTATGATGTCGAGAATTGCGAAAAATTTCCAAGACTATTTTACTAATATAATTATACAACGAACTGGTGCTCAAATGTATACAGACGGCATCCAAAAAGCACTTCAACTACCATATCAAGATTTTGAAGACCAACGTAGCGGAGAAACATTAGGTAAGTTGCAGAAAGTAAAAACAGATTGCGAAAAATTTATCACATTTTCTATATCAATGATTTTTCAATCATCAGTTGGTATAGTGTTTGTTGTTATGTATTCTATTAACATTCATTGGTTGCTAGGTCCTATTTTTTTATCAACAGTCCCGGTAATTGCATTTATAAGTTCATTTTTAGGAAAAAAAATAAAAAAAGTTTCAAAAGAAATATTAGGAGAAACAACAGCTTTAGCAGGTGCAACAACCGAATCGTTAAGAAATATTGAATTAGTAAAAAGTTTAGGCTTAACAGAACAAGAAGTTAATCGATTAAATACAACCACAATAAAAATATTAGGCTTAGAACTAAAAAAAGTACGTTTTGTTCGTTCATTAAGCTTTATACAAGGAACTACTGTTCATTTTATGAGAACGAGTTTAGTATTTGCTTTGTATTTATTTTTATTTAATGAAATTATTAAACCTGGAGATTTAATTACGTTGATGTTTTTTTCCTTCTTTTTATTTAATCCTCTCCAAGAATTAGGCAATGTAATTGCCACCTATAATGAAACAAAAGTTTCGATGGATAATTTTGAAAAATTAATGCATTCTAAAAGTGAAGCCAAACCAGAAAATCCAGAAACTATTGGATTGATTAATCATTTACAATTTTCACATGTTTCGTTTAAACATCAAACTGCCAAATCGTATGCTGTAAAAAACATTTCATTTGAAGCAAACACTGGTGAAACCATTGCTTTTGTTGGACCATCAGGTAGTGGCAAAACCACATTAGTAAAAATGTTAGTAGGATTATATAATCCTAATGAAGGAGATATATTTTACAATAAAAAAAGCGCTAAAGAAATTGACCTTACTGAACTTAGGCAACAACTGGGCTTTGTTACTCAAGATGCACAATTATTTTCAGGAACTATAAAAGACAATTTATTGTTTGTAAAACCTACAGCAACGGAACAAGAAATAAATGATGTTTTAACAAAAGCCGCTTGTGGAAATTTATTAAAACGAGCAGAAAATGGCTTTAACACTACAATTGGTGAAGGAGGGATAAAAGTATCTGGAGGAGAGAAACAACGATTATCAATTGCAAGAGCCTTATTAAGAAACCCTAAATTACTGATATTTGACGAAGCGACATCTGCTTTAGACTCTATCACAGAAGAAGAAATAACTCAAACAATCAGAAATATCTCATCAAAACAAGATCAAATCACAGTATTAATTGCTCATCGTTTATCTACAATTATGCATGCTGATAAAATATTTGTTTTAGAGCAAGGGCAAATTGTTGAGCAAGGCAAACACGAAGATTTAATTAATGAAAAAGGGTTGTATTACGCTATGTGGAGGCAACAAATTGGCGAAAGAAAATAAAAGCATTAATCTATACTTTTTAATAACTTGATGAGTTTTTGTTTCTCAGTTTTCCAGTTATTTTCAATGGCCGCAATTACTGTATTACTTTTACATTCAAGATATTCATCACTATTCAAAAACAATTCAATTTGCTGTGCAATATGTTGAGGATGATGATTAGATATAAATGTTCCGATATTATACTTAATTATTAATTTTTCTATTTCGGGAAGTTTTGTTGCTAAAATAGGTATTCCAGCATGCATATAATCAAACACTTTATTTGGTAATGAATAATGATAATTTAAATTAGTATCCTTATCTATTGTAACTCCTAAATTTGAATTAGAGGTATAATGCCTTAAATCAGAAGCAGGTATCTTATCAATAAAAATAATTTTATGTTGCAAGTTAAATATAATAGCATTATTTTTTAATTGATGTATTACATCACCACTTCCTATAATTAATAATATATAATTGTCATCTAGGTATTTAAATGCTTCCACTAATTCTTCAGCGCCTCTTTGAATATTGATACCGGCGCCTTGTAAAATGACAATTTTTTTTCCAACTGGTAATTTCAATTCAGTTCGCGTCTTTAATTGATTTACTGGAGTATAATTTGGAATATTTCGAACATAAATAAATGGCACTTTATACTTATTTTCAAAATAGGTTGCAATACTGCTATTAACAGTGATACAAAATTTTAAATTAGGAACAATCCATTTTTCTATAGTTTGCCAAATGTATTTTTTTTGAGAATTATTTTGTAACTCTGGGACTTCACAAAAAATTTCATGGCTATCATATATCAATGGAATTTTTTTAATTTTTGACACTAAATAATTTGGCAATAACGTATCTAAATCATTAGCAAATAAGATATCTGCTTTAGTAAATAGTAAAATAAAAAATAATCGAATGTTATAAAAAGCATAAAAAAATGGACCTTTCTCAAAAAACAATTTCATACGCATACAGTCGTAATCTCTTTTATCTAAAGCCTTAGAAGCTTTTTGTTGTCGACCAATTAATAATACTTTATAATTGAGTTCAAATAATACATTACAAGTACGAGCTACTCTTTGGTCGGTTACCAAATCATTAATAACAGAAACTATGATTTTTTTCTTTTGCAAAACTTAATTGTATTTTTTAAATAAATCCATGGCTGCTTTATAAGGATTTATTAAATTTTTTTCTAATTGTTTTTCAATGTTCAATATTTCGTTTTTAATCATTGGGTTATTATAAAATCGATCTATCAATGTTTCATTAATAGTGTGATGAAGCCATTGTTTTGTTTGACGATTTCGTTTTTCTTCAAAAAAGTGATTTGTCATAGTATGATGTTTATATTTATCTATCATATCATATACCTCTTTAATACCTTTATCTTCGGTGCTTGAGCAAGTTAATACTTGAGGTATCCAATTACTTTCTGTTGGCGGAAATAAATGTAAGGCTCTTGTATATTCTACTTTAGCTAACTTAGCTTTATCTATATTTGAACCATCTGCTTTAGTAATAATCATACCATCAGCCATTTCCATAATTCCACGTTTAATGCCTTGTAATTCGTCGCCTGCACCAGCTAACATTAACAATAAAAAAAAATCAGTAAGTTGATGAACAGCTGTTTCACTTTGCCCTACTCCAACTGTTTCTACAAAAATAAAATCATAACCCGCTGCTTCACAAATAATGATACTTTCTTTAGTTTTACGAGCCACACCTCCTAAACTACCAGAACTTGGAGAAGGACGTATAAATGCATTAGGATGAATAGATAGTTGCTCCATACGAGTCTTATCTCCTAAAATGCTACCCTTACTTAATTGACTACTTGGATCTATAGCTAAAACTGCTAATTTATGCCCTCTATTAATTACTTCTAGCCCAAAACTTTCAATAAATGTACTCTTGCCTACACCAGGAACTCCTGTAATTCCTAATCTAAAAGATTTACCACTATGCTTTATAATCAAATTAATAATTTCTTGTGCTTTTTCTTGATGTTCTAGTTTAGTAGACTCTACAAGGGTAATGGCTTTACTTACATAAGAAATATTTGACGATAAAATACCATCTACAATTTCATTTATGTTGAGTAATTTTTTCATTTATTATAAAACAAAAATAGGATTTAGATTTAATTATTGAGTATAAATAATTCCCTCAATATATCTTTTATTTTTTTCTATATAGTATTTTTTAAAGCCATTTTTCTCGAAAACAGAATCATATTTTGGGTTTAAATATATACAATAAATTTCTCTGGGGTTTAATTGAATACTTTCCTTAATGCGATGAAGTACTTTTTCCAAAATATGTTCTCCAAATGGATTAAAAAAATAAAAAACACATGCATCATTTTGGATACTATATTTTGTTGCATCTTCAAATAAAAAATAAAACTTAGATTCTTTGTGTTTTGCTTTATAAATAGATTTATTACAATTAGCTTGTTCTATTAATTCTTTGGCTATATCAACACCTATTAAATAATTAAATCCGCATTGTTCTGCTACAAAAAGTGCCCTACCTTTTCCACATCCATAATCTATAATTGGATTTTTTTTTAAATGAGGCGGTATATGTTTAAAGATTGAATATAATATAAAATAACTTGCTCCTTGATAATGATGATTTTGAGATGAATTATCAGATGCCAAAGTTAAATTACCTAAATTTACAATACGATGGGTGTTAAGTCTAAGTTGTCTCTCATATTTATATTCATAAATCAATAACTTAAACGTATTAGCAATTCCTCTTAAATAACATGATCTAAAAAAGTAATATGTGTACTGAAACAATTTCATATCCTCAAAATTAATATTTCATAAATCATAATCGCATTTTTTTAAATTTTTGTTTTAAAAAATATTACCTTCATAGTTCTAAATTAGACCCATGCAAATTGACATAGAAGCAGAAAAAAAAGAAATATTAAATCGATATAAAAATCTAATTAAAGCTTGTAAACGACGCTTAGAAAAAGGTGATAAAGAAATTATACGTAAAGCATTTGAAGTATCGGTAGAGGCGCATAAAGAAATGCGACGCAAATCTGGCGAACCTTACATTTACCACCCCATTGCAGTTGCTCAAATTTGTGCCGAAGAAATAGGTTTAGGTACAACTGCGATTGTATGTGCTTTATTGCACGATACAGTTGAAGATACTGACATTACGTTAGACGATGTTAAAGGAATGTTTGGTGAAAAAGTTGCCCAAATTATAGATGGTTTAACTAAAATATCAGTCGTATTTGATCAAACATCTTCTGTTCAAGCAGAAAATTTCAGAAAAATGCTTTTAACGCTCTCAGAAGATGTAAGGGTGATTTTAATAAAATTAGCAGATAGACTTCATAATATGAGAACGCTTGATCACATGAAGCGTGACAAGCAAATTAAAATTGCAAGTGAAACTTTATATTTATATGCCCCATTAGCACATCGCCTAGGATTAAACGCCATTAAATCTGAACTCGAAGACTTAGGATTAAAATATACCAATGAAGATTGGTATAATAACATTGTTCAAAAACTTGAAGAAACTGAACCTGTTAGGAAAAAATTTATTAAAAATTTTATAGATCCATTAAATGAAATATTAATTGAACAGGGTTTTAAGTTTAAAATATTTGGAAGACCAAAATCAATATACTCTATCTACAACAAAATAAAAAACAAAGGTGTTCCTTTTGAAGAGATTTACGATTTATTTGCTATTCGTATTGTAATTGATACTCCTTCAGAAAAAGAGAAATCTGATTGCTGGAAAATCTACTCAATAATTACAGATTTTTATCACCCTAATCCAGATAGATTAAGAGATTGGATTTCTACACCTAAAAGTAATGGATACGAAAGTTTACATACTACGGTGATGGGCCCAGAAGGTAAATGGGTAGAGGTTCAAATTAGAACCGTTAGAATGGATGAATTAGCAGAAATGGGATATGCCGCTCATTGGAAGTATAAAGATGCTGCTGCTGAAAAAGAAAGCAATTTAGAAAATTGGTTAAAACGCATCAGAGAAATGCTAGACAATCCAGATCCAAATGCTTTAGAATTTATTGACGATTTTAAATTAAATTTATTTGCCGATGAAATTTTTGTATTTACTCCAAAAGGAGAAATGAGAAACATTCCAATTTCGGCAACAGCTTTAGATTTCGCTTTTGAAATTCATACCGAAATAGGCGAACATTGTATAGGAGCAAAAGTAAATCACAAACTCGTTCCTTTAAGTTATCAATTAAAAAGTGGAGATCAGGTAGAAATACTAACTTCAAACAAGCAATCTCCAAAAGAAGACTGGATTAATTACGTTGTTACAGCAAGAGCAAAATCAAAAATTAAAAATGCTTTAAAAGAAAACAGACGTAAAATCGCAGAAGAAGGAAAAATTATTTTAGAAAAGAAATTTAACAAATGTAAATTAGATTACAATCCACAAGCAATTAATGACTTAGTTTTATTTTTAAGATTATCATCAACACACGAATTATTTTACAGAGCTGCTTTAGGGAATGTAGATATTAAAGAACTTGACGAGTTTATTAATTTTAAACAGCATCCAGAAAACTATAAACCAAAAAGAAAAGAAAATAATTTAGAAGAGTTAGTTACTAATGTAAGAGGAAGCTCTGATATGTTAGTAATTGGTGATGATATGCAAAAACTAGATTATGGATTATCTTCATGTTGTAGTCCTATTCCTGGAGACGATGTTTTTGGATTTGTTACTGTTAACGAGGGAATCAAGATACATCGTGTAAACTGTCCTAATGCAGTAAAATTGTTATCAAATTATGCTTACCGTGTTGTTAAAGCTAAGTGGAATAACGATCATTTAATTTCGTTTTTAGCAGGCATAAAAATTAAAGGTACTGATGAGTTAGGATTGGTTAATAATATAACCAAAGTCATTTCTAGTCAATTAAATATTAATATGCGTTCTATTAATTTTGACACAGAAGATGGTATATTTGATGGTACAATTATGGTATATGTTCATGATGCTAAACATTTAAATCATTTAATTGACAATTTATTAAAAGTAAAAGGAGTAACCAATGTTACCAGAATAGATAATAACTAATGGGAGATAAAATGACACAAGAAACCAAGGAAGCCGTTGAGAAAATTTTAACAGATTACCTTGAAAAAAACAAACACCGCAAAACTTCTGAAAGATTTGCAATTTTAAACGAAATTTATTCGCACGATGGACATTTTGATATTGAAGGCCTTTATGTGATGATGAAAAATAAAAAATACCGTGTTAGCAGAGCCACCCTATATAATAATATCGAATTACTTTTAGATGCAGGTTTAGTAATTAAACACCAGTTTGGAAAAAATTTAGCACAGTTTGAAAAAGCTTATAAATTCAAGCAACATGATCATTTAATATGTAGCGACTGCGAAAAAGTTTTTGAATTTTGCGATCCAAGAATTATTCAAATTCAAAAAATGGCTGAAGAAATGCTAAACTTTGATATCTCCCATCATTCTCTTAATTTTTTTGCAAAATGTCGTGGGTTAAAAGAAAATGGTGTTTGTGAACATAAAAAATAACTACTAACTACAATAAAAACTAACCCTATCATGATTTTTAATTATACAATAACAAGTAAAAATGATATTACTATATTAAATCTAAATGGCGATTTAATAGATAAAAACCAAGCTATAGATTTAATAGATAGTATCACTAAACTTCTTGAAAACGGTAAAAATAAATTAATAATAAATTTAGAAAACTTAAAATATATGAATAGTAGTGGTTTAAATGTATTAATTCAAGTTCTTACAAAAACACGTACTAATGGTGGAGAAAGCATTATTTATAATGTTAATAGTAAAATAAATGAATTGCTTATCATTACTAAATTAAACACCTTATTTAAGGTTGTAGATACAGAGATCGAAGCTTTAAATTTATTAGTTTAAGAAAATACAATCTTTTGGCAAGCTTTATTAATAAGCTGAAATACATCTTCAAAACCCTTTTCTCCTCCAAAATAAGGGTCTGGAACTTCTAGATTTTGATTTGGATATAAAACATTTAAAAATAAATCTACTTTACATCTGCATTCCTCTGTTTCTGCTAACGATAAAACATTTGATAAATTACTTTTATCCATGACATATATTTTGTCAAATTTATCAAAATCAGAAACCTTAAACTGCCTTGCTCTTAAAGATGTTAAATCAACTTGATGCTTGGCGGCATTAGCTATTGTTCTTTTATCGGGAGCTTCTCCTATATGATAACTAGATGTACCAGCAGAATCAACTCGCATATTAATATTGTTTTCTTTAATCAACTTCAGCATAATACCTTCTGCTAATGGCGATCGACAAATATTTCCTAAACAAACAATTAATATTTTTTGCATAACATTAAACTAAAAATTACGCTTCATTTGAAGGAACAAACGCACTTTGTTCTGCATAAAAGGCGGTTTTAGTTAAAAGCACCACAATGTTTTCTTTTGTTAATAAATTAGCTTCAGTTGTATATTTTAAAAACACGGAGTCTTCCATTATTGCATAAGCTATACCACTTAAGCCGTAATTTTTTTGTAATAAATGTAATAAAAATGCTTCCCTATTTTCATCGGGTAATCCACATAACGGAGCTACAACTTGAAACAAAAATTGTTTTTCTTGTTCCCAAACATCTAGCATGATATCAAATTTTCCTTTTTTTAAATTCCACTGTCCGGCTTGATCTCCTCTAGTTTCTTCTGGATTTAACCCTAATTCAGTAATAGCTGAATCTACTAATGTATAGTATGTTTGTAACATATATTATTTAACTAGTTCATTTAATTTTTCATTAAAAAAAGCAGCTCTTTGATTGGTATAAAATTTATTTTTAAACTGTCCTACCCATTGTATGCCATGAATGGCGTTTGTTAAAAATACTTCATCTCCATTGGTTAATGTATGTACCGTTAATGACTGCTCAAATGCTAATATTTTATGATGCGCTGCAATTTCTAAAATTTGTTTACGCATTACGCCATCAATACATCCATCTGTAATTGGAGAAGTATAAAGTGTTCCATTTTTCACTACAAAAATATTAGAACTAATCGACTCGATAATATGTCCATTATCATTTACCAATAAACAATCATCTAATTTTAATGAGTTCTTTGTAATTCCGGCCATTACATATAGTAAAGCACTACCTGTTTTAATATTTGATATTTTATTAACTTGTTTTCTAATTTCGGCATATACATCAACCCATAATCCTTTTTGATTAATAATATATCCCGAATGTTCTAATGCCTCTGTTTCAATTAAAAAAGAAATATCATTTGTTTCAGGTGTATAAAATCCTCCCTCATTTCTAAAAACAGTGAGTCTTATGCGAGCCTCTTTAGAAATAGTATTTTTTTGTAATAAATGAAAAATAAGATATTCAATATTAACAGATGTAAATTCATTTGGCACATTCATTCTCAAATTTGTCATGCTTAACTTCAAACGTTTTACATGGTCTGCCAGAAACATAATTTTACCATTTGTAAACCTTATGGTTTCAAATAAAGAATCTCCATATCTAAAAGCTCTATTAGTAAAACTAATAGCTGGCTCATAAATACTTATTAAATGCCCATTATATATACAATAAGAATCTTGCATTATGCGATAAAATTATAAAAATATGATACTAATGGTGCTGTATGTTGAAAATTGTTGAAAACAAACCATTTTTAGACAATCCAAAACTGATAACAATCATTTATGTGTTACCTAGCATGGCTAATATACTATTAACCCATGTTTTTGGAGAAATAGTTTTAGATAATTCATTAGAATAATTACCCATTTCAACTAAATCAGCATCATCTTTTAAAATTATTTTTTGTAATGCCTGTTTTATTTCAGAAATATTGTGAGAATTAAAAGAAAAACCATTTACGCCATCATTTAAAAAACACTCCTGAGCCCCAACATGTTTACTTAACAATAAAGGGAATCCTGCAGCTGCAAATTCATGAACTACAACCCCCCAAGGCTCAAAAAAACTTGGTAAAACAAATACTCCTGTTTGAGATAGTATCGATTCTATTTCTTTAGATTGAATAAAGCCAAAATGTTTAATTTTTGGATGATTAACTGGTTCTATATTACCTACGCCTAAACACCATAATTCCCATTCATTAGGATGTTCTTTATGAAGTTCAATAAATGCCTCCCACAACTCAGCAATACCCTTTGCCGAAACGTATCTTCCAACAAAAACAAATCTATGAGGAAAATGATTATTCTTATTTTGTTTTTGATTTAAATAATAATTTTCAAACTGTGATGTATTTGCAGAATATGCTCCATCAAAAATTTGATGTTTATCAAACCCAAGCTTTAATGCAAATTTTTTCTGCTTAATACCCGGAACAAATGCATATTTAAAAAATGGAGTTAACAATAATCTAGCATATAGTACTGATAAATGTTGCTTTATAGTTCCGCGCCATTGATTATCAAAACCCAATAAAGCAGGAATTTTCGATTTGAAAAATCTCACAACTTTCAAATAATTTTTATCATTCCAACCTGCACAATATATCAATGTAGGATTTATATGATTAACTAAAGTAATCAAACTCTCTAAATTATAATCTTCTCTATTAAATACTTTTATTGTAGCATTAATATTATTAAACTGAAAAGGGGCTTCTTTATTAATTGGATATTTAACAATATATACGTCAACAGATTCATTACTCAACTCGTTAATACAGTTTACAAAATAATCAGCCAATTCTGTATACAGAATAACGATTGACAATTGACTCCTTTTACTACAGTGATTATCCATAAGAATACATACAAATATAATTATTACCTTTACTTATATGAAAGATAATATCAAAATTACTTTTTATGAACCCTGGATGAAATCTCAAATCATTTCACTTTTTGAGAACGAATACGGTATAGATAGGAATAATTTTGAAAATTTAATGACCAAACTTTATGAACACCCCATTCAAAAAGATAAATGTATTCAATTAGTAGCATTAGATGACAATTTAGTTGTTGGATTTCAGTCTTTTTTTTATTGGCCATACACCTATAACAATAAATCTTACAAATCTCTTCAATCAGGTAACTCTATTATTCATCCTAACTACAGAGGGAGAGGTATTTTTCAAAAATTAATAAATTATATATTTTATCAAGAAACATCTATCGATGTAGATTTTTTGTTAGGTTTTCCTGTTGAAGAATCATTTAAAAGTTTTACAAAAAATAAATGGATAAATATTTTTGATTTAAAGTGGTATGTAAAAGTGATTAATCCTTTTGGATTTTTATTTAACTTTAAAACATTACTAAAAGAACATAATCATTACCTGCCTTTAAAATCCGATTGGATTGAGCCTTTTTTTAATCTACAAAAAGAATCTACTTTTTATAACTGGAAAAACGATTTAAAAAATAATTCATTCAATTATTTTTATTACGAATATAAAATTTCAGAAACAACTGCTATTATATTTGAAATAAAAATTCAATCAAGAAAGAAAATTATACATGAAGCTATCATTGGTAAAATTCAATTTATTGGAAACTCAAGAGAATACTTAAAAAATGCTCTATCAGAACTTTTAAATCATCTAAAAAAACATAAATGTATCACAATATGTTCAATTGCTATTAACGAACATTTTAAATCTCCTGATTATGCAACACTAGTAAAAGAATTAAAATTTAAAGCAATAAATAAAAAAATACACTTTATCATTAAACCCCTAAAAACAATTCCCGAAATTCATAATCCATCATTGTGGGATATTGGTAGAGCTGATATTGATACCTGGTAACATGAATTATCACATTAACATACATAATCTTACTCATGTTCTAAAAACTGTACTTGGACATTTACTTTTTTTTGATTTTTTTGCTCAAAAAAATCAACTCATCGTATTGAACTACCATGGTACTCAAAAAAAATTTATTCCAAATTTTATTAAACAAATTAGTTACTTAAAAAAAAGATACGATATCATTTCGCCCAGTCAATTCTCAGAATTAATACTTTCTAACCAAAAAATATCAGGAAAAAAAATATTAATAACCTTTGATGACGGAATAAAAAACAATATACATGCCATTAATGAACTAGATAAACTCAACATATCTTCATTATTATTTATTGTGCCTCAATTTATTGAGACTGACACTTTATTTCAAAAAGATTTTTTTGTTAAAAACATACGCCAAATTATTAACCCATCAATAGACAGTAATATAGAAGATTTTACAGCTTTATCTTGGAGTGAATTAAAAAAAATAAGCGAAAAGCACGCTATAGGCTGCCATAGCTATAGCCATACAATGCAAAAAAACACACTAAACTCAGAATTATTAAAAAAGGAAATTATTGATTCTAAATTTATTATTGAAAATAACATTGGGGTTACAGTTGATTCTTTTTGTAGCATAAATAATACATTTCTCTCTATAGGCAAAAATGAACTGCAATTAATAAAAGAAAATTACAAGTATCACTTTACAACTTTTGGAGGAAATAACATTGCTAAAGAACCTTTATTGATTAGACGAATAAATGTTGAAAGTTTTTGGTTAAAAGGTGCATTAAAATTTGCTCTTAGTTCTATAGAACAATACCGTTGGAATAACAAAACAAAAAAATACCTTAAAACAATGCAATAAAAAAATCCATTAATCTGAAGATTAATGGATTTTTATTTTTTAAACAACTGAATTACGATTTTTTAGCGTAACGTGTTTTAAATTTATCAATACGACCTGCTGTATCAACTAATACCTGCTTACCAGTATAAAAAGGATGAGAAGTCATTGAAATATCTAATTTTACTAATGGATATTCAACACCATCTTCATGAACAATAGTATCTTTAGTATCTGCACAAGATTTAGTTAAAAAAGTGTAGCCATTAGACATATCTTTAAATACAACTAATCTGTAATTTTCTGGGTGAATTTCTGGTTTCATTTTATATTCAATTAATTTATTTCAAAAATTTAGGAATGCAAAGATAGTAATTTTCTTTAAAATACAAGTTTTTTTGAAAAAATATAATATAATTTCTGAATTTTCGTTCATTAATCCTAACTTTACCATATGAGTCGTTTTTTATTACTTTTATCATTAACTATCTGCTTATCAATTAGTTTCATTTCTTGTAAAAAAGATAAATTATTAACTGATGCTTCGGCAAAATTAGAATTTTCTCAAGATTCTATTTTATTTGATACAGTTTTTACAACTATTGGTTCTGCCACCAGAAATATTAGAGTGATCAACAAAAACAATCAAAAAATCAATATTTCTTCTATTAAATTAGAACAAGGACAAAACTCTAACTTTTTTTTAAATGTTGATGGAATACCTGGAAAGGAAGTGAATGATATTGAAATTTTAGCAAATGATAGCATTTACATATTTGTTCAAGTTAATGTAAACCCAACCAATTCAAACAGCCCACTTATTATTCAAGATAAAATTTTATTTAATTTAAATGGAAATGAACAAAGTGTAGCGTTAGAGGCTTGGGGACAAGATGCTTATTATCATTTTCCAACTAATGCCATTCAGTATAAAAATGGCTATTTGCCCTATTCTACTATTTCAGCTGCTACAAACACTACGGTTACATGGGGAATTAGTGATAACAAGCCACACGTCATTTATGGTTGGTTAGTGGTTGACTCTACTCAAAAATTAATAATTAACCCAGGCATTAACGTATATTTTCATCAAAATGCAGGTTTATGGGTATATCGTTACGGAACTTTACAAGTAAACGGCTCTTTAGGAAACGAAGTTGTTTTTCAGGGAGACAGAAGAGAATTGGATTATTTAGATTTACCTGGCCAATGGGATAGGATATGGATTAACGAAGGACATACCGATAATTACATAAACTATGCTATTATAAAAAATGGTTTTATTGGCATTCAAGCTAGTATCTTACAAAATCCTAATCAACCACGTAAATTAAAGATAACTAACACTATTATAAAAAATTGCTCAAAATGGGGTTTGTATTCGGAATATTTTGATATTTGGGCAGCAAATAATGTGATAACAAATTGCAAAGAGTATTGTGCTGCGCTCACATTAGGAGGTAATTACACGTTTTTACATACCACATTTGCCAATTATTTTAGTCAAAACGGAGGAAGAGGAACTCAACCCTGTGTTCATATTGATAATTATGATGGCACGTCAATTATAAGAACAGATAGCATTTATTTTGCTAATTGTATCATTGATGGAAACCGTAGTAATGAATTTGAACAAGACATTAGATTGTATAACGCATCTCAAACATGTAAAATAAGTCATAGTTTAATAAAAAGTTCATCTATAACTAATACACTAATATCCACTTCAGCAAATGTATACAACGGAAATCCTGATTTTAAAGATCCTTCTATCTATAATTTTGAAATAAAATCAAATTCTTCCGCTATTGGAATTGGAGATGGCAATATATTAACCTTATACCCTATTTTAATTCCTGATATAAAGGGAAACACCAGAGGTGTACCTGTAGATGTTGGTGCATATATGTTTCAATAACTTACATGCGTTCTGGCACATCTATACCTAAACACATCATACCGTTTTTTATAATTTGAGCTGTAGTTTCTAATAACTTTATTCTAAACTCTTTAACCATAATATTCTCTTCTTTTAAAACTGGGCACTCGTTATAAAACTGATTAAATAATTTTGTTAATTCGTATATATAGTTAGCTACTACTGCAGGATTATAAGTTGCCGCTGCCTCTTCTAGTATTTTAGAAAAATCATATTGAAATTTTATAAGTTCTTTTTCTTTATCATGTAAAGAAATCGTATCAGAAATAATAATGTTTTGACTATTTCCATCATATTTCCTTAAAATTGATTTAATTCGAGCATGAGAATATTGGATGAAAGGCCCTGTATGCCCATTAAAATCTATACTTTCTTTAGGATCAAATAACATTTTCTTTTTTGGATCAACTTTTAAGATAAAGTATTTTAATGCTCCTAATCCAATTGTTTGATACAATGTTTCTAATTCGTCATAACTAAAGCCATCTACTTTTCCTAATTCTTGGGTGGTTTCTTTAGCTGTTGTAATCATCCCATCAATTAAATCATCCGCATCAACAACAGTTCCTTCGCGACTTTTCATTTTACCTTCAGGTAATTCAACCATTCCATAAGATAAATGAAAACATTCTTTAGCCCAAGAATAGCCTAATTTATCTAAGATTTTAAATAATACTTTAAAATGATAATCTTGTTCATTACCAACAGTATAAATCATCTGATTAATTTTAGGAAATTCTTTAAACCGTTCTATCGCCGTTCCTAAATCTTGTGTAATATATACAGATGTTCCATCACTACGCAATACTACTTTTTCATCTAAACCTTCGTTGGTTAAATCAATACATGTACTGCCATTATCTTTTTTATAAAAAATATTTTTTTCTAATCCTTCTTTTATTACTGATTTTCCTAATAAATACGTATTACTTTCATAATACATTTTGTCAAAATTAACCCCTAATTTTTTATAAGAACTATCAAAACCTTCATACACCCAACTGTTCATCATATTCCACAATTCTAATGTTTCTTTATCATTAGCCTCCCATTTTAAAAGCATTTCTTGGGTTTGTAACATAATGGGAGCATTTTTTTCGGCATCTTCTTTAGTAACACCGTTTGCAATTAATGCTTGAATTTCTTTTTTATACGCTTTGTCAAATTCTACATAATATTTACCAACCAAATGATCTCCTTTTAATCCACTTGATGTTGGAGTTTCGCCGTTACCAAATAATTTCCAGGCAATCATACTTTTACAAATATGGATTCCTCTGTCGTTTACCAGGTTTACTTTAACAACATCGTGACCTTGAGTTTTTATAATATTAGCAACTGAATATCCTAATAAGTTATTACGAACATGCCCAAGATGAAGCGGTTTATTAGTATTTGGAGAAGAGTACTCTAACATAATTTGTTTACCAGTACTGTTTGATGGCTTAATACCATAATTTTGAGTTTGATTTATACTTTTAAATTCTGATAACCAAAATTCATTTGATAAAGAAAAATTTAAAAAACCCTTTACAACATTATATTTAACAATAGATGTACTATTTCCAATTAATTGTTCACCTATTAATTCTCCTGTTTTTTCAGGAGTTAATTTTGAAGCTTTGATGTATGGAAATGTTACTAATGTATAATCGCCTTCAAACTCTTTTTTAGTTTTTTGAAGAACTATTTCATTTGGAGTTGTAGTTAAACCAAATAATTGATTAATAATAGGAGATATATTAATTGATAAAAAATGTTCTATGTTCATTTAACAAAAGTACATATTTTTTATATTATGATTTAACTATTTGTGTTCTATAACATTAAGCTAAATTTACTATCTTCGTTATCAGTAAAATTATTTTATAAACGATTATAAAATATAAAAACACTTTGTATTTATTACAATTATAATGTATGTGTGGTATTTCAGGAATTGTAGGTAAACATATAAATAATTCTAACACACATTCTGTCATAAAAAAAATGACAGACTCTATTTCGCATAGAGGTCCAAACGCAGAAGGTTTTTGGAATGATGAACACTGCTTTTTTGGGCATAGGCGTTTATCTGTAATTGATTTATCTGATGCTGCAAATCAACCATTTATTTCTCAAGACAAAAGGTATATTATAATTTATAATGGAGAAATTTATAATTATAAGTCTTTAAAACTAGAACTCCAGAGAGCTCAACATGGATCTAAAAATTTACCTTATTTTTTTAAAACCAATTCTGATACTGAAGTTATTTTGGCAGCTTTTTTAAGATGGGGAAATGATTGCTTTACTAAATTTAATGGAATGTTTTCTATTGCTATATGGGATACATTAGAACAAAAATTAATAATAACAAGAGATAGACTTGGCATAAAGCCCTTGTATTATCATGTTAAAAATGATATTTTAATATTTGCTTCTGAAATTAGAGCACTTATCAATTCTGGAATTATTGAAAAAAAAGTAAACCATTTATCTTTAGCGGAATATATACAATATTCAACTGTACATGCACCAAATACAATTTTACAAAATGTATTTATGCTTAAACCAGGTTGTTTAATAGAATACCAAAACAACAAATTACTTTTAAAACAGTATTGGAATATTAATGATTATAACACATCATCAAATGATTTATCTTATCAGGATACGTGTAAAAAAGTGAATGAATTACTAACGCAGGCTGTTGAAAGACAACTAATTTCTGATGTTCCTTTCGGTGCATTTCTATCAGGAGGAATAGATAGTAGTGCTATTGTTGGATTAATGAGTAAAGTAACTTCCGAAAAAATACAAACATTTAATGTGAATTTCAACGAAAGTGAATTTTCAGAATCAAATTATGCCACTCAAATTTCAAGAAAATTTAATACAACTCACCATAACATAAAAGTAAGTGCTAAAGATTTTTTAAATGAATTGCCAGAAGCTCTTCAAGCTATAGATCATCCAAGCGGAGATGGAATTAATAGTTTTATAGTAGCAAGAGCTACAAAACAAGAAGGTGTTACAGTAGCATTATCAGGGCTTGGCAGCGATGAATTATTTGCTGGGTATGATATATTTAAGCACTATTATGCTCTTGAAAAAAAGAGTTGGTTAAATCTAATACCAGCAAAAAATATTGCAAGTAAATTAATTACGCTTAAAAACAAAACAATTAAAGCAGATAAAACATCTGAAATATTACAATTATCACTTATTAACGGTTATAATGCTTACCCTATAAATAGAAAACTATTTAACTCAACTGATTTTAATACAATTTCAACTTCAACTTACCGTTCTGATCATTTCATAAAGGCTTCTCTTAATCAAAAAGAAATAGCTAAAAATCATATCTTAAGTAGTGTTTCATTGCTTGAAATACAAACCTATATGCAAAATGTGTTACTAAGAGATACTGATCAAATGAGTATGGCTGTGGCATTAGAGGTACGTGTTCCTTTTTTAGATCACACATTGGTTGAATTTGTTTTAGGTGTAAAAGACGACTATAAATATCCTACAACTCCAAAAAAATTATTAATCGATTCGTTAGAAAATTTATTACCCGATAATATTAGTAATCGTTCCAAAATGGGTTTTGTACTTCCTTGGAAAAATTGGCTAAAAGAAGAATTAAGAGATTTTTGCGAAGAAAACATTATTCAATTTGCTAAAAGAAGTTTTGTTAATAGGGAAGCTGTCATATCTATTTGGAATCGTTTTTTAAATAATGACCCTAAAATTACATGGAGCCGAATTTGGCATCTTGTTGTTTTAAATAATTGGCTTAATACTCATCACATTGAAGACTAAAAAAACCATATTAATTATGTGCGATTGGTTTTTACCAGGCTATTTAGCTGGCGGACCAATACAATCAATAGCCTCACTTACAAAACATTTACAAGATGATATTGAGTTTAAAATTATAACATCTGATAGAGATTTTAAAACTAATAAACCCTACTCTAATGTAAAACTAAATGAATGGACTGTTTTTGAAGGAAGATCCGTTTTTTACGTTAGTTCAGAAAACATGAATTCAAGGTTTATTTTAAATTTAATTAAACATACATCACACGATACTCTTTATTTAAATAGCTTGTTTTCTGTATTTTTTACGATATATCCCTTAATATGGAAACGTCAAAACAAAATAACATCAAAAATTGTTATTGCCCCAAGAGGCATGTTACGCAATAATGCTTTATCTATAAAACCAATTAAAAAAAAATTATTTATAACAATTGCTAAGGTTATAGGATTATTTAAAAACGTACATTGGCAATCTACATCTGCCGAAGAAACAGCAGAAATTAAAACTAAAATTGGTAACACTATATCTATTTCGGAAGTTTCAAATTTACCATCCTTTATAAATCAGCATATTGAGTATATTGAAAAGAAAGAAAATATACTTAAATTAGTTTACATAGGCAGAATTGTAGGGGTTAAAAATTTAAATTTTGCTATCGATATTTTAAAAGAAGTAAAAAATTGCGATATTATTTTTGATATATATGGTCCAAAAGAAGATATGACTTATTGGGATAAATGCCAAAGTAATTCAACTCTTTTACCCAATAATATACATTTTAAATATAAATCTATATTAAACCCAAATGAAATCAGCTCTACAATACAGAGATATCATGCTTTATTTTTACCTACCAAAACTGAAAATTTTGGACATATCATTGCTGAAACTCTTCAAAATAGTAGACTTGTTATTATCTCAGATCAAACTCCATGGAAAAATTTAAAAAATAATCATGTTGGAATTGATATCAACCTGAAAAATAAAGAGCAATTTGTTAATAGTATTGAACAATTTGCAAAATTAAATCAAACAGAGTTTGATAAAATGATACAAAATTGCCAAACTTTTATAAATGAAAAAATAAATATAGAACACATAAAACAAGACTATTTAAAGCTATTTTGAAATGAATTATTTTATTACAGGTATAGGAACTAATGTAGGAAAAACAATTGTATCAGCTATTTTAACTGAAGCATTACTTGCAGATTATTGGAAACCAATTCAAAGTGGAGAATTGGAAGGAATAGACTCTCAAACAATTAGAAGTTTATTAAGCAATACAAAAACTGTTATTCATCCTGAAACATACCTTTTAAAAAAACCTTTATCTCCTCATTTTGCAGCAAAAATAGATGGCATTACCATTAATTTAAATACTTTAAATATTCCAAGAACAAATAACCATTTAATTATTGAAGGCGCAGGTGGAATACTTGTCCCACTTAATAATTCAAACTATGTTATTGATATTACTAAAAACATAAACTGTGAAATTATTCTTGTAATTTCAAATTATTTAGGATGCATTAATCATAGTTTACTATCTATTGATTATTTAATTAAAAATAAATACCGTTTAAAAGCAATAGTATTTAACGGTTTTTTTGAAGACGAAATTAAACAACCTATTATTGATTCAATATCAAATACAACCATTATAAATATACCAACATTAAATACTTTGTCTAAAAAAACCATTTTAGAGATAGCAACTAGTATTAAAAATCAAGATGTTATATAGAATTTGTAACATAATTCTTTATATCAGTAATCATTTGTATCTTTAATCTCTATTGTGAAAAAGTTATGATTAAACCAATAAAATTAATAGAAGTAAAAAGTGAAATTGGGGCAGGAACCAGAGGGGCAAGCATGGGCGTTGATGCCATTAAAATTGCAGCCTTAGATTTTGGCAGTACATTTTTTAAAAAATTTAAAGCGGTAGAGGTTCCAACAGAAAATCACTTACTTTTAGAGCCTGTAGTAAATGATTATGCAAAACGCATAAAAGGTGTGTACACGTTAAATGAACGTTTAGCAAGTGAAATTAAAACTACCTTATTAGGTGATGAAGTGCCTATTGTATTAGCTGGAGATCATAGTTCTGCGCTTGGCACTATTTCTGGAATAAAGATGGCTTATCCAAATAAACGCATTGGAGTTATATGGATTGATGCTCATGCCGACTTACATACACCTTACACAACACCTAGCGGCAATATGCATGGCATGCCTATTGCATGCGTTTTGGGGGAAGACAATAAAGAAAGACAGCAAAATAAGCCCGATGATGAAACTATTGAATATTGGGAAAAATTAAAAAAACTAGGCGGCATTGCACCAAAAATAAATTATAATGATTTAGTATATATTGCCCTAAGAGATTTTGAGCCTCAAGAAGAATTTTTAATAAAGAAAAATAAAGTTAGAGTATTTAATTTACAGGAAATTAGAAAAAAAGCTGTTGAACGTGTTGCTATTGAGTCGTTAAATTATTTAGACCACTGTGATTTAATATATGTTAGTTTTGATGTAGATAGTATGGATAGTAGAATATCAAGTGGAACAGGAACTCCTGTACCAAATGGCATTACCGAAAAAGAAGCCGGTAATTTAATTTACTATATTATGCGCTCCAAAAAAATTGTTTGTTTTGAAATGGTAGAAATTAATCCTACACTTGATAAAGAAAACTTAATGGCCGAAAATGCTTTCGAAATTTTACAAAAAGCAACCAATCAATTAAATAATGATTTTTAATTAAGGCTACTTTTTCATCAATGAAATCTTTACAGTCCATAAATATTTATTTTATTAAATATAAATGGCGTTTACTTTTTGGGGCACTGTTTGTTATTTTATCAACTGTGTTTTCTATTTACCAAGGTGTAATAGTTAGAAATGCTACTAATGAAATTGTTGACTTAATTACACAACATAAGCCTGTTAATACTTATAAATTTATTGTTTTTGGTACTACATTATTGGTATTAGCTATTAGTAGTGGATTCTTTTTATTTTTAATGAGACAAACGATTATCGTTATGAGTCGTTACATTGAGTATGATCAAAAAAATGAAATGTACCAGCACTACCAAACACTAGATGCTTCTTTTTACAAAAACAATACTACAGGAGATTTAATGAATCGTATAAGCGAAGATGTAAGTAAAGTTAGAATGTACACAGGGCCAGCAATCATGTATTTAATTAATACGTTTTCAACAGTAATAATAGTATTACTATTTATGATTAAAATTAATTGGCAATTAACCTTATTAGTATTTGCTCCATTACCATTATTATCTTACGTAATTTATAAAGTATCTGATTTAATAAATAAAAGGAGTACAATTGTACAAGAAGAACTCTCAAAATTAACCTCTCATGCTCAAGAAACATTTTCAGCAATCAGAGTCATCAAAGCTTATTCAAGAGAAAATCATTATATTAATAAATTAACATCATTAAATACAAACTTTAAAACGCATAATTTAAAACTAGCCATAGTAGAGGCTTTTTTTCAACCAGTAATGGTTTTAATGATTGGAATTAGTGTTATTGCAACGGTTTGGTTTGGTGGTCATTTAGTAATTAATCGCACCATTGAACCTGGAAACATTACAGAATTTATTTTATATGTATATAAATTAACATGGCCATTTGCATCATTAGGATGGGTAACATCATTAATACAAAGAGCTTCGGCCTCTCAAACAAGAATAAACGAATTTCTACAAACCAAACCAGCTATTGTAAACACACCAGAAATTACTAAACATATTGAAGGAAATATTGAATTTAAACATGTTGGATTTATATACAATGATAGCAAAATAGAAGCCTTAAAAAACATTAGCTTTAAAATAAAAAAAGGTGAAATTATTGGAATTAAAGGACAGATAGGAACGGGAAAATCAACTATTGCAAACTTATTAACTCGATTATATGATGTGTCATCCGGAGAAATACTCATCGATAATTATCCTATTAACAAAATTGATTTATTTGAATTAAGACGCAGTATTGGGTATGTTCCACAAGAAGTGTTTTTGTTTTCTGATACAATTAAAAATAATATAGCATTTTCATCTAACCATAATTATACAGATTTAGAAATTATACAAGCTGCAAAAGATGCTGGTGTTTATGAAAATATTGTAGCATTTCCTGATGGATTTGATACTTTAATTGGAGAAAGAGGTGTTACTTTATCTGGTGGACAAAAACAAAGAATATCTATTGCCAGAGCCATAATATCTAAACCAAAAATTTTAATATTTGACGATTGTTTATCGGCTGTTGATGTTGAAACAGAAGAATTGATTTTAAATAACCTAAAATCAATTATGAAAAACAAAACTTGTATTATTATTAGCCACAGAGATTCAGCATTAAGGTATGCTGATAAAATTATTGAATTATAATTTAATAAATCGATTTACTATTTATCTAAAATTTCTTTAATATTAGGACGAAAATATAAGTTACTTTTTAAAATTTTCCCATCTTCTCTAAAAATAGGTTGCCCATTTTCATCTAATTTACTCATGTTGCTACGTTGTATTTCATCAAATACTTCTTCTATTTTATGTTGAAGGCCATGTTTTAATACGGTTCCAAAAAGGATATATAATTGATCACCTAAAGCATCTGCTATTTCAACAATGTCTCCATTTTTACATGCTTCTAAGTATTCTTCATTTTCTTCTTTAATTAAATTATAACGTAAGGTATAATCTTTCTCATCTATCAATGTTGGAGAATCGGCATTTCCTATTTGAAATGTTTCATGAAAATGATGAACATGCATGATTTTATTTAAAAGCCCCTTTCTATCTTCCATTACTTTTTAGTTTTAGTGTGTTTATACTCTTCGTTAATTCCATTTAATACCTCTGTAGTGATATCTAACTTTGGATTTGTGAGTAAGATAGTAGGCATTAAATCAGAGTATGATAAAATATAGTCGAACCTTCCATTATTAATTTTTTGTAAATAGGTTTTTACATTTTTATTTAATTCCAAATTTTTCTCTTCTAACTCAACTCCTAAATTTTGTAATTGTAATTCTTTGTTGGCTAACTCTTGTTGTTGCCTTTCTAAATTAGCTTGTTGTTTTTTTAATTCAGATTGAGGTGCAACGCCTGCTTGTGCTGATTGTTGAAATGCTTCATATTCTTGCTGAAACTTAGCCGTCATGCTTTGCATTTGACTTTCTAAAATTGACTTTTTATTTCGGATAACTTTTGTAAAATCTGATATGTAATCATAATGTTCGTTAATACTATCTGTATTAACATATGCAATTTTAGCCTCGGTTAAATTTGTTGAACTATTAATTACTTTAGGTTTTAACTCAACATCTATGTTATTGCTGGAGTTAGCTAACGATGTTTTTATTGAATACACTTGATAAAACAAAATAGCCACTGCTATTGATAAAACAATGTTTAAAATAAAAGAAATATTTTTCATATGAGTATAAATTAAGAAGTAAATATAATTATTTAAGATTCACTAAAAACATTTTAATAAAATTATAAAACGGCTTTTATTTAATAATTTTTATTACAGTATTAATAATGATTTTTAAATCTAAAAAAAAGTTTTTTTGTTTAATATATTGAGTATTTAAAGCCAATTTTGCTGGCATTATTTCGTTTATATAGGTATATTCTGGATTTGATGATTGAGCTAAAATTTCGTTTTCATTAATATATTCGATTGATGCAAAATCTGTAATACCAGGCCTAACAGATAAAACAATTAGCTGTTCTTGAGTATATAAATCAACGTATTTTTTAACTTCTGGTCTGGGTCCAACCAAGCTCATAGAACCCGATAACACATTAAAAAGTTGTGGTAATTCATCTAATTTATATTTCCGTAAATAATAACCAAGTTTTGTAACCCTAGCATCATGTCCGCCAACAGTAAGTAATCCTTGCTTATCCGAATTCAAATACATAGTTCTAAATTTATATAAATGAAATAATTTACCATTACGTCCTACTCTACTTTGTATATAAAATAGAGGAAACCCTGAAGTAAATAACATTAATAAACTAATTACTAAAAATACAGGGAGAAGGCATAAAATTCCAAAAAAAGAAGCTATTATATCAAAAAAACGTTTTAACACAATACCTTATCAACTGAATTTAAAACAACATCAATCACTTTATAAACTTGTTCTTTATTTAAATCATAAAATATTGGTAGCGAAATTTCTCTACAATAATTATCATAAGTGACTGGATAATTTTTAATATCATATCCTAATTTTTTATAAAAAGTCATAGCTGGAACTGGCATAAAATGAACATTAACGGATACATCTTTATCGAAAATTTCTTTCATAATAGCATCTCTTTGTTCTTCATTAATTCCATTTATTCGTAGAGGGTATAAATGATAGCATCCTATTTTATCATTAGTTTGATGGAGAGGGATTTGAAATCGTTTATCTTTAGAAAATGCAGTTTGATAGGCTTCGAAAATTTCTTTTCTTTTAATTTGAGTATCACTATCATATCGTTCTAACTCTACTAAACCAATTGCCGCAGCTATGTCTGTCATATTGCATTTATAACCTGCCTCAATAATATCATATTTCCAATTACCTTTTTGAGTTTTTGCCAAGGCATCTTTATTTTGACCATGCAGTGTTAGCATGCACAAATATTTATAAATTTCATCGTTATCAAATGGTGCATCAAAATTTAAAGCAATTGCGCCACCCTCTGCTGTTGTTAAATTTTTTACAGCATGAAATGAAAACACAGACACGTCGGCTAATGCGCCTGCTTTTTTTCCTTTATAATCAGCGCCAAAAGAATGTGCTGAATCTGATAAAATTAAAATTCTACCCAATAATTCTTGATTTTTTGAATTGGATTTAAACACATGTTGATGCTTTAATGCTATAGCTTTTATCTCATCATAATCACAAGGATATCCTGCAAAATCAACAGGCATAATAACTTTAGTATTTTGAGTAATCGCCTTTTCTATATTTAAAATATTAATATTGAAATCTTCTGGATTTACATCTACAAATACTGGCGTGGCACCACAGTGAATGATAACATTAGCAGTAGCTGAATACGTATAGGCTGGTAAAATAACTTCATCGCCTTCTCCAACTCCAAACCATCTTAACATAATTTCTAATCCAGCTGTAGCTGAATTTAAACATATAGTGGCTTTATTTCCACAGTATGCTGTAATTTTTTTCTCAAAATCTTTAGTTCTAGGGCCTGTAGTAATCCATCCAGATTTTAAAGCAGCAGTTACCTCATTTATTATTTTATCATCAATTCGCGGCGGTGAAAATGGAATCATTTTAAGTTTTTACAAGTTTAAAGTGTAGAAAGTTAAGAAAGTTTAACGATTTTTAAAAAGATATTCTTAACGATTCTTAAAAAGTTATAATGCATTTAGGCTCTGTAAATCAATTAATTAAGATTTTGAAGTGCCTAAATTATGGTTAATTTCAAAAAATGGATACCGTAAAAGAATACACAAGAAAAATACATAAAATATAAATCCTGCCTGAGCCTGAAGCATTGATTCGACTAAAAAGTTAAAAATAATCAATAAACTAAATAAAAGTAACATATAATCTTTTTTTACTATTGAAAAAATAAGCATTCCAAATGTTATAAGACTTAATAATATGAATCCAATAACGCCTGTACCAACAAATGTTTGTAAAAATTGATTATGTGTATTTAATTTTTTAATTAATGCGCCTGACAAACCTTCTTTTTGATAAGACTGAATCAATTTATCATGCGCATCACCAGGTGTTGTACCCATCCAAAAATTATCTTTTATTAATTTAACAGCTTCTTTCCATATTAAAATGCGAACGGCTGTACTTTCTGAATCTGTTTTATTAATTTGTTGAGCTGAAGCTGTAACATGAAGTGCCACTTTAATTCGCTGAAATGGAGTTGGAAATACTCTATAAATTAGCATTAATCCAAACAAAAAACTTATTATAAAACTTATTATAATTTTTTTATAACCTTTTTGATACATAATGGCTATTAATGTAGTGGGAAATATAATTAGTGCGGTTATAATACCCATTTTTGAAGAACACAAAATTATTGAGATGCAATTTAATAATGTAATAAATCCAATTTTAAAATTTAAATATAATAAATGGCTTAACCATTTTTTATAAAACAGTATCACTATTAATTGTGCAAACACTAAGTACATAGCAAAATAACTAGGGTGCATAAAATAATTATACTCAGAGTAAAAAAACACATCTGTTCTTTTTGTTAATAGATATAAATAAAAAGAATGAAATAGACAGAGTGAAGAAGCCAGAATACATCCTGTTACAAATGAAATAAATATTTTTTTTAATTGAAGTTGATTATACTCTGAAGAAAATATCAAAATTGGAAATATTAAAAAACTTAATTTTATTTCAATAGCTGATAATGCTTCGGTTTTATTTACTGAAAAAAAATATCCTACAACATGTATTATAAAAAAAGCTATAAATACAAATACCCATTTATTTTGAATTATATTTTTAAAACTAAGTGCTTTATTATTAAAACATAAAAAACCTAATAACCAAATAATTATAAAAACAGAGTAATTAATGCCAAATGGTAATAAAAATGCTATTAACAAGGGTACATTATACTCATTTATTAAATAACTATTCTTTATTTTATTAAACATATTTAGCGTGATAATGATTCGTGTTTTTTAATTTGTTTATTTAAAATAAAAAAATGAATAATGCCTTTTAAATAACCTAAACCATAACTTAAATGCAATATAAAAAACGTGTACATAATCAAAAAACGATTTAAAAAAGTAACTTGATTATTTTTTAAAGCAAATAACATTGCTAATAATAAATAGATAATTCCGAAAATACTTAAAACTTTAAATAAAGTAATTTTTACCAAAATGCTTAAAATCAACACAATTACATATAAAACAAAAAATAGTGGAATTAATTGACGAATAGTAGTAATTGCTTGGTGCTTTTTATTCACAAAAACTTTCCAATATCCATATTGAAAATATTGTTTAAATAACTTTTGAAAAGAAGATCTAACAAAATAATCGCATTTTATAGAATGGTTTAAATATATTTTGTATCCAGCTTTAGTGAGTCTGTAATTAAATTCATCGTCTTGATTTCGAATTAATTCTTCGTCAAACAACCCTATTTTGTCAAATATTTCTTTTTTATAGGCTCCAAAAGCAACAGTATCAACAAAACCATTTTTATTACCTGTTCTAAAGTGTGCATTTCCAACTCCAAAAGACGATGACATTGCTGCACCTATGATTTGAGATAATTTATTTTCGAATACATTTTGTAATACCCCACCGGTGCACATAATAATATTATCTATATCAAAAGATGTAACGTTGTTTATAACAAAATCTTTATCTAATTCTGAATGCGCTCCTAAAATAATA
This sequence comes from uncultured Flavobacterium sp., assembly GCA_964541155.1. Taxonomy (GTDB): domain Bacteria; phylum Bacteroidota; class Bacteroidia; order B-17B0; family Aurantibacillaceae; genus UBA4416. The sequence goes on from CAZIPC010000001.1 coordinate 491,940, forward strand.
ACGATATCAGCTGTAGAAGCTTTAATTCCAATATTTAATGCATAAGGTGTTGTTTTATTAACATTATGCAACATTTTAAAATTACCAAGTGTATCATTTAAATTAGAAAATTGATTAATCATATCAATTGTTCCATCATTACTCCCTCCATCACAAATGTATGTAGTAATTAAATCAGCAGGATAACTTTGATTTAGTATAGATTGTAAACAACGAAAAATATAATCTTTTTCATTTAAACAAGGTATAACTATCGAAACTGTTTTCAATTATTTTTATTTGGTATTACATTGATTAAAATGCTAAAATTAACAAAAAAGCTAGCTCTCTTTTATTTTTTAAATAATTTAATTAACCAAGGAAGTTTATTAACTCTCAAAAAACTATAGTTCATAGCTTCTCCCCCAAAACCTTTATAAAAATTGGCTAATCCTTCGGATAAGGACCCTCCTCCAAAATCAAACCAAATACTTTTATCCTCAAAAAAATGAATGGCATGCTGCATCAATAAATGCATACTACCAGTATTTTCTGATTTATCAAAATTTGTTCCCTTTAAAAATAAAGCATGTTTACCATTACAAATAAAATGCCCTAAAGCTCTAATGTTTTGATGATTATCTAATACTTTGAATGTATATAGTTGCTGATTAATTAAACTGTTACGTAATAAATTATCAAATAACAAAATAGTTGTTTTAGATAAATGAAGCTGATTGTTTAAGAAAGGATTTAAATATGTTTTGGAAATAGATAAAATTTCTTCATCATTAACTCTTTCAACGTAAAATTTATGTTCAATAGCTTTTGAAATATTTCGTTTTGTATTTTGATTAAAAATATATCCTTGAGAATAATTTATTATATATGTATTTTTTGAAGAAATATACGGTAACTCTATTTTATTAGTAACATTAAGTTCAATCTCAATAAGTTTAAAATGAGATAAAATGTGCGTATAAATTGTTTTTTCTATTTCATCATTCACTTTCCCATAAATTCCAAGTTGAGATGTCAATGGTGGTTGCGGCAAATATGATATTCCAAATTTAGTTTTATGTGTCACAGGAAAAACACTTTCATAATCTCCTATAATTAATGCATCCCATTGTGGACTAGTAGAATTTAAATAATAAGACTGTGCGAAAACAAATGGAAAAGAAGACGATAGGATAGTTTTATCCCATTTTTCGAAATCAATTTGACTATGTTTTATATATTTTAACAATTATAAAAATGATTTATAAAGCGTTTCCATTTTAGACATATTAATTTGCCATGTTCCTTTTTCTTCAATTAGCCTGTCACTTTCGTTCATTGCCATTGAAATAATCGTATCATAATTTTGATAAATATAAATTAAACATTGAGCTAAATCTTTTTCATCATTTACTTTCACAAAGCTGCCATTTATTCCATCTGTGATCCATTGTTTATTTGCTAAAATATTAGTTGCTACAGGATATGCTCCACAAGCCATTGCTTCTATTAAAGATAAACTATTTCCATCTGAAAGCGACACTGTGACAAACACATGAGATTGATTTAACAGCTCTACTATTTTACTTTGAGGTACTTTTCCTAAAAAATCAACTTTATCATCAATATTCAATTGAATTGATAAATCTATTAATTCTTTTTTTAATGAACCATCGCCAACAATATATACTTTTAAATTTGGTATACTTGATTTAATTATGGCTATAGCCCTCAAAAAATGAGGGATATTATAAACAGGTTCAAAATTACGAGTACTACAAATAACAAATTCAGTATCTGACAATTTTCTCTTAGTTTTATTAAATATCGTTGTATTTATACCAAGTACAATATCTTTTATTTTATCTTCTTTTGCTCCGTATTTAAGCATAGCTTCTTTCATATGAGGAGCCATCGAGGTAATGATATTTGCTTTTTTAAAAACAAATTTTAAAATAACTCTATATATAAAAGATTTTTTAGGGCTAATTAAAACATCTGTTCCTAATGGTGTTACAATATATTTTTTAAATCCAGATAAAGCTCCAATTAAACCATAGCTTGTAGCATATAAAGCATGTACGACATCAGGTTTAATAACTTTAATGATTTTTTTTACTTCTTTATATTTTAAAATAACTTTCCAGTTACCTCCTGCAACATTTATATCAACACCTTTAATAACATGTATTATAATATTTTGAATATGAACATCTTTGAATGTAATTAAATGTACTTCATGTCCTAATTCAAAAAAATGCTGACACCATCTTTGTGTATGAATACTCTCTCCGTCTGCCAATAAACAAATTTTCATAATAGAAATTAATTTCAAATTTAAGTTATTATACTACTTTACTATTTTTAAAAAATAAGTAATCAAATAGCTTACTAAAGGTATAAAAATAAGCGCTTGTTTTATCGTTATAAGATTTTTTAAAAATACTTATAATAAAAAATAATACAATACGAGAAATTATGTGTAACAAAAAAATAGGAATTGAAATATAAAAATAAAATAATTGATTTTGTTTTCTATAAAATTTTAGTTTACTAATTATTTGATTTGATACAACTATTTTTTGATTTTTTTTTGATGATTTGCCTGTGTGGTGTTTAACTTTTGTGGAGGTTAAATAAATATTTCGTCCGCCCTGCTCTATATTTCTTTTGCAAATATCAACATCATCCATCCAAAATAAATCTTCGTCTAAGCCTTTTAATTTTTTTATTGTACTTTGTTTTGCAAAAATAAATGCGCCTGATATAAAATCAACGTCGCAACTATTTTTTAATGTTGATGATTTATACCGTGTTATATCAATCCATCTATTTAAAAAAAACAATTCTAATAAATGCTGCAATGGAGAAGGAAATTTCCAACAAGATGTTTGATAAGTGTTATTAGTATTAATTAAAGTTGTTCCAATCAAAAAATCCTTGTCTTTATATTTATTTATTTCTGATAAAATCACATCAAATGAATTTTCAACTAACTCGGCGTCTGGATTAAATAAAACAATATAATCTCCTGTACAAATTTTAAAACCTTGATTGTTTGCAGCAGAAAAACCAATATTAACTTTATTTGAAATAACATTTACCTCCTTAAATTTACTTTTAATTTCTGATACAGTATTATCTGAAGAGTTATTATCTACTACAATTATTTCTAAAGGCAAAGTTGTATACTTATAAAGTGATGTTATACCAGATATAACAAAATCACACACATTGTAACTTACTATGACTATAGATATTTTTGGTATCATTACTTTTCAGGTTTTCTATTCTTATCCTTAATTCATTCCTATTGGTGGATTAAATACTCTTGGTAATGTATACCAATATGCTTTTGCTTTTCTGTAATACGTTTTATTAAGTGGAGCTAATAATCCAAATACAATTAATTTTAAAATTACATGATAAAAGCTTAATAACATTACTATAATCCATGAAACTATAGAATGATGTTTTTTAAAAAATTTAATTTTATTAAAAATCTGATTTGATATGGAAATATTATAATTTGTTTTTGCACTTTGACCAACATGATGAATTATCTTAGCATCAGGATAATATAAAAGTTTATATCCAGCATGGTAAGCTCTATAACAAAACTCCGTATCTTCAATCCAAAACATGGATTCATCTAAATTTCCAATATTATTTATAATATCTTTTTTAAATAAAATAGCTGCTCCCGAAAAACATTCTGCTTCAAACGATTTTGACAAATCTTTATCGCTATAATTTTTATGACCCAATAAAAATCTAAAATAATGTATTTCACAAAATATAGACCATATTGATTGAAAACGCCAAACACTTAATTGTCTTGTTTTATCAGTATTTAATAACATAGGGGCAATTAAACTAATTGAGGAATCAGATTGTAATTTTTGGTATAATTTATCTAATGAATCATCTAAAAATTCAGTATCAGGATTCAACATAAAAATGTATTTACCTTTTGCTATTTTAAATGCCTGATTATTAGCCGCTGGAAAACCAGCATTATAATTATTGTGAATTACAATTACTTCTGGAAATTGATGTTTAATAAAACTCACAGTGTCATCCTTAGAATTATTGTCAACTAATATAATTTCTATTGATAAATGAGATGGTAAAAATTGGTACAATGTATTGATACAAGTAGCAACTAAATCTTTTACATTATAGCTTACAATCACTACACTTATTGCTATATTAGAATTACCAATCATAAATAACAAATATACAAAAAGGATACAAATAGTTTAAAATAAAGGCAGTAAATGCACTATTTTATATTAGGGATAGTACACTAGCTTTAATAAACTTAAGAAAACAATAAATAGGATAAAGTAATATCAAATCAAGGAAAGATAGTTTAAAAAAAGGAGCATCTGATAAGGCTTTGCGATAGGTTATTAAATCCATTTGATTTTTTGAAACTCTTTTAGCTTCAAACATTTTATATTTATAATAAATTTTTAGCTTGAATTTTTGTTTAAAAGAGGCTAATGTTTGAAATGAAAAAAATGCCTTATTATGAATTAATTTATAAGCATAGTGTGCTGTTTCGAAATAAACTAAATAAAAAAATTTGGAGTTAATATTTGATGACGAAGTTGAATTTGAATGAACTACAAAAGAACACAATGGTTTATTTATTACATATATTCCAGCTACAGTAGCTAATCTCATACAATGCTCTAAATCACATATTTGATGAAACAATGGGTCATAGTTTCCTACTTTGAGTATTAAATCTTTTTTATAAAACAATAAACTTGGTTCTCCTATAAAGTTTAACGCTATGTTAGATACAGCAATATCTACAATCTGCTTGTCTGAAAAATAATATCCCTCTAAGTTGGGATCAAAATAATTCTCTAATTTTTTAATATATTTAAAGTAATATTTTTTTTCAGCATCAGTTGCATTTTGAGATAATACATAGTTTCGTTTAGAAACCACAACATCATATCCTTTTTTTGCTATTTCATAAAAAGATTCAATGGCATCCAATTCCATCAAATCGTCTTGAAACAACCATTTGATATATTTGCCTGTAGCCAACTCTAAACAACGATTCCAATTAGCAACAAGACCACAATTTTTTTCATTTTGAGTAAATTTAATACGATCATCTTTTAGAGCAAATTGATAAAGTAAAGCTACAGTATCATCAGATGAGCCATCATCATTTACTATGATTTCGATGTTTTTATAGGTTTGATTAATACAACACTCAATACATTTTTTTATATAATGAGCACCATTATAGGTAGGAATGCAAATGCTTATTAATGGTGTAGAATTAATCACTTATTTTTATATTTTTTTGAGATTAAATTTCAATTTAAAAAATTAATCTTTTTTTATCCAATGCGAAGCGCCTTTTTTAATATTATTTAAATAAAATAAATCTTCTTCTGTCATATTATTTGAATTTTCATACCAAGGCAAATGTCTTGCTACATAATCACCTCCTGTTCTATAAGCATTCTGAACCCAAATTAATCCATTTGTATAGGGTTTATAAAGCGCAAACGTAGTATCTAATGGGGCATTATAAATATCTTTCTCTACTTGAGTTTCCCAAAATTTTTTTTCCCAACTTATAACATCATTTTTTTTGATATAATAATCTGGTAAATCATCTATTTTTAATGAAAAACCAATTTTTTCAATATTACTGTAGTGTTTTAATTTTAATAAAAAATATTTCAAAAAATCTTTTGGGCAATTTTCAACTGGCACTACATCTGGGTCAGTATAAACATAAAAATCTTTATAATAATCTTTATAAATGCCTGATTTCCAAAAGGCTAAATGCCCGTAGTTTTCATTCAAATAAATTACTTTACAGGAGGTGGTTTTGTAAAATTCAAGTAATGGTTCATAATTACTTTTATTATCTAAAATAATAATATTAGAATAACCCGCCATTTGTAACCAATTAATTAACGTTTTTAAATGCGTTAATCGATTTCTGTTATTAATAATAATTGGAATTGATTGATAATTATCACTATTGCTATACTTTGAATGGGCTGAGAAAATTAAACGCTTAATTAAAGCATTTAATTTAAAAAGTCTTAATTTATAAGCGCTAATATTAAATCTAAAAATATCAGTTATTAGTTGCTTAACGTCCATTATTTATTTTTTTACCAAGTGAATACATTAATTTAAAAAAAGACAATAATATAGGTTTAGATTTCAACCAATTTAAAACTACTTGTGCTTTACTTCTTTTTAATTGAGAATGATGCATGGCACTTTCAATTATATCGGGATGAAAATACGACAATTGAGAAGCTCTTCTTTCTTGATTTTGAAGTTCTTGGTATTTTTCCGATGAGCCTATCCCATTTGTGTTAAATACTGAAATAAAAACCGAAATATGTTTTTTAGAAACATGATTTACATAAAGGTTTTTTATAAAAAAATCGTAATCAGCTATAATTTTAAATGATTCATTATATAATCCAAATTTATCAAATAACTCTTTTTTTATAAATGATACTGGATGCCACAATGTACCTCTTATCATTTCTTCAAATAATAATATTTCTGGAGATTTCGCATATTCTAATTTGTGATTTCTGTCAATTATCATATCTCCATAAACAATATCTGTATTATCTAATTGTGATGACACATTAAGTAATACATCATTATCTGCTAAATAATCTCCAGAATTTAAAAACAAACAATAGTTACCTTGTGCTTGTATAATTCCTTTATTCATAGCATTATAAATACCATTGTCTTTTTCGCTTACCCAATAAGTAATTTTTAATTGATATTTCTCAATTATGTGTTTACTATTATCTTTAGAACCACCATCAATTATGATATACTCAAAATCTTGAAAACTTTGTGAAATAACGCTTTTAATAGTTTTTTCCAAACCTATAGCATCGTTATAATTTATAGTTATGATGGATAATAATGGCATATTAAAAAGAATTTAATACTTCAATTACTTTATATATATCTTCTTTTGTATGAAAATAAGATATTGGTAAACTCAATGTTGTTTGATGTATCTCTTCTGCAATTGGTGTTGGTTGATTATCAATAATCCCAAGCATTGCTTTTTGTTTATTAGGGGCTACAGGATAATGAATTTCTGTTTTAATATTATTCTTTAATAAATATTCTTTAATAACATCTCTCTTTGAATGACGAATATTAAAAATATGATAAACATCAAAATAATCGGCATGAACTTGAGGTTTAATAAAATCTGATTTTAGTTCTTTCAAATAAATAGAAGCTAATTCTTGTTTATGTGTTGTAATTTTATCTATATATTTTAATTTAACCAACAATAAAGCTGCTTGTAGTTCATCTAACCTTGAATTTACGCCAACAACCTCGTTATAATATTTTATTTCTGAACCATAATTTCTAAAAATTTTTATTTTATCAGCAAGTTCTTTGTTATTTGTAGTAACAGCCCCTGCATCTCCTAATGCTCCTAAATTTTTTGTAGGATAAAAGCTATGAGCGGCAAAATCTCCAAAACTACCTGATAACTTACCTTTATACATTGCTCCATGAGATTGAGCACAATCTTCTATAACTTTTAAGTTATACTTTTTTGCAATGCTTAAGATGGGATCCATGTCACACACTTTACCATACAAATGCACAACCATAATTGCTTTTGTTTTATTAGTGATTGACTGTTCTAATAATAATGGATTTATATTATACGTTTCAATATCTGGTTCAACCAATATAGGCTGTAAACCATTTTCAACAATTGATAAAATAGTTGCTATATAGGTGTTTGAAGGAACTAATACCTCAGTTCCTTTTTCAAATTGAAAAGCTCTGAGTGATAAATTTAATGCATCTAATCCATTAGCAACTCCAATGCAATATTGAGCTTTACAATAGTTTGAAAATTGACTTTCAAATTCTTTTACCTTATTTCCTAAAACGTACCAACCGCTTTCTAATACTTCATTAAAAGCTAGTTTGTATTCATTAAACAACGTTTTATTTAAATTATGTAAATTTTCGTATTCAATCATTATTTATAAGGCTCAAAAATATAATCATTTTTATCAAAATATTCGGATGCAAAAACCATTAATATGGCATCTGGAGTAAAATCATACATGGTATGCCAATCTTCTGGTTCTATAATTAAACATTTACTTGGACTGTTTAATTCAAACACATGTTCTTCAGTACTATTATTATTATATATTTTACATGCTCCTTTAATACACACTGCTGCTTGCACTGTTTTATGATGACGATGTCCTCCTCTTTTAGAATCATCAACTCCATAAATATAAAATACGCGCTTAATATCAAAAGGCAAAACTTTTTCAACAACTGTTAAATTGCCTCTGTTATCTGTATGAGTTTTTAAATCAATAAGATGTGCCATTTATAATTTTATAAAATGTTTATTTTTAAATCTACCCAACGTTCGCTTTCCTGTAATATTACTCATATTAGTTTTTACGTCATAAAGATACCACTTTAACAAAGATAAAATATTTATAGATTTTATAGCATAAACTTGATTCGCTCCATTTGCATCAAATTGATGATTAATATTTACATGTATTTGGTTAGATACTTTTGCTAATGCATGAGCATATGGAATGTAAAAAAGTTTTAAAGCAGACTTATTCATTTTATATTCTTCGCCAGTTAAAGAAAAGCATAAATCTTGATATACTTTTAATCCGTGAAAATGAAAAAAAACAACTTCAAACATTTGTTTAGTATTTTTTTCAATTCCTATTATTTTTCCTTTATCTTCAATAAAATGATATTGCTGCATATTCCATGGAGCAATTCCTCCACCTAGATGTTTTAAAACATGAACATTTTTAAATCTTGTTTGCCAATCATCTAAATATTTTTGATCTCCAAATTTTCCATCTTCTGCCCTAGCGTAACACCAATCTATGCATGCATTACGCCAATAGGTTAATGCCTCCATACCATCGGTATTGTTTTTAAATCCAACAAATTGAACACAATATTTTCCACTTATTTTACTTTGATCATAATTAGTAGTATAGCGATGTTCTGTAAGTAAAATAGATTTATCAGACCATTCATCAATTAACGTTTTGGGATTGCTGTAAAAACACATATCTGCATCTATATATATACAATGATCTAAATTAAATGTATTTATAGCATATAATATAGTTGAAGCTGTGCATGTCCAACAATATTCAGCTGCCGAACGAGAAGATTTTACTTTTAATAATTTATCGTCTTCAAATTGTTTTAAAGAAATGGCTGTTATTTTTTGTTGAGGGAATTTTTGAAAATAGTTAAAAGTATCATCATCAAAAGCTACCACATATAAATGAAAATTAGGGCAGTGAATAAGCAACGATTCATACATTGCCAAACCTCTTGATAAATAATTAGAATTAAAAAGTGTTACAAAATTAATCATGATTTTCTTCTTTAAATATAAGATTTAAAAAGTAGTTTAAATTATTTTTTTAAGTTTATCTGTAATACTTAAAACATGATTATTAAATGTATAATCTTTTAATGTTCTTTTTTGTGCATTTAAACCAATTTGAATTGCTGCTTGTGGATGATTAATAAAATATTTGTATTTTTCAATAGCTTCTGTAAAATTTTTAAAAGCAATAATTTCTTTATCTATTTCAAATATTTGAGACAAATTATTACCATAATCATTTAATATCATGGTTCCTACTCCTGTTGCTTCAAACATCCTCATATTTCCTACGTTTCCATTTAATAAAGATTCGTGTACATTTAATGTAATTAATGATTGTTGTAAAATTTCATACATTTCTAGCCCCCAAACTTCCTTATGATAATGTTTTAAAATTTCTTTATTCTCCGGAAAAAAATAATTTTTATAAAAATTCAAAGACCTTTTGCTATATCTTGTTTTATAACCATAACCCCATATTTGCAATGGTGTTTCTTTCACAAATTGTTTTAGGAGTTTTTTCCTATTTACATGCACATCACTCCAGCCTCCTACAAAAGAAAAATTAATAGACTTTGTTTTTTGATTATTTATCTTTGTTAAAACTCGTTCGTCAAAACCAGGTAAAATATAATACGAAGAAATACCCAATGAGTTGAATAATTTTACAAAATCTGGTGTTGATGAAAATATAACATCAATATCGTTTAAAGGTAAATCATTTGTAAAGGGAGTTGAAATCCAAGCTGCTACTTTTTTACAATAAGTTTTAGCTTCTTTAATAAAGGATCCATAAAAACTAAAAATACTTTCAATATAAAATACATCTGGTTTAAAATTCTTTATTTGTGCCAATGCTATTTCCTTTTCCCAATTTGCATTATTATAAATTACAGAGTTTTCTAAAGCCCATTTTTTCTGTAATAATTCGCAATTTGCAATGATGATAAACGATTCGTTTCCATTTAAATTAAAGTAATGGTGGGCAGCTCCTGTATCAGCAAAATACTGACTAAGAAGTAACTCCAGCATATCCTTATAACTTAGTGTATTAAAATGAGGATTATCTAAATAAAAACTATTTAAAAAAGGTGTATAATATTGTGTTAGTATCTGAATTTTCATTACAATAAAAAAGGGTAATAATATTTTTAATTCTTACTCTTAATTTTTAAAAATTTAATTTTTGTTTAAAAACTGCAGGATTTCCATACACTATACTATTAGGTGGACATGATTTCGTTAATACTGCATTTGTAGCAACGGTTGAGTTATCTCCTATCGTTACACCTTTCAAAATAACGCTTCTTTTTCCTAGCCAACAATCATTGCCTATAAAAATTGGATTTGTATTTGGTTTTTCTGTTTCTAATCCAATGTATGGAAAACTATCAGTTGTTAATTTCCTTCTTTTTTCAATCGAATATGTACAATGTGTATTTGTATCATAAATCATACATTCGTATGAAATCATATTGTATTTTCCAATCATTAATTGTTCATCACATCTAATTTCAGTGCCATGCATAATTCCTGTATAACAATCAACATTACATATACCTCCAAATCGAACGCAAAATTCAGATTGAATAATACAATTATTAGCAATTGATAAACTTCCTTTATTAATGAAAATTGAATTAGAATTTGTGTTTTTTATCCCAATTATCTGAGTGTTATCTCCTATAATAAAAATACCTTCAACAATTTTAATAGTATAGTTATCAATTGTTACATTGTTCCCAATTATTAATTGAGCATCATTTTCTAAAGTTATATTACTTCTAGTTATTTTTGAATTATCAGCAACTTGAAATTTAGCAGTTTTACTAATTGAAAAATAATTTTCATTATTATTTTGACGACCAAAGCTTATTATTTTTTTAAAAAAATTTATCATTATTGATTTAGCCACATATTATCAATTAATACACTCCTATGGGTAGATGGATTGATTCTTCCTGTACCGTAAAAATCTCCTGATATTACATTTACCGAAGTTGCTTCTTGCACCCAATCTTGCATAATACCATTTGAATTTATAGCAACATTGATAAAATAGTTACCACTCATTAACGGCAATTTATCTATTAAACATACAACCTGACCTTCATTTTTTAAATTATGATAAAATACGCCTGTATGTTCACTATTTAATACTGTATACAAAACACCATCATCACCATAAAACGCTAATGCAAAACTAATGTTCTGACCTACATAAGAACTAATACATTGATAAGAAATATTAATGTAGAACTTCTGTCCGGTCATCAACTCTTCAATTTCTTGTTTATTACTATTAAAAAATTTTATATCTGTAACTATAATATTTCCATCACCTTGCCTATCAACCCGATCAATAATTGCGGTTCTTGCTGTTTGATTAGCTAATAGCATATAATGTTTAATTGCTTGCTCTGAAGAACTTATATTTAGTGAAACTTGACCTTTGTTTAAAACAATACCTTTATTACATAATGCTTGCAATGTATTAAGCTGATGACTAACAAATAAAACTGTTCTTCCTTCATTTTTACTAACGTCATTCATTTTTCCAATACATTTCTTTTGAAATGTAGCGTCTCCAACAGCTAAAACTTCATCAACAATTAAAATATCAGATTCAAGATTTGCAGCAACAGCAAAAGCTAATCTAACATACATACCACTGCTATAACGTTTTACGGGTGTATCTAAAAACTTTTCTACCTCAGCAAAAGCAACTATTTCATCAAATTTTCTATCAATTTCATGCTTAGTCATTCCTAATATAGACCCATTTAGATATATATTTTCTCTGCCTGTTAAATCACCATGAAAACCAGTACCAACTTCTAATAAAGAAGCCATTCTACCACTATATTCAATTCTGCCCTTTGTTGGCGGTGTAATGCGAGATAATATTTTTAATAAAGTAGATTTACCTGCTCCATTTCTACCTATAATACCTACTCTGTCTCCTCTCTCTATTTCAAAATTAACATCTTTTAATGCCCAAAAATCTTCAGTTTGTTTTTTTTTAGTAACGTTTTTTATATTTCTTAAACTATTAACAAAACTACCATATAAAGTATCACTTTTTTGAAAAGGACTTTTATTAAGTAAATAGTGCTTACTTAAATCTTCTACTTTTATTATGATATTATTATTCATTAAATATAATCTACAAAATTACGTTCGAACTTATAAAAATATTTTATTCCTATAAATAAAAACACAAACGACACACAAATTGAAATAATAAAATACCATGTACTATAAATCATATCACTTCCAAATAAAGCGTATTTAAATCCATCTATAGCTCCAACCATTGGATTTAAACAAAATAGCCAATGTAACCATTGTGGCATTCTATCTAAATAATATTTAGTACCAAATATTACTGGAGTAACATACATACCAAACTGTATTAGTACAGGAACAATAAATTTTACATCTCTGTATTTTACATTAATTGTAGCAAGATACAACCCTATTCCTAACCCATTAATTAATGTTAGTAATACAAAAAAAGGTGCTAAAATAATTTGCCAATGTACAGTTTGACCTGATATAATAAATAATACAATTAAAATAATAAGTGAAATAAAAAAATCAACTACAGATACTAAAATAGTACTTAATGGTATTATAATTTTAGGAAAATATACTTTTGAAAATAAATTAGAATTTACAATAATAGAATTACTTACTTCATTAAATACACTTGAAAACAATTGCCATAACAACATCGCAGAAGCTACATAAACAAAATTAAAAGATGTTGTTCCTACTCCACTTATTTTACTTGATATATAACCAAAAACTAAAATATTTATTAATGGCTTTATAAGGGCCCATAAAATTCCAGCAAATGCTTGCTTATACCTAATTAAAAAATCTCGTCTTGCTAAATTAACCAGCAAACTTTTGTATTTAAGCAACTCTTTTAATGAAAAAAATGAGCTTAAGCTAGAATCTATAATTATTTTATTTTGATTGTCCAATTTTATAGTACAAATATATTAATCGCTTTAATCAATAAACATAAAAAAATTAAAGATATTGACTTTATTTATTTAATAACCTTTCAAATAACTAATTTTAAATAAAAAAAGCTACCTCAACTTGGTAGCTTTTTTTACTTGTTATAAAATATTAGTGATTATTGTTTAACCAATTTTTCTGTTTTAAGCAGTTTGCCATTATTAATAACCCTAATCATATACATTCCTTCTTCTATATTTGATACATTTAAAATAGATGTTTGATTAGTTATATTTTCTTTTAAAACTAACTTACCAATAGCGTCATACACCTCAACAGAAGTTACTCCTTGCATTTCTTTTAATACCGAAACATTTAACATACCTTTTGTTGGATTTGGATAAATTGAAATTAAATTATTATCTAACTCTTTAACTCCTGAACAATTATTTACTGCTACAGTAACATAAGCACTCGATGAACATCCATTTTCAAATACAGTAACAGTATAAGTTGATGTGACAGTTGGAGTAACAGATGTTATCATTGTAATAGCTCCATTAGACCACATATATGTTGTTGCATTAGTTGATGCTGATAGAATTGATGCTCCAGTACTACCATCATCACATAATAATGTTTGAGAAGCAGTTGCTGATACAGAAGGTATTGGATAAACTGTAACAGAACTAATTGCTGTTCCTGAACATCCTGTTGCACTTATTCCTGTTACTGTGTATGTTGAATTAGCGGTTGGAGTTACGATTGCGCTTCCACTCGAAAAAGAATATGTTGCTGCCCCTGTTGGTGTAATAGTGAATGAACTACCCTCACAAATAGAACCACTATTGGTATTAAATAATAAACTAGGGTTTACCGTTAAAGTCATAACAGCAGTTCCTAAACATCCCTGAGCGCTTGTTCCTATTACAGAATAAGACGTTGTTGTACTTGGCGATACAATATTTGAACCGCCAGAATAAGTATACGTAACTGCTCCTGATGGTGTTATAGTATATGTTTCACCTGTACAAATTACACCTCCATTTAATGTAATTGTTGGTAATGCATTAACATCTAAATTTACTATTGCAGTACCTAAACATCCGGTTCCGTTGTCTCCAGTAATCGTATAGGTTGTATTTACCAATGGAGAAACTATATTAGTGCCTCCAGAGTACGAATAAGATAATGCACCTGTAGGTGCTATCGTATATGATTCTCCAACGCAGATAGTTGAATTAACTGCAGAAATAACAGGCGTAGTATTATAACCTACTGATACCGTTGCCGAATTAGAGCAGCCATTACTAGATGTTCCTATTACTGTATACACAGATGCTGATGTAGGTGTTACTGTTTCTGTTGCAACAGTTGATCCTGTAGACCAAGTATACGATGTTGCTCCTGTTGCTGATAATACTGCTGTATTGCCAGAACATACTGTACTATTTGATGTAGTAGCTAATACACTTGGTAATGGATTTACCGTTACTGTATATGGTGCTGATGATATCACACATCCATTAACATCTGTAGCGGTTAATACATAGTTTGTGTTAACTGTTGGAGTTTGAGTAGTAACACTTGTTGTTGCTACTGTTGATGCTCCATTACTCCATACAAATGATGCAAATGCAGGGGCTGCTCCTCCTCCAAAGTTAGAACTAATAATATTTAACATGTACTCCTCAAATTCACCCCATGAAACTGCGATATTAGGACTATTTATACCACCGCCTTCACGTGCAATAACACGCATACGAGTTAATCCAGAGAATGCACTTGATGGCACTGTGAATGAACCTGTTTCTGAATGCGCTCCTGATGTAGTTGTAGCAGAAGTATAAACTTGTTCTCCAGCATCTGTAAATACACCATTTCTGTTGTAATCAATATAAATTGCCATGCCGTTTGAATAAGCGGTACCAGTTGTTGAAGAAGCTATCGTAAAGGTATGCAAAGCACCTGCTGTAATATTATAAGGACCAAAAGCGGTAAAATCTGAATAACTACCTGCTACTCCAGTTGCTGTACCTATGGTACCAACTAATGAGTTAATAGGTGTTGAGTTATTTAAAACAGTTGTAGTACCACTCTTAATAGTAATGTTAGCAAAATCTTCATCAGTAGTAGGATAAGTAACTGCTGGTGGAAGTGTGTAGACTGCAGGGCCAGTTACTGGAAAGTATTCAGATAATCCTACTGAGTTACCAACGCATATTGGATTTGATGTTCCTGATACAATTGGAGGGACTGTAATTGCATAAATTACTGTTACAGATTTTGTACTAATTGCTGTACATGCTCCATCAATAGCTGTTACCACATATGTGTATGTTCCAGGGTTTGGAGGAGTTAAAGTTACTGAAGAACCAGTTACTGATGTTGTAATTCCACTTCCTGAAGTTGATGTCCATGTATAAGCATACGTATTTGCAGATCCTGTTTTAACTGCTGTTAATACTAATGGTGTGTTAGGACACAATGTATTAGTTGATGCTGATGCTGTTACAGCATCTGGGATAGTTACACTTTGTGTTACCATTGCACGTGGACTTGTACAAGAACCACTATTAATAGAGGTTACATACCATGATGTAGTTGTATTAATAGAAGTTGAGTAGTTTGGACTTGCTCCACTTTGCAACACATTAGTAGCCGTTGGTGATGAGTACCATAAATAAGATGTACCTCCACTAACCGATGCTGTAGGAACCGCTACACCACATTGTGTAGCATCACTTACTACTGGCGTAGTTGGTATTGGATTTACTACCACTGCTACTGTTCCTGTGTTTGAACAAGTAGTTAATGTATTTGTTAAAGAAACAGTATAAATCTGCGAAACAGGTAAAGCACCTGCATTAACTGGATTGATAGCTGCTGTATTGCTATTTACAGAGCCCGGATTCCAAACAAATGTATTTGAAGAAGTAGTATTAGTTCCTAAATTACCCGTAAATGCTATCAAAGGACGTAATGTAGTTGCCGAACCTGTTGTTAAAGTGCAGGCTCCTACTGCCGCCGAATAAATAGTGCTATTAGCAGACGTATAAGTATACGAAACACTACTTGATGTACCCGCTACTGATCCTGAAGATACTGCATCATGACAAATCTCAATCAATACATTTGAATTTCCATCCCATAAAAATGGCGTATCAAATGAATGAACGTTTGCACCTAATGACACTGAATAAGTATAAGGTCCATAAACTAAATTAACTGGCGTTGGTTCATATGCAGTAGTTAGTGCTGACGTTGTAGTGTGTCCCATTTTTATAGTAAAATTATTAATAGCACCAGCGCCTACTGTTGTTGCATTAAACTTCATATCTGTGATATTACCTCCATATATACCAGCAGCATTTAACTCAGCTTTAGTATACAAATATTGTACTTTTCTTTCCATAGTAATACCAGCCCCTTGGTTATAAGGGCTACTAGTTGTTGTTCCATACAAAGAACTTCCGACAGTTGCCGTACCAACTGTTAAATTTACTGATTGCGCATTTAAATTTACTGCACCACCTGAACAAATTACAGATGGGGTAGCTAGCGTTGTAACAGGTGGTAAACTTCTTAATGTGAAAGTAGCTACTGCATTTGCGCTACAAACACCATCACTGGCTAATAAATTATACACATAATTTCCAGGCAATGTTGGTGTAACAGAAACAACACTTCCCGATACTACTGAAGTCATTCCACTTCCTAGTGAAGGTGTTGCTGACCAACTATATGCATAAACATTGTTTGTTCCTGTTTTAGTAGCTGTTAAGGTTACTGTATTTAAACTTCCATAACAAAAAACACTATTTGATGCCGTAGCTGTAACAACATCTGCTACCGTTACTGACTCTGTTATCATAGCTCTTGAACTTTCGCACATTCCATTATAAGACGCCACATACCATGTTGTTGTATTACTAATAGCTGAAGTGAAATTTGAAATAGCTCCACTTTGTAATGCATTAGTAGATGTTGGAGTAGCATACCAATTATAATAAACACCACCACTTACTGATGCTGTTGGTATACCATAACCACACTGTGAAGAATTGGCAACTGTTGGTGCTGTAGGAATTGCATTCACAGTAATTCCAACTGTTCCGGTAGCAGAACATCCAGTAGTGGCGTTAGTAGCTGTAACTGTGTAAATTGAATTAACAGCTATACTAGAAGTATTAATTGGATTAACAGTTGCTGTTTGTGTATTAATAGCGCCTGGATTCCACTGCCACGTGTAACCTGATAAATCTTCTCCAATATTCATGGTATACTCTTCATACTCACCATAATAAACTGCCTGAGTTGGACTTGATATTAATCCTTCATTTGATATAAGACGCATACGAGTTAATCCTTTACTAGCTGATAAAGGCACAGTAAATGAACCCGTTTCTGTATGTGCACCAGATGTAGTTGCTGCCGAGGTATATACTTGCTCTCCGGCATCTGTAAACACACCATTTCTATTATAATCAATATAAATAGCTAAGGCATTAGAATACGCTGTTCCTGAAGTAGATGAACCCAAAGTAAAAGTATAAACAGATCCTCTAACTAATAAATAGTTACCAAAAGAAGTAAAGTTTGAATAACTACCTGCCACACCGGTTGCTGTACCAATGGTTCCTACTAATGAATTGTTTGCAGATGAATTACTTAAAATAGTAGTTGTTCCTTTCTTTAAAATGATACTCGCAAAATCCTCATCGTTTGTTGGATAGGTTACTGCAGGTGGTAAAGTATATGAAGGAACAACTTGCGGACCTGAATTAACATTTAAACCAACATTTGCCGCAGCACATACTATTGATGACGTTGCATAAGCATAAACTTCGGGTGCCGAATTTAAAGAAACAGTTACAATTGATATTGCAGTACAAATACCATCATTTGCAATAACAGAATAAGAATAAACACCTGCTAAAGTTGGCGTTATTGCTGTTGATTGACCCAAAACAGAAACCGGCATACCACTATTAGCATTACCTCCTGATGTCCATGAATACGTATAATTTGCATTTGTACTAGTTGCAGTTAAAATAGCTGTATTAGTTGTGCCAATACAAAGAGTTGGGTTACTTACGTTTGTTACAAGAGCTACAGGAGCACTAACAGTTGTTGTAATTGGAGTTCTTGGTGTACTCTCACAAGTACCATCAGTAGACGTTACATACCAAGTTGTAGTAGCATTAATTGCTGTTGTATAGTTTGAAATAGAACCTGTTTGTAATACTGCTGTAGAAGTAGGAGATGCATACCAATTATAAGCCGCTCCTCCTACTAAAGAAGCCGCAGAAACTCCAAGACCACACTGAGATGAATTAGTTACAATTGGAGCTGATGGAATTTGATTAACCAACACTCCAACAGTTGCTGTATTAGAACAACCTGTAGTACTATATGTAGCTGTAACCGTATATACAGAAAGTGCTGCCGAACCATTTGAATTAGTTGGATTAACCGTAGTTGTTTGAGTATTTATTGTACCAGGATTCCATTGCCAGGCAAGAGTAGATGATATATCTTGATTTATATTCATCATATATTCTTCGTATTCTCCCCATGAAAATGTTTGTGTAGGACTTGTTATTAACCCCTCGTTAGCCGCAATACGCATGCGGGTTAATCCATTACTAGCTGTCAAAGGCACTGTAAATGAACCTGTTTCGGTATGTGGACCAGAAGTAGTTGCAGTAGAAGCATATACTTTTTCATTAGCCTCAGTAAACACTCCATTCCTATTATAATCAATGTATATTGCCATACCATTACTGTATGAGGTTCCAGAAGTGGATGTACTAATACTAAATGTATAAACAGAACCTGGTAATAAAGGAAAATTACCAAATGATGTAAAGTCTGAATAACTACCAGCCACACCAGTTGCTGTTCCTAATGTTCCTACTAACGAATTATTTGGTGTTGAATTGTTTAAAATAGTGGTTGTTCCCTTTTTAATGGTAATATTTGCAAAATCTTCATCACTGGTAGGATAAGTAACTGCTGGAGGCAGAGCATAAGTTGGAGCAACTTGTGGACCAGAAATAAGACTTGTTGCTTGTAATGACACATTAGACCCAGAACAAATCAAAGAAGGCGTAGCTAATGCTGTAATTGGAGGCAAATCATTTACCATAAGTGTTACGCTTGAAACAGCATTACATACACCATCTGTTGCCATAAGCCCATAAGTATATGTACCAGCAACTGTTGGATTAACAACAACTGTGGATCCAGAAACAGAAGAAGAAATACCACTACCCACCGAAGGCGATGCATTCCATGTATAACTATAGGTATTACTTGTTCCTATTTTTGTGGCTGTTAAGGTAGCCGAATTACTACTACCTATACACACATAAGGAGAACTTGAACTTGCTATTACAGCATCAGGATTGGTTACCGTTGTAGTAACTGCCACTCTTAAATTACTCTCGCAACTATTTTGAAGGGATGCTACATACCAAGTAGTTGTGCTATTAATTGAGGTTGTATAATTTTGACTAGCTCCGGTTTGTAATACAGTTGTAGATGTTGGAGAAGCGTACCAATTATAAGCTGTACTACCTGTAACAGATGCCGTTGAAACACCTACTCCACATTGTGTTGAATTACTAACTGTGGGATTACTTGGAAGATTTAAAACCGTTACGGTTATTGGTAATCTAGTACTGCTTGAACATACTCCTAACTGAGATTGTGCATAAAACGTATAAGTTCCTGGTGTACTTGTATTTGGCAATACACTTGTTCCAACTGTTTGTAAAGGTGTTACTGTAGATTGAAGAATTCCTAGAGTTGGAGAATTCCACCAACTAAGTGTAGCTGATGATGTAACTGATGCCATAATTACAGCTGAAGGAGAACCTTGACAGACATTTAAATTACTTAATGTAGAAGTTGGAACAGCTGGAACATTTGTTTGTATAACTACGGGTATTCCTGCCGCATTAGACCAACAATTAGTAGAAACATCGAAAGCATTTACATAATAGGTTCCAGTTGAAGTAACTGTTAAAGGTGCCGTAGCCGGAGAATTTGTATTAGTTCCGATAGCACTTGTTCCTTCCCAATAATAATAAACATTTGGATTAGTAGAAGAAGGTACACTTAAGGTTGTATTTAAACATGCCGGACTAGCGCCTGCTACCGGAGACGGAGGCAATGGGGCTGTAGGAATATTTGTAACTGATACCGAAGTTGAATTTATTGACCAATTATTTACTAAAGAATTATATGTTCTAACGTAATAAGTACCATTAACATTTGCTGTGTAGTTTGAAGTTGTTGGCAAAAGTGTGCTTGTACCCGACGCACTTGTTTGCCAATACCAAGTTTCATTGGCTGCTGGTGTTCCAGGCACAGAAAGAACTGCTCCCGTAAGACATGTTGGCGCAAGAGTACTTTGAACTACAGCTGGAGGAGCAGCAATAGATGCACCAGCTGTAAAATTAACCGTACCTATAAAACCTCTTGATGCAATAAGCCCAGTTAAAGTGCCTCCAAATCCATTGTTGGTTGAACAATCTATTGTACAGCCATTTGCTGTAAATGTAGCTGTTTGAGTTCCTAATGTAGAATATCTTAAACTAGATAAAGTAACACAAAATTGATAATATGAATTTGAAGGAACTGTAAAACTCATCCCAGATAAAACAATAGGTGCCAATGCTCCATTACTCGCTGTAGTATTTGCTGTTGTTGAAGCAGTTTGAGAATACTGTAATGTCCAACCATTAGCTGTACTAACCGCAGCTGTAGTACCCTGCCCAAAACCGGTAGCTGGCTTAGTCCAAAATTGTGACGGATTTGATGCATTTGTGGCACTAGAATAAGCTCCTATAGAATTAATAATAACTGGATAAGGATTTCCATTATAAAACGTAAAAACACTAATACTTGAACCATTATTATTGGTAAAAGAGGTTGAAATAGATTGACTGCTAAGCACATTATTTATTAGAAATAAAAACGAAAAAAACAGTATTATGTTACTAAAATAATTAGTCTTTAAATTATGTTTAGAGGCACGTGTGCAGCCCAAAACAGCATTTAAACCAATCAAATTACAGCTTAATTTGTTAATAAAGTTCTTCATAAATAATTATTTTTTTTAAATTAATTATAGTTTTTATTATATTAAAACTATATTTTAAAAAAACAAAAAACGTTAAACTTATTAATAATTCCATTTTATGGAAAGGCTATTATTTGAAAAATTACGACATAAACTCAAAAATGATTAATAAAAAAGGGACTTAGTTCTCTTTATGAGCCTAAGTCCCTTTGTGCGGGCAAGAAGATTTGCGTTTCGAACCAGTTTATTAGTGATTTGATGCAAATTGTTGATTATCAAAGAAATTTACCTAAGAAGGGTAAGCGAAGTACATAAGTTAGTTCTTATCTTCAAACCACCCGAAAGTCCCTCCTTCAAGAAAATAAACTTCATTGTTGGAAATACCTCTTAAAATGGAAGCAGCCTTTTCTGACCGTCCGCCGCCTTTACCGCATGAGGTAATAATTATTTTATCAGGTTCTGGAATAAAATTACCTGCTTCAATAATTTCTATGGACAAATTACCGGCAAAGGGTAAATGTTTCTCAATGAACTCGGCTTTACTTCTTACATCAATAACCATTAGGTTCTTTCTTTCGTTAAGCAATTGTTTGAGTTCCAAAGGAGTTATGCTTGTTTTCATTTTTTGTTATACTTTTTTTAATTATCCAATCCGTAAGTTTTGGCGAATTAGTTTTACAACGCATTCTATTTTCTATTACTAATGATGATATAATAGTTAGAACCGCTACAACAATAATTGAGGCATTAATTCCAAGCGAATCAGCAATGATCCCTGTAAGTATTGCACCAATTGCGTAACCCAGATCACGCCATAATCTGAATACACCTAAACTTTTTGCACGATCTTGTGGATTGGTATTTTCAGCAACAGTTGCTAAAAAGGTCGGATAAACCATTGCTGTTCCCCAACCTAAAATTGCCGCCAGAATGATAAAGTGCGCAAATGTTGAAGCAAATACGAAGAATAAAAGAGCAATTCCTTGCAAAAACATACCCCAGAACAACATGCTTTTTTTACAAAAATGATCAGACATTTTTCCTGTAAATAATTGTCCTATTCCCCATACAGCGGGATAAATTGCAGTAACAATACCTACATCTGCAAGGGAAAAATTCTTTTCTGCAAGCAAGATTGGGAATAAGCCCCAAGCCATGCCATCATTTAAATTGTTGATTAAACCAGCTTGGGTTACAGATCCAAGATTTCTGTCACGTAAAGTAGTGTCCCAAAAAACATTTTTAAGTAAAGGAATTGAATTGCTTGACGCTTCCTTAGCAACATGATGTTTAGTGTCCTTTATGAAGATTAGTGACGTTAAAAAGCCTATAATTGAAAGGGCGATGCCAATATAAAATGGATATGGCCTTAACCCGTAATTACTGGCGACCAAGCCTGTGGCGAAAGCAATAATAGCAACTGAAAGATAACCAGCAAATTCATTTAGTCCCATTGCCAAACCTCTGCTCTTTTCCCCAACAAGATCAATTTTCATTACCACCGTACTGCTCCATGTTAAGCCTTGATTAATGCCCAAAAGAATATTAGCTACAATGATCCAGTTCCAGCTTTGAGAAAGCATTAGGATAAACGGAACTGGAATGCCAAAAATCCAACCAATTGTAAGTAAGTTTTTTCTGCCAACTTTATTTGCAAGCGTTCCTGTAAAGTAGTTAGTGATCGCTTTTACAATTCCAAATACGATAATAAAAGACAAAATTGCTGTTTTTGCAGCTATGTGAAATTCTGCTTCGGCAATTTGAGGAAGAATAGTCCGTTCCAATCCAACCATACCGCCTACAAACGCATTAACTACGATTAATAAGATGAATTGGTTTAGATTTTCTTTAAGACCGAGTTTTACATTTTCCATTTTACCCCTATTTATTTACAAAATTACAGGGTGGAAAAACGAAAACACTTTACATATGATAAGAAATCACTTTTGCCCTCTGATTCGACTTAAACTTACTGGAGTAATCCCAAGATAGGAAGCGATATATTTCAATGGTACTCTCTTTAAAACATCGGGAGATTCTTTTATTAGTGCATTATACCTTTCTTCGGCTGTATGGAATTGAAGACTCTCTATTCTGTTGACCTGATCTACTAACGCTGATTCAAATATTTTTCTAAACAGTCGTTCAATATCACGGTATTTATCAAACAGTTTAAATAATTCAATTGAATTTATTGCAATAACTTCCGACTCTTCAAGCATTTGAATTCCTTTCTTTGAAGGTCGTCCCGTAAAAAGACTCTCAAATCTTACAACAATATTGTTCTCAAATGAAAAACTTTCTGTAATATCTATATCATTTTTGAAGTAGTATATGCGAGCAACACCACTTTTAAGAAAATAAATGGTCTTACATGTATGACCGATTGATTGCAGGTCTGCGTTCTTTTTCACATTAATAACTTTAGCAATTGATGAAATAGCATTTCGAGATTCAAGAGAAAGTTCCTGATAGTTACTAAAGTATTTTAAAAGTTCTTCCATGTATGAGTAAGATAAAAATACAACTTTCTTAATTAATGAAATTGTACAAAGATCAGTAAGAAAACAAAAACGGAAGGCCAATTTATTGCCTTCCGTTTTCATTTGTTTGCCAATATTTACTTTTATTGACGTTGGCGGAGAGGGCGGGATTCGAACCCGCGATACAGTTTCCCGTATACAAACTTTCCAGGCTTGCTCGTTCGACCACTCTGACACCTCTCCTGATATTAAAACAAAGGTAAGTTCTAATAATGAAAACAAAAATTAAAAATCAGCATATAATAAATATTTTTTTCGAATTGCTTTAAACACATCTATTTGCGCTTTCCATGACAACCTAATGTCTTCTTGAGAAACATTAGAAATAATTTGATTTTTTAATTCTTCATTTCCTGCATGATAATTAAAATTAGTATCAAAAAATACAGATTGTTTACTAGGTGTTTGCTCAAATAACAAAGACAATAGACTGATATTTATTTCTTTTTTTTGTAACTGATTATTAAATAATGTTTTTAAATCTACGCCATAGCAAATTGTGTCTTGATATTTCGGTTTTTTAGATATAGCGTTAGACTCTGGCTTAAAATTATATTTAAAATTAATAGAACTTGGGCTTCCTATTACTTGAAAAGGGAAATATGTTCCCCTTCCTACACTAACAATGGTACCTTCGAATAACCCCACGCTTGGATAAAATAAAATAGCTGTATCATTAGGTAAATTAGGTGATGGCTTTACTGGCAATCCAGATACAAACTTTTTTCTATCATAATTTTTCAACGAAATAATTTTGAGTTGACATTTAATAGAGTCTTTCAACCATCCTTCAGCATTTACCATTTGAGCGTATTCACCACAAGTCATCCCATATACAATTGGAATAGAATGTAACCCCAAAAACGACTTATATTGATTTGTCATAACTGGACCATCGATATAAAATCCATTAGGATTTGGTCTGTCTAAAATAATCAATGGTTTATTGTTTTCGGCACAAGCCTCCATCACATAAGTCATGGTGGAGATATATGTGTAAAATCTAACCCCTACATCTTGAATATCATATAATACAACATCTACTCCTTTAAGATCTTCTTTAGTTGGCTTTTTATGAAAACCATACAAAGAAACAACTGTTATTTTAGTTAAAGGGTCTTTGCCACTTTTTACTTTTTCTCCTGCATCAGATGTTCCTCTAAATCCATGCTCTGGTCCAAATATCTTTACAATTTTAACTTTATGTTTAAGTAATGTATCTACCAAATGCTTATTACTAATTATACCCGAAGCATTAGTAACAATAGCTACCTTTTTATTTTTTAACAACGGTAGATATATTTCTGTTTGTTGGGCGCCAGTAGTAATAGAGTGATATGCTTGGACATTGACTTGGGAAAAAGAAAAATAAGAAGAATATAAAATTAAAAAAAATAAAATTCGCATATTATAAAGTAAGTTATTTAACTTTGCAAATATACTAAATACAGGCTTTTATAATACATAAAAACTAGCTTCATAATATTAATTATATTTATATCGAATGATTTTTGCTAAATATATTGCTAATAAAATTTTAAATAAAGGAAACGATATAAAAACAATATCAAGTCCTATTATTAAAATTGGAATTTTAGGAATTGCTTTAGGAATTGCTATTATGATTATAACTGTTTCTGTAGTAACCGGCTTTCAACAACAAATCATTAATAAAACAACCACATTTACCTCTCATTTACAAATTAGTGATTATAACCAAAATCAATCGTTAGAGCCTAATCCTGTATGCCTAGATTTAGTACTATTAAATAAGGTAAAAAATTGCAAAAACGTTAAACACATTCAGTGTTTTGCTACAAAAAATGGTATTTTAAAAACTAAAACAGAAAATGAAGGAATTATATTAAAAGGAGTTTCAAAAGATTATGACTGGAATTATTTAAAACCATACATATCTGAAGGCTCCATTTTATCAGTAAATAATGATTCTATCAGTAAATCAATTGTAATTTCGGCAACGCTTGCGAATAAATTACACATAAAATTAAATCAAAAATTATTAGTGTATTTTATGACCAAAAAAAAATATGCAGATACAACGTTTAATGGTAAAAATTACATTAATTATGAACCAAGAGTAAAAGATTTTTATGTAAAAGGTATATATAATACAGGGTTTTCCGACTTTGATAAAAATCTAGTATTTGTAGATTTAAAACAAATTCAAAAGCTAAATTATTGGAAAAATAATGAAGTTGCTGGATATGAGGTTTATCTTAATGATTTTAAATTATTAGATAATTCTGTTGAAACCATTAATGATGCTGTTGGCTACACATACAAAGTTTCCACTGTTAAAGAACTTCAAAGCTCTATTTTTAGTTGGTTAGAGATGCTTGATATTAATGCCATTATTATTATTACATTAATGGTTATTGTTGCGTCTATTAACATGATTTCTGCTTTATTTATATTGATATTAGAACGAACAAATTTAGTGGGTATTTTAAAAGCATTAGGCTCTTCTAGTGCTACCGTTAGACATGTATTTTTTCATGTATCCTTTAATTTATTAATAAGAGGCTTACTAATAGGTAATTTAATTGGCATTGGATTTTGTGTAATACAATATCATTTCCATGTTTTATCCTTAAATCCTGAAACGTATTATTTAGCATTTGTACCAATTAATTTATCAATACTAGCAGTAGCATTAATTAATATTGGAACCATTATTACCTGTTTATTAATGATGTTTTTACCAACATTAATTTTAAACAAAATAACGCCAATAAAAGCTATTAGATTTAGTTAATAACATTTTTAGCAGCAATCCATGCAGTGCTCCATGCATTCTGAAAATTAAAACCGCCAGTAATTCCATCAATATTTAATACTTCTCCACAAAAAAACAAATTAGGCATTACTTTACTTTCCATTGTTTTAAAATTAATTTCTTTTAAATTAACACCTCCAGCAATAACAAACTCTTCCTTAAAGGTTGTTTTACCTTTCATTTGATAAACATCATGCGTTAATATCTGCGACAATTTATGTAATTGTTTTTTACCTAGTTCTATCCATGGCTTTGCGGTATCTATGTCCGATTTTTTAAGTATATACTCCCATAATCTTTTAGGGATATCAAATAAAGGCGTATTAACTATTAATGATTTTAAGCCTAATTGCAAACTTAATTCCTCTTTCACTTGTTCTTCATTTAAAACCCCTACCCAATTAATAGAAATGCTTACATCATAATTTAATTTAAAAAAATCGTATGCTGCAAATGCTGATAATTTTAAAACTGCCGGGCCACTTAATCCCCAATGAGTTATTAAAATTGGCCCTGTATAACTATGTTTTGATCCAATCACCTTAACTGTTCCATTTTTCACACTTAATCCCATCAGCTCTTTTATTGGGCTTTGCGGAATATTTAATGTAAACAAACTTGGTATTAAATCATCTATTGTATGACCGCACTGTTTTATAAAGGAATAATTTTTTAATTGATGATGCCCTCCTATACAACAAATAACAGCTGTTGCTTTATAATTTTGATGTAGTGTTGTTATTATTAAACTATTATCTTCTTGTTTTTTTATAGCTAAAACCTCCTCATTTAAATTAACTTGTATCCCTAATTTTTGAGATTCTGATAAAAAGCAATTAATAATCGTTTCACTTGAATTTGATTCTGGAAACATTCGCCCATCAGACTCTACTTTTAAACGAACTCCTCTTTTTAAAAACCAATTAATAGTATCCTGTACTGAAAATTGGGAAAATACTTGTCTAAGTTCTCGTTCACCACGAGGATAATGTTTAATCAAATCACTATTATCAAAACAATGATGCGTAACATTACAACGCCCACCACCAGATATTTTAACCTTTGACAATATTTTATTTGATTTTTCCAATATAATAATTTTAACTCCAGGAAAATTTTGAGCAACATTAATTGCCGCAAAAAAACCAGAAGCCCCAGCCCCTATAATTATTACTGTTTTTAGTTCATTCATTATAACATAGCAACATTAATCATAATTTCACAAAGTTTAATTAAAATAAATAATATTCTAGTTTTTTTCTATAAAAAATTATATCTAACATCTTTTTAGTAAGTTTACATATTTGAATTTTTATGCTTTGGCACATTTTAAAATATTATTTATGCTTTGTAATTGCTGTTTTTTTTAAACGCAGTAAAGTTAAAAATAGCCATTATTTAAAAGTAAAAGGGCCTGTTATTATAGCCATGAACCATCCTAACGCTTTTATGGACCCTATTGCCTTTACTACACTTATTTACCCTCCCCGTGTAAGATATTTAGCAAGAGGCGATGCTTTTAAAAAAGGTATAGTTACAAAATTATTAGAAAGCTTGGGCATTATTCCAATATTTAGAATACAAGATGGCGGAAAAGAAGGCTTGAAAAAAAATAATGAAACTTATGACAGAGTTAATTTACTTTTAACACAAAATAAAAAAATATTAATTTTTGCAGAAGGAATTTGCATTCAAGAAAGACGTTTACGTCCTTTAAAAAAAGGAGTACCTCGTATGGTTTTTGGAGCTATGGAAGCCCATCAACTTGATGAATTAACTGTAGTGCCCGTTGGCATTAATTATTCTAATCCCTCTCAATTTAGGGGAACTGTTTTTTTTAACATTGGAAAGCCTATTAAAATAAATGATTACATGAATTTATATAAAGAGGCTCCTGCAAAAACCATGAATCAGTTTTTATCAGATTTAGGAATTCGCATGAAAGAATTAATAATTCATATCAATCATAAACATAACGAAGAAGTGATTGCTCATATCGAGGAAGTATATAAAACAAAATACTACAAACAAAACAACTACAATTTAAAAAATCTCGAACATGATTTTTTATTCTCTACTAAAGTTGTAAATGCTATTAATTCTGCCGAAGAATCTAACCCAGAAGCAATTAAGGAATTACACAAAAAAACATCTCATTATTTTAAGCAATTAAAAAAATACCATTTAAAAGATTGGCTCTTAAATACCACAAAACAAAAATCAATAAATTATACCGTTTTAACTTTCAGATTTTTAGTTTTACTACTCACTTTACCGATATATATTACTGGCGTGATAGGTAGTTATATTCCCTATAAATTAACATATATTATTGTTGAGAAAAAAGTAAAAATAATCGAATTTAAAGCATCATTTTTAATGGGGATTGGGGCTTTTTTATTTTTATTGTATTACATTATCCAATGCTTTATAATTCAATGCATTTTTCAAAATTTATGGTCAACCTTGATGCTGTTATTTATTTTAATAATGAGTAGTTTATGTTGTTTATACCTATCTCCTTTTCGTAAAAAAACATGGGGTATACTTAGGATTTTAAAACTAAAATCAACTCAACCAAATATAATAAAAACATTATCTCATCAAAGGCAAGATATTATCCAATCATTTGAAGAGTTAATATAATTTATTAACCATCTTTAAATTGCTATAAATTATAGCAATTTAATTACACAAAACGTAGTAAAATTGTCTTTCAAATGAAGGAAGACAAACATAAATTTACACCACGCACAAAATCTCGTGTATTGTTCATAGACATGAATAGTTTTTTTGCCAGTTGCGAACAACAGGATAATTATTATTTAAGAGATAGGCCAATTGCCGTTTGTGTGTATACTGGCAAATTTGGGTGTGTTATTGCACCATCTATTGAAGCTAAAAAATTTGGTGTTAAAACTGGCATGAGGTTAAATGAAGCTATGTTATTATGTAAAGATTTAATTCCTATTGAGACAAATCCAGAGCGATACAGGCGATATCATGTTAAAATCATGGATGTATTAAGATCTTATTGCGAAACTATTTACCCTAAAAGTATTGATGAAGCCGTTGTTGATTTAACTGATTATGAATTGATTCATAAAGATGTTATACAAGTTGCAAAGAATATAAAAAAAGATATTACTGAAAAAGTAGGAGATTGGCTCAAATGCTCGATTGGTATTGCACCTAATTCATTTTTAGCAAAAGTAGCTTCTGATATCCAAAAACCCAATGGACTAATTATCATCAATCCTGAAAATATTGATATTGTTTTAGGTCGTTTAAAATTAACTGATTTACCCGGAATTGCAGAGAAAATGCAAATACGTTTAAATAAAGGTGGTATAAAAACACCTTTAGATATGCGCCACGCATCTCCTGAAAATTTAAAAGCTATTTTAAAAAGTGTAGTTGGATTTTATTGGCACTGCCGATTAAATTTTATAGAGATTGATTTGGACAATGAACACGATTACAAAAGTATGCAAGCCATGCGTCACTTAAATAAAGAGCAACGCTCTTCTTACGAAGGTATTAATGAAATATTAATTGCACTTTGTTTAACTTTAGAACGAAGAATGGTTAAACGTAAAATTTTTGCTAATACACTTGCCTTTAATATAAGATATGCAAATGGTGAACAATGGGCTGATTTTTTAAATGTGAGTTCTCCTTTACAAGATGGTGCCGAAATTTACAAAGCAATAATTAATCGTATTGAAGAATTTGAAAGTAATAATGCTACTGAAAAGATTATTACCAGAGCTATTATTAGCATTTCGTTATCTGTATCTCATTTTTTAAATGACACGATGGTACAATATAATTTATTTGAAGATAATACTAAAAAAGACCACCTTAGAAAAGTGGTATATGATTTAAAAGATAAATTTGGAAAACAAAAGCTTATTCGCGCTGTTGAATTAAGAGAAGGCAATGTCATGCAAGATGTGATTGGATTTGGGTCTGTAAAAGATTTATATAATGATGAACAAACAGAATTAATTTAACAATGGAATTTGGCAGATTATCAAATATTGATATTATTGATTTTACGTTACCTCCAGACCATATAGGTACGTTAAAAGTTTTAGGAGGAATTAAAGCAAACAAATGTTCTGTGCATGTTGGCTGCCCGATATGGTCGGAAAAAGGTTTTATTGGAAAAATTTATCCTAAAAAAACAAAACCAAAAGATGTCGCTAAATATTACAGTCGTCAATTTAATAGTATTGAATTAAACATCTCTCATTATAAAACATTAGATATAAATACCATTGAACATTGGGTAGATATAACAGCTAGTGATTTTAAGTTTTGCCCAAAAGTTAATCAAATTGTGAGTCATACACCACTAATTAAACAAAATGCAGACTACATGAAAGAAATCATTACTACTAATAAGCATTTTAAACAAAAATTAGGAATGCCTTTTTTACAACTACCTCCTAATTACGATAGCACGAAGATTAATGATTTATTAGATTTTTGTGATGAAGTAGCCTTGAGTAGATGTGCTATTGAATTAAGACATGAATCATGGTTTAAAAACGAAGAAATATTAAAACACATTTGTAACTATTTTTATAAAAACAACCTTACCCTTTTATTAACTGATACTGCGGGAAGAAGAGATGTTTTACATCAGCGATTAACCACAAAAACAACCTTTATTCGTTTTGTAGCAAATGATTTACATGCAACAGATTATAAAAGAATGGACGAATGGATTACTCGATTAAAATACTGGATTGATAATGGTTTGGAAGAGATATATTTTTTTGTGCACACCCCTACCCATGAATTAATGCCCGAATTAGTTATTTATTTTGTAACTGAATTTAATAAACGAACGGGCTTAAATGTAAAAGTTCCCAAAATTTTCTCCCCGTTTATAGAAGACCAAAAATTATTTTAAAACTTTAAATAAAATCTTAGATTCAATTCCTAAAACATTAAAAAAATTATCATTTTAAATATAACAATTTTATTTTTTATTTCTTGGATGATAACTTAGTATATTTTCTCGTAAATAATACTGATCCAGGTGGGTATATATTTCTGTTGTTGTAATACTTTCGTGTCCTAACATCTCTTGCACAGCTCTTAAATCAGCCCCTCCTTCAATTAAATGAGTGGCAAATGAATGTCGAAATGTATGTGGACTTAACGGTTTTTTGATTCCTGCTTTTTCTGCTAAATCTTTAATGACATAAAAAACCATTTGTCGAGTAATAAACGTACCACGTTTGCTTAAAAAAATCATATCCTCATTATTTTTTTTAATAGAAATATGATTACGATGATGGGTTATATAATTATTAATTAATTTCAGAGCAGTTGTTCCTATAGGTATTAAGCGCTGTTTATCACCTTTTCCAATTACGCTTATAAAACCATCATTAATATGCAAATCGCTTAGTTTTAATGATATTAATTCAGAAACACGCAACCCACAACTATACATAGTTTCAAGCATTGCTAAGTTACGTTCTCCCTCAGGAGTACTCCTATCAATAAACGACAACATTAAATCAATTTCCTCAACACTTAAAAAAACAGGTAACTTTCTTTTGGTACGTGGAGTTTCTAACAAATCAGCCGGACTATTTTGGATATAATTTTCTAAAACTAAAAATTTAAAAAAATGTTTAATTCCGGAAATAATACGAGACTGCGTAGTTTCTGTGAAATTAAAACTTGAAATATATTTTAAAAATTCTTGTAAATCATGTAATACAATATCTGCTGGATTTTTGTTTGGATAATACATTTCTATAAATGCCATCAACTTATGTATATCGCCTTCATAAGAAACAATAGAGTTTTCCGAAAGTGATTTTTCAACCAGAAGGTAGTATTTAAAATCATTAATATTTGATTTCCAAAGTTTCAGAGTAATGAGTATTTTTGAATTAATTAAAAAACAATTAACGTGTTAAAGATAGCAATAATCAACGGTCCAAATTTGAATCTTTTAGGAAAAAGAGAAGTAGAAATTTATGGGGCACAATCATTTGACGATTATTTTAATCTACTTAAAAGTAAATTTCCTGATATCGAATTAACCTATTACCAAAGCAATATAGAGGGTGACCTAATTAATAAAATTCACGAAATCGGTTTTAGTTATGATGGTATTATTATTAACGCCGGAGCCTATACTCACACATCTATTGCTATAGCTGATGCTATTGCTGGAATTAAAGCACCTGTAATAGAAGTTCATATAAGCAATATATTTAGCCGTGAAGATTTTCGTCATGTTTCTTATTTAGGGAAACACTGCAAAGGCAGTATTAGTGGATTTGGATTGAATGGTTATGAAATGGCAACAAATTATTTAAGACATAAAAAAGGAGAGTAAACCTCTCCTTTTTTATGTGTATTTTATGCTAAAATTTCATCAAAACATTTGCCCATATATGCAATCATTTCGTCATTAATCATAGGTGTTACACCAATCCAAAACGTATTATTAACGATTATATCCGTATTAGGTAAGTCTCCCACTACTCTATACTCATAATCTTTAAAATAAGGCTGCTTTCTTAAATCTCCGGCAAATAATAAACGAGTAGCCACTTTCTTGTCATTTAATTTTTCTACTAATTCATTACGCGTGATACCAGCATCATTTTTAACAGTAATTAAAAATCCAAACCAAGATGGATTAGCATTAGGTGTTGCTTCGGGTAAAATTAATTTATTTGAGTGTTTTAATAATGTCGTTTTTAAAGTTTCAAAATTATGTCTTCTAATTTTAATAAATTCATCTAGTTTTTCTAACTGTGCTAAGCCTAATGCTGCTTGCATATCAGTTACTTTTAAATTAAATCCCTGACGAGAGTATATGTATTTATGGTCATATCCCATCGGTAAATCACCTAATTTTTGGCAAAATCTTAATCCGCATGTGTTATCTTTACCTGGTTCACACCAGCAATCTCGTCCCCAATCTCTATAAGATTCTGCTATCTTTTTTAGTTTAGAATTAGAGGTATATACAGCTCCTCCTTCTCCCATTGTAATATGATGCGCAGGATAAAAACTTAATGTAGCGATATCTCCAAATGTACCAACATGTTGCCCATTATAAGTTGCTCCTAAAGCATCACAACAATCTTCCATTAACCATAAATCATGTTTTTCACAAAACGCAGTAATCACATCTAGGTTAAATACATTACCCATTGTATGAGCTATTACAATTGCTTTTGTTTTTGGAGACAATGCCTTTTCTAAATATTCAACATCTATTTCATAATGAGGAATTGTAACATCTAAAAAAACAGGGATAGCGCCATATTGTAAAATTGGATTAACTGTGGTAGGAAATGATGCGGCAACAGTAATAACTTCGTCACCTGGTTTAATTCGCTCTTCTCCCAACTCTTTAGCAGTAAGTGCAGAAAAGGCAACTAAATTTGCTGAAGAGCCTGAATTTACTGTTAATACAGATTTTACATTAATGTACTTTGCTAATTTTTTTTCAAATTCTGTATTAAATTTTCCAGTAGTAAACCAAGCATCTAGTGCTGAATCTGTTATATAAGTTAATTCTTTATGATCAAAAACCTTACCACTTACCGGAACAGCTGATTCTCCAGCAACAAAAGGTTTAGTTTTAAAAGCTTCATCATGGTACTCTTTAATAAGAGCATGTATTTGGTGTTTGATATCTAATAGTTTTGACATAATAATTATACGTTACAATAATTTATAATTTGATTAACACGGCAATCGTAGATATTGTTTAAAGAGTTAGCTTCTTCAATATATCCTTGAATAGTAAACTGTATTGTTTGCTCGAAATTTAATTTAGGTTTCCATCCCAAATAATTAACAGCTTTTGTAATATCCAATTTTAATAATCCTGCCTCATGAAGTTTTTCGGTAGACTTAGGGGCATCTATTTTAATTGAAGGTATGATTTTTTTAACTTCATTTACAACATCTCCAACACTGTAATTCTCAAAAGCAGCAGGACCAAAATTCCATCCTCCTGCAAATGATTTACCGTTAGCCCATAATTTTTCGGCTAACTTCATATACCCAAAAATAGGTTCTAAAACAAATTGCCATGGACGAACTGAGTTTGGATTTCGTATTTCTGAAGTTTGATTAGACTGATAAGCTCTTATCATATCTGGAATAATTCTATTATCTGCCCAATCTCCGCCTCCAATTACATTTCCTGCTCTACCGGATGCTACGTGTGCTGTTCCTTCTTTAGTAAAAAAAGATTTTATGTATGAATTAGTTATTAATTCTGAACATCCTTTTGATGCGCTGTATGGATCTTCGCCACCCATAGCATCATTCTCTCTATAACCCCACATCCATTCGTTATTTTGATAGCATTTATCAGTTGTAACATTAATTGCTACTTTAACTGATGAACAATGCCTAACTGCTTCAAAAAAATTAACAGTACCCATTAAATTAGTTTCAAAATTATAATGAGGATTTTGATAAGATTCAATCACTAAAGGCTGAGCAGCTAAATGAAATGCCATATCCGGCTGAACTTTATTAAAATAATTTTTTAATTGCTCTAAATTCCTTACGTCTCCATCTTGATGGTTTATTTTTTCGGAAAGTTTAGTAGTAATAAAATTATCTTTTTGAGTTAATGGAGGTAATGCATATCCATAAACATCTGCACCTAACTCTTTAAGCCAAATACACATCCAAGAACCTTTAAAACCAGTATCTCCA
Source organism: uncultured Flavobacterium sp. (assembly GCA_964541155.1). GTDB lineage: Bacteria > Bacteroidota > Bacteroidia > B-17B0 > Aurantibacillaceae > UBA4416. Next base: position 527,507 of record CAZIPC010000001.1, read on the forward strand.
GTTACAAGTATTTTTTTGTTTTTAAACGTATTGTTAAATAAATCTAGCATTATTTTTATTTATGTTATTTACTAAACTTTAATCGTATTAATGTAAAAATGTAAGAAAACACAAAAGCTACTAAATTTCTTTTAGTATTTCCAAACATTCTTTCTTTAAACATATACGGTATTTCTTTAATCTTCAAATCTTTTTTATTACGTTTTAATTTTATTAAAATCTCTTCAACCACATCAAAATTATCACAATTAATAGTTATTTGACGCAATAAATTTCCTTTATATAATTTAAAACTATTTGATACATCTTTACATTTTAAATTAAATAAAATAGAATAAATGAAATTAACAGTCCAGCTCATTAAAATCAAAATCTTTTTATTATCGCTTCCTCCTCCATCAATAAATCTTGATGCTATCACTACATCATTTCCATCTTTTAAATCATATAAGTTAGAAATAAATTCTGGAGAATGAGATCCATCAGCATCCATGAATAATATCCTATTGCCAACGGCATAATAAATACCGGTTCTCACTGCATCTCCATATTTATTACCTTTTTCTCTATTAATATACTTTACATTTGTAAATTCTTGACAAACCAACTGGGTATTATCCATAGGAGTTATGGTATCAACAATTAAAATTTCTGATGAAATTCCAATATCTGAAATTGCTTTATTAATTCTAGGTAAAAGAATTCTCAAATTTTCTTCTTCTAAATAAGAAGGAATAACAATACTTAATTCTATATTATTTTCCATTTTCAGAAACCCAATTAATCATTTTTTTTATTCCTGTAATTTTATCAACTTTAGGAATCCAACCTGTTGCATTTGAATATTTTGTAATGTCAGCTACAAATACTTTTTGATCGCTTGATCTAAAAGGTAATTTTTGGTACTCTAACTTAACATCTAATTCATTTTCTAAAACATCAAATAGTTCTAATAACGATAAGCTATTGCTCATTCCACCTCCAATATTAAAGGCTTGACCTTTAATATTGTTAATATTTGCAGCGGCTGCAAAATACAAGTTAATCATGTCTTCGCTGTGTAATAAATCGCGTACTTGTTTTCCGTTACCAGATATGGTATAAGGTTCTTTTAACGTATGATGTTTAGTTTCTAATGCTTTTTGGCAAAACCAACCTAACCAACCCTGATCGTATGTAGAAAATTGTCTACCGCCATACATTGATGAGTGTCTAAAAACAACCGTATTTAAATCAAATATTCTATGATAATCTAACATATACTGATCTGCCGCTCCTTTTGAGCATCCATATGGAGAATGAAAACTTAATTGAATGTTTTCAGGAAATCCATTTGTAAATTCAGTAGCAATGTATCGTTTTTCCGTTTCTTCGTATGATGTCCATTCTAAATCTCCATATACTTTATTTGTGGAGGAATAAACAATTGTACAGTTTGGGTTATGTTTTCTTACAGACTCTAAAATATTAAAAGTTCCTAAAACATTTATCTCAAAATCATTTCTAGGATTTGATATAGAGGTTGTCATGGCAACCTGACCAGCTAAATGAAAAATAACGTCAGGTTTTATATCTGCTATTGTTTTATCGATAATATCTGCAAACCTCACATCTTGTTCAAAAAAAGAAAAATTGCCTTTTTCTTTAAGCCATAATAAATTAGTTTCACTACCCAGCCTTACTAAATTATCAATTATAAATAATTCTGATTTATTTTCTATTAATATTTTTTCAGCCAAATTAGTTCCCAAAAAACCACATCCGCCAGTAATTAAAATTTTCATGTTTTACTGTATTATTTTTCTAAATTAATCATTTTTTCTATTCCCTGCTCTATTGAATATTTAGTAGACCAGCCTAGTTTCCTAATAGCTGATGTATCTATATTTGAATCCATTATTTCATTTACCCTGTATGGAATTTTACCAAAATTTAATTGTGTTGTTTTATTATTTGTAAGTGTTTGTATCAATAAAACTAAATCTTTGATTTTAATCTGCTGATTGGTACCAATTCCATAATTATAAATTCCTTTAGTCATATTAGGAATATTATCTATAACAGTAGTAAAAGCGCTAACAACATCGTCAACATAAATAAAATCTCTTTTTTGTTCGCCTTGTGTTAAATCTATCTCATTGATATTAGTTAAAAAATTTTGAACGATATATGAAACAAATTTGGTTTTATCATCAAATGGTCCATAAAAATGCTCCAATATTACATTAACACATATTAAATCATTTGAATATGTATTAAGCCATTCACCAAATTGTTTTTTTGAAAGACTGTAATAGTTAATTCCTTTGTCTAGATAAGTATCAGTATTAATAAAACATTCAACTTTATACTTTCTGCATAACTCTAATAACTTAAGAGGTAAAATTAAATTTGCATCTATAATAGTGGATGGTTCTACATTTTTTCTTCCATAATCTGTGGCGCAATGAATAACGATATTAGGTTTTACATGATGCAAACAATCATCTATAGATATTTCATCCAAATTATATGATACTATTTCTTGAATGACGTCTTTTAATCTAAATAAATCTGAAGTACTTCTTTTTAAAATAGAAATCTCATGCCCTTGTTTTAAAAGTTGCTTTAATAAGTTACTTCCCAAAAAACCTGTAGCTCCAGTAATTAATATTTTTTTATTATTCATTACAAATATTACTTACTATTTAGAGATGGATTTTTAGATTCTTCAATCATTTTAGAGACATTGGGCATATTAGCTAATAAAAATTGATTATTCGGATCTATTTTAGCCAACTCGTTCATTGATTTTTTTGCATCGTTCCATTTTTTGGTATTTATATAACAAACAGACAAGTTTGTGTAAACACCTATTATAAATCCTTGATTATTTGGATTTTGAGGTAGTTTAGAAAATGAATTTATAGTTTTATTGAAGTACACTACTGCTTCTTCATATTTTTGATTATTTAAAAATGTAATTGCTTTTGAATTAGCGTCATTAATCTGCATAGATAACTTTCCATTTTCGGCATCTATGCATCCAGGAAAAATCTTCAAAACTTTATTATAATATATTTCTGCAGAATCTATTTTCCCCAACTCATTGTAAATATTAGCAATTTGCAAAGGCAGTTTAAATTGATAAGGTTTTAAATTGAATGCGCTATCTAATTCAATAATTGCTTGGTTTTTTTTATTATTTGCTAAATAATCATTAGCTAATAAAAAATGTTTCTTATATGTAGTATAATTTGCTTTTGCTTTTTTTGAATAACTATAATAAGGAATAATTATTAAACCCAATGGCAATATAAAAATAAGAGATTTTTTTATTGCCTGAAAATGTTCTTGTAACTCAAATTTAAATTTAGACTTTTCATAATTTTTTAATCCAGATTTTATTATCATATAACACAACAACATCATAAGCAATGGATTAAATAATGTTCCCATTGGAACATCATTTTTTGCAGTTGTAGTGGTAATAATTTTACTAAAATAAAAATAAGATTTTGGTACAAGTAAAAGACCAAAAATTACTGTAATTGTTTTATAATTTAACTTAGAATCAATTTCAGATTTAGTCTCATTTATGAATAAATACAAACAAAATAAAAGATGAATAAGTTTATAATCAAATGAGATATGTGGTAAAATAATTATTAAGCAAGTGAGCAATGTTACTTTTTTCCATAATATTTTTTCAATTAAAACAACATATAAAACAACAAATAAGGCAAACAAGGCAACAAATACAAAATATTTGTTTAACATATTTGAAATACCTAGTGTCATTTTTATATTCATAATTTTTAAAACTGAAAACAAACTTGTTCCTTGGATCATTTGATTTCCTTTATCTTCGAAAGCACCAACAAAAGATGCGGTATTTAAGTCTAACTCAAATCCATTTAATATAAAATTTAAATTTTCTTCAAAGCCCCCTTTTTGAAAATATAGTGGCACTAATATTAAAATAATGGTATATACAGAAGTTAATACAACTTCTTTGTATTTTTTATCACTAACATATAACAAAACAAAAATAATTGGATATATTTTAGTAGCTGCTGCAATAGCTAATAATATAATAGCTAATTGATGCTGTTGTTTTAAATAAAAAAACAAAAATGCCATAATTGGAATTGCAACATATGGCTCTAAATTAGCTCTATCAAAACAAAACAAGTAAGCATAACTTAAAAAAGAAATAACAAAAGCATATTTATGTTTTGTAACATTTGGTATTGTTTTAGGAATGCTAAAAAAAGAAAACAAATAAATAGATACAGAAAATAATCCAATAAATATGTATAATGATAATTGTTTAGATATTAATGAAAATAACCAAAACACAACATTAGCAATTGGAAGATAATTGCTATTCCCTAAATAACTTGCATCAAAATATGGGTTCATGTTTTTACACCATTCTCTCATATTAAAATAATCATTAAATCTATCTGTTTGTAAAAACAAAAAAGTATTATAAGGGTATTCTTTGTGTAAAACTATGCCTTGATAAATGAAATTAAAAACAAAAGCAGATACAAATCCCCAAAAAATAATTTTTACAATTAATTTAATTTTCAATTCATTATTACTGTAACTATTATTATTTATAGTAGTTGAATTACTATGACTGTGTTGTTTTTTTTGAGTATGCTTTTGTTTCATATTATTTTTTGTTACACATATTGTGCTGTAAAAAATCAATCGTATCTATCTGAAAAATTATTTCCAAATTTTCCATTCTGCTTTTCCTTTTTCCCAATATTCATTCAAATCTTGTTTGTCTTTAAGAGTATCCATTGGCTTCCAAAAACCACGGTGTTTAAATGATACGAGTTGATTATGTTTAGCTAAATTTTCTAATGGTTCTTGTTCCCAAATTGTAGGATCGCCTTTTATATATTCAAAAACACCTGGTTCACAAACAAAAAAACCTCCATTTATCCAGCTACCATCACCTTTTGGCTTTTCAAAAAATGATTCTACTACGCCTTTATCATTAATGCCTAAAGCTCCAAAACGACCGCTAGGCTGAACTGCAGTAACAGTTGCTAATTTTCCGTGATCTTTGTGTGTTTTTAATAGAGCAGGGATATCAACGTTACTAACGCCATCTCCATATGTTAACATAAATGTTTCATTATTTACATATTTTTCAATACGCTTTATTCTACCTCCAGTCATAGTATCTTTTCCGGTATCTACTAATGTTACTTTCCAGTTCTCCGAATCAGAGTTATGAACTTCCATTTTATTATTCGCTAAATCAAATGTTACATCTGAATGATGTAAAAATAAATTAGAAAAATATTCTTTTACAAAATGACCTTTATAACCTAAACAAACTACAAACTCATTAAATCCATAATGAGAATATATTTTCATAATATGCCATAAAATTGGTTTGCCTCCAATTTCAACCATTGGTTTTGGTCTTGTATCCGTTTCTTCTGAAATGCGGGTTCCTAATCCTCCTGCTAGTATTACTACTTTCATAATATTGATTTTTATTATTTTTTAAAAATTAATTCTTTCTTTTTCAATAACTAATGGTCTTTTTCGAACTTGAGTATGAATAGCACCTATATATTCTCCGATAATACCAATAAAAAACAATTGCACTGAAGAGAAAAAAAACACGCCTATAACCATAGGTGCTGTTCCGGCTTGAAAGGTATCCCAATACATAAGTTTGTATATAAAATATCCTATGGCAACTAATAAACTAATTATTGCCGAAAAAAATCCTATAAAAGCAGAAAGACGTAATGGCATCTTAGAATGATTGGTAAAGCCTAACATAGCCATATCATATAAGGTAAAAAAATTGTTTTTTGTTTTACCTCCAGCTCTTTGTGGCTGCATGTAATCTATTTCATACCTATCAAATCCTAACTCTGTTACTAAACCTCTAAAATAGGGATACGGGTCATCTAAATCTCTAAGAACAGAAATAAATTGTTGATCATATAAACCAAAACCTGTAAAATTTTTAATTGTAGAATCATTTCCAGAAGCACTTGCTAATAAATTATAAAAAAACTTTCTTACAGCAAACATCAACGGATTTTCTTTACTACTCTTTTTTATACCTATTACTATTTTATATCCTTCCTCCCATTTATTTAAAAATTGCTCTATCATTTCAGGAGGGTCTTGAAAATCAGCTACTAACGAAATAACAGCATCTCCTTTGCACTGTATTAATCCATGAAAAGGAGAACGTATATGGCCAAAATTACGAGCATTAACAATAACCTTTACATTCTTATTCGTTTTAGCAATTTCTCTTAATATAAAAACTGTTTTATCTGAAGAACTATTATCTATAAACAAATGCTCATATGTATATTGAGGCATTTTATTAAATACTTGAGCAACAGATTCAACTAATGCCGCAACGTTATCTTCCTCGTTATAACAGGCTGTTAAAACAGAAATATGTTTTTTATTATTTTCCAATTTATTTACAATAAGTGTTTTTAAAATAATCTATTGCTATTACGGCTTCTTCTTCTGTTAAATCTAAGATTTTAATAAATGTATAATTTTCATCCATCATAATTAATGGTAGTTTATTTCCAATTCGTTTTTTATCTTGCTTCATCGGATTAATAATATCAATAGAAGCAACTGGTTTTAAAATTGACACATCCGTTTTTAATAACTCAAAAAACACTTTTTCTATTTTATCAAGAGTTGATTTTGTTATTAATTTTTTTGTGTACGAAACATAATTTGCCATGATCATTCCTATGATAATAGCCTGTCCATGTGGTATTTTATATTGAGTAGCTGTTTCAATTGCATGCCCAAACTCATGACCATAATTTAATAAATTACGTTTACCTTGGTCAAATTCATCACCATCCATGTATGTCCACTTTATATCTAACGAAGACTGCGTAGCTTTTAAAATTGTATAAATATCTCTATGATGGATTTGAGGTAATTGAGTTATTAATTGATGCAATGTTTCACTGCCTCCCATTGTGTGAAGTTTCACAATCTCTCCCATCCCACTATAAAAATCTTCTTCTGTTAGTGTATTAGTAAACTCAGGGCATATATATATTTGATGCGGAGGAAAAAAAGTTCCTAATATATTTTTATAAGATTTATAATTTAATGAGGTTTTACTTCCCATACAACTATCTGATTGTGCCAATAATGTTGTAGGAACGTAAATCCATGTTAATCCTCTATAAAATGTTGAAGCTACAAAACCACTTACATCTTGAGTGATACCTCCACCAAACGAAATAATTTTTGTTTTTTTGGTTGGCTTTAAAGAAATTATTTTATCGAAAATGGTTTCAGATGCTGCAAGTGTTTTATTTTCTTCAATTGCATCTAAAACTAATACATTTTCAGCATTTGCAATGGCACTAAAATGAGACTGATATAAGTTAAAAATATTTTTATCAATTATAAAAACAGCTTCTTTTGTTTCAAGAAGCTGTTTTAAAAATGAAAAATTACTTTCAAAATAAATTTCATAATCATGTATACTTGAGTGTATTTTTTTTATTTGACTCATATTTAAATTATACTATAGCCTCCGTCTGCAAAAATTGTTTGACCTGTAACAAACGAGTTTTTTTCGGAGGCTAAAAAATAAATTAGTTCAGCAATCTCTGAAGGCTCTGCTAAACGATTAATTGGTAAATTTGACTTTATAGCATCAATTTGCTGAGGGGTATTATTGATTTTTGTAAGCTCTGTATTTACATAACCAGGGGCAACGGCATTAACCAATACATTAAAGCTTGCATATTCAACAGCAACTGTTCTGGTAAATGCGTTTATAGCAGCTTTTGAAGAGGCATACATTGAACGTCCTGGCTTTGTAACTTCGCTCCAAATAGAACTAACATTTACTATACGACCATAGCCTTGAGCTTTCATTTTAGGTGCCAATAAATTTGTTAAGATAACAGGTGCCCAAAAGTTAGTATCTATTAATTGATGCGCGTTATCAAAATTAATTTCTCCAACTGTTGCTAATGGATTAACTCCTGCATTATTAATTAACACATCAATTGGTTTATCTAATAATGCTACATAATCATTAATACTTTTTTGAGATAATAAATCCAGTTCTTGTCTACTGGGCGCATAAACGGTGTAGCCATGTTGCATAAAAACGTCTGCACATGCCTTACCTATTCCTCTACTAGCGCCAGTAATTAAAACTGTTTTATTCATACTTACCGCCAGCTTGCTCAATCAATTTATCGTAACGTTTTTGTAACATTTCTATACGATTTTCATCTTCTTTATAAATCATTCCATAGAAGTTACGCTTGTTTTTTAACCATAATAATTCAAAACCAACAGCTTTTAAAATACCTTTATCTCCACCATTTGCTAAAGTTGCCTGTTTAGCGTCAAACAACACTTTACGAGTTTCAAATTTATCTAAATGGCCATTTGTATACTGGTCGAAAAAAGGCAAAGATGCTTCAGAAACACCACCACCAATTACGCATTCCATTCCGTTAAATTTCTTTGCTTTATTTAATACTTCTGTACAAATTTTACCTATTTCATCTGAGTTGATATGTTCACGAGTTAACCCTAATGAACCAGTCATATCTACGCGACCAATAACAATCCCTTTTAGTTCATTTATTGTTGGTAAGGATAACATTTCGTCAAAATTTTTAACTGTCGAAATTGTTTCAACATTAATTAAAAAATCAACTTCTTTTCTTTCATCTTCAGGAAATGCTAAATTAGCACAAGCTAAAAATTTCTTTAACGCATAAGCTGTTTCTATCATTGGACCTACAATACGGGTAACGCCAATTGAACGAGAATCATACATATCCTTTAAAGCTTCACAGCCACCAATTTTAATAGTTAAATCTAAACCAGCTTTTGTAATAACTTCTTTTAATCTTAAAGCTTCCTCTAAACGAGTACCTTCTGCTTCAAACTCTGCTTTAATTCCAATTGCGTGATGATTTTCTTTCAAATCTTTCAATTGGTCTACCATTTTCTTTTCTAAATTATTCATATGCTTTTATTTAGTTTTTTTTAGTTGAATATAATATGCTCACTAATATATAAAAAATTATCCAAAAAATTCTTTTATAAATAAATTTGATCTAAATTCTTCTCTATCTAAAAATGGTGCTAAATCTTCTAATGGGGCAGATATCATTCGGCCATCATCTAATTTTTTAGAAGAAACTTTTGGCAAAAACTTATAATCATCTGTTAAAATAACCTCACATAACATAGGGCCATCATAAGATAAAACGTGTGCAATTTCTTTATTTAAATTAGTATGTGATGTTATTTGGTGCGTTTTAAATCCGTAAGCCTCAGCTAATTTGATGATATTTGGGAAACTGACTCCTGATTTTGGATCACTACCAACTCTATGTCCTCCAAAAAAACCATCTTGTGTTTGTTTAATAGAAACATATCCATCATTATTTAAATAAATAATTTTAATAGGCATTTGATGATGTATTACTGTTTGTAATTCTTGTATATTCATCTGAATACTTCCATCTCCAGCTAAACAAATCACATCTTTAAAATTATTGGCCACGCAAGCTCCAATAGCAGCTGGCAAGTCAAATCCCATAGAGGCGCATCCACTATTCCAAAACACACGTGCTTTGTTTTTTATTGGCATTGCCTGAAATGGTGCTACACAAGCAGTACCATCTCCTGTAACGCATATTGAATTTTCTGGCAACTGTTTTCCTAATAGTTCCATAAATACATATGGATGCACACCCTCTTTTACCAGATGGTATTCTGGTAACACACTTGAGTATTTTGCTTTACGCTCTTTTGCCCAATTTAACCAATCTTGATGTTGATTTTGAATAGTTGAGTTTAGCGTATTTGTTAATTCCATAATAAATTCTTTAGCATCTGAACAAACTGCTAAATCAGGCTTTATAGTGGGTTTTAGCAATTCAGCTTCGTCAATATCTACTACAATTTTGTACGCTTCTCTGGCAAAAAATTCCCAATTATAACTTACTTGACGTATGTTATTTCGAGTTCCGATAGTAATTAAAACATCTGCATTTTGCACTGTAAAATTACCAGCTCTATTGCCTAATGTACCAAATCGTCCAATATAATTTTTATGATCGTCATCAATAATATCTATGCCATTAAATGTTGTTACTACAGGGATATCACATTTCTCTAATAATACATGTAATGCATTAATTGCAGCAGAAATCCTTACTCCATGACCTGCAAGTATAACAGGGCGTTTTGCTGTTTTTAATTTTTGAACTACAATGTTAATTTGATTGGATAAATTAATTTTTGCAGATTGTACATCAACTGGAGCTTTAAATTCTCTTAATTCATTTTCATTTACCAAAGCGCCTTGTATATTCATAGGAATATCTAACCAAGTAGGTCCTGGCCTTCCTGTTGTAGCCTCATATATTGCTTTTTGTAAATAATATTTAATATCATTTGCTTCAGTAACCATATGAGCAAATTTTGTAATTGGAGAAACAACTTTAATAATATCAACTTCTTGGTCTCCAAGTTGACGCAACCCTTTAATTTCAGGACATGCATGAATAGTTGTTTCAAATTTCACTTGACCTGATAAATACAAAACTGGCACTGAATCTGTCCATTGCCCCATTACTCCATTTAAAGCATTTAATCCGCCGGGGCCTGTAGTTACATTAACTACTGCCAAACGATTCGCGGTTCTGGCATATCCTTCAGCTGCGATAGCACATGCTTGTTCATGATGGTTACATATGTATTTTAATTCTCTTCCTAAAGAGTCATTTAAATGCATTGCCCCTCCGCCAGTTACCATAAACACATGTTCTACGCCATTGTTTTTTAAATATTTTGCTATAAAATCTGATACTTTTATCATTTTACTTATCTGTAATTAATAAATTTTTGTTTAAATCTGCTTTATGTTCTTCATACCAATTGTATAATTCTTGAATCGATTTTTCAATTGGTGTAAATTGTATTGAAGGTATTTCTTTAACTAACAGGCTGTTATCACCACTATATTCAAGTCCATACCCTTCTTGAGCTACTTTTATTTCAATAGTTTTTTGAGAAATTGTTTTTACCAACTCTGCAATTTTTAATAATTCAATTGAATATGTTGGGGTAATATTAAATGCTTTTTCTTTTGGGTTATTTTCAATAAAATGTTCAAGAATAGGCATCAAATCATTGATATATAAATAATCAAATTTTTTATTTTGACGTAATGTGATTGGTAAATCAAATAGGCTTTTACAAATAGCATTTGAAATGAATCTAATGGCATAGTCTTCGTATTTACCAAAAATACCAAAAATCCTAAAATCATATACATCATTTAAGCTAGGTAATACCTTTCCAAAAATATATTTATTGTAACCGTGTTCATCCATGGGGATATGAGTTCCAAAATAAGTTTCTGGCATTTTTGGGATATAATTATTCATATCATAAATGGCTCCAGACCCCATGTTTAACAACTTACCCCAACGGTTTTGATGTTTTAATAAATTAAACATCATTCGAGAATTTGTTAATAATAAATTAGTTGTATCTGTAGCGTTTCTATGTCCTGCTTTTGCTGCAGAATGAATAACTACATCAAAAGCATGATTCCTAAAATAATCTTCAACACTTTTATCATTACTACAATCCAACTCTAAGCGAGATGGTGCACTAATTTTATATTTTTTGGATAAATATGATTCTTTTATATTTTTACCTATAAAGCCATTTCCTCCTGTAACTAATATTTGCATTATTGTTTAATATTAGATTTTGATTTATTTTTTAAAAAACTAAATACTAATAATCCCAAAAAAATAATAAATGAAATTACAGAAACCATTGCTCCCAATTGTTTAAATCTTGGCGTAAACGTTAATTCTATTTTATTAACTCCTTTATCTATTAGCAATCCCGTTAAACCGCAATTTAATCTGTATAACTTAACGTCTTTTCCATTTAATTTAGCATGCCAGCCCTCATCAAATGGAATTGAAAAAAATAAAATTTTAGACTCAGTAGTATTTACGGTTCCTAAAATATTATTTTCAGAAAACTTAGAAATTTTAAATTTATCTTCTTTGAGTTGATTACTGTAACCTTGATAATTATCAAATGTAATTGGTGCTGTAGTGTCTGCTAAATTAAATGATTTGATAGAACTAAACGTTGTTTTATCTTCATTACCAATAACGCAAGCTCTTAGTAAACAAAAATCTTTTTGGGTTGGAGATAGTTTTTTAAACTCATTTTCTCCAATTACTCTATTGTACGTGAAACCAAAAGGTAAGGCATATTTATTTTTATACACTTTTACATCACCAAACTTGGCAATAGAATCAAATCCCATATTTGCCACAGCGTTATCCGTTCTCTTTGAAAGCCAATACTTACCTGATGCAATTGAAAATAATATAGGCCTATCTCCTAATCCTTTTGCCCATCGTGTGGCATTTTCATCTTTTACATCAATTACATTTAAGTCGCCTAAAAATTTGATGTAATTTTTTTGATTAAATGAAAAATAAGATGTTGTACCATAAAATCCTTGGACTTTAGCGTCATTAATACTCGAATGAATGGCTAACCCTGAACTATAATCTTTATTTATTCTATAGAAATCATGATCTGTTTTCTTTAAATAATTTACTGATTCTACCGTGTAATCATTATATCCAACTTTATCTTTTAAAACATTTTGTGTAACTACATCTCTCTTATTAACAGTTATTCCTGATAAATAAGTAATTTCGAACACACATAATACTAAGATTAACAGTTTTGCAATATGTTTAAAAGAGTTATTGCTTAAGCCTAATAATAATGAAGCGTAAGCAAATATTAAAAAAGTTACAAAGGCTCTTAAACTAATATTAATAGCTCCTTTAAATTGATTAGCAGGAGTGTATAATAAAAATAGTAAAAACAAAACTGTGCATCCTAACACAATTTTATTTATTCTACCTTGTTGTTCAATATAATTTATGGCTCTGGCAGAAAACATCACCATAAAAAATATTACAACTAACGAAAACGTCCTGAAATAATCTCCTGAAAAAGCCCAAAATACATAACGGAAATAAGGAAATACTATAGGCAAACAAAACACAAAAGTTAATAATCCGTAAAAATATTTTTGACGTTTATTTAATGAACTAAAAAATTGAGGAAATGTAATCAACGATAAAATACCACAATAAAACAAAGGAGCTTCTAAATAATTTTGCCAACCTTTAAAATTAGTGCCTGTTCCTAGCATATCACTTCCAAAACTTCTAAAAACAGTTGTAAAACGTAAAACATCATCTGCAGGATCAAACATTCCCTGCTTCATTAAACGAGCAAACAAACTCGCTTCTCCTCCTACACGAGGACTCTCTGTATATTGCAATAAATCAGCAAATAACTGATATGAACTCATTAATACAGCAATAATGGCAAGGCATATAGTTTTTAAAACAAATATTAAAAACTGCTTATTATTTTTCTCATATACATCACGATACCTCACAATTGCATACGCAGACAATACAAGAGTATACATAAACAAGAAAAATGGCTGAAGAAATGCCATTAAAGTTATACCTGTAACTAGCCATGTGAATTTTTTATGATTTAACCATCTTTCAAAGCCATACAAAATAAGTGCAGCATAAACCGCCTCTAACGAAAATATTGTCCAGCATCCACCTAAAATAACAAAACCAGAAAATGCATATAAAAAAGAGAATAGTAAACTAGAATAATTAGATAATTTGAGTTCCTTTAAAAATTTATAAAATATAAAGCCTGCTAAAAAAATTTTTAGTATTTCCATAAATACTAATCCATAGGGGATTTGAGATTTATCAAGATAAGTTAATGCATTAGAGAATATATCACCTAACCAAAGCGGAAATAAATTTTGTCCCATACCCTGAGCGAAAGACCACCCCAATGTTGCCTCATTTTTTAAGTAATCTGAAGTTCCTGCTAACCAAGGGAAATAAATATTTAAAGAATCACTTCCTATGTCTCTAAATAAATATACTTTTTTTAAAGATATAAAATCTGAAAACACTACATAACAAGAACATAATATAATCCCTAATAAATAGTAAATTTCTTTTCCTTTTATATATGAATCATAAATATTAGTATTAGCTGATTTTTCGCTAGTAGATTTATTATTTGTGTGCTTTGCCATAAGAGCTTATTTCTTTAATTGATAACAACCCACTAATATAAAAAAAGGAATCAAATAATTTACTAAAAGTATAATTTTAGAAAAACAAGCCTATAAAAAAAGCAGAACAATGTTCTGCTTTTTTTATAGGTAAAATATTTTATAATTTATTGAGCAGGAGTTGCTGTTGGAGCTGCAGGAGCTTGTTGTTGAGCTGGCTGAGCAGCAGGCATAACAGCGCCACTTGCTTTTTGTTTAGTTATAGATCCTTCAACTTCATCTGTATTTTCTGTTGAAGTAGTTTTTTTTGGTGTTGATAATAAACTAAACACCAATAATAAAATGGCTAAAGTCCAAGTAGCTTTCTCTATAAAATCAGAACCACGACGAGCGCCCATGATTTGATTAGCAGCAGAGAAATTACTTGATATACCTCCACCTTTTGAGTTTTGAACTAATACTACTAAGATTAGTAATACACATACGATAATGATTGCTATGGTTAAAATTGATTGCATAATTTATTTATTAGTTTTCAGTTTTTCTATAAGGGATGCAAAGTAAACACTTTTTTGCGGAAATTTCAAACTTAATATTTCATATGCTCTAATTGCTTTAGAAATATTTCCTTGTAGAGCATAAATTTTGGCTAAAGTTTCGGTTACAAGGTGCTCATTTTCAAGCAAACTTTGCTTTGCTTCAGATGCAGGAGTAAAAAATTTGTTAGTTCCTAATTTTATTCTACCAGGATCTGATTCAATAATTTTATCAATTAATTGCTTTTTTTCTTCAAAAACAGTGTTTTTTAATGCATTTTCTTTATTTTTTTGATGATTTTTAACTTCATCTATGGCGTTGGTAATTTCTGGTTTTGTTTGTATTTGAAAAGTATGGGCCTCTTTTTGGATAGTTTTTAACCAATCTGTAAAAGAAACTGGCTCTGTTTTTTCCTCCTTGTTTAATTCTGGAGTTTTAATAATATCTACTTCAACATATGATTGTATAATTCCTTTACTAATTTCTTGTTCAATAGATTCATTTAATTTATTTATATCAAAATCCTGAGACGACGATTCGGTTTCATTTTCAATTGATTTTACAATATCTAATTCTCTATCAGGAGTTTCCTCTATAGTAGCTTTATGTTCGATTGTTTTGATATCATTCGCAACAGAATTATAATAAATCACTTTAACATCATTATTAGTAACTGTTACCGAGTTTATTTCTGGTTTTAATTGATGTCTATTTGAAGAATTTGCTAAATCTTCTATTTGAGATTCAGGAGCTTCATTTAATTGTGATTTATGTAAAAGTTCGTATAATACGCTTCTGCTATTGGCTACAATTGCCGTTTTTCTTAATTGTTTAGAATAGTTAATTAATTGATTTTTTTGAAGTCCTTTTAAATACAATAAATAGGCTGTTGAAAAGAATGGATATTCTTTAACTAGAAGCTCCAGTTCATTAATAGACGACAATTCTATTTGATGTGGATTTTTTAAAATATTTATAAATTTTTGTTGCTGCACTACCAGTTATTAAATGCTTTATTAAATATATCCTCTGTTAATTGTCTATTAATTTCTGTTAATAACACATCTTCCTGAGATGAAATAGAAGTACTTGCTTTAAAATCTGCGTATCTAGAAAAATTTTGTTCAAAATTTTTAGAAGCATCAAATTTATTAATGTATTTTACATTAACCGTAATTGTTAATCTATTACTTGCCGCCTGATCATTACTCTGAATAGCTACAGGAGCAACATTATAATCTGTAATTGAACCCATAAATTGTATATCACCATTTTGCTTCATTAAGGCTAAATTTGTTTGAGTAGACACAACATCTCTTAATTTTTCTGTAAACTTTTGACTAATTGATGGGCTTCCTAGTGTTGTGTTATTAGCAAAAAAAGCTACAGAAACTGTCTTTGCTTCAATAGGTATTGTTGCTCCATTTAATGAGTATTTTACTTTACAACTATTAATCGTTAAAGCAAAAACAATTATAATAAATATGTGAACTTTATTTTTCAATTAATTTATGGCGAATTTAATAAAAAAAATGGCGTTTACACAGGTAATAACAAAAACACCTTGGTTAAAAATAATTTCTCTAAAAATCTAATCCTAAGCCTATTACAAAACCCTGGTTAAAGTCTGAGTTTAACCCATATCCTAAAACATAATCCAATCTAATAATTTTAAAAATATTTTCAATACCAAAATTAAGTTCATAATATCCATTTATTTTATCATTATACAATGTATGAAAACCTACAACTTCTTGTAGAGTTGATTTCTTGAGAATAGGAATTTTGTTAAAAATAAAACCATTAAAATGATGTTCAATGTGTGCTTCTGTGTACCAATTATTTGTACTAAATGTATAATAAGGTAATATTTTAAAAGAGTTTAAATAATTATTATTTGCTAGCAAAGTTTGATTACCATCAAAATGCTTATAGTCCATAAATTCAATATAATTATTACTAAAAAAATAGCCAGTTTTAAATTTATAAGCCAATGTACCCAATAACCCTATATTAACATAATCATCTATATTTAATTTTAGCAAATCATAATTAGCCTTTGTATTTAAAAAAGGAATTGCTTTTGTATATAAAATATAGATAATAGGGTATTTACTTCCAACAACTATTTTTTCGTTAGGGCGAGTATAATATTTTTGCTTAAACCTAATCGTAGCCCCTAATTCAACAATTAATGAATTGTTGATTTTAAAATTGCCCTCATCCGTTATTGAATTCAAAGGATTATTACTGGTAAATAATTTATATTTGTTATCTATCCATAAATAATTAGTTGAATTTTTTAATGCCGAACGTTCTGCATATTCTGTATTAAACGAAGCTATTAATCCATTAAACAATTCTTTTTGATAATTAACAGATGCGTATGTTTTTTTATATAACTTCATGAAATTATCGTTGTTTAGAAGCGTATATAAGCTATTAATAGATGGGGTTACTGGATTAGAACCGTTAAACTGAAATGAATTTGTTCCTAACTTAAAATGTATAAATTCAGATTTCATCGGATGATATACATATTTCCAGCTCATAGTTGCTCCTAAAAAATAGTTAGAAAAACCATATCTAGTAGTTGCTACAAGATTATGAGATTTATTATTATCATACCTTTTAGAAGCATTCATTTGTATCGACACATTAGCCCCTTCAACAGTATTGTATTGTAGTCCAGAAGTTAATATTCCAGATGTGTTAATTGTTATTTTTTTACTTGAATTATTGTAATTATACCCCATTATTATGTTAGATAAAGAAAATTTATTTCTTATCTTATCTACACTATCTAAGTAACGGCGACTATTTTTTATAGTACTAATACTATCTTTTTTTGTATAATCTAATTTTTCTTCTACAGTTAATGGCATTGGGCGGTTATTATTCCAGTATTCTGTACTTTTTTTGTTCGACTCATCTTCTACTTTTAACATTTCGTTTTTAAAAAAATCTTTGGAAAAAACAGGCGTCATATCATAATCAGAATACACTGAAGTAAAATAACCATCACCTATAAAACCTAATACTTTAAAATTAAAAGTCATGGTAAAGCTAGTCGGCATCCACAAGCTATCATTAACGGGCGAATTTAACTGTTTAACAAACAACGTATCTACAAAATTAATTTTTGCATCTTTAGTTAAATAAACATCTGAACTATGAACTCTCCATGTATCATCTTGTATATATATAAATCCCCTAAAGCAAGGGTCTGTTTTTCGTTTTGGAATAACTTCAATTTTATACAATTCTTTTCCATCAACTAAAGATGTTCCTTTTAATTTATATCGATAAAATAAAAATGCATTATCATTAATTGGAGAAATTAATGGTCTATCACTTAATCCTCCTAAAGAAATTAAATTTTGATATACATTAAATTTCATATCACTAGCTTTATTAAAGCTAAACGTATTATTATTGCCGCTAATTCGGCTTGAATACATGATTTCTTTTTCATCTCCTGGTTTTCTAAAATAATATTTCGTCTCACTTTCACTCAAATAAACAACTCCTAATAAAGTTGAATCTATTTTTTGACCGCCTTTATTCATGGCATTTAAAAGCTTAATCATTTTTTTAGGAAAATTATTTAAACGCTGCAATCCTTTTATATAAACCTTACACGAAAATGAATTTACTTCATTAAAATAAATTTTTCGTTTTTTAATAGCTTTTTTTATGATTGCATACGCGGGGTCTTCGGTTTCTGTAATTACAATTTCCTTCAATTCATAGCTTTCTGGAATTAAAGAAACATTTAATGAAATAGACTTATCTACAATATTAATTGTTTGAATAGTTTTTTTATAACCTATGTATTGATATACAAGCTCATATTTACCTGGCTTTAGTTTTAGAGAATAAAACCCATCTGCATTAGAAGTTGTTCCAATTGTTGTTCCTTTTACCAAAACCGATGAAAATGGTAAAACTTCATTGTTATCGTCTGTTATCTTTCCAGAAATGCTATAAAACTGAGCATTTGCGTATAATGCGATGAACTTAAATACAAATACTATAAAAAAACGTTTCATGATAATTGGAAAAGATATCTATAAAAAAACGTTAACAGATATGCTAACGTTTTTAATAATAATAGTAGATTTTTATTTTTCTTTATTCATCATTATTTGTTTTTCTAGCGAATACGTGTCTATTTTTCCTATTTTTAATTCAACAGGCTCAACAACTGTTTTATAACCATTTTTTATAACTTTTACATTGTAAGTTAATCCGCCCTTAAGTGTTATAAAATACTCGCCATTTTCATTTGTGGTTGTTGAAGCTATTATATTTCCTGATTTATCTATAATTTGAATGTCAACTAAAGAGATTCCAGTACCTTCAAAACCATCTCTAATCACTCCTTTTAATATACTAATATCCGACTCTGTTTTCTTTTTCCCATCTTTTTCAAAGATGCCATAATTAGATACATCTGCCACATAAATATCACTTTCTCCTAGGCCACCTTTTCTATCACTTGCAAAATATGCATATTGAGCATTTGCACTTACTACCATTGGACCGTCTTTATAAACAGTATTGATAGGGTACCCTAAGTTTACTGGCTTAGTCCACTTATCACCTTCTAACGTAGTTTTAAAAATATCATAAGACCCCATAGATCCATCTCCATCTGATGAGAAAAATAATGTTTTTCCGTCTGGTGCCAAAAACACACCTACTTCATCAAATTCAGTATTTATAGTAGAACCTAAATTTACAGGCTTACCCCATTCAGTTTTGCTAATACGCTTTGACATCCATATATCTCCTCTTCCATATCCTCCTTTTCGTTCACTAATAAAATATAATGTTTTTCCATCTGCTGAAATACATGCTCCACCTTCCCAGTATGATGAGTTAATAGGTTTACCAATTGGTTCAGGCGTTTTCCATTTATTATTAACCACTTTGGATATAAAAATATCCCCTCCTCTTGATTCATTATCTGAAATATCATTTTTATAAATAAATATTTGTTTACCATCTGGTGAAATACTGGTACACGCATCATGTGCAGGTGAATTAACATTACCAACAACTCCATCTGATTGAGACCATTTTTTATTAATGGTATCCCAATTTGAAATAAAAATGTCTTGAAAAAATTTACCATCTCCTTCTACATCGGTAGGAGAGTCTGAATGTTCTGGCCTACGGGTATTAAATATCAATGTTTTTCCATCAGCGCTAATACATGGAGTTTGTTCATCAAATTTAGAATTAATGGATGATCCTAAGTTATCAATTTTAACATTAATGGGATTAGCAACTAATTTTTTAGCATTATTACAATGTGATATATACACATCTACATCTTCCATATCCGAAGTTCTTGTGTTTACCAAAGATTTATAGGTATTAAATTCAACTAAAGCATCATCAATTTTTTCATCAGATAAATATATTTTACCTAACATTAAATGAGTTTCGGGTTTAACATCTTTATTAATAGAAATAGCTTTCTTGAAATTTTCTAAAGCTAAATCATTTTTCTTTAATTGAAATTGACAATATCCTATGTAATATAAAACAACTGCGTCTTCAGGATTTTTTTGTAAAACCTCTTTATATAGATTTAAAGCTCCAATGTATTGACCTGCATATAATTTTTGTTTAGCAAGAGCCATTTTAATTTGGTCAGAGGGGTCTATAGCGTGAAGATTAAACAAAATAGTTAAAAAAGAAATTGTAGCGATAATTTTTTTCATAATGATTAAAGTAAATGGATAATTGTAAGGTTAAATTTACAAAAAAGAATCAAAAAAGAAGCGATTAATTTCTTTTTTAAAAAAGTTAAAAATTTATTTATATTCAGTACATTTAAGGCATGAGTACTATTATTTTTTACATAACATTACCATTTCTTTATTTTATTTCTATTCTTCCTTTCACGATATTGTATGTTGTATCAGATGGCCTCTATTTTATATTATATAAAGTATTAGGTTATCGAAAAAAGGTAGTTTATAACAATTTAAAAAAATCTTTTCCAAATAAAACTCATAAAGAATTAAAAATTATTGAGAAAAAATTTTACCACTACTTATGTGACTTGTTTTTAGAAACACTAAAAACATTAACTATTTCTAAAAAAGAAGCTCTTAAACGTTGCTACTTTAATGAAAATAGCCGACATATTTTTAACGAATTATATGAAAATAAACAATCATGTATTTTAGTAATGGGGCATTATGGCAATTGGGAATGGGCAGGAAATACCTTTAGTTTAGTTAATTCACAACAATTGTATGTTATTTATCATCCACTATCTAATAAACATTTTGATAAACTAATGTATAACATGCGTACTCGATTTGGCACTAAATTATATGCTATGAAAGATACCATGAGAGAAATGATTAAAAATAGAAATGAAATTAACACAACTGCCTTTATTGCCGACCAAACTCCTGCTCCAGAAAGCGCCTATTGGACAACCTTTTTAAATCAAGACACTCCTATATTTTGGGGAACAGAAAAAATTGCTCAGAAACTTAATTATCCTATTGTTTATGCAACTGTGAATAGAATTAAAAGAGGGATTTATGAAATTAATGTAGAATATCTTGTTAAAGACCCTAAAAATACTCATGAAGGTGAGATATCAGAACTTCATACAAAAAAATTAGAAAAAGATATTATTACCTGCCCAGAAATTTGGCTTTGGAGCCATAGGAGATGGAAACACAAACGAAAAATTAATTAAATATGACATCTTTAAAAACTCCTGTATTAACCATTATTTTAAGCACTATTTCGGCAGTTATACAAACATTAATTGTATCTATTGCATCTTATAAAATAAATAATCAGTTTGATTTTGCAATAGGTTTACTTTCATTTTTTATTTCTTTTTTAATTAGTTTTTTCATTATATACTTTCTCTTTAATCAAATAATTTTTAAAAAAATTGATAAGCTTTACTTACTAGTAAAATCTCAGCAACCAAAAGAAATTCCTAATACAGAATTTCAATTAGATGAAGTAGATTCGATAGACAGACTAGAAGATGAAATAAAAAAATTAGCCCAAGAAAGACACAAGGAAACAGAACAAAACAGAAATTTAGATAGTTATCGAAAAGAATTTTTAGGAAATGTATCGCATGAATTAAAAACACCAGTATTTAATATTCAGGGATACTTATCAACATTAATTGACGGAGGTATTAATGATCCTTCAATTAATATAGAATACCTAAAACGTGCTGATAAAAGTGTGGATAGAATGATTCAAATAATTGATGACTTAGAAACTATATCCCAATTAGAAATTGGCACTTTAGAATTAGAACTAGAAAACTACGACATTACACAACAAATAAAAGATGTTTTAGAAGCTTTAGAATTACTGGCAGCCAAAAAAGGTATTAAACTTCAGTTAGCAAAAAAATATGACAAACCTATTTTTGTAAAAGCTGATAAGTTTAGAATAAGGCAAGTACTAGTAAACTTAACAACTAATAGTATAAAATACGGGAAAGATAATGGCAAATCGTTAATTACAATTAATCAATTTGACGAACAAGTTATTATTGAAATAAAGGATAATGGAATTGGAATTGCTGCCATTCATCTACCTAGACTGTTTGAGCGTTTTTATAGAGTTGATAAAGGACGAAGCAGAGAACAAGGCGGAACAGGATTAGGGTTAGCAATTGTTAAACACATTATTGAAGCTCATGGAGAAACAATTGATGTTGAAAGCACTTTAAATGAAGGCACATCTATTTCGTTTACTCTAAAAAGAAGCAACTAGTTACTTATCGCTTTTAAAAATGTCTTTTATTTTATCTTTTAACTGAATAACCTTTTCAATATTTTCCTGAATTGCTGGTACTGTCATCTCTGTAATTTGAGAATCACTTAAAGACTTTAAAGATTCGGGATAAAACACAATAAAACTTGTAAATTCATTGTTTTTATTAAGTGTTTTAGGCATATTATCAATATGAAAATCAAATGAAACTGTTTGTTTTCTGCTACTTAAAAATATAAATAAATCATCTTCTTTAACTTGTGTCAAAATATCATTATCCTCAAATCCATTTACTATTAAATAATTATAAAACTCTCTTTTTTTATCCTTATTTAAATTTGTAAAAGCATCTATAGTTTTAGATTGACCATAAACAATTACATTACTTCCTATTTGTTTAAGTATAGCATTTATTTTACGTACAACAAGATTAAAGCCACTTTCTAATTCAGAATTTGGTGTTAACAAAACAATAATACGCTTATATGTATTAAGCGGCTGAATAACTTTTGAAATAATGATAGATTGTTTTGTTTTAACTAATAAATTATCTGCAATACTTCCAAAAATTAAATTACTAGTACCTTGTTGTGCTTTCCAACTAATTAAAATATCTGAAACACTATAGGCCTTGGCTGTTCTTGCAATTCCATCAACAATACTTAAATCAACTTTTTTTAGAACTTGTACTTTTTTATCTACTGATGATATTTGATCTACTACGCCATCTATTACTTTTTTAACTACATTTATTTTTTCATCTGCATCTTCATTTTCTTCTACAATAGAAAGAGGATAAATTGGTTCGTTTGATTTATCATCTTTAATAAGTAAAGATAAATCTATTAAACGAGCAATATTATCAGGGTTACTAACCGGAATTAAAATTCGTTCTGTTCTATCTATAATTTTCTTAGAAGTTTCTTTATCTGTAATCGCAATATTTCGAGCTGCTTGCTCTGTTACAAAAGAGCTTACCATACAAGTTATTAATATTAAAATAATTGTGCCATTAATTACATTTTGATCAAATAATCCTATATCATACCCCACTTTAATAACAGCTAAAGTTGCTGCTGCATGAGAAGCGCTTAAACCAAACATTACTCTTTTTTCAAATTTGGAATACTTATAAATAGCTCCTGTAACTTGTGCCGCAAGCCATTTTGTAATTAATGCAACAAAGCTTAATATACCTGCAAACACTAAAGCATTTGTACCCTTAAAAAATAAGGTAAAATCAACTAACATCCCGGCGCTTATTAAGAAAAATGGAATAAATATAGTATTCCCGATAAATATAACTCGATTCATTAAAACCGAATTATGTGGAATAACACGATTAAGTGCTAAACCTGCCAAAAAGGCGCCAATAATGGGCTCAACTCCTGCTAACTCTGAAAAAAAACCAGAGATAAACACAACTGCTAAAACATATATATATTGAGAACTCCCCTGCCCTTCAATATTTCTAAAAAACCACCTACTTACTTTTGGTAATAAATATAATACCGAAAAACCTAATAATCCTAATGAAAAAATGAGGCGAAACCAAAACATCGAATTAATTTCGCCTCCTACAACATTAGTAATTACACCTAACAATATTAATACGGCACTATCTGTTATAATAGTTCCTCCAAAAGAAATTTGCACTGCTCTGTTTTTTACAATACCCATGTTACTTACAATAGGATAACTTAATAATGTATGTGTAGAAAACATGCTAGCTAACAATAATGCAGGCCATAACGTAAAATGAAACACATACACACACACTAAATAACCAATTGTAATAGGAATAAAAAACGTAAGTACTCCAAAAACAATGCTTTTCGAACGATTTTGTTTGTACTCCTGCATGTCTATCTCTAAACCTGCCAAAAACATAATATATAAAAGTCCTGTTTTACTAAATAACTCAAAACTGGTGGATTTCTCAATAATATGAAGGGTATTAGGACCTATTATTACTCCTGCAATAATTAAACCTATTATACCGGGTATACGGTAACGCTTTAAAAATAATGGAGCAAACAATATGATTAAAAGAGTTAATGCAAGTATTAATACCGGATTTTTTACTGGTAAATAATGATTAAAAAACTCTTGAAGTATTTGTAAGTTATAAGTAATAGTCTGCATAAAAAAGCTTTATAACAAAAATAAATAATTAAAGCATACTTCAACTATAAACTAAAAAATATAACTTACTAATATAATTAAGTTTAATCTTTTTGGGCTTTTAAATGAATTCCTTTTCTATCAATATTAATGCGTGAATCTTTTGACATTATTCTAATTCCATTACTATCTAATTTAATACGAGCCTCACTTGAATTAATATTTATGCCGTCTTTACCTAAATTCACAATACTCGAATCATTCATATCATTTTGCAAACCATCACAGTCCATACATTTTAAACCATTTTCTGTCATCATCCATTTTCTAGAAACCATATCTTTATCGTATGTATTACTTACATTTTCTATGTCATAAATTAAATTTTCTAAAGATTTATCTAAATAAATAACTTGTCCAACAGGAAGCTTTAAGATAATTGTAATATCTTGAAACCTAAATTTTTCATTATTTTTTGTTTTAAATAAATTATCAAATTCAATTATACTATCTGTTTGATGAATAGCATATGATATATTTTTAGCTCTATCAGCTGCAATTTGTTTAGAATTTCCTTTCGCTTCTTTAACAACTATCAATGATATGGCTGACGTTTGAGATTTAATAATGGTTAATTTAGCGTGTCCTAAAATATACTTTACATTATTAGCTGTACCTATTAAGTAATCTTGATTATCTAATAAATGAGAATTCTCTAATAAATAATTTAATCCATTATGTTCTGATGTATGTACTTCAGAATTTTGTTCCATTTCATCAAAGTCATCATCATTAATTAAATTAATTTCATCAGTACTTAATGGAGTTTGATGCATTTTTAAATAAAGAATATTTTCAGTGTTTTTAACCGGTATATACTCTCTAACTTTAGCTATTTTACTAAAATCACTACCTGTTTTAATAGCTAAATAAAAAAGTAACATAAAACCAAAAAACCAAATTAACCCAGCAGTTAAATTAATCCATCGTTTTGGATAACTAAGTTTAAATATCATTTTAATACCCACATAAATCATCATTATTATTGGCACTCCAATAAAAATCAAGAGCCCTAAAACACTTAAATAAAAATCATTATTCTCTAACAAAAATAAATCAATCCATTCTCCTCCATTATTTGTATTTACAAAAAAAGAAAATCCAAATACTGATGTAAATAATAATAAAAACAAAAACACTCCTAAAATAATCAATAAAAAACCCGATACTTTAATTGCTAATCGTGCTATAAATAAAGCTATAAGACCTACTACACTAATTACTTTATCGACAATGCTATTGGATTCCTGCTTAGTATTGATAATTGTTTTTTCAAACTCTGCACTAAATTTTTGTGCTTTTTTTTTAAATTGTTCAGCTTCTTCTTTTACAGTTTTAGATATATTATTTATATCTATCTTTTCTCCTTTCATAGCTAATTTTTCAGCGGTTGTTTTGGCTTCTGGTATAGCTATCCATAAAATCAAATACAATAGTAAACCTGTTCCAAAAATAAAAAACATACATAATAATATAACTCTTAACCAAACCACATCCATATCCATATATTTTGCAATTCCTGAACATACTCCACCTAATACCTTACTATCAGTATCTCTGTATAATCGTTTTTTTATGTATTCAAAATCTGTATTTGATGATGTATTAAAAGGTTCTTTAACATCTGAATCATTGTAAGAATCGTCCTTAAATTCCTCTGGCTTTCCCATATTTTTAATTACAAAATCAACATCTTCTACTAAAATAACTTGTTTAGATTTTGATATTTTACTCTGCAGCATCTCAGCAATACGAGATTCTATATCATTTAAAATTTCAACACTACCTTCTGTATAATTAAAATTTAACTTAATTGCTTTTAAATAATTACTTAATTTATCAAAAGCATCTTCTTCTATATAGAAAATAATACCACTAATATTTATTGTTACTGCCTTATTCATATTTACTTAATCTTTATTTTTAATTGTTGTATTTACTGCGTCTACCAAATTATACCAAGACAAGTGTAATTCTTTTAAATAAATAACACCTATATCTGTAAGTTTATAATATTTTCGTGGAGGCCCAGAATTACTTTCTTCCCAACGATAGGTTAACAATCCTGTATTTTTTAACCTAGTAAGAAGCGGATATAGAGTTCCTTCCACAATAACCAATTCTGTCTTTTTAAGATTCTCAATAATTTCTGTAGGATAAGCATCACCTTTTGAAAGAATAGACAATACACATAATTCTAAAACACCCTTTCGCATTTGTGCTTTTGTGTTTTCTGAATTTACCATATTATTTAAAAAAAATTAAACTAAGTTTTTAAATTACACCTTACTAACGTGTTAAACAAAGATATATAATTTATTTAGTACTATGTATAACATAGTAATGTTAATTATATTAACTTACTGATTATCAGTGGTAATATTTTTTTAGGTAAAGATTTAAAAAGCAAGTATATTTGTTTTTTATACAAAAATATGCACAGTTTTACTTCCGATTTATCAAGTTTAATGTCTATTAACGGACTTATAACTTTACTTACATTAACTGTTTTAGAAATTATTTTAGGCATTGATAACATTATTTTTATATCCATTGCAGTAGATAAGCTTCCAAGAGAACAGCAATCAAAAGCCAGAACCATTGGTTTGATATTGGCCTTGGTGGTGAGAACAATTTTATTATTTTTTGTAGGATATATTGCAGGATTAAAAGAACCATTTTTTCATGTTTTAAATTATGGTATTTCTGGCAAAGCATTAATTTTATTGAGTGGCGGTGTTTTTTTATTAATAAAAACTTGGCAAGAAATACAAGAACATATTAATGGAGATGAAAGTGAAATTGGGCCAACTAAAACTGGAAAAGCCACTTTTAAAGCCATTATTATACAAATTATTATAATTGATTTTGTGTTTTCTTTTGATAGTATTTTAGCTGCTGTTGGCTTATCTGGAGTTGTTTTAATTATGGTTTCAGCAGTTGTTATATCAATGATATTAATGATTTTGTTTTCGGGTATAGTAGCTGATTTCATTAACAAAAACCCAGGTATAAAAATGATTGCACTTGCATTTTTACTTGTAATTGGAGGTGTTTTAGTTGCAGAAGCAGCTATTGATTGCTATAATAGTAGTTTGCCTATTGAGCAACATATTGAATTAAATAAAAACTATGCTTATGTAGCGTTGGCTTTTGCGATGATGATTGAATTATTTAATATTAAAGAACGAAAAATTAAACGTAATAAAGATTTTAGACAAAAAGATTAATCTATATTTCGTTTGCCATTTCTTGCATTACTTTATAAGACTTAAGTTCTACTAATCCAGGCACTTGCATTTTATAATACTGAATTAAACACTCTAATAACGCTAAGCGATCTGCCCTGTTCATTTTTTTTTGATTGGACAATGAATAAGAAAATAAATTTGCAAATAACTCTGATTGTAGATAATCAAATCCTAAAGGGAAACTTTTAATTGTAGAAAAAAATTTTCCTTCTAGAGTATCAAAATAAGCTAAATGATTATCTCTATTATTAACCGGATAAAAACCTAAATGTTTGGTTAATTCAAATAAAAAATAAATATGCGTATCCGTGTAACAATCTACCGCTTTATCAAGCCATTGATAGGTATTACATATTAAATCAAACAAATCATGATTTGGTGTTTGTTCTTTAATACACTTATATAAGATTTCATTTAAAAATTGCGCAGTACATAATTTATTAAAATTTAATTGCAAATCTGTGTAAACAAATACACATTTAACTTCACTAATCTGTTGTATATCTTTATTTTCTTTTAACGAAACTACAAACTCTATTTGAGTTAAGGGCTGTATAACGCCTGATTTTATTTTTGCTTTTGCTCCATTTCCAACATTAATGTTAGCAGATATTAATCCAAAATCTTTTGTATATATTTTTGAAATTATTTTTTTATCGGCGTACTTAATGTTATGCAACACAATGCCTTGAGTGGTATATAACATTAATTTACAATCAATAATTTTGTTGTAGCTGACTGTTCGCCTGTTGAAGTTGAACAATATATCATATAAACACCACTTACTGCCTTGGTACCACTAAATGATTTCAAATCCCAAACAACTTGTCCTCCTTGTGATTTTGTTGACCATATAAGGTTTCCACTAACATCTGTAATTTTAACATCCGACTCATCAACTAACCCTGTAATGCATACCGAGGTTGAATAGCCTGGCCTTACTGGATTAGGATACGCATGCACATTTGTATACGACTCAAATCCTTTGATAATAGGCGTTCTGTATGATTGCATTCCTTTATCACTTGCAATAAATACATCTCCTGTTGTTTCATCTACTACAATATCTCTAATTAAATTTGAATATAAAGGGCTATTTTCTTCTGTGAAATGATAAATCTGTTCTTGACCATCTGATGAAAAACAATATACGCCTGAACTTTGGGTTCCTATCCATTTTCTATTTACTCCATCTACAGCTATTGCCGTAATAACATCATTGGCTAATAAAAGCTGTACATGACCATCTTGTTCAATTAATATTTGTTGACTATCCCAATCTGAACTCGAAAACACTTTATCTGGATTATAAAACACCGTGATTCCCTTTGCTGTGCCTACCCATATGTGACCATCTAAATCTTCACAAATAGAATAAATATCGGTAGATGGTAAATGCCCGTTTCCAATAGCGCTGGTTAAAAATTTAGTATTGGTTACGTTGGGCTGACTTAAACCGTTTACATCTTTATAAACCATTAACCCATTATTACGAGCTAATACTATCCATGCTTGATTACTTTTATCAAAAATAATTTTAGATACTGTTGGCTGAACAACGAACTGTTCAAAATCTAAAAGTGTCCACGTATTGTTTGTTTTTTTTACACTAACGCATTTTTTTCCTAAAGTAATAGATGCCCATAATTTAGAGCTTTTGTCAAAGCTGACACCGGTAACCCTTAAATCACTACCTCCATTTAAGCCTACTAGTGGGCTATTTCCATACCCAAAAATATTTTTAATTTGATTAGATTTAATTTCAACTACTCCAGCCGACATAGATGCAAAAGCAAAATGAGTTTTATCATTAGGATCTATGGCTACGCTATTAATATCTTTAATTGAATCAGCTATAATTGATCTTAACGATTTCCATTCTCCATCTTGGTATATATTTGGTTTATCACCTAAATATTGTGGATTAAATATTTCGCCCAGATTTGTTGGGGCTACAACTAAATTCCCATCTTTAATATCAATATCATTTGCAAAATTATTTTCTGGCCCATTTATCCCAATAACTTCGTTAGGTAACCAAGATGCGCCTCCAGATTTTATTAATCCATAATTTTGGTCTGCTACCCAAAATGTTCCTGAATTTTCAAAACAAACATCATTTATAGAAGCGTTATCAAAACCGTAATTAGTAAGGTAATTCAATCTTTGACCAGTTGTGGTATATTCACAAAGTCCAAATTGATCAATCATTAATAGTTTACTATACTTAGAGTAATCATATAATTTATAATTTGTTGAAGCAATATAATTTCCATTTAACGAATATTTAGTCCACCCTGAACTAGTATATTGATAAAGAGTATCTAAAAATTTAGTGGATGTTTTAAGGTAATGAGAATAATTTGTAATAATTGTGCCATTAAAATTTACTATTGAATTATATGGTCCTGAAGCAATACCATTATTTAATGACTTCCAATTTTGAAAATTATTAAGATTAGCATTTAAGGATCCATAATAAATACCATTAATTGTAGCTGCAAAAATGGCTGTATCATTTTTTGTAGTTTGATACACTTCTGTATTTGTTATGCCATTACCAATATAATATGTATCTTTTACCTCTAACCTCTCAGTATTTAACACCACTACACCAAAACCGCATGAAATATAAGCAAATGGGCCACTAAAATAAACTTCATTAATAATTTTTTTGCCAGTAATTATTTTTCTTTTTATATCAGAGATATTAATAATTGTTCCATCAGGTTTTATCACATCAATATTAGTATTATCATATAACACCAATATATAATTATTATAATCACATTTTTTAATTAACTTAATACCAACATCTGATAAGCCTTGAATTTTGGTTAATTTTTGAATGGAGTTATCGTCTGTATGATAAGTTGCCAAACCCGAACCATTTGAAACGTAAACTGTATTCCCTACTTTAACAACACCATAAGCATGATTATATGATAAATGATCGAGCCATTGACCAACTTTTACTTGAGAAAAAGAAAAAAGATTTAAAAAAAGAAAAAATAGAAAAAATATTTTTTTATGATACATATCCAAAAAACGTGATTTAAATTAAAATATTGCGACTACTGTGCATAAATTTAATACTTATATTTGTTAAATAAAACGGCTTTGTAGTACAATGGATAGTATTTGGGTTTCCGAAGCCTACGATCCAGGTTCGATTCCTGGCAGAGCCACTGATAAATAAACACTAATAAAGAGTATTTTACCTCAATTTTTGTTAAAATTTTACTAAACTTCATTTAGGTAACTTTGTGTTTCGTTTCAATTAGTATATTTAACCCATTGAAAAAGAGATTTAAAATAATTATATCATTTACTTTATTAGCAGTTATTTTATTTGCTGCTGTTCCTAAAGTATATATTCATGCTCTTTTAGGCCATCATCATTCTTTTATTAAAACTACTCCTAATGATGTAGTTTCTAGTATAGAAGATGCAAAAGATTGTGACTTTGAGAAATTTGATACACCAGTATACTACACTGTATTTAAATTTATCTTAAACTTCTTACCCCTAAAAGAATCTAAACAAACCTCTTTTTTATATAAACAAGAGCCATTTAAACAACATACTTACTATATTTCAAAATTAAGAGGTCCGCCTATTAGTTAATTTTTTTGTAAATAAACTAATTATTAACCTTTACCAATTATTTTGAAATTTATACCATTAGCTATTATTAAATTTTACCAATACGCAATATCTCCATTGCTTAAGCCATCGTGTCGTTACACTCCATCATGTTCACAATATGGATTAGATGCCGTAAACAAATATGGAGCTTTTAAAGGTAGTTGGTTAGCCCTAAAACGCATCATGCGATGCCATCCTTGGGGTGGAAGCGGCTATGACCCTGTAAAATAAAGCTATTTTTTGCAATTAAAACAAAGCAAAATTTTGAACGTGTATTTATTTCTTATAAAAGAAATATTATGATACCAATAAAAAAAATTATTTTCTACGCAACAATATGCGCCTGCTTTAAATCTTACTCACAAATAACATTAACAGGCTTTGTTAAAGATAAGGTAACTCAAGAAGTATTACCTGGTGCTATTTTATATTTTCCAGATTTAAAAAACTCTGGTGTTTCAAATGCTGATGGTAGTTTTAAAATTAATAATCTTCCATCCACAAATACCATTTTACAGGTTATTTTATTAGGATATCAAACTGTGATTAAAAACATTGATTTAAAAACTACAACTTATATAACTATAGAAATGGAACAATCTCATATTGAAACTAATGAAATACTTATTACAGGAGTTTCTAAAGCAACAGAGATTAAAAAAAATCCTATTCCTATGGTTTCTATAAACAAATATGATTTAGATGAAAATTCAAGCGTCAATTGTATTGACATAATGGCTAAAACACCTGGAGTAAATGTATTAAGTACTGGACCTAACGTTTCAAAACCATATATTAGAGGATTAGGATATAATCGTATACTAACATTATTTGACGGAATAAGGCAAGAAGGACAACAATGGGGCGACGAACATGGTATTGAAATTGATCAATTTTTAATAGACAGAATAGAAGTGATTAAGGGGCCAGCCAGTTTGATTTATGGTTCAGATGCATTAGCAGGAGTAATTAATTTAATACCAGAAAATATTATTCCAGAAAAAACCATTAAAGGCACATATAATTCAAATTATCAAACTAATAACGGTTTAATAGCAAACTCATTAGGCATGTCGATTAACACTAAAGGTAATGTGTTTGGCTTTAGAGTTTCTCAAAAAAAAGCTTTCGATTATCAAAACAAATATGATGGCAAGGTATATAATACTGGATTTAATGAACATGATTTAAATACTTATTTAGGTGTAAATAGAAAATGGGGTTATTCTCATTTAAACTTTAGCATCTATAGTAACTTACAAGAAATACCTGATGGTTATAGAGATTCACTAACTCGAAAATTTACTAAACAAATTACAGAGATAGATTCATCTAGAATGATTGTAAGTGATAATGAATTAAAATCATACCGTATATCACCAATTCATCAACAAATTAAACACTATCGTTTATTTTCAACTAATCAATTTATTATTAAACATATAAAATTAGGTCTTAAAATTGGGTACCAGCAAAGTGTAAGAAAAGAATATTCTCATCCACAATATAATGATATTGCGGGTCTTTACCTTAATATGAAAACTGCTACATATGACATGAAATTTTATTTACCAGAAAAAAAAGGCTGGGAAACAACCCTAGGCATTAATGGTATGTATCAAGTAAATGACATTTCTAAAGGAACTGAATTTGTGATACCTAATTATTCATTATTTGATTTTGGTTCATTTATTTTTACAAAAAAAGAATTTAAAAAAATTAATATTGCAACTGGTATTAGGTATGATATTAGAACTTTTGAAAATAAAATAACATACACCAAAACAAATCCGGTAACTGGATTTGAAATGGCTGTATCTGATACAAATGGTGCAACAAAACTTTTTGATAACTACAACCATTTATTTAAGGGGTTTTCGGGAAGTATAGGATTAACCTATAACTTTAATAAAGATGTATTTATAAAAAGCAATATTGCCAGAGGATACAGAGCTCCGAACATTTCAGAAATATCTGCAAAGGGTGTTCATCCAGGAACTGGATTTAAACAACTAGGCGATGATGATTTAAAACCAGAATTTAATTCACAAGAAGATATTGGAATTTTCATTGATAAACATCACATTTCTGGGAGTATTGAATTATTTAATAACATTATTGAAAATTACATTTATAATCAAAAAGTAAAAAGCATTTTGGGTGGCGATTCTATCTATACCGAATCTGGCAATACCTACTCTATTTACAAATTTAAACAAACAAAAGCCCAATTAATAGGAGGAGAAGCAAGAATAGATATTCATCCTCATCCATTAGATTGGCTACATTTTGAAAACTCAATATCCTTTATATACGCTACAAATAAAGGCGGAAAGGGAGTAACTATTAATGATAGTAATAAATACCTGCCTTTTATTCCTCCGCTTCATACAAACTCCGAATTAAGAGTTGAATTAGCAAAAAAAATAAAATGTATTAATCATGCTTACATTAAAATTGGAATGCAGTACTATGCCGCTCAAAACCATGTTTTTTTAGAAAGCAATACCGAAACAAAAACCAATGGATATACATTATTTGATATGGGTATAGGTTTCGATGTTGTTAATTGTACAAATAAAAAAATAGCTACTATAGGTATATTTTGTTCAAACCTAACAGATGTTTCGTATCAATCAAATATGAATAGATTAAAATATTTTGATAATTACCCTAACAATAACACTGGTAGATCTGGCATATATAATATGGGAAGAAATGTAAGTTTTAAATTAACTATTCCATTAAACTCAACATTAAAATAAATGACACCTTACATTTTATAACGATAAATATTAGGCAATTACTTCATTTAATAAACTCACATACTCTTTAGCACAATTTTCTCTAGAATATTTATCAATTGATAGGGAATTTATAATGAGTTGATTTAGCTTATACTTTTCATACAATTCTAATACTACTTTTTTAGTGCCTTCATAATCATCAAAATGAACCATAGTACCTGCTTGAGTACTTTTTAAAATAGTGGCGGCATCTCCATCTGGTAAACCAATTCCAAAAATTGGACGTTTTGCAGCTAAATACTCAAATAATTTACCTGATAATACTCCTGCATTATTTGGCGTGTTATTTAATGCTAATAACAATATGGGAGATTGTGCCATTAATTTCACAACATCACTATGTGATAAATAATCTGTTTTTTGAGTATTGTCTATAATGCCATTTTGTTTAATACTTTCAAATGCCATAGCATCTGTTTTACCCGTAAACTTAATAACTAAATCTTTTTTAAAATCTGAATGCTCTTTACACAAATCCCCTAAAACATTCCATAATGTATATGGGTTTCTATCTTTGTTTAAGGCTCCAATGTGATGAAACATAAATCCATCTAATAACGTTAATTGATTAAAAGAAAAATCATCTGTATCAAAGCCATTAGTTATGACATCTACTTTTCTATTTCCTAATTTTTCTAAATCTGATGAACAAGAAGGACTAACGGTTACTACTTTACTAGCTTGAGTTAATACGTTATGTTCTAATTTTTTATGTTTATGATCTGCGTATGAGGATAATTTTAATTGACTATAAAAATCTATTTGAGTCCATGGGTCTCTAAAATCAGCAATCCATGGTATATTAAATTTTTGTTTCAGTTGCATAGCAATTAAATGCATACTGTGGGGCGGACCAGTACTAATTATTGCATCTACTTTATTTTTTTTAATATATTCTGATAAATATGCTACCGATGGTTTAATCCAAAACATTCGAGCATCTGGAATAAAAAAATTACCACGAATCCATATCATTGCCGACTGTAACCATGTATTTTCTTTACCCTCTGACAAGAAACCTTGATTTACCGTTTCAGTTTTTTTCTTTCTCATAATCTTACGATAAATATCATAAGGCTCAGTAATTTGAGTTTTTAAAACTGTAATATTTCTTGGCACATCTTTTAAAAGTGTAGTATCATTAATTGGAAAATCAGGATTTGAAGGAGTGTAAATAATAGGTTCCCATCCAAATTTTGTAAAATATTTACTAAACTTTAACCAACGCTGAACACCTGCCCCACCAGTTGGCGGCCAATAATAAGTTATAATTAAAACCTTTTTCAATTTATCTTATCAATTTAAACCGTTTATAAATTTTATTTAATTCTTCTATTGTTTTTGTTTTAATATTTATAATAGAAAAAATTAATATTGTAAAACTACAACCTACGACTGCCTTTATAAATGGGTGCATAGTGATTGGCATAACATAAATAAATAAAATAGAAATAATTAATGTAAGCGCTATATAGAATGTATGTACTGATAATGGTTGCATTTTAAACCTTATTAAAATATAAATATATTTCAATAAGTTAAATAGGCCTATTGCTATAAATGTTGCTATTGCTGCCCCTTTAATTCCGTAAACTGGAATTAATAACATATTTGCTGTGATTCCAACAACTATCAATAAAATTAATAAAATTGAATTGATATAGTATTTTCTACTTAAACTTATCACTGTAGTATTTACACCTGTAAGTAAATTAAACAACGAACAAACAGACATAATTAAAAAAACGTTTCTACCAGATTCATACTCTGAAGGTAATGTTGTAAAAATAAAATCTGCAGCAGAGTATAAAAAGCAAAATAATATCGAACCAATAAAAAACAAATATCGACTACTCATTTCGTATATTTTTTCTATTTCACTTACATCCTTTATATGCCAAGCATGAGCTATTTTAGGCTGAGCAATTCTTTCTAAACTATTAAAAGGTATTTCTAATACAGAGGGTATAAAAGCACAAACAGAATATACTCCTATTATTTTTAAATCTAAAAAATGTCCAAGTATTAATCCATCAATAAATTTTATACCAATTGATGCAAAAGAAGTAAACGTCATAATAACAGCAAATGTTATAAGCACTCTTTTGTCTAACTTTTTAAAAAAGTTCCAATTAATTTTTAAAGAAATAGCTTTTAAATACGATAAATACACCATTAATAATATTAACTGTATAATATGAATTACAATATAACTCATCACTAAACCAAACTCATCAATAATTTTAAAGTAAAACAAAAATACTACGGCAATAAATGCCAATTTGGTGTAGATATCTGTTAAAAATACTGTAAACGCTGTTTTTAATAACGACGAACAATATGTATTAAATACTGATATTAAAGCAAATACATAGGCAAATGCAAAACAGTAATAATAGTACATTACAAATTCTGGAGACTCTGTATAATAATTTACAAAGGCATTTTTAAACACAACAAATCCAATAAATAAAATTGCTGCCCCTATGCTTACCATTAACAGTAATAACCCAAAATATCCATGATGAGTAGTATCATGATTTTTAAATTTTGGAAAAAATCGCATTGTTACGTTACCCATTCCTAAAGGCATAATCATAGCAACCATCCACGAAAAATTATAGATAAGCTTTAACAAGCCCATGTGTTGAGAACCTAAAAAATAAGGTTGAATATAAATTAAACTAAAAAAACCTATTATGGCACCAACATAACTTAAAATTGTGTTGCTAATAGATTGTTTTTTAATATCTCCCAAAACTTAATAATTTATGTGTTTACAAATATAATGATAAACCTAATAATGCATTTTAATTATTCGTTTATAGTTAATAAACGTAACCATGATTGGTTTACGATTTCATTATTTATCATATCAATCACTAGTTGACGATTATGTTGTTTTTCTGGGATGGTTAATGGTATTAATAATGTTTCATCAAACTCTTTTTCTATACTAAATATATGAAACGATTTTTCTTTTAATGTCTTATAAGTTGATGTCTCTTCTCGTAAAAAAACTTTTGTCCCTGTCCATAAAAAGAAAAATATATTACCTAATGCTTGTTGGCAATAAGAATTTAAAATAAAAAAGCCAACTTGATCTATTGTTTTATAATAGTCGTCTTTTGAAATAAAATCGGTTTGAAACGTAATTGAAAGATTTGACAACTTGGTTACAATAGCTTTCTGCAACTTAGTGATATATGATTTTTTTCCGTATGCTAATGGGATATATAATTTATTTTTAATATTCATATCCGATAGTTTTTTAATTATTTCGTAATGATTTAGAATAGGAGACCCAGAATGCCCTACCATAATATCGTTTTTTTGAATACTAAAATCAACGTCAATATTAGGAAAATCAAGCAAAGATATATAGGACACAAACTGATATTTAACTTCATTAAAATCATGCATCACATAATTATAATCATCTTTTATTAAAGAAGCCATTACATCAAACTCTTTAAAAGAGTTTTTGAATGAATTTAATCCCAGATAAAAAGGAGAACGAACCTGACCTTTACAAAACTTCAAAAAATGTTCAATATGGTATGATATTTTTTTTCTTAAATAATATTGTCTCGAAAATCCTTGATATAATGTTGTAAAAAATTCAGGCAGTTGATAATATTCATGACTCCAAAAAACCCAAGCAAACTTAATATTATGCAACTTAAACTTATTTTTTATCGCCTTTAAATCATCTTTGTTAGCATAATTATAGCTGTGAAAAATCACTAGTTTATAGGAATTTTGATCTATTTTCAAAAACTCTTTTACAGAAGAATAATTGATACTACTAATTTTGTTTTTACAATGATCTGCTGTGTTTAAAAAAATGTTTTTATCAGGATATAATTCTTGAATAAATGCAACTGTTTTATTTGTAAAAAAACCTAATTGATCATTAAAGATGTGTAAGTTTTTTTGCATAACAATTACAGCAATGATTTTTTTATAATTGCAGGATTACCTGCTACCATAGTAAATGGAGGTACATCTTTTGTAACAACTGATCCAGCAGCTACAACTGCATTTTTACCAATAGTTATTTTGGGCAATATAATAGCACCAGAACCAATAAACGCATTATCGTGTATAGAACATTGCCCTAGTAAATTTACACTTGGACTTATTTCTACATAATTTCCTATCACACAATCATGCGTTAGTAATGCATTTGTATTAATTAACGAACCGTATCCAACTGTTACATTTGAGGTTATAACCACTCCTGTCATTATGGTTGTATTTTGATCAATAACGTTATTTAATTTTCCAATTATTGATTTTGGAGAAATTAAATTATAAGGTACACCACCACAAGAAATCATTAATTCGGATAATTGTTTACGGTGTTTAGGATTTCCAATTCCTAAGATAAAATGTGGGTTTAAAGAAAAATATGTTTTTAATGATTCTAAATCTCTAATAATAGAGTATTGTTGCAATCCATCAATATTAAATTTAAAATCAGAATCAACATTATTAAAAAAGCATACATCTTTATGCAAATTTAATTGCATTAGCACATCAAAAGTATCTAATGCATGTCCTCCTGTACCTACTATTAGCATGTTTTATTAATAATATGAATTATATTTTTTTGATCTTGTAAGGATAATTGATGGTATAAAGGCAAACAAAAAATACGTTTTGTAATATCTTCTGATATAGGGCATGAATTATGTGTTACATAATTTAGCGTATTAAGTGACGGATAAAAATAACGGCGTGTTTGTATATTCTGTTCTAATAAGGCATTCATCATTTTTAGCAATAACTCTTCACTCTCTACAACCACCGGAAAATAAGAGTAATTATAATCTACCTTTTGTAAATCATAAATGGCAAATCTGGTTTTAGGGTTTTTTATTTCATTAAAATAAAATAACCATTGTTCTTTTCTTTTCTTTAAAATACTATCAATATATTCTAAATTAACCAAACCCATTGCCGAACACGCTTCATTCATTTTAGCATTAATACCAATACCTCCAAATGTGTGAGGAGATGTATGACCAAAATTTCTGAGTAATTTAAGTTTATTATAAATTTCCTCTGTTTGGCAAAATATGCCACCTCCTTCTATTGAGTGAAACAATTTAGTAGCATGAAAACTAATGGATGAAATATCGCCATGATTTAAAACAGACTCTCCATTAGTTTTGGTTCCAAAAACATGTGCGCTATCATAAATTACTTTTAAGTGGTATTTTTTTGCAATAGCTTTTATGGCTTCAAAATCACAAGGATATCCAAATACATTGGTAGCCATAATAGCTGATGTTTTATCTGTAATAAGAGCTTCTATTTTTTGAGGATTGATATTAAAATCATTCTCATTAATATCTGCAAAAACAGGCGTGCATCCTTCCCATGCTATGGTAGATGTTGTGGCTACATAAGAAAAGGGTGTTGTTATAATTTCTCCTTTTAAATCTAACGCTTTAATAGCTAACTGAAGAGATATGGTACCATTTGTAACCAATAAAAAATATTTACTACCAAAATAGTCTTGCAACCTTTTCTCTAGTTCTGTAACAAATGGCCCATGATTAGTAAACCAAACATT
Source organism: uncultured Flavobacterium sp. (assembly GCA_964541155.1). Taxonomy (GTDB): domain Bacteria; phylum Bacteroidota; class Bacteroidia; order B-17B0; family Aurantibacillaceae; genus UBA4416. Next base: position 567,479 of record CAZIPC010000001.1, read on the forward strand.
ATCAAACATTTGATGTATTTTGGCATTGTATTTTTCTAAATCTGGAACAAAAGGCTTCGTAGCAGTAATCATATATATGAACTATTTTGTAAACTTATTTTTTATCATGGTTAATACAATTGGTAATACTGATAAAGCAATAATACCAAGACAAACCAAATCAATATGTTTTCTAATAAACTCAACCTCTCCTAATAAATAACCAGCTGTTGTTAAACCTCCTATCCACAAAGCGCCACCAATAACATCAAACATTAAATATTTTTTATAATTCATTTCGCCAATACCAGCTGCAAAGGGTGCAAAGGTTCTAACAAATGGTACAAAACGAGCCATGATAATTGCTTTAGTTCCATGCTTCTCAAAAAACAAATGGGTTTTATCTAAATATTCTTTTTTTACTATTGCTCTTCCTTTTATTTTTAAATCAAAAATTTTAATTCCAATTTTTCTTCCAATCCAATAATTACAATTATCTCCTAATACGGCAGCAATAAATAACAATATTAGTAAGTACGACATGTTTAAATGCCCTGTTCTGGCAAATAATCCAGCTGTAAATAAAAGAGAATCACCTGGTAAAAAAGGCATAGCTACCAAACCAGTTTCTATAAATATTACTAAAAACAATACAATGTAAATAGCAGTTCCAAAATTGGCAAATAACCAATCAAAATCTAAATGTAAAATGTGTTTAAATAATTCAATCATTAGTAAAAAACTTAATGTGGTTATCTATTATAAAATTAAACGCCTATCTCGTCGATATAAGCTAAAATACCTCCTGTTAAATTATATAAATTGGTAAATCCATGCTGAGACTCAAGAGCTGTAATTACAGAGGCGCTTCGTTTTCCACTACGACAATGAACCACTACTTGTTTATCTTTAGATATTTTATCAACATTATCCATCACCTCTCCCATTGGAATTAATTGACCATTAATGTTTACTTCATCATATTCATATTCCTCTCTAACATCAATTAACTGAAAATCTGTTTTATGATCTATTAATTGTTTTAATTCTTGTACTGATATTTCTTTCATGTGTATTGTTTATATGTTGCATTAATAAATTTTAATGTTAAATACATTTGCATTTAACTTTAGTGTAGGTATTAATTTTTAAAAAATAGCATCTTTTTTACCTTCTGGTAAATAATTAAAAAATGTATCCCCACGTAATCCAATGCGCAATGTTTCTAATGGAATAACATCATCTACACTAATATTTCCAACATTTACATTAGCTCCAAATAAATTAATAAAATATACTTGTTGAGATTTTTGAGGAGTTTCCCATATAATATCTTCTACATTTATTTTACTTGTAATACGCGAAATTAACATAGAATGTGCGCTGCCATTTTTATGAAAAATACCAACAGTTCCGCTTTCTCTAGCCTCGGCAATTACTTTAAACGAACCCGCTTCTAACTCTGCTTTCATCATACTTATCCATTTTGTTGGATGAATAATGATGCCTTCTTCTTTAGAACCTACCTCTGATAGAACAGTGAAATTTTCGGATAATTTTCTAATGTACTTACATTTACTTTCATGATCCATATTGATACTACCGTCCGATACCTCTGCGGCATCTAAACCATACGACGCTATAAATCTTTGATATTCATCAAATCGGTGTCTGGCAACAAAGGCTTCAAATAAAGTTCCACCTACGTAGGTTTTAATACCAGCACTTTGATAGAGTTTAATTTTTTCTTTAAGGTCTTTAGAAATAACCGATGTACCAAAACCCAGTTTCACAAAATCAACATACTCGGCATAATTTTCTACAAAATCTTCGGCATGATTTAATGATATGCCTTTATCCATTACCATGGTTAATCCACTTTTTCGTGGTTTTTCGGTTCTTTGGGGTATGTGTGTTAAATTTACATTATATGTAGGCATACTATTAATTTTTATAAAGGTTTGTTTTTAAATGATTGTATAAGTTGCATAACCGCAACATCGGTTTCTAAAATGGGTAAATATTCTAGTAAGTCAGAGTGTTTGTCATAATTCATTTCAAGGGCATTTTCCAAAAAAATCATTCCTTCTTGTTTTCTACCAAGTTCCATTTGCAAACCACTCATGCGGTAATACAACTCTGGTGCATCCGGAAATTTTTGAATACCTTCTGATAATATTTTTTCGCAATCCTTAAAATATCCTCCATCGTAAAGCAATTTTGCATAATCTATATAAATATCAAATTCATTATAGCCTAGCTCTATTACTCTTAAATAAGCCGATGCTGCTTCTTCTATAAATCCTAATTTATGCTGCACTTCGCCAAACACATACCAATACTCGGGCATATTTGGATTAATTTCGATGGCTTTTTTTATATAATGTACGCTCTCGGTTATTCTATTTTGATAATCTAGCACAATACCAATACCCAACCATGCATCGGCATTAGCGGCATCTAATTTTATGGCTCTGTTGTAATTAACTAAAGCATCCTCGTATTGTGTTAAGTTTTCGTAACACTCGCCAATGTAATAGTAGGTACTTGCATCTGGCTCTTCGTGCTTAAACGTTTCTTTGTATACTTCTATTGCTTCTAAATACCTTTCTAATTGAGCCAGTGAGTTGGCTTTATTAAAGTAGGCCGACGAAAAATTATCTTTAATAGCAATGGCATAGTCGTAGGCATCTATTGCTTTTTCAAATAAACTTAAGCGGTTGTAACTAATTCCTAAATTAAACCATGCAAAATGGTTATATGGTTTTTCGTCGATGTAATTTTCGTAAAACGAAATGGCCTCTTCGCTTTTTCCTGTCATCTCATAACATAATGACAATTCGTTTAAAGCCACATCATTATCGGCATTTACTTTAATGGCTTTTTTTAAATAATACAGAGCATCATCTGCCAAATCATCATTTAAAAACTCAATCCCTATAGCCACATACACTTCGTCTTTAAACTCTGATAAGGGCAATGCTTTTTTATAATTTTGAATAGCTTGTTCACTTAAGCCTATTTGGCTGTATATATACCCACGAGTCATATACAATTCGCTATTACTACTCTCTACCAATTCCACATCATTTAATAGTGCTAATGCTTCGTGGGTTTTATGCTGGGATGATAAGTATTGGGCTAATTTAATTTTTAACGATGATGAGTAGGGATAGTGGTGCAATGCAAAATCAATGGCTTTTTTTGCCAACTCTAAATTAAACCATTGCATGTAATAGTCAATAATTTCTTCTAATTCATCGGCATCAAAAAATTGATGTTGTCCCAACGAAACCATTTCTTCAAATCGTTTTAAACTTCTTTCAAAATCCTGACTACTCAATCCTTCTCCTTCAAATTCACTCATACAAAAACTGCTTTCTATTAATATTCACAAATTTAAACTTAAAAACTACATTTTTGAGCTTAATTTTGAACAAAAAAATTAGTATTTTGTAGAAAACTAGATTATTTTAATGCAATTGCTAATGGTATATTTGCTCAATTTTTTAAAATATTTTATATCGTGACCTTAATTAAAAGCATTTCAGGAATTAGAGGAACCATTGGCGGAAAGCCTGGTGATGGCTTAAGCCCTTTAGATATTGTTAAATTTTCATCGGCTTATGGTAGCTGGATTATAGCTCAAAACAATACCAAAAAAGCCACTATTGTGATTGGCAGAGATGCTAGATTATCCGGACAGATGGTTAATAATATTGTGTGCGGTACCTTAGTGGGGCTAGGCATTAATGTAATTGATTTAGGGCTTAGTACCACACCCACCGTTGAAGTAGCCGTAACCGAGTTAAACGCTGATGGCGGTATTATTTTAACCGCTAGCCATAATCCTAAACAGTGGAATGCCTTAAAATTACTGAACCATAAAGGCGAGTTTATTAATGACGCCGAAGGAAAATACATTTTGGAGTTGGCCGATAGCGAAAATTTTAATTACAGTGAAGTTAATGACTTAGGAACTTATAGCCAACGCCACGACCTTTTACAAATTCATATTGATAAAGTATTACAATTACCCTATGTGGATGTAAACGCTATTGCCAAAGCTAATTTTACAGTAGCAGTAGATGCTGTAAACTCAAGCGGAGGCATTGTAATTCCGATGCTTTTAGAGGCATTAGGCGTAAAAACAATTCATCAGATACATTGCGAACCTACAGGGCATTTTGCGCATAACCCCGAGCCTTTACCCGAGCATTTAAAAGATTTATCGGATGCGGTAATAAAAACAAAAAGCCATGTAGGAATTAGTGTTGACCCTGATGTTGACCGACTTGCCTTAGTTTGCGAAGACGGTGAGATGTTTGGCGAAGAATACACCTTAGTGGCTGTGGCCGATGCGGTGTTGCAACACCATAAAGGAGGAAACACGGTTTCTAACTTGTCATCTACCAGAGCACTGCGCGATGTAACCGAAAAAATGGGGGGCTCCTACTCGGCTTCGGCTGTTGGAGAGGTAAATGTGGTTAATATGATGAAAGCTACCAATGCTATTATTGGCGGAGAAGGAAACGGAGGAGTTATTTTACCCGAAATTCATTACGGAAGAGATGCCTTAGTGGGTGTGGCTATTTTTTTAACACACTTAGCTAAATATGGCAAAACAGCATCAATGTTAAAAAAATCATACCCTAATTATTACATCTCTAAAAATAAAATTGAATTAACACCCGAAATTGATGTGGATAAGGTTTTAGAAAGCGTAAAACACAAATACGCCAAACAACCCGTAAACACAATAGATGGCGTTAAAATAGAATTTGATAAAGAATGGGTGCATTTAAGAAAATCCAACACCGAACCAATTATTAGAATTTATAGCGAAAGCGAAAGCATGAGCACCGCCGATGCATTGGCTAAAAAAATAATTGAAGACATTAAAGAAATTATTAAAGGGTAATTTTTAACCTAATATAATTTACCAAGAAATATTTTACTGTATAAAACCTACTTATAAAATAAGTAATTAAGCTATCTTTTTGATTAAATTTTAAAATTTGTACGTAACTATAAAATTTGTTACTTTAGTTTTACCATTTATGAAAATTAGACCACTCTTGTTACTACTAGCATGTTTTACTTTTAAAGTATTTGCTCAGTCTTTCATCGAACCCAATAAAATTAAATCATTTAGTATTACAGTTAATTATCCTAATTACACGATAAAAACAGAAGTTTTAAAAAATACTTTAAAAGTAAAACCAAAAATAAATTTAACCTATTATTGGTATAGTAATCAAAAAATTATTGAAACCACAGGAGGCTTTGATGGCAAACTATTACATGGTTATTACAAAACTTTTTTATTAAATGATCAGTTGTTAGAATTCATAAAGTTAAAGCCTGATAATTTTTTTCAGAAATAAGGATATTACCTGATACATAAAAATATTTTTAAGTTTTAAACTTGATTACAAATAAATATAATAAGGCTATATATTGATTATATTTACTTATAATCAAGCTTTAACTTGTAAATGTTAGTTATTTATAACTCTGTAATCGAGCCTGTGTATTATAAGCTATTGCTATCTTTTAAAATATAGCTTCTAAATAAAAAAAACGTAGCCATTAACTATGGTTTTTATTTTTATACCAGTAAAAAAACTGGCTTTCACTACACATTTATATTAGTTGATTTTACGCTACGCTAAACTCCAAATAGCAAGTTTACTTACCTTTTGAATTTATGGAGTAATTTCGTAATGCGTTGCTTTAAAGCAACAATTAAGGCGTTTTTTCGTGGTTAACGGCTGTGTAGTTGGCAACAATAACGTTGGAATAATGAGTAGTGTGGTAAGTGTAGTAGTAAAACAATTATAACCCCCCACCCCATAACCTAAAAAGCCCTTTGTGAAATTTCACAAAGGGCTTTTTATTGATGTGCCACATACGTAAAGGGAGTTAAAAACCAAAGCAGTATTTAAAGCTAAAATCTATCATTTTTTTAAAACAAATTAATATATTTAAAGTCTAATTTAAATACTGGTTTGCTTACGCTACAAACCTTTATTTTTCAATTAAAAATAAGTTATAAAACAAGCATAAAACACACCTTTACAGTAACTCACCATGAAAGTATATTTAGATAACGCCGCAACCACTAAATTAGATGAAAAAGTTTTAGAAGCCATGTTACCCTACATGACAGAGGAGTATGGCAACCCCTCTTCTATTCATGCATTTGGCCGAAAAACACGCTCGGCTATTGAGGGGGCTCGCAAAACAGTGGCTAAATTACTTAATGTTACTCCTGCCGAACTATTTTTTACATCGGGTGGTACAGAGGCCGATAACATGGCCATTAACCAAACCATCCACACCTTAGGTATAAAACATGCCATCACTAGCAAAATTGAGCATCATGCCGTTGAGCATACCTTGCAAGTTTTAGAAAAAGAAGGTAAAATAAAATTAAGCTGGGTAAATGTAGATGCAAAAGGAAATGTTGATTTAAACCACCTAGAAGAATTATTAAAAACCAACGATCGCTCGTTTGTATCGTTAATGCACGCCAATAACGAAATTGGCACCTTATTACCACTTAAAGAAGTGGGCGAAATATGTGCAAAATACAATGCTATTTTTCATAGCGATACCGTACAAACCATGGGGCACTTTCCTATGGATTTACAAAGCATTAATGTGCATTTTGTAACCTGTGCCGCTCATAAATTTCATGGGCCAAAAGGTGTAGGTTTTTTATATGTTAACCACTCCATAAAAATTCAACCCATGATACATGGTGGTGCCCAAGAGCGAAACATGCGCGGTGGTACCGAAAACACACAAGGTATTATTGGTTTAGCTAAAGCTTTAGAAATGTGCTACGCCGATATGAATGAACACATTGCTCATATTAAAGGGTTAAAAAACTACATGAAAGAGCAATTAGAAAAAGAAATAAAAGGCATTGAATTTAATGGCGAAACAGGCGATAATAGTTTATACACGGTTTTAAACTGCCGTTTCCCAGCACATCCAGATGCCGAAATGTTATTATTTAATTTAGATATTGCAGGCATTGCTGCAAGTGGCGGAAGCGCCTGTAGTAGCGGAAGCAACCAAGGTTCTCATGTATTAAGAGGCATTGGCGCCGATATGTCTCGCGCATCGGTTCGTTTTTCGTTTTGCAAATACACAACCAAAGCCGAAATTGATTACACCGTTCAAAAATTAAAAGAGATGTTGAAGTAACCTACTATCTTAATTATTATAACACGTATTCATTCACCAGTACTTCAATCTACTTAAAAAAAAATATGTCAATTACAGCAGCCCTAAAACAAAGAAACGGAGAGTTATGCGAATTATGCAACACCGAAACAGCAACCACAGCTTACACCGTTTCACCAAAAAATGACGATTCAATAGATAATCAGGTAGCCGTGTGCAACACCTGTTTAAACCTAATAGATAGCAAAGAAGATAGTTTTCATTGGCGTTGTGCAGAAGGAAGCATTTGGAGTGCAGAGCCTAGCGTGCAAGCATTAAGCTACCGCATTTTACAACATTATAAAGAAGAAGATTGGGCTAATAACCTTATTAGCTCAATAGACTTAGACGAAAATACCATACAATGGGCCATGAGTGCCTTTGAAGTAGCCGATGTGCATAAAGATGCTTACGGTAATGTTTTAGAAAACGGAGACACCGTTGTGCTAACCCAAGCGCTTAATGTAAAAGGCACTAACTTTACTGCATCAAAAGGCACAGTGGTAAAAAAAATAAAATTAGTGCACGATAATGCCGAACAAATTGAAGGTAAAATTAACGAGCAAACCATTGTGATACTTTGCAAGTATGTAAAGAAAAATTAATATTTTATTTTGAGAATTAGTATAAAAAAAATCCCGATAGCTAAACGTTATCGGGATTTTTTTTTATTACTTAATGTATACCTTATGCTGGAGTAACGGTAGATAAAACATTATTCATGCTTCTTACAGCATCTGAACTCTTAGCAAATAATGCTTTTTCTTCGTCGTTTAATTTAAAATCAACAATTTTTTCCCAACCATTTTTTCCAATAATTACAGGAACACCCATGCAAATATCGCTTTGGCCATATTCTCCTTCTAACATTACGCTACAAGGAATTAATTTTTTCTGATCATTTAAAATACTATCAACAATAGTTGCAACCGCTGCACCTGGTGCATACCAAGCAGATGTACCCAACATACCAGTTAATGTAGCACCACCAACCATTGTGTCGGCAGCAATTTTTTTCAAAGTATCAGCATCTAACGTTTGCGAAACTGGCACACCATTGTGAGTTGCTAAACGAGTTAAAGGAATCATAGTTGTATCTCCATGTCCGCCAATAACAACACCTTGCACATCGCTAGCAGGTGCATTTAACGCTTGAGATAAATAACAATTAAAACGAGCGCTATCTAACGCACCACCCATTCCAATAATACGGTTTTTAGGTAATTTACTTCCTTTTAATGCTAAATACGTCATGGTATCCATTGGATTAGATACAATAATAATAATAGCATTTGGAGAGTGTTTTAAAACGTTTTCAGTAACAGTTTTTACAATACCTGCATTAATTCCAATTAATTCTTCGCGAGTCATTCCTGGTTTACGAGGAATACCAGATGTAATCACTACCACATCCGAACCTGCTGTTTTAGCATAATCATTTGTGCTTCCGCTAATACGAGTATTAAAGCCATTTAAAGAAGCGGTTTGCATTAAATCTAAAGCCTTTCCTTCAGCAAAATTTTCTTTAATATCTAAAATCACAACTTCACTTGCAATTCTTCTTTGTGCAATGTACTCTGCACAGGTAGCGCCTACGTTTCCTGCGCCAATAACTGATACTTTTGTCATTTTTTCTAACTGTTAAATTTATATTTCTTAATTTTTATTTTCTAAAATAGGCTGCAAAATTACGCATCAATTTTGGCATACTTCGCATTTTGTTCAATAAATTCTCTGCGTGGCGGAACTTCATCTCCCATTAACATAGCAAACACTCTATCTGCCTCGGCTGCACTATCAATTGTAACCTGGCGTAAAGTACGAGTAGCAGGATCTAAAGTTGTTTCCCATAATTGAATGGCATTCATCTCTCCTAAACCCTTGTATCGTTGAATATTTACACTCTCTGGTTTATCACCACCTAAAAGTTTTACTTGCTCTGCCCTATCCGTTTCGTTCCAGCAATACACCTGATCTTTTCCTTTTTTAACTAAATATAATGGAGGAGCAGCAATATACACATGTCCTCTCTCTACTAATTCTCTCATATGACGGAAAAAGAATGTTAAAATTAAGGTAGTAATATGAGACCCATCTACATCGGCATCACACATAATCACAATCTTGTGATATCTTAATTTATCCATGTTTAATGCACGGTCATCTTCTTTGGTACCTCTAAATACACCTAGGGCCGTAAAAATATTTTTAATCTCTTCGTTTTCGTAAATTTTATATTCTAATGCTTTTTCAACATTTAAAATTTTTCCTCTTAAAGGTAAAATGGCTTGAAAATCACGATTACGGCCTTGTTTAGCAGTTCCTCCGGCCGAATCACCCTCTACTAAAAATAATTCGCATGCCATTGGATCATTATTTGCACAATCGGCTAACTTACCAGGTAAACCAGATCCTGTCATTACTGATTTACGCTGAACCATTTCGCGTGCCTTACGAGCAGCATGTCGAGCTGTTGCTGCTAAAACTACTTTATCAACAATTAATTTTGCTTGTTTAGGATTTTCTTCTAAATAATTTCCTAACGCTTCACTAATTGCTTGATCAACGGCACCAATAACTTCACTATTACCTAATTTAGTTTTGGTTTGACCTTCAAATTGAGGCTCTTGTACTTTAACCGATACAACTGCTGTTAAGCCCTCTCTAAAATCATCTCCGCTAATTTCAAATTTTACTTTAGATAGCAAGCCATTTTTATCGGCATAACTTTTTAAAGTACGAGTTAAACCTCTTCTAAAACCAGCTAAGTGAGTTCCCCCTTCGTGAGTATTGATATTATTTACATAACTCTGAATACTTTCGCTATATGAATTGTTATATAACATAGCTACTTCAACAGGTATTCCTGCTTTTTCACCTTCAATATGAATAACATCATCCATCAACTTCTCTTTTCCTCCATCAATGTATTGCACAAATTCTTTTAACCCACCTTCGCTATGAAACGTCTCTGAATAAGAAACTCCATGCTCATCTTTATTTCTATCATCTAATAAATGAATGGTAATTCCTTTATTTAAAAAAGCTAATTCGCGCATACGATTAGCAAGTGTAGCGTAATTATATTCCCCAACAGTAAAAATACTCATGTCGGGTGTAAAAGTTTGTATAGTTCCTCTGTATGTACTTTCACCTACTTCTTTTGCTGGATAAAGTGGCTTACCACAACTAAACTCTTGAACAACAATTTTTCCATCACGATGAACTTCTGTTTTCATGTGAGAGGATAGTGCGTTTACACAACTTACCCCTACTCCATGCAACCCACCAGATACTTTGTAAGTATCTTTATCAAATTTACCACCTGCATGCAAAACCGTCATTACAACCTCCAATGCACTTACTCCTAATTTTGGATGTATACCTGTTGGAATACCACGTCCGTCATCTTTTACTTGAATGCCATTAGCCTCAGTAATTGTAACAGTAATATTTTTACAATGTCCAGCTAACGCTTCATCAATAGAATTATCTACAACTTCATACACTAAATGATGTAAGCCTTTTACACCAATATCGCCAATATACATGGCTGGTCTTTTTCTAACCGCTTCTAATCCTTCTAGTACTTGGATATTATCTGCACCGTAATTTGTTCTATCTATCGCTGAATTTTCTTCCATAAATTGTGTATTCTTGAATTTAAGTATATAATCTCTAAATATACTGATTTTACTAGCATTTATACTATTATATAATTATAATTTTACTAACACGTGTTAATAAAATATTAAATAAAAATTCTATGTATTTTTAACATACATACATTATTATTTTATTAAAAAAATGATGATTACCCAAATTGTTTAATAAGAAACATTATGTTTTAATACAACCTGAGCAAAGTCATAAATCGTGTTAAAAAAAATAAAAAAATGAATGTTTGTTATATATTTTAATGTAATTTTGAATCCGTAAATGAAACTAAGCAAATCTACATACTTATCATTTTTCTTCTTAATTTGTTTTTTAGCATCATTTTGTGCTAATACTTATAAAAATGTAAATTCTTATGTTCCTAAACATACCGTAAAGCACACAAAAACGGCATCATTTAATACAAAAGAACATAATACTATTGTAGATAATGAATTACTATTTGAAGAAACCGAGAACGAATCAGAAAATGATTTTCAAGCTCAGTTTTCAATTTTACCCTTTTTTATATCTTATTTTCAGTTTGAAATTGTTAAGCCTTTAACATTTTCAGTAAAACCCTTATCTGAAAAACTATCAACTCCTATTTATATAGCAGTTTGTAATTTCCGAATTTAGTACTACTCCTTCTTTATTCCCTTTGCATCTGAAAGGGATAGCTATGTTATAGCATATAGCAAAAAATTATTATTAAACTATTACTATTTATCAAATACACATAACTACCAATGTATGTGTTTATACAATTAAAAAATTATGACAACTGAAACAAAAAAAACATTTTATCCTTCAGATGGAATTAAAGGATTAAAAGAAAATTTCTCAAAAGATGCACTATCAGGATTTTTAGTATTTCTATTAGCATTACCCTTAAGTTTAGGAATTGCCAAAGCTTCTGATTTTCCGGCTATTTTTGGATTAGTAACGGCTATTATTGGTGGAGTAATTGTTAGCTTTTTTGCGGGATCAAGACTAACCATTAAAGGACCTGCTGCCGGATTAATTGCCATTTGCGGAGGCGCAATTGCTGCCTTTGGCGGAGGAGATACAGGATGGCATTTAGCATTAGGTGCTATTGTTGTTGCAGGTATTATTCAAATACTGTTTGGTGTATTTAAACTCGGAAAATTAGCTGATTTTTTTCCAGGAGCAGCCATACACGGTATGCTAGCAGCCATTGGTATTATTATTATGTCTAAACAAATACATTCTATTTTAGGAATAGATCCTAAATTTTTAAAAGGTAAAGAACCTTTAGAATTACTAGCCATGATACCTGAAAGTATAATGCATGAAAATGCTCATATTGCCGAAATTGGAATAGCTTGTTTACTTATATTAATAGGTATGAGCTTTGTTAAACATAAAAAACTTAAAAAAATTCCAGCACCATTAGTTGTATTAATTGTTGCTATCCCTTTAGGTATCATTTTAAACATTAAAACAGATGGAGCCATTTCTAATTTTTCATTAGTAAAAATAGGTAGCATATTTGAAGCATTTACCAATGGCTCTGTGATGAAAGGCGATTTTATTAGTAGAGGAATTTTAAATGCTGACTTTTCAGCTTTATCATCTCATTTTGGAGACTTTATAATGTATGTTATTTTATTTTCATTAATAGGAAGTTTAGAGTCGTTATTAACAGCAAAGGCTATAGACGGGCTAGACCCATTTAAACGTAAATCGGATTTTAATAAAGATTTAATAGCTGTAGGTATTGGAAACAGTTTATCTGGCTTATTAGGTGGCTTGCCTATGATTAGCGAAGTAGCTCGTAGTTCTGCCAATGTTAGCAATGGCGCTGTAACTCGTTGGGCTAATTTTTTTCATGGTTTATTTTTATTACTAGCCGTATTAGTTGCTGTTCCTGTAATTGAAATGATTCCAAATGCTGCATTAGCTGCTATGTTAACCTTTGTTGGTTTTAGATTAGCTCACCCAAGAGAATTTATTCATATGTGGCATATTGGAAAAGAACAATTTTTTATTTTCACAACTACGGTAATTGTAACGTTAGCAACAGATTTATTAGTGGGTGTTGGCACGGGAATTCTTCTAGAAATCATTATTAATTTAATAAATGGTTCTTCTTTAAAAAATACATTTAAAGTTAATGTCTCTATAAATCGTTTAAATAACGAAAATTATACACTATCAATAGTGAGCGGGTTGGTATTTTCAAACATATTAGGATTTAAGAAACTATTTACAGAATTGCCTAAAGAGAAAAATATCACAATTGATTTAAGTCAAGCTGCTATTATAGATCATACATCAATTATAACATTAAATGGTTTAATAGAAGACTATAAAAATGAAGGAGGAAGTGTTCATGTTATTGGACTAAGTAATCATAAACAATTAGGACACGATTCAACATCAACAAAAGTATTAAAATTGAGCTAAGACTCAAAGAACTTGCTAAGCCTCATTAGTTTCGGTATTTTATTTCATAGTTTTTTACCGGAGTATATAATGAGTGCTTGGCAAGACCATATTTATTATTCATTTTCTAAAAATAGAATCAATGAGAAAGATAATTTCATTAATAGCAATCTGTGTTTCAATAAATGCAATTGCGCAATCACTTAATACTCGCTTTAAAGACGGCTTAAAAATATATTTAAATGATGATAGTACTAAATATATTCAAGGAACTGGATTAGCACAAATTTGGTTTAGATATAACGATAACAATCCAGGATCTGCTATATATGGAACTCCAAAAAAAGAAACATTTGATGTTGGTCTAAGACGAGTGAGATACCAAATAATGAGTCAACTAAATAAAAAAGTATTTATGTATACTCAATTTGGCATCAATAGTTTTAATAGTTTATCAGCACGCAAACCTGGTTTATTTCTTCATGATGTAACCGCTGAATATAAAATTTATAAAAATTTTGTAACACTTGGCGGAGGATTAAGCGGTTGGAATGGCACAGCAAGATACACATCATCTGGAGTTGGAAATATATTAGGAATGGATTTACCAACTATTGAAGAAACAACAAATGATGTAAGCGATCAATTTGTCAGAAAATTAGGGATTTATACTAAAGGTCAAATAAGTGGATTAGATTATCGGTTATCAGCATCTAATCCATTTCCTGTTCAAAATTCACTAACTCCAGTTGCCACATTAACAGGAACAAATAGTGCAGTTTTTTCAACCAAAGCTCCTGAAATGCAATATCAAGGTTACATCAAATGGCAATTTTTTGATAAAGAAAGTAATTTGTTGCCATATAGCGCAGGTTCATATTTAGGTAAAAAAAGAGTTTTAAATTTAGGAGGAGGGTTTGCTTATCAAAAAAATGCCATGTGGCATAAAACGGCTTCACTAGATACAATATCAAGTCCGTTAAAAGAGTTTGCAATAGATATATTTTATGACTCATACTTAAATAAAGAAAAACAAAATGCCATTACGGCCTATGCTGCATTTTTAAATTACGATTTTGGGCCAAATTATATTAGAACAGCAGGTGCTATGAATACTGCCAATGGAACAGTTGGTAATTCGAGCTTTAATGGTGCAGGAAATTCGGTTCCACTTATTGGTACAGGACAAGTCATATATGCACAAGCTGCTTATTTATTTAGAAAAAATTTATTAGGTAAAAATGGCACACTGCAGCCATACTTTACTGGAAGTTATGCTAATTATCAAAAATTAAAAGACCCAGTAGTAATATATGATTTTGGTATTAATTGGATTATTGCCGGACAAAATTCAAAAATATCTTTAGACTATCAAAGTAGACCAATTTTTAATACAAATTCTTCTGGAGAAATACATGAAACAAAAAGTGCAAGAAGAGGCCAAGTTGTTTTACAATATCAAGTTTCTTTTTAAACAAAAATAATTAAGCAAAAAAGTTCATATAACTTTACACAATAGTATAACTAATATCAAAACATTTAAGAATATGGGCACACATCATAATTCAATATTAGGTTTTAACGAGCATGATGTACTTCATGATTTAAAACATTACCTTCCTGCTCAAGCACCATTAAAAGATTTTATTCATCATAATACACTTCATGCTTTTCAAAATTTAAAGTGGGACACTGCTATTAGAAAAGCTGAAAAAATGTTCGGATATAAAGTTTCATTATCATTAGATGAATATAGAGAACTGTATGCTTCTAATCGCATAAAAAAAGAAAATTTAGAACGCATTATTGTTGAACGAAAAGGTTCTGAAGCATTATCAACATGGCTAAACAACACCATTAAAAACAATTACGATACCTCCTTACAATCTAGAATTGGCAATCTTCGTTCGCATTGGAAATCTCAGTATCATATTAATTTAGATTCCATCACACATCCAAAAATTTTTAGAATTTTATGTAGCTATTTAGATCAAGGAATTGCAATTTGGAAATTTCCGATTCACGAAAAAGGATTTTTAACCTCCATTAGAGAAATAGAAAAAAATAGTTCTGTTAGTTTATTTAATTCAGAAAGAGCTAAAGCCCTATTTCTTAATCATCGAATAGAAATGGATGAATTATTAGCCATTTTAGTAGGAGAGAGTACATTATACAAACAATATTTATTTGATCAACAATTTTCACATCAAGGTTGGAGTGGCATGGTATCAGCAATTGAAGATATGCCACAAACATTACTCGATCCTAAAAAAATTTCTCTAAAAGAATTAATTATTTTAGAATGTTTATTAGAAATTGACACTCTTGATAATAAGTTTGGTGAAAACTGGGCACCATTAGCTCATAAATTAAACGAAAAGCCTATTGATTTATTTAACGATGTTGAGCAAAGTGAATTAAATGAAGTTTTATCGATATGGCAAAGTGCTTACGAATGGAGTTATTATGATAGTGTTTTAAATGGAATTCAGCAATTAAAAGAAATCCCTAAAAACGAAATTGCAAAATCTTTTCAAGCTATGTTTTGCATGGATGATAGAGAGGGTTCTATTAGAAGACATCTAGAGAAAAATGATCCTAACTGCGAAACTTTTGGAACTCCAGGATTTTTTGGTGTAGAGTTTTATTTTAAACCAGAGCATGGCAAATTTTACAGCAAGTTGTGTCCAGCTCCAGTTACACCAAAATATCTTATTAAAGAAATAGATACCACTAATAAAAGAAAAAAAGACGCTCACTTCAAAAATCAATCGCACTCCTTAATTAGAGGGTGGTTAATATCACAAACTTTGGGATTTTGGTCGGCTGTAAAATTATTTTTTAATATTTTCAGACCAACGATGAGTCCGGCAACTGCTCACTCCTTTAACCAAATGGATAAATTTTCAAAATTAACGATTGAAAATACTAATCCAAATGATATAGAAAATGGGCTACAAATTGGATTTACAATTGAAGAAATGACTAATCGCGTAGAAGCTCAATTAAAGAGTATTGGATTAGTAAATGATTTTGCACCATTAGTGTATGTTATTGGTCATGGCTCTAGTAGTGTAAATAATCCTCATTATGCCGGATATGATTGTGGAGCATGTTCAGGAAGACCAGGCTCTGTGAATTCTCGAGTAATGTGCTACATGGCAAACAAACCCGAAGTAAGAACATTATTAAAAGAAAGAGGCTTAGTAATTCCTGATACAACACAATTTATTGGTGGCTTACATGATACATCTAGAGATGATATTGATTTCTTTGATGAAAAGTCGTTATCAGAAATTAACTTTGAACAACATATTAAAAATAAATTAATATTTGAAAAAGCACTAGACGCAAATGCAAAAGAACGTTCAAGAAGATTAGTATCAATTGATACGAGTTTAAATGAAAAAGAAATACATAAAAAAATAAGAACACGAACAGTTTCTATTTTTGAGCCTCGTCCAGAATTAAATCATGCCACAAATGCTTTATGTATTGTTGGTAGAAGAAATTTAACCAAAGGGTTATTTTTAGATAGACGTTCGTTTATGAATTCATACGATTACAAAATTGATCCAGATGGTACAATTTTAACTGGAGTGATGAAACCTTTGGGACCTGTTGCTGGAGGTATCAATTTAGAATATTATTTTTCAAGAGTAGATAATCAAAAATTAGGTGCTGGAACAAAATTACCTCATAATGTTATGGGATTATTTGGAGTTGCTAATGGTATTGATGGAGATTTAAGACCCGGATTACCAAGTCAAATGATAGAAGTACATGACCCTATAAGATTATTAATTATTGTAGAGCATTTTCCAGAAATTGTTTTAAAAGTAATTAAATCTGTGGATGCAATGTATGAATGGTTTATAAATGAGTGGATAAATTTAGTAGTAATTAACCCAGAAACCAATGAGTTCTTTTTATTTAAAGAAGGAGAATTTATACCATATCAACCTACATCACAAAAAATTGAATATATAAAAGATATCACACCTGTTTTCGAAAAAACTATAGATAATATTTCTGTTTACTTAACAAATTAAAATTATGCAAGCTCTTATTCAATATTTTATAACACTCCCACTAATAGGGTTTATAATAAGTGTACTATTACCTCGTAAAAACGAAAAATTAATTTCAAAGTTAAGTATATATGCTGTTGGATTGCATTTAATTAGTTTTATTGGATTTTCAATTTACTGGCTATACAACAATCATCCTACAATTGATTTTAAAAACTTAGTACTATTTCAATCTGTTGGATATGAATTTTTTATTGATTTTTATTTCGACAAAATCACTTTAGTATATATGCTAGTAGGTTCGTTTTTAACATTCCTAGTTACAATTTACTGCAGTTATTATTTACACAGAGAAGATGGCTACAAAAGATTTTTTAATACCATTATGTTTTTTTATGTTGGTTACAACATTACCGTTTTTTCTGGAAATTTAGAAACCTTATTTATAGGCTGGGAAATCTTAGGTATATCTTCATTTTTATTAATTGCATTTTACAGAGATAGGTATTTACCAGTAAAAAATGCATTTAAAGTATTTTCGATTTACAGATTAGGAGACGTAGGTTTAATTTTAGCTATGTGGGCTTGTCATCATTTATTTCACGAAAATATTACATTTTTTGAGTTAAAAAACGAACTGTTAGTTAATGAACATTTAGAACATCATACCATTATTGGCTTCTTTGTGGCATTTATGATACTAATTACTGCCGCTGCAAAATCGGCACAATTACCTTTTTCATCATGGTTACCAAGAGCAATGGAAGGACCAACACCTTCAAGTGCTATTTTTTATGGATCATTATCAGTGCATTTAGGAGTATTTTTAATGCTTAGAACATTTGAATTATGGGAACATCAAACATCTGTAAGAATATTAATTGGTTTACTAGGTTTAACTACTAGTTTTGTAGCTACAGGTATTGCAAGAGTACAATCATCTATAAAAGCTCAAATTGCTTATGCCTCAATATCTCAAATTGGTTTAATATTTATTGAGTTAGCATGTGGCTTTGAAATATTAGCATTAGTGCACTTTGCTGGAAATGCCTTTTTAAGAACCTATCAACTTCTTGTATCTCCATCTACTGTAAGTTATTTAATTAGAGAGCAGTTTTACAACTTTGTGCCTCGTCCAACTAGCATAGAAGATTCTTTCTCAAAAAAAATAAAATACACGTTTTATATTTTTAGTTTAAGAGAATTTAATTTAGATACTTTAGTATATTGGATGTGGAGACCGTTAAAAATAATGGGACGTAGTTTAAATTTTGTAAATGCAAAAAATATTTTGTTTTATTTTATACCTGCATACGTAATAGGAATGATATTATTATTTAACGAAAAATATATTCCAACACAAATACATGAAATTATACCTACCCTCTTCTCTTTCATTGGATTTGTAATGGTTTTAAAATCATATACTGAACGAAAAAATGTTGCATTAGCATGGGCATTAATTATTATGAATCATTTTTGGATAGCCCTAGCCATATCATTTAATGAGCATTATAAATACACTCAAACATTGTTATACTTAAGTGGTATTATTGTAATGGGTTTAATAGGATATTTTACTATTAAAAAATTAAAAGATAAAGAAGAGCATGTTGATTTAAATACGTTTAATGGTCATTCTTATGAGCATCCAAAATATGCTTTTATGTTTTTACTGGCCTGCTTAGGTTTAACAGGATTTCCGATAACTCCAACATTTATTGGCGAAGATATCATTTTTACACATATTCACGAAAATCAAATTTCTTTAGCATTTTTCACTGCATCAAGTTTAATTATAGACGGAATTGCCGTGATAAGAATTTATGCTAGAGTGTTTTTAGGACCACACGTTAAAACGTATCATGAAAGTGCTTTTAAATCATCTTAACAACATTAGACATGACGTTTTTAAAAAAAGTTTTGCCATTATTAGTGTTGTGTAAAATTAGTTTATCTCAAGAAGACTCCTTAAAAAAGCAAAAATGGATTAGTTTACATGCACAAGAAACTACAGTAAGTCAGTACCGCCCATCATTTAATGCAAAATATTCTGGAAACCACAGTCAATTACCTGTTAATGAATGGGCAACAACCATTACAAGTACATTTTTTGCGGGAATAAGATTATGGAAAAATAGTGAGGTTTTTATAAATCCAGAAATAGCAGGAGGTCATGGATTATCATCTGCATTTGGGATAGCTTCTTTTAGTAATGGAGAAGCTTTTAGAGTTGGTAACCCTGATCCAACTTTTTATATAGCAAGAGCATACATTAAACAATTAATTCCGTTAACAACAACAAAAGAATTTCAAATAGATGGTGAAAATAAAATTGAAAAATATATCCCTACATCTTATTTATCATTAACTATCGGCAAAGTATCAATTGCTGATTATTTTGACGACAATTCTTTTTCACATAATCCTCGAACACAATTTTTAAGTTGGGGGCTAATGAGTAACGGAGCATGGGATTACCCTGCCAATACAAGAGGCTATACTCCTAGCACCATTATTGAATATATAAATAAAAAATTTGAATTTAGATATGCTATAAGTATGATGCCCAATACTGCTAATGGAAATGTAATGGACAAAAATATTAAACACGCAAATGCTAATTCATTTGAAATAAAATATAAATATAATTTTAATCATTTACCTGGAAAAATAAGTATAATTGCATTTTATAACAAAGCATTTATGGGAAGTTATAAAGCGTTAAATATTTTAAAGACTTATGATAGTTTAAATTTAGGCTATTATAAAAATGAATATACAATTATTGCCAGCAGACAATATGGTAGAAATAAATATGGTTTTGGCATAAATTTAGAGCAAAATATAACCCATGATTTAGGTATTTTTTTAAGAGCCTCATATAACGATGGAAAAAATGAAACATGGTGTTTTACGGAGATAGACAGAGCATTTAGTATAGGATATTTACTTAAAGGAACCAAATGGAAAAGAAAAAACGATCAACTTGGAATGGCTTACTGCTTATCTGGATTATCACAAGAACATATTAATTATTTAGCTAAAGGCGGAATGGGTTTTATATTAGGAGACGGGGAACTAAATTATAGAAATGAACATGTCATAGAAACATTTTATAGTGTATCTTTATTGAACGGGAAACTTACTCCATCAATAGCATACCAATACATTATTAACCCTGCATATAATAAAGATAGAGGGCCCATAAACATATATTCTATTAGATTACACGTTACTATTTAATATGAAAAAAACGTTTCTAGCAATACTATTTAGTATTAGTTTACATTCCTATTCTCAACAAAATTTTATAAACGTTCCTTCTTCCGAAGTAACAAAAAAACATAAATTATTTTTCCAACAACAAATTAATTTTAATGAATTAATACAATCAAATTCAACAATTGATTATGGATTAGGAAATGGCTTTGAAATTGGGGCAAATGTTTTAGGACTAAATTTTAGTACTAATCAAAATAGTTTTATTCATAACGACACATCAGACAAAGACCCTTACAATCCATTGATAATGATTAATGGATTAAAGAGTATTGAAATAAATCATAATATTGATTTTGCTTTTGGAACTCAAATGGGCTTAAACTTTAGAGACAATAAAAAAACTACAAAAGCCAATTTAATTTATGGCAATATTTTAGTTAAAAATATTTTAGTAAACAATAGTAGTATTGTAATCGGTTCGTATTACAACTCCTCTCACTATGGAGGAAAAGGAAATAGAGTTGGAATATGGCTAGGAACAGAAATACCTGCCACTAAAAAAATTCATTTTATGGCAGAAAGTGTGTTAGGAAATAATGCATTAAGTTACACCTCTTTAGGTATTATATTATATCCTAAAAAACATATTCCACTTACTTTCGGAATTCAAATACCAAATACAAAAAATAATTCATATTCATTTGTATTTGAATTTACATTTGTGCCTTAGTTAAAACGGAATAAATGTTAATCCAGCCATTAAATTAAAACGTTGACTAGGGTTTCTTTCCCAACGATAATAACGAGTATTTGCTATATTATTAAAATTAACAAAAAATGATAGCATTTTACTATATCTATATTCTGCACCAATATTAACATCAACTATTCCTTTTAGCAGTTTAGGCTGAATTGTGTAAACTGAATTATTATATACTGGAGACAATGCATATTGATTACCAATAACAAAAACATCTCCTTTTAAAATGATTTTACTTTTTAAATTATAGACTGTTGATAAAGTAAAATCAAAATCAGGCTTGTGATAAGGTCTAGTAAAATTTTTAGTTTTATATAAATAATAATTTCCTTTAGCTATAAAATTTAATTTTTCTTTATATTGATATTTAATTTCTCCAGAAACATTAAACAAATTAGCATTATCATATATTACGTTATATTGATTATTTAATGAAAATATGTTATCATAGTTTACAACAAAAAAATGCATACTGTCTACTACACTGTAAGAAGCCTTTAAATCGTAACTAGTTTTTGTACTTAAATTACCTTTTAAACCTCCAAATACATTTATTTTAGTATTAGAATTTTTATAATTTATAGCTGATGTGATAAATGGATTTTCAGTTGACAAACTTCTGAGTGAATTTTTTTGTAAACCTCCTTTTATACCAGCATAAGGAATAATGATGCCTTCATATACATCAAACTGTGCATTTAATTGGGGATAAAAATAAAACTTAGCTGTACTTTGATTAGAGAACATATCTAAGGTAGCTGATAAACCTATATCGGCAGACCACTTTTTTCCATTAGTTTTAAAATAAGGATTTAACGTTACAATCATATCATTAAACGTATCATTTGGAAGCTTGTGATTATAATAATCCGCATCTACAGAAACTAATAAATGTTCTTTATTAACATATGTGTTAAATAAAGCATTTAACTTCACATTATTTTCAGCATCTTTATAAATATCTCTTAAATTATAATACCCTAAAGTAATTGTGTGATTAATTTTATTACTATCTACAAAATGGCTTTGTAATTTAACTGTAGACTGTAATAATTGATAACACTGTTTAGTAAAATCATTAGATAACTTAAATAACTTATCATCATACCCATAAAAATGAACAACGTTTCTTTTATAATTAAGATCTCCCGACAATGTATGCTTTTTATAAAATTTCTTACCAAAAACTTCCGCTTCGTTATCACTATAACCACTGTAACCAGCATCTTTTAATTGAGATGAAGAAGATAAATGCTTTATGTGAGCGCCATACACCAAATCTCTTGTTCTTAAACTATTAATCCAAAATTCGCCATAAGGAGTTGTGTAAGTTCCCATCCCAACCTTTAATAAAGAATAATATAACTTTGATAGCGGTTCGTTTTGCATTTTAGCTGCATCAATAGGTAGTACGTTATATTTTGCTAACATTGGTTTTGATACTATTGGATAATTAATATTTACAATCTTTTTTATAGAATCGTTAATACTAGGTAAATCATCTAATTTAACAGCATCTTTGATTGTTGGCTCAAATTCACTCGTTGCCTTTAATTCAAAATCTTTAATGCCATTTTGAGCTAATGCCGCAACAACATATCCTAATATTAAAATCAAAACAAAAAACCATTGTAGTTTTTTTATTCGTCGTTTTTGCATTTGCTGTTCTTGCTCAAACATAAATGAATTTCCATATTTACTCGAAGAGATAATGGTTTCGCTATAATAATTTCTAATACCCTTCATATTTTTATTTTCATTTAAAATCATATAAATTTTATCTGATTTAGTCGTATTAATATTTAATTTTAATTATTGTTTTTTAAAGAATCTAGTTTTGCTTCATACATTTGATCAAACAAATCTTTTTCTCCTTTTTGTTCTTTAAATTCAATTTTTAATTCATTTTGATTTTGCTGTACATTCAATAAGGCTTTTTTTGCTTTTAATTTTTCTAATTTCTCAACTGCCTCATCAATAAATTCTTGTTTCGGTTTTCCATCAATAACAGTTTGAAGCATTAACTCTGCATCTGCATCTTCACCTTTGGCTATGTACGAATCAGATAATAATAATAGTCCCTTTGTATTCCAATCATCGTTAGAAAATTCATAACCTACTAACGTTGTAATTGTTTTTTCTACAGCTGTATAATCTTGTTTAGCTAACTGAATTTTTGCTTCATAATAGAGTGCTTCTGCTCCAGTTATATTTTTAGAAGTTTTATAAATAGATTTAAATTCAAGTAATGCATCATCTAGTCGATTTAATTCAAACAAAGAAACTGCTTTATTATATTTTGCTTCGTTTAATTGTTGTGGTGTAATTTTATCTGTATTTAATACTTTTACTGCAAATTCTAGTGCGCTATCATATTGTTTTAAATTAAATGCACATCTCATAGCTCCTATTCTGCCAATTAATTTATTAGAAGGTGTTTCAGCATATTCTTCAAGTTTAACATATACTGGCAACACTTCTTCATATTTTTTATCTTTATATAATAGATATGCTAATTTTACTAATGCTGTTTCCGAATAAATATTACGAGATTTAGAAACTATAAATTGATAAGAAAGTATTGCTTTATCAAATTGATTTTTGCTATAAGCACATTCAGCATAACAAAAATGCGCTTCTGTTATATATTTTCCTGATGCATATTTTGATATATAACTTTCAAATTTAGTCATTGCTAAATCATAATTTTTCTGGTTGTAATAAGCATCTTTAGCTGTTTCATAAAGTGATTCTTCTAACTCATTAATACTTAACGGATTTCCTACAGACTCAAAATACTTTTCTTTACCATCAACATCTCCTTTTGCATCAAATATTTTTTTAATTGTTTCTAATACTTCTTTTGACTCAGGACTTTTTGGATCTTTTTTTACAATTTGATCAAAATAAGCAAATGCTTTATCATCTTCATTTTTATTGTAGTACATTAACCCTAATCCTGCTAGAGATGCATTTATATATGAAGATTGAGGAAATTTATCTAAAATATTTTGATAATACAAAATAGCATTTTCTTTGTCTCCTAAATCTTTATTATAAGTTTCTGCAATTTCAAAAATAGCCGATGCTAAATAATTTGATTGAGGATATTTTGAAACCAATAATTTTAAATCATTTATTTTTTCTTGATTGTTTTTCAGCAAACCACTACACAATGCTTTTTGATAAATACAATAATCAACATCTAATTGATTTAATGCTATTGCTGTTTCGTAATAGTCAGCCGCTTGAGGGTAAACATTTGTCATAAAATAACTATCAGCAGTACGAATTGTAGCATCTGCTATTTTTTTAGCATCATAAGAATTTTTAGTTAATAAAAATTTTCGGAAAGAAATGTTCGCATTTTCATAATCTTTTTTATTTTTTTGTTGAAAATAAGCATAACCAATGTTATAGTTTGATAAATCATATTCTTTTAAACTAATCGCTCCTTCATTTAACTGAAATGCTTTCCATTTATCAATAGCTGTTATATAATCTTTTTTAACATATGAAATTTCGCCTAACCAATATTGGGATAATGCATTATATGTTTTATCAAAATTAACAGCTATTGATTTCCTAAAATACTTAACAGCACTATCTAAATCATTATTATTAAAAAATTCAACCGCTTTAAAATAAATTAATTTTTGATACGTTATCTTCAAGATAGGATCTATTGGTTGCATTTTTTCTATTGATGCTATAGCTTGAGAATAATTTTTAGTTGTTGAATACATATTAACTAAGTAGTTATATGCTTCTGCTTTTCTTGTAGAATTTGGATATTCATTTATATATTTTTGAAATGTCTGTTCGGCATCATTATATGGAGCAAAAGAAAGTTCATAACATAATTTAGAATAACTGTATAAAGCATCTTCAGTTATTTTTGGATCAAAATTAAAGTCTGAAGCTGCAAAAAATGCATTACGCGCTTTTGTTTTATTGTTTGTCATTATATGACAATCTGCAATATGATACCAGGCATTTTGAGCCAAACTATCTTTAGCTTCGGTTGCTTTTTCAAAGTTCAAAATTGCATTTTTGTAATCTTTATTTTGATAATAACAATATCCTATTTCATAACTCCCTTGAGCATTAAAAATTCCACCAATTTGAGCCTTTTTAAAATAGGATAAGGCGCTAGGAAAATCTTTTAAATTAAAATAGGATTCTGCAATCATTCTATTTATTTCACTTTCTTTTTGAATTTTAGAAGAATCATTTAATAAGCTTGGGGCAATTTTAATAACATCTGTATATTTCTCTTGAATGAAATAAATTTGAGTAATGTAATATGGCACAACACTTCCAAATGTTTCATTATCTGATAAACGTGAAAAACCTTGCAACGCTGTTTCGTATTTTTTTTCTTGATAAGCAATATGAGAATAATAATAATTAGCTGGGCTAGCATATTTATTATCCACATCTTTAATTTCAAATAAATCTAATTTAGATTTTTCAAAATTTCCAACAATAAAATAACTATAACCTCTTTTAAAATACAGTTCAGCTAAATTTTCTTTACTTAAATCATAGATATCTACTTTTTCAAGATATTGAATTGTTTCCTCGTATTTCTTTTTTCTAAAGTTTGATTTACCTAAATAAAAATAAGCCCATTTAACTTTATTGCTCTCTGGATGCTGTTCTATAAATTGTTTCATTTTCCACTCGCCATCTTTATGAAACAACTCTATACCACATACTGCTGAGTAATACTCCGCATCAATTTTTAATAATGTGTTCTTTTTCTCAAATAATATATAGTCATTAAATGCCTTTTGAGCAGCTGTATATTGTTTTTTATCAAACAAATCTATTCCAGTTTTATAGTAAGTATCTTTATCCAGATAATATTGAGTTTTTTGAGAAAATAGTAATCCCGAAAACGTTAGTAATAAAAGGCTCAGTATATATTTTTTAATCTTCATATTGTATATAAATAATTAATTACAATAAATATCATTTTATAATTTTATTGTAACATTTGTTTATTAAAATTTGATCTTAAAAATAAGTTACAATTAAGCTCGCTTAACAGCTTGATTTTGTAGTTATTAACGCTTACTTGTTAAAACTTGAACTATAAAAAAAATATATAACCAAAATAACTGGCTAATTTCACAACACATTTATTTTACTATGACTAACAATTCGGTTATTGAGTTTAAAGATGCTACGATTTATCAAGGCGAAACTCCAGTTATTACAAATTTAAATTTAACTCTTAACAAAGGTGAGTTTGTTTATTTATTAGGAAAAACAGCAAGTGGAAAAAGTAGTTTATTAAAAACTATTTATGGCGATTTAGAGCTAAATCAAGGCTACGGTGAAGTTGCTGGATTTAAACTTCATAATCTTAAGCGTAAAGAAATTCCTTTTTTACGTCGTAAGTTAGGTATTGTGTTTCAAGATTTTCAGTTACTAAGCGATAGAAATGTATTTGAAAATTTACGTTTTGTAATGAAGGCTACTGGCTGGACAGACGAGACAAAAATTAAAGAACGTGTAAAAGATGTATTATCTAAAGTTGGTTTAGAAAACAAAGAACAGGCCATGTCTTTTCAGTTATCTGGAGGCGAACAACAGCGTATTAGCATTGCTCGCGCATTAATTAATGAGCCCGAAATTATTTTAGCTGATGAACCAACTGGCAATTTAGATTCGGAAACATCAGAAGAGATTATTAAAATTTTATTAGACATTAGTAAACAAGGGCGTTGTGTGTTGTTTGCAACTCATGATTTATTATTGTATAGTAAATTCCCATCCAGAACATTATTATGTGAAAACAATAAAATTGCAGATAGTGTGACATTAAAATAAATGAAAGATTCGTTTGATATTTCTTATTATCAATCACCCATAGGGTTAATACAAATAAAGAGTATTAATCACAAAATTTGCTCTGTTTTATTTGTAGATAAAGAGACAGAACCGTTTACAATTGATACACCGTTAAATAAAGAGTGTATTAAACAACTAAAAGAATATTTTTTAGGAACTCGACAAAAATTTGAGATTCCTCATTATCAAATTGGAACTGATTTTCAACAACGTGTTTGGAATGAGGTAGAAAAAATAACTTACGGAGATACTGCTACTTATAGTGTTCTTGCTTATAGAATTGGTGATACCAAAAGCGTGAGAGCAGTTGGCACAAGTAATGGAAAAAATCAATTAGCTATTATTGTTCCTTGCCACCGTGTTATTGGTTCTGATGGCCATTTAACGGGTTATGCTTGGGGACTTGATAAAAAAGAATGGTTGCTAAAACATGAAATAGAACATTCAGGACCTGTAGAGGGAAGATTATTTTAAAAATAAACTTCGACTCCATTCATACTAATAAAAAACTATTTAACCTTTTCGAGTTTCAAATACACATTTTTATCTAAAGAAATTGTTTTTAATTTACTTTTTAAAATAATAGTTTGCCATTGAGTTGTTGGAAAAATACGAAATTCTTTATCTGTTTTAATATTAATTGGCATGTTAAACTCCTCTATACAATTAGAATATTTGAATGATAATTTATTTTTTATTATTTTATACTCAAGTTCTGGAATTTGTGTTGTTCGCAAATACTGATTAAATATCGGAGTAAAATCAACACTTGTGAACTGATTAACAAATGACTCCAACTCTTTTGATGAAACTGTTTTGTGAAAAAAAACTTTGTTTAATTCTCTTAACAATAATCTAAATTTCTCATCATCATTAATCACTTGCCTAATCATGTGCACAACCTGACTTCCTTTATTGTACATATCTCCACTTCCCTCTTTATGCACCCCATATTTACCGATAATTGGAATATCATTATTAATAGATCTCTTAACCCCTTCGCAATAATCATTACCTGCCTCTTTCCCAAATTCACATTCGGTAAATAATACCTCTGAATAAGATGTAAATCCTTCATGAATCCAATTATCAGCTACGTCACTAGCAGTGATATTATTTCCAAACCATTCATGCCCACTCTCATGAACCACAATAAAATCCCACTTCAAACCCCAACCTGTATTCGATAAATCTCTTCCTAAATATCCATTTATATAATTATTGCCATATGCTACATTACTTTGATGCTCCATGCCTAAATAGGGAGCTTCTACAATTTTATACGTGTCGTCATAAAACGGATAAGGGCCAAACCAATGTTCGAAACACTTTATTGTTTTTGTTACATTAGGCTTTAAATGCGTAACCACTTTTTGCTTATGGTAATTCAATACCCAATAATCAGTGAATAGTTTTCCTTTTTCGCCTTCAATAGAATCGTGTAATAAAGTATATTTTCCGATGTATGGAATGATATTGTAGTTATTAATAGCATTTGTTACTAGCCATGTATATTTATCAAAACCATTATTTAGCTTTTCTTTCTTAGTAAATCTTCCATTACCTATTCCAACTAATGTATCAGGAACTATAATAGTTAATAAACATCCATTATCTGGTTCATCACTTTGTAAATCTTTACAAGGATACCAAATACTAGGCCCATTACCTTGACAAGCAACACTCATCCATGGATTGCCTAAAGAATCTTTTTTCCATACCCAGCCTCCGTCCCAAGGTGGATTTTTAGCAGCTTTAGGTTTACCTGAGAAAAAGACGTTTAACACATGACGAGAATTTTTAATTTGATTTTCTAGTGAAACCATCCAACGGTTATTCTCTTTTTTAAAAGTAATGATTTTTACATCATCATAAAAAACGCTATCAATACTCATTGGTTCTTGAAGATCTAATTGCAAGAGATTAGATGATTCTACTACACTATATTCAATTTTATTATTTCCTATAAGTGATCTATTCTTATAGTCTGGAGTTACCGTTAGATTATAAACCTTCACATCCCACCATGTTCTGTATTTTGTATTACTTCCTAATAAAGTGTCTTCTTTAGTTAATTTATTAAACTGAGAAAATAAATTAAATTTAAGTACAAAAATTGCGAGGATTGTATGAATTTTCAAATACATGAAATAAATGAACCAATTAGATGTGTTTATTTATTTTCTTTAGCTTTTTGCATTGGATTTCCTCCGGTGCTTTGTCCGCGACCAACCGTTTTTGTTTTAAATACATCAAAGCGAGTAGGTGCATCTTTTACATTCCAAGAATTATTTTTTTCATCAATGTCACAAGTCTCTCTATAAGGATCTAATATTATAGACACAACTTCTTTATTTTTGGTATATGTTTTTACTACATTTTTTTCGTTTTTTCGCCAAACATATGCATTTACTCTATCTATTTCAGAAGTACCATCTTTAAAATTCCACTGAATAATTAGTGGTGTAACACAACCACCTTTATTTGTAAAATACAACTCATAATTATATTTTCCTTTGATAAGAGCAAATGCAGAATCTGAAACTACTTCTAAATTTTCATATCTATTTAAAGGTTTCTTTTCAATGGCTGTTTTAATTTCTGGTTTATAATAAAAATAAAAATCTCTTAAAGTTGTATCCACATCTACTAAAAATTTTATACCCTCTTGTTTATTTCTAATTTTAGAAATATGCTCAAACTCTTTTCCTTTAGGATAAATTCTCATTGTATCTATCTTAACTGGAATTTCTTTATTGTTAATAAAAGTATATGCTTTTACTGAATCTAATGAAACATCAACTGGCTCTATATCATAAAACCAAGCTCTCCAATACCAATCTAAATCTACTGCACTAGCATCCTCCATTGTTCTAAAAAAATCTGCTGGAGTTGGATGCTTAAAAGCCCATCTATTACAGTACTGCTTAAATGCAAAATCAAATAATTCTCTACCCATTACAGTTTCTCTTAATATATTTAAAGCTGTACAAGGTTTACCATACGCATTTGCACCAAAATTATTAATATTCTCGCTATTAGTCATAATTGGTTCTAGTTGATCTTTAGGTAAACGCATGTAATCAACCATTTTATAAGCTGGTCCTCTATTTGACGGATAATTATTGTCAAATTCTTGCTCTGTTAAAAATTGAACAAATGTATTTAATCCTTCATCTAACCAACTCCACTGACGTTCATCACTATTGATAATCATAGGAAAAAAATTGTGGCCTACTTCATGAATAATAACACCTAACATTCCGTATTTGGTTCCTTCTGAATAAGTACCATCTTTTTCAGTTCTTCCAAAATTAAAACATATCATTGGATACTCCATTCCATTTGAAGCTTCAATACTTTGTGCAACTGGATAAGTATATGTTGTTGTGTATTTTGAGTACGTTTTTATGGTATGAGCAACGGCTTTTGTTGAATATTTTCGATACAATCCATGAGCCTCTTTGCCATAAAAACTCATACACATTACTTTTTTTCCATCAACTTTTATTGGCATTGCATCCCACATAAATTTACGAGAAGAACCCCAAGCAAAATCTCTTACGCTATCTGCTTTAAATATCCATGTTTTAGTAGCTGTAACTTTATTTTTTTCAGCGGCAGTACATTCATCTAATGTTACAATTTCAGTAACATCATTATAATTTGTGTTGGCTTTTGTCCAACGAGCCATTTGATTAGGAGTTAATACTTGGCTGTAGTTTTGGCACTCTCCTGTTGAGCATACAATATGATCTGCGGGAACAGTCATTTTTACGGTATAATTACCAAATGCTAAAGCAAATTCGCCTCTACCAGTAAATTGTTTATTTTGCCAACCTTGAAAATCACTATACACACACATACGAGGGTACCATTGAGTGATAGTAAATAAACAATTACCATCTTCTTTAAATAATTCGTAGCCGCCTCGTCCACCTATTTCCATGCGGTTACCCATTTTATATTGCCACTTTACAATAAATTTAATTTTACTATTTGGATTTAGGGTTTTAGGCAAATCAACACGCATCATTGTTTGATTGATCGTATATTTTAAAGGCTTACCAAATTCATCCGTTACTGATAAAATTTGATCTCCTAAACCTTTTAATCGTTCGTTTACATCCATTGATTTAATCGTATTCTCATCTACTGGTGCTGTTATTTTATTGCTGTCAAAAAAATTAGCGTCCGATGTTGGGTTGTGTTGATTTTCATCAAGTTGTAACCATAAATAATTTAATTTATCTGGCGAATTATTAAAATAAGTAATTACTTCTTTACCTACAATCATTAAATTTTTCTCATCTAAAGTGGCATCAATATCATAATCAGCTTTTTGTTGCCAATATTTAATACCTGGAGCACCAGAAGCAGTGCGCTGTTCGTTTGGAGTAGGTAAGATTGTTCCTAATTGTTCAAATTTGTTACCATGATTTGAAGTAGGATTATTTTTAATGTTTTGCGCTACAATTACTGATGATGTAGAACAGATAACAATGGCTAGTTTTAAAAATCTAATCATATTAAAATGCATTTAGTCTTTGAATAAATAAAAAACCTGCAATTACAAGAATAACTGAGGAGATAAAATAAACAACTTTTGTTTGTTTTATGTGTGTAAATCTACTTAAAAAAATAGAAATTAATAACATCAAGCTTACTATAATTAACTGGCCTATCTCCAATCCAACATTAAATGATAAAAGAGGGAAAACTACACTTATTTCCTTTCCTAATAGGGATTTTAAAAGATATGAAAAACCCATTCCATGTATAAAACCAAATAAGAGTGCAATAGTATAATTAATTTGATAATATTTTATTTGATAATTAAATACAGTAAGCTGTTGGCTTTTATTTATTGAAAATTTTAATAGGTTCAGTAAACATGTTATCATAATAGTTAGTGGTATAAAAAGCTCAATAAATAATTGTTTAACAGATAGTATATTAAAAACACTTAATCCCAAAGTTAAACTGTGTCCTATTGTAAATGCTGTAATTAAATACAATAACTGTTTCCATTCTTTTATCGAAAAAATAACGCATAATGTCATCACATATAAAATATGATCATATCCATTTTTATCCAAAATATGATTAATCCCTATATTAAACCATAACCAAAATTCATCCATAAAAAATATTACTTTTGTATATGCTAAAAATAAAAAATATAGTGATGTATTCTAAAAATAGTTTACCTATTCACAGGCTACTATTTGTAAGCCTCATGATTTTTTTTTGCTACTCATTCAACTATATAAAACATCCTTTTTACATAAGTGTTGTTGATATAAAGCATAATATAAAAGAACAAAAACTAAACATTAGTGTTAAACTATTTACAAATGACATTGAAGATGCTTTAAAAAAAACAACTCATAAATCCATTGATTTACTAAATCCAAATAATAAATCAGATATGGAACACGAATTATTTAATTATATACAAAAACATCTTTCTATAATAGTTAATCAAAAAAATATTGTACTAAATTTTATAGGATATGAAAAAGAAGATGAAGCTATTTGGATATATTTAGAATCGAATACGATATATAAACCAAAAGTAATAGATATAAACACAAAATTACTCTATGATTTCTTGCCTTTAGAATCAAATATAATTCATTGCGAAATTAATGGATTAAGCAAAAGTAGTAAGGTTAATAATCCAGTCAATAATATTAAATTTAATTTTTAAAATTGAAAAAAAAATTAATAATAATTGCAGGGCCCACAGCTGTTGGGAAAACAGCCTTATCGATTGAGCTTGCAAAGTTATATAACTGCCCAATAATTTCTGCTGACTCTAGACAATTTTATCAAGAAATGAGTATTGGAACGGCTAAACCAACTACTGAAGAAATGCAGGGAGTTACTCATTATTTTATCAATAACATAAGTATTCACTCAAATTATAATGTAGGACAATATGAACGAGAGGCCATACAATGTATTGAAAATTTATTTAAGGAATATGATCAATTAATTTTAGTGGGAGGCTCTGGATTATATATCAATTCTATCATCAATGGGGTTGATGAATTTGAAGACATTCCATCATCAATACGAGAAGAACTAGTTAAACAATATAACAGTAAAGGATTAAGTTATTTACAAAATGAACTGAAATTACTAGATGAAACATATTACAATGAAGTTGATTTAAATAATCCTCAACGAATAATGAGGGCATTAGAAGTTTGTAAACATACCCATCAACCCTACTCTAATTTTAGAAAAAAACAAAAAAAACAACATTCGTTTGAATGTATTAATTTATTAATCAATACAGATAGAGCAACATTATATTCAAGGATTAACTTACGTGTGGATACAATGATGGAAAGTGGTTTATTAGAAGAAGTTAAAAAATTATACCCACACAAACATTTAAATGCATTAAATACTGTTGGATATAAAGAGCTTTTTGATTTTTTAGACCAAAAAATATCATTAGATGAAGCTGTCAATTTAATTAAACAAAACAGCAGACGTTATGCAAAAAGACAATTAACCTGGTTTAATCACCAAGGCGATTTTGAATCTTTTGAACCTTATGATATTGAGAAAATTAAAGCTTATCTTGATGTTGTTTTTAATCATTTATAATTTATGCTATCCTTTATTAACGATTATAAAAAATTAAAATCCGCTATTATTAACGTTATTGTAGCTGAATTTTTTATTCAACTAGTAAATGCTACTTTTATGCTAATACTTCCATTATACATGGACAGGAAAGGATATTCATCTGAACAAATAGCCTTATTTATTACATTTAGATTTTTAGGTGTTTTTATTTTAGCATTACCTATTGGAAACATTATTAAAGGTCGTGTTATGAAACCATTTTTTTATATTTCATCAATATTTGTTCCTCTATTTGGATTATGCATTGTTTTATGCATTCATTTAAAATTAACTTATTTAATTTATACAACTTTGTTATTATGGGGTGCTTCTTTTACATTTATGCAAATACCTATTACTCCATATATTTTAAGAAATGAACACAAAAATCATCACACATCAGGAATTGCATTAAGTTATAGCACATGGAGTTTTGCAGGAATTGCAAGCGGTATTATGATAGCTTTTTTAGACAAAATAAATCCTTGGTTTTTTGATGAGGAAAAAATTTTAATTTTATTTTCAATTTTAGGCTTTGGGGGAGTTTACTTTATTAATAAAATAAAATTAATTGAAGAAATTGATGACCAAAAAACTATTTCAAAAAAAATAAAAAAAGATAATAATGATTGGTTTTTAATATTTAAAGGATTAGTACCAACATTAATTATAGCAACTGGTGCAGGTTTAACAATTCCATTTATTAGTTTATTTTTTGACAAAGTACATCATATGCAAAAAGGTGATTTTTCTTTTGTAAGTGCAATTGCCGCTGTATTAGTAGTGTGGGGCGCTTTAATGGTTCCTCGTATCAAAGCAACTATAGGTTATAAAATCGCTATACCAACAACTCAATCTTTAGCAGTTATTTCATTAGTTGCACTTGCAACTACAGAATTTTACAGTCAATACAGCATTGCTGTTTATATTGCAATTATTTGTTATTTATTACGCCAACCCTTAATGAATATGGCAGGACCTATGACTTCTGAATTAGTAATGAATTATGTGGGTGAAAAAAACAGAGAAATAACTAGTGCTCTAACTGCAGCAATTTGGAGTGGAAGCTGGGTAATTAGTGGATATATGGTTAAAATTATGTTTAGCGTAGGATTTCCTTACGTTAACATTTTTTTAATTACAGCAATACTATATGCTTTTGGCGTTTTAATGTACTATTTTTTAATCGTTGATTACGGAAAACGAGAAAAAAAGGGATTAATTAAATATTAAATCAAATTCAATCTCAGAAATAATCTTTTTATTTTTTAAAACTGCTGGATTCCAAGTTTCCATTGAATTTAATGCTAACTTAATTTCTTCTAAACAACCACAATAATCTCTGCTAATTTGGGTTAAGTTTAATACTTTAAACTTTCCATTCTCATCAACACTCCCCAAAACAAGATAATGGCCTCTCGCTGGTTTTGCAATCAACTGATTTTTAAAGTAATTAAGTACATACTCTTTAATAGCCTTTTCCCCTCCTTTAAAGTAAGCTCTTTTAATAATAGAATCATTACTATCTTTAACTACTAACGACTCGGTTAATGAAACTCCTGATGAATTAAAAGCAGAAGATTGTATATCTAATGACTTTGTAGCTGTAGTTTTTTTCTCTCTATAATCGTTATTTTTAGGATTAACTTCATCTGCCTCGTACTTAGCAATACTTGGCTTTGCTGCATTTAAAGCAATATCTTGTTGTTCATTTTTTTTCTCATCTAATACTAAATTATCTATGGTTTGTTCATTTTCAGAAGAAGCTAATACTCCTTGATAATTGTTTGATAACTGTTGTTTAAAATTTTGTGGCCTCTTCGTATTATTTAATATTTCTGATTGTTTAATTTTTAAATTATCTAACTGTTTTGATTCTTTATTGCGCGTATATTTATTATTATCAACCGACAATACAGCTTTTTTTTCTGATAGTTTAGATGTATCATCTGAAAAGAGAGTACTATCAATATTCTTATTATTTTGGTAAATAGACGTTAGATTATCAATAGATGTTTTTTTATTTAAAGCTAAATTTAAATTTGTATTATTTTGATTTAAAAAATATACTGAGACAAATACTATAAAAACGATAGAAGCAGCGGCACTCATCCATAGTATCTTTTGTGTTTTATTTTTACTGGAAGTTACTTTTTTAGAAATCTCTAAATTAATTTCTTCTATTAGTGGCTTTACTTTATCTTTCGAGACATATCCAGAAAAACCCTCAACAGCATCTTTTTCAAAATCATCCAAATCATTTACATTACTTGATGAATTATCAAGCAATTCTATCATTTCTTCAGGACTCAATGGCTTATGATTATCTGGATGCTTCACGATTATTTTCTAATTTAATTTTTAAATTTCGCTTTCCGTTTTGTATAAAACTTTTTACTTCGTTTAGTGTAAAGCCAGTAATATCAGAAATTTCAACATATGATTTTTGTTTTAAATAAAATAATTCTATACATTTTTTTTGTTCTACATTTAACTCAGAAATTGCCTTTTCTAAAAAAACATATTGCAATTCTTTTTCATGCACACTATTATGATGCAAATCATGATTTGTTTCCATAAAAGAATCAGCATGTAATTGCAAATCAAGATCTTTTTTTAATTTGGATTGTTTGCTTCGCAAAACCATCAAACAATGATTTTTAGAAAAAATATACAACCAACTTTTAAAATACTCTATATCAAATTTTAATAAATCAATCATTAACTTTTCAAAAATCTGCATAACAGCATCTTTTGCTTCATCTTCATCTTTTAAATATTTTAATGAAAGCCCTAATACCAAATGAGCATAACGTTTATACAAAATACCCACAAATAAATTGTTTTTGGAGCTTTTGTATTCTGTAATTAATTCGTTATCAGAATAATTATTATATTTTTCGTTATAAATCACTACTATATTAGTTCTTAAATATAGTATATTTAAATAAAAAATAGAAGAAAATGGATTATAGTCTTTTAATAAATAATTTCGCAAAGCATATTTCACTTACAAAAGTTGAAGAAGATTATGTAAAAACGTTATTTGATTATAAAAAGTTACAATCAAAAGATTTTTTATTGAAACAAGGTGAGGTTTGTAAACAATCAGCATTTGTGATAAAAGGATGTTTAAGGGGATATACCATTGATAGTAATGGATTTGAGCACGTATTAAGCTTTGCACCTGCTGATTGGTGGATTGGAGACATGTATAGTATGCTATCTGAAAAGCCTGGGAATTTAAATATAGAAGCCATGGAAGAATCGGAAGTTTTTCTACTAACAAAAAAAAATCAAGAAATTTTATATACCAAAATTCCAAAATTTGAACGATTTTTTAGAATCATTATCGAAAAATCATTAATAGCATTTCAACAACGATTAAACGATAATTTAAGTTTAACAGCTGAAGAGCGATATTTAAAATTTTGCAAAACCTATCCTTTACTTATTAATAGTATTCCTCAAAAGCAAATAGCGGCATACATAGGAGTTACACCCGAATTTTTAAGTAAACTTCGTGCAAAAAAAATAAAAGAAAAATAAATAATTTCTTAATCTAGATTAAGAATAAATATATATCAATTAACATACCTTTGAACTATATTTAACGTAATATGAATAGAAAAGATTTTTTAAAAAAAGGCCTATTAGGAACTGGAATGTTCGTTGCCTCATCTGCTCTCGGAAATATTATTAAAAATGATATTGACGAATTAAAAGAATTAGATTTAATAGGTTTTAATCATTTACCAAATACAACATCTAAAATTATGGAAAATACAATTTTACACAAAGCTGATACGAGAGGTGACGCTAACCATGGCTGGCTTCATAGCAAACACACATTTAGTTTTGCAAATTATTATAACCCAGAAAGAATGCATTTTGGTGTATTGCGTGTATTAAATGATGATACTGTTGCCGAAGGAATGGGATTTGGCACACACCCTCATGACAATATGGAAATTATTAGTATACCATTAGAAGGTGATTTAGAGCATAAAGACAGTATGGGTAATGTAACCGTTATTAAAAACGGAGACATTCAAGTGATGAGTGCTGGTACAGGTATACAACACAGCGAATACAATAAAAATTTAGATAGAGCTGTGAAGTTTTTACAAATTTGGGTATTCCCAAATAAAAAAAATGTAACACCTAGGTATGATCAAATTACTTTAAATTTAAAAGATAGACATAATAAATTGCAACAAATTCTGTCACCTAACCCAAATGATGAAGGTGTTTGGATTCATCAAAATGCATGGTTTCATTTAGGTAAATTTGATGCAGGAGTAAGTACTAATTACACTATAAAAGGAAAAGAAAATGGTATATACATCTTTAATTTAAGTGGAGATTTAGAAATAAACGAACAACTACTAGGTCCTCGTGATGGGTTTGGGATTTGGGATATAGAATCTATTCATTTAAAAGCAAAATCAAACTCCGAATTTTTAATAATGGAAGTACCAATGACTATTTAACATATAATAAACAACTAATAAACAACAAACATGAATACAACTAAATGGGCATTAGACCCTACACACAGCGAAGTAAATTTCAAAATTAAACACATGATGATTTCTAATGTTACGGGTAGTTTTACAAACTTTCAAGCAACAGCAGAAACAGAAGGTGAAAATTTTTCAAATGCTAAAATTTCATTTACAACAGATGTTAATTCAATTAATACTCATAACGAACAACGTGATGGGCATTTAAAATCTGCTGATTTTTTTGATACAGAAAAATACCCTAAAATTACTTTCGAAGGAACTAAGTTTGAAAAAGCATCCGATGATGAATATGCTTTACATGGCAATTTAACAATCAGAGACGTTACTAAACCACTTAGCTTAAAGGTTGATTTTGGAGGGATAGCAAAAGACCCATACGGAAATACAAAAGCAGGCTTTACTTTAGATGGCAAAATTAATCGTAAAGATTTTGGCTTAACATGGAATGCTGCCACTGAAGCTGGAGGATTATTAGTTGGTGAAGATTTAAAAATTCAAGCTGAGATTCAGTTAGTGAAACAAGCATAATTTTAAATGTTAAAAGAGAGAGAAATAAAAATTCTCTCTCTTTTTTAAAACATTATTTATCTTAAGAGGTTATATAAAAATCAAAAATGTATCTTTAACCTAAATTTATATTAAATATGAAACCTCCTAAAAAATGGAAAATGGTCATTGTAATTTGGCTAGCAATTTATCCTCTAATTACATTAATATTTGTATTATTTGGAAAACAATTAATGCAAATCGAACCTCTTCCACTTCGCACATTAGCTATTACAATTATAGCTGTGCCTACAATGGTATTTGTGTTAATGCCAAATATTCAAAAATTATTACATAAATGGTTATTCAAATAAAATGATGTTAAGAGAAATTCAATCGACACATAATGCACCTGAAACGATGATGGGTCCTATAAAAATTCGTCAGGCATTTCCATTAAGAGGGATTGAACAAGTTGATCCGTTTATACTTTTACATCATTTTGATTTCACTTACTTACCAAATGAAAATAATTTTAATGTTCCACCACATCCTCACCGTGGCTTTAGTCCTATTACATTTATTTTTGAAGGGTCTATTGAACATGAAGATTCATTAGGCAATAAAAAAGTTATATATGATGATGAAGTTCAATGGATTAATGCAGGTAGAGGAATAATTCATAGCGAAAAAGCAGATAAAAATTTTATTGAAAAAGGAGGACGTTCTCAAGGTATTCAATTATGGATAAATACCCCACGAGCACAAAAAATGGATCCGGCATCTTACCAACCTATAACAAAAAATGAAATTATTTTAATAGAAAAAGAGGGCGTTGAATTTCGTTTAGTTTCTGGTAAATACAATAATATAAAAGGTCCTGCTAAATCTGATGTGATAACAGCTATGACCAGAATGAAAACAAACAGCGAGGATATATTAAATTTTCCAAGTAATCATAATGTTTGCATCTATTTACTAGAAGGTGAGATCAATATCAATAAGTCTCAAATAATTAAACAACATGATTTAATTGTGTTTAAATGCATGGAAGGAGATATCACTTTAAATGCTGTAAAAGCGTCAAAAGCCCTTATAATGGCAGGTATTCCAATAAACGAACCCATGGTTTCTCATGGGCCTTTTGTAATGACCAGTGAAACAGAAATTTTAGAAGCCATGCGAGACTACCAACACGGTAAAATGGGATTTTTATACTAAATCCTTATTTTTTAAATTTTCCTTTTAGTGCCGCTAATGCAGCCATCATATCATTCGGATCGTAAGACGGTTCTTCTTTTTTGGGTGTAGCTTTTTTAGAAGACACTACACCTTCACCTTTCATCGATAAAGCAATACGTTTTCTCTTTACATCACACTCTGTAACATTCACCCAAACTTGCTGACCAACTTTAACAACTAAATTAGGATCATCAACAAATGTATCGCTTAATTGAGAGATGTGAACTAAACCATCTTGATGAACTCCAACATCTACAAATGCACCAAAATTTGTAACATTAGTAACAATGCCAGGTAAACGCATTCCTTCCCTTAAATCTTCAATACTATGAACATGGTCGTCAAAACTAAATACCTCAAACGATTTACGAGGATCTCGTCCTGGTTTTTCTAGTTCATTAACAATATCTTTTAATGTTGGAATACCAATTGTATCAGTTACATAAACATTAAGATTAATTTTTTTACGAAGCTCTTTATCTTTAATTAAATCGTCTATACTACAATTTAAATCACTAGCCATTTTTTCAACTATATGATAAGACTCTGGATGAACAGCACTTTTATCCAATGGATGAATACCATCTCTTATTCTTAAAAAACCTGAACATTGTTCAAATACTTTATCTCCCATTCGATTAACTTTTAATAAATCTTTACGAGATTTAAATGCACCATGTTCATTTCTATAATCAACAATGTTTTTAGCTAATGTTTCGCCAATACCCGAAACATAAGATAATAATTGTTTAGATGCTGTATTTAATTCTACCCCTACCCCATTCACACAACTCATTACCACATTATCTAATTTATTTTTTAATGCTGTTTGATCAACATCATGTTGATACTGCCCTACACCAATAGATTTAGGGTCTAATTTTACCAATTCTGCCAATGGATCTGCTAACCGCCTACCAATAGATACAGCTCCTCTAACCGTTAAATCATATTCTGGGAACTCTTCACGCGCCACATCAGAAGCCGAATAAATAGAAGCCCCCGCTTCACTAACCATAATTACTGGAATAGATTTTGGTAAAACATCAATACTTCTTATAAATTGTTCCGTTTCGCGTGACGCTGTTCCATTTCCTATTGCTATTGCTTCTAATTGATATTTAGCACATAATGCCATTACAATATGCTGAGCATCCATTACTCTTCGTTGTGGTTCATGTGGATAAATAACTGTTTCTTCTAATAACTTTCCTTGAGCATCTAATGCAACAACTTTACAACCTGTTCTAAAACCTGGATCTATTGCTAAAATTGATTTTTGACCTAAAGGGGATGCTAATAATAACTCACGTAAATTATCAGCAAAAACTTGAATAGCTTTTTCATCAGCCATTTGCTTTGTTACTAAGCGCATCTCTGCTTCAATACTTGGCTGCAACAAGCGTTTATAACCATCTTCAATTGCTAAACTAATTTGTTCAGCACATTCATATCTAGATGTTATAAACTGTTTTTTTAATTGTTCATGAGCTATTTCATCGTCAATTACAATATCTAAAATCAAAACATCTTCTTTTTCACCTCGACGCATCGCTAACATTCGATGACTAGGACAAGACATTAATGGCTCTTCCCATTCAAAATAATCTTCAAATTTCTGCCCCTCTTCTTCTTTACCTCTAATTACTTTTGTTTTGATAATAGCCGATTTTTTGAACAATGTTCGCATTCCTTCTCTAGCCAATGCATCTTCGCTAATAATTTCTGCAATAATATCGCGAGCTCCAGCTAAGGCATCATTTGGATGCTCTACCCCTAACTCTTTATTTACAAATTTTAAAGCCTCTGGAAATAACTCTTTAACTTGTTGCTCTAAAATTAGTTGTGCTAAAGGTTCTAATCCTTTTTCACGAGCAACAGTTGCTTTAGAACGTCGTTTTGGTTTAAATGGTAAATATAAATCCTCTAGCGTTGATAGAGTTTCGGCAGCGATAATTTTATCTGATAATTCTTGTGTTAATTTACCTTGACCTTCAATAGATTTTAGGATACTTTCTCTTCGTTGCTCTAATTGTCTTAATCGTTCAATCTCTTGTTTGATGGTAATAACTTGTACTTCATCTAAACTTCCTGTAACTTCTTTTCGATAACGAGAAATAAAAGGCACTGTTGCGCCCTCATCTAATAATTCAACAGTTGCTTTTACTTGTTTAGCATCAATCTTTAGTTCTGAGGCAATTTTAAAAAACAAAGAAGTATCGGTCATAAAAATTTATTATTGATTTGATTATTAACAAATATAATCCTATAAAACCTTTGATTTAATTGGATTTATTAACAGAATGTATTTTTAAGGAGCACTATAAACCACTCACTATTAAAGACTTATAATTAAAAATGTTGAAAAATAATTAACTCTATCTTTTAGATTCAAAGATTTCAACTTCAGCTAAAGGACTAAATAAGTATACAGTGCCTGTAGTAATTTCTTTACATCGATAACGTTTTCTTAATTTTTCTCCTTTTTCAAAAATACGCGAACCGTTATATAAAAAATGAGTTCTATAAGGAATATGTTCTAATAAAATCAGATGTGCATTTGTAGTATGAGTATCGTATAATTTTAAAGTACGGATTAATGTAGCATCACTACAACTAGCAGCAGCAGGATTTAATAAGTATTTACGCAGGGCATATAAAATATCTAATGGTAAATTATCCGTGCTTAAAAAAGGATTCATTAAATCTCTAAAAGACTGCTTCCATTCTTCACCATGAGGCGCTACTCGATTTCGGTATTTATTAAACGTTTGTAGATGTGCTATTTCGTGAACTAAAGTAATAAAAAATGAATACTGATTTAAATTATGATTAATTGTAATAGTATGATTTAAGCCATCTCTAGGTGATGTATAATCTCCTAATTTAGTACTACGTTCTTTAGTGATTTTTAATTTAAAATCAAATTCAATAATCCAAATAGAAATTTGATGCACTGCAAATTCAGGAATATACTTTCTTAGTATTTCAGAATTACGTTGTATTTGTTGTTCTCTAAGATGCACTTTTAATAAATAGAATTTATTACTTCATCTGATTGTATTATAAAATTTTAAACTTGTAATTTAACTAGGGTTTATATTTTGATTTTGCTAAAATTTCTTGCGCGTCTTTTTTATTCATTAATTCTTCTATAGTAACATTTGTATTATGTTCCATATATGACTTTATGATTTGTAATCCTAGCCACATAGCTATTCGAGGCGGACACTCTTTACTTATAGCTCTAGTAAAAGGCCCATCACTAGTAAACTCTGAAACAATTTTCAAATCATTATCATATAACTTATTATCTTTCACGAAAAAGCCCCACAATTTATTTTCATACATATTACAATAATTTATTTGAGCACCTGTATATCCCATTTTTATAGTATCAGAAACATTGGGTAATAATGCGTCGCATACATAAAATATTTTTCCATAAAAAATAAGATGATTTAATAAATTATTCACTGGGTCTGTATTATCAAATTCAGAGATAACCCAAGCTCTAACAGCATCTGATAATAAATATTCCTTAGTCATTGTACGTGTTCTAAACTTGGGCAATTCCATCATTTCATAAAATAAATTATTTTTCCCTAAGTACATATCTAAACCTATCCCTAAAGTTGAATCTACATATACCATGTTATACTGAAATCCACTCATAAATGTCACAAATTGTTTTGGTGTTTTTCTTTTAGGAAAAATAACTTTAAATCGTTTTACTACTTCTGTCATCTCATCGCCCAATAACTGTATATCCTTATCAGAATATATTTTATTAACTTGTTCATGAGCAACTTTTATATCTTGATTTTCAACAAATCTTAATAAAGTTTGAGAATAAATCGAATCTATTTTTCCTCCATTATTTACTATTGAAGATAAATATCTTGAATAAAATGTTGAATATTTTTTAGTGTATTCTTTCATTTTATCAGCACAGTTAATTTGATTTAATAAAAACACGTCTTTATCAAGTCGTTTAAAAACAATAGGCTCTAATTCAACGTTGCTTGTATCTATATCTAATTGACTTGTATGACAGGCTAAAAATAAAATAGTAAATAAAAAAAATGTAATTATTTTAAAAAGAAATCTCATACCAAAAAATATATTAATTTTACATTGTTAAGTTATATAAAAATCAAAATACATGAAAAAAATATTCATCATAGTTTCAAGCACTATATTGTTAGCTAATAATTTACTGGCACAAAATGATGCCGATAAAAAATATCGTTTTGGATTAAAAATTACTCCAACTCCTACATGGTTAAGAAGCGATGAAGCTAAGTTAATAGAAAAAGCTAGTACCAAACTAGGATTTGGATTTGGATTACAAATGGAAATTAAAATTAACTCTACAGCTTCATTTTTAACTGGTATTG
Source organism: uncultured Flavobacterium sp. (assembly GCA_964541155.1). GTDB lineage: Bacteria > Bacteroidota > Bacteroidia > B-17B0 > Aurantibacillaceae > UBA4416. The sequence goes on from CAZIPC010000001.1 coordinate 611,940, forward strand.
GAGGTGACTTATTAGGAGGGAAGCAAACATATAAAAATGGACAAGGGTATGTTTTAACCAAAGATTATGAATATACTGATTCTAAGAATACTGATTTTACTACTGGTGTTTTGTCTTCGGGTAATAAATTTTATGAAATAAAAAGCCGCACTGTAAAAGCTACTTATGTTACTATACCAGCATTATTAAAATTAATGACTAAAGATATTTCAGGGTTAAAATACTATGGTATTTTTGGTGTTAACATTGCAATTCAAACTAAATTTAAAGCTACAGATGAAATTTCAGAAGTAATATACGATGCGTCATCAAGTACAACCAAATATTATGCAAATAGCGGCACAACTACAATTACTGACATGAAACCTTCTGGAGATTTAATGCCTATTAATATGGGACTAAATGTAGGTATTGGTGCAGAATATAATTTATCTGGAACTACCTCATTGTTTTTTGGAATTCATTATTTGAGAGGTTTTATTAATCAATATCAAAGAAATTCTCAAATTATGGTAGATAAAATGACTGAAAATTTAAATACAGGAACTAAACCAGCTAACTCCAAACAAAGTGCCTTTTCAGATGGGATTCAACTTAACATCGGTATATTGTTTTAACCCTTTAACTTCAAATCAAAAAATCTCAACTATCGTTGAGATTTTTTGATTTTTATACTAATTTATTTATATGAAAAACCAACTAATCATTAATCATATAGTCACTTGGTTATCTGATTATTCAAAAATATCAAAAACAGAAGGATTTGTTGTAGGTATTTCTGGAGGTATTGATTCTGCCCTAACTTCAACGTTATGTGCTATGACTGGGAAAAAAGTAATTTGTTTAAATATGCCGATTAGACAGCATAAAAACGAATATGATAGAGGAGCGGAACATATTGAATGGTTAAAAAAAAATCACCCAAACGTTATAAGTTATGAAGTTAACTTAACTCCCATTTTCGAGGAAATGGAAAGAACTTACAACAATTCTATACAAGATTTTTTAACAATGGCTAATACTAGAGCAAGGCTAAGGATGACAACTCTATATGCTTATGCAGGACACAATAAACTACTTGTAGCTGGAACAGGAAACAAAATTGAAGATTTTGGGATTGGTTTTTTTACAAAATATGGTGATGGAGGTGTTGACATCAGTCCTATTGCTGATTTAATGAAATCTGAAGTATATGAGTTAGCAACTACTCTTGGGGTAACTTCCAAAATATTAACTGCACGACCAACAGATGGTTTATTTGCAGATGGAAGAACAGATGAAGATCAAATTGGTGCTAGTTATGATGAATTAGAATGGGCTATGTTATATATTGAAAATAAAGCCTCTTACACGCTCAATGAAAGACAAAAAATTGTATTGGAAATTTATCTAAACAGACATAATAGTAACAAGCATAAAATGGAACCTATTCCTGTTTGTGTAATACCTAAAAGCTTATTTAAATAATTTGTTTTATGGAAAAAAGAAAATGTATAGAGTGTAAAGAGGCATTTAATGGTAGAGCTGATAAAAAATTTTGTAGTGATTTATGCAGAAACGCACACAATAATAAATTAAATAGCGATAAGGTTAATTTAGTAAGAAATATTAATAATATTCTAAGAAAAAATCGTAGAATTATAGAAAATCTTCTACCAGAAGAAACCGCTAAAGTATCAAAACAAAAATTAAATGATAAAGGATTTAATTTTAATTATTACACTAATATAACTACGACGAAAACAGGAAAAACATATTTTTTCTGTTATGAATTTGGTTATTTGCCTATTGAAGAAAATTACTATTTATTAGTAAAAAGAAAAAAAGAATCCTAATCCTCTATTATTATAGAAACCTTATCTACTGGACCATTCATAGGTGGCAACAACTTTGTTACCATAACTTTGGTTTCTATTAATTTAGGAAATGCACGAATAATTTTATCATAAATTCTTTTACCTACATGTTCTATTAATTTAGAAGGAATAGCCATTTCTTGTTTGCATATATCAAACACAGCACAGTAATCTATTGTTAAATTTAAATCGTCAGTTTTAGCCGCATCATCAAAATCATACACCATGTATACATCAACAATATATTCTCCTCCTACTTTTGTTTCTTCTGGCAAGCAACCATGATAAGCATAAAGCCTAATACCCTCTATATTAATCTGATTTTTCATACTGTTATTTTTAAATTCACTCTAAAAATTTATATTGTAACTTCACCTCTCAAATTTGATTCTAGCAATTGTTTAGTTTTATTTAATGAAAGCTTTTTGCCTAAAACATACATTAATTTAGTGATAGCACTTTCTATTGTAATATCATACCCACTTACTACACCTATTTTTTTTAAAGTACTACTAGTTTGATACATTCCCTGAATTACTTTTCCTTCGGCGCATTGTGTAACATTATAAATAATAATACCTTTATTGATGGCTTGTTTTAAGGCTTTAATAAACCATTCGTCTGTTGTTGCATTACCAGCTCCAAATGTTTCTATAATTACTGCTTTTATACCAAACGTATTTAAAATACTTAATGTTATTTTTTCACTTAATCCAGGAAATAATTTTAAAACAACAATATCATTATCTAAGTATGAATGAACAGATAAAGGTTTTTGGTTTGGTTTTAATAATGCTGAACTGTTGTATTGAATATGAACACCAGCCTCTGCTAAAACCGGATAATTTGGCGATTTAAAAGCGTCAAAATGAGCTGAATTATACTTATACGTTCTATTACCTCTGTATAATTTATACTCAAAATAAATACATACTTCTGATACAATTGGTTTTTTATTAATGTGAGCTCCTGCAATTTCAATCGCTGTAATTAAATTTTCCTTACCATCTGTTCTAATAACTCCTATTGGTAATTGAGAACCCGTTAAAATAACTGGCTTTGACAAATTTTCCAACATAAAACTCAAGGCACTAGCGGTATAAGACATTGTATCGGAACCATGAAGAATTACAAATCCATCATATTTATTATAATTTTCCTTTATAATATTTCCTAACTCCATCCATACATGCGGATTCATATTAGAAGAATCTATAGGATTTTTAAACGAAATAGATGATAATTGTACATCTATTTTTTGAAGCTCTGGTATTTGCTTTGATAATGACTTAAAATTAAAAGGCTTTAATTCACCTGTTCGAGCATCTTGCATCATGCCTATGGTGCCGCCTGTATAAATAAGAAGAACTGAAGGATTTGATTTTGCCATAAAGTAAAAAAGCCTAAGATTTTATCTTAGGCTTAACTATTATTGTTTTTAAAAAGGTAAATCGTCTGTATCTGAAATACTACTGTTAAAAACAGGAGCTGAAGTATTCTCTGGCATTGAAGAATTTCCTTGAGAAGGAGCAGAAGACTGGCTTGCACCTACTCTTTCTATTCTCCATGCTTCTAATGTATTAAAATATTTGATGCCTTGTGGTCCATTCCACTCACGGCCACGTAAATTAAATTGAACCTTAATTTCATCACCTTGATTGTATGCATCTAACATCGAACATTTATCTTGAGTTACTTGAAAACTCACATATTGTGGGTAAGGAGTACTTAAATCGGTTGCTAACACAAAATCTCTTTTTTGAAATTTATCGCTAACCTTTTGCGTATCGTACTTTAATTTTAATTGTCCTGTTACTTCCATTTTATATATTTTTTACGTTATTGATTTAAAAGTGTACTGATTAAAACAAATTTACAAAAGTTCAGTGTTATTTACATCAAAACTTAATCACAAATACGATAATATTTAAACAATTTTATTTTAAATGTAAGTTAAAGGCTATAATTTTTATAAAAATGAAAAAGCCTTAGTAAAATGACTAAGGCTTTTTCAATGGTAGCGGGAGAGTGATTCGAACACCCGACCTTTGGGTTATGAGCCCAACGAGCTACCCCTGCTCTATCCCGCAATATGTTAATTAATACTTAAAGTATTAGGGTAATAATTTTAATTTTTAAAAAGAACATTATTTTATTGCGGTGCAAAGATATAATTCTTTTCTTTGTAAACAAATAAAAATTAAAACTATTTCAACTAATACACATAAATCAGGCTTTGTAAGCATTATTGGTTGCCCTAATGTTGGTAAATCAACTTTATTAAACGCTCTTGTTGGCGAAAGATTAAGTATTATTACATCTAAAGCACAAACTACTCGCCATCGAATAATGGGTATTGTTAGTGGCGATGATTATCAAATAGTGTTTTCTGATACTCCTGGCATTTTAAAACCAAATTATAAACTTCAAGAAAAAATGATGGAGTTTGTAATTTCGGCATTTAGTGATGCTGATGTTTTTTTATTAATAGTTGATATTTATGAGGATATTGTTTTAGATGAAAAATATCTTGAAAAGTTAAAAGCCACCAAAACACCAGTTTTATTATTACTAAATAAAATTGACATGGCTACTCAAGAAGTACTAGATACTAAACTAGACGAATGGAAAACTAAATTGCCAAATGCCGAAATAATTCCAATATCTGCTTTAAAGAAATTTAATTTAGAGACTGTAATGTACAGAATTACTCAGCTATTACCTTCTGGCGAGGCATTTTATGATAAAGATACTCTAACGGATAAGCCCGAAAAGTTTTTTGTTTCTGAAATTATTAGAGAAAAAATTTTAAAGCTTTATAAGAAAGAAATACCTTATAGTGTTGAAGTTGTTGTAAATTCTTTTAAAGACGAAGAGTCGATTATTAAAATTCAAGCTGATATTATTGTAGAAAGAGATAGCCAAAAAGGAATTATTATTGGACACAAAGGCGAAGCTTTAAAAAAAGTAGGCACTAGAGCTCGTTTGGAAGCTGAAACTTTTTTTGGAAAAAAAATATTTTTAGAATTGTTTGTAAAAGTTACAAAAGACTGGCGCAACAGTGATTACAATTTAAAAAACTTTGGATATCAAAGTTAATTTATTTTATTCCTCTTGTCATCTCTCTTTTTCCTAAAGCTCCTTTTAAAGGTTGTAACTTAAATCCAACTTGTTTCATATTCCGTTTCATCTGTCCTTGAGAGCTATAAGTAACTAACACTCCATTACTTTCTAATAAGTTATAAAGTTTTGAAAATATTTCTACTGTCCATAGTTCTGGTTGTTCTGAAGGTGAAAATGCATCAAAATAAATTAAATTAAAGGTTTGATCTGAATTAAATACTTCAAATAATTTTAAATGTTTAGTAAAAGAAAAATAATCAGTTATCTTGTGTTGCTTATCCCATTCTAATTGATGTATTTTTTCAAACACTCTAGCATCAGTTAATAAAGAATCTTTAGTATAGTTAAGTTCAGCTGCTTGTAATACGCTAATAGGAAAAGCTTCTACTGTATGGTAATTGATATTTAATTTTTCATTTTTAGAATATTGATATGTTAACCATGTATTTAATCCTGTACCAAAACCAATTTCTAAAATATTAATTAGTTTTAACTTTTGATGCTCAACAATATAATCCAATCCATTTTTAATAAATACATGTTTACTTTCAGATTTAGCACCTCTGATAGAATGATACGTTGCTCCAAATTGTTCACTATACAATGTATGCGATTGATCATCTGTAATTAAAAATTTTGTATTTAATTTTTTTGAAGAATTCATATAGTGTATTATACATTGTAATTAAATTCCCATGCTGATTTATAAAACTTATTAGTTTCACAATATTCTATAAATGATTTATAAAATGGATGGTTTCCAATTGTAGCTGTATCCATAATAACTACTAATTTCTTTTTAGCTCTGGTTAAAGCCACATTCATACGTCTGATATCAGATAAAAATCCGATTTCTGAAACGGAGTTACTTCTTACTAGAGAAATATAAATCACATCACATTCTTCTCCCTGAAATCCATCAATTGTTTTAACAGCTAGTTCATTAATTAAATAGTGTGAATAATCAAAACTTTGTAGTTTTTCTTTTAATAGTTCTATTTGTTCTTTATAAGGAGAAATAATTCCTATATCTATTTTGTTTTTTTCACCTGAAATTTGATATTGATTTAATAACAATTCGAGGTGTTTAAATAATAAATCTACCTCTCCTTTATTTGACAAACTTAATGTTTCTGGATTTTGAAATTCGTCAAAACTACAACCTGCGGTATCTATTAATTCAACAGGAATATGAAGTATTTCAAATTGTTCATTTAAAGACAACAAGGTGTTTTTAACGGTAACATCTGCTTCTAATTTATGGTCATAAAAATAAGCATTACTAAAATGCATGATGTGTTGATGCATACGATACTGCCTTGTTAAAAGAGTTGAAATAGTGTCGTGCTGTATACATCTATCAAGCATTGTTTTATCTAAACCTTCCTGCTTTGCTTTCATACTTTTAACAACAGGCGGTAATTGAAAGTGATCTCCACTAAAAACAACTCTGTTACATTTTAATAACGGTATCCACGAAATAGCTTCTAATGCTTGTGATGCTTCATCAAAAAATAAGGTATTAAACTTTTTGTTAGTTAGTGCTTTATTTGTGGATGTAACAGGCGTGCAACAAATCACTTGAGCATTTTCAAATAAAGAATCTACTATATAATCTTCTAACAATTTTGATTCTTTAATGCAGTTTCTTGCTTCAGTATAGTAAATTGCTCTTTGTTTTGCATCTTCTTTACCAAATACTCGTTTATATTTTGACGCCATCCTAAAGTATTCCTCTGCATTTCGTCGCAAATTTTTTATATCCTTATAATTTATATGATTTTGTATCTGACCATCAATAGTTGTTTTTTGTAATTCTTCCGAAACTCTAGCAGGATGCCCTACTCTAAGCACATTTATTCCTTGTTCTATTAATTTTTCTGTTAATAAATCAACAGCTGTATTTGTAGGTGCACAAACCAAAACTTGCTTTTCTGTTTGTAAAACTAAACGAATGGCTTGTACAATTGTGGTTGTTTTTCCTGTGCCTGGAGGACCATGAACAACAGCAATGTCATTTGTAGAAAGAATATGTCTGACGGCTTTATTTTGAGACATATTTAATTGAGGTATGATTAAGCTATCGTCAATTTTTTTAAAAGTAGGATTTACATTACCTTCAATAATTTCTCGTAACTCTGCTATTCTATTATTTTTAGATACAATCACTTCATCTAATGCTTTTTGCATTTCAATGTAACTATTATCATCAAACTGAATATTAATACCTAACCGTCCTTCGTAACACCAGTCTGGTAGTTCATCTGTATGAAGTATAATCTTCATTTTGTTCTTACCAGATTGTTTAATTGTTCCTGTTAGTTCTTGTAAATCATCTGGATTTTTGTTGGAAAATAAAATTATGTTTTTACCGGCACTAAATTGGTGCGGTGTATCTATTTGATTTGTTCTTTCTATTTCAACATGAACATAATCGGCATATCCTAACTCATCAGATAATAATTGAATGGGAAACCAAGTTACACCATTTTTTTTTCTTTGCTCAATACTTGCTCTTAAAAATTGTTCTTTATAGTGTTGATAATCTTCTTCTCGTTCTATTAACAATAATTCTTTTAGTCTTTTTATTCTATCTATACTACTACTCATTTACTTTTTTCTCAATTCATACGAATATATCTGCCTACCAAGCTCTGCTAAAAATGGCAAAGCAATGGTATCGTATTCATATTTTCCATCATTAATAATTTCATCATGATTAGTATATATAACTGCACTTAACATAAATTCTATATTCTCTTTTTTATTTTGAATATAAGCGCAATCACTCATAAATCCGTATGACTGACCAACAATATTTGTTATTTTAATATCGGAATTAGTTATTTTTTCTTTAGTATTTCCGAATAAAAAATACTTTTTATAACTGTCATAATATACTTTAGGATTATAAGTTGGGTATTTACTTTGACTTGGATACATAGTTAATTGTTCAATTAACAATAGTCTATCATCTTCTAATAAATCAAATCGTTTATTTTCAGGTAGATTATTATTAAAAATTATTTTTTTTAAAATAGAGTGGCAATTTTCTAAAGACATATAATTCATATGAGTAAAATCTTTAGGAGTATTTATTTTTTTGTTTTTAGAATTTATGTAAGCTCTACCAACCTTAACTATCCCTAAGGGGTGATTATACTCTTTTATTGAAATTTGTTGCGGTAATGTTAAAAACGGAATTAGCTGCTTGTTGCAAAAAATTACAGGATTTGTGGTTGTATTTTGAATTCCTTCACATCCTCCATCAAAACGTGTTACTATTCTAATATTAGGATAACCTAATTCATTTAATCTATTATGAATATAATCTGTTCCTAAGAATTCATATACTCTTCCATAGGCATCATTATCGCTAACTAATGCCATTCTTTTAATGTATTGTGAAATACTTGGTAATCCATTATAAGAGGTTGTGTCTTTTTTTACAGAATGCTGACAAGCGTTAGCACTATCTGTATACATGATAGTATTACTATATATTTTCAAATCTTTTAATTTTTCTAACGCTAAAATAGCTGTTGGTAATTTTACTAAACTAGCACAATAAAAATAATTTGAAGAATCAACATTATAATAATAATCTTTAAAAATAGGCGCTCCTAAACTATCTCTTTTAATTTGAGTAAATATAATTTGCAAACGATATTTTTTATATTCTTTATTTACTTTTTTTAAAATTGGCGTTTTGTTTAAAATTTCATTAAATGAAAAAGATTGTGAATATCCATAAAAACAAATCGTTACAAGTAAATATGTTAGTATTTTCATTATAATTTAATCGATTTTAGTAGCAATCATAAAATTGCTGTTTTTGTCTTTAAAATTATATCCAATACCAAAACCTATTGTTTTAGAGCCTTGTTTTTTATACAACGAATCTAAATCTTTTTGATAAAATTGTGCAAATAATGGTATAGGCTTTAAATACTGTCCAAAAAAGGTGTAGCTCCATTTATGTGAATCATTTAAAAAATAACGAAATGCTATACCACTGTCGTCTTGTATTACATTATTACTTTGATTTAAAATAATATTTCGAACTATAGAGAAATAACTTTTATGCATTAAATATGAAGCACCTTTTAAATAAGTATTTACAGTTCCCATGTTTTTTAAGTATGCAGTAAATCCCTTGTTATAATTTAATCCTCCATCAGCTGCATTTAAAGAATAGTAATAAAGTGTTTTAGAGTGATTTTTTGAATCAATAAATTTAATTTCAACACCTTTTGTATTCGTTTCTATATTTTTTAAATCAATAAAAGAATTTATTTTTTTTACACCTCCTAAACTATCAATTGTTATTGGGGTTATAGAACTAAATTGATTTCCTGTACGTTTTAAAAATAAACATAATAAATGTAAAGTTCCATCAACCTCTTTATTTTTTAAATCTTTACTCATACTCTCTGTTCTAAAAAAACTAAATTTTAATATTGCATTTAATGATGTATTTACTTTACTATAATATAAATCTAACGAATCAATATTAGCTAATTTAAAATCCGGCAAACTACCAACAGGCTCTAAACCAATCATTACGTACTTATCTGCCTCAGGAAAAAAAGTTTGAGCATGTAAGATGTCTGGTCCTGAAAATGGATAAAATAAGGTAGTTTGAGGTTTTACAATTTTAGAAATTTCATTCTCTTTAAATTTTTTTAAATTCATTAATCGTGTTGAATCGAAGTTTTTCCAACGTGTATTAAAATTTCTACTAAATTCTTTAAAATCATTAGATAGTTGAATTTGCTTATAAATAAAACTAGTATCAGATATTCCTGCAATAATATTAACAAGTGCATTTAGCGAATCATTTATTTTAAAATGAGAAGAGCTATCCATTAACTGTATGGAATTTTTCTTTGAAAATTTAAGAGAATCAGATTTTAAAATTGTACTTTTTTCGATATCAGGTGATGTACAAGCCAATTGTATTAATACAATACCCGTTAATAAACTAATTTTTTTAAGCATGTGTTTGTTGTTTTTTTTCTGATAAATATTTTCCAATAAAATAGATTAAAGCACCTATCACTACATTTAATAGCCCTAATAATGATTCTGTTTGTTTTTGAGTAAATACAAAATAAATTGTAAATCCGTTTAATAATAAAAACAAAATAGGAGTTATTGGATATCCCCAGGTTTTATATCCAGATGTTTCTATTTTTCGTTTTCTTAAAATAAAAACACTACCAACCGTCAAAAAAGTAAATATACTCAAACTAAATCCTACAAAAGTTAAAACAGATTCAAACTGAGCCGTGACAATTAATACAACAGTAATTATAGATTGAGTCATAACCGCTATATATGGAACTTGAGCTTGATTAGTTTTTGCCAAAAAAGATAACATTGGTAAATCTTCTCCCATAGATTTAATAATTCGTGGTCCAGCCATTATCATTGCGCTAATAGATGATAGTAATAAAAAAGCAATAATTAAACTCATCATTTTGCCAATACTTTCTCCAAAAATATGCGAAGCACTTACATGCCCTATCTCTAATACTCCTGTTAATTCAACAATCGGCGTACTATACAGAAAAACAAAATTTAATAAAACATAGATGATGGTTACAATTAAGGTTCCTAATAATAATGCTTTTGGTAAATTTTTTTGTGGGTTAGCCATGTCTCCAACTAAATATGACGCTGCATTCCAACCGCTATAAGCATAAGAAACATAAACTAATGAAACCCAAAAACTTGCACTCATTATTTCATGCATTGAACTTTGCACAGGAAAAATTACAATTTGATGATTAGGAACATATATAAAACCTGCAAGAATAAAACATATGATTACCAAAACTTTTAAAAGAGTTAATATTTTTTGAACACCACTACCTATTTTTAAATGAAAAGAATGAATTAGCGTAATTGAAAACACAACAACTAAAGCACAAAACGTAATATTGATTTGTGGAATAATTTTATTAACGTAGGTACCTAACGCCATTGATGCTAAAGCAACTGGGGCTGCAAAACCAACAGTTGAAGAAATCCATCCAGACATAAAACCTACACTTGGATGTATTAATTTAGATAAATAAACATATTCACCACCACTTCTGGGAATAGCAACACCTAATTCTCCATATACTAAAGCTCCACAAAACGATATTACACCTCCCAATAGCCAAAGTAATAAAATACTAAATACAGAATGTATATCCAACAACTGAAACCCTAAACTTGTAAATACACCCGTACCTATCATATTTGCTATTACTAAAGAAATAGCCGTATAAAATCCAATCTTATAAGTTGAGCTCATTAATCGAAAGATTGGGTTGATTTAGAAGAAAGTTCTAACATAATTTGATATTCTTCTGGCGATAAATCATTATAATAAAAATTAATTGGATTTACTTTTTCGCCATTTTTTATAACCTCATAATGCACATGCGGGCCAGTGCTAAGCCCTGTGCTACCTACATATCCAATCAAATCTCCTCGTTTTACTTTTGCCCCAATCTTAGCTGCAATTTTACTCATATGCCCATATAACGTTTGATAACCATATCCATGATTAATTACTACATGATTACCATAACCTTGTGCTGTAGCATCAGCTCTTTCTATAAAACCATCTCCAGTAGCATAAATTGGCGTACCTTGTTCTGCCGTAAAATCCATACCTGGATGAAACTCTTGTGTTTTATAAATTGGATGTGTTCGCCATCCATAACCACTTGGTGCATGTTTTAAATTTTTATTATTTAATGGCATTATTGCAGGTATAGATGCTAACAATTTTTCTTTTCCTTTTGCCATTTTAACTACTTCATCAAATGATTTAGACTGAATATATAATTCTTTAGTTATTCTATCTAAACGCTCTGTAGTTGCTTGCATTAAATCTGTATTATCATATCCTTCTAAATCTTTATATCGATCGCTTCCACCAAAACCTGCTTGACGAATAGAATTAGAAATAGGCTCTGCCTCAAAAATAACGCGATAAATATTATCGTCTCTATCTTGTATATCTTTTAAAACTGCTTGAACTTGATTCATTTTTTTATTCAATAAATCATATTGCAACTTCATTACTTCAGCCTCTCTTCTTAACTGTTTTTCCTTTGGAGAATCAATAAATCGATATGCTATAAGCATTGTTACTACTGCAAAAACAAGCCCTATTCCTAAATAAGAAAGAACTTGAAGTAACCTCTGTTTAAAAGTAACTTTTACTTTTTCATAGGTTAACGATTTTGTATTAAACTTATATTTTACTTTAGACATATATCCTAAAAGGCTAACAAATATAATAAAATGATTGATAGCAATAAGAGTAAAATATTCCTAAAAAAACACCTAATTAGTTGGCAAATAGAGTGAAATAGTGAATAATTTCTGATAAAGTGCTGACTTGATTTTAGTATATTCGCTTTTTCTTTTAAAAAATTATGGAATCAAATCAAGTACGTCAAACATTTTTAGATTTTTTTAAATCAAAAGGGCATCAAATTGTCCCTTCTGCTCCTATGGTTGTAAAAGGAGATCCTACATTAATGTTTATTAATTCTGGAATGGCTCCATTTAAAGATATTTTTTTAGGAAATGCAGCTATAAAATATCCAAGAGTAGCTGATACTCAAAAATGTTTACGTGTTAGCGGTAAACATAACGACCTAGAGGAAGTTGGTGTAGATACCTATCACCACACAATGTTTGAAATGCTTGGTAATTGGAGTTTTGGAGATTATTTTAAGAAAGAAGCAATTGCATGGGCTTGGGAATTATTAACTGAAGTATATAAAATTGACAAAAGTAGACTATATGTTACAGTTTTTGAGGGAAGTATTGAAGAAAATGTTCCATTTGATCAAGAGGCCTATGATACTTGGAAATTATACATTGAAGAGGCTCGTATTTTAAAAGGTAATAAAAAAGATAATTTTTGGGAAATGGGTGATACTGGACCTTGTGGGCCATGTACTGAAATACATTATGATGGAAGAAGTGATGATGAAAGATCAAAAATTGATGGAGCTTCATTAGTCAACAAAGATAATCCTCAAGTTATTGAAGTGTGGAATAATGTGTTTATGGAATTTATGCGTAAAGCAGATAAAAGCTTAGAAAAACTTCCATCTCAACACGTTGATACTGGAATGGGTTTTGAACGGTTAGTAAGGGTTTTACAAGGCAAACAATCAAATTATGACACCGATGTATTTACTCCATTACTCACTAAAATTGAAGAAATAAGCGGATTAAAATATAAACCAGAAAACGAAGAAAACAATAAACAGCAATTAGTAATTAATATTGCAATGCGTGTAATTGCTGATCATATTCGAACAATTTCTTTTTCAATTGCCGATGGACAATTACCTAGTAATACCGGTGCAGGATATGTGATTCGTCGAATACTTCGTCGTGCCATTCGCTATGGATACCAGTCTTTGCATATTAAAGAACCATTTATGTACAAAATTGTTTCAACCCTAGCCAATCAATTAGGACAACAATTTACCGAATTAAATACCCAAAAAACATTAATAGAAAAAGTAATTAAAGAGGAAGAAATTTCTTTTTATAAAACCTTAGAAATTGGATTGAAACGTATTGAACAAGTTTGTTCAGACTTAATTTCATCTAAAACAAGTAAAATTATTAATGGTCAAGTTGTTTTTGAATTATACGACACTTTTGGATTTCCATTAGATTTAACATCATTAATTGCTCGTGGTTATGATTTAAGCATTAACGAAGATGAATTTAATCGTTTGTTAACAGAACAAAAAAATCGCTCAAGAGCAGCAACGGCAGTTGATACAGATGATTGGATAAATATCCATACTCCAAAAGATGATAAAAATATCACTGAATTTATTGGTTACAATGAGCTATCCTGTGAATCAAACATTATTCGATATCGAAAAGTAAAATCAAAAAACAAAGAGCAATTTCAAATTGTATTAGATAAAACTCCATTTTATGCTGAAAGCGGCGGACAGGTTGGAGATTCAGGGATTTTACAAAACATTAATGATACTATTTACATCACAGATACAAAAAAAGAAAATGGAGTAATTATTCATTTTTGTGATAGGTTACCAGATAATATTTCTGCAACATTTACAGCAAAAGTAGATACTAACAAACGTAGCTATACAGAAAATAATCACAGTGCAACTCATTTACTTCATGCAGCACTTCGATCTGTTTTAGGAACACATGTAGAACAAAAAGGAAGTTTAGTAAATGATGAATATCTTCGATTCGATTTTTCTCACTTTGCTAAAATTACGGATGAAGAATTAACTAAAATCGAAAAAATAGTAAATTCTAAAATTCGCGAAAACATATTTAGTAACATTCAACAAATGAGTATTGAAGACGCCAAAAAAACTGGAGCAATGGCTTTATTTGGTGAAAAATATGGCGACGTTGTTCGTGTTGTTGAATTTGATAAAAATTACTCTATTGAGTTATGTGGTGGCACCCATGTAAAAGCTACAGGGCAAATTGGATATTTTAAAATCATTTCTGAAGGCGCTGTAGCAGCTGGAATAAGACGTTTAGAAGCTGTTACTGCTATAAAAGCAGAAGAGTATTTTGAAAATCAAATCTCTACGCTAAATGACATTAAATCTATTTTAAAAAACAATAAAGATGTTGTAAAAAGCCTAAGTAATTTAGTTGATGAAAATAATGAACTACAGAAGCAATTACAATCACTTTTAAAAGAAAAAGCTCAAACTATAAAACAAAATTTATTATCAAAGGTGATACATAAAAGTGGATTAAGTATTATCATCGAACAAATCACGTTTGATAGCGCTGAAGAAATAAAAAATATACTATTTGAAATAAGAAATCAAATCGAAAATTGTGTTTGTATTATTGGCGCAGAAGTAAAAGGCAAACCTAGTATTTCTGTAATTATTTCAGACAACTTAGTAAAAGAGAAAAACTTAAATGCCGGAAATATAATCAGAGATTTAGCAAAAGACATTAATGGTGGCGGTGGCGGTCAACCATTTTATGCTCAAGCTGGAGGAAGTAAATTAGAAGGCTTAAAAACAGCAATCAACAAAGCCAAAGAGTTATTTCAATAATAATAAAAATAGCGAAGTAATTACTTCGCTATTTTTTTTTGCAAAAGCAATTAACAATTTTGTATAAAATAATGAGATAAACTCGTTAAAAAAACAGTTTCGCTAACCCAAAACAATGATTCACTCATGCGAACTAAAATTAAAACACTTAACAATCAAATACTTAGACTAGCAATCATTTTTATTTTACAGTTTACTGTAACTATTTACACTTTTTATGATTATAACTAAACAATGCTATTAGACGCAGTTCATATGGAATTTTCACCCCGATATCACCATACCACTGAAATGTTGCTTGATGAACAAATAATCATTGAAGCAGCAAAACAAAACCCTGAGCATTTTGGACCTTTATATGACAAATACTACAAACAAATTTTCGGCTACATCTACCAAAGAATGGATTGTAAAGAAACTGCATTTGATGTAACAGCTCAAGTTTTTTTAAAAGCACTTACCAATATAAATAAATACGAATACAAAGGGGTACCTTTTGCTAGTTGGCTCTATAGAATAGCATACAGCGAAATCATGCAATTGTTTAGAAATCAAAAAAATTTAAGAACAATAAATGCAGATATTAATGATTTAAGAAACATTTGCGAAGAAGTAGAAGAAGAATACATGGAGCAATACAAACATGTATTGATGACTGTAATTAAAAAATTACCAGAGGACGATTTACAACTCATTGAATTAAGATTTTTTGAAAAACGTCAATTTAAAGAAATTGCTGAAATTTTAAATATAACTGAGACTAATGCTAAAGTAAAACTATACCGTGTACTTGAACGAGTAAAAAAAATATTGACAAAAAACTCCAAATAATGGAAACAAAATTTAACATCAACAGAGCACCTTTATCCGACGAAGAAATTAATTCAAAAAAGGACTTTGGAGAATTGATTAATAAATTTAAAAAACAAAGTATAGAAAAAGCAAAAACAGATGCGAACTTTTTTAAAAATAAAAAAGTAACCTATTCTACAATAATAGCAGGAGTTGCCGTTGTTTGCACAGTAACATATTTTTCAGTTTTTAAAAATGAATCCTCAAAAAATAATGCTAATGATAAAATAATTACTTCGCAATCTAATCATATAAAAAACAATACTAATAAATCTTTTATAACGCCTCCCATTTCACAATTAAATATTCCTTATACTGCCTATAAAATTAGTGCAACAAAAGGCGCAACTATAAAACACAAAACAAGTAATTCAAAAATAATTATCCCACAAAAAGCTTTTATTAACAAACAAGGCCAAGAAATAATAGGGGATGTAGAAATACAATACCGAGAATTTCATAATCAAGCAGATATAATAGCCAGTGGAATACCAATGAACTATGATAGTGCCGGAGTAAAATATTATCTAGAAAGTGCTGGAATGTTTGATATTAAAGGATATAAAAATGGGGAGCCAATTTTTATTAATCCTAAAAAACAAATCACCATTGAATTTTCTTCTAAATATACAGATGATAAATTTAACATGTATGAACTAGATACCATAAAAAGAAATTGGACTTATTTAAGTAGAGACAACTCTATAAGAAATATTATAAAAAATAAAAAAAATGAGGACTTAAACATACATAGCGAATCTCCAATATCAAAAAAAATAAACGAAAAAATAAATACTATATCTCCAAAAATAGAAAATGAAAAAATGATTTATTCTAAAAAAGTAAATCAACTTACTAAACTTTCTGAACCATTAAAACCTAGCAAGCTAAACACAAATAAACCTCAATTTGAACTAGATGTAAATTACAAAGATTTTCCTGAATTAAGTGCGTTTAAAAATGCTGTTTTTGAAATTGGCTCTGAAAATAAAAACTATGATTCTAAATTACCTGATATTACTTGGAATAGCGCTGAAATATCTGAAGGGCCAGTGAAAGGGAAAAATTATATCTTAACACTCTCATTAAAAAATAGAATTGAAAAATTAATAGTTTACCCAGTATTATCAGAAAAAGATTACGAAACAGCTATGGGTATTTATGAAACAAAATTTAATGAATACAAAAAACTCTTAGCAAAAAAAGAAGCTGAAGAAAAAAAATTAAAAGAAGAATTTGAAGCTAAACAAGCTTCTTACATTGCAGAAATTAAAAAGTTAACTGAAGAAAAAATAAAAGAAAATATAAAATATTGGAAAGAACAAGAAGAAAAACTAAATACTCAATTCAATACAATTAATGCTCAAGAAAAAGTAACACGAATATTTCAAATTAGTCGGTTTAACATCTATAATTCTGATTGCCCAAGCAATTTACCTAGAGAGTCGAAATTGAATCCTATATACGTAATAAATAATTCGTTTAATTTAACTCCAGTATCTGTATACTTAATTTCTCACAATAGAAATTTAGTATATAATTTACCGAACGGCCCTATACCTTATAATTCAGATGAATTATACAGCATTTGTATATTTTCTAACAACAAATTATATATATGTGATAAAAATATTTTTTCTACAATTTTAAAAAATAAACAAAATAAAATTCCATTAATAGAATTAAGTAAAGAGGTTAATAATTCTTATGAATTAAAAAAAGCTCTAGGAATTTAAATTTTAAATTAATCATAAATGAAACAACTCGCTCCTTTATACATAAGTTACGTCTTACTTTTTTGCGTTTCATTTACAAACAATAAACAATTTATACCTCCAGGAACAGTACAAATAAATGATACCTTGTTTGCGGATAAAACTGAAATATCTAATTTAAGTTGGAAAGAATTCGAAGAATGGACTAAAATAATTTACGGAACAAATTCGAAAGAACATTTGAAAATACTACCCGATACACTATGTTGGAAAGATAAACTATCTTACAACGAACCCTACGTCAATTATTACTATAGACATATTGCATATAACCACTTTCCTGTAGTAGGAATTAGCTACGAACAAGCTATTGAATATTGTAAATGGCGCACTGAAAGAGTTAAAATCTTACTATCAATGAAAAGAAAATTCAAAAATCAAAATTTCATATATCGTTTACCTACAAAAATAGAATGGGAAAAGATAGCAGAAACATCATCATTTGTGATTAACCATAATGGAAAAAATGAAAAAGGGAGTTACAAACTAAACTGTAAACATTATGATACGATTATAAAATCCAATATGCCATATGCCGATGTTACTGCTCCAGTCAATTCTTATTGGAAAGATTATTTCGGCATATATAACATGTTAGGAAATGTTGCTGAAATGGTTGCAGAAAAAGGAATTAGTAAGGGAGGCAGCTGGATAAACACCATAGAAGAATGCCGAGTAGGAAAAGAAATAAAGTATGAAAACCCAACTGCTTGGTTAGGATTTAGGTGTGTTTGTATTATCAAAAAATGATTTAACTAATGGTTTTCATTCAATACATTAATAAGTAATTCTAACTCCTGCTGAGTATTAAATGAATGTAGGCAAATACGAATTCTTTCTTGTGTTTCTTTAACAGTAGGACTTTTAATTGATTTCACAAAAATATGAGATTGACTTAAGTAATTTTCTATATCCTGTACTTGTTGATTTCCAGAAACAAGTTTACAATGAATTGCACTAGTACTAGCTATAAATGTATTATCAAAATTTAACTGTTTATTAAAAAAACAGATATTATTTTTTAATTTTTGTAATTGTGTTGTTTTTAATAATAGCTGATACGAAGCTTTAATTGCAAGCAAACTATGCTCAGGCATGGCTGTAGTATAGATAAACGAACGAGAAAAATTAATCAGGAAATCTTTTAAGTCTTTACACCCCAATACAGCAGCACCATGACATCCCATCGCTTTTCCGTATGTATATATTCTAGCAAAACAATCATAATGAATATTTAATTGCTGACATAGTCCTTCTCCATTTTTTCCAAAAACGCCAATTGCATGTGCTTCATCTACTATTAAATGAATAGAATATTCTTTACATAATGTATTAAGTTCAATTAATGGGGCGCAATCACCATCCATTGAATAAACACTCTCTACAACTACATAAATTTCATTAACTGATTCTTTATGCCTAATAATTAATTCTCTTAAAGAGTTGATATCATTATGTTTAAACTTATAATTAGTTGCAAAACTCAACCTAATTCCGTCAATTAATGATGCATGAATTAATTCATCACTTAAAATTAAATCTCCTTTTTGAGGAACACATGACAATAGTCCTAAATTCGCATCATATCCCGAATTAAAAATTAATGCCGATTCTGCATCATGAAATTTAGCAATACTACACTCTACTTCATTAAATAAAATAGAATTTCCACTAATTAATCTTGAACCTGTAGAACCAAATTTTAAAGATGGTTCTAAAGTTTTAATTTCATTTAATAAATAACCCTTTGATGAAAATCCTAGATAATCATTACTCGAAAAATCAATTTCGGGATAGTGTGTTTTAAGTGAACGAAACAAATGTTTTTCCTTAACCTGCTTAATTTTATTTAATAATTGTTGAGGAAAAAAATTCATAAATTATATTTCATAAAAAAGCCCTAAATGATTTCAATATTCACTTAGGGCTAAATTGATTATTCGTTATTAAACTAATTCTTCTTTTTTTAATTTATCTACAAATGCTTTTTTTGTATTTAATCCTAATATCTTAAACATTTCCATATCTTGATTATATAGTGGATTTGGAGTTGTTAATAATTTTTCTCCAGCAAAAATAGAATTTGCACCTGCCATAAAACATAGAGCTTGACCTTCCATGCTCATATTTAATCTTCCGGCTGATAAACGAACTGCCGTTCTGGGCAATACAATTCTTGCAGTTGCTATCATTCTAACCATATCCCAAATTGGAACTGGTGGTTGATCTTCCATAGGCGTTCCTTCTACAGCTACTAGTGCATTAATAGGAACAGATTCTGGTTGCGGTCTTAATAAACTCAAAGTATATAACATCCCAACTCTATCTTCCACTTTTTCTCCCATGCCAATAATTCCACCCGAACAAACTGTTAATCCTGCTTTACGAACATTATGTATCGTATTTAATCGATCATCAAATTTGCGAGTAGATATAATATTCTCATAGTTTTCTTCACTAGTATCAATATTATGATTATAAGCATACAAACCTGCTTCAGCTAAACGCTTTGCTTGATCTTCTGTAACCATTCCAAGAGTAGCACATACTTCCAATCCTTTACTATTTATGGTTTTCACCATGTCTAATACAGTTTCAAAATCTTTATTATCTCTCACCTCTCTCCATGCTGCTCCTAAACACATTCTGCTAGCACCTCCTGCTTTCGCATTATTTGCGGCAGCATCAACCTCTGGAACGCTCATTAATTTGTGAACCTTAACTTCTGTGTGATAACGAGCTGCTTGCGGACAGTACGAACAATCCTCCGGGCAACCACCAGTTTTAATTGATAGCAAAGAACTAACCTGAACTTCTCCAACTGTGTGATTTTGTTTATGTACCTCTGCTGCTTTATAAATTAACTCCATTAATGGAGTATTGTATACCTCTAAAATTTCTTCTTTTGTCCAATCTTTAATTGCCATTATCTTTTTTATAATTCAAACAAATTTAATACAAATGACACAAACCACAAAACCTTATTATTTAAATAAGTGTTAGTAATTTTTTCAGCATTCAAGTATCTTTTTAAAGATATATTCGTTATTTGTGGTAATGAAAAAAATTACTATTTTAATATTATTTATTCTTTTTGCTATGAAATTGCCTTTAAATGCTCAATTTTCTGAAAGCAAAGAGCGAAAAAAGATGTGGAGGAAATCTAAACGTAAACATAAATCTCGAGAAGCTTACAATCCTTATCTAAATAAAAAAAAGAAAGACAAGCCAAGTGCTATTGCCGCTAAACAAGAAAAAGAAGGTACTAGAAAAATGAGACGCGAATACCGAAAACAAAATAAACGTAATATGAAAAAACTAGGCATTAAACCTGCAAAAGTAAAAAAAGCCTAATCGTATATTTTGTAGTATTTTTATAACATTAGTTAAAAAACTCAATAGTTTTCTTAATAATATTTGCACAATCTAAAATTTGCTCTTTTGTAATAACTAATGGTGGAGCAAAACGAATAATATCACCATGCGTAGGCTTAGCTAATAACCCATTTTCAGCTAACTTTAAACATACGTCCCATGCACTTATTCCATCTTTCTCTTTAATAATAATTGCATTTAATAAGCCTTTTCCTCTAACTAATGTTAATCTATCCGATTCTATCGCTCTTAATTCAGTTCTTAATAACTCACCTAATTCATTTGCATTATTAGCTAATTGCTCATCTAATACAACTTGTAATGCCGTCATTGCTATTTTACTTCCCAGAGGATTTCCTCCAAAAGTTGATCCGTGTTGCCCCGGCTTTATACACATCATTACAGAATCATTAGCTAAAACTGCAGAAACAGGATACATTCCACCAGATATAGCCTTGCCTAAAATTAAAATATCAGGATGTACATTTTCATGGTCACAAGCCAGCATTCTTCCTGTTCTTGCTATTCCTGTTTGTACTTCATCAGCAATAAATAAAACATTTGCCGCCTTACACATTTCTGCACAAGATTTTAAATACCCATCGTTAGGTACATAAACACCTGCTTCTCCTTGGATAGGTTCTACTAAAAAACCAACCACCGATTTATCTTTTAATGCCTCTTCTAATGCAGAAATATTATTATACGGAATTGTAATATAACCTGGAGTATATGGACCAAAATTTTGTCGAGCATCAGGATCTGTACTTGCTGAAACTATTGAAATGGTTCGTCCATGAAAATTACCCTCACAAACAATAATTTTCGCTGAATTTTCTAAAACACCTTTTTTTTCATATCCCCACTTTCTAGCCAATTTTAAAGCTGTTTCAACTGCTTCTGCACCCGTATTCATTGGCAATACTTTATCAAAGCCAAATAAATTTGTAATAAATTTCTCATATTCTCCTAATATGTTATTATGAAATGCACGAGAGGTTAAGGTTAATTTTTGAGCTTGCTCTATTAATGTTTGAGTAATTTTAGGATGGCAATGCCCCTGATTAACAGCACTGTAAGCAGATAAAAAATCATAATATTTTTTTCCATCAACATCCCACACAAAAACACCTAATCCTTTTTCTAAAACAATAGGTAGTGGGTGATAATTATGAGCTCCAAATTTATCCTCTAAGTCAATAATCCGTTGAGCTTTTGATGATAAGTTTATTTCTGTAATCATAAGGTAAATTATATATCCTGTAAAGATAGAAAAACAGTCTTAAACTGCCTAATGCAAAAAATGTAAAAACCAAAAAATGATTAACAAATTTTAACAAGCCAAAAATAGCTGTAGCCCTTACCATTACTAACTTTGTGACGCTTTTTAAAAATTAAAACACTTATGGTAGTAGATATTAGAGAATTGAATGAACGTATTCAGCGAGAAAGTGCCTTTGTGGATGTACTAACATCTGAAATGGACAAAGTTATTATTGGCCAAAAACATATGGTTGAGCGCCTGCTAATAGGTTTATTAAGTAATGGTCATATTTTATTAGAAGGTGTTCCAGGTTTAGCAAAAACATTAGCTATTAATACGCTTGCTACATGCATTGATGCTAAATTTAGCAGAATACAATTTACCCCCGATTTACTTCCAGCCGATTTAATCGGCACTATGATATACAATCAAAAACAAGAACAATTCTCAATACGTAAAGGGCCTATTTTTGCAAATTTTGTATTAGCAGATGAAATTAACAGAGCCCCAGCAAAAGTTCAATCTGCATTACTTGAAGCAATGCAAGAAAAACAAGTTACTATTGGTGAAGAAACGTTCAAATTACCTAATCCTTTTTTAGTACTAGCAACACAAAATCCTGTTGAACAAGAGGGAACATATCCATTACCAGAAGCTCAAATGGATCGTTTTATGCTAAAAGTAGTTATTTCATATCCTACAAAAGAAGATGAACGTAAAGTTATCTCTGCAAATATTTCTAGAGAAGGAATGCCAAAAGCAAATATTGTATTAAAGCCAGAAGACATTTTAAACGCCAGAAATGTTGTGAAAGATGTTTATATGGATGAGAAAATAGAACGTTACATTGTTGATATTGTTTTTGCTACTCGTTTCCCTAAAGATTACAAACTAGAAAAATTCGCTCCATTAATTTCTTATGGAGGTTCGCCAAGAGCAAGTATTAATTTAGCATTAGCAGCCAAAGCCTACGCTTTTATAAAACGAAGAGGATATGTTATCCCAGAAGATGTTCGCGCTGTTTGTTTAGATGTTATGCGTCATAGAATTGGATTAACCTATGAAGCAGAAGCAGAAAATATAACCACAGAACATATTATTAATGAGCTATTAAATGCTGTTGAAGTTCCATAATAGTTAATTGGTACTTAGTTATTAATTTCATAATATTTAAGTATTGAAAACTAAATTTTAAACTTAAAATTTTTTAAATTGGAAACGGCAGAGTTACTAAAAAAAGTACGAAAAATAGAAATAAAAACAAAGGGATTAAGTAACCAGATTTTTTCTGGAGAATATCACTCTGCCTTTAAAGGTAGAGGTATGGCATTTAGTGAAGTACGCGAATACACACCTGGAGATGATGTTAGAACAATTGATTGGAATGTAACAGCCCGTTTAAGAACTCCATATGTAAAGGTGTTTGAAGAAGAACGAGAACTAAGTGTAATGATATTAGTTGATGTTAGCGCAAGTGGTAAGTTTGGAACTCAAAAACAATTTAAACAAGAATTAATTACAGAGCTTTGTGCAGTTATTGCATTTTCAGCCTCACAAAACAATGATAAAATAGGAGTAATTTTCTTTAGCGATAAAATCGAAAAATTTATTCCACCCAAAAAAGGTAAATCTCATATATTAAGAATTATAAGAGAATTAATAAATATTGAACCGCAACAACAAGGAACTAATATTGAATTAGCTTTAAAATATCTTAATAATGTTGTAAAAAAGAAAAGTATTTGTTTCTTGATTTCTGATTTTAAAGATTCGAATCCATACAGAGATTCGTTAAAAATTGCCAACAGAAAGCATGATATTGTGGCGTTAAGAATTAACGATAAGCATGAAAACACATTACCTAACATTGGTCTTATAAAATTAAAAGATAATGAAACTGGTAAAATTAAATGGGTTGATACCAGTAATTCAAATACCAGAAAACAATTAGAAATTAATTATTTGAAATTTGAAAATGAATTAAAAGATATATTTACTAAATGTGGAGTTGACTATACAACAATTAACACACATGAAGGATATATTAAACCATTAATGACGTTATTTAAAAAAAGATAGTGAAACTAAAAACATACATACATTTATTATTTTTAATTTTAACAGTTAATTATGTTAAATCTCAGTCATCAATAGAAGTTCATGCTGTTATTGACTCTTCTTCTATTAGAATTGGTGCCCAAACTAAATTAGACATCTATCTGAATTATGATGCTTCACTGAATAAAAAAACAGACATCACATGGCCTATAATTGAAGATACACTTAAAAAAGGCATTGAAGTTATTTCTGTTTCTCCTATAGACACAACTATTCCAAATAAAAATAAACCAAACATAATTCAACAACATATTCAACTTACGATTACCTCTTTTGATTCTGGCTCATACTATATAGCGCCATTTAAATTCATTATAAATAAAGATACATCTAATCAATTATATACAGAGCCTTTACATTTAATAGTAAAAACTATTGCTACCGATACCTCTATAACGAAAATTAAAGATATTAAACCGCCTTACGACGAACCATTTGATTGGAGATGGTATTTACCCTATGCATATTGGGGATTAGCAATATTAGCTGCAATTATTATTTTACTAATTTTCATAAAAAAATTAAAAAATAAAAAAACTGAAACCGTAATTGTTGAAAAGCCAAAAATACCAGCACATATATCTGCATTAGAAACATTAGAAAAAATAAAAACAGAGGCCATTTGGAAAGAAAATAAAGTAAAAGAATACTACTCATCTATAGCAGATACCATTAGATTATACATCGAAGAACGTTTTAATATTAATGCATTAGAATTAACATCAGATGAAATTATTAAAATATTTAAATCTCAAGTAATAGATACTGAAAGTAAAACTAAATTAACCCAAATATTAACACTTTCAGATTTTGTAAAATTTGCCAAACAAATTCCAATTGAAACTGAACATACAATAACATTAAATAATGCCTTTGACTTTGTAAGAGGTACAATGCGAGAAGAAGAACACATTTATCATATCAATAATACAGAAAAACCAAGTGCTTAATTATTTTAAAGACATACAATTTGTTGAAAAACAATGGTTTTGGTTGTTTATGATCATTCCTTTAATGATTATATGGTACATCTATAAACTTAAAACCTATGAAGGAGATTTAAACTATTCATCGCTATCATTATTCGACGGTATCAAATCTTCATTAAAAGCAAAATTAAGACACTCCTTATTTGTTTTACGATTAATAAGTATCTCATTGCTCATACTAGCTATTGCTCGACCTCAATCAAGAAGTAGTTGGAAAGATACTAAAACAGAAGGCATTGATATTGTAGTAAGCTTAGATGTTTCATTATCGATGCTTGCAAAAGATTTTAAACCAAATAGATTAGAAGTAGCAAAAGAAGTTTTAAGCGATTTTATTGACGCAAGGCCAAACGATAAAATAGGCCTAGTAATTTTTGGAGGAGAAGCATTTACTCAATGCCCACTAACTACAGACCACAAAATTATTAAAAATATGTTTAACGACATTAAAGCAGGTATGCTAGATCAAGGAACTGCAATAGGTTTAGGGCTTGCAGATGGAGTAGCAAGAGTAAAAGATAGTAAAGCAAAAAGTAAAGTAGTAATTTTAATTTCAGATGGGGTTAGTAACGTTGGAGAAATTGCCCCATTAACTGCAGCTGATATTGCTAAAACATTTGGAGTAAGAGTTTACTGTATTGGTGTAGGAAGTAAAGGCAAAGCATTACAACCTGTAGCGCTTTACCCAAATGGAGAAATGGAATACGACTATGTTGATGTTGATATTGATGATGCAACAATGACTCAGATTAGTAAATTAACAGGAGGAAAATATTTTAGAGCAACTGATAGAGAAAGTTTAGAAAAGACATATAAAGAAATTGATCAATTAGAAAAAACAATTATTAGTGAAAAGAGTTTTACTAATAAAGCTGAACATTTTTTGCCGCTTGCTATTGCCGCAGCTATAAGTTTATTATCAGAATTTTTATTAAAACGTTTTGCGTTTAAAGCGATACCATAATGTTTAAATTTGAAAATCATATATTTTTATACGCGTTTGCAATTATTCCAATTTGCATTTTAATTTTTATTTGGAATATATATTCTAATAAAAATAAACTCAAAAAATTAGGAGATATTTCTATTATTAATCAGTTACTTCCTGAAGTATCATTTACTAAAAAAATAAGTAAGTTTATTTTATTTATAATAGGACTTTGTTTTTTAATTTTAGGCTTATGCAACTTACAAACTGGATCTAAATTAAAAGATGTAAAACGTGAAGGAGCTGATATAATGATATGTTTAGATGTGTCAAACAGCATGATGGCACAAGATTTTAGCCCTAATAGATTAGAAAGAGCTAAAATTGCAATTGAAAATATGATTGATAAATTGCAGGGAGATCGGCTAGGAATTATTGTTTTTGCAGGAGAAGCATATGTTCAATTACCAATTACAACTGATTATAGCTCGGCAAAATTATTCTTAGAAGGAATAAATAATAAAATTGTTCCAGTTCAAGGCACTAATATTGCTGATGCCATCAATTTATCAATAGAAAGTTTTGGAAAAGACGAAGAAAAAAACAAAGCGATTGTAATTATTACAGATGGTGAAAATAATGAAGAGGCTAAAGAAAGTGCAATTACTGCTGCCGAAGAAGCCTCTAAAAAAAATATTGTAATACATACAATTGGCGTTGGTTCAGAAGCGGGAGTTCCTATTCCAAATATAATTGATGGTGTTGTTAGTGGATACAAAAAAGATAATTTAGGGAATACAATTGTTAGTAAATTAGATTCTAAAATTTTACAAAATATATCAGCATCTGCTAATGGCGTTTACGTTCAAGCTAATTCATCAGACATAGGATTAGATGTTATTTTAAATAAAATAGCCGAATTAGATAAAAAACAATTAGAAAGTAAAATGTATACCGATTATGAAGATCAATTTCAATGGTTTTTGGGCATAGCATTGTTATTTATAGTTGTTGAATCACTTATATCTGAAAGAAAAAGTAAACTTTGGAAAAAACTGAACTTTTTACATAATGAAAAGAAGTAATAAACATTTGTATATCATAATTTTAATTTCATTTTTTTGCGAGATAAGTTTCGCGCAAAAAGAAAAAATTATTCTAAGAAAAGGTAATGACGCTTACCACACAGGTAAGCCATTAGAAGCGGCAAACTACTACAAGCAATCCTTAAAAGAAAAGCAAACATATTATAAATCAAATTTTAACTTAGGTGATGCTTTATATAAAACCGCAGATTTACTAAAAGCAGGAAAAATTCAGCCACCTAACAAAAATATATCTATCGACTCTGCCGCAAAAACAGTATACGAACAAGCTGCTAATCAATTTGAAGTTGTTGCTAAGTCAGTATCAAATGCGGATACTATACAAAAAGCTTGGCACAACTTTGGAAATTCAAAACTGATGCAAAACAATTATGAAGATGCTATTTTGGGTTACAAAAAAGCTTTAAAATTAAATTCTAAAGATGAAGACACTCGTTACAATTTAGCTTATGCTCAAAAAAAATTAGCAGAACAGAAAAAAAATCAAAAAAATAAAGACGACAAAAAGAATCAAAATAAAGACGACAAAAAAGAAAATCAAAAAAATAAAAACGAAAAAAAAGATATTGAAAATAAAAATAAACAAGAGGAACAGCAGCCACAAATGAATAAAGAACAAGCAGAAAAAATGCTAAATGCTTTAAAAAATAACGAAAAAAAAATGCAATCATTACGAAAGAAAAAGGGTGACCCTGCACAAAAAATAAAAGTTGAAAAAGATTGGTAATAACATGATAAAACACATAATCATATTATTTTTATTTATTAGCTATCTAGCGAGTTCACAAAACCCTAACTTTGTAGCGCAGGTTAGTAAAAACAAAGTTGCCGTTGGAGAAGTTTTTCAAGTAGCATTTACATTAAATGGTAGCGGAAGTAACCTAACATATCCAAATTTCAAAGATTTTGATATATACTCAGGCCCAAATCAAAGTCAGAGTATGAGTATGATAAATGGCAATATCTCACAATCAACAACTATTTCATTATTTATTGCAGCAAAAAAAGAAGGGAAATTTATTATTGGCTCTGCTTCTGTAATATCAGGAAATCAAAAATTAGAAACTAAACCCATAACTATAGAAGTTATGAAAGGAAGTTCGCAACAATCAAATAACAACCCTAATAACCAACCTCAACAAAATACAAAACAAGGCAAAAACCAATATGCAAGCGAAATAAGTAATGAAGATTTATTTGTAAGAACATTTTTAAGCAAAACAAAATGTTATTTAGGAGAAGAAATTACGCTTACTCAAAAAGTTTATTCAAGAGTAGATTTAAGAGGATTTCAAAATATAAAATTTCCTCCATACAATGGTTTTTGGTCACAACAAGAAAATGCCAATCAACAAATTGATTTAAAACAAGAAACTGTAAATGGTATAAATTATTATGTTGCTGATTATAATAAAATTTATTTATTCCCTCAACATACTGGCAAAATAACTATTGCTCCTGTTGAATTAGATTGTATTGTTAGAAGACAGACAAAACGACAACCACGAAATATTTTTGAGCAATTTTTTGGAGCGGGTGGTTATGAAGATGTAGCTATAAAAATTAAGAGTAAACCTGTTACAGTTGATGTGATTGAACTTCCTAAAGACAAAAAACCAATTGAATTTTCGGGAGCTGTAGGAGACTTTTCATATAAAGCTGAATTAGATAAAGAGCAAGTAAAAGCAAATGAAGCGGTTAATTTAAAAATCACTATCAACGGAAAAGGAAATATAAAATTAATCGAACCTTTAAAGCTTAGTCTTCCAGAGAGTTTTGAAAGCTATGACCCTAAAGTAAATGAAAACATAAAAACTTCAGGAGGCGTTTCGGGTAGTATTACATTTAATTATTTAATTATACCCAGAGAAAAAGGAGACTTTACCTTAAATAACTTAAACTTTAATTACTTTGATGTGGATAAAAAACAATATGTTACTATTCCTTCTCCAGATATTAAACTTAAAGTTTTGGAAGGAGATCAAGGTAGTGCTCAAATTATAAATCCGACAAAAAATGGAATTAAAGAAAGTGAAAACGACATACGTTATATCAAAACTGGTAATTTAGATTTAAAAGAAAAACATGATTTTTTCTTTTCATCAACAGCACACTATACATTAATTATAATCCCTACTCTGCTATTTTTTATTGGATTATTAATTACAAAAAAACATATTTATGCCAATAGTAATGAAGCAATAGTAAAAGAGAAAAAGGCAGCAAGATTAGCAAAAAAACAATTAAAAAATGCCGCTAAATTAATCCATACAAACGATAATTATTTATTTTTTAACGAAATTTTAAACGCATTACACAAATATATTGGAGATAAATTTAGATTATCAGTTATTGATTTATCTAAGGAAAAAATCTATGAAATGCTTTTATCAAAAAACGTAAGCGAACAAACTGCCAATCAAACTATTGAAACACTTAACACTTGTGAATACATCAAATATGCTCCAAACTCTGTAAATAAAGATTTACAAAAGGTATACAACGATACCCTTGAATTAATATCACAAATAGAAGAACAAATAAAAAAGTAAACTCACAAAATGAAAGCTAAATATTATCTCTTATTATATATTTTATTGGCATTTTCATTAACAAATCTATTTGCTAATTCAGAGAATCAAAATAAAGCTGAAAAAGCATATGCTGAAAAAAAATATAAAGATGCTATCAAAAATTACGAAGCTATTCTTAACAAAGGACTGTCGTCATACAAACTATATTATAACTTAGGAAATGCTTACTATAAAAACAATGAACTTGGAAAAGCTATATATAACTACGAGCTAGCAAAAAAAATTCAACCTAATAATATAGATATTAGAAATAATCTTAAAATAGCCAACGAAAAAACCATTGATAAAATTGAAAATAAGGAAAATTATTTTATCGGGACTATTAAACTAGGCATAGTTAATTTATTATCTTCTAATGGATGGGCTTGGCTAAGTATTATAAGCTGGATTATTACGCTTACACTTATATTTATTTTTATATTTAGCAAATCATTACTAATTAAAAGAACAACATTTTTTGCTGGAATTACTTGTTTTCTTGTTTTTTGTGTTTCAATAATATTAGGTAATTTATCTCTTAATGAACAAAATAATATAGAGTTTGCTATTATTTTAAATCACGAATCAAAAATATACGAAGAGCCTATATTAGGAACAAAATCAAAATTTAAATTACACGAAGGCACAAAAATAAAAGTATTGGAAACAAATACAGAGTGGACAAATATTAAATTAGAAAACGGGAATGAGGGATGGATTAAAACTAACGAAATAGGACTGTTTTAGAGTATATATAAAAATTAACTATTTATAAAAATTCTCTATGGCTATGCCTTTAGGAAATTTAATATTTTTTCTACACTATCTTTTGCATCACCATAAAGCATTTCAGAATTTGTTTTGTAAAACAATGGATTATCCTCTCCTGAATAACCTGCAGACATCGAACGCTTCATTATAATAACTTTTTCAGCCTTCCAAGCCTCAATAACAGGCATTCCATAAATAGAACTTGCTGGATCATCTTGTGCACTAGGGTTTACAACATCATTAGCACCTATAACCATAACAACATCTGTGTTTGGCATATCATCATTAATTTCATCCATTTCTAATACAATATCATAAGGAACGTTGGCTTCAGCTAATAAAACATTCATATGTCCTGGTAAACGTCCTGCAACTGGATGAATAGCAAATCGTACATTTTTACCAGCTTTACGCAACGTTTGTACCATGTCATAAATTGGATATTGCGCCTTAGCCACGGCCATTCCGTATCCAGGAACAATAACTACAGATTTAGCTTCCTTTAATAATATTGCTACTTCTTCATGATTTAAAGATGTAACTTCTCCCTCAATAGCTTTAACCTCACCTTTAACTGAAGAATTTCCAAATCCTCCTAAAATAACTGAAAAAAACGAACGATTCATTGCATGACACATATGGATAGAAAGAATTGCCCCAGAGCTACCCACTAATGCTCCTGTAACAATTAGTAAATCATTACCTAACATAAATCCAGCTGCAGATGCAGCCCAACCAGAGTATGAATTTAACATAGAAACTACCACAGGCATATCGCCACCGCCAATTGCCATAACCAACATTACTCCTATAAAACAAGCAATAGCTGTCATTATTAACAGATATAACATTCCATCAATGCCTTCTTTTTGAGCAAATAAAACACCTAATAATACGCATATTAATAATAAAACAATATTTACAGCATGCCTGCCTGGATATAATAATGCTTTACTACGAACCTTTCCTTCCAATTTTCCCCAAGCAATAATCGAACCTGTAAACGTAATAGCCCCAATAAAAATGCCAATAAACACTTCTGTTAAATGTATTATATGAGCGGCACCATTTAATTCATGTGTTTTTGGATCTAGGTATGAACCAAACCCTACTAAAACAGCCGCTAAACCAACAAAACTATGTAAAATAGCCACTAATTGTGGCATTGCTGTCATTTCTACCTTTCGGGCAAGCATTAATCCTATTACTGAAGCAATTGCAATGGCAATAATAATATATATTTGTCCAGACACACCTTCTCCTAAAACTGTAGCAATAATTGCAATTACCATTCCTACAATTCCATAAAATACCCCGCGTTTTGCAGACTCTTGAGAAGATAAACCTCCTAAACTTAATATAAATAAAATACTTGCAAATAAATATGCTGCTGTTTGAATTCCGATAGCCATAATTTCTTTTTTTATTTTTTAAACATTTTCAACATTCTGTGAGTAACAACAAACCCACCTACAATATTAATACTTGCAACCAAAATAGCTATAAATGCCAAAATAGTCATTGGATTTTTTATATCATTAGTTGTTTGCAATAATCCACCAATTACAATAATTCCACTAATAGCATTAGTTACAGCCATTAACGGAGTATGTAAGGAATGTGACACGTTGGTAATTAATTGCCATCCCACAAATACAGCTAATACAAATACCGTAAAGTGTTGTATAAATTCACTTGGAGCAAACTGCCCTACCAATAATAATAATGCTCCAACAATAGCTAGTTTAACAACCATTGATAGCGCTTCTTTTTTTGATTTTGCTTCGTCAGAAATTTTTATTTCTTCAGCTGTAGGCACTACAACTTTTTTTGCACCACCGCCAGCCGATGGGCTAA
The DNA here is from genome assembly GCA_964541155.1 of uncultured Flavobacterium sp. Classification (GTDB taxonomy): domain Bacteria; phylum Bacteroidota; class Bacteroidia; order B-17B0; family Aurantibacillaceae; genus UBA4416. Next base: position 644,630 of record CAZIPC010000001.1, read on the forward strand.
CAGGTAAAGGAGCTGGAGGCCAATTAATTTGTCCGTTATATGTTACCATTGCTCTTGATACAACAGCGTCTTCCATATCTATTTTCCATTTATCAGCCTTGCCCATATCATCTAATAAATGGCATAAATTATTACCATATAGCTGTGATGCTTGGCTTGGCAGCTGACTTAATTTACCAACAATAGTAACACCATTATCAGTTGTAAATACCTCTCCGTTTTTTGTAAAAGCACAATTTCCTCCTGTTGAAGCGGCTAAATCAACTATTACAGAACCTGGCTTCATCGCTAAAACATGATAATCTAATACCAATTTTGGAGCAGGTTTACCAGGAATTTGAGCAGTAGTAATTATAATATCAACATCTTTAGCTTGTTCTAAAAACAATTTCATTTCTGCTTCAATGAACTCTTTACTCATTTCTTTAGAGTAACCAGATGATGTAGCTCCATCTTCTTCTATATCTACGGTTAAAAATTGAGCACCCATTGATTCAATTTGCTCAGCAACTTCTTTACGTGTATCAAATGCCCTAACAATTGCACCTAATGAATTAGCTGCTCCAATTGCTGCTAATCCTGCAACTCCAGCACCTATCACTAATACTTTTGCGGGCTCAACTTTACCAGCCGCAGTTATTTGTCCATTTAAAAATCTTCCAAAATGATATGAACCCTCTATCACAGCCCTATATCCTGCAATATTTGCCATAGATGAGAGCACATCCATTTTTTGAGCTCTCGAAATACGAGGAATGGCGTCCATTGCTATAGCATTCACTTTTTTTTCAGCTAACTTTTGAAGCAGTGATTGGTTTTGAGCTGGCCATAAATAACTCAATAAAACCAAGCCTTCACGCATCATTTCAACTTCTTCTATAAAAGGTTCCTTTACTTTTAAAACAATGTCTGAATTAGAAAATATTTCTAAAGCCGTATCTACAATCTTAGCCCCAGCTTCTTCGAACTCAATATCCGAAAAATTTGCTTTTACTCCTGCTTGGCGCTGAATATATACTTCAAACCCCTGTTTTTTCAAACGTTTTACTGTTTTTGGAGTTGCAGCTACTCTTAATTCATTTGGATAAATTTCCAATGGTATACCAACTTTCATATAATGAAAATATTAAAAAATAAAACATGAATTTATAATAAATATATTATATCTATTATTTTGTAAAATACGGTTTTAAAGATAAAATAAAAAAATAAAAAAGCCCATATATTAATATATGGGCTTTAAAATACTTAAAAACAAAAAATTTACTTAGTTTCAGGTGTTTTAACTACCTCAACTGCTTTTTTATCTTTGCAACATCCTTTTTTCTCTCCTGATTTTTCACCAGAACAAGATTTTCCTTCTGCTCCTGTTTTATCTTTGCAACAAGATTTTCCTTCTTTTTTACATTCTTTTTTGCCTTTATCTTTATCATCGTTATTAACAGATGCTGATAAGCTTCCTACTAATCCAGCGAAAGCCAACATTAAAAATACTTTTTTCATGATTAAATTAGATTAAAATTTATGTAACAAATATAAACTATTTATATAGTATAAAAACACAACTTGTACGATTTGTGAGATGATTTAATGTTAAAAATTGTTTTTTTAACAAAAAACTAAGTTTTTACTAATTTTTGTATTTTAAGTATTGATTCAATACATTTAGCGTTAAAACAAATAACAATGAAAAAAACTATAGCTTTAATTATTATTATCGTTTCTTATTTATCTTTAAAAGCACAAATAACTCAACCTATTTGGAATCAAATAGATGAAAAAAACGTTTATATTACGGGTAAAAGAGACATTATACCTAACCAATACGGTGTGTTCCATTTAAATGTAATTTCTCTTAAAAACACTTTATTATCTGCGCCTTCAGATAAAACTACTAATATTAATAATACAACCACTACTATTGATTTACCAATGCCTAATGGAACAATTCAAAAATTTAAAGTAGTTGAATCTTCAGTAATGGAAGATGAACTACAATTACATTTTCCAGAAATAAGAACCTTTAATATTAAGGGTATTGATGATGAGTACGCTAGCGGAAAATTAGACTTTACAGAATATGGATTTCATGGAATGGTAAGAAGCCCTAATGGTAATGTATTTATTGACCCATACTGTAAAAATAATATTACTGATTATATATCATATTACACATCTGATTTTAATAAACCTCAAGCCGATATTTTACCCGAAATAGGAATTTTAGAAAATACACCAAATGATATGAATATATCATCAACTAATGCTATGTGTATAGGACCAAATCTTAAAACTTACCGCTTGGCTATTGCTTGTACTGGCGAATATGCAAGAGCTGCCTGTGCTTCCGGAACAAATACACCAACAACCTCTCAAATATTAGCAAAAGTAGTAACTACAGTAAATAGAGTTGATGGGGTGTACGAAACAGAAATAGCAGTAAAATTAGTTTTAGTTGCTACAACAACAGTTGTTTTATATGGCAACCCAGCTACAGATTCTTTTAATGGTAATAACAACGCCAATACTTTAATTGGCGAAAGTCAAACAGTAATTAATTCAAACGTAGGTTCTGCTAACTACGATATAGGTCATACATTTAGTACTGGTGGCGGTGGATTAGCTCAACTAGGTTGTGTTTGCGGATCGAGTAAAGCTAGAGGTATTACTGGAAGTTCAAATCCTGTTGGCGACCCTTATGACATTGATTATGTAGCCCATGAGATGGGACATCAATTTGGAGGTAATCATACTTTTAATGGTAATGGGGGATCATGCAGCGGAAATAGAAATGCTTCAACTGCTGTTGAACCTGGAAGTGGAGTAACTATTATGGCATATGCTGGTATTTGTTCTCCGCAAGACATAGCTTCTAACAGTATAGCTTATTTTCATGCCATAAGTTATGATGAAATTACAAATTTTATTTATTCGGGCGGCGGAAACAGTTGTGATGTTATGACTAATTCAGGCAATAACGCTCCCAATGTTAATGCAGGATCTAATTATGTTATTCCTGTAAGTACTCCTTTTCAATTAACAGGCTCTGCAACCGACCCAGATAACGATGCTCTTACTTATCAATGGGAAGAAATAGACTTAGGTACTTCTGCTGGTAATTGGAATACTGGTAATAAACCATTTTTTAGATCATATGCTCCAACTACTAGCCCAACTAGATTATTTCCAAAATTAGCTAACATTATAGCAGGAACCTATACAACTTCAGCCGGGGAATTTTTACCAAATACAGCGCAAACCCTAAAATTTAGATTAACTGCTCGTGACAATAAAATGGGAGGCGGTGGCGTATGCTCTGCTACAACCCAAATTTCTATAAATCCAAGCGCTGGTCCATTTGCTGTAACTTCACAAAGTGTAACAGGTATAAACTACCCAAGTGGATCTACTCAAACAATTACCTGGAATGTAAATGGCACAGATGTAGCTCCAATTAACTGTTCAAATGTAAATATTTATGTAAGTACTGACAACGGAACCACTTTTACTCTTTCATTAGCTAATACTCCAAACGATGGAAGTGAAAATATTGTTTTACCTGTAGTTAGTGTAAATAAACCGTTATCAAGGGTAAAAGTAGAAAGTATTGGAAATGTATTTTTTGATATCAATAAAAAGAACTTCACAATTACTGCATCAACAGGTTTAAATTTATATTCAGCTTCAAATACATTAAATATCAGATTATATCCTAATCCTTTTTCAGGAACAGTAAAAATTGATGTTACTTCAAATAATCTACTTGATGATAATAAAACATTAATCAATATATATGATGTTTTGGGTAATATAGTAAAAACAGAATATATCAAATTAACTGAAAATTTCTCTAAAACATTTGATTTTTCTTCTCTTGCAAATGGCTCTTATATTGTTGAAGTAACGGATGGTAAACAAAAATCGATTGCAAGATTAATTAAGATGTAAACCACTAGTTATCATCTACCTAACAAATAAGATGATAATTCATAAAAAAAATTTTTTTATATATATTTAATTATTAGATTTGAGCATAATAATTTTTTAAAAAAATAAAATGAGCACAGGAACAGTAAAATTTTTTAATGAAACCAAAGGTTTTGGTTTTATTAAAGAGGAAGAATCAGGAAAAGAGTACTTTGTACACGTAACTGGTTTAGTAGACAAAATCAGAGAAAACGACAATGTTACTTTCGAAATCCAAGAAGGTAAAAAAGGATTAAATGCAGTAAACGTAAAACTAGCTTAGTTATATAATACCATTTAAAATTTTATCCCTAGAGTCGCCTCTAGGGATTTTTTTTTACAGTTATAAAAAAATAACAGAAAACATTGATATAGATAAAAAAATGGTATTTTAGTGAACTAATTAAAAAAACACAAATATAAATTTATGGAACAAACTACTATCAAAGCAAGTCACCCAAAAGGATTATACGTTCTGTTTGTAACTGAAATGTGGGAACGTTTTAGTTATTATGGAATGAGAGCCATTTTCGTTTTATTTTTAACAAAAGCTTTAATGTATGATAAAGCCATTGGTTCAGATATTTATGGAAGTTATACTGGCTTGGTTTATTTAACTCCATTATTAGGCGGTTACATGGCAGATAGATATTGGGGAAACAGAAAATCTATTATTGTTGGAGGTATTATGATGGCTATTGGACAATTTATTATGTTTTTAGCTGGTTCTTTTTATGCTCAAATAGATCTTTCAAGAGCTTTGATGTTATTTGGATTAGCAATGTTAATTTTTGGAAATGGTTTTTTTAAACCAAATATTTCTACTATGGTAGGACAATTATATCCAAAAGGAGATAAAAGAATAGATTCAGCATTTACCATTTTTTATATGGGTATTAACCTAGGGGCTTTTTTATCTCCCTTAATTTGTGGTGGATTAGGAGATACAGGTAATCCTGCCGACTTTAAATATGGTTTCTTGGCAGCTTGTATTGGTATGAGCGTAAGTACCTTAATATTTATATGGTTAAAAGACCATTATATTGTTTCTCCGGAGGGGAATCCTATTGGGGCAAAGCCAAAGCAAATAGAAACCAACGACATTAATACTACTACTGAGGTAAAATCAGAGTTTACACAAAAGCAAATATTTACATGGCTGGGTATTGAGGTTATTTTATATTCCGTATTTTTTGCTTTAGGACAAGGTGTAATTGGCTCTTTTATTTTTTCCTTATCAATTGCGGCTCCTGGCTTTATTATTTCAGATAAATCATTAACGAAAATAGAAAAGCAACGCATATGGGTAATTTATATTGTTGCATTTTTTGTTATTTTCTTTTGGGCAGCCTTTGAACAAGCAGGAGCATCATTAACCTTTTTTGCCGAAGAACAAACCAATAGAGAAGTTGGTATACTTTTATCAAGAGGTGTTATGTCTGGTATTTATGGTTTATTTATAGTGCTTTTAGCAATAGCTGCATTTAAAGTTTATACAAAAATGAACCAAGAACAAAAAGGGGTAAAAGAATTGATTTTAGCTATACTAATATCTGCTACAGCTTATTTAATTTACAGTATTATTAAACTTTCGAGCGAAGGAAAAATGATTGATGAAATACCTGCTAGTTTTTTCCAATCTATTAATGCCATTGCCATTGTTATTTTCGCTCCACTATTTTCAATATTATGGACATTTTTAGGAAAAAGAAATGCAGAACCGGCTTCTCCATATAAACAATCTATTGGTTTATTTTTATTAGCCATAGGATATGCTGTTATTGCATTTGGAGTAAACGGAATTTCTCCATCAACCAAAGTAAGTATGGTATGGTTAATTAGTTTATATGGCATTCACACATTCGGGGAATTATGTTTATCACCAATAGGCTTATCTATGGTTAATAAATTAGCTCCTGTAAAATTCGCATCTTTATTAATGGGTGTTTGGTTTTTATCAACTGCTTCAGCTAACAAATTTGCGGGCACATTAAGTTCATTATACCCAGAAACAATGATTACAGTTGCGGCAGTTGAATCACAACAAACAGAAAAAGCAGTGACATTATGTACTAAATTAGATAAAGCAGAAGAAATTAATGGGATAAAATACGTAAGTATTGATATTATTTCTTTTGAACAAGTAAAAGATAAACAAATAAAAGCATCTATAGTTGAAAATATATTTAAAGACTCTTTAGTAAAAGAAAAATCGTTTATGGGCATTAAAATAAATAGCTTATATTCTTTTTTTATGCTATTTGTTGGAATGGCTGGAATTTCATCTGTAATATTATTTTTCTTAAGTAAGAAGCTATTATCTATGATGCATGGAGTTAAATAAATGAAAAACTTATAAAAATTTATTTATAATAAAAAGGCTAGGATTACTCCTAGCCTTTTTATTATAAATAGCTTAGTTAAATTAATTCTCCATATAAATCAAAATCACTTGCATCTGTTATCTTAACATCAGAAAAATCACCAATACGAATATAATTTGTATCAGTTGCTTTTACTAATACTTCATTATCCACATCCGGACTATCATACTCTGTTCTTCCTATAAAATAATCATTTTCTTTTCTATCAAATAATACTTTATAAGTATTTCCTATTTTGTCTTGATTTAGTTTGTATGAAATTTCCTGTTGTACTTTCATAACAGCATCTGCACGTTCTTTTTTTACTTTTTCTTTTATATCATCTTTTAATAAGTATGCATGAGTATTTTCTTCATGAGAATATGTAAAAATACCTAATCGTTCAAATTTAGAGTCTGAAACCCACTGCAACATTTCTTCATGATCTTGTTTCGTTTCTCCAGGATAACCAGCTATTAGTGTTGTTCTGATAGCAATTTCTGGTACTTTATCTCTAATCTGATTAACTGTATCAATTGTTTTTTGTTTTGTAATTCCTCGTCGCATGCTTTTAAGCATGTTATCTGATATATGCTGTAATGGCATATCTAAATAATTACAAACATTTTTTTTCTTATTCATAACATCTAATACTTCCATAGGAAAACCACTAGGAAAAGCATAATGCAATCTAATCCAATCTATTCCTTCTACATCGCTTAATTGATCAACTAAATTTGCTAATTCACGTTTTTTATAAATATCTAAACCATAATAAGTTAAATCTTGTGCTATTAATAATAATTCGCGAGTACCTTTACTTGCAAGTAATTTAGCCCTATTTACTAAGGCTTCTATAGGTTCAGAAACATGGCCTCCTCTCATTAACGGAATGGCACAGAAACTACATGGTCTATCACAACCCTCGCTAATTTTAAAATATGCAAAATGATTAGGAGTCGTTAATAATCGCTCTCCAACCAATTCTTTTTTATAATCAGCTTTTAAAGTTTTTAAAATTTTAGGCAATTCTCTGGTCCCAAAATAAGCATCTACATCCGGGATTTCTTTTTCTAAATCAGCCTTATATCTTTCACTTAAACAGCCTGTAACATATAATTTTTCTATACTTCCATCTTTTTTAGCATCTACATATCTTAAAATTGTATCTATACTTTCTTGTTTTGCATTCTCTACAAACCCGCATGTGTTAATAATCACAATATTATGATTATCATCTTCACTTTCATGTTCTACATTAAAATTATTAGCTTTTAATTGTCCCATTAAAACTTCACTATCAACAATATTTTTACTGCAACCAAGCGTTACAACATTTACTTTATTTTTTTTTAAGGTTTTGGTTTTCATTTATTTTGATTACTGTAATAGAAAGTATTTTACTAATTTTAGATTTACAAATTTAGCTAAAAAATTGACGGAGCCTAAAACACAAACTCAATAATATTAAATATGCTACATGCTTTCATATTTAAAAAAAGCTATTATTTATTATTATAAAGAATATGAACATTAGTAATTTAGTATATGATTGTGTAGGATTAATAGGTGTGGGTTTAGGGCTTATTTTTTTAATAATTATAAAATATTCTTTTTATAAAGGCATGTCTATACCTTTATTAATAATTGGATTAATAGCCATAACAAATCATAATTTATTAATAAACAAATGGTTGATTGATTTTACAGGGTTATTAATAGGAGGTTATTTATTTATTAATTTTCATAAATCTCAACAAAAATATTGGAAAGGGATTGGATTAGGTATCATCATAAGCTGTTTAATGGTAATTGTTTTAAATACTCTTTTATTATTAAATTAGATATTAAACTATATTTAGTAATTTTATAAAAAATTAAAACAGGTTTGTTTCATCGCTCTTTATTTAAGGGAGGAAAGTCCGGGCAACATAGGGCAATTTGCCATCTGAAAGGGTGGGTATATTTTTAGAAATAAAAATGTAACAGATAGTGTCACAGAAAACCAAGTAGCCTCACTTAAGTGAGGTCATAGTGAAAATGTGAGGTAAGAGCTCACATATATAATTGGTAACAATTATATAGGACAAACCTCAAATGTTGTAAGGCCATGTAAACTCTAATTTTGTGACGGCCCGTCGCAATAACTCAGGTTATGTTAGAGAGGGTAGGCTGCATAGATAAATGATGAAGTTGCGCTTGCGCAAAACAGAACCCGGCTTATAAAATCTGTTTTTATTTAATTTTTAAAATTAAAAAGCCTCTAAATTCAAAATTTAGAGGCTTTTTTTTATGAGTAATAATAAAAAATTATTTAATCTTAAATGCAGCTTTTACCTTTGAAACATAATCTAATTTTTCCCAAGTAAATAATTCTACTTTAACTGTTTTTGTTTTACCATCAGGAGTTTTAAATGTTTTAGTAACCACTTCATTTTTACGACCCATATGTCCATACGCTGCAGTTTCGCTATACATCGGAGTACGTAATTTTAAACGTTGCTCAATAAAATATGGACGCATATTAAAAACTTTTTGAACAATTTTTGCAATTTCTCCATCTGTCATTTTCACTTTAGATGTACCATACGTATCAATAAAAATACCCATTGGCTGTGCCACTCCAATAGCATAAGAAACTTGCACTAAAACTTCATCGCAAACACCAGCCGCAACTAAATTTTTAGCAATATGACGTGTAGCATATGCGGCTGAACGATCTACTTTACTTGGATCTTTCCCAGAAAAAGCACCTCCTCCATGAGCACCTTTACCTCCGTATGTATCAACAATTATTTTACGACCCGTTAAACCAGTATCTCCGTGAGGGCCACCAATTACAAATTTACCTGTAGGATTGATATGATAATTAATTTTATTGTTAAACAAATGAGCATATTTAGGATAATTTTTTTTCACTCTTGGAATTAAAATTTCTACAATATCCTTTTTGATTTTAGCAAGCATTTTTGATTCAGAGTCAAAATCATCATGCTGAGTAGACACAACAATGGCATCAATTCTTACAGGCTCATTGTTGTCATTATATTCTAAAGTAACCTGAGATTTTGCATCAGGTCTTAAATATTTAATTTGTTTATTTTCTCTACGAAGTGCTGCCAATTCTAACAAGATAGCATGTGCTAAATCTAAGGCTAAAGGCATATAATTAGCTGTTTCGTTAGTTGCATAACCAAACATCATCCCTTGATCTCCTGCTCCTTGCTCCTCTTTTTTCTTTCTATCAACACCTTGATTAATATCTGAAGATTGTTCGTGAATAGCAGATAAAATACCACAAGAATTAGCTTCAAACATATACTCCGATTTTGTATATCCAATTTTACGAATTACCTCACGAGCAATTTCTTGAACATCTAAATATGCTTTTGATTTTACCTCTCCAGCTAAAACAACTTGACCTGTTGTAACTAAAGTTTCGCAAGCTACTTTACTTTGAGGATCAAACGCTAAAAAATTATCAATTAATGCGTCTGAAATTTGATCAGCAACCTTATCTGGATGGCCTTCTGATACTGATTCTGAGGTGAAAAGATATCCCATTTTATTTTTTGTTTATTTTAAATTTAATTGTACTTTTTTTTATTGAAGAGTAGCAAATTTAAAGTTTTGTATTGGTAATAAAAAAAATGTTTTGAACATTGAATATACCAATATGTATATTTTAAATCGAACAATAGACAATTATCATCATCATCTTACTCAATACCAGACAATATCATTTCTTTAATGGTGTAATATTGTTTCATTTTTAAATTTTTTTCTCGCCTCCATCCACTCGATATGTTTACGTTGAATAATGAGGAAACTTCTTTATAGTCCATATTATTTAAAAATGCTTTTACATACTCAAAATCTCTCTTTTTCCAAGAATCTAGATAATCTCCATAAATCATAAATAAATTATTTAAATACAAACTATTTTTTTCGTTACTTGTAGCTATCAAAAAACGACTATCTGTTTTCTTTATCAAATCTAAACGATGTCTTGCATCAATTAATCCAAATCCTAATCTTTCGTAGGCGTTGTGTTTGCTTTGAATTGACTCTAAGGTGTCATGATAAAGCACATGCTTTAATTTAAAATCTAAATTATTTTCAATAATACATTCCTCTATATCAAAAATCATCTCTAAAGTTCCTTGTAAACTATTTGTTATACCTTGAAACTCCAAATTCATAACCATATCAAGAGATGTAATAAAATGCCCTTTATGGATTTTGTTAATGACATTGATAACATTTCTTAATTCTTTTTGAATACTAGCCTGGGTACTTGTTCCTAAACTTCGAACAGCCGACATTAAAATAAAATGTTCCATAGGATTATTTTTTGCACAAATAACGCAAAAATGTAAATTTTTTCAAAAAATAAGTCATATATGTTTGGCGCTAAGAAAAAAAGGGTTACATTTGCACCCCAATTTAGAAAATTTAAAATAAAAAAGTCGTGGACGCATTAAGTTATAAAACAAAATTTGTCAACAAAGCTAATTCAGATAAAGAATGGTTATTAGTTGACGCAGAAAATGAAGTAGTAGGTCGCTTGGCCTCTAAATTAGCGTATTTAATACGTGGCAAACATAAAACTAACTTTACACCTCATACTGATTGTGGTGCAAACATCGTTGTTATCAACGCTGAAAAAGTTCGTTTTACGGGTGCTAAAATGGATGACAAAGAATATGTTCGTTACACAGGTCATCCAGGAGGGCAACGTTTTGCTACCCCAAAAGAAATGTTAGCTAAGAAGCCAGAAGAAGTAATTAAACATGCTGTGCATGGAATGTTACCTAAAGGGCGTTTAGGAAGAGCGTTAAATACAAATTTATTTGTATTTGCAGGTGCTGAGCATGATCATGCTGCACAACAACCAAAAAAAGTAGATTTATCAACTATTATTGCATAATATAAATGGAAGTAATTAACACATCAGGTCGCAGAAAATGTTCGGTAGCTCGTGCTTATGTATCAAAAGGTACAGGCGTAATCACTATCAACAAAAGAGATTATAAAGAATATTTTAAAACTCCAACTTTACAATACTATGTTTTACAATCATTAAACAACGCAAAAGCTGTTGGAGAATATGATGTAAAGGTTAATGTAAATGGCGGTGGAACTACAGGTCAGGCTCAAGCAGTTCGTTTAGCAATTGCAAAAGCTTTAGTAGAAATAAACCCAGAATTGAAAAAAGAATTACGTGCAGAAGGATTAGTTACTCGTGATCCACGTATGGTTGAACGTAAGAAATTCGGTCAAAAGAAAGCTCGTGCACGTTTCCAATTCAGCAAACGTTAATATTTATTTACAATACATTATACAAACATGTCAAATACATTCAACGAATTATTAGAATCAGGTGCTCATTTTGGTCACTTAAAAAGAAAATGGAATCCAGCAATGGCTCCTTATATTTATGCTGAAAAAAACGGCATTCATATTATTGATTTAAACAAAACTGTAGCTAAAATTGATGAAGCGGCGGCTGCATTAAAACAAATTGCTCGCTCAGGAAAAAAAATATTATTTGTAGCAACTAAAAAACAGGCAAAAGATATTGTTGCGGAAAAAGTAAAAGCAGTAAATATGCCATATGTAACTGAGCGTTGGCCAGGTGGTATGTTAACTAACTTTGCTACTATTCGTAAAGCTGTTCGTAAAATGTCTCAAATAGACAAAATGGCTACTGACGGAACATTTGATAACATTTCTAAAAAAGAAAAATTACAAATTTCTCGTGAGCGCGCTAAATTAGAAACTAACTTAGGATCGGTAGCAGATTTAACTCGTTTACCTTCAGCATTATTTATTGTAGATATTTCTAAAGAGCATATTGCCGTAGCAGAAGCAAAACGTTTAAATATTCCTACTTTTGCAATAGTTGATACTAATTCAAATCCAAATTTTGTTGATTATGCAATTCCAGCAAATGATGATGCATCTACTTCTGTTGCATACATTGTTGATTTAATGTGTAAAGCAATTAATGAAGGATTAGGTGAACGTAAAATGGATAAAGAGGCTAATGCAGCAGATGAAAAAGAAGGAAAAAATTCGAAAGAAGAAGCAGAAGAATTAGCAGAAGGCTTAAAAATCAAAGGTGCAAAATCTGATGATGAAGAAGGTACTCGTAAACCAACGGCTCGTAAAAGAACAACAGCGAAAAAATAATTTTTCACTACTATAATTTAACGGCCGTTCCTTAAATGGGAAGGCCGTTTTTTTTAAATTAATTTTAATAAATATAAAAAAAAATAAAATGGCAATTACAGCACAAGAAGTAAACAAATTACGCCAACAAACCGGAGCAGGTATGATGGATTGTAAAAAAGCATTAGAAGAAAATAATGGAGATTTTGAAAAAGCAGTTGACTTTTTACGTAAAAAAGGGGCAAAAGTAGCAGCTAACCGTAGCGATAGAGATGCTAAGGAAGGTGTTGTTTTAGCAAAAGTATCAGCTGATGGAAAACGTGGAATTGTAATCAGTGTTAATTGTGAAACTGATTTCGTAGCTAAAAATGCAGATTTTATTGCGTTCGCAGAAACAATCGCAACAATTGCGTTAGAGAAAAATGCAGCAAATATTGATGCAATTAAAGCCGCTCCATTTAATAGCGATATTACAGTAGCTGATAAATTTATGGAGCAAGTAGGTAAAATTGGAGAGAAAATTGATATCGGTTACTATGAAGCAATTTCTGCTGAAAAAGTGGTAGGTTATATTCACCCAGGAAATAGAGTATCTGTAGTGGTTGGCTTTAACCAAGCATCTGTTGCAGATGAGGTTGGTCGTAACGTAGCAATGCAAGCAGCAGCAATGGCCCCAGTAGCTTTAGATAAAGAAGGTGTAACTCCTGAGATGTTAGAAAGAGAATTAGAAATTGCTCGTGAACAAATTCGTGCAGAAGGCAAACCTGAAGATATGGTTGAAAAAATTGCACAAGGTAAAATTTCTAAATTTTATAAAGAGTCTACTTTATTAAATCAAGAATATATTAAAGATAATAAATTAAATGTTGCTCAATATTTACAAAGTGTTGATAAAGCATTAACTGCAACAGCATTTAAGCGTTACTCTTTATCTTAATTTTATGAAAATCCCGATTTTTAATCGGGATTTTTTTTGTTCTATTTTAAAAACCTAACTAAATGAAATATAAACGCGTACTCTTAAAATTATCTGGAGAAGCCTTAATGGGAAATAAAGGTTTTGGCATTGATCAAGAAAGATTAATGGAATATGCTAAAGAAATAAAAGAAGCGCATGATGCTGGTTGCCAAGTAGCCATAGTAATTGGTGGTGGAAACATTTTTAGAGGAATTCAAGCTGAAAAAGGAGGCATGGATCGTGTTCATGGAGACTATATGGGTATGTTGGCAACCGTTATTAACTCTATGGCTATTCAAGCTGCACTAGAAGGATTAGGTGTTCAAACACGCTTACAAAGTGCTATTAAAATGGAACAAATATGCGAACCATTTATTAGACGAAAAGCAGTTCGACATTTAGAAAAAGGCCGTGTTGTTATTTTTGGAGCTGGTACAGGAAATCCATACTTTACTACAGATACAGCAGCTACATTAAGAGCAATTGAAATTGAAGCAAATGTAATTTTAAAAGGCACGCGAGTTGACGGAATATACACTGCAGATCCTGAAAAAGATAGTACTGCAACAAAATACGATACTGTAAAATTTGATGAAGTATACAATAAAGGATTAGAAGTTATGGATTTAACTGCATTTACATTATGTAAAGAAAATAATTTACCACTTATTGTTTTTGACATGAATAAAAAAGGCAACCTAAATAAATTACTTATGGGTGAAAATATTGGAACTTTAGTTGTTGCTTAAATAAAATGTTAAAAAATAGAATCAGTATATTATTTATCATTTCACTAGTTTCTTTTAGTATAATATTTTGTTCTTGTAAAATACATAAAGATTGTAAAGGACGAAAAAAAGTAACCAAAACAGATATGGGAGGCTGGTTATAAACGTATTTTAAATAATTTATTTTTAAAACCTTAATCTTAATAAGATTAAGGTTTTTTATTGACAATCCTTATTTTTTATTGTTAATTTTATGCTATAATAATTACTTTAATTAAACATAAAATTTAATTTTATTTATATGTCAAAAGTTCACAATTTTAGCGCAGGTCCTGGTATTTTACCTTTAGAAGTATTAAAACAAGCTTCTGAATCATGTATCAATTTCGATAACATGAATTTATCATTATTAGAAATTTCTCATCGTAGTAAAAACTACGTGGCCGTTATGGACGAAGCGCGTGCTTTAATTAAAGAGTTATTTGAAGTAGGAGATGATTATGAAGTACTATATTTAGGTGGTGGTGCAAGCACTCAATTTGCAATGGTACCTTATAATTTGCTAACAGATAATGGATATGCAGCTTATTTAAACACTGGCGTTTGGGCAAGTAAAGCAATTAAGGAATCTAAAATTATTGGTAATACAAAAGTAGTTGCGTCTTCTGAAGATAAAAACTTTTCATACATTCCTAAAGGTTATGAAATACCGTCAGATGCTGATTACTTTCATATCACATCAAATAATACTATTTATGGAACTCAAATTAAAAACTTTCCTAAATGTGAAATTCCATTGGTTTGCGACATGAGTTCTGATTTATTCAGTAGAAAAGTAAATGCAAAAGACTTTTCACTAATTTATGCTGGCGCACAAAAAAATATTGGACCTGCTGGAAGTACAATGGTAATGGTAAAAAAAGATGTTTTAGGAAAAACAGGTCGTAAAATGTTATCTATGCTAGATTATCAAGTTCATATAAAAGGAGAATCGATGTATAATACTCCTCCAGTATTTCCTGTGTATGTAACGATGTTAACGCTGCGTTGGTTAAAACAAAATGGTGGAATTAGTTGGATTGAAAATTTAAATCAAAAAAAAGCAGATTTATTATACGGAGAAATAGATAGAAACTCTCAATTTGTTGGAACAGCTGCTAAAGAAGACAGAAGTAATATGAACGTTTGTTTTTTATTAAATAAACCCGAATTAGAAACAGAATTTGATAAACTATGGAAATCGGCCAACATAGATGGCATTAGAGGGCACAGAGATGTAGGTGGATATAGAGCCTCTATATATAATGCAATGCCTATTGAAAGTGTTCAGGTTTTAGTAGATGTTATGAAAGAATTTGAAAATAAATTTGCATAAGCATTTATGTTATTTATTTAAAACAGTCCGAACTAATTGTTCGGACTGTTTTATTATATGCGAATACTAATTATATAAAATAATGTTATATAAATTAAGTAATTTAGTATTAAAAATACGACACTTAATTTTAATATATGAAGTACCTAATAACAGTAATAATCATAAGTTTTAGTCTTATTTTTAAAGCTCAACAAACATCAACCGAACTCGCCAAATTTTCTATTAGATCTAGTATGGGTATTCCAAAAATCACATCAAGTAATCAATATAGAAATTCTTTTTCTGGAGTTATAACTGCAGATATTAGCGCAAACTATAAATTATTTTCTAATTTTTTTGGAGGTCTAGGTTATTCTTATACCTATTTTAAAGCACAAAAATATTTTAGAGACCCGCTAAAAGACAATATTAACACCAACCTTCAAATTCAAAATGGATATTTAAAAATTGGTTATGATCATTTTTTTAGCGATAATGGATTTACTACATTTTCTTTTAATATGGGATACTGTAAAGGAGAATATAGGAGCATAAGATATAAATACGATAGTTTAATTGGAAAATATCCTACTCAATTTACTACTGCTTTTATAGAACCTATGATTGGCTTATATTTTATTGTAGATCCTAATTTTGCAATAGGTGGTCATTTATCATACAATTATAGTTTTAATAAATTTAATCCTCTTTATCCACAATTTAACCAATGGGGCCCAGATGGATATGCCAACCTCTCGAATAAATGGAACATGAGCATGGTAACACTAGGTTTTGGGTTTTATTATGGTATTACAAAAAAATAAAACTTATTCAAATCTTAAGCTTTCTATCGGGTCTAATTGAGATGCTCTTTTAGCAGGGATATATCCACTTGTTAAACCAACTACTAAACAAATAGTAAATCCAATAATTATCCATGTCCAAGGCATAAAAAAAGAAGCGCTTAAATTAAATGAAATTAAATTAGCTGCTATAATGCCCATAACTATACCAAAAAAACCACCACAAACACAAATCACCATACTCTCAATTAAAAATTGATTTTTTATAGTTTGTGCTGTTGCTCCTAATGATTTTCTAAGTCCAATTTCTTTTGTTCTTTCTGTAACAGAAACTAACATAATATTCATTAAACCAATTGATGCACCTATTAACGTAATAATTCCAATAATAATAGCACCCATTGAGGCTTTACTTGTTAATCCAATTAACATATTAGCAAGGCTATCTGCTCTAACAATTTCAAAATTATCATCTTCTCCAATAGAAACTTTTCTTATTTTTCTGAACAATCCCTCTGCTTCTCCTAATGCTAAATCTAATCTATGCGAACTTTCTGCTAATACACTGATGGTAAAATTCATGTCTGGCTTACTAAAGTATTGCCGTGCTGCAGTTAAAGGAATAATACATACTTTATCTCCTCCAAATCCCATACTGTTACCTTTACTTGCTAAAATACCAATAACTTTATATTTACCTCCATTTATTGTTATCATTTTATTTAAAGCCTTTTGTTTGCCTTTAAATAAATCAAACTCAACGTCTTTTCCTAAAATCACAACATGTGCGCCACAAATAATTTCTTGAGGCGAAAGATTTCTTCCTTTTTCTAACTCATATCCGCTTGTTGTTAAGTAATTTTCATCACCACCAAATACCTGAATATTTGGGTTTGTTTTTTTATCTTCAAATTTTAGTCTTGAACTAAATGAGGCCATTGTTGATACGGCAGTTGTAACAGGAAAATTAAACTCATTTTTAAATCTTAATGCCTCTTTGTAAGAAATAGATTGATATTTTTTTGCTCTTCTACCATGCCTTCCAACTCTTACAGATACATCTCTATTACGAATTGTAAATGAATTTGCTCCCATACTAGTAAAATTAGTATTAATAGAACTTTTCATTGCATCAATTGCTGATGAAATTCCTACTAATGCTGTAATTCCAAAAAAAATAATAAGCATTGTTAAAAATGCCCTGAGTTTATTTCCTTTAATTGAATCTGTTGCTATTTTAATATTTTCTTTGAGCAAAAGTGCCATAAAATAAAATTAATATATAAAGTTGAAATAATATTTACCGTTTATGTATGAAAACAAAATATTTTCAAAAATCTTTTAAAAATTGCGGATAACTTTTTTCAAATAATAAAAAATTAAACAATAATTTAAAGCATTGTAAAATTAACTACAAGATATAGTGATTCTGTGTATAGCTGAAAAGCCTAGTGTAGGAAAAGAAATAGCCCGCATATTAGGCGCAACAAATAGACGAGATGGATTTTATGATGGTAATGGCTATTTGATAAGTTGGACATTTGGACATTTATGTACACTTAAATCACCCGATGATTATAGTGATGACTGGAAACGTTGGGATTTAAATTATTTACCAATGATTCCACCAAAATTTCAACTAAAAGTAATAGATAATGGCGGTATCAATAAACAATTTAATATTATAAAAACTTTAATAGCACAATGCACTGAAGTTGTAAATTGTGGTGATGCTGGTATTGAAGGCGAACTTATTCAACGTTGGGTTTTATCAAAAGCTGCAAATAATAAACCTGTTAAACGATTATGGATATCATCAATGACTGACGAAGCCATTAAAGAAGGTTTTGAAAATTTAAAAGATGGTAGTGCTTATGACTTATTATACGCAGCAGGTAATGCACGTGCCATAGGTGATTGGCTACTAGGCATGAATGCTAGTAGATTATACACGGTTAAATATTCGCAAGGAAAAGGCGTATTATCTATTGGCAGAGTACAAACCCCTACTCTAGCATTAATTGTAAATAGATATAATGAAATACAAAATTTCACTCCTGAAATATATTGGGAATTAAAAACGACATATAGAGAAGTTGTTTTTAACTCCACGCAAAAAAAATTTACTAAAAAAGAAGATGCTACTTTATTATTAGAAAAAATAAAACACCATTTATTTGAAATAGTTTCGAGTACTAAAAAAAATGCAAATGAAAGCCCTCCTGCTTTATTTGACTTAACATCATTACAAGTTGAATGCAATAAAAAATTAAATTTTAGTGCTGACGACACCTTAAAGCATTTACAAAAACTATATGAATCAAAACTAGTAACATATCCCCGAGTAGACACAACCTATCTTCCTGAAAGCATGTATACTAAAATAAAAAGTATTTTAGCAAACATGAAGCCTTACGAGAAATTTACTCAAACCTTGTTAAATAATCCAATCAAAAAAAGCAAAAAAGTTTTTGATGATAAAAAAATAACGGATCATCATGCAATTATTCCAACAGGCGTTCTACCTCAATCAAACATGTATTTACCCGAAAAACAAATATATGATATTATTGCTAGACGTTTTATTGCCGCCTTTTATCCAGATTGCATTATCAATAATACTGTTGTTATTGGAGAGGTAGACGGTAATGAATTTAATGCGAATGGAAAACTAATTTTAGAAGAAGGTTGGAGAATATTATATCCTAAAAAAGAAACAGATGCTAAAGAAGAAGGGGAACAATTGATGCCATTATTTATTAAAGGAGAAAAAGGAGAGCATTTTCCTGACTTACAAGAAAAACAAACACAACCTCCAAAAATGCATACAGAAGCATCTTTATTGAGAGCTATGGAAACAGCTGGGAAACAAGTAGATGATCCAGAATTAAGGGAGTTAATGAAAGAAAACGGAATTGGTAGACCATCTACTAGAGCTAATATTATTGAAACACTTTTTAAACGCAACTACATTATTCGTCAACGAAAAAATTTAATACCAACTATAACAGGTATTCAATTAATAAAAACAATTAATAATGAGCTATTAAAATCCGTTGAATTAACTGGTATATGGGAAAAAAAATTAAGACAAATAGAAAAAGGAGAATATGACCCTCAACTATTTTTATCAGAAATGAAAGAAATGGTAACTATACTCACCAATGAAGTAAAACAAGAGCATGGTAATTCAATTTCATTCGAACTAGAAGAAAGAAAGAATACAATACCAGATAAAACAAAATTATTAAACGTTAATCCGTCTAAGTTAAAGGAACAGCTCAAATGTCCAAAATGTAAAAATGGCACAATAATTAAAGGTAATAGTGCCTATGGTTGTAGTGATTTTAAACTCAGCTGTAACTTTAAAATTAATTTTGAATTTGGAGATAAAAAATTAACCGAAAAACAACTATTTGCCATAATAGAAAAAAAGAAATCGCCCATCCTAAAAGGAATACAAGTAAATTCCAAAAAAGTAAACGGTTACTTAATTTTAAATAATAACTTTGAAGCAGAATTTATAGAAGTTACCGAAAAAAAGATTTCTTCTATGAATATATCTGTCAATAAAAAATGCCCAAAATGTAAAAAAGGTATAATTATAAAAGGTAAAACGGCTTTTGGCTGCAATAGATTTAAAGAAGGATGTGATTTTAGAGAAAACTTTATTTAATTATTTCTAAAAAGCAGAGAACCATCTCCATAACTCAAAAATCTATACTCATTTTTTAAAGCAAAGTCATATACTCTTTTCCAATCCTCTCCTATAAAAGCTGCTACTAATAATATAAGTGTACTCTCTGGTTGATGAAAATTGGTTATTAACTGATTTACTACTTTAAATTTATAACCTGGCACAATAAGTATAGATGTTTTAGCATAAATCGCTGTCAGATTATTTTTATTAAGATATGTAATAATGGATGCTAAAGATTCTCTCAATGTAATTTCATGTTCTTTATATTCATATGGTTTCCATTGACTAACAGTCAGCTCACTAAAACTAATATTAGGATTGTTATATATTAATAATCCAATCCAGTATATACTTTCGAGTGTTCTTAATGAAGTAGTACCAACTGCGGTGATAGATTTATCTATATTTTCAAATAAATACTGTATTGTTTCTAAAGACACGTCTATATATTCGCCATGCATCTCATGCCCCTCCATTGTATCTGTTTTTACAGGCTTAAATGTGCCTGCACCTACATGTAATGTTATATAAGTTGGGGTGATATTTTTGTTTTTTAATTGTGCTATAATATTATCTGTAAAATGCAACCCAGCTGTAGGCGCCGCTACTGAACCTTCTTTTTTTGCATATATAGTTTGATATCTTTCTAAATCAATAGATTCCGTCATTCTATTTAAATAAGGAGGTATAGGAATAGCTCCAGCAAAATGAAGAACCTCAGCAAAGGTATAATGATCAGGCTCCCAGGTAAACTCTACAATAAAAGAGCCTTGTAATATTTCTAATTTCTCAGCTTTTATTTTTATATGATTTGAATTAAAATAAACAAACTGTTCTTTCCATTTTGATGCCCCCCCAATAAAACATTTCCATTTTGCCATCCCCTTTTTTAGCATATCTGAATATACATTTTCATCATCTGATAAAGGTTCTAAACAAAATACTTCAATTGTTTTATTTGCAGATGTTTTAAAAAATAATCTCGCAGGTATAACTTTTGTATTATTAAAAAATAATAAAGATTCATTTGGTAAAAAATCAGATATATATTTATAAACAGAGGATTGAATGTCTCCGTTTTTATATATTACTAATTTTGATGAATCTCTTTCTAATAAGGGATATTGCGCTATATTTAGATCTGGTAAATTATAGTGATAATCTTTTATAGATATATGTTTTTCTTTCATGTATTAATTATAATACAGTAAAAATAATCAGTAATTTTTTAAATATCAGTAATTAAATAATTGTTTTATAATAAATATATTGAGCATAGATAAAATATTAATTCAAAAAAAATATTATTTAATTGTTAAAAACAAATTGGCGCTTTAAAAATCATTAATTCTGTAGTTACAGGGTGTTTTATTGTTAACTGATAAGCTTGTAAAGCTATTTCATTTTCTTTATATAAATAAAACGATCCATATAAACTATCCCCTATAATAGGACAATCAATATGTGATAACTGGGCTCTAATTTGATGGTATTTTCCTGTATGTAATTCTATATCCCATAAATAAAACTGATTATAGGGTTTAATTTCATAACTTAATATTACTTTCTCAGTAAAAGGCATTTCTTCATTTACTATAAAAGCTTTCTTTTTTTCTTTGCGATGCCAATTTTGAATAATTCCATATAATTCTTCGGGATGATTATGAGTTAATGCCTTATATTTTTTAGATACTACTCGTTGCGCAAATTGTTCACTTAAATTTTTTAAATATTCTTTTTGTTTTGTAAATAAAACTAAACCGCTAGTAACTCTATCTAATCGATGTAAATGCTGAGCATATGGTATTTTTTCACCTGTTTTAATTTTTAGATATTGTTTAACTTGTTGCTGTAAATTAGCATAACCATTTCGATCTGGCTCAACCATTAAACCTGCTGGCTTGTTGCATACTAAAATCACATCGTCTTCGTAAATTATTTGTAAACTTAAATCTATGTCCATTTTAATTTAAAGATACTACAAACATTTACAAAATCATTAATTATAAAAAAATAAAATAGTGTTTATATTTTAATTTTAAAAAAACAAACATCATATATTTATAAAAAAAAGAGTTTGATAATTAGACACTTAATAAGTTATTGACATTTTTATAAATCATACGTTTAATCTTATAAATAAAGAAATTTTAAAATTAACTTTAAGTATAATTTCTTTAATGATTAACGTTTTAAACATAGACACTAACCCTCGTAAATATTACAATTTTAGTAATTATTATAATAGTCAGCCCGAAATTAAAATAATATCATCATTACCTACTTCTAGTATTTTATACCCAGTTATTATATCAGGAAATACTGGCAGTGGCGTTACACATGTTTTAAACGCTTTGTGTAATCAATATGTATATCAAAACAAAAAAGTTATATACATTACAGCTCAATGGCTAAAAAGCCTCTGCAAATCACATGACTATTCTGTTGATTTTATAAAAAAAATTTTAAATAACTGCGATGTATTAGCCATTGACAACAGTCAATTTTTTCACTCAAAAAATAAAAATCAAATACCTTTTATTAAACAAATAATTTTTCAATGTTATGCAGCTAATAAAATTTTATTACTAGGATGTAGCAATCCTAAAAAAGACATTAGTAAATACCGAAAGCTTAATTACATTTCTAAATTTAAAAGATTTGAATTAAAAGAATTGAGTAGCTATGATGTTTATAGGGGACTAAAATCATTATGCGCTAAAGAAGATGCTATTCCTGATTATCTACTTTATCTAATTTCTGGTTACAATGGCACATTTCAACAACATGTTAATTGTTTAATTTCAATAAGATTTAAATATAACATTCATAAAATAGATTTTAATACCTTAACCGATATTGAAATAAAACGTATTTTAAATTTAAACTCGTATTTTTCAAGACAACAATTCAGAAAATGTTTTTATCAAAGTAGTTTAAATTTCGAAAAAAATAATAATCAACTTCTTACATTAAAGTCTTTCAATAAAATCAATACAAACAAATAATAACAATTTATGCCTTTCACAAACGATTTATATAAAATTTTCAATGAACATTCTTCAATCTTCGAAAAATATTTTGCACTTAAATTCAAAGAGTTGCCATTAAAAAAATCTTTTCAAGAAGAGATAAATGTTGATAAACTTCATGAAATTATACAATCAGAATATAAAAATGAAAATCTAATTATTAAGCATGATGATTTATATAAAACAAAATTTAAAAGTAAAGAATGGAAAAAAATAAATCAGAATTATTTTTGCGAAATAAAAACTGGGTTAATAGTTTTTTATGAAAACGAGGAACTATCGATACTTTATAACAACAAAATAAATATTGAAGAAATTAATACTCTTACTGAGTTATTTAAAGACGCTATTGAATCAGACATAAACAAACATAATTTTTTGATGGTCAAAAAATCAAAATATGACGGTTATGAATTATCTCCATTTAGTATAAAAAATCAAGATATACAATTAAATGATAATTATAACGATGACTTAATTTCTATCCATCCTCAAATTATTCAACATTTAAACTCAAAAGATAAACATGGAGTTTTTTTATTTCATGGGCTACCAGGGGCTGGGAAAACAACTTATATCAGAAACTTAATTTCAGAGTGCAACATACGGTTTATTTATTTACCTAATAATTTATTTAATCATATAAGCGATCCTGAATTTATAGCATTTTTAAGCGAATACCCTGATAGCGTTATTATTCTTGAAGATTGCGAAGAACTTTTAAAGAGCAGAAAACATAACGAAAACATAAACGGTATTTCTTCTATTTTAAATTTAGCTGACGGACTATTAGGCGATGCCTTAAAACTTAAAATTATTTGTACTTTTAATTTAGAATTAAATAAAATTGATGAAGCATTGTTAAGAAAAGGTAGATTAGCATATCGTTATGAATTTAAAGAACTGGAAACAAACAAAGCAAATAACTTAGCTAAAAAAATAAACGTCAATCATATTATTACCAAACCTACTACAATTGCAGAAATATACAACTTTCATCAAAACAATAACAACAACGAAGAGTCTAAAAATAAAATAGGTTTTAAATAAAAAAAGCCTCGCAATGCGAGGCTTTTTTTATTTACTGAAAGTAATTTTACTATTTAACAAGTTTAAGTAACTTAATTGAAACTCCACTCTCATTCATAATATTTAAATTATAAAATCCTTTTTCTATATTTTTTGTATTAATAATCAATTTACTACTATCAATCATTCCTTTTAAAACTATTCTACCAATAGCATCCATTAAAACATAATTCATTCTAACATTTTCATAATTATCACATTCAATAGTTAATTCATCATTTATTGGATTTGGGTACACCTGAAACTTGATATTTTTATCCATATTTTTAACTCCAGTAGGAAGTGGTGGAATCACATTAATTTGATGCATTAAAAATCCAGCAGACATTCTATGAACGCTTGATGAATCACAAGATGTATTTGAACATGATAATGTTATAGCACCACTTGTGTATGTGCCCGTAACTGTTAAACATACCACGTATTGTCCTGGTACTGCATACTGATGAGTAGGATATTGAAGTGTAGAAGATGTTCCATCTCCAAAATTCCATAGATATGATAAATTTCCTGATCCTGTTGACATATTATATGCAAAATAATTACCAACATTTAAAGTATCTGCAAAAATATTAAACTGAGAGTGTGCTTGACAACCTGTTGGTGTAACTGTAGACCCTCCCGTGCATGTAACAGAAACAACATGTGTAATAGAGTCACAAAATACACCATTAGAGTAAGTATATAAACTAATAATATGTGTTCCATTGGATAAAGAAACTGTTGGATTTGTTGCGCTACTGAGTAATAAAAAATTATTACTCATATCATACCAATGATATGTTAAATTAGTGCCTGTAGATGTATTTAAAAAATGAGTAACACAATTTGTGTCAGTATAAGAACTATAAGACGCATTACAATTACTCGACACAGCACAATTTGTTATAGAAACCAACGAACACATCGTTGATGATGGACAAACGCTAGAAGAATCAAAATATGTTAAACATACTGTATAATTTGCATTAGTTGTAAACGCACAATTTAGCGCCGATTGGTAATATGAATGAGTTGCTCCGCCACCATATGTTACCCAATGAAAATTACCTTGTGATGGGTTAACAACTCCATTCATTACAGGAGTTACTGTAACACTTCCGTTAGACCCATAAGTTACATTTAAACTGTTTACCGTTACGCATTGCGCTATCGAAAATAAAGAAACAACACTAAAAAATAATGTTATAATCTTTTTGGTTACTATTTTTTTCATTGATTTATTGATTTTTGTATTTATTATTGTAATAATTACACTAATATATTCAAATTATTTTAAAATCCAAATTATCTGCTATCTTATCTCACCTCATTTTTAAACAATTTGAAAAATAATTTGAAAATGTTGTTTATTTTTTTTATACCTTAGTAGGACATTTATTAAACAATTTTGAGAAAAGAACCACACATTCTATAACTTAGTATGTGAAACAATATTTGAAATTATTTAATAAAAGCTAAATGAAACCAACAAAAACTATTTTCTTTAAATTATTCTTAGTAATAAGTCTGTTCTACTTCAATAAAAACTATTCCCAAAACTTTGATTGGGCTAAATCAATGGGAGGTGCAAGTACTGATAATGGGCGTTCTGTTGCAGTAGATGCTTCTGGCAATGTATACAGTATAGGCACCTATCAAGGAACTGTTGATTTTGATCCAGGTCCAGGTGTGTATAATTTAACATCTGCTGGAAGCTTGGATGTCTACATTTCAAAGTTAGATGCGTCTGGTAATTTTGTTTGGGCTAAATCTATTGGCGGAACTTCAGTAGAATATGGCGTTTCTATTGCTGTTGATGGGTCTGGTAATGTTTATACAACAGGGTATTATTTTGGAACCGTAGATTTTGATCCTAATGCTGGTGTTTATAACCTAACAGCAGCTTCTTATGATGTATTTATCTCAAAATTAGATGCGTCAGGTAATTTTATTTGGGCTAATTCTGTTGGTGGTACTAGTAGTGACAACTCATATGGACTTACATTAGATGCTTCTGGTAATGTATATGTTGTTGGAAATTATCTTACAACTGCCGATTTTGACCCTAGTGCTTCTGTATATAATTTAACCGCTTCGGGAAGTTATGATATTTTCGTTTTAAAACTAGATGCATCTGGTAATTTTATTTGGGCTAAATCAATGGGAGGAACCTCTGCCGAATATTGCACTTCGGTTACTGTAGATGGTTCGGGTAATGTATATACCACAGGTTATTATTTTGGAACAGTAGATTTTGATCCAGGCACTGGTGTTTATAATATAACTACCACAGGAAGTTATGATATTTACATTTCAAAATTAGATGCATTAGGTAATTTTGTTTGGGCTAAATCTATTGGGGGCACAGGATTAGATTACGGTAATGCCATTACAAAAGATGCCTCTGGAAATATTTACTTAACAGGATATTATCAAGCAACAGCTGATTTTGACCCAGGTGTAGGGACCTACAATTTAACTCCAATTGGTTCCAATGACGTATTTATTTTAAAATTAGATGCTTCAGGAAATTTTACTTGGGCTAAATCTATTGGAGGAATTGGCACAGATGCTGGTAATTCAATAAATGTAGATGCATTAGGAAATGTATATACTATGGGAAATTTTTCTAACACTGTTGATTTTGACCCCGGTGCAGGTATCACCTATTTAACTTCAAATGGTGGGCTAGATGTATTTATTTTAAAACTTGATAATTTAGGAAATTATAAATACGCTGGTGTATTTGGAGGTACAAGTTCAGAGAACGGATATTCATCTACTATTGACGCCGTTGGTAATCATTACACCACAGGAGCTTATATGCTAACAGCAGATTTAAACCCTGGAACTGGAGTATATAACTTAAATTCTGCTGGTATTAGCGATGCTTTTGTTTTAAAATTAAATCCACAATGCACCTTAACCGCAACCGCTTCATCAAGTGTTACGTGTTCTGGTTCTCCTGTTACTTTATCTGCTTCAGGAGTTAATACTTATACTTGGATGCCTGGAAATATTGTGAACTCATCTGTTACAGTTAGTCCTACAACCACCACAATATATACTGTAACTGGAACTGATTTACTTGGATGTGTAACATCTAATACCATAAACGCACTGGTGAATCCTAAACCAACAATAACTGTTTCTTCATCTACTACTACAATATGTGCTGGTTCTAGTGCTACTTTAACAGCTAGTGGAATTATAAGTTATACATGGAATTCAGGGGCTACAACCTCTACAATTGCTGTTACACCAAGTATCACAACAACTTATACAATTTCTGGGACTGATGCTTTAGGATGTTCAAATACTCAAACATATAGTTTAATGGTTAATC
Source organism: uncultured Flavobacterium sp. (assembly GCA_964541155.1). Taxonomy (GTDB): domain Bacteria; phylum Bacteroidota; class Bacteroidia; order B-17B0; family Aurantibacillaceae; genus UBA4416. The sequence goes on from CAZIPC010000001.1 coordinate 672,128, forward strand.
CTAAGCCAATTTTAACAACTGTTTTTTCTCCAACAGCTATATGTCCTGGCGGAACCGCTACATTATCTGCGTCAGGAGCTACTTCTTATACCTGGAATCCAGGTGCATTAATAGGCCCTACAGTTACTGTTACCAGAACAGTTTCTACATCTTATGTATTAACTGGTAAAGATGCTTTTGGTTGTACAAATACCAAAACAACTGTTTTAACTGTAAAAGCTAAACCTACCATTACTTTTGCTGCTTCTACACCAACAGCAATATGTGATGGAGCTACAGCAATATTAACACCTACAGGTGCAGTTACTTATACTTGGAGTTCGGGAGCAACTACAACAACTATTGCTGTTACTCCAACAACTACTACAAACTATACAGTAACTGGTACTGGTACAACAGGGTGTATTAATACAAAAACCATGTCGTTATTAGTGAATGCTAATCCAGTAGTATCAACATTTGCAACACCTGGAACTATTTGTTCTGGAGCTACATCAACTTTAGTAGCATTAGGAGCAAATTCATATACTTGGTCACCTGGTTCTACTGTTGGAGCATTAATAACAGTGAATCCAACCACATCAACCATTTATACTGTTACTGGTAAAAATGGAGTTGGTTGTACTAATGCAACTACTGTCTCACTTACGGTAAACCCTTTACCTACAATATCGGTTAATAGCGGTGCAATTTGTTATGGACAATCCTTTACAATGATTCCGAGCGGAGCAGTTACTTACACCTACTCTAGCGGATCAAATATTGTAAATCCTTCAGTCAATACTACATATACCGTAACTGGTACTGATGCAAATGGTTGTGTTAATAATATAGGAACTGTAAGCTCAGTAACCGTAAATTCATTACCTAGTGTATCTGTTTCAGCATCATCCTCAACTATATGTTCTGGTTCTTCATCTATATTAACCGCTAGTGGAGCAACAAGTTACACATGGAATACTGGATCAACAACTTCATTTATAAATGTATCTCCTACTAGTAGCGCATCTTACACAACAACAGGAACTAACGCTGCTGGCTGTACCAATACAGCAACTGTTTACATTACAGTAAATTCAAATCCAATTTTAACATCTTTAGCATCTCCAACTTCTATTTGTCCAGGAGCTTCATCAACATTAAGTTCTACAGGAGCATTAACGTTTACTTGGAATCCAGGATCTTTAGTTGGGTCGCCTGTTACAGTTACACCAACAACTACTACTACGTATACTGTAACTGGAACTAATGCAGCGGGCTGCACAAATACTAAAACTGTAACAGTAACCGTAAAAACATTACCTACAATTACTATTGCATCTTCGCCTACTGCTATTTGTATTGGTTCAACTTCTACATTAACTCCTACTGGAGCTGTTACATATACATGGAGTACTGGAGCAACAACAAGAACTATTTCAGTTTCGCCAATTACTACAACAGACTATACTGTAACTGGAACAGGAGCAACAGGATGTACCAATACAAAAACAATTTCTGTTATTGTTCATTCAAATCCTTCTATTACAGCCTCTGCATCATCAAATTCATTTTGTATTGGAGGAAATACAACTTTAACAGCAAATGGTGGAGTAAGCTATGTTTGGAATCCAGGAACATCCGTAGGATCGTCAATATCTGTTAGTCCAACATCATCAACTATATACACAGCAACAGGAACAGATGTGAATGGATGTAGTAGTTCTAATACAGTTGCTTTAACTGTAAATTCACTACCAGCTATTTCGGTGAATAGTGGTGCTATATGTATTGGAGAATCATTTACTATAACTCCAACAGGAGCATTAAGCTACACCTACTCTGGAGGTTCAAATATAGTTACACCAACTTCAACTTCTAACTATACAGTTACTGGAACAGATGGTAATGGCTGTATTAACTCATCTGGAGCTATTAGTTCAGTAGTTGTTAATTCTTTGCCTAACATTTTAGTTAACAACGGTGGTATTTGTCCTGGCCAATCATACACAATTACTCCAACTGGCGCCATTAGTTATACATACTCTAGCGGATCTAATATTGTATCACCTAGTTCAACAACAACATACACTGTTGATGGAACAAGCGCACAAGGATGTTTATCTAGTACTATTGTAACTGTTACAGTAGGAGGAAATTTAATTTTTAATACAAATAGCGGTACAATTTGCTTAGGTGATTCTTATACAATTACCCCTACAGGCGCTGTAAGTTATACGTATTCAAGTGGTTCTCCAATTGTATCACCTACAACTAACACTTCTTATACAGTTACAGGAGAAGATGCTACTGGATGTACTGGAACAGCAATTAGTTCTGTAACTGTAAATACTTTGCCTATAATTAATGTAAACAATGGCGCTATTTGTCCTTCAGAATCATTTACAATAATACCTACAGGCGCATTAAGTTATACATATTCAGGAGGTTCTGATATTGTATCACCTACTGCTACAACAGATTATACCGTTACTGGTACTGATGCTAATGGTTGTGTTTCATTAGGAGCAATAAGCAGTGTAACCGTAAACTCATTACCAATAATAAATTTAAATACTGGTGGAATATGTGTTGGAGGTACATTTACAATTATACCAAATGGAGCTTTATCATATACCTACTCTAGTGGAACAGATATTGTATCACCAACTGTAACAACTGATTATACAGTAACCGGGACAGATGCTAACGGTTGTATAGGCAGTGCTGTGGTAACAGTAACAGTGGGCAATAATTTAATTTTTAATACCAACAGCGGCTCTATTTGCTTAGGAGATTCTTACACGATTACTCCTACTGGTGCAGTTAGTTATACTTACTCAAGCGGCTCTCCTGTTGTATCACCTACAACAAATACTACTTACACTGTTATTGGCGAAGATGCAACAGGATGTTCTGGTATTGCCATTAGTTCTGTAACTGTAAATACTTTACCTATAATTAGTGTTAATAGTGGTTCTATTTGCTCAGGCTTATCATTTACAATGGTTCCTACAGGCGCTTTAACATACACATATTCTGGAGGTTCTGATGTTGTATCGCCTATTACTACAACAGACTATACAGTTACCGGTACTGACGCAAATGGTTGTTCGGATTTAATTGGTGCAGTAAGTAGTGTTACAGTAATTTCATCTCCTATTGTATCTGCTACGGCATCTCAAACTTTACTATGCGATGATGGGATGTTAGCTTCTGTTTTAACAGCATCTACAACTGCAACAACATATTTATGGTCTGATGGTGCAACGACGATGTCTACGTCTGTTTCTCCAACCTTAACAACAACTTATACAGTTACGGTAACAGAATCAGGTTGTTCATCAGATGCATTAGTAACTATTACAGTAATGAATTGTAATGGTATAGAAGAAATAGAAAATAATACTATTTCTATATACCCAAATCCAACAAATGGATTATTAAATGTTTCAATTATAAATAAAACGTCTGACATGAATTTGATTGAAATATATGATTCAATGGGTAAATTAGTAGTAAAAGAAAATTTAGTAAATGATCTATCATCAATTAATGTTAATCATTTATCTAATGGAATTTATTTTATTAAAATAAAAACAGATAAAGAATTTATAACAAAACGAATTATTAAACAGTAATACATAATTTTTTACCTTAACAAAAAGCCTCGATAGTTATCGAGGCTTTTTGTGTTATTAAATTCAATAAAAAATTTATTGTAAAGATTATTTTCTATTAATAATAAATTTTTGGGAAGTGAAATGCTTACTATCAATTTTGATTTTAAGCATATAAATACCATTACTATAGTTAGAAACATCTATTTGTAAAATAGGCTCTGTAGTTGTTTTGTAAAAAAGTAATTTTCCAAATTCATCATATAGCTCAATAAATTTTTCATTCACTAATTCTTTAAAATCAACTATTAGAAGATTATCTGCTGGATTAGGATAGGTAATAAAATTACTTTTTTGAAGTTCAGATATACCAACACAGGTATTTACAATAACAAATGTATTTACAGATTTAGAACAACCATTTAAAGTTCCTGTAACCGAATATAATGCAGAGATAGTTGGAGTAATACTAATTGATGCATTTGTAGATCCAGTACTCCATGAATAAGTATTTGCTCCGCTTGCTGTTAATGTTGCTGTTTCTCCCAAACAAATAGAATCTGTGGTTGCAATAACATTTGGCAATGGTGTTACTGTAATTGTATTTGTAAATGTATTAGTTCCAAAAGAATTTGATGCTGCTAGTGATATTGTATAAGTTCCCGGTGTATTATAGGTTGCAATTACATGTTGGTTAGTTGATACATTTGGTAAAGCTCCATTTAAAGTCCAATTCCAGTCGGAAGGTGCGTTTAAAGAGTTATCTGTTAGTGTAAGAGATTGACCCACACAAATGGTTGAAGTTGAAATTGTAAAGTTAGCAATTGGTGGGTTATTAGTAACCGCATCATTACGAGTATACCAAATTGGAGATGTCCAAATTATATTTCCGTCTGCTTGTGTAATTTTTAAATAGTAATAATATGTACTATTATTTGCAATAGTGTGGGTATAAAATACATTTGCTGTATTGGTCATAGTAGCTAAAATTGAAGGACTTATACCACTACCTGGAATTCCATAATAAATTGCTATAGACGATACATTTTCAATATCAGGATCAACAACATTTACATTAATAATAGGAGTTCCTGTATGGGTTAAACTACTACCCATGGGTTGGTTATAAATAGTAAAATTAACCTTAGCATTCCAATCATCTGAACTATAAAATCGCATACGTTTGATAGCATCTAAAATATTTGCTCGAGTTAATGATGTTGCCAACACTACCATACGACCTGCTGTTTGTCTTCCAAAAACAGAATTATGAGTATCATGATCTAATCCTACACCTAAATGATATCCCTTTTTTAAAGCATCATTAAACCTTGCTATATAATTACTTGTAGATGGGTTAGAGTATGTATTATTTGAAGATGTTGCTGGTCCGCTTCTAGCGGCCATCCCAATAATAGCATTATCTGCGCTTAAAGAAAATGAGGTTGAGAATAAACTATCATAATCTGTAGTTTGCGGATGAGCCAAATAGCCAAATGCACCTGGTTTTTCATTTATTTTTTTCCATAAACCTGAGTAATCATTTTTTGCAACATATACATCATAATCATTATTATCCCAGCCAATTAAAGAATCATATCCATAAACTAAAACATGGCCACCACCCGAAATAACACCCCATTCCATACCATACATTGCCACAAATGTTCCATCCACATTTACCGAATCTGCATCTGCTAATCCTCTGTGAAAATGAATTGGAGTTGTCATTCCGGCACTAAAATGATTATGTTCCGAAATACCATAAAAATCAATGTGTTGAGAATTTTTCGCATAATTAAAATCTTGCAAAGGTGTAGTCATCATTGATGTAACACTATCTTGATTACCATCAGAATAAGATGTATGGGCATGAATATTACCAAAATAATAATTATAAGTTTGCGATTTCAGAGATAAAAAAAATATTAATAGGAATGCGGATAGAATACATGATTGCTTTTTCATTAATTTTTATTTTAATACGTACACTTACAAAAAATTATTTAAAAACGAAGTTAATTAAAAAAACAATAAACATAGAAATGATTACGTTTTAATTAAGTTTAGAAATAAAAATCACCTCAAATAAAAATTATTACTCTTTAAATGTTGTAAATTGTAAAAAATATTAAAAAAATTAATTATCTGTAAGCTATATCACCATGAAACTATTTTATTTATTATTAGTCATAAGCCTAGGAGCTTTAAACTCTACAATTAAAGCGCAATCATATAATACTATGTGGATTCCAGATACTATATCAGGGACCAGTTTTAATCTTGCTTTAAAAGATACCTTCAAACAAATTGTAAATACTGGTAATCAAACCATTACTGGTGGCATTAATGGTAATTTCTGGGGGCCAACTCTATTTTTTCAAAAAGGAGATTCAGTACATTTTAATGTACATAATTATTTAAACGATTCCACTACTTTACATTGGCATGGAATGCATTTACCAGCAGTAATGGACGGAGGTCCTCATCAAATAATTCCTCCAGGAACTATTTGGAAACCATACTGGAAAGTAACTAATGATGCTGCTACATATTGGTACCATCCTCATTTACATGAAATGACTATGGATCAAATTACAAAAGGACTTGGTGGTTTAATTATTGTGAGAGATCCTGTAGAAAGGGCATTGGCACTTCCTAGAACATATGGGGTAGATGATATTCCTTTAGTGTTAACGGATAGAGCCTTTAGTAGCTCTAATCAATTTAATGTAGTTCCATACGGAGATAGTATGATGGTAAATGGAACGCTAAGAGCAAAATATAATGTACCAGCTCAAATAGTTCGATTCAGGATTTTAAATGGCGCAATCGAAAGAGCTTATAATATTGGATTTAATGATAATCGAAATTTTTATGTTATTGCAAGTGATGGAGGATTATTAAATGTACCAGTATCAGTTACTCGATATGAATTGCATCCTGGAGAAAGAATAGAAATATTAGTGAGTTTCAACGGGCAATCTGGGCAATCCTTTGATTTAAAAGCTTATAATTCAACCTTAGCAAATTTTGTAGCAGGGAGTGAAAATTTTCCGAATGGTCCTTTTGCAAACTATCTAGGTAAAAGAGATTTTACTATGGTTCATTTTAATGTAGTTGCTCAAACAACTTCTCCATTACCCATAACTATTATCCCATCAGCATTAAGAACTAACACTTTACTATCTACCTCAAACGCTGTTATTACTAGATCATTAACAATTAGTGATAGTACTGGAGTAACAACACCTACTATTTTAGGACCAAATGCATTTATTATTAATCATAAATTATTTAATATAAATCAAATAGACTACAATGTACCTTTAAATAATACTGAAATTTGGCAAATTACTAACTCAGGTATTTTCACACATCCATTTCATATTCATGATGTAGAATTTAATATTATTTCTGTAAATGGTTTAGCTCCTACAGCTGCGCAAGCTGGATGGAAAGATGTTGTAGTAATACCAGGCTCTACTGGTGCTGGTCCTGGCGTAGCTGGCACTCCTAGTGTAGTGAAATTTATTGCAAAATTTGAAGACTATGCCGATAGTTTACATCCATTTATGTTTCATTGTCATATTGCTTTACACGAAGATGAAGGAATGATGGGACAATTTATTGTAAAAGAAAATGTACCTACTGGGTTAACACAAATACAAAAAGAAATTAAAGATTTTAACATTTATCCAAACCCTTCTAATAATCGATTATTTATAAATTTTAATCATCCATCAATGCAAGCCTATTATATAAAAATAAACAATACTGTTGGCAAAACAATATATATGTTACCTCGCCCTGATTTAACTAATGGCATAGATATCAGTTATCTATCACCTGGAGTATATTTTATCGAATTAACTGATGAGCTAACAAAAACAGTAATCACTAAAAAATTCATTAAACAATAATCATTATACTCTAGTAGTGAAATATAAACATCATAAACTGCTTTGTGCTATCTATTCAATAGGTTTTCTTATTTGTATTTTTAGTTTTAAAAACATACAAAAAGAAGAAAATACTATAAACGATTTTAGCTTAAAAAATGTAGATGGCAAAATGCTGTCTTTAAAAGATTACCCTAATGCAAAAGGGTTTATTATCGTTTTTACTTGTAATCACTGTCCTTTTGCTAAATTATATCCACAAAGATTAAATGCAATAAATAAAACCTATAAAAATTTAGGAGTTCCTTTAATTGCCATAAGTTCTACGGATACGATTAGCTATGAAGATGATACTTATTCAAAAATGAGAGAAAAAGCAATAAATGAACAATTTAATTTTCCTTATTTATTTGATGATATGCAAACAGTAGCTAAAAATTTTAAAGCTCAAAAAACGCCTCATGCCTATGTTATATGGAAAATAAACAATAAATGGATTATTAAATATAATGGTGCTATTGACGATAATGGAATGGAACCAAAAAAGGTAACCATAAACTATGTAACCAAAGCTGTTGAAGAATTACTAAATGGTAAAGATGTCTCAGAAAAAGAAACAAAATCAATAGGCTGTCAAATCTATTTAAGAGACAGGTGATTAAAACACAAAATACTAAAATAAATTGTTACAAAAGGTTTCTCTAAAAATTATAATTTAAATCACCATTTAAATAAATAAGATTTAAAACAGTTTTTATAAATTTTAATTTATACTCAGCCAACTTTATTTCCGATTCTAGTAGTTTATTCTCTCTGGAGTTTAATAAAAAAAGAGTGCTCTCTCCATTTAAAAATTTTATTTTTTCTGATTCTACAAGTAATTTAGAATATTTTACGGAGCGGTCGGCGTTTTGAAGTTGTTCAAGTAAAATATCAACCGTTTTTTTTAAAGTATTAATTTTAAAATTTAATTCATTGGTTTTATTTAACAACTCAAGACTGTTATTTTGAGAACTAATTTTAGCTAATTTGTATTCATTTGTTGAATTTCTTAATAATAATGGAAAATTTAAATTTAAACCAAATTTATAATTGTTGTTGGAGAAGCTTGAATTAACAGGTAATGAATTATTAGATAAAACATTATATTTAATATTTAAATTAGGCTTTATCATTTCTTTTTTAAACTTATTATCTATCTCCAATATTTTTTGTAATGAATTATATTTTAATAAAATTGGGTTTGATGGCATATTTTGATAAACTTTTTCTATTAAGAAAAATTTAGCTTTATTAAAATATAAATCGAGGCTATCAATAGCCATATAATTATCATTAAACATTGAAAAATTATTGTTTTGCCAATTAAATGAAGACACTTTATTGATATTTTTTTGATTATCAATTAAAACACTTTGAAAATCTAAAAGTCTTGTTTGATAAAAAACAGCAGCCTCAATCGTATCAATAAAAGCTTTTTCGCCAATATTTGCAAGAGCTTCTATTCCTATTAGCCTTTGTTTGGCTACTTGCATAAAATAATTATTTAATGCTTGTTGTTTTAAAGTAAATAACCAATCAAAATAACATTGCGATGCCTCAAAAAGTAAAGCATTAAGTTGAATTCTTTGCTCAGCATCATAATAATTCAAATATTCTTTTGCCTTTAAAACTTCTGCTCTCCTTTTATCAATTAATAAGCCTTGTAAAAGAGCTATTTCAACACCTAAATAAGGTAACCCTTTAGCATTTGTATTATATTCTGGATTTATATAGTTTCCATTTCCGTAATCATACCCGAATTTTAAATACTGTGAAGTAAAAATAGGCTGTTTTACTTCGGTATTTAAAGTTGTAAAGTAATTGTTTCCATTAAATTGCTTCTGATCATAACTTCCATTTATAACGGGGTCGTAATTTCCTCTTGCTGCTTTGTATTGAATATCTCCATATTGTTTTTCATTATCTGCTCGCTTAACCATGGGGTTATTTTTTAACACATTCGTTAAATAAGTATCATAACTCAAAGAAGAAGAATTTTGCGATTTTATTTGAATCCCAATTAATACAAATAATAAAAAAATATATCCTTTCATGATAATAATTATTTTTTATTTGATTTATCTGTATTTGTTTTACTATAAAATTCAGGAGGGAAACCATTAATTTTACGCCATAACTCATATATTAAAGGAACATTATTTAGTAATGCAAACCCTTTTACCCCTCCTCCAATCTGTATAGCTTCTGGCCAAGGTTTACCAGTACTTTTTGCTAATATTCTAAATTTCCCATTCTCCGATAAAGCTCTATCAAATGCAACAATTTTTGCAGAATATGTGCCATAACTTATTCCTGGCCAACCAGAAAAAACAAAAGCAGGCCAACCATCAAATTGAATTTGTACAGTTTGTCCTTTCTCAATTAATGGTAAATCTATTGGATTAATGTATAATTCAACTGCTTGTTCAGTTTGTTTTGGAACAATGCTGCAAAGCGAAGATCCTTCTTTAACAATCTCTCCTATTCCTTGAATAAAAGTACTAGAAATATAACCATCCTGTGGAGAAAGAACATAATAAAATCCTTTTCGCATACTATAATTAGCCAATTGATTTTGAAGTTTAGTTAAAGATCCTTCTCCTTCATATAAAAGTGATAAGGATGAAAATTTTTCTGATTCTGCTTTCAAGAGCTTTTCTTGAAAATCTTGTTGTATTGAATTTAATTCAATCTCAGCATTTAAAAATTCATTTTTTGATATATTAAATTTATTAATAGCCGACATTTTTTTAGATAATGCATCTTGTAATTTAACTTTTCTATTTTCTAAATCTGTTTTTGAGACAACTCCCTTTATTAACAACTCTTCATATCGTTTAAATTGTTCTTCTGCTACTTTATAATTATTAACAGATGCCTGTGATTCAACGCTATCGGAAGAAACTTTAATTTTAAACTGAATTATTTTATTTCGTGCTTGTTCCATTTTTAACTTTAATGCTTTATTTAAAGCATCAATTTGTGAATTAACTGCGCCAATTTTATCTTCATAAAATTTTAATGTTGTTTCTTTTGATTTTATTATTTTTTCGGAACGACTGATTAATTGAGGATCAATATATTCATCTTTTATCTCTGATATAAACGCAATAGTATCATTCTTATTTACAAAATCACCCTCTTTTATGTACCATTTTTCAACCCTTCCTGCAATTCTAGTGGTAATATCTTGTGGTTTATTTTGAGGATTTAAAGCAGTTACTTTTCCTACTGATTGAATGTTTTGTGTCCAAGGCATCAATAATATTATAAATGCTAAAAAAAACATAACAAGTAATGAATACTTAATTACTTTAGAATATGAGTGAGAGTAAACAGAACTAACGCTTTTTAAATTATAATTTTTTCCATCAATAAATGAATACTTTTTATTTCCAGAAAATATTCCTTCAATTTTATATAAAGCTACAACAATGTCATAACACGTATTTAAACTACTTACTAATTTCTCAACAGAATTTATAACTAAAAAAATAATAATTTCAGAAGCAATAAATTGCCCAATATTTAATTCTCCTGTTTGAACTAAAAAAGCTCCCAAAAAAAGTAATACACTTATAAATACAACTTTAAAAATGACTATGCCTTTAAATTGAGTTTCAAGAATTAAAAAATGATTTTTACGAGATTTAAAATAATTATTTAAATGTTCATCTGTATAATCATCTAATTTAATTTGTTTATGATTAATAGCATTTTCCTGAAACCAATCAATTATTTTATATTTTTCATTAGAGGTTTGTATATTAGTTTCAATCCCTTTTTTACCATAATAGCTAATAATAAAGTAAAATGCACACCCCAATAAAACAGTAAATATTAAAAACCAAGAACTATAAGCTGGGAGTATTAATAAACCAAAAACAATACTTATTACAGAAAATGAAAAATCTAATACTATTTTACTAATCCCTTTTTGCAGTATAACAACTTCTGTAAACTTATTTATTTTAGATACAATATCTGAAGAAGGTGCTGCATGACTTAAAAAATAATGTAGCTTAGATGTTAAACTTGCAAATATTTTTTGATGAAGTGTTTCGTTAAGACGCATTTGCCACAATTTAAAAAAACCAATAAAAATTGTAATAACTATTGTAACACAACTCAATAGTATTAACGATGCAGAAAATCTGCCAGCCATTATATAAGTAATAATACCCTGAATACCAAATGGGATAGCCAGATACATTACACCTTGCAATAAGGCAAGAAGATATATTTTATACAAAATACTTCTTTCATTAAATAGCCATTTAAATAATAATGATGATTTTTTCATAGTACAGTTTTTTTTACAAAAATAGTAAAAATATTTAATATAATAGTAATACTATTATTTTAAATTGTATTACATTTTTTTAATATATTTGTACTATTAAAATACTATTATGGAATTAGACATCCGAATTAAAATGAATGAAAGGCTATTTCTTCGAAATCCAGAAGAATCTGCTTTAGGAAAAAAAATTGTAAAAAACAGCTTATTACTAATCAATACTCTTGGTTTTGAAAATTTTACATTTAAAAAGCTTGCCGAAGAAATTAATACTACAGAAGCAAGTATTTATCGTTATTTCGAAAACAAACATAGATTATTAGTATATATTATTACATGGTATTACAGCTATTTAGAATATAAAGTTGTTTTTCATTTAAATAACATCTCAGACCCTAAAATAAAATTACAATCAATTATTAAATTGATTACTGAAGAGCCAATTAATAATAATTTAAATTTCGAATTTCTCTCTGAATCAGAAGCTTATAAATTAGTTATATGGGAAGGTTCTAAAACATATCTTTCCCGAAACATAAGCAAGGATAACAAAGACAAAATTTTTAAACCCTACAAAGATCTTTGCGAACGCTTTTCACTGATTATTAAAGAGTATAATCCAAAATATAAATACCCTCATTCATTAGCAAGTTCTATCATGGAAATTGTTCATTCGCAAAGTTTTTTTAAACATAACCTGCCCTCATTAACAGATTATCCCAAAGAAAATAACAATAAAAAACTAATTGACTTTATTACAGGCTTATTATTTTCTTCTCTCAACTAAGATCAAAAACAAGTGCTGTGTATATAGAATAATGTATTAATAGTAGTTTGAATTATATATAAATTTTAAAAAATTAATTATGATTATATTTAATATCATACAAAGTGATGAAACAAAAGCTGAAGCAATGTCTTCTTTTTTAATTGAAAATGAATACGCCTTACAAACTCATATTGATGTAAATTCCATATTGACAAAAAATGAAACAAAGAAAACGATAAGATTGTTTTTCATTACTAAGGCATTGTTATATAATAGTATTGAGAAAAAAATTAAAGAAAATTATTTTTCTGAAGATATGCTTATATATGCAACCCCAATAAGCCATCTCAACGAAGAGTTTAGTGAAGTTCTTAGAACAAAAGTTAAGGCTGTTTAATTTTTTATTTTAAAAATCACTTTATTTAATAGTAATAAATATTTTTTTACTTCCCGATACAGCAAGTTGGAGTCCTTATTCCCATTGGCCTAGAGACTGCCTGTCACAAATCATAGGTACAATTTTGCTAATCCCCACTATTCCCTACTTTAGTTCAAAATTGTTTATAACCTAATTTCTCTATTGTTGAAAAAAAATTGGCTTAAACAGATGTAATTCTTTCAATTAAAAATATTGTTTTCCTTTATATTCAAAATCAAATATTTTTTAAGCATAACAATAACTTATATTATAATTTTCCTAATTAGGATACTTATTTTTAAAAAATATCCATAAAGTAAATTTATTTATTTTACTAATTCCACTCTAATTGTTCTATTTTTATTTAGATTATTAGAATTATTTTCAAAAAGAGCTTCGTTTTTCCCTTTACCAATAGTCCTATTAAAATTTTCTTTTTTTACACCTCGCTTCTGTAATTCTTGCCTAACATAATTAGCTCGTCTTATAGACAACAATTTATTATATTCATCAGTTCCAATATTACAAGTATGTCCAATAATATTAATTTTTAAACTAGGATTTGACTTAATAATTTGAGCTATTTCATCTAATTTTTTTAAAATTTCACTATTTAATTTAGATTCATTTAATCCAAAAATAATTTCTTCTGAAATAGTATTTATTTTATTTACAATTAACTGCTTTTTATAAACTTCGAGCTCACTCTTTAATTCATCTTTCTTAGTTGATATTTTTACAGTCTCATCAGTTAATTTTACAATATCAGATGCTTTCTCTTCTATAGTTTCAATTATACTATCTTGGTTTTTTGCTAAACTCCCCTTTTCCTGATCTAAATCGACAATAATCTCTTTATTATTTTTTATAGGATTTTCTGCAGGATCAGAAAGCACTATAGTATCTAAATTATTTTCAATAACTGAAGTATTAACAAATAATTCAACACTATCATGTTTAATATTCTGTTCATTGCTTACTTTATCATTTATATTGACAGACTTTCTTTTTAAACTAAAACTATTTTGTATTTTACATAAACTATATCCCAGCATTATTTGATGTGATGTTCCTAAATTTGTTGCGTTTTTACTTACTCCATAATCAATTGAATAAGCAATTTTAAAATTTTCAATTTTAAAATTTGCTAAAAAAACAAATCCGTAATTACTTCTATAGCCTAACCCTAAAGTTAACATCTTCTCTATATTAAAATTAACAATTCCTTCAATCACATTGTTACCTCTTAATGTATATCTATTTAATAAGAAAGGCTCTATTTCGATGTTTTTATTTTTATTAAAAAGATATGATCCTTGTAGATTTATCTGAGGCAATGTTTTTAAAGTTCCATTTCCAGAAAAATCAGGATTAGAATTAAATAAATGTAATACAGAAAGTCCTAATTTTGATTTTTTTGAATCTAAAAGCAATCCAAATTCACTATCTATTCCATTTGCATTTTGCTGATTAAAGTTATTCAAATTAGCATCTCTATTGCTTAATACTATTGCCTTATTTGTATTAAATTTAGATTGATCCCAACCTAATCCAATTCCAAAAAGTACTTTTGAATACTTTGATATCTTTAGGCTGTAACTATATCCAAGTATTACAGATAATTTATCTAATAATCCAACAGACTGTGAATTTATTCGAATACCTATCCCCGTCGTTTTGCCAAATGGAGTGTGTGCATTTAACTGCATTGATTTTGGCGCTTCTGCCATTCCTATCCATTGAGTTCTATAATGTAAATTTACTTCTCTACATGAAGAACCAGAATATGCTATATTAAGCAACAATGGATCTATACTATAAGTATTAAATAAACTTGATTGTTGTGAATACAGATTTTTAAAATTTAGTAATATAATTATTAATAAAATATATTTTATAACTATCTTCATTTTTCCTTTTTTTTTAATTATCGTGTTATTGTTATTGAACCTTTATATAATAATACATTGCTGTTTCGAATAAAATAAAAGTAAACTCCATCAGGTAAAACTTTACCATTTAGGGTTCCATCAAATTCATTGTTATAATTGTTATCTACATGAAAAACATTTTGATTATGACCATTAATTATATCAATTGAATAATCCTTAATTATTAGAGGATGATTAATATTCCATGTATCGTTTTCACCATCACCATTAGGGCTCATATAATTTGTAATAACTAAATCTTTTAACACTTTGATATTAATTGTATCACTTGACACACATCCGTTTATAGATGTTACATACAAAATATAAGACACATCTGTTAATGGAGTTGTAACTGGATTAACTATAGATGTAGAATTCAAATATTGTCCTCCAATCCAAGAATAGTTTACAGCTCCTATTTGGATTGGATTAAATTGATAACTATCGCCTAATTCAATTCCAATATCAGGACCTAAATCTACAATTGGATTTGGAAATGATTGTATCGTTAATATTGTATCTTTTAAGCATCCATAAATATTTATTGCCGTTAAACTATAAGTAGTATTTACAATTGGTGAAATAATAATTGAATTTGATGTTTCACCTGTGCTCCAAGTATATGATAATGCTCCACTTACATTAAGAGTTGACGTTGAACCCGCGCAAATAGTCAAATTTGTAGCAGATAAAATTAGGTTTGGTAAAGAATTAACTGTTACCGTTGATACAACACCCGTGCTATTCACACAACCTGATGCACTTGTGCCTGTTACTGTATACGATGTTGTCGTCGTTGGACTCACCACATTTGATCCAGATGAATACGTATAAGTATTTGCTCCACTTGGTGTTAAGGTAAATGTATTACCATTACAGATTGCTCCACTGTTCACTG
>CAZIPC010000002.1:0-450430 GCA_964541155.1 uncultured Flavobacterium sp.
TTGTTGCTGCTAGTGCGCTTGGTTGTGTTAAACTTACTGTTTTTGTGGTTGTACACAAATTAGCGTCTTTGATAGTGCATGTATAGTTACCCACTGTTAAGCCAGTTGCTGTAGCAGAAGTTCCTCCTGTTGGTGCCCAAGAATACGTATAAGCTGATGTGCCACCTGTTACTGATACTGTTGCTGCTCCATTACTTCCTCCGTTACATGATACATTAGTTTGTGATGATAACGTTGAAGTTAATACCACTGGTTGTGTTAAACTTACTGTTTTTGTTAATGTACAGGCATTGGCATCGGTAATAGTACATGTATATGAACCTGCTGCTAGACCAGTTGCAGTTGATGTAGCGCCACCTGCTGGTGCCCATGAATACGTATATCCTGGTGTGCCTCCTGTTACTGATACTGATGCAGCACCATTGTTTCCTCCGTTACATGACACATTGGTTTGTGACGAAAGCGTTGAAATTAATGCTGTTGGTTGTGTTAAGTTTACTGTTTTTGTGGTTGTACATGCATTGGCATCAGTAATTGTGCAAGTATAGTTACCTGCTGATAAGCCTGTTGCGGTTGCTGCTGTACCACCTGCTGGTGCCCACGAATACGTATATCCTGATACGCCACCCGTTGCTGATACAGACGCCGCACCATTGCTTGCTCCATTACATGCTATGTTAGTTTGTGATAATAATGTAGAAACTAATGCCGTTGGTTGTGTTAAAGTTGCTGTTTTTGTGGTTGTACATAAATTAGCATCGGTAATGGTACATGTATAAGTTCCTGCTGATAAGCCCGTTGCGGTTGCTGCTGTACCACCTGCTGGTGCCCATGAATACGTATATCCTGATGTACCTCCTGTTGCTGATACTGTTGCTGAACCATTGCTTCCTCCATTACAAGGTATATTTAATTGTGATGTAGTAGCTGATAATACGCTTGGTTGTGTTAATGTTACTGTTTTTGTGGTTGTACATGCATTGGCATCAGTAATTGTGCAAGTATAGTTACCTGCTGCTAAGCCTGTTGCTGTTGATGATGTGCCGCCTGCTGGTGTCCATGAATACGTATATCCTGATGTACCTCCGGAAGCTGATATGGTTGCTGCACCATTGCTTGCTCCATTACATGCTATGTTAGTTTGTGATGTTGCAGCCGTTAAAACCGCTGGTTGTGTAATTGTAAATGTAGCTGTTGAAGAGGTAAACCCATCACTCACTAAAACACTATACGCTCCTGCCGATAAGCCAGTTGCTGTAGCACTAGAACTTACGTTTGGCGTCCATGTGTAAGAATATGAAACTGCTAAATAAGAAATAATGATTTGTCCATTTCCATTTTGATACCCTTGTGTATGTGTAACCCCTGTAGCGCTTGGAATAGTATAACTACTACCGCCGCCGCCGCCACAGAACATACCGCCGCCGCCGCCATAATAACCGCCGCCGCCAGCACCACTTCCCGCGCCATCACCATCACCTGTTCCTCCTTGAAAAAAAGCTCCCGCCGTACACAAGTAAGAAGGTAGAGATGAATTACCTGCAGCACCACCGGCTGTTTGAGACCCTCCTCGTCCTCCTGGATTCACAAAATTTGTGTAATTAGCTGCATTTTGACCAACTAAACCACCTCCATGTGCTCCAGCATATGGCGTCTGACCAGCTCCACCGCCACCGCCAGCAACAACAATACGATCTGCTGTAGTATATGGACTAACACGAATGTCACTACCACCCCCACCGGTACCAGAAATTCCATTACCGTAAGATTTTAAAGTATTACCACCTCCGTTCCAACCACCTGTACCAGGAGTTGAAGAAGATATTCCTTGACCACCTACATAAAATTTCAATACTTGACCGGGAGTAACTGTAATAACAGCTTGAGTTCTTCCTCCAAATCCACCTAAAGTAGGCGAGTTGTCTCCGCCTTTTGCTCCTTTTACATCTACTGTTAATGAAGTTATACCTGCTGGCACTGTAAATGATTGTGCGGCACCAGTGTAATTAAAGGTTTGTGTACCCGATGTTACAACCCCGCCAGAAGCCGTAACAGATAAAGCTCCTTGTGCTACTCCATTACACGTAATAGAACCCGTTTGGGCAATTGTAGCTGTAACCTGTGCATAAACAGAAGTGCTCACTAAAAAAACTAGCCCAGTAAGTAATAACTGGGAAAATAATTTTTTCGAAATTTTACTGCCAGAAATTTGGCGAAAATTTAAGTTTTGTAAATTTTTGTTCATTTAACTATATTTTGATTTTTAGCACAAAAATATAGTTAAAAACAAATAAAACTACATTAAAATGTAGCATAAGGGGTTATTTTTTATTAAATAAAATTATAAAATAATGATTATCAATATTATATGATGTATTTTTAAACTATATTTCCTAAATAAAAGGGGTTTAAATTTATGCCATAAGCTCTTTTAGGTAGTCGTTTAACTGTTTTTCGGCGGGAATTTGTAATTTTTTTCTGATTTCTGTTCTTATAAATTCAATATTTTTTACACTGCGTGTTAATAATAAAGCTATCTCTTTTGTGGTAAATTCATTTAAAATTAATTGTGCTACCTGAAGTTCTTTTTTATTAAGTTGGGGAGCCTTGTTTTCTAAAATTTTAATAAATTTGGCACCGTCATCTTTAATAGATGCCTGAATAGCCAAATCACTATATATTGAGAAAAATGATTTAAAATCTAATTTGGCGCTTTTTATTTTTTTATGGGTTATCTCGTTTACATCAAATGTTTCTGATTCATCAAAAAAATCATTTAACTGTTTTTTTAAAATCTCTACTTTGTTTATGAGCGCTAAGGTGTTTTTTAATTTTTGATTTTGGATTTCTAGCTTACCAGTTAAAGCCTCTTTCTGAACTTCTGATTTGATAACCTCTAGTTGGGTTAACTTTAATTTTTGTTCATTTATTTTTTTTGATTTTTTAAAATTTATAAATAGTAAAATAATTAAACTCAAAACAACTAAACTTGTAATGCCAATTAAAATAAAAATAATTTTTTGGGTTTGGAGCTGTTGGTGAGATGTTGAAATTTTGTCTTGAAGTAATTTATTTTGATTTTTTACACGCTCGTGCATTTGATTTAAAGTATAATCTTCTAACTTATTTTTTAATTTTTCATTTGTAAGTTTTTCATAAAACGATTGTTGTTTTTTAAATTCTATAATTTCTTTGCCCGTGTTCCCAATTTTATGATAAACATTAGACAATAAGCGGTGATAAATTTCATTAGTTGTATAATCAGATGAGTCTAATTGGTTTTCCCAACTCACCATCTCATTGATTGTATTGTAATATTTATTAAATAGTGTAAAATATGCGTTATTAAAAATACAATTCAACTCTATCGACTTCTGAGTTGTATCGGCTAAATAATTTTGAATCGTAATTTTTAGTTTTTCTTTAAGGTCAAATTTTTCAAATCCATCTAGCTCAAGTGATAATTGGGAATAAACAGACTCTTTATTTTTTGATATTAGTTGGCGACTAGAATCTATATAGGCTATGAAATTATTTTTTTGATTTAAACTTAAATAAGCAGAGGCTAAATTAAGATGATAAAAAAAGTTTACCCGAGGAGAATAATGCTTATTGATTTGTTTTAAATCTTCAACCGCTTTTTCTGGCTTATCTATAGAGAGATAGGCATCTGAAATATTAATAAGATTAAGCCAATAATTCTCGTCTTTTTTTCCGGTTTTATCCATTTCTTCTTTTGCTTGAATAAAAAAATCGGTAGAAGTAGAATAATAGCCAAGCTTCATGTATCCTGAACCAATATTAACAAGCGAAGCTGATGCATACTTATTTAATTCTTGATAACGCTTTGCAACGTCAACAGAACGTTTCCAATAGTTAATTGCTGATTTAATATTATTGTTATAGAAAGCAATATTACCTAACATGCTCGCCGAGGAAAAAACGCTATACGGCTCGTTATGCTTTAATGCCTCATAATATATTTTAGTAAATTGCTTCTCTGCTTCGTCAGATTTGGCTTGATTAAATAATTGAGTGGCATCAAAAGAAGCTAAATATAATTGTACTTTTTTATTATGATTAGTGTGTATTTCATTTTTTATTTTAGCTCTCCATTTTTTATAATCAATTGAATCTCCACTATAATAAGATTTTTCAAGACCTTGCATTAATTGTATTGACTCGTCGTTTATTGGAGAATTAGATTTTTTTGTAGCGCATGAAAAAAACAAAAAAACAAAAAAAAGAAAAGAACTATATTTTATCATAACATGAATTAATAATGCTAATTTATACATAAAGTTTAAAAAACAGCTATTAACTAATATTAAAATCATCGGCATCCAATATTACAGGAAATAATGTTCTAAATTCTTGTAAATATTTCTTTGATATAGTCATTGTTTCCACAATTTCTTGAAATGAAAAAACATTACTTATTACTTCTCCTCTAGGATTTATAATGCAGCTATCGCCTGAATGATTAATGTTATTCGCGTCTTCTCCAATTCTATTTACACCTACAACATACACTTGATTTTCTATCGCGCGTGCTATTAATAAATGTTTCCATGTATACGATCTAACTTGAGGCCAATTAGCAACATAAATTAAAAGATCAACCAAATTATCTTTCTTGTTTCTGCTCCAAACTGGGAAACGTAAATCATAACAAATCAATGGGCAAATTTTCCATCCTTTATATTCAATAATTAATTTATTGGTTCCTGAAGCGTAATATTGATCTTCTTTACCCATTCTAAATAAATGCCTCTTATCATAAAACTTATACGTATTGTCAGGCATCGCCCAATATAACCTGTTGTAATATTTATTATTGGCTTTTACAGATATACTTCCTACAATAACACAATTTTTTTCTGTTGCCATTTTCAACATCCATTGCAATCCCTCTCCTCCATGCTCTTCTGCAACTTCTTTAGGATTCATGGTAAAGCCAGTAGTAAACATTTCTGGCAAAACAATAATATCTGTTGGTTGATGTATTGATTTTATTTTTAATTCAAAAAAATTTAAATTTTTTTGAATATCCTCCCAAAATAAAGGAGTTTGTATAATAGTAATTATTAAATCCATAACTTATAATTTACATATTATTTCAGCTGCCTTTTCTAACGTTTCATCTTTTTTTGCAAAACAAAAACGTAGAAGGTGTTGTTGCTTTGGAATTGAATAGAAGCCTGACAAGGGAATAGAAGCTAAGCCTTTGTCTTTAATTAAACGAATTGCAAAATCAGAATCTTTTTCTTCTGAAATATTTTTATAGTTTACCAACTGAAAATAAGTTCCCTGACAGGGCTCCATAATAAAACGAGAACCTGAAATTAATTTTCTAAAAAAATTTCGCTTCTGTTCATAAAACATCGGCAAATCTCTATAAGCAGAAGAATCTTTTAAATAATCTGCTAGCGCCATTTGAAAAGGGTGATTAATACAAAAAACTAAATATTGATGAATTTTTCTAAATTCAATCATCAATTCTTTAGGAGCAACTACATACCCAATTTTCCATCCAGTAGCATGAATTGTTTTGCCAAATGAAGAAACAATGATTGATTGTTGTGCTAAAGCTTTAAACCGCACAACACTTTGGTGCTTTTCGTTGTCAAAAACCATGTGTTCATATACCTCATCACTTAACACGATAATATTTGAACCACTTACTATATTTTGTAATTCTGATAAATCAAATTCAGATAATGTTGTCCCACTTGGATTATGGGGTGTATTAATAATTATTAACTTTGTTTTATCTGTTATGGTATTTTTTACCACTTGCCAATCAATAGTAAAATTTGGATAAGATAATTCTATTGGCTTTACAACACCACCCAAAGTTTGAATAGCAGGAATATAACAATCATAAGCTGGTTCAAATACAATAACTTCATCGCCCTTATTTACAAAAGCAGAAATACTAGTAAAAATAGCTTGTGTAGCTCCTGCTGTAACAGTTATTTCTGTTTCAGGATTATACACAACACCGTAGCATGTTTGAAGCATCTCAGCAATACGTTCTCGCAAATTTAAAACACCTTGCATTGGAGCGTATTGATTATAGCCTTTGTTAGTATAGTTATTTGCTAAATCTTTTAATTTGTAATCGCATTCAAAATCCGGAAATCCCTGTGAAAGATTAATGGCATTATATTCTTTAGCTAAACCGCCCATTACAGTAAAAATGGTGGTTCCAATGTTGGGCAATTTTGAATTTATCTGCATATTTTTTTAATAATTAGAACTAAGTTGCAAAAAAAATCTTATTTTTGCTACCCGTTCTTAAAAATGCTATTATATACGTTTTAAAATTACTTATTTATTTCTGTAATTATAGCGTTGTAACTAAATGGTCCTGTGGCCGAGCGGCTAGGCAGAGCTCTGCAAAAGCTTCCACAGCGGTTCGAATCCGCTCGGGACCTCAACAAAACAAAAAACCCCTGAATTTCAGGGGTTTTTTGTTTTGTATATTTCTTATTTATTGTTTAACTATTTTAAAAATATATTGTTCAGCGTTAAATACTAATCTAACGGTATATAATCCTGTTGGCATATCAACAAATGATATAAGTGTATTTATCTGAGTTATTTTTTTTACAGTTACCAAATTGCCTATCATATCATATAATTCAACATTTGAATTATTAACTAATAAAGGATGTAATTCTAAATTTAATTCTGTACTAATTGGATTAGGATAAAATGATATTAAATTACTAAAATCATTACCATTAGATTGTATTCCTGTACATGAATTAACAGCAACAGTAGTTGTATTTAAAGCGGAACAGCCAGCGTTATTTGTGTAAGAATAAGATATAGTAAATGTGCCTACCCCAGAAATTGAAGGATTAAATATTGCCCCCGACACCCCTTGTCCAATAAATATACCTCCTACAGGAGTTCCTGATAAAGTAATAGTAGAACTATTGACGCATAATGGTCCATTTATAGCAGATATATTTACTAGAGGTAAAGCGTTAACTACTATATTAACTGATTGAGAATTTGAGCACCCTGCCATAGTACCAACAACTGAATAATTAGTTGTAATAGACGGAGTAATAGAGATTGAAGGTGATAATGCGCCAGTATTCCAAACGTATGATGAAGCTCCAGATGCAACTAAAATTGCTGTATTACCAGAACATAAAGTAGGGCTATTTATTGTAATTGTTGGAATAGAAACAACTGTTACACTAACTGTATTTGACCCTAAGGTTGAGCATCCTGATAAATGCCCATTAACTGTATAAACAGTATTAGCAGTAGGCGATACAGAAATTGTAGGTGTATTAGCTCCTGTACTCCATGTGTATGTATTAACACCAGAAGCAGATAAAACAACAGAAGAACCCATACAAACCGAAGTGGAATTAACAGCTATCGTTGGCGCAGAACTAACATTTACTGACGCAGTTACTGTTTTTACACATCCAAAATTTGAAGTTCCTGTAACTGAATAAATAGTTGTTGTACTTGGTGTAACTACTAAATTTGTTCCTGTCGCTCCAGTGTTCCATAAATACGTATTTGCTCCTGTTGCAACCAGAGTAGCTGTTGAACCAGCACAAATAGTTGAATTAGATACTGATACATTAGGAACAGCGTTCACGGTTACACTAAGTGTTTTAGTATCTGAACAATTTGCTGTACTACCAATTACTGTATAATTAGTTGTAGCTGTGGGTGTTAAAGATATTGATTGTGTAGTCGCTCCTGTACTCCACAAATAAGATGATGCTCCAGTAGCTGTTACATTTACTGAAGACCCAAAACATACAGATGTATTAGTAACAACAACAGATGGAGTGGGATTAACTACAAATGTTTGTGTTAACGGTGCGCTTGTTCCATTGGCTGATGAAGCGGTAAGAATGACACTATATGTTCCCGCAGATGCATATGTTACATTAACGTTTGACGTTGTAGCTACACTTGGTGTGCCTCCTGGGAAAGACCAATTCCAACTAGTTGGAGATCCAGAGGAAGCATCAGTAAATGAAATAGAAGAATTTTCGCATTTTATTGTTGAACTTGTTAAACTGGCTGTTGGAACAACCGCAGGCTCCCAATTTAAAGTGATTCCAGAAAAATAAGCATTAGCCAAAGGATTTTGATGATCTGTCGATGGTCCTTTAGTAAACGTATATGAAGTAGTTGCAGTACCTGTAGAGCCATGATTCCATGTTGATTGAATGGTTACTTTGTATATCCCATCGGGCTGTAACGTTCCTGTAGTTGCCGCACCTTTTTTTCCATCCCAAGAAACAACATAAGTGTTCCAAGCGCTTCTGGTTGCTCCGGTAGTAGCATCAACAACATCACAAGATGGTGATAAGCAATTTGAAGATGTGCCTCCTGAATTTACAGCCCAAGTTGGCAAATGATCACTAGTTACTGGACCAGCATAACGTAATTTTGTTTTAATAAATGTACCCGCTGTACTCTGAACCCAAACAGCTAAAACATGTTGTGCGTTCCCGTTATAGGTAGACGATTGAGGAACTTCTGTAAAAGTAAAAGTTAATGTACCTGCTGTTTGGGCGTTTATTTTTCCTAAAAAGCAAAAAATGATTAATGATATAAAAATATTTTTCATTATCTAAAGTTAAGTGGTTTTTAATACTATTAACAAAAATAGTATGTAAAATTATAATAAAACTAAAAAACAACATCTAAAAACAACATAAAGATGTAGGAGGGGATCATGTGCATTTAAATAAAAAATTAATGGTCGGATAGGGCAATGGTTTTTTTTTGTTTTTTATACCTAATTAATAATACAATTGGGATACAAATTAAAATAACAAACCCTACCATTAAAAATCCTTGATTATAACTTACTAAAGCCTGTTGTTTAAATAACATGCCTTCTAATGCTTTACAGGCAAGCGTTTGGGCTTCTTCTGTATTTTTACCAGCATTTACATAATTTTGAGTTAACATCGAAATTCTATCCGCGCTTACCGTATCGTAAATATTAATATAACTAATCATGTTGCCGCGTATTTGTGCATTTGAGTTTATTAAATATAAATTTATTAAAGCAATTCCTATCGCGCCTCCTAACTGCCTAATCATGTTTGCTAATCCAACTGCTTGGGCCATATCTTTGCCCTTTAAATTGCCTACAGCTAATGACAATATTGGAGACATCATAAATGCCATTCCAAAACCTCGCAAGGCAAAGGGTAAATAAAAATCTTTTTCGTTTGAATCGGGGGAGGCTAATCCTAACATCATCAAAAAAATAAACGTTAAAATAATTCCAACAATAATAATACGTTTTGGATTAGCACCATTAGCTAACATTTTACCTACTATAGGCATTCCAAAAGCCGAACATAAAGCGCCTGGTATCATAAAAACACCTGTTTGTGTTGCCGTCCATCCTAATGATATTTGGGCGAATAGTGGGAAAATAAATACAGTTCCAAACAATAACATTCCCAACATTAAATTCATAAAACTACCCATTACCAAATTATAGTTTTTATATAATCTTATATTAACGGCTGGGTAATCAATACTTAATTCGCGATAAATAAATGCAATTAAACCTAACAAAGCAATGATAGATACAATAGTAATTTCTTGACTTTCAAACCAATCTTTCGAGGTGCCTTCTTCTAGCACAAACTGTATTGACCCTATAGCTAATACCAAAAACAAAATTCCCCACCAATCTATTTTTCGAGGCTTAACGGCTCCTACTCTATCGGTTATATAAGTCCAAGACAAAAATGTAGCAATAATACCAATAGGAATATTCACAAAAAATATCCAATTCCATGAAATATTATCTGTAATGTATCCGCCTATTGTTGGACCAAATGTAGGCCCCATAATAATTCCCATACCAAATATGGCATTTGCAGTACTTATTTTTTCGGGAGGAAAAACACCAATGATAATTGTTTGTGCTGTTGACAATAAGCCTCCACCACCTAGCCCTTGAATAAATCTCCAAAACACTAATGTCCATAAATTATCCGAAAATCCACACATTAAGGATGATGCTGTAAAAATAATAACAGACATTGTGAAGTATACTTTTCGTCCAAATAAATCAGAAAGCATACTTGTTAAAGGAATAATAATAACATTTGAAATAGCGTATGATGTAGTAACCCAAGCAATCTCGGTAGTTGTAGCGCCAATACTTCCGCTTATTTCACGTAAAGACACATTAACTATTGTAGTATCTATTAATTCTAAAATAGCGCAACTAATTGCAGTTATAATAGTAATCCACTTGGTAAATCCAGTAGGATACTGAATTAAAGAAGATGTATTAAGTGTTGTGTTCAACGTAATATTATTTAGTATGAATATCTACCACAGCACTTAAACCTGGTAATAATAAACCTTCTAGCTCTTTTGGATAATCTACAATTTCTATTTTAACCGAAACTCTCTGAGTAATCTTAACAAAGTTTCCAGTAGCATTATCTGGAGGTAATAATGAAAACTTTGCGCCAGTAGCCCCTCCAAAACTTTGTAAAAGTCCTTTAATATGAGCATTTGGAAAAGCATCTACTTTAATGTTTACTTCTTGCCCTGGTCTCATCTCTTCAATTTGAGTTTCTTTAAAATTAGCGCTCACCCATAAATGCGTATAATCTACTGCAGAGCAAATAGGAATACCAGCTTGTAAATACTGTCCAGTCTCTACTGTTTTTTTTGAAATAATACCATTGAAAGGTGCTCTAATGATTGTATTGTCTAATTGAGTTTGTGCCAATTGCAATTCTGCTTCACGTTGTTTTACCATGGCTGTTGCTAAAACAATTTGTGCCTTTTGGGATTGGGCTTGCGATTGAGCTCCACTGGCTTGTGATGCAGATGCGTCATATTGTTTTTTCAACATATTTAACTGTGCTTTTGCAGTTTCAAATTCGGCTTTTGATGATTCAAATTGTTGTTGCGTTACCGCTCCGTCTTTTAGCATTTTTTCAAAACGCAAAAATTCTTTTTCATTTTTTACATACTTTGCTTGAGCTGTTGCAATATTATCTTTTGCTGCTTGACTATTTAACCTAACAGCGTCTGCATTCAAATCAGCAATAGTAACACCAGACTTTGCAATTTCTAACTGAGCTAATGCGCTTTCTAAAGCAGCTTGTGCTTGTGATACTTTTGCAACATAATCTTTATTATCTATTTCTATTAATGTGTCGCCTTTTTTAACAACTTGATTATCTACAAAATTTATTTTGGATACAAACCCTTGAACAATATTTCTAACAGGAGTAATCATAGCGTCAATCTGAGCATTATCGGTTTTTTCATGACCTATGGCAGAAATCCATGCATACACAACTATTGAAATAATAACAATTGTAATGATTCCTAAAATTTTCAATTTTTTATTTTTTTGTACTGCTTTTTTTTCTGAATGATCAAGTTGCATTGACTCTGTATGATGCATTGGTTGATTTTCTTTTTTATGTTCCATAATTAATATCCTAAAGTTGTGTTATAATTTTGTTTTGCAATTATTAGTTGTATTTCATGAAGTTTTAAATTGAACTGTGCTTGATTTTCGGCGTTTAAATCCACTATAAAATCTGATACTGTAATTATGCCATTATCTAATTGACTTGATGATGCTTTTCGAATAGCTGTTTTGGCTTGTGCTATTTTTAAATCTAGTATAATCATTTTATTGAGTTTAAAAATTTCTTCTTGCTGTTGCACAAGGATTGTTTGTATATTTAAATCAAATGTCTTTCTTTGATTAGCCACAATATCATTATTAATGCGCAAATTCGAAGTTTCTTTTCCTGAAGTGTAATATGCTGTTAAATTCCAAGATAATCCGGCTCCAACAAGTGCATAAGGCCTAAAATCATTATTTAAAAAATTAAATCCCGGTCGCCCATAATAGCCTCTGCCAAACACATACAATTTTGGTAAATTGCTTTTCATAATCATACCCTCTCTTAATTTTAAACTATGGCTTTGTAATTCAAACAATCGGTATTCTGGTCTTACATTAACAGATTGAAGAGTAAATTCTTTTTTGTTTTCAATAAACACAATACTTGTATCCATTGTTTGATTTGTGATGAGAGATAAAGTTTTATAACAAACTAAAAGATTAGAGTTAATCTCCTCTAATTTTTGTTGTGTAGAAAAATACTCAGATTCTAATAGTAAAAAACCACTTGCTAAAGCTGCTCCATTTTCTACTGCTGATTTGATTTTATTTCGTTTTGCATTAAGTTCGTTCATTCTCAAATACATGATTTTCTTATTTTCTTGCTGTAAACAAACAGTAGCGTATAATTGATTAATCCGTTCTTTTAGCTTTAAATACTCAATATCTATTTGCTGAGCTTGTATTTCTGCGTTTTCTCGCTCAATTTGTTTTTGAGTTTTAACAGCACCATAATCAAAAAGATTTTCTTTTAATTCTAATCCAAAACTATACTGATCTGGTTTTTGTTTAAACCCAGAAGTACCAAATCCGGGTAATGTAAATTCAGTCACCTCGCTTTGATAGGTTGCCTGACCAGCTACATTAATTTGTGGTAAAAAATTTGTATTAATTTGCTTTACCTTATTTTTTGAAATGGAAGCAAACATTTGCTTTTGTTTTAATAATGGATAATTTTCTATCGCTAAATTTTGTAACTGTTCTAATGTATACTCTTTTGCTTCTTGAGCTTTTAGCTGCAAAATCAACAACATTAAAAAACTAACCACATAACTAATTATTTTTTTCATATTTATTTTAATCCTTTTTTAATGTGTTTATTAATAAATCTGCAACAGTTTCTGGATAATTCTTCATAAACAATTCAAACTCGTGCTTGTTCATTCCTGTAGTTATTTGAAACATTTGTGAATTTAACAATGGGTAGGCGCATAAAGAATGCATAAAAATATAAATGACATATGCATTTGTTTGTTTCACCTTTCCTAGTTCTTGTAAGTTTTCGAAATAAGAAATAAACTTTGCCTTTGGTTTTGATTTCTTTCTTCTGCTTAATAATAAATCAGGATTACGATTAATTTCTCCTAAAATAAACAGCAACGATTTTGTTTTTAAAAAATCAAAAAACTGGTGTATAAAATTTCTCAACTTATCTTCCCAGTGTTCATTTTCATCGCTCCAGGTCGAAACCAAATTCATAAAATCAGACATCGTTTCATCAAAAATACGTTCAAATAGATTTTCTTTAGACCTAAAATAATAATGCAAAGAGGCCTTGCTAATTCCTGCCTCATCAGCTATTTGCTGCATACGTGCTCCAGAGTATCCGCTTGTTTCAAATACCTTTTTAGCAGCATCTAATATTTTTATTTCTGATTCAGAAGACGTTGACATTTTGGTTTGATTATTTGGTTTGACTATTTAGTCAACAAATATACAATTTTTTAATCATCTATTATTATCTTTGAGAAATGGATTTGTTTTCTAATACACTTAGCTCAAATATTTTGCCTTTTGATGGCAACGTTGAGTACTTGGGTGTAATTTTTTCAAAAAATGAAGCGACTCATTTTTTAAATATATTATACAATACCATTGAATGGAAACACGATGAAGCTAATGTGTATGGGAATCATATTTTTACTTCAAGAAAAGTAGCTTTATATGGAGATTTTCCATTTTCTTACAGTTATTCAAACCATACCAAAAATGCATTACCCTGGACTCCTGAACTTATTACAATTAAAAAAATTGTTGAAGAAAAAACGCTTACGACTTACAACGCCTGTTTGCTAAATTTGTATCATGATGGTAACGAAGGGATGTCATGGCATAGCGATGACGAACCTACATTAAAACAAAATGGAACTATTGCTGCCTTAAGTTTTGGAGCCGAGAGAAAATTCTTATTTAAGCATAAAACTAAAAAAACTACTGCTTCTATTGTTTTAGAACATGGTAGTTTGCTTATTATGAAAGATGAAACGCAAACTCATTGGTTACATCGTTTACCAACAAATAAATACACCAAAAGAATGCGAATTAGCCTAACTTTTAGAACTATTATAAACCCCAAAAACTGTTTTTGAAATAAAAATGAATTGCTTTTTAAATTTAGAATTATTCCAAATAAGCGTGTTTTTTACATTATAATAAACCTAATTACACTTAATATTGTTATTTAGTTGATAAAAGCATTAAAAAATATTGTTTTAAATGCTTCACAGTTATACATTTGCCGAGTCTAAAATTTAAACAAAATTTCTTTATGAGTCAAGGATTCTTAAAATCATCAATCGGAAAAAAATTTGTAATGGGCCTAACGGGTTTGTTTCTTATTACATTCTTAGTAGTTCATTGCTTTATTAACTGCCTTATCTTTTTTAATGATGGAGGCTTAATGTTTAATATTGGTGCCGATTTTATGGCACATAACTGGTTAATTAGAGCAGGAGAATTAGTTCTATTTTTTGGATTAATCGTTCATGTAATTCAAGCTTTAATTCTAACCTTAGAAAATAAAAAAGCTCGCCCCGTTGGTTATGCAAAAATTGATGGCGCAGCAAACTCTTCTTGGTATAGCCGTTCTATGGGATTATTAGGAACTATGCTATTGTTATTTTTAATTATTCATTTAGTTCATTTTTGGGTAAAATCTCGTTTTACTGGATTACCAGGAGAGGATGCAAATGGTAACGAAAACTTGTATGCGGTTATGCAAACTACATTCTCTATGTTATGGGTTGTTGTGTTATATGTATTATCAATGATTTCATTATCATATCATTTATTACATGGCTTTCAATCAGCATTTCAAACATTAGGTTTAAATAATAAAATATATACTCCTATTATTAAAAAAACAGGAGTTGCTTTTGCTATCATTATTCCTTTCATTTTCGCATTAATGCCAATACTAATGTATTTAGGCGTTATTAAATAATTTTAAAACATTAAACATTCATTCTTAATTTTTCGATATGAGTAAATTAGATTCAAAAATTCCAGAAGGAGCCATTGATCAAAAATGGTCTAAATACCGTTCAACAGTACCATTAGTAAATCCTGCAAACAAACGTAGTTTAGAAGTATTAGTTGTGGGTTCTGGTTTAGCAGGGGCTTCGGCAGCTGCTTCATTAGCCGAAATGGGATATAAAGTAAAAGTATTTTGTTTTCAAGATTCTCCACGTCGTGCACATAGTATTGCAGCACAAGGTGGAATTAATGCCGCGAAAAACTATCAAAACGATGGTGACTCAACTTACCGTTTATTTTATGATACAATTAAAGGTGGAGATTACAGAGCTCGAGAAGCAAACGTTCATCGTTTAGCCGAAGTTTCTTCAAATATTATTGACCAATGTGTTGCTCAAGGTGTTCCTTTAGCTCGTGAATATGGCGGATTATTAAGTAACCGTTCATTTGGTGGAACTCAAGTACAACGTACATTCTATGCTGCTGGTCAAACAGGGCAACAATTATTATTAGGTGCGTATTCAGCACTACAACGTCAGGTTGGATCAGGTAACGTAACATTATGTGCTCGTCATGAAATGTTAGATGTAGTTACAATTGACGGAGTTGCACGTGGCATTATTGCTCGTAATTTAATTACGGGCGAAATGGAAAAACATTTTGGACATGCCGTATTATTATGTACAGGAGGATACGGTAACGTGTTTTACTTATCTACAAATGCAATGGGAAGTAACGTAACGGCAGCCTGGAAAGCCCACAAAAAAGGTGCATTTTTTGGCAATCCATGTTACACTCAAATTCATCCAACTTGTATTCCTGTTTCTGGAGATCATCAATCTAAATTAACCTTAATGTCTGAGTCATTAAGAAATGATGGCCGTATTTGGGTACCAAAAAAGAAAGATGATACTCGTAAACCTACAGATATTCCTGAAGAAGAAAGAGATTATTATTTAGAGCGTCGTTATCCTGCATTTGGTAATTTAGTTCCACGAGATGTAGCTTCTCGTGCAGCAAAAGAGCGTTGTGATGCTGGTTATGGAGTAGGAAATTCTAAAATGGCGGTGTATTTGGATTTTGCATTCAATACTGCTCGTTATGGAAGAACAGAAGCTACAAAACGTAATATACACAACCCAAGCCATGAAGAAATTATGCGCTTAGGAAAAGAAGTTGTAAAAGAAAAATATGGTAACTTGTTTGACATGTATCAACAAATTACAGGAGAAAACCCGTATGAAGTTCCTATGCGTATATACCCAGCTGTTCACTACACAATGGGTGGTTTATGGGTAGATTATAATTTAATGACAACCGTAAAAGGATTATACGCATTAGGTGAGGCCAACTTCTCTGATCATGGAGCTAACCGTTTAGGAGCTTCAGCATTAATGCAAGGATTGGCAGATGGCTACTTTGTTATCCCTTATACACTAGGAGTATACTTATCTACAGAAGTAACTCGTATGAGTGCAGAAAAAGATAAAGCAGATTCTATTGATAAATTAAAAACTAATCATCCTGCATTTGATGAAGCGTTAAAAGAACAAACTGATTTAATAAATAAATTCTTAACCATTAACGGAACAAAATCTGTTGAAAGTTTCCATAAACGATTAGGATTAATTATGTGGAACAAATGCGGCATGGCTCGTAATAAACAAGGCTTAACGGAAGCTATAGCAGAAATACAAGCTTTACGTAAAGAATTCTGGAGTGATGTGCGTGTATTAGGAAGCGCTAATGAATTTAATCCTGATTTAGAAAA
This sequence comes from uncultured Flavobacterium sp., assembly GCA_964541155.1. Lineage (GTDB taxonomy): Bacteria > Bacteroidota > Bacteroidia > B-17B0 > Aurantibacillaceae > UBA4416. The sequence continues at coordinate 16,710 of CAZIPC010000002.1, forward strand.
AGCGGGAAGAGTAGCAGATTTCTTAGAATTAGGAGAATTAATGTGTAAAGACGCTTTACATCGCGAAGAAAGTTGTGGTGGTCACTTCCGTGAAGAACATCAAACAGAAGAAGGTGAGGCAAAACGTGATGATGAAAACTTTGCTTATGTTGCTGCTTGGGAATACAAATCAGAGAGCAACTGGGAATTAAATAAAGAAGAATTAAAATACGAAAATATTAAAATCGCTCAACGATCATATAAATAATATAAACTATGGGATCAGGACACGGAACAGAATTGAATCTAACTTTAAAAGTTTGGAGACAAAAAAACAGCAAAGCTACAGGAAGCTTTGAAACACATCAATTAACTGGCATCTCAACTGACATGTCATTTTTAGAAATGTTTGATGTATTGAATGAAAAATTAATTAGCGAAGGCAAAGAAGCTATTGCATTTGACCACGATTGTCGTGAGGGCATTTGTGGTATGTGTAGTATGTATATCAATGGTCGTCCACACGGCCCAAAACAAGGTGTTACAACTTGCCAATTACACATGCGTTCTTTCAAAAACGGAGACACTATTGTTGTTGAGCCTTGGAGAAGTGCAGCGTTTCCAGTAATTAAAGATTTAGCAGTTGATAGAAGTGCGTTTGATAGAATTATAGCAAGTGGTGGTTACGTATCTGTAAACACAGGTAATGCTCAAGATGCTAATAATATTTTAATACCAAAAACAGCTGCTGATGAAGCTTTTAGTGCAGCGGCTTGTATTGGTTGTGGGGCTTGCGTAGCCGCTTGTAAAAACAGTTCTGCTATGTTATTCGTTTCTGCAAAAGTATCTCAACTAGCTTTATTGCCTCAAGGACAAGTTGAGCGCAAAGAGCGTGTTAAGAAAATGGTTGCTCAAATGGATGAAGAAGGATTTGGTAACTGTACAAACACTGGTGCTTGCGAAGCAGAATGCCCTAAAGGAATTTCAATTGAAAACATTGCTCGCATGAATCGTGAATTAACCGCAGCAAGCTTTAAATAATTTATTAATTACAAAATAAAAAGCGCCTTACAAATGTAGAGCGCTTTTTTTATTTTTTAGGAAATAATCCTAAACAGGAATATTTAACAATTCATTTGTTTTCATAAATAAATCCATAAATAAAATCTTAGGATTAGCGTTACGCTCAATATGATAAAACGAAGAGTTAAACTCTTCTAACAAACGTTCGTAATTTCTTTGATGAACAAACCTAGAAAACTTTGAAATAAATTCTCTTTCTTCCCCCGAATGCTTTACTAAATCAACACTTCCAAAGTTATACATCAAACAATCTCTGAATATTTCTAAACCGTATTGAAAAAATTGTTTTTGTTTTTCTCTACCAGCTCTTGCATTTTCATCAATCCACGAAACCGCTTTAATAGGATCGAATTTTAATGAGATTTGCATAAATGTTCTAAAGTTTTGTAAATAAATAGTGTTCCCATCTAAATGTTGTAACAATAATTGTGCTTCTCTATAACTTCCATCACTTAATAGCGCTGCTTGCTTTGCAGCTGATAATTGGCAACTAAACTCATCTACCAAACCGGCTGTAATTTCATCTGCATCTATCTTGTAAAACATAATTTGCTGAACACGCGATAAAATTGTAGTTAATAATTGATCAGGGTGGTTGCAAACCAATAAAAATAATGTTTGCTCTGGTGGTTCTTCTAATATTTTTAATAATTTATTTGCAGAAGAGGCATTCATTTTTTCTGGCTGCCAAATCACCATAATCTTATATCCGCCTTCGTAACTGGTATATGATAATTTTTTTAGAATATCATTTGCCTCATCAGCAGGAATAGTTGGCTGTTTGTTTTCAGCGCTCAAATTATCAAACCAATCGTGAATTGTAAGATAAGGTGTCTCTATAAAAGCCTCTCTAAAATCGGCCAATAAATCATTACTAGTTTTAATTATTTTACTAACTGGAATAGGAAAAACAAAATGCAAATCGGGATGTATAAGCTTAGAAACTTTTAAACACGAAGGGCAATTTCCACAAGCATCTTCCTTTTGTTTGTGCTCGCAAAATAAATATTGCACAAAAGCTAATGCTGTAGGCAAATTACCGCTACCATCTGGTCCTGTAAACATTAATGCATGAGGTACACGACCATCATGCAGCATATGCATTAATTTTTCTTTTATTGGCTTTTGCCCTATAATATTTTTAAAAAGCACAGGCTAATTTACGGATTAAATACTAAATACAAACTAGTTCTATTTGAAACATAAGCATCTATTTTATTGAAATTAAGCATATCATATGGTTTATTAAATGAAAATGATGTTTATTTTTACAACATGCATATTGGTTTATTTTTTGGTTCATTTAATCCTATTCATGTTGGACATATGGTACTAGCAAACTATATGACCGCTTTTACCGACATCGAACAAGTGTGGTTTGTCGTGTCTCCTCACAACCCTTTAAAAGAAAAAGCAACGCTATTACATCAAAATCAACGCTTACACATGGTAAATTTAGCTATTGGAGATAACGATGCATTTAAAAGTAGTTCTATTGAATTTGGATTATCACAACCATCTTACACCATTAATACATTAGCTCATCTCAAAGAAAAATATCCTCAGCACCAATTTTCTTTAATAATAGGTGAAGATAATTTAGAATCGTTTAAAAAATGGAAAAATTACGAGGAAATTCTAAAAAACTACATTTTATATGTTTATCCAAGACCTAATACTAATCCCAGTGATTTAAAACATCATCCTCACGTAATCGTAACCGATGCCCCTATGATGGATATTTCTTCTACCATGATTAGAAATGCCATTAAAAATCGAAAAAATATATCTTTTTTTATGCCTTTAGAGGCTTGGAAATATTTAGATGAAATGAATTTTTATAAAAAATAATCCCAATTTTTAATTTTTGTTACAAGTTTTTTGTCAAAAAAACGTGTTAGGATTACTATTTATGTTCAAATCCTATTATGATATAATAAGATAGTTTTATATACTTGTATTTCATTATCTTTAGGTTAAAAAATTAATATGAAAACATTACTACTCGTTACCTCTTTTTTAGTTTTATTAGGGGTAAAATCAATAGCCCAATCATCTGTTACTGTTAACGATTTCACTAACGGGCAAGCTGCTGTTCAAAACAACGGATATATTTTTTTAACTTCTACTAGCGGAGAGCATCTCACAACCGAAATTAACGTTACCAATACTTCAAATACAACAAAAGTTTATAAACTTAAGCGTTATGATGATGTTCTAAACACTGGCGCTAGTGCTTATTTTTGTGTAGGTGGAGGAAACTGTTATCCTCCAAGTGTAACATTAGCCCCTCTATCCGTAACATTAACCGCAAATGGAACACCAAACGACAACTTACACACTCAAAATTTAAAATATTTGTTAGATTTAGAAGAGGCTGTAACTCCTGGTATTTCACATATAAGATACGAGATTTTTGACCAAAACAATCCTAGTGATGTATTTACATTTACAATTTACTACAACGATGTGTTATCAGTAAAAAATAATACTCAGGCCCTATCATTTGTTTCATCTGTTTATCCAAATCCAGCGGTTAATAAGGCATTTGTTAATATTACATCACAAGAACTAATTGATAACGCTAGTATAACTATAACTAATAGTTTAGGAACTATTGTTTCTAGTAAATATATTGACTTAGGGATTGGAAAAAATACAATATCAATTGATTCAGAAAATTTGAGTTCTGGGATTTATTTTGCCACCATTTGTAGCAGCCGCCAAAACAAAATTATTAAAAAATTTACCGTTAATAAATAATAACCTCAACTAAAACATAAAACATGAAAAAAACAACTACACTATTAAGCTTCATGGCGTTAACCACTATTGGGTTTGCGCAAAGCCCTCGTATGTCTTTATACGAAGAATTTACTGGAGAAAACTGTGGGCCTTGTGCTGCAACCAATCCAGGATTAGATGTTAAATTAGCAGCAAACGCTAACAATACAATTCCATTAAAATGGCAAGTTGCTATTCCTAGCGCACCATCTTCTTTAACATCATTATACCAACAAAACAAAACTGAGATTGATGCAAGAGATTCTTACTATTCAATTTCATCTGCACCAAGCGGAAGACAAGATGGACAAAGCCAAGTTATCTTTGGTGCCACTTCTGATCATCCAGGATATACATCTGCAACAACATTAAATGCTTCTGCAGCTGTGACATCTCCTTTTACTATTGCAATGAATAGAACTTGGGATGCTACGTTTAGTACAATTACTGTTACTGGTACATTAACAGCAACTGGTAATTACACAACTACTGGAACAAATTTAAAATTCAGATTAGTGATGACTGAGAAAGAAATACATTATGCTGTAGCTCCGGGATCTAATGGCGAAAAAGAGTTCCACTGGGTTGCTCGTAAATCATTTCCTGATTTAACTAACGGAACAGCAATGGCTTCTTCATGGACAGTTGGTCAAACCCAAACATTTACAATTGTTTGTCCAGTTCCTGCTTATATTTGGGATAAAAGCCAAGTAGAGATGGTTGGCTTTATTCAAGATGATGCAAATAAAAAAGTATTACAAGCTGGGTTAGGTGCTGCAACTCAATTACAAGATGATGCTGCGGCAAAAGCTATCACAAATCTTCCTGTATTAACTTGCGCTAACACTTTAACTCCACGAGTTGTAGTTACTAATAACGGTGCAAATGCTATCACTAGCATGACTTTAAATCCATTTGTAAATGGTGTAGCTAATGGTGCTGCTGTAAACTGGACAGGTAATTTAGCCTCAGGTGCAACTGCAACTATTGCCTTAAATCCTATTACTGGATTAACTGCTGGAACTAGCACTTTTTCATTAAACATTGCTTCGAATGTAAACGGTAATACCGATTACAATTTAGGTAATAATAGTACTACACAAAAATTCTCTGTAGTTGGTGCTTATGGCCCTACTCCTATTACAGAGCCATTTACGTCTACAACTTTCCCAGCTGCAAACTGGTTAGTAAACAATCCTGATGGAGGATCTTTAACTTGGGCTAGAACAACATCTGCGGGTAGCCAAGGAACAACACAATCTGCAAGATATGCTGCTTATGCAATTCCAGCGGGCGATGTAGATGATTTAATTTTACCTCCAGTTAGTTTTGTTGGTGTATCAGCACCAGTATTAGCATTTGACGTTGCTTATGCTCAATACTCAAATGAAAATGATCAATTAGATGTGATGGTTTCTACTGATTGTGGCGCAAACTGGACATCTGTATTTAGTAAAGCAGGTACAAATTTAATGACTGCAAACCCTACAACTTCTAGTTTCGTTCCTACTACAGCTCAATGGAGAGGTGAATTAGTTAACTTAAGCGCTTATGCTAACAACGCTAACGTTTTAGTTAAATTTACTGCGTCTAGTGATTATGGTAACAATATATATGTTGATCAAATTAATTTATTACAAGCAAACGGAATTAAAGATGCAACTGCAAATTTCACAGTAGTTGAGTTATTCCCTAACCCAACTGCTAACGAAACTTCATTAAATATTAGCTTAGTAAATTCTGCTGAAGTTTCTATTAATGTATTAAATGCTGTTGGTGAAGTTGTTTACCAAACATCTTCTGCTTTAAACGGTGGAACTAATAAAGTAAATATTGATACTAAAAACTTTGCTTCAGGAATTTACAACGTTGTAATTTCTTCTGAAACAGGTTCAGTAACTAAAAAATTATCTGTTATTAAATAATTTTTTTACAAAACAAAAAAAGAGGCTAGTGAAATTTCACTAGCCTCTTTTTTTTAAATATTTTTTAACTAAAAACTAAACGTTAATATGAATAGTTACCTGTACATTTAATTAAAAACCCTATTTTTGTAATAGATGGCGTAATATCATAACGCTAGTCACTATTACTATTATGTTAAAAACACTATTCATTATTTTACTTGTTTGTTTTACATTAAATAAAACAATATCTCAAATTTTATACAGTGAGCGCTTTAATGCATTAAGCCTTACTACAGGATCATATACGTCTAATAGTACGCTATACACGTATTTGTATTCAGATGTTCCAAACACCATGTACGCTATTAATAATGGAAATTTAATAGCGGACACATTAACTGGGAACTACCCATTTAGAGCAAATGGACAAAAACAAAAAGCTTGGTTAAGTTATGTTCCCGTAAATGGAACGGACACCTTTGCTGTTTCAACCTCTTGGTTAAATCCAACTAGTAACAATGCAAGCGCTTGGTTAATTACTCCAACCATTAATAATATAGCTATCAATACCGTGTTAACATGGGAGGCAATAGCGCCAGACATTAATAATCAAGACGGTTATGAGGTTTATATAAGTACCGTAAATACAAATACACCAACTATTAGTCAATTTACGAATTTAGTATACAGTATTACTTCAGAAAATAGCAGCTGGCAAACCCACGGGATATCATTAAGCGCATTTGCTGGACAAAATATTAGAATTGCATTTAAAAATAATTCCAACAATAAATACCAATTATGGATAGATGATATTGTTGTTTCAAATATTACAAATGCATTTGATGCAAGTACAATTAAACAAAGTGTATATAAATATTCTACTATAAATACAAATAACACCTTAAGTGCAACTTTTAAAAACACAGGTTACACTCCAATCTCTAATCTCACCATAAATTATAAAATAAATAATAATGTCAGTATTTCAGAAACTAAAATATTATCTCCTGCCTTAAATTATTTAGATAGTAAAGACTTGTCATTTACTATACCATATAATTCATCAATTCCTCAGTATAGTACATTTAAAATTTGGCCAACTTTAATTAATGGGCAATCAGATCAATCAGCTATTAACGACACTGTTTATGGCTCTATTACTTTGTCTAGCTCTATTCCTTCTAAAAAAATATTTTTAGAAGAATTTACAAGTGTAAATTGTGGATGGTGCCCAGATGCAAACACAACACTAGCATCTATTTTAAATGCTGATTCCAATGTTGTTGTTGGCTCTATTCACGATAACGATAATATGCAAAGTGTTGAAGGAAATAATTTAATTTTAGACTACGTAAACACACTTCCTAGTGCAAGTATAGATCAATATACGTTTCCTAATCATGATGTTGTTGCCGTTGACAAAACCGCATGGGCATCGTTAATAAATAATAGAAAAGCAATGATTGTACCTGCCACCGTAACTGTCACTAATGTATCTTATAATAATTCTACTAAACAAATTAATGCTACTGTATCATCTACATTTGTTGGTGATGTAAAAGGTGACTATCGTTTAAATTTATATGTTAAAGAAAACAATGTGTTTGGACCAACTAACGATTTTTCAGATAATCAATGGAATCAACACAGTTCATTATTTAATATCCCATCATCATCCTATTATCAATTAGGTTCTTATTTAAATACTTCAGAAAATCTATTAAATACTTCTGAATACAAGCATCAATATGTAATTAACAAAATAATAGATGGTGCATATGGAGCTACTGGAATTATCCCTTTTAATGGGCAAACAAATGGGCAAACTTATAGTAAAACATATACTTATACATTGCCCAATACAACATCTGGAGAGTTTAGATATAACGCCGATAATATTTATTTAATAGGAATACTTAGTGAATATAATGCTAATACTAAGGAAAGAGCAATTTTAAATGTAGCAGAAACAAAACTAACCAGCAACCCAGAAATAACTGTGGGAATTAATGAAATAACATCAATAAATGATTTTAATTTGCAAATTTTTCCTAACCCTACATCTGAAATATGTCATCTAAATTACACTTTAAAAAACAATGAATTTGTAACTATCAATATTTATAATACGTTAGGAGAATTAGTGTATATAGAAACTAAACACATAAATGCAGGCAGTGTCAATCATATTATAGATGTAAATAAACTAACAGCTGGAAATTATACTATTCAGGTTTTATTTAAAGCCAATACAATGACTAAAAAATTAACTATTATTAAATAACAAAAATGATTGTAATTACAGGTGCCGCAGGCTTTATAGGAAGTTGTTTAATAACTAAACTTAACAACGAAGGCTACGAAGATTTAATTTTAGTAGATGATTTTTCTCAATTACAAAAAAGAGAAAATTACGCAAATAAAAAATTTAAAGAAAAAATTGAACGTTCTGAGTTTTTAAATTGGTTTAAAGATAATGCACAAAACATATCTTTTGTTTATCATATTGGTGCAAGAACAGATACAACTGAGTTTAATGTTGAATTATTTAATGAGTTAAATTTAAATTATACCAAAGCAATATGGGAAATTTGTGCAAAAGACTCTATTGGCTTAGTTTATGCATCTTCGGCAGCAACTTATGGTTTAGGTGAATTTGGGTATGATGATGATGAATCAAAAATTAATTCGTTAAAGCCATTAAATCCTTACGGAGATAGTAAAAATGATTTTGATAAATGGGCTTTAGCTCAAAAAACCTCACCTCCAAAATGGGTAGGCTTTAAATTTTTTAATGTATACGGGCCTAATGAGTTTCATAAAGGGCGAATGGCTTCGGTTATCTTTCATTCTTTTAATCAAATAAACGAAAAGGGTCAAGTAAAATTATTTCGTTCACATAACCCTAATTACACAGATGGTGGGCAGTTAAGAGATTTTGTATACGTGAAAGATTTAATTGATGTTTTATTTTTTGCATTTAATACTCCTATTAAAAATGGCATTTATAATTTAGGAAGTGGTAAAGCGCGTACTTTTTTAGACTTAGCAAAAGCAACATTTAACGCCTTGGGTAAAGACCCAAATATTGAATTTATTGATACTCCTATTGATATTAGAGATAAATACCAATATTTTACAGAAGCTAATATGGCAAAACTAATATCTCAAGGTTATAATAACCCATTTACAAGTTTAGAAGATGGCGTAAAGGACTATGTGTGTAATTATTTGATTGGAAAAAAATACCTTTAAAAAATAATAAACAAAATAGCTTGCAAGATTAATAGCCCATCAACTAAAAGATAATAATAAAAATTAGATTTTTTATCTGCTGTAGCTACCACGATTAATAATAACGAAGCTGCATATATTAATATGGCTATATGTGCAGCATAATTTATATTTAATCTATAAAATGCTATGAAGCCAAATAAAATAAATAAATAGCAAATAAATTTAGTGGCTCTTGTTCCAAATTTATTAGCGTATGTATTTACCCCCAATAAATAATCATTAGCGGAATCTTTTATATCAAATAATAAACATAAAACCGAAATAAAACAAAACTGCGAAATAATAAATAATAATGCGTTTTTGTTAAGGATTTGATTTTCAATAAGTGGAACTAACGCGCAGCTAATAACCCATATTGCAGAAACTAAAAAAGGTTTAATATACCCATGCTTTCTTAAGTTAAACGGTGGTAAATAATACAATGTTGACACTAATTCTGCTCCAACCATTATTCCAATAGATGTCCAACTTAAATTATTGCATAAAAACAATACTATAAATAAAGCTAAGCCTACACTATACAATAGTGCTTTTTTATGCTTTAACAACCACTGAGATCTGCCATCATGTAAATTATTTTCAGTAATCATATACCCCCTCTGAACATTATATTGAATAAATGTTGACAATAAAACAAAAAACAAATATGATACGTTAGAAAAATTAAATTCAATATGAAACAAATGATACGTTAATATTACTTGAGCAAAAGAACAGAGAGAAATAAATACATTAGCATAAACTAATGTTTTAATAAATGGCATGTGTATAATTTGATTAATTTTCAAAAATATTAAGTGCATTTTTTGAAGTAATAGTAGCCACTTCTTCAATAGTTATATTTTTTATTTGAGCTATTTTTTGTGCGATAAGAGGCAAATACCCGCTTTCATTACGCTTCCCTCGATGAGGAACAGGAGCCAAGTAAGGAGCGTCTGTTTCTAAAACAATATCATTAAGATTTAAATGTTCAATAACTTTATCTAATCCGGAATTTTTAAAAGTTGATACGCCGCCAATACCTAATTTAAAATTACCAAGTGATAGTATTTGTTGTGCCTGAATTATGTCTCCACTAAAACAATGAAAAATACCTTTAGGTAATTTATCTAAAGATTTTAAGATAGAAACTATTTCATCAAATGCATTTCTGCAATGGATTACTACAGTATAATTATATTCTATTGCCCAATACAATTGTTCTTTAAAGGCTAATTCTTGTTCTTTCAAAAATGTTTTATCCCAATATAAATCTATCCCTATTTCACCAATTGCTGCAAATCTCCTTAAATCAAGCCATTTTTTCACAATATCTAATTCCTCCCTATAATTTTGTTTTACCGAACAGGGATGTAATCCCATCATTGGCAAACATTGTTCAGGAAAATGAACTTCAAGAGCTAACATGCCTTCAATACTGGCACTATCTATGTTTGGCATATAAAACTTAGATACTCCTTTAGATATCGCATCTTGAATAGATTGTACTCTGTCTATATCAAATTCTTCAGCATAAAGGTGAGTATGTGTATCTATAAACATCGAAAAAATTAGTTATTTTTGTGTAAAGATAATCATCTTTAATTATACGTGTGAAAATTTTAATTGTTCGTTTTAGCTCTATTGGTGACATCGTTTTAACGACGCCTATTATACGTTGTTTAAAAACTCAATTAGTAAATACAGAAATACATTATATTACTAAAAAAAGCTTTGCCACTGTTGTAGAGAATAATCCATACATTGATAAATTAGTAACTATTAACTCTTCTTTATCTGAAGTAATTGATTCTTTAAAAAAAGAAAACTATGATTATATAGTTGATTTACACCACAACCTCAGAACATTAAAATTAAAATTCGTCCTAGGTAAAAAAGCTTTCTCGTTTAATAAACTGAATTGGGAAAAATTTTTAATGGTTACTTTTAAAATAAATAAATTACCAAACAAACATATAGTTGATAGATATTTTGAAACGCTTACTACACTAGGTGTTGTAAATGACAGAAAAGGGTTAGACTATTTTATACATCAAAAAGATGAAATTAATCCTGCTATGTTTTTGCCTGCTAATTTTACAGCTGGTTATAACGCCTTAGTTATAGGAGGCTCGTACTATACCAAACAAATTCCACTGAATAAACTTTGTGAAATTGTAAATTCGAGTTCTTTGCCATTAGTATTACTAGGAGGAAAAGAAGATTCCACTACTGGAAATAAAGTACATGAAACATTCACAACAAAAACTATAAATTTATGTGGTGTTTTAACTTTAAATCAAACAGCCTCTGTTATAAAACAAGCCAATAAAATTATTACTTCAGATACTGGCTTAATGCATATTGCCGCTGCATATAAAAAAAATATTATTTCTTTGTGGGGTAATACCATACCTGAATTTGGAATGGGCCCTTATCTTGCAGATAAGGCCTCTCAAACACTACAAGTACAAAATTTATCTTGTAGGCCATGCTCTAAGCTAGGATACAAAAAATGCCCAAAAGGGCATTTTAATTGTATGAATCAAATTATGATTAGTAAATTATAAATTTAATCTTGTATAAATAACGCTTTCAACTCTGTAGCGTCATCTGGTTTTATTCTTCCTGCTATTAATAATGCTAATTGACGACGTCTAAGCGCGCCATCATAGCGTTTTTTCTCTTCTTCTGTTTCTGGAATTAACGGAGGAACTGGCAATGGGGCTCCATTTTGATCAATGGCAACAAAAGTAAAAATAGCCTCATTGCATTTAGTTTTATGCATAGTAATTTTATCTTCTACAAATACGTCAATATAAACCTCCATACTACTATTAAATGCTCGAGATACTTTTGCTTCAAGAGTAACAACAGAATTTTGCTTAATAGGATTATCAAAAGAAACATGATTAATAGATGCGGTTACAACAACTCTATTTGAATGCCGACCAGCTGCAATTGCCGAAGTAATATCCATCCATTGTAATAATTTTCCTCCAAATAAATTTCCAATATGGTTTGTATCGTTTGGCAATACAACTTCTGTATTAATAGTTAATGATTCTTTGGCTGTTTTCCCTTTCATTGTTTTAATATTTATGAGTGTAAAAATACTACCTTTGTGTTAAATAAAATAATATGGATTATTTATATATTAAAGCTATTCACGTAATTTTTGTAGTATGCTGGTTTGCTGGCTTATTTTATATGGTACGACTATTTATATATACCAAAGAAGCTAATGAAAAACCAGAACCTGCAAAAAGTATTTTGGTAGAACAACTGCTGTTAATGCAAAAAAAATTATGGTTTATTATAACCTGGCCTGCTTTTATAGGAACTTTTATTTTTGGTGGATGGATGTTAATTTTGAATTCAGCAATTTTAACTTTTCCTTGGATGTGGTTAAAATTAATATTTGTAGGTTTACTTGGTTTATATCATTTACAATGTCACGCCTACTTTAAACAACAAAAAGCTGGCATATTCAACCCATCGTCGTTTAAACTTCGATTATTTAACGAATTAGCTACGATTTTTTTAGTGGCTATTGTTTTTTTAATCATTGTTCGTTCAACAAGTGGTTTGGTATGGGGGATGATAGGCTTATTTATTTTTGCTGCTTTACTAATGGGCGGCGTGTTTGTATATAAAAAACATCGTCAAAGAATGGCCGAAAAAAATAATACAACAACTAAATAGTAGAAAAAATAGCATTTACACAATTTACACCATCCATTGCAGCACTAACAATACCTCCAGCATAACCTGCCCCCTCTGCACAAGGATATAAATTTTTTATCTGAGTATGTTGTAATGTAAGTTTATCTCTAGGAATGCGCACTGGCGTGGAAGTTCGAGACTCTACACCTACAATAATTGCTTCATTGCTTATATATCCTTTCATTTTATTGTTAAATGCTTTAAATCCTTGCTGCAATGTTGTTCCTATCATCTGTCCTAAAACATCTTTCATTTGTACAGATTTAGTGCCTGGTTGATAAGAGCAATTTATTAGTTTTGAACTCAATTTATTATTTACAAAATCTTGTAAATTTTGTGCTGGAGCAGTTTGAGTTTTACCTCCCAATTGCCAAGCCCTATGCTCTATTTCGCGTTGTAATTGTAATCCTGCCAAAGCACCATGTTTTTTATATGGTTCAAAATCTATTAATTCTAAGCCAACTACAATTCCACTATTAGCATATGGATTATTACGTTTTGAAGGGCTCCATCCGTTAGTAACAACTTCGTTTTGAGCTGTAGCACAAGGCGCAATAATCCCTCCCGGGCACATACAAAAAGAATATACTCCATGACCCTGAACTTGATGAACTAAACTATATGAAGATGCTGGTAAATATTCTCGTTTAGCAACAACCTCGTCGTGCGAAACACAACTGTATTGTATCTTATCAATATACTCTTGAGGATGCTCTACACGAACCCCCAATGCAAAAGGCTTTGCTTCAATAGTAATTTTTTTTCTATCTAGTAACTCATATATGTCTCTTGCAGAATGCCCAGTAGCTAAAATTACGTGAGAACATAAATATTCAATAGTTGTTATTTGGTTTTGTATCATTACAGATGATATTTTATCATTGCTATAATTAATATCAATTAATTTAGAATTAAAGTGTATTTCTCCACCATGTTTTAATATGGTTTGGCGCATGTTTGCAATAATATTTGGCAGTTTATTTGTACCTATATGCGGGTGAGCGTCTACTAAAATAACCTCGTCTGCGCCATGAAATACAAATGTTTTTAAAATATGTTCAATATCTCCTCTTTTACTAGATCTTGTATATAATTTTCCATCACTATACGTGCCCGCACCGCCTTCACCAAAACAATAATTACTTTCCGGATTTATAATATGTTCTCTATTTATAACTGCTAAATCTCTTCTTCTGGCTTGTACATCTTTCCCTCGCTCAAATACAATTGGTTTTATACCAATCTCTAAACAGCGCAATGCGGCGTATAATCCAGCAGGACCTGCGCCAATAATAGTAATTTCTTTTTTTGATGCTGAAACATCTTTATAATGAATGCCTAAATCTTCGTTAACAATGGGTTCGTTAATAAAAACGGCTAATTTTAAATTTACTTTTATATTCCTAGAACGGGCATCAATACTGCGTTTTAATGGTTTAATAAAAAATAAATCTGTTGATTTTAAAGATAGTTGATTGGCAACTTCTTGTTTTAATAATTGCTCGTTATAAGCAAGATGTGCGGGAATGGCTAAATTTAACTCTTTTTTCATGTCGAAAGGTTTTTATCCTTTATTAAAAAATTTATTTATTGTTGATGATTGCTTTATCATTAGAAATACAATCTGTTACACTTTTCATTCTGCGTTTTTTAGGTCCGCAATGAAGAAAAAATGGAATTTTTAAATTAAAATAAATATCTGCTCCGTAGGTATTTCTAACAAGTCCAAAAATATAACCCGCTCTATCTGTACCAATTATAAAATTAGTTCCAAATCGTAACGAAAATCCAACTTGTGGATATGTCCAATTATAAAGTGATACGGGCATAGCCGCTCCAAAATATTTTAAATCATACCTAGGTGTAATACTTAAAATATCTGGTCTTTTAATCTGACCTACAATTCTTGGCCCAACAGTAAGCGATGAATTTACGTAAAAATTATTTTCGAAGTTATAATCATATTGTACACTTAATCCAATTGGCATAATTGCCACAAAATGATTTTTAGTTGTTACTTTTAATCCATTACCTACTTTAGATAACTCTTGATCTATGCTTTCAAAAGAAGTTGCTTTTGTACTATCTAAATTAATTTGTCCTTGATCGTATTCTATTTGTTTTACAAAAGCATTTGTTTTATAATTAATAAAACCAAGGTCTAAAATAGATGCGCCTAATTTATATTTATAGTTAATATGTTTGCATCCATTTGTTTTTTTATTATTAGGATAATAATTTGTAACGGGCTCTAACATTTTAGTATAACTCCATCCCAAATCAATAGCAAAACCTTTCCCGGCATTCCACTTTGGTATATTATACTTATATGAAATAATAGCATGTACGTTTTCTAAATCTCCAGTATTTGAAATGTCATAATCAGCATCATTAATTCTTAAATCAGCATGACCTATTCCAACCAGATATTTTAAATTTACTCCTACATTTTTAAAACTATAATGATCTCTCTTGTACATATATCCAGCATTTATGCCAAACTCAACCCATGAGCCAGCAGATAAAAAGGCTTTTTGATTTTGAATACCATTTTGATTATAATATGCTTGTGATTTCGTTTTTAAAACATACGAAGCTAATTCCTCAGACACTTTTGCTTCAGCCATAGATCTACTATTTACAAATATTGCCAATGAATAATCAATATATGATATTCCAACCGATGGGCCTTCTATTTTTAATTGGGCAAATCCTCTTTTAGTTATATTTTTTAAATTTTGTTGAGGATTTATAAAAGATTTTTTTACAACAGAAGACGTAGCCTTTGGGAAATACATTAAATTATTTGCAATAAATGCATCAGAGCCAGCTAAATTAACATCTACAAATATTTTTGAATTTAATAAATTAGTTGGATTCGCATAAATACTACTAACTCCTGCATAAACACTATTTACATAGCCCAATTTATCTTGAGAAAATAGTTGAGTTGTAAGACTCAATAAAAAAATAACTTTTTTCATAATAAAATTACAGTTTAACTACCCCTCAAATGTTATTGAAAAAATAACCATTTTAGAATTTACTTTTTCAATGCTATTAGAAAAAACGTTGTTAAGTGGCTGTAACAAATTTTTTGTTCCTTGTATAACCTTTAACTCCAGTCCTAGTTTGAAGTACTGTAAGTAAAAATCAACGCCTGCTCCTCCGCTATAAAAATAATCATCGCGCTTTAAAAGTACCGCATCATCTAATTGATTAGCGCCTCCTATAGCTTGTCCTTTCTTTTTTGATGCTAAATCTAAGGTATATCCTCCTCCAAAAATTACATAGGCTCCAAAATTATCTAGTCGTTTAGATTGTAATTTTAATTCTATTGGCAAAATAATAAAAGTAGATTCAACGGTCTTTTTATATGTTTTTGTACTATCTCTAGTTGCATTTTGAAGAGTATATTCTAAACTTCTAGATGCAAAACTAATATTTGGCGTAAATCGTAAACGTAAATAATCATGTAATCTAAAGTCTGAAATAATTCCTAAAGCAAATCCTGGGTCTGATTTAGTGTAAATGGTTTTCATACCATAATTCACTCCGCCTATAGACGTATCGGGTAATGACGAATTTTTTACTGTATGTATATTAAAATCTGTTTTATTGTATGCTAGCGCAAAGCCAAAGTGCATTTTATTTTTATAAAACTTAGGCAAATTAACCCCGCCTTCTTCTTTATGTTGCGAAACGGCATTAAGAAAAAATAAGCTTGATAATACTATGACAAAAAAATATTTCAATGTGTGTGATTTTATCTGTTTTACGATTCTTTTATAAACTCAGATTCAGTAGTTTTTATTGTATTGTTAGATTTTGTTTTTAAAAATTTATTTTGAAATACTAAAATAATTCCTACCCCAAACGAAATGGCCATATCTGCAAAATTAAATATAGCATTAAAAAATTCAAAATGCTCTCCTCCCCATATTGGTATCCATGTTGGTAAAACGCCTTCATAAATAGGAAAATAAAACATATCTACTACATGTCCTTTTAAAAAAGGCGCATACCCACCATTTTCGGGTATAAACTGAGCAATTTGATAATCAGTGCTTTCACTAAATAATAATCCATAAAAAGCCGAATCTAAAATATTACCTATAGCTCCTGCTAAAACAAGTGATACACATATTATAAATCCTTTATGCTCATTTTGATTTACTATTTTTTTAATATAAAAAATACCAACAATAACAGCTATTACTCTAAATAAACTTAATATGATTTTGCCGTAATCTCCTCCAAATTCAAGCCCCCAGGCCATCCCTGGATTTTCGGTAAACGTAATACGACACCAATTACCAAACACACGATAAACTTCTCCTAATGGAAAATTTGACTTGATATACAATTTTATGCATTGGTCAATAAACAATACTGAAAAAACAGTAATAATAGGTAGTTTGTATTTTTTAAGCATATAGCCTATAAATAAAAAAGGTTATCTCTTTACAAAGATAACCTTTTAGTTGAATGTTGATAGAATTTAACTCGATTGATTTAATTTTGCATCAATACCTAAAGTTGCATGTGGTACTGAACGTAAACGCTCTTTTGGTATTAATTTTCCTGATACACGACAAATACCATAGGTTTTGTTTTCTATACGCATCAAAGCATTTTTTAAATTAACAATATATTTTTCTTGACGAATCGCTAACTGAGCGGTTTCTTCTTTTGATAAAACATCCGATCCATCTTCTAATAATTTAAACGAAGGCGATGTATCATCTGTTCCGTGATTATCGGCATTAGATAATGTTTGTTTTAACAAATCATAATCTAACTGTGCCTCTTTTAATTTATCAATAATAAGTTCTTTAAATTCTAATAATTCCTTATCAGAATAACGACTTCTATCGTCCTTAGTATTTAAAAACGGTTTTGGCTGAGCCGCTTGCGGTTTTTTAACAAGAGGTTTTGTAATATCTATGTGTAATGGTCTGTTTCTAATATATGATTCTGAACCCACTGATCGTCCTTCGTTTTTCTTTCTACGTCCTCTTCCTCTTTTTTCCGGAATCTCATCATCGTCATCATCATCTAGAGGAATTCCACCTCCTTCTAAATCTAATACTGGTGCCTCATCTAAATCAACTACTGCATCATCATCATCCTCAGGTTTGTCATAATCATCATTCACGTCAACGTCTGAATCATCTTCATCTTCTGGTTCGATATCATCATCGTCGTCATCTGATTTTTTGCCTTTTTTGGAAGGTTTTGCGGATTTTTTGGAAGGTTTAGAGCCTTTTTTAGCAACTGCGTCAATTGGTTTTCCTACTACTTTTGGCTTTGCAATTTCTTTAACTACCTTTTTTGGTGCAGCTTTAGGTGCTGGTTTAGTAGCTTTTTTTGGTGCAGCTTTAGGCACTGGTTTTGGGGCTGGTTTAGTAGCTTTTGCTACTTTTTTTGCTGGTACTTTAGTCACTTTTTTTGGGGCTGATTTTGGTGCGATTTTTTTTGCAACTGCTTTTTTAGCAGCTGGTTTTGATGTTGTTTTTTTAACAACGGTATTTTTAACTGCTACTTTTTTTGCAACAGGTTTACTTACTTTTTTAGTAGTTGGTTTTGGTGTTGTTTTTTTAACAACTTTTTTTGCAACAGGCTTACTAACTTTTTTTGGCGCAGGTTTAGTTGCAGCCTTTTTTGCTGGCTTACTAGCAGCTTTCTTTGCTACTGGTTTTGTAGCTTTTTTAGCAGGTTTTACAATTTTCTTTGCCATAATTCATTTCTTAAAATTAATTTAACTTTTCTATAGAAATTAGGGTAGATACCAATTCGTCAACTTCAACAGAACTTGCGGTGGCGGCGGACAAATTTTGTACCACTTGTAAATCTCCTGTTAGAGTTTCGGCGCAAATATACTTTAAATTATTTTGAATGGCTGCATCTAATACATCATTTTGTTGAATTTTCACTAAAATCTTATCTGTAACGTCTAATCCACTGTCTTTACGCATATTTTGAATTCGGTTTACTAGTTCACGAGCTAATCCCTCTTCTTTTAAAGAAGCTGTTAATGTAACATCTAAAGCCACCGTAATCTGTCCGCTATTAGCTACTTTCCATCCTGGAATGTCTACAGGAATGATCTCAACATCTTCCCCTTCTAGTAATATCTCTTCTCCTTCAACATTTATTTTAAACTGCCCTGTTTTTTCAATTCCAGAAATAATTGCAGTGCTATGATCATTTGCATATGCCTGAACCGTTTTCATGTGTTTACCACATTTTTTACCTAACGTTTTAAAGTTTAGCTTTAAATTTTTTACAATATGAGCTTCCTCTTCGGTAACAAATTCTAATTCTTTTACATTTACCTCAGCTAAAATAATGTCTTTAACTGCCTCTATGTGTTTTTTAAATTCTGTATCTAAAATAGGTATACGAATTTTTTGTAATGGCTGACGAACTCTTAAATTTTCTTTTTTACGAATTGATAAAATCATCGAAGAAATTTTTTGAGCCATCTCCATCCGTTTTTCCAAATCAATATCAATAACACTGTTATTAACTTTAGGATAAGTAGTTAAGTGTACTGAATCAATATGACCTGTTACGTCATTTAAATTTTGATATAACCAATCTGCAAAAAATGGAGCAATAGGACTCATTAATTGTGTTAATGTATTTAAACACTCAAACAACGTTTCGTAAGCTGCCTTTTTATCGTCACTCATGTCGCCTTTCCAAAAACGACGGCGAGATAATCGAATGTACCAATTACTTAAATGTTCGTCAACAAACTCCTCAATGTAACGCGCGGCTTTATGAGGCTCAAACGTTTCGTACTGTTCGGTTACATCTTTAACTAATGAATTTAATTTCGATAAAATCCATCGGTCTAATTCTGATCGATTACTAACGTTTACCGTATTGCTTAAATTTACTGTAAAATTATCAACGTTTGCATACAATGCAAAAAATCCATAGGTATTGTATAATGTTCCAAATAATTTACGTTGTACTTCTGAAATTCCCTCTACATCAAATTTTAAATTATCCCAAGGTGCGGCATTTGCAATCATATACCAACGGGTAGCATCTGCGCCGTATTTTTCTATGGTTTCAAATGGATCAATAGCATTTCCTAAACGCTTACTCATTTTATTTCCATTTTTATCTAATACTAATCCATTAGATACAACATTTTTATAAGCTACAGAATCAAAATTCATAGTTGCAATTGCATGCAATGTGAAAAACCAACCGCGTGTTTGATCAACTCCCTCTGCAATAAAATCTGCTGGATAATATTTTTTATTGTCAATTAATTCTTTGTTCTCAAATGGATAATGCACTTGGGCATACGGCATAGCGCCTGAATCGAACCAAACATCAATTAAATCAGGTTCTCTGAATAATTTTTTTCCATTTTTTTCTAATACAATATTGTCTGCATAAGGCTTGTGTAAATCAAAGGAGTCATAATTTTTTACTGAAAAATCTCCTGGAATAAACTTACTTAAAGGATTTTCAGACATGAAGCCTTTTGATACAGAGTTCTCGATTTCTTTTTTCAATTCTTCGGCACTACCAATTACCAATTGTTCAGAGCCATCTTCGCTTGTCCATATTGGAATTGGAATTCCCCAGAAGCGTGAACGCGATAAATTCCAATCATTTAAATTCTCTAACCAATTACCAAAGCGCCCAGTTCCTGTAGCTTCAGGCTTCCAGTTAATGGTTTTGTTTAATTCAATCATACGGTCTTTTGCAGCTGTTGATTTAATAAACCAAGAATCTAAAGGATAATACAATACTGGTTTATCTGTTCTCCAACAATGAGGGTAACTGTGGAGATAAGTTTCTTTTTTAAAAAGCTTTCCTTCTTGTTCAAGTTTTAGAACTATACGTTCATCAACACTCAAATACTCATTAGTACGTGAAACAATTTTTTGAATCAAATTGTCTGCAGAAAGATTTTTAAATTTTTCAACCTCTTGAGTTTTTTCTAAATCAGTTAAATATGCTTCTTTCACATATTCTTCGCCATATAAGAAAACGCCATCTTTTACTTCAGGCACAAAACGTCCACGTTTATCAACTAATGTTAATGAGTCTATTCCGTTTTGTTTGGCTACTCTAAAGTCATCTGCGCCAAAGCTTGGTGCTATGTGCACAATACCAGTACCATCTGTTGTTGTTACAAAATCACCAACAATAACTTTAAAGGCATCACCTTCTGGTTTTACAAATGGTAATAATTGTTCGTATTGAATGCCTGCTAAATCAGAGCCTTTGAATTCTCCTGCAATATTTACCAATATAGCTTGTGGTTTTTTTGACTCTTTTGCTTTATTTTTTACTTCAATTATTTCTGCTTCTCCTAAAAATGCATAGTCTGTTTTAATAAAATATTTTTCATACAAATCTTTTGCAACAATAACTGTAATGTTTTCAAAAGAAAAAGGGTTAAATGTTTGTATTGCTAAGTAATCAATGTCTTTTCCAACTGCTAATGCTGTATTAGAAGGTAATGTCCAAGGAGTTGTTGTCCATGCTAAAATATAAATGTTTCTAAATGATTCTGGAATATGATTTATATCAAAAGGAAGTTTGTTATAATTAAACTCAGAAACTTTAAACATTGCAACCGCTGTTCTATCCTTCACGTCTCTATAGCAACCCGGTTGATTTAATTCGTGAGATGATAAACCAGTACCTGCAGCCGGAGAATATGGCTGAATGGTGAAGCCTTTGTATAATAAATCTTTTTTTGATAAATTTTGTAATAACCACCATACGCTTTCAATATACTTATTGTCGTAAGTAATGTATGGGTCTTTCATATCAACCCAATACCCCATCTTAGCTGTTACATCTTCCCATTTATCAGTATATTTCATTACCTCCTTCCGGCAGGCTTTGTTGTAATCTTCAACCGAAATGTATTTTTCGGAGTTTTTATTTCCAATATCTTCTTTAGTAATTCCTAATGCTTTTTCTACTCCTAGCTCAATAGGCAAACCGTGAGTGTCCCATCCGGCTTTACGTTTTACTTGAAATCCTTGTAATGTTTTGTACCGGCAAAAAATATCTTTAATCGTGCGAGCCATTACGTGGTGAATACCAGGCATACCATTTGCACTTGGCGGACCTTCATAAAACACCCAAGGGGTTTTACCTTCTCGCGTTAAAATTGATTTACTGAATGTGTCTTTTTCTTTCCAGTAATTTAAAATGTCTTTACTTATTTGTGATAAGTTGAGTTGATTATATGTAGGGTACTTTTTCATTTTCTTTGTTTAATTTTTTAGTCTTAAAACAGCTGTGAAATTTACAAAGCGTATAAAAAACTAATCCTAATTTTTAGTTAAAAAAGGAAAGCGAATTTACAAAAAAAATAAGATAGATGTTAGTCTAATTTACCCATTTGTTTCAATTTTGTTTCAAATGAATACGCAATGGTTTGAGCTCTTTGTATTGCCATTTGTGCTTTTTCACCGCTAAATAAATTATTTACAGTAGTTGTAAATGTATTTAGCCAAATTGTAAAATGCTCTGCTTTTAATGGTAAATTAACGTGTTTATCAAATACATTAGTAGTATATCCTTCTTTATCTAACAATACAAATTGCCAAAAAGCAACCATATGAGGCAT
The DNA here is from genome assembly GCA_964541155.1 of uncultured Flavobacterium sp. Classification (GTDB taxonomy): domain Bacteria; phylum Bacteroidota; class Bacteroidia; order B-17B0; family Aurantibacillaceae; genus UBA4416. The sequence goes on from CAZIPC010000002.1 coordinate 39,090, forward strand.
GTGTTGTTTAAAATCAACATGTTCAAAAATTGGCTTTACCTCATCATTTAATAACAGATTAGAATAAAACGTTTTTACTAAAACCTCTACATCATCTTGAGTTGAAATATCTTTTAACATATTGTTTGTGTGTGTTTAAATTTTACAAAAAAGCCCGCGAATGGCGGGCTTTTTTTATATTACTATTTCATCTAAATCTTTATTTAAAAAATGGTATTCCATAAATGCATAACTATCAGATTTAGTGATTTTAACCCATTGCTTATACTCAAAAAACCACTTCCACTGAATGCTTCTTAAAAATCCTTTTTGTTTTAAATATCCTTCTATATATGGATGTACACACAATGTAATGTTTTTTGCAGCTTGTTCTTTCACTATAAAACGCAAAGCGTTTTCTATTTGTTGAACAAATAATATACTTGGCTGTACCTTTCCAGAACCATCGCAACTTGGGCATGTTTCTAAAACCTCAACATTAACTTCTGGTCTTAAGCGCTGACGTGTAATTTGTATTAATCCAAATTTACTAGGTGGTAAAATATTATGTCGTGCTCTATCCGACTTCATTTCTTCTTTTAGTTTATCAAAAAGAAGTTTTCTATTATCAGGGTTATGAAGGTCAATAAAATCAATAACAATAATACCTCCCATATCGCGCAAACGTAATTGACGAGCTACTTCAACAGCAGCTTCTAGATTTACCTCTAGCGCATTTTCTTCTTGAGATTTATCACTCTTTGCTCTATTTCCGCTATTAACATCAAATACATGAAGCGCTTCTGTATGCTCTACAACAAGATAAGCGCCACTTTTCATGAAAACGGTTTTACCAAACAATGATTTTATCTGACGATCAATTCCGAAATTATCAAAGATAGGTACTTTACCAGTGTAGTGTTTTAATATATCAACCTTATCAGGTGAAATGGTTTTGATATATGATTTTAAATCATCGTATACTTTTTCGCTATTTACATGTATAGCATTAAAAGAAGCGTTTAAAAAATCTCTTAAAATAGCATTTGTTCTATCCACTTCTCCTAATAAGCGAAAAGGAGGCTCAGAAGATTGAAGGGCTTTAAAACATTCGTCCCATTTTTTTACTAAATCTGCAACATCGCCTTCAATATCTGAAACAGATTTTCCTTCGGCAACTGTTCTAATAATTACTCCAAAATTTTTAGGTTTAATGCTATGTATTAACGCTTTTAATCTTGTTTTTTCTTCGCTACTTCTAATTTTTGAAGAAACAGATACTTTATCTGAAAAAGGGATTAATACAATATATCTTCCAGCAATAGAAATTTCTGTTGTAATTCTTGGTCCTTTAGACGAAATGGGTTCTTTAGCCACTTGAACCAAAACGTATTGACCTGGTTTAACAGCTTCATTAATCTTCCCGTCTTTATTAATATCTCCTTCGTTTTTAAAGTACATTAAGTTGCTAACATTCTGTTTGCCAGAACGTACTGCATCAACGTATTTAAATAACGAATTGGCTTGAGGGCCTAAGTCTAGATAATGCAAAAATGCATCTTTCTCGTATCCTACATCTACAAAGGCAGCATTAAGACCGGTCATAACCTTCTTAACTTTACCAAGGTAGATATCGCCTACCGAAAATTTAATGTTATTTTTTTCTTTATGCAGTTCTATTAAACGTTTATCGTTTAATAGTCCTATAACAACTTCGTTAGGCGTAGAATTTATTACTAGTTCTACGTTCACTTTAAAATAGTTTTAATTTATAATAAATTATATTCTTGTTTATATTATTATAGTATCACAAACAAGAATATACACAAATAACACAAACGGTAAGACTATAAGTCTTTCCGTTTGTGTGTAATCTTTTTTTAAAATAACTAGCTATGCTAATTATTTTTTCTTATGACGATTTTTTCTTAAACGTTTTTTGCGTTTATGAGTCGCCATTTTATGTCTTTTTCTTTTCTTTCCGCTTGGCATAATCCTTAGGTTTTAAAAAATTTATATTAGTTTAATTATTTATTTTTTAGTTGTTCGATGTACTTTAACACTTCTTTTTTTGCCATCGCGTCATCTGTTACGTTGGCATATTTTTGTAACATTTCAATTGTTTTTACTGTTTGCCCTTGTTGTTCGTAAGCATCTGCTAAATGTAAATATGCTTCAATGTATAAAGGGTCTATTTTTAATACATTATTAAATCTTTTTATAGCTTTGTCCCACTGTTGAGATTTAACAGAAAAAAAGGCGAAAGTTAATTGAAGTTTTACGTTATTACTATCTGTTTTTTCTACATCTCGTAATAATGTTATTCCTTTCATTGGATCTTTTCCTTCTTCAACAAAACACGCAGCTAATTGTATTTTAGCATCAATGTTATTAGCATTTTTTTCAATTGCTTTTTGATAACATCTAATGGCACTTTGATACAAAACAGGGATTTCGACATTATCATTTACAAAACGTACTGAGTAATAATAACGATCGCCTGCTTTTGTGTATGCTAACGATGTTTGTTTTTTACTTGCAATTTGTTCAACAAAATAAGCTGCAAAATCCGGTTTCTTTTGTTTATCCCAAAATGCCACAACATCAACAAATGCTGTATCAGTAGTTAGTTTTTTGGCAGATTTTAGTAATAAATCATACTCTGCTTTTATTTTTACGCTTAAGTTTTTAGAGGCAGCTTCAATAAATGGTTCTAAATTACTATTTTGATTAGAAGATGAACCCATAGCAGCATTTTCTGTAACTTGTAAGTTACTTGAATGTTTTTTTGGTGCAATAAATAAAAGAACGAACAAAACAACAGCTGTTATTACTACTCCAATCTGTGTTTTGTTAGCTATTGTCATTATTCAACTTGTTTATTATCAAGAGGCTCTGCCACTTTAACATTGCGTTTTACGCGCTCGCTAAATGTTTTAGCTGGTTTAAAAGCCGGAATAAAGTGTGCAGGAATAACTACCGTAGTATTTTTTGAAATATTACGTCCAACTTTTTCTGCGCGTTTTTTAACCACAAAAGTTCCAAATCCTCTCAAGTACACATTTTTCCCTTCAGTCATAGAAGTACGGATAGATTTCATGAAAGCTTCCACGGTTGTTTGAACAACTATCTTCTCGATACCTGTTTTTTCTGAAATTTCGTTTACTATATCTGCTTTAGTCATTTACAAAATATTTATAATCAGCGATTTAAAATTAAAAATCGGGCTGCAAAGATATGCTTTTTATTGTAAATCAAAAATTTAGAGCGTTTTTTTTACTGTTTTAGTGTTTTATTATGATTTTTTGCTCTAAAATCAATTCCAATATTCATTTTAAAGTGATTTAAAGTCAGTAAAGTGTATATGTCTACAATTTTCTGAGGTCTTTTTTCTTGTATATTGAGTATATTAGCACTCTATTTAAGTTTATGAAAGACTTTTTTGAATATATAAAATCTAAAATATTTTTAAAGCATTTGGCGTTATCTGTTACTTCTTTAGCCATAGTTCTTTGGGTACTATTTAAGCTATTAGCAGTTTACACGCATCATGGAGAAACTGCAGAAGTTCCTGATTTTAAAGGAAAATCCATAGTTGAACTTGAAAATTTTGTAGCTGACAAACATGTGGGATTCACTATCATAGATAGTATATATGCTCCTGACGAAAAACCAGGAGTTGTTGTTAAGCAAGATCCAGAAGCAAAATCATTAGTTAAACACAATAGGGTAATATATTTATACGTTACTAGCACACAGCCTCCGCAAATGGCAATGCCTAAATTAGTAGACAAAAGCACTAGACAAGCCATTTTTATGATTGAAAGCTATGGCTTAAAACTTGGCACTATTACTGAAATTAATGGCGATTGTAAAGGATGCGTATTAAAACAGTTTTTTAATGGAAAAGAAATCTTGCCAGGAGACCCTATAAAAAAAGGAAGTAAAATTAACCTAACGGTTGGGAAAAAAGATGAAGGGAATAGTATTATAACATCAGACTCTACAAAAACTACTGAAATTGAAGAAAACTAATAACACTAGATTAATGACTATTAATACTCTTGTAAAACATACACTCATTTTACTTGTTATCTTACTTAAAAGTAATTTTAGTATTTCGCAAGAACAGCTAAGGCCTTTAAGCAGTAATAATAGTTTACCAAAACAAACAACTATTAAATATTTAAACAAAAAAACTGCTACCGTTTCTCCGCTTAATCTTCCGTTTTTTGATGATTTTTCATATTCCTATAAATCGCCTTATCCTTCTGCTAACAATTGGATTGACTCAAATACGTTTGTAAATTCTGGATTTGCCATCGCACCTATTACACTAGGCGTTGCAACATTTGATGGACTTAATAAATTTGGTTATCCATATTCTATTAATGCCCCAGTTATTTACTCAGGACCAGCAGATTTTTTAACATCAAGACCCATTAACTTACACTCCACTACCACACATACATATAGCCCAGCAGATAGCATTTACATAAGTTTTTATTATCAAGCAGAAGGAAATGGAGATGCGCCAGAAACAAATGACTCTTTATGTTTAGACTTTTTTAAGGCAAGGCAAAATAAATGGGTGAAAGTATGGGGTGTAAAAGGCTATAACCCCTCAGCGTTAGACACTAATTTTTATAGCATAAGAATCCCTATAGCAGATACTTCATATTGCGATAGCTTATTTCAATTTAGATTTAGAAACAAAGCTACAACAAGTGGAAGTTTAGATCATTGGAACATTGATTATGTTCAAGTAAAAAGTTTATCGTTTTATTCTGATAGCGTTTTAGACGATGTAGCCTTTGTTTACAAACCCAGCTCTTTTTTAAAAAATTATTCTACAATGCCATATCGTCAATATAATAGAACTTTAGAAATGGCATCAAAATTTAAAAATTATATTAGAAGTAATTTTAGTATTGCAAAATTTTCGGATTATAATTACACCGTAAAAGATGAATTTAACACCCTTGTTACTACTGATTTTTATGGCACATTTGATAACCCTGGCATTTTGCCATTTTTAAATAACGGATATTACACAGGTAACGCAGCAACGCCTGTATTTACATTACAACCATTCCCAAATAATTTTACAGACTCCACATTTTTTACCATTCAACACGTTGTTTCAACTTCTGGTGATTTAAAAAAGGCGAATGACACACTTGTACATATTCAAAAGTTTTCGAACTACTACGCTTACGACGACGGATCAGCAGAAGTTGGCTATTATTTAAATACTTACGGCGCAAAAATTGCTGTTAGATTTACATTAAATGCGGCTGACACATTAAAATCAGTTCGAATTTATTTTGATCCAATCATTGAAGGAAGTCTTATTGAAGGCTCTTCTTTTAGATTAATGATTTGGAGCGCATCTGGAAATAACCCAGGAAACTTAATCTATAAAGACAGTTTAATGTATCCCGTATATTTATCCGATGGATATAATAAAATGCCAACATACAACTTATCATCATGCTTGCCATTAGGAGTAGGATCTTATTTTATCGGGCTTCAACAAACAACTAGTCAAGCACTAAATATTGGTTTTGATAAAAACACCAATCACAAAGATGCTCTTTACTACGATATAGGAAATGGATGGACTCAATCTTCCATTGCTGGATCAATTATGATAAATCCAGTTATGGGATGCGCTTACCCAAATCCAGTTGGAATTAATGAAAACAAACAAGAAAATAAACTTTTAGTTTATCCTAATCCTGCGGAAAATACAATCTCAATTTCGGGAATAAAAAATTATATAGAAAACACCTCCATTGAAATATACTCATCAATAGGAACATTAATTTTAACAAAACCGGTTTCTAATAATCAATTAGTTGATTTAGAAGAGATGCAAAATGGAATTTATTTTATTCATTTAAAGAGCAATGACCTAACTATTAGTTCTTGTAAGCTAATTATTTCAAAATAGTATGACAAACGATATAGAAGAAGTTGAATCGGGCGAAGACGAGAAGGAACTCTACGAACATCATAACATTAAAGTAGAAAAAGGTCAGATTACGATGCGAATTGATAAATTTTTAATGATTCGCGTTCAAAATGCCACTCGAACCAAACTACAACAAGCCTGTGATGCAGAATGTATTTTAGTGAATGGTAAACCTGTGAAATCAAGTTACAAAATTAAACCATTAGATGAAATCTCTATTTTAATGACTACTCCTCCAAGAGATGTAGAGGTTTTAGCAGAAGACATTCCTATTAATGTGGTATATGAAGATGACTATGTTTGTGTTGTAAATAAAGAACCAGGAATGGTAGTTCATCCTGCTTATGGCCATTATACTGGCACACTTGTAAATGCTTTAGCTTACAGATTCAAAAATTTACCAACTTCTAAAACTCAATTAACAGAAACATTATCTATTGATAGGCCAGGCTTGGTACATCGTATTGACAAAAATACTTCTGGAATAATAATTGTTGCAAAAACAGAATTAGCAATGACTAGGTTAGCCAAAGATTTTTTTGACAGAAATTTAGATAGAAAATACATTGCAATTGTGTGGGGAGATGTTAAAGAAGACTCTGGAACAATTACTTGTAACGTAGCTCGCGATTTAAAAAACAGAAAAGTAATGGCCTGCTTCCCCAACAGTGATCATGGAAAGCATGCTATTACTCACTATAAAGTAATTGAACGCTTTGGATATGTAACTGTAGTAGAATGTAAATTAGAAACAGGAAGAACACATCAAATTAGAGTTCACATGAAGCATCTAGGGCATCCTTTATTTAATGATAACGAATATGGGGGTGATAGAATTTTAAAAGGATTATCGAGTAATAAATACAAGCAGTTTATAGAAAACTGTTTTGAGATTCTTCCTCGTCAGGCACTTCACGCAAAAACACTAGGAATTACGCATCCTATTACTAAACAACCTATTTTTTTTGAAAGTGATTTACCTAATGATATGCAACAGGTAATTGAAAAATGGAGAAAATACTCTTATAAATTTGAAGAAGAATAATGAGGCTTAATTACTTAATCCACATAAATACTTTACCATTGTTTTTAAAGTGCTCAAAATCTTTACTTGTAGTAATTGCAATAAAATCAATTAAAGGTAATATGCCAAATACTCCACCTATACTGGCAATGTAAACTACAGGAACGTGAGGGTGAGTTCCTAAATAAATTCTATGAAGCCCTACTATGCCAAACGGAAAGGGGAAAGCTAAAACAGCAGCAGTTATTTTTTTATTTAACTTGTGTTTTTTATGAAATAACTGAATAAGTGGATTTGGTTTTTTATAACTTATCACTATCTCTTCGTATGAAATAACTTGTGATGATTCATCTATATAAAACATTTTTTCCTTTGGATTATTAGAAAAAATACTGAACGACACCACAACAAATAGTATTAGTAAAAAACATTTCATATTTATAGCTCCTCTTGTTTTAATAGTTTAATATCCGAAATTAATTTAACTACAGCAAGACTGTCTGTTCCATCATACATGCCTCTTATTCTTTTTTTAGCATCAACTAAAATGAGTAATTCACTGTGCAAAAATCCTTCTGCAGTGCCATCGTCTTCTAAAGCATTTATTAAATAACTGAATTTAGCCATATCATAAATTTGTTTTTTATTTCCAGTTAAAAAATGCCATTTGTTTTTAATGGCGCCATAACTTTGGGCATATCCATTTAAAACCTCTACCGAATCATGTAACGGATTAACCGTATGCGATAAAATTAAAATAGCTGTATCATTTTTAAATGCATTTTGAACATTCACTAAATGTGAACTCATTTTAGGACAAATACTTTGACAAGTAGCAAAGAAAAAATCAGCTACAAAAATCTTATGATTAATTGTTTTATCTGAAACACTATCATGATATTGGTTTATAAAAGAAAAAGGTTGAATAGTATGATATATAGTATCCTGTCCTTCTGCTCCAGCTAATTTTTTTTCTCCAATAATTGGCAATAAACTGTTTTTTGTTTCCGAGTTTTTTGTTTTACATCCAATTAAAAATAAAACAAACCCTATTAGTACCGCTATTTTCATTTATTTACTTTCTATTTTATTTGCACTTATCATTTGTTCTTTTTCTTCTTTTAATCGCAAGTGTTGATATTCCTCTGTTAATCTTTTTATTTCAGAAATATATCTAGCATCGTAATATCCTCTGATATTTCTTTTTTTATCTACCAATACAAAAAAACTATAGTCAACATAAATAGGTTTTTCTTTAAAATAAACCTTATTTAAACTATCAAAAGAGGCTGTATTCCAGTATAGTGTTAATATATTATTATTACTTACAGATAATTGTTCCATTTCTCTTAAACAAGATGTGTCTTTAGAATTATTGCAAGGTGTAACAATAACAAAAGGGATTAACTTTATTTTATCTTTTTTGTATTGCACGTATTCTGATAGTCCAGCTAAACGATAATTATCTTTATTGTAGCTATGCTTAATAAAACTCACAACAAATAAAGGATATTTCACGGTATCCATATAAAATGTAGTTAAAGTGATTGAAGTATCTCTTATGTTGGGTAACTGCTTAAATATTCCATCAACTTTATAGAATATAGTATCATTCAACACTGTTTTTTTTGGCCCATAATGAGGCAGTTTTCTTGAGTTAATGGTAGTAAACTCAAGAATAATTTTAAATAAAGCCGGAAGTAGTAAAATGACGAAAAAAAGTAATTTTTTATTTTTCATAACAAGTATATAAATTTAAAACTCTCGGTTATCTAGGCTATTATTAATTTTTTGAATTAATGCGTCTATAAATTTTTGTTTGTGGGCTGCCTTCATTCCAATTAATGGAATACGAGCCAAATCATCATCATTATAAACTAAATATACAAACCACGAAGAATGTGTTTTAATGGCTTTGGCATCTAGGTAATAAAATTCTCTGTTATACAATAACGATTGTTTTATTTCAAATCTATTTTCATAAATAACTGCATGAGGATTTACAATTAACCACAATGCCTGTAAAGTTATTGTTAATCCAGGTATTGCAACCGTTGAGCCCCATGGATTAACATCAATAAGCATTTTAATACTTAACCAATCTATTAATAAAGCAATTACTGCCACTATTATTACAAGTAACCTATTACGTTCATAATATTCTTTAAATTCTTCGTTTTTGTTTTTCACAAAGCAAAGTTAAAAATTAAACTACTTTAACTTTTGTTTATTAGATATATTTTTTAAAATTGTAGTATACGAATTATAATTTATTGTAACGTTTTGTAAACTATGACGTTACAACTTTAAAAAAACACCATGCTAACTACACTAAAATATACATTTAAAAAAGCGCTATTATTATCTGCTTTAGCCTCAGTTAATGTGTTTGCTCAAAACACACTTACTATTACAGATAATCCTGTTGCTGCCATGTTAGATAGTTTAGCAAACCAAAAAGTAATAGAAAAAGCTTTATTAAAACCTGTATATCCAAAAGTAAACAAATATAAATACGCTATTGATAGCGTGCCTCGTTTTGAGGATTTTGTATATGAAAGTCGTTTAGCTAAGTTAGATGCTAATTCTCCTTTTGATTTAGTATATAACCCACATGTAAAAGGGTTTATTGAATTATATGCAGTAAGAAAAAGAGAACTTGTTAGCAGAATGATGGGACTGTCTCAATTGTATTATCCTATGTTTGAAGAAGTTTTTGATAAACATAATATTCCTTTAGAGTTAAAACATTTAGCGGTTATTGAATCAGCTTTAAACCCTAATGCCAGATCGAGATGTGGTGCTACTGGATTATGGCAATTTATGTATCCTACCGGAAAAATGTATGGTTTAAATGTAAACTCATATATTGACGAACGTTCAGATGTATACAAAGCTACAGAAGCCGCTGCAGAATATTTAAAAAGTTTATATACAATGTTTGGTGATTGGCAAATGGTTTTAGCAGCCTATAATGCGGGCCCAGGAACAATAAGCAAAGCCATCCGCAGAAGTGGTGGTAAAAAAACATATTGGGAAATTCGCCCATATTTACCAACAGAAACCCAAGCTTATGTTCCGGCTTTTATTGCCGCTAATTATGTAATGAACTATCCTACAGAACATAATATTTACGCCTCAACACCTCGAAAAACATACTTTGAAGTTGATACCGCTGTAGTTAAAGAATCTATGACATTTAATCAAATTTCGTCTGCACTTGATATTTCTGTTGAAGAAATTGCCTACTTTAATCCTCAGTATCGTAAAAGCGAAATTCCCGCAGGTGGAAATTTTTTAACTCTTCCAAAAGCTAAAATTGGTACTTTTTTATCTAACGAAACTGAAATTTATGCTGCTATTAAATCTCAAAAATTAGTAGCTTCCGAGAGTACTGTAGCAATAAAAGAAATTCAAAAAACACATACTGTTAAAAGTGGCGAAAAATTAAGTAGTATTGCTCGTAAATATGGGGTTACTGTTGCTGACTTAAAATCATGGAATTACATTGGAAAACGAGGACTTAAAAATGGTAAAAAACTAATCGTTTATATTAAGCAAGATGTGATAAGCCCTAAACCAATAAGCAATGCCATTGAACCTAATAAAGAACCGCAAACAAATGTTGCTGTTAATCAAAAAACAGATTCAACTATAAAATTAGCAGAAAGCAATAATGCCTCAACTGTTAAAATTCATAAAGTAAAAAAAGGAGAAACACTTTATGGAATTTCTAAAAAATATGGTATTAGCGTAGATAAAATAATTGAGATGAATGGATTAAAGAAAAAGCCGCAATTATTATTAGGACAAAAAATTAAATTAGTTTCTTAATTAAAAAACCTCTGAATTCTCTCAGAGGTTTTTTATTATTTATATTGTTGGGTAGAAAGCGTTTTGAATATGATTGATGCTGCGTTCGTATTGATTATGAATTATAGAAATAACATCAAACCTTGTATCCGTAGATATATCATTTTCTTTAATAAAAAAGTCAGCCGCTTTAATTAATTTTTTTTGTTTAGATTTTGTTACAAATTCTTCTGGCGTGCCAAACAACTGGCTTGTTCTTAATTTAACTTCTACGATTACTAACGTATTGTTTACTGTAGCAATAATATCAATTTCTAAATGTTTGTGCCGCCAATTTTTTGCAATTATTTTGTAGCCACTATTTATAAGATAGGCAGTAGCAATATCTTCTCCATCATTTCCTTTTTGGGTATTATTTGTCATGATTTTTTTATTTATAAATCATATTATAATAATCATGCCAAAAATTAATTATTGTTTTAAGGGGCTGTTATTTATGATTCATGACAATCCATGCCATTAATCCTGATGAGATTTCAAGTGCGTATTCATCAATATCAAAAGTAGGCGTGTGAACACCAGAGACAATACCTTTTTCTTTATTGCCTGTTCCTAATCGATAAAAACAACTTGGTACTTTTTGTGTGATGTATGCAAAATCTTCTGCTGTTAATCTTAAAGGTAATTCCTCTACATTTTTTTCTCCTAAATACTCAATAGCGCTTTCTTTACAATTTTTAGTTGTTATTTTGTCGTTTACTAAAAAAGGGTATCCATTGATAATGTTTACATCTGCTGAAGAATTATAATTACGAGATACTACATGGCTAATTTCTTTGATTTTTTGTTTCACTTCCTCTCTCCATGTCTCATCCATGGTTCTAAAGGTGCCGGCTAAATATACAGTTTCAGGAATAACATTGGTTGCACCTTTTCCTTCAATTTTTCCAAAAGCTACTACTGTGGGAATATTATTAGTGGTAGATCTTGAAACACCTTCTTTATCAATAATACAAGGAAACTGCTTTTCTATTTCAGTAATAATATGTGCTGCAACTACCAATGGATTGTTATATTCTTTTGGCATTGCAGCATGTCCTCCTTTTCCTGTAATAGTAATATGTATTTCATCAGTACTTGCCATATACATTCCTTCTCTAAATCCAACCTTTCCTACTTCCATACTTGGAAATACATGTTGTGCAATAGCGAAATCAACCTTAGGATTTTCTAAAATCCCTTCCTCTATCATTAATGATGCGCCTCCTGGCAATACTTCTTCTCCGGGTTGAAATATAATTTTTACTGTTCCTTGTAATTTATTTTTTAATTGTTGTAAAATTATGGTAGTTCCTAAAACCGATGCCGTATGAGCATCATGGCCACAAGCATGCATAATACCATTATTTTGAGATTTATACTCCGAATCATTTTTTTCTTGAATCGGCAGTGCGTCTAAATCTGCTCGTAATAAAATAGTTTTTAATGCCGGATTATTCCCTTCTATAATAGCAACTACTCCTGTTTTTACTATCCCTTTTTTGTAAGTAATACCATATTTATCTAATACAGAACAAATGTATTCTGAGGTTTTGAATTCTTGAAATGATAATTCTGGATTCTGATGCAGATGTCTTCTAAAATAAACTATTTCCGAAAAATATTGCTTTGCTAATTGCTTTATTGTATTAATCATAGAAATAAAAATAGTTTAATCTAACTTACCTTTTGCTTGTATAACACTTAATTTATCTAGCACTTTATCATATATTATTTTTAATTTTTTTGGATGCTTAGAGTAATATGTAATAGATGAATCAAAAGTAGATTTTTTAATTTGATTATCTTTTATTGGATTAAATTGATAAACCGAATCATATTTTTCTCCTGTTGCATTTTTAATATTAATACTTGATGCTCCTTCTGCTAAATAGGCATCTGTTAAAACTTGTATCATTTGTTCTTCAGTTAAAACGTTTGAAGGAGGAGCTTCATTGTTTTCATTATTTGTAGAACATGAAGCAAAAAAACTAAATAAAAGCGCTACCTTAATTAGATTTGTATGCAGTAAATGAGAAATTAACACTATGTAAAACTTTTTTAAATTGCTCATGAGATTCAAATAAAATAACATTTTTTGGCAGTTTTATTTTTTCCTTTTCATCAAAAAATACTCTTCCTGACACCATAATTTGAGAATTTTTAAATGAATTTGCTAAATTATTTAAATATTCTTGAGTTGTTACTCCCTCCATACGATGCGTAAAAACAGTTACAACAACGTCTGCAGGAACAACTCCTGATACAGATACAATATCTTCAAAAGGAACTGACTGACCCAAATATAAGCATTTATGTCCTTTAGATTTTATTAAAAAATGACAATATAATAATCCAAGTTCATGCAGCTCATTAGAAGGAAGATATAATAAAAATGTTTTTGGATTTGCCAATGGTTCAGGAAATAAACCGTCAATTCCTACAATAATTTTTTGGCGTATTAAATGAGAAATAAAATGTTCTTGCGCTGGATTTACCAAGCCTACTTGCCACATATTTCCAATTTGTCTCATAAAAGGAAATAAAATTTTTTCAATTGTGCTTTCAAATCCAAAATGAATTATACAGTTTGAGATTATTTTCTCAAATTTAGCTTCATTCATTTCCATCATACACATTACCAAATTATCTATTTGATCGCTTTCTTTTGAAAAATTATTTAAAATGTACTGTGCTTGTTTTATTATTTCATCGTCTGGTAGTTTTGCAATTTTAGATATTTTGTATCCATTATTATTTAATAAAGAAATATTTAAAATTCTTTTTAAGTCTTCTGAAGTATAATACCGAATATTAGTTTCTGTACGTAATGGTTTTAATATACCATATCGCTGTTCCCATATTCGTAATGTATGGGCTTTTATACCAGAAAGTCTTTCTAAATCTTTTATAACATATTGATTAGGCATAACTACTTTTTATACATTAACAAAATTAATACTATTTTGTTTAACGTAAGTGTATTTAAATGAGCTAACCAGCCCAACCATCTCTATCTAAACTTCGGTACTGAATTGCTTCGGCTATATGATTTGTTTTTAATGTGAAAGAATCGTCTAGGTCTGCTATTGTTCGTGCTACTTTTAGTATTCTATCATACGCTCTTGCCGATAATCCTAAACGTTCCATTGCTGTTTTTAGAAGAGAATTACTTGAATCATCTAAAGCACAGTAATTTTTTAAATCTTTTGTGCGCATTTGGGCATTACAGTAAATTCCTTCTATTTGTTGATAACGGTCGGTTTGAATTTTTCTTGCTTTTACAACCCGTTTCCTGATATCTTTACTTGTTTCTGTGTGTTGAGCTTTACTTAATTCGCTAAAAGGCACTGGAGTAACCTCAACATGTAAATCAATTCTATCTAATAAAGGTCCTGAGATCTTATTTAAATATTTTTGAACAACCCCTGGAGCGCACACGCATTCTTTTTCTGGATGATTGTAGTATCCGCAAGGACAAGGATTCATGCTTGCCATTAACATAAAGCTTGCCGGGTATTCAACACTAAAGCGTGCTCTTGAAATGGTAACAATTCTATCTTCTAACGGTTGCCTCATTACCTCTAATACGGTTCTTTTAAATTCCGGTAATTCATCTAAAAACAATACTCCATTATGCGCTAATGATATTTCTCCAGGTTGAGCATTCATCCCTCCTCCTACTAAGGCTACATCTGATATGGTGTGGTGCGGATGTCTAAAAGGCCGACTGGTAATTAATCCCATTGTTTTTGATGTTTTTCCAGCAACACTATGAATTTTAGTTGTTTCTAAAGATTCGTCTAATGTTAACGGTGGCAAAATAGAAGAAATCCGCTTACTCAACATTGTTTTTCCGGCACCAGGTGGGCCTATTAAAATAACGTTATGCCCTCCCGAAGCAGCTATTTCCAATGCTCTTTTAATGTTTTCTTGTCCTTTCACATCTGCAAAATCAAACTCTATTTGATCAAGCCGAGTTAAAAATTCTTTTTCTACATCTATGGTTATTGGTTCAAGGAATTGTGTTTTGTTAAAAAAATTTATCACTTGTTGTATATGTGAAACGCCATAAACTTCTAATCCATCAACAACTGCTGCTTCCATAGCATTAGGTTGAGGTAAAATAATTCCTTTAAATCCTTCTTGTTTTGCCTTAATTGCAATAGGCAATGTGCCTTTTATAGGACGTAATTCGCCGTCTAGAGATAATTCTCCCATGATAATATATCTAGATACATCTTCAGATTTTATTTGTTCAGACGCAGCCAAAATACCAACAGCAATTGTTAAATCATATGCAGATCCTTCTTTTCTGATATCTGCAGGAGCCATGTTAATGGTGATTTGTTTGCCTGGGATTTTTAAATTATTATTTTTTAAAGCCGCGTCTATTCTTTGATGGCTTTCTTTAACGGCACTATCGGGCAATCCTACTAAATAAAAATTAATTCCTTGTCCAATATGTACTTCAACGGTTACAGTTGTTGCATTAATTCCATGCACAGCGCTGCCAAATGTTTTTATTAACATGCAATAAGTTTTGACAAAGAAACAATAAAAAGCTGCGAAGGGTTGCTACAATTTGTAGCATTTTAATGCTGTTTTAAAAACATACATATAAATGTATTTTGATATATTTATTTTTTATTTTTACGTTTTAATATCTAAAAAACACTAATTAAACCAGTATATTTATAAACTAAAAACATTATCATGATTAAAAAATTATTTTTTATCCTTACATTATTTGTTGCGACTACACAAATTAAATCTCAATCAGAAGAGCCTAGAGAACTGACTTGCTATAATAAATGGTCTATTAAATTTGAAGAACGAGGTGCAGAGGCTGTAGAAGATGGTATTTACTCAGATGTAATTATAACATCTCGTATTGGCGCTAAAGCAAATTGCTGGAGTGGCAAAGCGGAAGTTAGAGGTAAAAAATTAGTGAAATTTTATATCATAAAAGAAGATAACTCTGAAGAAGAAGTAGTTCGTGCCTGGAAAAACAATTCAAATAAAGATGTTGATATCATCAATGGAATAAGCGAAACAATGCTTACAATTCATAACGAATTAATTAATGTATTATGGCCTAAAAAAATTAAATCTAAAAAAGCAGCTCCTAAAAAAGCACCTGAACCAACTGACGATTAATTTTTTGTAAAATTTAACCCGCTAATAGCGGGTTTTTTTATTCCTTAAACGGATTTCTAGGAATCCACTCTGTAGGTTGTAAAAATTGCATAAACGGTTTCATAATTAACTTAGAAACCGTGTTTTGTGGTTTTATATAACACAATAATTCATGAGGCTTAGCCCCTACTGTAGTTTTAATTTCAGAAGCTGTTCGTCCTAAATTAATTTTAGTTTTTTTCATAATTATTGCCTGTTCAATAAAACTATACAATATGGTTTGATACAACTCGTAGTCCTTGTTAAGAGCATAATCAAACCCTATATAGTGAGCTTCTACTTCATTTTCTAAACAAAATCCACAAGCAAACGAAACCATTGTTTGTTCTTTAAACCAAGCATCCACATAAAACGAATTCGTATTTGCTTTTAATAAATCCTCAAAATAATTTGGGGATAATTGAACTAGTTTAAATTTAGCATGATTAAACACTTGAGTATATAATGCATGCATAGCTTCCTTATAAAAAGACACCTCATTTACAGAAAGGCGTTTTTTTGTTAGTAAGGAACTAGCTTTTAAAATCCCTTTAGCTCTATTTCTATATTTTTTAGAAAAACAATTTATGTACTCTGATAAGTTTGATAACCCTTTTGGTAAATCAATAATCATGTTAGGTTCTACATTAAAATGTTTGAAGCGCTTGCAATACCAACAATCTTTTTCACCAAAACCCTCTTCGTAAAAATCTTTAACTAATACTGCAGATATTTTTCCTCTTAATTTTTCTGCTCTTGAAACACAATCAATAATGCCTTCTACTAATTTAAATATGGTTTTTTTACTATTAAGTTCTATAAAAAAGCCATGCTCTCCACTAATAAAATTATTTCCGCAAGTTACCAAACGCATTATAGTTTCATCTTCATTACTAGAAATATACTTTTGAAAAATAGACGCTCTCTTACTTTTCAACTCTGTAATTTGTTGATTCACCATCTCTCCAAATAAAGAGGCAGAGAAATCATTAATTTGAAAATACACAACGCCAATAGGAATTTTCTTATTATATACTATTACATATCTAAATCTGAAATGAGATGTTTTTTCTTTGTGTAACACACTTAAATAAGAGTATGATAAAAAAACATTATTATTATTTAATGCTGTATTCCATTCTAATTCAGGAGCATCATGTATGTTTTCAAAACAAGTAAAAGTATAATTGCTAAATAATTTTCTATTCGGTTTTAATATATTCTTTCCTATTATTTTATGGCAAAGGTCAAACATGAAAAAGTTTAATAAAGAAAAATTAGATTTTAAAAATACAATTAATTATTCTTACTTTTGATTAAATAACGCGTTTTAATAAACATTAACATGGCATACGATTTTAAACTAAGCCCAGTCATAGATCAAGTTGGTATTGAAGAAAGAGTGGCTCGATTTAATACACGAAGTATAAAAAAAAACAGTAAGGTTCAGGCGCTTAAATTAGCCCTTAACATGATTGATTTAACTACTCTAGAAGGAAAAGATACAGAAGGGAAAGTAAAACAAATGTGTTATAAAGCTATTCATCCACATATCTCTTTACCTGATTTACCTTCAACAGCAGCTGTTTGTGTTTATCCTACAATGGTAAAAACAGCCAAGGACTCATTAAAAGGGAGTTCTGTTAAAGTTGCATCTGTATCTACAGCATTTCCAAGTGGAAACTCAACTAAACAAATTAAATTATTAGACACAACATTTGCATTAGATAATGGCGCTGATGAAATTGATATGGTCATTAGTCGTGGAGAATTTTTAAAAGGAAATTATCAGTTTGTATTTGATGAAATTGCTACAATTAAAGATGTATGCAAAAAATACAATGCACGATTAAAAGTAATTTTTGAAACAGGCGAAATTTCAACACTAGATAATGTTCGTCGTGCTAGCGATATAGCTATTTATGCTGGCGCAGATTTTATTAAAACATCAACTGGAAAAATTGGTGTAGCTGCTACAATGCCTGTAACATTAGTAATGCTAGATGCTATTAAAGATTATTATTTTAAAACTGGGACTATGATTGGCATGAAACCCGCAGGTGGTATTAGCACCGCAAAAAGTGCTTTACAATATTTAGTAATGCTACACGAAACATTAGGTAATGCATGGTTAACAAATAAATGGTTTCGTTTTGGTGCAAGCTCACTAGCTAACGATTTAATTTTACAATTAGAAAAAGAAGCTAAAGGAGTATACTATAGTAAAGATTATATTTCAATAGATTAACCTTAATCGTAAAAGTTTATTTTTTCGTAAAAGAACATACACAAAATGGCAAAAAAAGAAGCTAAAAATTTAGAATACTTTACAGATTGGAAATACGCTCCATCTCCAGAAGCAACCGATCATATTCAACTTCAAAAACAATACAACTTATTTATCAATGGTAAATTTGTGAAACCAAACTCTGGTAAGTACTTTGATACCATTAACCCTGCTACCGAAGAAAAAATTTCGAGTATTGCAGAGGCAAACAGTAAAGATGTTGATAATGCTGTAAAAGCGGCTCGAGGCGCATATACTAAAACATGGCATAAAATGCCTGCTAAAGAACGAGCAAAATACATTTACCGTATAGCTCGTTTAATACAAGAACGCTCTCGCGAATTATCAGTTATTGAAACACTAAATGGAGGAAAATCA
This sequence comes from uncultured Flavobacterium sp., assembly GCA_964541155.1. Lineage (GTDB taxonomy): Bacteria > Bacteroidota > Bacteroidia > B-17B0 > Aurantibacillaceae > UBA4416. The sequence continues at coordinate 57,765 of CAZIPC010000002.1, forward strand.
ATACGCGAGAGTCGCGATATTGATGTGCCTTTAGCAGCAAACCATTTTTTTTACTATGCTGGCTGGGCTGATAAATTAGAATATGCTTTTCCAAACCGTCAGCCAAAATCAATAGGCGTTGCCGGACAAATAATTCCATGGAACTTTCCATTATTAATGGCTGCCTGGAAAATTGCACCAGCTTTGGCAACCGGAAATACTGTTGTGTTAAAACCCGCAGAAACAACTCCTTTAACCGCTTTAAAATTAGCCGAAATTATTCAAGAAAGTGAATTACCTGATGGAGTAGTAAATATTGTAACAGGATTTGGAACAACTGGGGCTTCTATTGTTAATCATAAAGACGTTAATAAAATTGCATTTACCGGAAGCACACACGTTGGTAAATGGATTCAAAAATCAATAGCTGGCACTGATAAAAAACTAACACTTGAACTTGGTGGAAAAGCCGCTAATATTATTTTTGAAGACGCTCCTATTAACCAAGCTGTTGAAGGAATTATTAATGGTATTTTCTTTAACCAAGGTCATGTATGTTGTGCTGGGTCTCGTTTATTTGTTCAAGAAAGTGTTGCCGAAGAAGTGATAAAAAAATTAAAAGACCGATTAGAAACATTAATTGTTGGAGATCCATTAGATAAAAACACAGACATTGGCGCTATTAATTCAAAAATGCAACTCAACAAAATTAATGAGTATTTAAAAATAGGCGTAAACGATGGCGCAGAAATGTATCAAAGTTCATGCTCAATTCCTAAAAAAGGTTTTTTTGTGCGTCCTACTTTATTTTTAAACACTTCACAATCGCATCGTATTTCTCAAGAAGAAATTTTTGGTCCCGTGTTAGCTATTCAAACATTTCGAACCATTGAAGAGGTTATTGAAAAAGCAAATAATATTCCTTACGGGTTAAGCGCTGGAGTATGGACAGATAAAGGATCTCGTATTTTTAATTTAACTTCTAAACTTCGAGCGGGGGTTGTTTGGGCAAACACCTATAATAAATTTGATCCAACATCGCCATTTGGTGGATATAAAGAAAGTGGATTTGGTAGAGAGGGCGGATTACACGGCTTAATACCATACTTAAATTTTTAACAATTATGCAAAGAATAGAAGTTTTAAAAACATATAAAATATTTATTGGCGGACAATTTCCTCGTACAGAAAGCGGCCGTTATTATCCTTTAAAATTAAAAAATAACATGACTGTAAATGTTAGTTTATCTTCTCGAAAAGATTACAGAAATGCCGTAACAGCAGCTCGCGCAGCTTTTAGTGGATGGAGTACTCGTGCAGCATTTAATCGTGGACAAATATTATATCGTATTGCAGAAATGCTAGAAGGTCGTAAAGACCAATTTTTAGAAGAATTAAAACAATTAGGTTATACCTCTGCTTCTGCTAAAAAAGAAGTGGAAATGAGTATTGATCGTTTAGTATACTATGCTGGATGGTGCGATAAATACCAACAGTTATTTAGTGCTGTTAATCCCGTTGCTACTTCTCATTTCAACTTCTCTGTTCCTGAACCAATGGGAGTAGTAGCAATACTTGCTAATGAGTCATCTGCCTTATTAGGATTAGTTTCTGTTATTGCTCCTGCTATTGCTGGTGGAAATACGTGCATTATATTAGCGTCTGAAAGTAAACCAACTTGTGCAATTACTTTTGCAGAAGTTATTGCTACAAGTGATGTGCCAGGCGGTGTAATTAATATTGTTACGGGTAGTTGTAAAGAATTACACTCACATTTTTCTTCACATATGGATGTAAATGCGATTGTTAATTGCAACTCCGAGAAAGATTTTAATAAAACAATTGGTGAAAATGCTTCTTTAAATGTAAAGCGTGTTTTTAATTGGGATAAAAATTGGATCAATGAAAAAGAACAAGGCCCTTATTATATCACCGACTTACAAGAAATTAAAACAACATGGCATCCTATTGAAAACATTGGTGTTTCTGGGATTAAATACTAATTAAAAACTTTTAATAAATGCTCCTCACAATAAACACTACTATTTATTGTGAGGAGCATTTTAATTACATCTCGTTCAATAGTAAAATATATAAACTAAAAGCGAAAAAATATTCAAGTCTACTGACAAACGCTTTGCCTCTTTACTGTTAAATTCTATCTTTACACCTCGTAAAAACAACACAATGGAATATAATTTTAAAGATATAGAGCATAAATGGCAAACATATTGGGCAACTCATAAAACCTTTGCTGCCAAAGATGGAGGAGATAAACCAAAATATTATGTGTTAGATATGTTTCCTTATCCTTCTGGTGCAGGGTTACACGTTGGGCATCCATTAGGATACATTGCATCAGATATTGTAGCGCGTTATAAGCGCCATAAAGGATTTAATGTATTACATCCAATGGGTTATGATAGCTTTGGATTACCCGCCGAACAATATGCTATTCAAACGGGGCAACATCCAACAATTACAACCGAACAAAATATTACTCGTTACCGTGAGCAATTAGATAAAATAGGTTTTTCATTTGATTGGGATAGAGAAGTTAGAACATCAAATCCAGAGTATTACAAATGGACGCAATGGATTTTTATTCAAATATTTAATAGTTGGTACAATAATAATAACAACAAAGCAGAAAACATTTCTTCACTAATAACTGAGTTTGAAACCAATGGAAATATTAAAGTAAATGCGGTTTGCGATGAAGACGTAAAACAATTTACAGCAACTGAGTGGAAATCTTTTTCTGAAAAAGAACAGTCTGATGTTTTAATGGCCTATCGTATTGCCTACTTAGGCGAAGCATACGTTAACTGGTGTCCTCAATTAGGAACCGTTTTAGCTAACGATGAAATTAAAGATGGTGTTAGTGAACGTGGTGGCTATCCTGTAGAACGTAAATTAATGAAACAGTGGAGTATGCGTATTACAGCCTATGCTCAAAGACTGTTAGACGGATTAGACACGCTAGATTGGACAGAAAGCTTAAAAGAAGCTCAACGAAACTGGATTGGAAAAAGCGAAGGAACTTCTCTTAAATTTAAAGTTCAACACTTCAACTCCGTTCAGGATGACACATTTATTGAAGTATTTACAACTCGACCAGATACTGTATTTGGCGTGTCATTTGTTACCCTTGCTCCTGAGCATGAATTAGTAAACAGCTTAACAATACCTGAAAATAAAATAGCCGTTGAAACATATGTAACACAAGCCAAAAACAGAAGCGAACGCGAACGCCAAGCCGACGTCAATAAAATTACAGGAGTTTTTACCGGCTCATATGTGGTACATCCTTTTACAGGTAAACAAGTACCTATTTGGATTGGCGATTACGTATTAGCTGGTTACGGAACAGGGGCCGTAATGGCTGTTCCTGCTCATGATAGCAGAGATTATGCTTTTGCGAAACACTTTGGGTTACCTATTTTAGAAGTTGTAGCAGGAGGTGATTTAGAGAAAGAATCTTACGACGCTAAAGAAGGAAAATTGATTAACTCTGATTTCTTAAATGGATTAGACGTTAAAGATGCTATGAAAAAAGCCATAGCAGAAATTGAAGCAAGAGGTTTAGGAAAAGGAAAAGTAAACTTTCGTTTGCGTGATGCCGTATTTGGCCGCCAACGTTATTGGGGAGAACCAATTCCTATTTATTACAAAAATGATATTCCTTATGCTTTAAATGAAAATGAATTACCATTAGTATTACCAGAAGTAGATAAATATTTACCAACCGAAGATGGCGAACCGCCTTTAGCGCGTGCCGCTTCTTCATGGAAATACGATGGCAAGCATGATTACGAACATAGCACCATGCCTGGTTGGGCAGGTAGCTCGTGGTATTTTTTAAGATACATGGACGCTCATAACAGTTCGGAATTTGCCTCTAAAAAACTAACCGATTACTGGCAACAAGTTGATTTATATATTGGTGGTAGCGAGCATGCCACTGGGCATTTATTATATGTGCGCTTTTGGACAAAATTTTTAAAAGACCTTGGCTACATTGCCATTGATGAGCCAGCTAAGAAGTTGATTAATCAAGGGATGATTCAGGGTAGAAGTAATTTTGTTTATAGAATGAAGGAAAATCAAAATGTCTTTGTTTCAAAAGGGAGAGCTAAGAGAGATTTGACAGAAGAGGAATTAAATATAGTTGGATTAAAAACTTCAGAGTTTAATTTACTAGCAATACATGTTGATGTGAATATTGTAACGAATGATGTTTTAAATCAAGACGCTTTTAGAAGTTGGAGAGAAGAATATAAAAATGCAATATTATTATGTGATGATAATAATGAATTTTTGTGTTCTCACGAAGTAGAAAAAATGTCTAAATCAAAATACAATGTCGTTACACCAGATGACATTGCTGAAAAATTTGGAGCTGACACCTTGCGCTTGTATGAAATGTTTTTAGGTCCATTAGAGCAAAGTAAACCATGGAATACTAATGGTATTACGGGCGTGCATGGTTTCTTAAAAAAATTATGGAAATTATTTTATGGTACAGGAACCTTTGCTGTTAGTAACGACGAACCAACAAAAGCAGAATTAAAAACATTACATAAAACCATCAAAAAAATTACAGAAGACATTGATCGTTTTTCTTTTAATACCTCTATTAGCACATTTATGATTTGTGTAAACGAGTTAACAGATGCAAAATGTAATAAAAGAGCAATTCTTGAACCGTTACTAATTTGTTTATCACCATATGCTCCGCATATAGCCGAAGAACTTTGGGAAAAACTTAACAACAAGGATAGTATTTGCAATGCAAGTTTTCCAATATTTAACGAATCGTATTTAGTAGATGATTCAGTGAATTATCCGGTTTCTGTGAATGGAAAATTAAAGTTTACATTAGAACTTCCTGCTACGTTAACCATTGCAGAAGTTGAAGCTGAAGTGATGAAAAATGAACAAACTCAAAAATTACTTGATGGAAAACAACCTAAAAAAGTAATTGTAGTTCATAAAAAAATTGTAAATATGGTTGTTTAATTATTTATTTAACTTTACAAAAAAGTCTTGTAATGTTTACAAGACTTTTTTGTTTTAGTGTTTTTTATGCTTCAATAAACTATTATATTCGCTAATCATTTAACGCTAAACGTCCTTCCTTTATGAAAAAACTTATTTTATCATCACTAGTATCATACTTATGTGTTGCGCATCACATGCTTATACACGCCCAATCAGAGCCAATTAAAATTGAAGGGTACGCACAAGGCTCCACTTATCATATTGCATATTATGATTCGTTAAATAGAGATTTTCAGCCTGATATTGAAAAAATATTACACGATTTTGACGCGTCTGTTTCAACCTATATTCCTACATCTATCATCTCTAAAATAAACAGCAACCAAAAACACGTAAAAGTTGACAAATACTTTATTGCGTGTTTTAATAAAGCAAAAGAGGTATGGAAAAACACAGGTGGAGCATTTGATCCCACTGTTTATCCATTAGTAAATGCATGGGGTTTTGGTCCTAATAAAAAAACGAAAATCGAAAAACAAAAAATTGATAGTCTTTTGCAATTTGTAGGTTTTGATTTAATTACATTAAAAGGTAGAAAAATTATAAAAAAAGATCCTCGAGTAGCTTTAGATTTTAATGCGTTTGCCCAAGGATATTCTGTAGATGTCATCGCTGAATTTTTAAACACCAAAGGAATAACTTCTTACTTAGTTGAAATTGGAGGCGAAGTATATGCTAAGGGTAAAAAACCAAATAACACGTATTGGAAAGTAGGTATTGAAAAGCCAATTGATAATAAAGAATCTGAAAATCCATTAAAGGCACTTGTAAAGCTAGAAAACATGGCTATCGCAACATCAGGTAATTATCGTCGCTATGTGATTGAAGATGGCGTAAAATATCACCATCACCTTGATCCAAAAACTGGATATCCAACAAAAAATAATTTATTAAGTGCGTCTATATTTTCAAAAGAATGCATTTCTGCAGATGCTAATGCCACTGGTATTTTAGTAATGGGGTTAGAAAAGGCTAAAGAATTTTTAACTCATCATAAAGAGTTACAAGCATATCTTATTTATTCTGATGATAAAGGAAATTATCAAGTATATGAAACAGATGGGCTAAAAACAATTATTACAGAAACAGAATAAAATAATACAGGTATAACACCATAAAAAAAGCCCCAATGTTGGGGCTTTTTTTATGGTTTAAACTATTTAGTTTACTTATTTAAAATAAGTTTATGATTTAAGGCGTTTGTATTATTTGAAACATTAATAAAATAAACTCCATTTGCAAAATTCGATAAATCAATATTCTTAGTTCCGCTAGATAATTGATCAACGTTTTCTTGGTAAACAACAACGCCTAACATATTAATTACTTTTATGGTATTAGCATTTGTATAATCAACATTAAATACTCCCGCTGTTGGATTTGGGTATATAGATAATGATGGCAATTTTATTTCATTTAATCCTGCTGGGCTTGGAATCCAATCTAATACTACACCAGTAAAATACGCATTATCAGCTGGTGTTTGATGATCAACTGTTGCTCCCTTAGTAAAAGTATATGTTTGCATGGTTGTACCTGAACTACCATGATTCCAGGTTGATTGAATTGCTACTTTATAAACTCCATCCGGTTGTAATGTTCCTGTGGTTGCAGCTCCTTTATTTCCATCCCATGTAACTGTATACGTTGTCCAGGTGCTTCTTGTAGCTCCCGTTGTCCCGTCTACAACATCACATGCAGATCCTAAACAATTACTAGAAGACATACATCCTGCATTAGCCGCCCAAGTTGGCAAATGATCATTTGTTCCATTGCCGGCATAACGTCTTTTTGTTTTTATGAAAGAACCTATGTTTGATTGAATCCAAACAGCTAAAACATGCTGTGAATTTCCATTGTAAGTAGGTGTTTTTTGAACCTCAGTAAATGTAGCTGTTAACGTTCCAGAAGTTTGAGCAGAAAAAGGAACAGAGCATAAAATAGCTAGTGAAGAAATAAAAAATTTAAGTAATTGTTTTTTCATAATTGTATGTATTTTTATAATTGATAAACGTAATGTTTTTTGGTTTAAAAAACAACTATGTTATTTAGACTCAATATAAATTAAACCCCTTCTTAACTTTTACAAATTGTCTTAACTAGTCTTTTATAGTGCCTCCTAGTGCCTTATACCTTTCTAAATCTTTACTTGCATCTTTTTGATTATTCACTATCTTCTCTAGTCTTGCTCTTTGCAAATAAAATTTTGCAGTTTCTGGTTCTAACTCTATAGCCTTATTGTAATCAGCTAAAGCTGCTTTATACTCTTTAAACATTAATTTTACTTCCGCCCTACTATTATATGCTTCGGCATGAGTTGGATTATATGCAATAGCATCCGAATAATCTTTTAATGCTCCTTTGTAATCTTTCAGTTCAAATTTTGCAATTCCCATAAAATAATGAGCATCCGCATTCGATGATTCAAGTGTTATTGTTTTATTAAAATCTATAATCGCCTCCTCATATTTTTTTAAATGGTTTTTATTAATCCCCCTCATAAAGTAGTTATCTACATTAGTTGAATCAATTTCAATAGCCTTAGTAAAATCATCAATAGCTCCCTGATAATCTTTTGTTATTTCTTTCACCATCGCTCGGTCAAAATAAAGCAATGAATCCAGCGGATTGATTTGAATAGCTAACGTAAAATAATAAATCGAACCATCATAATCTTTCTGATTAAATCTTTCTACGGCACATTCTTTAAATTCTTCTTTACGGCTTTGCTGAGCTGAAATAGAAAAATAACCTAATGATAGTGTTATAATAATTAATTTATTTAATACGTTTTTTATTATCATATCATTTATATTTAAATATTCAACAAAAAGCCCAACTATAGTTTATAGATGGGCTTTTTGTTGAATAAAATAATTTTTATTTTTTTAGTAGCGCCATATCTGCATGAAATGTAACTTGTATGTTTTCTGCGATATTTTCTACATATAAAGAAGGCACTTTAATTTTATGGTCTGCAACCTTTACATCAAACTTAGAATCCATAAATAGTTGTCCATCTTTAATTGTAATAGTACCTGTAATTGTTCTCGGTAATTCTACGCCATGCATATCTAACGTGCCAATCATAGTTACATTGTGCATGCCATTTTTAGTATAATCTATTGTTTCTTTTATTTTTCCTTTAAAAGTGGCGTATGGGTATTTTTCACTCTCAACATAATTTTCATTGTAGTGCTCTTGCATAAATGCCGACTTAAATATAAAAGCATTTTGTTGAGCTTTAATTGCAAAATCGCCCGTTTTAGAGTTGAAAACTGGTTTTGTTACTGTGTTAGTAGCATCAATGTTTTCTAATTTAGTTTCACTAAAGAAAGTAATCTTACATTTTTCTCCAACATAAATTTGAGAAAATCCATTTAATCCAATTGATAATAACCCTATTAATATTGCTTTTTTCATCTTTCTATTTTGTTTTATTCTTTATTTCTTCCTTGTAAACTAAACACGCGTGATATATTAAATCCTAAGCGAATTCCCCAATTATCCCATGATGTATTTGTATACATAAAATATTGATCTTCTGTTAATCCAAACGAATTTGTTAAATGAATTTGAAACACGTGTCCTCCTGTTTCTAAATCATATCCTATTCCAAAACTATCATGGTATTTATCTTTGCTGTATTGATTTAATCTTAAGCCATATTCTAAAGTAATGGCTTGGCGTTTTGCAAATTTGTATCTAGTAACCGCACCTAAAACAAAACAATCGTTTTTATCCGTAATCTTATCTACTAAATTAAAATGCACCATAGCTGCCGTTAATTGAAACGAAAAATTAGAATTAAATTTTCGTCCAATCATAATTTGATTACAAAATGCTAATCTATCAGGCACTGTTTGGTATTTATTTATGCCATCGATTAATACATTTTGCATAAATGTATGATAAACGCTAGAGAACAAGGTAACGCTTACCGGCATGCCTCCGCCTTTTGTAGTTTGTTTTAATAATCGGTATTTTAAAAACCCATCGGCTATTTTTTTTGCAGACGTTCTTCCTATTCCAAACATTAATCTGCTGTTGGGGCTATATTCTAGTGCTAAACGAATATTAGCTCCTCCATCTATCCCCCAAGCGTTATAGGCTCCAGAATTAAAGTTTCCAAATCGATGAGAGATTCTAAAATCTAAGCAACGACGACCTAATACTTCAACGGTGTGAAAATTAATTAAACGTGTTGTTTTAAATGTGGCTGTTGTATATTCTTTTTTTGGTTTTTCGGCAACCATATTTAATAAATCATCTGCAGTTTGAGATAAAACAGTAGTTCCACTGCTCACCAAAAAAGAAAGGTAAATAATTATTTTTTTCATAAATAGTTAATTGTTTGGGGCGCCCGCAGCCACCCATTTTTTAATTTTTGTTATATCGCAATCTGAAATTTTTGTAGTGCCTCCTTGTGGCATTTGTTGAGCAACACCATCCCACATAACACTACCAACTAATTTACTACCACCCGGGTCAACTGCATCAAAATTAACTGCTGCCCAATTTGTCATGTCGTGTCCACTTCCTGCTCCGTTATGACAACTTCCTGTACACGAATTAGCTAACACAGGAACTATTTGCGCTGAATAACTAATAACTCCTAATGTATCACAAACGGTGTTTGTTAATGCGCTTTCAGGATGTAACTCTTTAAAGTTATCATAATAACAGCTGTTAAAAAACAAAACAGCAGTAAAGGATACTAATGATATTTGTATTTTTTTCATAATTAATCGATTAATTGTTTTTTGCGCCTTGACCTATCCATACGTAAATTAACTGAATTTGTTTTTCTGTTAGTTCATTAAATGGTTTTTTGGGCATTAAATCTTCTCCGTAACTTATTAACGAGTTGTATATTTTACTTTTTTTTGGCGAGCCTGCAGTTATTCCACCTTTTATCATGTCGTCATATGTTACTAAGCTCAGTTCTTTAAAATCAATAGCGCCGTGGCATCCAGAGGCAGAGCAATTTGCACTTATAATTGGGGCGATTTCTTCTGAATAACTTACTTCTCTTAACGAAGAAAAATTTGGGTTGTTTTTACAAGAAAATGAAAAAACAAAAACAACTAATACAGAAAAAATGATAATACGGTTAACTTTTTTTTTCATAATAATTTAAGTACACTAAATGTAACAAAAAATTATTACCAAATTTACTATTCAAACAATTTAATTTGATTACTTTCAGTTAAAGCTTCTTTATAAACAGATAAGACTCTTAATCTTGCGGTCGCATGATCAACAATTGGTTTAGGGTAATCAATGGTGTTAAATTCAGGAATCCATTGCTTTATATAGTCGTATTTTGGATCAAATTTTTTTGTTTGTTCTGCTGGATTAAATACTCTAAAATATGGTGCAGCATCACAACCGCTACCTGCTGCCCATTGCCATCCGCCATTATTTGCACTCAAATCAAAATCTAATAATTTTTTTGCAAAATAAGCCTCCCCCCATCGCCAGTCTATTAATAAATCCTTTACTAAAAAACTGGCCACAATCATTCGTACTCTATTATGCATAAATCCAGTTGAATTCAGCTCTCTCATACCTGCATCTACTATAGGAAACCCGGTTTTCCCTTCACACCAGGCTTTAAACTCAGTTTCGTTATTTCGCCATATTATGTTATCATATTGTGGTTTAAATGAATTAGTTACAACATGCGGAAAATGATGTAAAATCATCATATAAAAATCTCTCCATATCAATTCATTTAACCATGTTTCATTTAATAATATCGCTTGTTTTGCTAAAGCTCTAATACTAACAGTTCCAAAACGTAAATGAACACTCAATTTACTGGTGCCGTTAATAAACGGGAAATCTCTTTGTTCTTTATATTTCGTAACAATAGACTTACTAATTGTTGTTGACGGAAAGTTTAATCCAGATGATTCAAATCCAATGCTTTTAAGTGTAGGTATTTCAAATGAATTACTTTTTAAAAAATGATTAAAGTACTTTTTATTAGGATATGGTTTAACATGGTAATCAGTTAAACGTGTTTTCCATTTACGACTATATGGTGTAAATACGGTATATGGCTTTCCGTCATCTTTTGTTACTTCGTTTTTTTCAAACACACACTGGTCTTTATACGTTTTAAAACCAATGTGCTTTTTTTCTAACAACTGTTTAATATTTTCGTCGCGCTCGTTAGCATAAGGCTCATAATCATGATTAGCATATACGCAATCAATCGCATACTCTTTAATTAATTGTGTGAAAACCATTTCTGGAGAAGAATGATATACCTTAATTGAAGAGCCGATATCTTTTAGTTGCTCATTTAATTTTTGTACAGATGAATGAATAAATTCTACTCTTGCGTCTTTTTTGTCTTCTAATTTATCTAAAATGTGTTTATCAAAAATAAAAATGGGTAATACTGTAGTTGAGTTTTTGAGAGCATAATATAAACCTGCGTTATCATCTAAACGCAAATCTCTTCTAAACCAAAATATTGTTATTTTTTGCATCTTATATTAAACAATAATTGTATCTAAAAGTTTAAAAAAATCATGTAATTTCAACGCTTCTAAATTAATGTATTTATACTTATGGAATTACAACAATTTCAACAACTCATACTTCAAGGCATTCCTTCTGAACTGCCAATAGCAAAATCTTACGAAAGCTCTATTAATCATGCTCCTAAGCGTAAGGACATTTTAAACAAGGAAGAAAAAAAATTAGCAATTCAAAATGCGCTAAGATACTTTGAACCAAAACATCATTCTGTTTTAGCTAAAGAGTTTGCAGAAGAATTAAAAACATATGGTAGAATATACATGTATCGTTTTCGTCCTGATTATAAACTATTTGCACGACCAATTAATGATTATCCTCATAAAAGCATACAAGCTGCTGCAATTATGCACATGTTATGTAATAATCTAGATTATGCTGTTGCTCAACATCCACACGAATTAATTACATACGGGGGAAATGGTTCTGTGTTTCAAAATTGGGCTCAATACTTGTTAACTATGCAGTATTTAGCTACGATGACAGATGAACAAACATTAGTATTATATAGCGGGCATCCAATGGGATTATTCCCATCTCATAAAGATGCTCCAAGAGTGGTTGTAACTAACGGAATGATGATTCCTAATTACAGTAAACCAGACGACTGGGAAAAATTTAATGCATTAGGTGTTACTCAATACGGACAAATGACTGCCGGATCTTTTATGTATATTGGTCCACAAGGCATTGTGCATGGAACATGCATAACAGTGATGAATGCCGCTCGTAAAATTTGTAAAACAGAAGAAGAACGAAAAGGAAAATTATTTGTAACCTGTGGATTAGGTGGTATGAGCGGAGCACAACCAAAAGCCGCCAAAATAGCTAACCTTGTTTCAGTTACCGCAGAACTTAACCCTAAAGCTGTTAACACTAGGTATTCTCAAGGATGGGTTGATGAAATATTTGAAGATTTAAACTTATTAATTCCTCGTATTAAAACTGCTCAGTCTAATAAAGAAGCAGTTTCTATAGCTTACCTAGGCAATGTTGTTGATTTATGGGAACGTTTAGTACAAGAAAATGTGCATGTAGATATAGGTTCTGATCAATCTTCTTTACACAATCCATGGGCAGGCGGTTACTACCCTGTTGGAATGTCATTAGAAGATAGTAATGAATTAATGGCGTCTAATCCAGATAAATTTAAAGAGGAAATTCAAAAAACGTTAGTGCGACATGCAAATGCTATTAATACTTTACATGCCAAAGGGATGTATTTCTTTGACTATGGTAATGCATTTTTGTTGGAAGCTGGTAGAGCTGGTGCCGATATTTACGAAACAGAAAAACCAATTAAAGGAGGTCATATTGGCGCAACTTTTAAATACAAAAGCTATGTGCAAGATATTTTAGGGCCAATGTGTTTTGATTATGGATTTGGTCCATTTAGATGGGTTTGTACAAGCGCCAACGAAAATGATTTACGAAAAACAGATGAAATTGCACTAAATGTTTTAGAAGAAATATACAAAACCGCCCCCTCAGAAATTAAACAACAACTAAGCGATAATATTATTTGGATTCGTGATGCAATGAAAAATAATTTAGTTGTTGGCTCTCAAGCACGTATTTTATATGCAGATAGCGAAGGCCGAATAAAAATTGCAGAAGCAATAAATAAAGCTATTGCTAGTAAAGAAATTTCAGCTCCTGTTGTTTTAGGAAGGGATCACCACGATGTGAGCGGAACAGATTCTCCATATCGCGAAACATCAAATATTTATGATGGTTCTAAATATACTGCCGACATGGCTGTACAAAATTTTGTTGGTGATAGCTTTAGAGGAGCCACTTGGATTAGCCTACACAATGGTGGAGGAGTTGGCTGGGGAGAAGTAATAAATGGCGGCTTTGGTTTAGTATTAGATGGAAGTGCAGATGCTGACAGACGACTAAAATCAATGTTGTTTTGGGATGTAAACAACGGGATCGCTCGAAGAAGTTGGGCTCGTAATAAAGAAGCAAACTTTGCTATTAAACGAGAAATGGAACGTACTCCTAATTTAAAAGTTACCTTACCTAACTTAGTTGACGAAACTATTTTAAATAATTTATTTTAATCTTATATCCATGTTCACGATTGATACTCATACTCACATTATCCCTAAACATATTCCAGATTTTACAAAAAAATTTGGGTATGGAAACTTTATCCAATTAACCCATCATGCCCCTGGTAGAGCTTGGATGATGCAAGGAGAAAAACGCTTCAGAGAAATTTTGGAAAACTGTTGGGATGCCGAAGTTCGTATAAAAGAAATGGCAGAACATAAAACGGATATGCAAGTAATTTGCACTATTCCAGTGATGTTTAATTATGATGCCAAGCCAAACGATTGCCTAGAAATAGCAACATTCTTAAATGATGATATAGCGCAAACCGTAAACCGTTACCCAGGTAAATTTATAGGTTTATCAACAGTTCCAATGCAAGACACAAAATTAGCTGTTGCTGAACTCGAACGCTGTATGAATAGTGGATTTAAAGGTGTTCAAATTGGCAGTAATGTAAATAATATTAATTTAGGAGAACCTCAATTTCATGATTTTTGGGCTGCTTGCGAAAAAACAAATGCAGCAGTTTTAGTACATCCATGGCAAATGATGGGACAAGAACATATGACTAAATACTGGTTACCGTGGTTAGTTGGAATGCCTGCCGAAATTAGTAGAGCAATTTGCTCTATGATTTTCGGAGGAGTATTTGAGAAATTTCCAAAACTAAAAGTATGCTTTGCGCATGGAGGCGGATCATTTTTACCAACTATTAGTCGTATTGAACACGGCTGGGAATGCCGGCCAGATTTAGTGGCTATTGATAATGAGTTTAATCCCAAAAAATACTTAGGAAAATTTTGGGTAGATTCACACGTATGCGATCATAAAATGCTTCAATATATTATTGATTTAGTTGGCGCAGATAAAGTTGTGCAAGGTTCAGATTATCCATTTCCATTAGGAGAAGCAGTTCCAGGAACGTTAGTCAGAGAAGCTCCCCTTTCCGATTCAACAAAAAAAATAATAATGGGAGATGCCGCTAGGTCATGGCTTTCTCTTTAATGCTTTAATCAATATCATTTTTTCAAATGTCTCATTTCACAGATTTACAATTAAAAACACTAACTCTTGCAGAAGGCAAAGTTCTTAAAAAAGTAATGATCTATTTTTGGGTCAATAGATTTAATCCAGAAGCTCAAGTAGATTTAATAGACAATGTAGAACTAGTGTTTACAGACGAATCATCTATTATTATTACGTGTAATGAAGATAGTACTGGGATAGACATATTATCTGATTTTAATTTTGAAGAAGAAAAAGCTCAATTAAAACAAGAGTTTGGAGACAAAATAAAAATGATTCCAATTGATGCCTCTACTACTAAAATGTGGAAAGATGTTGTTGGCGAAACCATTGAAGCATTTGAATTAAGTAGAGAAGATGAACAATTTTTAAACGATGCTTTAATTATTAGTTTTAGCAATGAGAAAAGAAGCATTGGAATTAGCCCAAACGATGGATTAATTATTGATTATTGGGAAGAGTAAATTTCATTAAAATTATATTTAACCTTAGTTATAATTTTTAATTACCTAGCGTTTTAATTTAATTTTAAATTTTATTATTTAGAATCATTATAAATTACGAATTGTGTTAATAAAATCTAAAAAATACTACCTAGATATACAACATTCTGTTATTTTTGCACGGTGATTTTTTGTCATTAAAATGTCATTAAACAGCTGTAACATACACAAAATTAGATATAATTCTATGCATAATAATATGTCTCATTTCTCTTTAAAATCCTTATTTGGCGCAGTTTTTCTGTTTTTTGCTTTCTCATTCGGAATGAAAGCACAAGATGGTGCCAAATTATTTAAACAAAATTGCGCGGTTTGTCACGCAATAACAGACCAAAAATTAACAGGTCCTGGTTTAGCAGGTGTTTTTGATCGTGCTCCTAAAGGAGATTGGTTAAAAAACTGGATTCTTAATAACGAAAAGTTAATTAAGAGCGGCGACGCTTATGCTAACAAAATTTATAATGAAAATGGAAAAGCAGCAATGACTGTATTTGAAGGTCAATTAACCGACAAAGACGTTGATGCTATTTTAAGTTATATTAAATCTCCTCCAGCTCCCGCTGTAGCTTCAGGGCCTGCGGCCGGAACACCAACAGACGTGGTGGAAGAAGAAAAAGGAGGAATAGATCCTTTATATTTAATATTGGGGGCGATAGTTGTTATTGCAATTATTATTGGAGCTCTAAGAAGCGTTCGTCATTCTCTACAAAACTCTTACAACAGAAAAGAAGGAAAGGCTGAAACCGAAGAATTAACTTTTGGACAAGAGGTAAAACAATGGATAAGCGGTCATCGTCGTTTAGTTGGTGTATTTGTTATAATCATTGCTTTTGGCGGAATGAAATCTTGCTGGAATGCTTGTTACAATTTAGGAGTATACTATGACTACACTACTCAAAAAGGTTATTTACCTGAACAACCAATTAAGTTCTCTCATAAATTACATGCAGGAGATAACGAAATTGCTTGTCAATACTGTCATAATTCTGTTGAAAAATCTCGTCATGCAGGAATCCCTTCAGTAAATATTTGTATGAATTGTCATAAAGGAATTCAAACAGGGCCTCAATATGGCGAAAAAGAAATCGCTAAAATATATGCGGCCTCTGGTTTTGATCCAAAAACAGGAAATTATACTAATCCTGAAAATCCTATCAAATGGATTAAAGTTCATACTTTACCAGATCATGTTTACTTTAATCACTCTCAACATGTAGTAGTTGGAAAACAAGAGTGTGCTACTTGTCATGGTGATGTGAAAAAGATGACTACTGTTGAACAAAAATCTCCATTAACAATGAAATGGTGTATTGAGTGTCACAGAAAAACAGAAGTCGCAATGGAAGGAAACCCTTACTACGACAGATTACATAAAGCTTTAAAAGAAAAATATAAAGGACAATACGATGTTAAGTTTACGGTTGATAAAATCGGAGGACTTGAATGCGCTAAATGTCACTATTAATTGTTAGAAACCGGTAATTACAAGAAATATCACAGATGACTATGTCGAAAAAATACTGGAAAGGTTTACCTGAATTAAACAACAGCGAAGACTTTTTAAAAAACAAGAACAATGAGTTCGCAGAACAATTACCAATGGAGGAATTCCTAAGTGGTGATGATGTAAATTCTAAAGGAACAAGCCGAAGAGATTTCTTAAAAGTAATGGGCTTCTCTACTGCAGCCGTTGCTTTAGCGGCTTGCGAAACTCCTGTAAACAAATCTATTCCTTATGTAGTAAAACCAGAAGAGGTTACTCCAGGTGTTGCAAATTTTTATGCATCAACATTTTATGATGGGCATGATTATGCATCAGTGTTAGTAAAAACTCGCGAAGGTCGTCCTATTAAAATTGAAGGGAATGACTTATCAAAAGTAAGTCACGGAGCAACTAGTGCACGTGTTCAATCTTCTGTATTAAGTTTATATGATGGCGCTCGTTTAAACGGACCATTAGCTAAAGGCGAACCAACTACTTGGAAAAATGTTGATGACGCTGTTTCAAAGTCACTATCTTCTGGAACTAATGTTATTTTAAGTTCTACCATAATTAGCCCTTCTACAAAGGCTGTTATTGCTGAATTTATTGCAAAATACCCAAATACTAAACATGTTACTTACGACGCTATTTCTTATGCTGCTTTAATTAGAGCAAATAAAAATGTATTTGGAAAAGCGGTTGTGTCTTCTTATGATTTTTCTAAAGCAAAAACAATTGTTGGAGTTGCTTGTGATTTCCTAGGAACGTGGTTAAATCCTATTGAATTTGCTAATCAATACAGTAAAACTCGTAAAGTTACTCGTGAGAATTTAGAAATGAGTAAACACTATCATTTCGAAGCAAATCTATCATTAACTGGTGCTAATGCAGATGAACGTTATATGATTAAAGCTTCTGAATATGGTAAAGTTATTGTGTCATTGTTCAATGAAGTTGCAAAAGCTACAGGAAACGCAAAGGTTTCAGAAGCAAATATATCAAATGCAGACGCCTCTAAAGCAATTATAAAAGCAGCAAAAGAATTAGTTGAAAATAAAGGCAAATCACTAGTTGTGTGCGGATTTAATGATGAAAGTTGCCAAACATTGGTAAACGGAATCAACAAAATGCTAGATAACTATGGAAAAACTGTAGATGTAGAAATGCACTACAATTTAAAACAAGGTGATGACAGAGAATTTTTAAGCTTAGTTGCAGATTTAAATGCTGGCAAAATTGGAACATTAATGACATACAATTGTAATCCAGTTTACACTGCTCCTGCTTCTCTTAAATTTGAATCTGCCTATAAAAAAGCAACTGTAAAAGTTTCTTTTTCTCAAACACTAGACGAAACAGCATTATTAGCTGATTATGTATGCCCAGATAATAACTTCTTAGAATCTTGGGGAGATGCAAATCCAAAACGTGGACATTATTCATTACAACAACCTACAATTAATCAAATATTTGCGGCTCCTCGTTACGAAGGAACTCGTCAAGTTCAAGATACATTATTAAAATGGTCAGGCATTAAAGCTGATTATTTAACATACTTACAAGGCTATTGGAATAACCATATTTTCCCTCAACAAGGAAAATATTTAGACTTTGCTTCTTTTTGGGCACATACGTTACATGATGGCGTGTTAAAAGTATCTGTTTTAAAAGATGCTCCAATTGCTCCTATGGCAAAAGACTCTACTGGAAAACCATTAATGGTTGGCGTAGCAGCAATGATTAATGAATCTTCTGATTCTATTCAGGCTATTCCTAATAGCATTAAACATATAAATCCGATTATTGCTACTCCAGAATCCACAATATCACTTCCTACTCCCGACTACAATAAAGCTGCATCTACTGCAACTTCTGTAAAAGGTGGTCAGTTTGAGTTAATAGTATATGAGAAAGTAGGTTTAGGAAACGGAAATCAAAGTAACAATCCATGGTTAATGGAGTTACCAGATCCTATTTCTAAAGTAACGTGGGATAATTATATTACAATGAATCCTGCAGACGTTGCTGCAATGGGATTAAATGAGATGAAACGTCAAGACATTATTGGTTCAATCGTTGATTTAACTGTAAATGGCGTTACAATAAAAGTTCCTGTTTATCCTCAGCCAGGACAAACAGCTGGAACTATTGGTTTAGCTGTTGGGTATGGTCGCACAGCAGAAACAATGAAAGTTGCGTTTGGAATTGGCGTTAACGCTTATCCATTTGTAACAGTATCAAACGATACATTACAAAATGTAAGTTTATCAGTTTCTATATCAAAAACAAACGAAGAACATAAATTCGCTGCTACTCAAATTCATCACACTATTATGGGTCGTGAAGAGTATTTGTTGCGTGAAGTTTCTTTAAATGAATATAAATCAAAAGAAAAAGAAGTTTGGAATCCTGCCGCTATGTTACCAATGCACGGTGGCGGTAAAAAAGCAGTAGAAGAGATTGATTTATGGGATGCTCATCCTCGCATGAACCATAAATGGGGATTAACCATTGATATGACCTCTTGTATTGGCTGTGCAGCTTGTGTTGTAGCTTGTACTGTAGAGAACAATGTTCATGTTGTAGGTAAATCAGAAGTTAGTAGAACTCGTGAAATGCACTGGTTGCGTATCGATCGTTACTACACCTCAGATATGAACAAAGAAAAAGCTTCTGAAGAACATGTGGGCGCAATGCAAATGTACTTAGATATGGAAAATCCTTCTTTAAATCCGAAGGTAACTTTCCAACCTATGATGTGTCAACATTGTAATCATGCTCCATGCGAAACAGTTTGTCCTGTTCTAGCAACTAGTCATAGTACAGAAGGATTAAATATGATGACTTATAACCGTTGTATTGGTACTCGTTACTGTGCTAACAACTGTCCTTTTAAAGTTCGCCGTTTCAACTGGTTCAATTATATTGAAAACGATATGTTCACTGATATTAATCCAGCTCAACAAGACTTAGGTCGCATGGTATTAAATCCAGATGTAGTTGTTCGTTCTCGTGGTGTAATGGAAAAATGTTCAATGTGTCAACAACGTTTACAAGCTGGTAAATTAGTTGCTAAAGCTGCTAAAACCCCAATAGTAGATGGTTCTATTAAAACGGCTTGTCAACAAGCTTGTCCTACAAACGCCATCATGTTTGGAGATGTTAACGACGAGGCTTCTGCAATTAATACATGGAGAAATGATGATAAAAATTATTTCTTATTAGAAGAAGTTGGTGTTAAACCAACAGTATCTTACTTATTAAAAGTTAGAAATCAAGAAGAAGCTATTCATCATGGAGAGCATGCAACAACTAAGGTTGCTGGTCACGAAGAAGAAGCTCATACAGAAAAACATCATTCATAATAAACAATAAAAAAATTAAATTATAAATTCTGAATTTTAAATAATATGCACGCAGAATCACAGATAAGAGAGCCTTTGATTTTAGGTAGTAAAACTTACCGAAACATCACCGATGATATTATTGCACCTATTGAAGGTAAGGCAAACAGATTATGGTATATTTTGTTTACCATATCTGTATTAGCTTTCATGTGGGGTATCGGATGTTTATCATACACTATTGGCGTTGGTATTGGAGCTTGGGGTTCTAATAACGGTGTTGATTGGGCGTGGGATATTACAAATTTCGTATGGTGGATTGGTATTGGTCATGCAGGAACTCTAATTTCTGCAGTATTATTATTATTCCGTCAAAAATGGCGTATGGCTATTAACCGTTCGGCTGAGGCAATGACAATTTTTGCGGTATTATGCGCTGCTATTTTCGTAACATTACATACTGGTCGTCCTTGGTTAGATTACATGCTATTCCCATTACCAAATCAATTTGGTTCTTTATGGCCTAATTTTAACTCTCCGTTATTATGGGATGTGTTTGCCGTATCAACTTATGCAACTGTATCTATCGTTTTCTGGTATATTGGTTTAATTCCTGATTTTGCTATGATTCGTGATAGAGTAGTTAAACCTAGAATGAAAAAAGCATACTCCTTGTTATCATTTGGTTGGGGAGGCTCTGTTCGTCACTGGTCTCGTTTTGAAGAAGTCTCTTTAGTATTAGCAGGTTTATCAACTCCATTAGTATTCTCGGTACACTCAATTGTATCATTTGACTTCGCAACTTCTGTGGTGCCAGGATGGCATACAACAATCTTCCCTCCTTATTTCGTATCAGGTGCGGTTTTCTCTGGATTTGCAATGGTACTAACATTAATGATTATCATTCGTAAGGTTTATAAATTAGAAGCGTATTTAACCATCAAACATATTGAATACATGAATATTGTAATCATTGTTACAGGTTCAATTGTTGGTGTTGCATATTTAACAGAATTATTTGTTGCTTGGTATTCTGGAGTAGAATGGGAACAATATGCATTCTTAAACAGAGCAACTGGTCCTATGTGGTGGTCTTATGCAGCAATGATGACTTGTAATGTAATTTCTCCTCAATTATTTTGGTTTAAAAAATTACGTACTAACTTGGCATTCACATTTATATTATCTATTGTAGTTAATATTGGTATGTGGTTTGAACGTTTTGTGATTATTGTGCCAACTCTATGTCGTACATATTTACCATCAACATGGAACTCTTATTCTCCAACTTTTATTGACGTGGGTATCTTTGTTGGAACAATTGGAATGTTTTTCACATTATTTTTATTATACTCTCGTACATTCCCTGTAATTGCACAAGCCGAATTAAAATCGATTTTAAAATCATCAGGAGAAGAGCATAAAAAATTAGCAGCAAATCAATCTCACCACTAGAAATAAGAACTAAGACATTAGAAATTATAATATGGCAACTAAACAAATTATACACGGCATCTACTCAGACGAAGTTCCTTTATTAGAGGCTTGTACAAAATTACGTGCAGCAGGAATTCGAATTAAAGATGTGTTTACACCGTTTCCTGTTCATGGCATAGATCCAATTGTTGGTGTGCCCCGCACTCGTATTGCGATATGTGCATTTATTTATGGAATCACAGGATTATCTTTGGCTACATTAATGATGTGGTATATGATGGTTCATGATTGGCCAAATGACATTGGTGGTAAACCAAATTGGAATTATTATTCAAATATTCCTGCATTTATCCCTATTAGCTTTGAGGCAACAGTATTTTGTGCTGCTCATGGTATGTCTTTAACGTACTTATTACGTTGTTGGTTAGTTCCTGGCGCAAAAGCTAAAAATCCAGATCCTCGTACAACAGATGATAAGTTTATGATTTATTTAGAATTGAACGATGAACAATCAAAGAAAGCTGATGAAATTTTACGTTCTACAGGAGCAGAAGAAGTAAATTACAAAGGCACAATAACAATTGAACCAAAATATTAATTAGATAAATACACTAGATATGAACTTATCATACAAAAATCTTAAACTAGTAGCTTGCGGTACGTTTGCGGTTATGTTAGTAGCGGGTTTTACATCATGTGGTAAAAAAGATGCTAACAGTCCTGGATTTGAATTCATGCCAGATATGTATCGCTCTCCATCTGTAGAATATTACGGAACCCACATTATAAATGGAGATACTTTAAATAACGCAATGTTACCTGTTGCTGGTACAATAGCTAGAGGATATATTCCATATGCGTATCCAAATACACCTGAAGGTTATGAACAAGCGGGAATGTACTTAAAAAATCCAATTGCTTATTCTGAAGCTATAGAAAAAGAAGGTGAAGTTTTATTTGGTAAATTTTGTGTTCATTGCCATGGAGCAACAGGTGCAGGTGACGGAAAAGTAGGCGCAAAGTTACCAGGTCCTCCTCCTGCATACAATGGTCCACTAAAAAACTTACCTGAAGGTAAAATTTTTCATTCCATTACTTATGGTAAAAACTCAATGGGCTCGCACGCTAGTCAATTAACCCAAGAAGAAAGATGGAAATTAGTGTATTATGTACAAAAATTGCAAGGACCAAAAACTGTAGCAACAGATAGTACAAAAACTATTGCTCCAGCAGATTCCACTAAACATTAATTAACAACGAACTTTTATATACGACAGAATTTTTTAATATGAACACTGATAAATTAAATTTCGTAGTACCAGCTAAAGCAAAAACAACATCATTTATTTTGATGGCTGTTGGCTTAGTATCTATCATATGTATGTTTATGTTTGATAAACAACCTGATGATCATCACTATCATGCTACTAGAGCATGGGCTAATATTTTTGCTGGCTCTTTCTTTTTTATGGCTATATCTTTAGCTGCAGCTTTTTTCTTAGGTCTACAATACGCAGCTGAGTCTGGATGGTCAACCACTATCAAAAGAATCATTGAAGCTGTTACATGGTATCTGCCTGTTGGATTGTCGTTTTTATTATTAGTGTTTATTTGTGGTCAAATTCACATGCACACTATTTATCCATGGATGACCGAAGGTGTAGCAGATGAAGCTTCTGCAAATTATGATAAAGTAATTGCTGGAAAAATAGGTTACTTTGGAGTGTTTTGGTGGATTCGCACCATTTTATATATGGTAGCATGGGTTATGTTTACATGGAAACTAAGAAAAAACTCTATGGATGCTGATGCATTAGGACACGAAGAAGCAAAAGGATACCACTGGAAAAACGTAAAATTAAGCGCTTGGTTTATGGTGGTTTTTGCCGTATCATCTTCTACCTCTGCTTGGGACTGGATAATGAGCATAGATACTCATTGGTTTTCTACAATGATGGGATGGTATATTTTTTCTGGAATGTGGGTTAGCGCTCTAATTACAATTACAATCTTAGTTGTATGGTTAAAAAAATTAGGTTACTTAGAATTTGTTACCGAAAGTACGGTTCATGATATTGGAAAATGGATGTTTGCGATTTCTTTTTTATGGACATATTTATATTTCTCTCAATTTATGTTAATATGGTATGCAGATATTCCTGAAGAAATTGTGTATTTCCAAACACGTTGGGAATCATATAAAGCATTAATGTGGACGGTATTATTAGTTAACTTTGCATTTCCAATGATTATGTTAATGAGCCGCGATTCAAAAAGAAATTATTTCTTCTTAATATTTGTTGGTGTAATTATATTTATTGGTCATTATTTAGATATTATCATGGTAGTAATGCCAGGTACAGTTGGTCATCACTGGACGGGATTAAGCTGGATGGAATTAGGAAATTTCTTGTTTTTCTTAGGTGTATTTATGTATGTGGTTTTAACAAATCTTTCTAAACGCCCTTTAAAGGTAAAAAACCATCCTTTCTTAGAAGAAAGTGCTCATCACTCATACTAATATTAATAAACTAAAAAAGAATTATAAATTATTTGATGTGATAGAAAAAATAATTTTATCACAAGACAATTAAAAAAATAAATATCGAGATATGAAATTATTAATCTTAATCGGACTTGTACTATTAATCATTGCTGTCCACCAATTAATGCGCGTTGTTGAATTATCACGTCAATTTAAAAAAGGCCATGAATGGACAGTAAGTGATAGTGATAATAAATTTAATGGAAAAGCCATGTTAGCTTTTGGTTTTGTATTTATAGGATTTTTCTTTTGGCAAATAAATCGTTGGGGAGATAATGCATTACCAGGCGCTGCATCTGTTCATGGATTAAAAGTTGATGCATTATGGAATTACAATATTTACTTAATATCATTTGTGTTTGTTGTAACAAATGCTTTTTTATTTTATTTCTCATATAAATACACTGGTAAAAAAGGTATAAAAGCAACTTTCTTTGCACATGATAATAGATTAGAAATGCTTTGGACAATTGTACCAGCTGTAACACTAGCATTTATTATTATTTTTGGTTTAAAGTATTGGAATGATATTACAACACGTTCTGTTGATGAAAACAAAGTTGTTGTTGAATTATATGCAAAACAATTTGATTGGACTGCTAGATATCCTGGAAATGATAAAATATTAGGGTCTACAGATTATCGTCAAATTGATGGTGGAAATTCTGTTGGACTAGACACATTGGATGCAACATGTTTTGATGACATCATTGTTAAAAATGAATTTCATATTCCAGTAAATAAAGAAATTGAATTTAAAATGCGTTCAAGAGATGTAATACACTCTGCTTATATGCCTCACTTTCGCGCACAAATGAACTGTGTGCCAGGTATGGTTACATCATTTAAATTTACACCAAATAAAACAACAGCCGAAATGCGTAAAGACCCATATGTAATTCAATTAATGGCTGGAATTAATGAAGCTCGCGCTAAGAAAGGTGAAGAGCCAGTAGAGTTCGACTACACTTTATTATGTAATAAAATTTGTGGAGCATCACATTATAATATGCAAATGACTATTGTTGTAGAAAGTGAAAAAGACTACAAAGCATGGTTAGGAAAACAAAAAGCAGTTAAAGTAATAGCTGCGAAATAATATATTAAAATAAAAAATTGTTGTACTAAAATAAAACAATAAAAAATGGCAAACGCACATTCAGCAGATTTAACAGAACACGTAGGACACCACGGACACGCTCATGAACATGATGAGCATGAAGAAAGTTTTGTGAGTAAATACATATTTAGTATGGATCATAAAATGATATCTCGTCAATTTTTAATCACAGCTATTGTAATGGCTGTAATTGCAATGACAATGTCTATTATATTTCGTATGCAATTAGCTTGGCCTGGTGAAAAATTCGCTTTCATTAACGCTATGCTAGGAGATAAATGGGGAAAAGACGGTGTTCTAGACCCAAATATGTATTTGGCATTGGTTACAATACATGGAACAATTATGGTGTTTTTTGTATTAACAGGTGGGTTAAGCGGAACTTTCGCTAATTTATTAATCCCTTACCAAATTGGTGCTCGAGACATGGCATCTGGTTTTTTAAATATGTTATCTTACTGGTTCTTCTTTTTATCAAGTGTAATTATGTTAGGGTCTTTATTTATAGAAGATGGCCCAGCTTCAGGAGGTTGGACAATTTATCCACCACTATCAGCACTACCAGAAGCAATGCCTGGTTCTAAACTAGGAATGACATTATGGTTAATTTCAATGACTCTTTTTGTTGTTTCGTCTTTATTAGGCGGTATTAACTACATAGTTACAATTATTAACTTACGTACAAAAGGGTTAAAAATGACTCGTATGCCACTAACAATGTGGGCATTATTAATAACTGCAATTTTAGGATTATTGTCGTTTCCTGTTTTAGTGTCTTGTGTAGTATTATTAATATGTGATAGAAGTTTAGGAACTAGTTTCTACTTATCAGATATTTATATTGGAGGCCGTCCTTTAGATAACGTAGGTGGTAGTCCCGTATTATTTGAGCACTTATTTTGGTTTTTAGGTCACCCAGAAGTTTATATTGTATTATTACCAGCGTTAGGTATTACTTCTGAAATTATATCTACTAACTCTCGTAAACCAATTTTTGGTTATAGAGCAATGATTGGTTCTATGTTAGCAATAGGATTTTTATCATTTATTGTTTGGGGACACCATATGTATTTAACTGGTATGAATCCATTTTTAGGATCTGTGTTTGTATTTACAACATTATTAATTGCAATTCCTTCTGCTGTTAAAGCATTTAACTACATCACAACGTTATGGAAAGGTAATATTCAATATACACCAGCAATGTTGTTTTCTATAGGCTTAGTTTCTTCGTTTGTTACTGGTGGTGTTACAGGTATTATATTAGCTGATTCAACATTAGATATTAGTGTACATGACACATATTTTGTGGTAGCTCACTTTCATATCGTAATGGGATTAAGTGCTATCTTTGGAATGTTTGCTGGTGTATATCACTGGTTCCCAAAAATGTTCTTACGAATGATGAATAAAAAACTTGGCTATTTACATTTTTGGGTAACATTTGTTTCGGCATATGGAGTTTTCTTCCCAATGCATTTTCTTGGTATTGCTGGTGTGCCACGCCGTTATTATACAAATAGTGCATTTCCTATGTTTGATAACTTAGTAGATATTAATGAAATTGTTACTGTATTTGCAATTATTGCAGCTCTTGCTCAATTTATTTTCATCTTTAACTTCTTTTACAGTATGTTCCGTGGCGAAAAAGCGCCTCAAAATCCTTGGAATTCAAATACATTAGAATGGACAACGCCTATGGCAAATATTCATGGTAACTGGCCAGGAGCTTTACCAGTAGTTCATCGTTGGGCGTATGATTATAGTAAGCCAGGTGCAGAACATGATTTTATTCCACAAACTGTTCCGCTAGGCGAAGGCGAACATGATGGTGGTGGACACTAAAAAAATAAAAAAGCTCCTAAATATAGGGGCTTTTTTTATATAGAATAAATAACATGTTTATGATTTTTTAAAATGATTATATATAGTATTAATAAATCCCCAGCCTATATTTTTAAGATTTGCTTCTGTAGCCATGATAAGAATAACATCATTTTCTAAAACCTCTTGTTTAATATTTAAATTCTCGGTGTATACTATTTTTTTTGCGCTCTCAGGAAAAACCTCTTTATTATAATACCAAAAATGAGTTTTATTAAAACAGTTTGATATTCCAAAATTATACATACCCCAAAAAAAACTATCTGATATTACTAAAAGATTAGGTCTGTATAATTTTTGATCATTTGAAATTAAAATCTTTGGGTAAGCCATATCAAATCCTTTTAAATCAAAAAACAAATTCATGCCATCTCCTATATCGCAATCTTCTTCTTGTGGACTATTAATTTCTATCTTATTAAAAGTAATATTTGGGATGTTGCATCCTCTTAATTGTTCAATTTTTTTTATGATAGAGTCTGCAGCCAATACCATACCATATTTACTCCAATGAATGCCATGTTTTGGAAACAAAGGATATTTAGATTTAAATTTATTTTGAAGAAACCAGTTATTAAAATCAATAATATTTAACCCTATTTTATTAGCGCCAGAAGACAATAATTTATAATTAGTATTATCAGGAATTGGTTTCTTAAAATTATCAGGAAAATATTCGGGATAAAATGATGCCTTACCAGGCGCAAAAACAACGATTATACTTTTATGTAGTTTTTCTAAAGTATCTGTTACATATTTTAATTGGTATAAAATTTTATTAATACTATCTCTTCCTATAAAATCAATTCCATTATAGGCATCTATATATGATTTTTCAAACAATACATTGTTTTTGCCAATAATAACTCCATTTGCATTAGCAACATTAAATAATACATAATCTATTTGATTATGTATTCTAATAAAAGAACTTCTGAATCCAAAAACAGCATTTAAATATGAGTCTTCTTGTTTTTGATACGAAGAAGAAAACCAATTATCTATAGTAAATTCAACTGACGTGGGCTGTGTTATAGCTCCTTTTAGCGGTTTTAATTTAATAATTCCAAATAAAGATTGAAAAAGCGGCAAAAAAAAACATATTATTATTACTAATAATAAACCGTATTTGTACCTATTTGATGACTTGTTCATTAAAAAAAATAATTATACTGTAAATAAAATTATATCAAAATTAATAAAACTAGATTTAGTAATTTTGATTTAATTTAAATAAATATTTATTATTAACTCTCTGAATATATCTCCAGCAAAAGAACAAGATTTTGAAATTATTTTGAATTTCATAAATCTGTATGCCCTTGATAACCGCGACCCGCACTATTCTCAGTTTTTAGTAGCTAAATATAATAACACCATTGTAGGCTTTGCAAGAATTAGAAAACATAAAGGATGTGATGAATTTTGTTCGTTAGGCGTTGTTGAAAAAAACAGATTTAATGGCATTGCTAAGCAGCTTATTGAGGCCAGATTAAAAATAGCGACCCAACCAATTTTTTTAGTTTGTGTTATTCCGAATTATTTTAAGAAAATGGGATTTGTTGTCACAAAAAATTACCCTCCCGAAATAGCCGATAAATTAAATTATTGTAACTCAGAACTAAATGTTCCAGAAAAATATGTAGTAATGACTTACGTTAAGAATAAAGAGTTAAAATAAAATTATACTTTTACACTCATATTTATATTGTTATGGGTTACATTATTTCAGGCATACAACAACTAGGCGTTGGGAATACAAACGTTCAAGAAACTTTTAAATGGTACCGTCAGGCTTTTGGAACTGATATAAAAATATTTGAAGAAGCCGCAATGGCCGAATTAATGTTACCATATACGGCTAACATGCCTCACGCGCGTCATGCAATTTTAGCTATTAGTATGAACGGTGGGGGTGGTTTTGAAATATGGCAATATACAAGCAGACAAGCACAAGAAACAGCCTTTAAAATTCAATTAGGAGACTTAGGTATTTTTGCTGGGAAAATAAAATCGTATAATATTAATGCATCTTTTACACACCTAAAAAATTATGGGGCAAAAATTCTAACCCAAATAACAACTGCTCCTGACGGTAGAAAGCATTTTTATATTACTGATTTATGGGGGAATGTATTCGAAATAATTGAAGAAACATCATCTTGGTATCAACAAAAAAATTTCTCAACTGGTGGTGTTTTAGGAGCCACAATAGGCGTAACAGATATTGATAAATCTATTGAATTATATAAAACAGTATTAGGATTTGATAAAATTGTAAGTGATATAACCAATATATTTACAGACTGGCAAGGTGTTGAAGGTTCTCAAAAAAAATTTAGAAGAGTAGTATTAAGAAATAGCTCTCCAAGAGAGGGCAGTTTTGGGCCATTACTAGGTGATAATGAAATTGAATTAATACAAGCTTTTGATTATACACCACATAAAATTTTTGAAAACAGATTATGGGGAGATTGTGGTTTTATTCATTTATGCTTTGATATCAAAAATATGAAAGCCCTAGAAGAAGCATGTAAAAAAGCTGGCCATCCATTTACTGTAGATGGTGGTGCTGGTTTTGAAATGGGAGAAGCTGCTGGTCATTTTACATATATAGAAGATGCAGATGGAACGCTAATTGAATTCGTAGAAACTAAAAAACTACCTATTATAAAAAAATTAGGATGGTATTTAGATTTAAGAAAACGAGATCCTAAAAAAGCATTACCAAACTTTATTTTAAAAGCTTTACAATTTAGTAGAGTTAAACACTAAATAAATTAACTCCCAAATAAAATTAATTTTATACGCTAATTTTGTATTAAACTATTCTAAAAAACATTTGTTTACATACCATAAAAATGGTACTTTTGTTTTTCGTTTAGAATTAATCTAATTAAGAATAAGCTTCAAGTAACTAATAACTAATTACTTACAAAATGATAACAGTTAGTAATGCGGCCAAAGAGCACGCAATTAATTTAATAAAAGAAGAAAATAAACCCGCTGATACATTTATTAGAGTTGGTGTTGATGGCGGAGGGTGTTCAGGCTTAATGTATAATTTAACTTTTGACAATATATTAAAAGAAGGAGATCAACTATTTGAAAATAATGGCATTAAAGTGGTGGTTGATCGTAAAAGTTTTTTATACCTAGTAGGTACTGAATTAGACTATAGCGGCGGCCTAAACGGAAAAGGCTTCACCTTTAAAAATCCTAACGCTTCGCGTACTTGCGGTTGCGGAGAATCGTTTTCTGTTTAATAATTTTTTAGCATACAATAATGGCAAACGAAATTCTTGAAGAACATATCAATAAAGATTATGAATGGGGCTTTACAACCAATATTGATGCTGATGAAGCACCAAAGGGTTTAAGTGAAGATATTATTCGTTTTATTTCTGCTAAAAAAAATGAACCAGAATGGTTGTTGGAATTTCGACTAAAAGCGTATCGAAATTGGCTAAACATGATAGAACCTGAGTGGGCCCATGTATCCTACTCTAAACCTAATTTTCAGGATATTATTTACTATTCTGCTCCTAAGCCTAAAAAAGAATTAGCAAGCTTAGATGAAGTAGACCCTGAATTATTAAAAACATTTGAAAAACTTGGTATATCTTTAGAAGAACAAAAACGCTTAAGCGGAGTACAAAATAACATAGCCGTTGATGTTGTTTTTGATAGTGTTTCAGTAAAAACAACTTTTAAAGAAACATTAGCAGAAAAAGGTATTATTTTTTGTTCATTTAGCGAAGCAGTTCACGATCATCCTGAATTAGTAAAAAAATATATGGGTATGGCCGTACCCCCAACAGATAATTTTTATGCTGCATTAAATTCGGCAGTATTTACAGACGGATCATTTTGTTATATTCCAAAAGGTGTTCGTTCTCCAATGGAGCTATCAACATACTTTCGAATTAATGCTAGCGGTACTGGTCAGTTTGAACGCACATTAATTATTGCTGATGAAGACGCTTATGTATCATACTTAGAGGGATGTACTGCTCCACAACGAGATGAAAACCAACTTCACGCTGCTGTTGTAGAAATTATTACTCATAAAAATGCTGAAGTAAAATATAGTACTGTTCAAAATTGGTATCCTGGTGATAAAGACGGAAAGGGTGGAATATTTAATTTTGTAACAAAGCGTGGAATTTGTTTAGAAGATAATTCTAAAATTAGCTGGACACAAGTAGAAACGGGATCTGCAGTAACTTGGAAGTATCCTTCTGTAATTTTAAAAGGCAATAACTCTGTTGGAGAATTTTACTCGGTAGCTGTAACTAATAACCATCAGCAAGCTGACACAGGAACAAAAATGATTCACATTGGAAAAAACACTCGTTCTACCATTATATCAAAAGGTATTTCTGCAGGCTTTAGTAATAATAGTTACAGAGGCCTAGTGCAAATTAAAAAAGGAGCTAACAATGCACGTAACTTTTCACAATGTGATAGTTTATTGATGGGTGATAAATGTGGGGCTCACACTTTCCCATATATTGAAATTAAAGATAAATCAGGGGTTGTTGAGCACGAAGCAACTACTAGTAAAATTGGAGAAGACCAATTGTTTTATTGCAAGCAGCGCGGGATTGATAATGAAAAGGCCATTAGTTTAATTGTAAATGGATACTGTAAAGAAGTATTAAACAAACTACCAATGGAGTTTGCGGTTGAAGCACAAAAATTATTAGCAATTAGTTTAGAAGGATCAGTAGGATAAAATATTATGATATCAATAAAAAATTTACATGCCTCAATTGGTGATAAACAAATATTAAGAGGAATTAATTTAGAAGTAAAAGCAGGAGAAGTTCATGCTATCATGGGGCCAAACGGTTCTGGAAAATCAACATTATCAAGCGTATTAGCTGGTCGTGAAGATTATGATATTACTGATGGAGAGGTAATATTTAATGGAAAAAATTTATTGGATTTATCTGCAGAAGATAGAGCACGCGAAGGCTTATTTTTAGCATTTCAATACCCTATAGAAATTCCTGGTGTTAGTAATATTAATTTCTTACGTACAGCGTTAAACGAAATTAGAGCTTACCATGGTGATGAAGAAATAACAGCTAAAGATTTTTTAGCGTTAGTAAAAGAAAAATCAAAATTAGTGGAATTAGATGCTAAATTAGCTAGCCGCAGTGTAAATGAAGGTTTTAGTGGAGGAGAGAAAAAACGAAACGAGATTTTTCAAATGGCAATGTTAAATCCTAAACTAGCCATACTAGACGAAACAGATAGCGGTTTAGATATTGACGCTTTACGCATTGTAGCAACAGGTGTTAATAAATTAAAATCAAAAGATAATGCAACTATCGTAATTACTCACTACCAACGTTTGTTAGATTATATTGTTCCTGATTTTGTCCATATACTTTATAAAGGCAGAATTGTAAAAAGCGGCGGAAAAGAATTAGCATTAGAAATGGAAGCTAAAGGATATGATGAAATTAAAAAAGAATTTGAAATAGCCGATTAATATGTCGTTAGTAGTAGATAATAAAAGCATTGTAACACAAAATTTACTAGAGCAATTACAAAAAAAATCTAGTAAAATTGCCTTTATGCCTGATGATGAAATTATTTCTGCTATCAGATATTTAGAAAATAAAGGTATTCCTAATAACAAGCACGAAGACTATAAATACTGTAATATCGAAGCGATTCTTCGTAAAGAATTTAAATCCATTGAACAAACATTTAATGAATTAACTAACACTGATATCACTTCTCTTAAAATTGATGAGGCTATTAATTTAGTAGTTGTGAATGGTATTTATAATAAGGCTTTGAGTGAAAAAATGATTGTGAAAGGGTTAACAGTAAACTCATTAAACAAATTGTCTCATTCTGAAAAAACATTATTATGCTCTTTAGCAAAATCAAATACCGATGCGTTAATTGCATTAAACACCGCATTTGCTTCAAACGGTTTGTTTTTACAAGTAGATAAAAACAATATTATTCCAATGCCACTGCATATAATATACGTTAATAGCGGTAATGCCAATTTTGTAACCAACACCCGCAGTTTTATTAATATTGAAAAAAATGCGCAAGTAACATTAATTGAAAGCTTTTACAATATTGGTTCAGCAAAAGTGTTTTCAAATTTTGTTGGAGAAAAATTTGTTGGAGAAAATGCAAAACTTACGTGTCATACTTTTCAAAACGAAGGCGCTTTATCTTATTCAGTTAATACAAATCAAGTAAAGATTAATAAGTACTCTAGCTACTCAAATACAACAATGACCTTGAGCGGAGAGTTAGTGCGTAACAATCACAACGTAGTTTTAGCAGATTCTAATTGTGAAGCTCATTTAAATGGTTTGTATATTTCAAGTGGCACTCAGCAAATTGATAATCATACTTTAATTGATCATCAAATGCCACATTGCGAAAGTAATGAGCTATATAAAGGTATTGCAAAAGATAAATCTACTGGAACATTTAATGGTAAAATATTTGTTCGTAAAGATGCTCAAAAAACAAATGCCTATCAAAGCAGTAAAAATATTTTAATGAGTGACGACGCAACCGTTAACACAAAACCTCAATTAGAAATTTATGCAGACGATGTAAAATGCTCTCACGGCACCTCAACTGGGAAAATAGACACAGAAGCATTGTTTTATTTAAAAGCCAGAGGAATTGGAGAAGAAAGCGCCCGTAAATTATTACTACAAGCTTTTGCTCAAGAATTAATTGACAAAATCGAAATCCCCTCTTTACAAGAAAAAGTATTGACTTTATTTGAAAAAGCTCTTTAATTATGTTTAATGTTATCAATATACGAAAAGACTTTCCAATACTTTCAAAACTTATTGGAACAAAGCCCTTAGTATACTTTGACAACGGAGCAACAGCTCAAAAACCTCAGATAGTTATTGATGCTATTACTCATTATTATTCAAGTCAAAATTCTAACATACATCGAGGTGTTCATACTTTAAGCAGAGAGATTACTATTGAATACGAAGAGGCTCGTAAAACAATTCAAAAACATCTTAATGCTAAAAACACTCATGAGATTATTTTTACCAAAGGCACCACCGAATCTATTAATTTAATTGCACATAGTTTTGGTAAATTACAGATAAGTGAAGGCGACGAAGTTATTATTACTCAAATGGAACACCATAGCAATATTGTTCCTTGGCAAGTATTATGCGAAGAAAAAAAAGCGATTTTAAAATACATTCCTATTACTCAATCTGGAGAATTAATTTTAGAAGAACTTCCAAAATTAATTACTCATAAAACAAAACTAATTTCTTTTACTCATATTTCTAATTCGCTTGGAACAATTAATCCAGTAAAAAAAATAATTGAAACAATTCGTTCTCTTTGTAATGCGGCAATAGTAGTTGATGGAGCCCAGGCAGTTCCTCATTTACAACCAGATGTACAAGATTTAGATTGTGATTTTTACGTATTTAGTGGGCACAAATTATTTGGGCCAACTGGCGTAGGTATACTATATTCCAAAGAAATATGGTTAGAGAAAATTAAACCATACCAAACTGGCGGAGGCACTATTAAAACGGTAACATTAGAAAAAACAGAATTTGCAGACTCCCCTTTAAAATTTGAAGCCGGCACTCCTCATATAGAAGGCGCTATTGGTTTAGCGGCTGCAATAAAATATATTACCAATATTGGTTTTAAAAGCATTGAAAAACACGAGGATGATTTATTACAATACGCAACCAAAGAATTAAATAAAATTGAGGGTTTAGTTATTTATGGAACATCTAAACATAAAACTTCTGTAATTTCATTTAATGTTGGAGATATACACCCTTTTGATATTGGAACATTACTAGATAAATATGGAGTAGCCATTCGTAGTGGACATCACTGCACGCAACCATTATGGCAATTCTACAATATTCCCGGAACCATTAGAGCTTCTTTTGCTTTTTATAACACTTTTGAAGAAGTAGATATATTTATTACCGCTCTTAAAAAATCCATACAGCTTTTGCGCTAATTGCTAATCCAGTTATCTTTTAAAAATTACCACATGCTAATAATTAATTGCCAACTATTAAGTAGTAAAAATTAATTAGCGTAATTCTGTATATTTGACAAACCGATTAATATAAATATGAAATCAATATTAATAGCCTTTATTTCTTCTTTATTTTTATTTGCATGTGGTATAAATGATGATAATCGAAAAAAAGATAGTCCTACTTCGGGGTCAATAAAATTATATTTTGATGAGGGACTAACCCTTCATATGAACAACCAAATATTTACATTTAAATCTATCTATAAAAACTCAAACATTTTTTTACACTCATCAAATGAAAAAGAATGTATAGAGGCATTATATAATGACAGTTGTAAAATTATAGCCATTTCACGCCCTTTATCTAGCCAAGAACTACAGCAGTTTAACTTAAAAAACATTGTGCCCCAGTCCTCAGCCGTAGCAGGCAATGCTATTGCAATTATTGTAAACAAAAACTTTCCCGATTCTAGTATTTCTCTATCTCAATTAACCAATTTATTAAAAGGCAATGATAGTAGTTTTGTAAAAGGCAAACACCTTGATGTTTTATTTGATAACGCAAATTCTGGTTGCACACGCCAACTTAAAGATTCTTTAATTCCCAATTCATCTTTTGGAAAAAACTGTAAAACTCGAAATAATACTCCAGATTTAATTGCCTCCATTTCATCTAACTCATTAGCTATTGGGATATGTGATTATGCATGGCTAAGCGACAAAGACGATAACACCACCAAACAATTTTTTAAAACCGTGAAACTATTAGCTGTATCAAAAAAAAACAACGATATAGCATACATGCCCGACCAGTCTAATATTGCAACAAATAGTTACCCTTTATGTAGAAATATATATATAATTAGACGATCCGCAGAATTTAGTTTAGGAAAAGGAATCCAAACTTTTATTGCAGGAGAAAAGGGACAACTCATGTTTTTAAAACAAGGATTGCCCCCTAACAGACAAGAAGAAAGAATAATTGAAATAGATATAAGCCCATTAAAATAAAAATATGCTGTTTCAACATTAAAATATTGTTAATTTTAATGCCTTAATTTAATAGATAAGCTTTGAATCCTATACTTTAATTTTAAATACAGTACCTTTACATTCACAACTAATTATTATGAAAACTAAACTAATTTTATTAAGCTTAGGAATAACAACATCAAGCGTTTTTTTTGGCCAAACATTGCAAGAAGCAATTACCAAATCCGATAACGAACGCTACCAGGCAGCAGCTAGCGACTTTAGAGCCTTAATTGCAAAAGAAGCTAACAAAGGAGAAAACTATTTTTACTATGGCGAGAACTTCTTTAAAAAAGGAGATTTAGATTCTGCAAACATATACTATAAAAAAGGTGCTGAGTTAAATGCCACTTATCCTTTAAATTATGTTGGAATAGGCAAAATATTGTGGTATAAAGGAAATACTGCAGATGCAAAAACTCAATTTTATAAAGCAGCTACATTAGGTGCTAATAAAAATACAGAAGTAATGCGTAAAACTGCAGAAGCATACATTAATGCCGAAAACAAAAATTTAGACGAAGCTATTGTATTATTAAATGCAGCTATTAAACTAGATCCAAAAAATGCAGACAACTACTTATTAATGGGTGATGCTTTATTAGAAAAAAATCCAACCGAGGGGGGGCCAGCTATTAAACAATATGATAAATTTTCTGAACTAAACACTAAATCTCCGAAAGGAATATTACGAGCAGGTAAATTATATCAACGCGGTAGAAACTATCAACTAGCATTAGATTTATATAAAAAAGCTGAAGGGATTGATGCCACATTCGCTCCTGCTTACAGAGAAAAAGCCGAACTATATCACTTAGCTGGACAAAAAGCAAATGCTGTAGAAAGTTATAAAAAATATTTAGAGTTAAATAATTCAGACGAAGCGCGCGAGCGTTATGCTGCTTTTGTATTCAATAATAAACAATATGCCGAAGCTATTTCTGAAATTGAAAAATTGCAAAATGCAGGAAATAAAAGTTTATATTTAGATAGGTATCTAGGCTATTCATACGCAGAATTAGGCAACAAAACAGATACTGCTGCGTATAAAAAAGGATTAATCGCAATAGATAAATTTTTCGAAAAATCAGCTACAGTTCCTAATTTTAAATATGTGGCTACTGATTATAAATATAAAGGTATTTTACTCTCTAAAACTGGCAAAGATAGCCTTGGGATTATTGAAATGGAAAAAGCAATTTCTTTAGATCCAAAATCTACTAATGAAATTCTTAGAACAATGGCTTCTAATTTAATTAAAAACAAAAAATATTCTAAAGCTATTGAAACCTATGAGCGAATTATGGCGGGCGATTCAAAAAATTTAAACAATCAAGATTGGTATGAATTTGGCCGTGCCTATTATTATGACGGAGGTGTTAAACAACGCGAAAAGAAAGACGCTGAAGCATTAAGTCAATTTATTAAAGCAGATACTTGTTTTTCTAAATTAACACAATTAAGTCCGGCCTACTCTATTGCCTATTTTTGGAGAGGGAAAGCAAATGTGCAACAAGATTTAAAAGACGAAAAAGGATTAGCAAAACCACATTACGAAAAAGCTGTATCCTTAGTTAAACCTGAAGAAAAAGCAAGCGTTAAATCTAATATTATTGAGGCTTATTTATACCTGGGTTCTCACTATGCGTTTTCAAAAGAAAAGGATTTAATAAAAGCCAAAGAATTTTTTAATCTTGTAAAAGAACTAGACCCTTCAAACAAAGCAGCAACTGATTTCTTTAAAAGCCCTGCTGGAAAATAGAACACTTCATACAAACACAAAAAGGCTTCATAATGTGAAGCCTTTTTGTGTTATTTCCTTTATAATATAATTACTCTTTAGTTCGATTTATTTTTATTGTGTTGTACATCCTAAAAGATCGATAAATTGAGTATGCTAAAAACACTATACCTAAAATAATACGCTTATTCCCAAAAGCTCGTTCACTTAATAAATCTGTAAATAAAAACACCATCGCTCCGATAAATGTAACTAATACCATTATTAAACTAAATGCTAAATTAATTAATTCTACTGGTGATTTTTTCATAGTTTACTTTAAAATAAAAATCCCTCTTGTGTAAGAAGAGGGATTTTAAATTATAAATTTTTATTATCTTAATTGAAAGTTAATTGGTAAGTTAAAAAATACACTTACAGCTCTACCATTTTGTTTTCCTGGCTTCCAGTTTGGCATGGATTTAACAACACGTATTGCTTCTTTATCACATTCTCCACATCCTGGAACTCCTTTTAAAACCTGAACATCTGTAATGTTTCCAGTTCCATTAACAACGAATTTTAAAAAGCATTTTCCGCTTAATCCAGCCTCTATGGCAATTTGAGGATAATGCATATTGTTTTTAATATGCTCCATCATTTTTTGAGGGCCTCCCGGAAATTCTGGCATTTCTTCTACTACAGTAAAGATTTCTGCTTTTTCTTCAATAACTCCATTTCCATTTCCTTCTGGAACCACAACAGCATCTCCATCTCCTTCTTGAGTAACAGTACTTACATTTGTTTCTGCTAGCTTCTCTTGTGGTGGTGGCGGATCTGTTTCAACTGCATCATCTTTAATAACTGGAGGAACAAATTTCACCGTTTCCATTACTGGAGGTGGTGGCGGTGGTGGCGGTGGTGGCGGTTCATTTTTATCTGCTGGAGGGGGAGTTAAATCTATAGTTGTCATATCTAAAACTGCCTCTTTTGCCGCTTCATCTCCTTTTAATCCTAAAACAAACTTGATACCCATTCCTAAAGCTAATGCACCAACCATGCATGCTAAAATTAGAGTAACAGTCCAATTGTATCTACGACGTATTTGATACGCTCCGTAGTCTTGGTTGCGCCCCTCAAAAACAATATCGTTTCTGGAGTCGTCAACTACACTATTCCAATTTGCTGTCATATTTATTTAATTTTTTCTTGTAATAATGCGTATTCTGTAGCCATCATTTCAACTCCTAAAACTCGTTTTCCTACATTACAAATTTTTAATTCATCTAACATATCAATTGCGTTTCTATATGTCGCTTGATCATCTGTCTTAATTAACACTGTAATCGCTCTAGGATCTGCGGTAGCTTCAACAGCCATGCGTTTAAAAGTTGTGTCAGCCAACTGTTTGGTTTTATTTTTTTCAGTAAGGCTTTTTATTTCTTCTACTGCCCACTTATTTTGTTCCATCAATAAAGCATGTAATCCCTCAGAACTAAAATTTGTTTCTTTTAATTCTGTAGCTGGTTTACCATCTTTATTTCCGGCAACATTAAACTGTCCAACGTAATAAAAAATACGATCGTCTTTGGTTAATAAAAAAGTAACCCCGTTTTTAACTTCTGGTGGTGGTGGGCTACCTGGAGGTGGTTCTGCTGGTAAGCTTAACTCCATACTTTTTGGTTTACTAAAGGTTGATGTTAAAACGAAAAACGTTAATAACAAGAACGCTAAATCTACCATTGGAGTCATATCCACACGGGTACTCTGTTTCTTGGCGCGTTTTTTACCGCCTTTACCATGCCCGCCGCCGCCGCTTTCTGCTATTTCTGCCATGTTAAATTAGTTTTTAATTAATATTATTTCTTTGGTTCAGTTGCTGGAACTGACGACCCGCCTTCCATTGATGTAATCAAATTGAAGGTATAAATTTTCATATCTGTAAAAGTTTTAAATACATCTTTTACGTAAATATATTTTGCCTTCCCATCTGCTTTAATAGCATAACGAGGCTTTTCTCCTTTAAACTCTTGGCCTGTTTCTTCGGCTTTTTCTCTATTTCTGGTATAAATAACATTCAATTCTGTAGCAGAAATTTGAATCCAATCTCTTAATTGGTTATTTAATGAATCTAAGGGAACTCCTTTTTGAGGCTGAAACTTTAATCTCTCTGCTTCTGTAGCGTCAAGGTATCTTGGTAAATCTTTTATCTCAACGCCAAAACTAGACAAACCACCAAATTTTTTAATTTGATCGGCATTAAATTTAACGCCATACTTTTCACTCATTTTAGCTAAAGTATTTGTTCTAGCTTCGCCATTTCCTACTCCAAAAAAAGCTCTACCGATATTATCAACCGTAATTAATACAGTGTTTTCGGGTAAAGTTTTATCAGATACAGATGATGGTGGATCCACAATCACCGGTTCTGCCATTCGAAATGAAGCAGTTAACATAAAAAATGTAACCAATAAAAACGCTAAATCCACCATGGGAGTCATATCTATACTCGGTGCATGTGCTGCTGGTTTTATTTTTGGCATGACTTCTTTTTTAGTTACTATTAATAGATGAATTTTAGTTTAGCTTTATTATGCGAAAACTAAAAAAATTATTTTCCTGAAGTTTGAAATTCTTGGATAATTGAAAACCCAGCTTCATCCATTGCATAAGTAATTTGATCTACACGATTTGAGAAAAAGTTGTAGAAAATAATAGCTAATGCAGAAGATAGGATACCTACTAATGTATTTACTAAGGCCTCAGAAATACCTGTTGCTAAAGCTGCTGTATCAGGAGTTCCTGCTGCTGCTAACGCACCAAACGCACGAATCATCCCTACAACTGTTCCAATTAAACCAACTAATGTACCAATAGATGCACATGTAGAAATAACACTTAAGTTTTTAGATAACATTGGTAATTCTAATGCAGTTGCTTCTTCTAATGCTTTAGAGATTGCCGCTACCTTTGATTCTTTGTCCATTGTATTATCATTTTGAACAAATTGATATTTTGCTAGTCCTTCACGAACAACGTTTCCTAAAGATCCTTTTTGTTTATCGCATGCTTCAATAGCAGCATCAAAATCTTTAGCCGCAATTAATTCTTTAATATTAGCAACAAACTTATCTGTGTTTCCTGCACCATTTGCTTTTTGAATTGTAATTAAACGTTCAAAGAAAAAACATAATACTGTAAAAAATACTCCTAATAAAATTGGCACTATAAATCCGCCTTTATACATAATTCCAAAGAAATTGTGTGGATGTCCTTTTTCTGGTCCCTCTGCATCAAAATTAGCAGCATCTCCTAGTACAAATTTATATACTACGATACCGATTACTAAACAGATAACGATGGCAATTGCTGATACGATTAATGGAAAACCGCCTGATGTTTTTTTGTTACTCATAATTGTTGTTTTTTTAGTTAGTTTCTAGTTTTTAGAATGACGCCAAACATAATAAAAAGGTTTTTAAATAACAATATTCTAATGCTATCTTTTTGTTAATGTTGAAGCTGGTTTATTTTGTTTTAAAGCGTTTTACTGTTGCAAATATTAGAAGTTTTTAATAATTAATTTTTATAGGTTTGTAACTGGTTGATTTTAGGCAACAACTGGCAAAAAAATTAGCAATATGGCGTGCTAAATTTTTTAGGCGATTTACTTTATATAACTAATTGCTATGATCTGTATTTTTCTTTCGGCGGCGGCAAACGGACTATATATTGAGTTTTTAAGGTCTTTAACATCATCGCTTGCTTTACTAATTGGCAGTTCTCCAATATCTTCATTAAAAAATTCTATTTTCCCTTCTAATGAATTTGAATTATTAAAATACTTTGTAAAAACACCATTATTATATTCTGTGAAATAATTTTTTAAACTGCTTATACGGCGTTTTGCTAAATTAATATTGTAATCAGTACTTGCCAAAGGGCTACAATAACCTTTCATAGTGATTTTAACTTTTTCTCCTCTTAGCAAAACCTGCTCTAATAGTATAGCAAACTTTTCTAAATCTTGCATTCCGGTCTCAACACTATCTTCAAAAAAATTTTCTATTCGATTTATGGCAATATCTTTTTGTTCTTTTTCTAATTTTTTTGAATACTCTGAAAGGTATTTTGGTTTTAATAAAAGGTACTCGTTATAAGCTTTTGAGTAATTTTTTTGTGTGGTAATAGCCTTTGTTTTTGGTTCAGGCTCATCGTTATGAAAATAAAGTGTTAAAGGCACTAATACTTTCATTTGATTAATTAA
Organism: uncultured Flavobacterium sp.; assembly: GCA_964541155.1. Lineage (GTDB taxonomy): Bacteria > Bacteroidota > Bacteroidia > B-17B0 > Aurantibacillaceae > UBA4416. The sequence continues at coordinate 99,823 of CAZIPC010000002.1, forward strand.
TAACTCTGTTGTATCTAATGGTTTAATCGGCTCTGTTAAAGGCTGAATCGGAAAACTATAAATATCGTTACAACAATTTGGTTTGTCTTCAAAAAAAGACCCAGCTCTGTTTGACGAAATATATGCTTTATTCTTCTGTGAATTAACCGAATAATAAACATCATTATAACTGCTATTAATTGGGAAGCCTATATTTTGTGGTGCTGTAAATCCATTATTTTTATATTCTGAGAAAAAAATATCAAAATTGCCTAATCCTTTGTGCCAAGTACTACTAAAATATAATGTGTTGTTTTCTTTTACAAACCAAGGGGTTATCTCGTCTTCTGTAGAATTAATGTTTTTTCCAGCATTTATAGGGTCTTCAAAACTACCGTCTGGTTTTATATAAGAAAACCAAATATCCATAGCGCCTTCTCCTTTTTCTCTATCGCTAGAAAAAAACAAAACAGGCCTGTTGTTTATTTCAGAAAAACATGGTTGTGTTGTATTGCGTCCTTTTATATTAATTGGCTCTGAAAGTCTTTTAAATTCCATCCAATGTCCATTTATGAATTCTGCTGCATAAATTTCACATTGATATTGACTAGCGTTTAATGTTCCGCAACGAGAAATAAATACTTTTGTGAAATCTGAATTAAAGCTTGTGTTTGCATTATGAATTCCTAATTTATTAAAAATAGAATCTAGCTCTTGTGCTTTTAAAAAGGTATTATCTTTGTTTATATTTTTTTTTGCTATATACAATTTATTAAAATTTATTCCTAGAGTGTCTTTCACTAACCCGTTTCGTAAAGACGAAAAATACAACACACTATCTGTCTCAAATGGAGCATACTCACTTACTTTACTATTTATGGCGCTATCTAGATGAAAAATAGTAATGTCTGTTTTGTTTTTTATTAATATTTGTGCCACATCGCACGCTTCAACTTCTTGTTTTGCTTTTAAAACAAATTTTTGAGTTATAAGATTTTTAGTATTGCGCTGTTTTTTATAATATTTATCAAAGTATTTTTTTGCTTCTTTATATTTGCCTTCGTTTTTTAATAGTGTTGCAATATAAAATGGAACATCCTTGTGGTTTTTTCCATTATCTTTTTTATATACTTTTAAATACCAATGTAATGCTAAAGCGTTATCATAATTTAAACGGCAGGCATCAGCATACATCAACTGATAATCTGCGTTAGACGAATCTATTAAAATAATTTGATTGTAATACTGTGCGGCAGACGAATAGTCTTTGTTTTCAATTGCTTGTGCTCCTTGTTTTAAAAACTGTTTTATTGATTGAGAGGGAGATGTTAAATGCATAACTACCAAAAAAACAAAAATTAAATTATGTATCCATGTTATTTTCATATTACATATATATAGGGCAAACCCTTGTTTTAGGCACAAACGGAATTATTTTTTTAAAGATATATGTTAAATAAATTTCAAATGCGCCTTGTTTATTGGTTGCAGCCATAAATTTACTAGTGTTTATATCATAACAAGCCCCAATGTTTAATGTTTTTATTTGATAAAATAATCGCAGGATTACAGCGTCTTTTGCTCTATAATTTAATCCAAATCCAATTTGTTGTTGATTGCTTTCGTTTAAATGAATTTTTAATAATCCACTAGGTATATATTCATTAAACTTTCCTTGATGCTGCTGCAAACACTCAAAAACAAAATCCATAGATTTAGAAATAGGATATTGAAATGATAGGTAATTATAAAATTTAGTGTCTAATCTAATTGTCGTGTTATTTTGAAAAGTAATCCGCGGAGAATTAAAATGACTTACCGAAAATCCGTATTGTAAGTATGCTCTTTGTTTTATAATATATTTAAATAAACTACCCAAAGATATGTCTAAATAATATGCAGAATTACTAGCAAAACTTTCGCCTGTATTTAAAGATGGGTTATAATGCAATCCGTCGTATTGATTGTCAAATGTCATTTTATTATAATTAAATGTTATGTTAGAAAAACCGATGTTTGCTCCTCCACTAAACACTAGTGTAGAGTCTTTATTTATTTTATGAATATATGAAGCCGATGCATAACATTGATTTATATTATAATTTGCATCACCAGATTTATCATTATTAAATAATATTCCAAGCCCTATTTGATGTGTTTTTTTTGTTGTATACTTTGTATCACCAAAAAACGAAAACGTAGAATAAGATACAGGAACAGATTGCCATTGGCTACGATAAATTGCCCCCGTTCTATAATCACCATCAAAAAATCCTGTAAAAGCGGGATTTGTGTTTAATAACGAACCGTTATATTGAGAAAAATGTATGTCTTGACTTTTTAAAATAAAGACATGTAAAAACACTAACAGCGTAAAAAAAAATCTTAAATTATATGCTAAACAAAAACCCACTATCTAATTAATGTAACATTTCCTTTTTTAATAATTTCTTCTCCTTGCTCACTACATCTTGCTTTCATATAATACCCAAACACTCCTGGATCAGCCAATCTACCATTAAAAACACCATCCCAGCCTTGTGATACATCTTCTGTAGAGTATACTAATTGTCCCCATCTATTATAAACCGCTAAATAAAAAACTGAAAACTGAGGGCCTCTGATTTTAAAAATATCATTAAATCCATCATTATTAGGAGTAAATGTATTAGGTATATAAATTTCTGGTTTTGAAATAATGCTTATTGTTTGTGCGTTTATTGTATCCGAACAATTTATCGAATTAGGAATTTGTGCTACTAATGTTACCTGAAAATTTCCTGCTGTTGTATAATTATGATTTGGGTTTTGAATTGTTGCCACACCTCCATCTCCAAAAAACCAACTCCATGTTGTGTTTGTTCCTGTTGGACTTTGAACTAATCCCGAAAAATTAACTAAGTTTTCGGAACAAGCCACAGGGGTATAAGTAAATGAAGCGTCAAAAGAATCACTTATAGAAACAGTAGTAGTAATCGTGTCATTACATAAAGGTTTATTGCTTACAAAAGCTACCATTGTAACAGAATATGTTCCTGTTGCTGGATATTGATACGTTGGATTTACAACATGAGACGTATCAGCTAATGTTGTTGGATCTCCAAAATACCAATTAAATCCTAATCCCGAACTACCTGTGCTGTTATTTGAAAACGAAGCGCTAGTTGTACCACAAATAGCTTGAGGAACTTGAGCAGCAGCAACAACCACTTGAGGACAAGGTTTTACTATTAGTTGAAAATCTCGTTTTGTTTCACTTAGAAATACACCATTACGATATTCTTTAACCTTTATTCCTATCACAAAATATCCTTGTAAATTTGGTGTTGCAGTTACTAAACCGTTAGTTGAATTAATTTGCATTGGAATTCCCCCAAGCATATTGTTTGTTGAATATGGAGGATTCCATATAATGGTTGAAAAAGGAGGGCTTACAGGTGCGGTTGGGCAAACAGGCGTTGTGTTTGGACAAGTTGTTGCTTGTGGAACAAAATTACCAACCACAGGACAAGATGGGGTTAGTCCCTCATAAGGCATAAACAATTCATACACTAAAGAATCTCCATCATAATCAATAGCAGAATTATCAAATACCCAAGGTTTATTTACACAAATAAATGGCGGTGGCCAAAAATTTATCACCGGATTACTATTGGTTGTTGCTACCTCTGGACCCGGTATAGATGCATAATAGGTTGCTCCCACACAAGCAGGATTAATAATATTTAATATGTTTTGATTTCTGCAACAGCGTTGATAAGATATTTGATAACCGCCTAATAGCGGTGGCAAATTAATTGTATCAATATAAGTGGTTACTTCATAACAAAAATCTAATGGAGGAATGGTGCAAGGATCATTTATTGTAGGTTGAAGAGTGTCTAATCCTCTAAAGGTCATTTGTAACGTTTGCAACAGTTGATTACTACTGTTAAAAATCCCCACACTTGCCGGATTGTCAAAAGGAGGAATTCCCACATAACAATCTCTATATACCGTTAAGCGTATTTCGTAATTATTAAAACCTAAATTCTTATAATTTAACTCTCCTCCAACAATATGGGTTGCCCTTACCTTATAAAAAGTTAAAAAACAACAAAGTGTGAATAAAATTAATAATTGGTTTTTACGCATGCTCTTATTTTAAAAGACTCACTAAGCTAAATAAAAAAACCCTGATTAAAAAATCAGGGTTTCATTCTGTCTTATAAATTTAAGATTATCTTAAGGTTCCGTTTTTATCAGCTTCTTTGTTTTGTTTTAAAATTTGACGTACTTGATAGCCAAGTAAAAATGCTATAATGCTCCATAAAATAATGTTTGGACCGTGTCCTAAAACATCCATTCCCTTAAAAACAGTTTTAGAGAAATCTCCTATACCATAAAAAACATCTGTCATTGTAATCATTAAAGAAGCCATATTAATGTAATTTTAATTAAGTTTACGGCACAAAAATAGAATTTTTTCTTTAAAAAAACGATTTTTTTTAAAATGATTGTACAAGCTTTAAAAAACAATATACAAATGTCATTTGTGTTTCTTTTAATCTTATGCTTAGGGGCGTGGGGCTGTAGTTTTTCCTTTGAAAGCTATAACAACGGAACACTGAATGATATTACAAGCCCCCTAACATTTTTATTTATTAAAATTCAAAATTATCCTATTTTAAATCATTTTATTAGTTTAACTGTTATTTCTTTAGGCGCATTTTTAATTAATTACTTAGCCATAGAGCAAGAAATAGTATCTAAAACTAACTACCTGCCATCCTTTATTTACTTACTAATTGCATTTTCTGGAAACACAACTATATCTAGTACGCCTTTATTAACAGCTAATTTATTTATTTTGATTTGCTTTCATTACTTAATAAAAATATATCGACAAGATAATGTTTTGTCTGAATGTTTTAAAGGCGGATTGTTTTTTAGCATTGCTTTCTTTTTTTATATACAATACCTGGTGCTATTGCCAATTTGTTTATTCATAATTGCCATTCTTCGACCATTTAATTGGCGTGAATGGGCACTATTGGTTATTGGGATTATTTTTCCGGTATACTTATTTTCATGTTTTAGTTATTTAACCTCAACAAATGCTTTTCTTTTGTTTAATGAAATTGGCATTGCGTTTTCCTCTTTACATCACCCAATTATATCTGAATATTACATTATCATTTTAGCAACAATAAGCCTTTGTAGCTTACTAATGTTTATGCATTATTTAAACAAAAGCCTGGGAGGCAAGGTAAAAACACAAAAAACAAAACACATTTTATTATGGTTATTGATTTTAACGTTAATTACTGTTGCTTTTAACTCGCCGTTTGATATGATTTTATTGCCAGCAGCTATACCTTTAAGTATATTAATTGGTGATTATTTAGCAGATATAAAACAAATAAAAATTGCTAATACATTATTAATGTTGTTTATTGTTGGATTTATTGTTGTTTTTTTACGCGCAATGGCTATTATTTAATGTTCATGTTTTTATGAATAAATAAAGTACCGTTTTTAAGGTATAATAGCTCAAACATAAAATTGTATTTTTATATGCTATATTATGCTAACACTTAATTCTTTAATGCTAGGTCAAACTGCAACAATTCAAGGGTTTACAGACGATTTCCTGTCGTTAAAATTTATTGAAATGGGTTGTATTCCTGGCGAAAAAATAAAATTAACAAATATTGCTCCTCTTGGAGATCCTATTGCTATTGAGGTTTCTGGTTATTTATTGAGTTTAAGAAAACAAGAAGCCGAAACGATTATTATAAAATTAATCTCTGAAAACACAATTGAATCCTGTGCTATCTAAAAAAAAGAATATTTCTATTGCACTAGTTGGCAATCCTAACAGCGGAAAATCTACGCTATTTAATTCATTAACCGGATTGCACCAAAAAACCGGAAATTATTCTGGCGTTACCGTTGATAAACATTTTGGTTCTTATAAATATAAAAACACAGAATACCAACTTATTGATTTACCAGGCACATATAGCTTATACCCTAAATCAATAGATGAAGAAGTTGCCTGTAAAGCATTAATAAATGCTGAAGAAAAAATTGATATTGTGGTTATTGTAGTCGACTCTTCTAATTTAAAAAGACATTTACTTTTAGCTACACAAATTATAGATTTAAAAAAGCCATGCGTAATGGCCTTAAACATGATTGATGAGGCCGAAAAAAACAATATTCATATTTATAAAGAAGAGCTTGAAAAGTTGCTAGGGATAAGTATTGTAGCAACAAATTCAAGAAAAAAAGAAGGTATAAAGGAATTAAAAGAAGCAATCATTAATGCCAAAATATCAAACTCTATTTTTTATGATTTTGAAAAACAAAAACAACTGCTTCCTCATTTGTCAGATTATAAAGAAATTATCGAATCTCAATTTAATAATTTAGAGGTCTATAATTCTGTTATAAAGTCGTTTGAGTTAGCCGACAATATTCATCGGTTTTTGAAAATAAATTATATTGTTGCTAAATGCTTAAAACAACCCGAGCAATTAAGCAAAAATATTACGCAAAAATTAGATCGTTTTTTTACACATAAGTTATTTGGTTTTATATTTTTCTTTATAATACTATTTGTTATTTTTCAGTTTATCTTCTATGTAGCTGAATATCCAATGTCTTGGATTGAAAACGGCTTTACATATTTAATGAATTTTGTCAGCAATTTATTACCCTCAGGACAAATTAACGATTTAATTGTTAACGGAATATTAGCCGGAATTAGTGGGATAGTTGTTTTTGTTCCTCAAATAGCATTGTTGTTTTTCTTTATTTCTGTTTTAGAAGATACTGGATATATGGCTCGAGCAAGTTTTATTTTAGATAAAATAATGCGGCAATTTGGATTAAACGGAAAATCAGTTATTCCGATGATTAGTAGTGTTGCTTGTGCCGTTCCATCTATTATGAGCACACGAACTATTACAAACTGGAAAGATAGAATTATAACCATTTTAGTAACGCCTTTAATTAGTTGCTCTGCAAGGCTTCCCGTGTATACATTGTTAATTAGCATCATGTTTGCAGGCAAAAAAACTTTTTTAGGATTAAACTTTCAAGGGTTAGTACTAATGGCTATGTATATTCTGGGGTTTTTAGCCGCTTTATTTGCGGCCTTGATATTAAAACGTGTTTTAAAAACATCCGAAAAAAGTTTTTTTATTATGGAGTTGCCTGTTTACAGAAAACCACAATGGCAAACAGTTGGCATATTAGTTTTTGATAAAGTAAAAGTTTTTTTGTTTGATGCTGGTAAAATTATTTTAGCTATTTCAATAATATTATGGTTTTTAACTTCACACGCCCCTTCAAATAATTTTGAACAAATAGAGAAAAAATATAGCAATGCAATAATAAATACAAACAACGATAGCTTAAAGGTAATTTACGCTTCACAAATGCAATCTCAAAAACTAGAGTCTTCATACGCTGGCTTATTAGGAAAAAAAATGGAGCCAATTATCAAGCCGTTAGGTTTTGATTGGAAAATAGGAATAGCACTAATTACTTCTTTTGCTGCTCGAGAAGTATTTGTTGGGACCATGGCTACTATTTATAGCAGCGGCGATTCTGACAATACAGAATCTCTTCGAGAAAAATTAATTAATGAAAAAAATATACAGACACACAAATTAACCTATTCAAATGCCGTTTGCTGGTCGCTTCTTATTTTTTATGTTTTTGCTATGCAATGCATGAGCACTCTAGCAACCACTTACAGAGAGACAAAACAATGGAAATGGCCAATCGTTCAATTAATTTTTATGACTGGTTTAGCATACCTTTCTTCTTTTGTGATATACTCTGTTTTTAGTTAACTTGTTAAATGTATAATAAACTTCTTCATCAAGCAATTGTTGCTTCTGTTTTAGCAGGCTCTGAAATATTAGATGTATATAACACAAACTTCGATATTGATTATAAATCAGATTCTTCCCCAGTTACACTCGCCGATAAAAAAGCAAATGACATAATAATACAAACATTAGCCCATCTAAAAATCCCTATTTTAAGCGAAGAGGGTTTTATTGATGATTTTGAAAAGCGGAAAACCTGGGAAAAATTATGGCTTGTAGACCCATTAGATGGGACGAAAGAATTTATTAAAAAAAACGGTGAGTTCACCGTAAATATAGCTTTAATAGAAAAAAACAATCCTTCTCTTGGAGTTGTTTATTCTCCAATATCAAAAGATATTTATTTTTCTGCTAAAGGATTAGGCGCTTTTAAAATAAATGGTTCTGTTTTTGTTAACAGTCATCATCAAATTGAAACATCAACATTAACTAATTTATTAAACTTAGCACAAAAACTTCCTATACAACCATTTAATAAAAATTATACAGTAGTTGCAAGCCGCTCACACATGAGCAAAGAAACATATGCGCATATTGAATTATTAAAACGTTTGTATAACCATGTTGAAATTAAAAGCATTGGTAGTAGTATAAAACTTTGTTGGATTGCCGAAGGGGTGGCAGATGAATATCCTCGATACGGAACAACAATGGAGTGGGATACAGCAGCGGGTCAAGCAATACTTCAAGAAGCAAATGCTACTTTAATTGATGTTGAAACAAAACAAAGCATGCTTTATAATAAAAAAACACTCACAAATAATTGGTTTATAGCTAAAAGAAATTAAATTAAAAAAACAATAATTTCAACATATATAATATTATTATGTCTTATTTTTTAACTACGATATTATATTAAAAACGCCCTAAAAATGAGATATATATAACTAATTAAAAAATTAAACCGCATTTTTATTAAATACATTAATTACAATTTGGGTTAATAACTTTTTAATGATTTAATTCATATCGCATTATATTTGCTTTAATAAAAAAATAGAAAATGACAGTAGAGATGGCTTTAGAAAATATTACAACCGAATTAAAAAACGAAGTATTAATAATTACTATTAATCGACCAGATAAATTAAACGCATTAAACAAACAAACCATAGAAGAGTTACACGAGGTTTTTGTTGAAGCAGAAAACAATAAAGGTATTCGTGCTCTTATTATCACTGGATCGGGACAAAAAGCATTTGTTGCCGGAGCAGATATTGCCGAATTTGCAAACTTTAGCATTGAAGAAGGAAAACAACTGAGCTCAAATGGTCATTTTAAAATTTTTAATTTCATAGAAAATTATTCTAAGCCTGTAATTGCGGCGGTAAATGGGTTTGCTTTAGGCGGTGGATTAGAACTAGCAATAGCTTGTCACATGAGGGTAGCTAGTAATAATGCTAAAATGGGATTACCCGAAGTAAGCTTAGGTGTTATCCCTGGATACGGGGGCACTCAAAGATTAGCCCAATTAGTTGGAAAAGGGAAAGCTTTTGAAATGATTGTTACTGCCGACATGATCAACGCAGAAGATGCTTTGAAGTGGGGTTTAGTAAATTATGTAACTTCTCCTGAAGAATTATTAAACAAATGCTTCGATATCACTTCTAAAATTATCACCAAGTCGCCTATGGCGGTTCGAACTGCTATTAAAGTAATAAATGCTGGATATAATAATAAACAAAATGGTTACGAAGTAGAAATTGAAGAATTTGGAAAAAGCTTTGGAACTGGTGATTTTAAAGAAGGCGTTGCTGCATTTTTAGAAAAACGAAAAGCTAATTTTCCAGGAAACTAAGTCTCTATCTTTAACCTATTTAAATTAAATGCACATGAGCATCACAAGGCCTTTTAATTTTAAAAAATGGATTGATGAAAATCGTCACCTATTAAAACCTCCTGTAAACAATAAAGTTGTATACAAAGACGCTGAATTTATTGTAATGGTTGTTGGCGGTCCAAACTCTAGAAAAGACTATCACTATAATGAAAGCGAAGAGTTCTTTTATCAACTTGAGGGAAACATTATTGTAACAATTCAAGAAAACGGAAAAGCTGTTCAGGTTCCCATAAACGAAGGAGATATTTTTTTACTTCCTCCTAAAGTTCCTCATAATCCCATTCGCTTTGAAAACACTATTGGTTTGGTTATGGAACGCAAAAGAAGAGAAGGAGAAAAAGATGGGCTTATGTGGTTCTGTGAAAAGTGTAATACCCCTTTATATGAAGAAAAATTTGTTTTAAGCGATATTACTACACAATTTCAAGACACGTTTTCTAAATTTTATGGTTCTAAGGATTTAAGAACATGCAATTCTTGTGGCCATATTATGGAACCCCCTCCTGTTATTGCTTAAACCATTTTTTTGGATTAATGCTCGCTAAAACTTATTAGAAGTACAGTTTTGACGAGTAAATTAGTCGTTTTTCACTTGTTTTTAATTTAACTTTGTTATATTAATTTGTTTACAATGAAAAAATCGACCTACATAAAAAGATTAACAGTTGCTGTTTGTGTTTTATTTTCACAAACTATATTTTCCCAATTACCTGATGGTTTCGATATTAAAAAAGCACAGCAAGATGCTGTAAATAAAGGCATTCCTGCCTCTGACATTGATGGATATGTGCAGTTTTTGCATAACGACTATTTAACTCATAAAAATCATTCCCATAACCAAACAAACTCTAATTCAAATCAAGCAGGAGTTTATAATATGGGCACGATTTATAAAAATTTCAACAATAACACTTCGGTTTTTAGATCTGCTAATCCTAACTCTACACAAAATATTTATTGCCCAAATGCTGGCTTTGAACAAGCAACTTTTACCAACTGGACTGGAGGTTATGGAACGGTTACTACTGGAGCAACAACAGCGGCATTTCCTTCTTACACACAAACATCCCCTACTATTGTTAATCCTGCTGGAAATAATGTTGGTTTAACAAACACTGCTAATTATCATACGGTTATGACAACGCCTGCCACAAACAGTGTTTATCCTAATTGTGTAGGGTACGACTCTATTGCTTGTAAAGTAATTGGCACCCAAACTGTTTCTGAGATTCCAGTTGTAAATCCAACTGGAGGACCAGCATCTGTTAGATTAAACGGGGCCATTGCAAATTCCAGAGCAAGTAAATTAAACTATAACATGGTTTTAAACCCTAATAACAAAAGTTTTTCTGTGTCTTATGCATTAGTTTTAGAAAACGGCGGTCATAATGCTTATGAACAACCTTATTTTGCAGTTAAAGTAACTGATCAAAATGGAAACCCAGTACCGGGTTGCTCTGTTTATACCGTTACGTGTAATTCTTCGTTAACTAATACAGCATCTCCATTATACGATCCTTCTTGGACTAACGGAGTTATTGGTTTTGGAAGGATGTACAGAAAATGGCAAACATTTGCGTTTGACTTCACAAATTATCCAACAGTTACTTCTGTTAATGTAGAGTTTTATGTTGGCGGTTGTTCTCAATCTGGCCACTTTGGTTATGCTTACGTTGATGCAGAATGTAGTTTAGGTGGTGCTGTATCAAGCTTCTGTGCTGGCTCAACAACAACCATTTTAAATGCTCCTGTCGGATTTACAACCTACCAATGGATTGGTCCAAATGGTCCTGTAACTGCTGCAAGTGGTGGCGGAACAAGATCAGCAACTATAACCCCAGTTACTGCAGGACAAGTGTTTACATGTAATGTAACAGCTCCAAATGGTTGTATTAGCGCCTTTCAAACTACTGTTTCTATTACAACGGTTGGTATCACTGGCGTAAACTCAACTCCATCTTGTCCTAATGGATTAAGCGGTACGGCAATAGTAGCTGCAACAGGTAGTAGTAATGGTTATAATTATCAATGGTTTAATAGTATCGGTGCAAGCGTTGGCTCAGCGCAAACAGCCACCGGATTATCTCCAGGAACATATAGTGTTGCTGTTTCTTCTCCTTCTTGCGGAATGGCCACAACCACTGTAAATGTTGGTGTTTCGGCCCCTAATTATTACTCTTTATCTGCCCCATTTTGTGGAGCCGTAGCTTGGATTTCTAAACCAGGCGGCACTGGTTATCGATGGTATACAACATCTCCTGTAACATTAATTCCAGGCAACACAACCGCATCATTAACGATTATGTCTCCAACAAATGGAGCGCAATATTTTTTAGCATATACAACCGCTTCTGGCTGTAGAGATTCTATAAGATACACCTTATCTCAACAGCCGGGAGGTAGTGTTTTTACTAACAACATTAAAAGTATTTGTGTAGGAAATAGTAACTCTTACGCTGTTATTAATTTACAAACAAACGCTCCTCCTGTTTATAGCTATTCGGTAACAGGCCCAAGTGGATACTATTCTACACTCCTTAACACAAGTTCTAAAAAAGACAGTATTACAGGTTTATCTATTGGAACATATAGTGCCACCATATTTGATGGACAGTGTTTGTATAATACTACATTTACAGTAAATCCTTATATATATTCATACACATTAACGCCTTCTACTAGCACTATTTGTGCTAGTAGTAGCACGTCATTAAGTGTTAATTTTGGTAACATTGTTCCGTCAACTTGTGGATTATCTGGAACAGGAGCGTGCACTTCGTCTAATTTTATTACCAAAGGAACAGGAACATCTGTGAACTCAAGCACGGGCTACCCTGCCATTTATGGTAATTTTTATAGAAATACACGACATCAAATATTATATACAGCAGCAGAATTATTAAGCGCTGGTGTTATCCCTGGAAAAATATCCAGTATTGCTTGGAACGTAACTGCAATTAATGGTATTTCTAATTATCCAGATTTCACTATTAAAATGAAATGTACAAGCGTTTCTAATTTAAGCACGCTACCATTTGATAATATTGGATTAACACAAGTATATTACTCGCCATCTGTAAATATTACTACAGGATGGAATACTTACCAGTTTCCTGTTCCTTATGAATGGGACGGTGTATCAAACTTATTAATAGATGTGTGTAATAGCATTACACCTATAACAACAGCATATCCTAGCGGCTGGTCATCAAATTCATCTTCTCCTTATACAATAACTCCGTTTACATCTGTTAGATATTATAATAATGATGTTACTTTAGCTTGTCCAGTAGCAAATGCAAATTCAACTTCTCCAAACAGACCAAATATCATCTTTGAAAACTGTGGAGCATCTAATCCAAACGCATTTACGTATACATGGACTCCAACAACTGGATTGTCTTCAACAACAACATACACCAGTATTGCAAGCCCTACAGTAACAACAGTATATACTGTTGAAGTAAACCCAATTGGACAAACAAACTGTGTTAATGCACAAACATCAACTGTAACAATTCTTAACCCTGTTACCCCTACTATTACTGCTACAGGACCTTTTTGTTCAAATGCAACAACCGTTAATTTAAGCGCAACTCCTATCGGTGGGATTTGGGCAGGCTCTGGCGTAACCTCTTCTGGTGTATTAACTCCTTCTAATACAATAATAGGCAATAACACTTATACTTATAGCATTGGCACAGGATTGTGTGCTTCTGTAGCTAACACAACAATATCTGTTGAAGCGTATGTTCCTTCTACAATTGTAGGTAGCGTTGGTCCTCTTTGTGTAACGGGCTCAACGTTAGATTTATCCTCGGCATTAAGTACTTCAACTATTGGAATTGGCACTTGGTCTGGCAGTGGAGTTACAGGAACAATTTTAAATCCTTTAAGCGCAGGAACAGGAACCCATACATTAACTTACAACACAAATTCAGTTCCTACAGTAACCCTTTGTCCTTCTACAAGCACAATTTCTGTTATTATAAATTCTGTGTCACAACCTACTATTTCAGCTGCGGGTCCATTTTGTGATAACTATGCCGTGCAGCAACTTACAGTATCTCCTGCGGGTGGAATTTGGACTCCGGCAAATGTTGGAACAAATATTTCTGGAACGGGAGTCTTTTCTCCTGGCTCAAGTTTAATTGGTTCAAATAAAATGTATTACACATTAACCAATTCTCCTTGTGTAATTGTTGACTCAATAACCGTTGACGTTGTTAAATTTGTACCAGCAACCATTATTGGTGCTTTAGGTCCATATTGTATTTATGATGCGGCACCAAATTTACAAAGTATTGCCCAATTCCCTGGGGGTGTTTGGTCTGGAAATGGTGTAACGGGTACTAGCTTTTCTCCATCTATGGCAGGCGCAGGAATAAGTATATTAACATATAGTACAGATCCAATGCCTAGTGGATTATGTCCTGATTCAAAAACCGTCTCTATTGTTGTAAACGCTAAACCAGATGCAAATGCTGTTCCTAATGTTAATGTAGGATGTAACCCTGTTAGTGTAGATTATTCAACTACAACCGTTAATACAGGAACTGCAATTTGGGATTTTGGTGATGGAACTCCTTTAGACACTGGCTTGTTTATAAACCATGTTTATACTGTTCCTGGAACATATACAGCAACACTTTATTACACAGATAACATTGGATGTAAAGACACTACAATAGCATCTAGTGGTATAACTGTTAATGCAATCCCCGTTGCATCTTTTGCTCCATCAATATTAGAAACAACAGTTGTGGACGGTCAAGTTGATTTTGTTAATCAATCTACTATTTTAGGAAATAATACATATTCTTGGGATATTGGAGGCTTATATACTAGTTCGCTTGTTGATGAAACTTACTTGTTTACTAATTCGGGAGACTATGTAGTAACACTAATTGCTACTAGTAGTGAAGGTTGTGTAGACGACACATCTGTGGTAATTAAAATTAATCCAGACGTTGTATTATATGTACCAAACGCATTTACTCCAGGAAAAGATGGACTGAATGATGTGTTTCAAATTTTCTTGCCTCCAACGGGTGTAGATTATTCAACTTTTAAATTATCTGTTTATGATAGATGGGGAGAATTAATGTACCAATCTAATGATGTAAATGTTTGTTGGAATGGTGCAAAGAATAATTTAGGTGAAGTTTTAAAACAAGACACTTATATTTGGAAAATTTCTTTTAAAGACGAAAGAAAAAAACTATACCAAAAATCAGGTCACATTACTCTTTTACACAAATAAAAATATTTATTTTAATAAAAAAGCCCTGTAAAAAACAGGGCTTTTTTATTTTTGTACTCACAACAATAATAAAACCATACCAGCGTTAATAATATATGTTTCCCGAACATTGGCACCGCAACATTTTTTTATTTGGCTTAATTAGTTTAGCTGTTGGCATGTTGTTTGGCAATGCATTAACAAGTATTCCCTTGATAATATTAATTACTAATTGGTTGCTTGAAAAAAACTTCAACACAAAATGGATAAACATAAAATCCACAAAAATATTTTGGTTATTAATCTCCTTGTATCTACTTCATATTATTGGTATGGCGCATACAACAAATGTCTCAAATGGAATTCATGATTTGAAAACAAAGCTTCCGTTTTTATTACTCCCAGTTATTTTATTTTCTTCTAAACCCCTTTCTTTAAAAGAGATAAAATTATTGTTTGGTTTCTTTTTGACAAGTGTTTTAGTGAGCAGCTTATATTGTTACTTAGTATATACTGGGGCTACAAATAAAACCATTATAGATACTAGAAACGCATCTGTTTTTATATCACATATTCGATTTTCGTTATTTATTTCTTTTTCTGTTTTCTGTTTTATTTACTTATTAAAAAATACACATAAACTCGTTTTAAAAATATGTTATTTTATAGCAACTCTTTGGTTAGTGTATTTTTTAAATAAATTAGAAATGGCAACCGGCATGGTTTTTTTAATAAGCGTTTTTATTATTTTACTACTTGTTTTTGCTATAAAAAAATTAAATAAAATATTTACATATAGTTTAGTTCTTATTTTAATATGTGTAAGTGGTTTAATTTTTAATGCCGCTAAAAAAAGCATCTCTATGTATGAAAAAATTCAAAACAGTGTTTATAATAAGCCTCTTACAAAAACAAAAAGCGGTAATTATTATTATCATGACACATCTATAAAAGCCTCCGAAAACGGAACTCTAATAGGAATTAATATTAGCGAATACGAAATAAAAAAAGAATGGAACAAAAAAAGTAATTATAAAGTTAATGGGCATGATAAAAAAGGAAATTTATTATACTTCACTTTACTACGATATTTAGCAAGTAAAGGATTTACTAAAGACTCTGTTGGTATTTCGCGTTTAACAAATAGCGATGTTTCTCAAATAGAAAATGGAATTTCTAATTATCGATATGGAATAAACAGTGGGTTGTTTGCCAAATGGCGAGAGGTTGTTTGGGAATACACAAAATATAAAAATGGGGATAATCCATCTGGACACTCTATTATGATGAGGTTAGAATTTTGGAAAACGGCATGTTACATAATATCAGAACATGTTTTTTTTGGTGTAGGAACTGGGGACATTCAAGATTCTTTTAATGACATGTATATAAAATCAAATTCAAAACTTGATTTAGCCTGGAGATTACGTTGTCATAATCAATACCTGGCTATTACCGTAGCTTTTGGTGTATTTGGTTTGTTGATTTTTTTAACTTCTATTATTTCGCCAGCGATATTATTAAAAAATAAATTACACTACTTGTATTGGCCTTTTTTTTTAATTGCATTGTTATCATTTATAACTGAAGATACTTTAGAAACACAAACAGGCGTAACCTTTTTTGTTTTTTTTCAAACACTATTTATATGGATGGCAAATTATAAAACCACTGAAACTAAATAAAAAGGAGCAACTAAGTATTGCTCCTTTTTATTTTAATCATTTAATTTTAAGACTGCCATAAAAGCACTTTGTGGGATTTCTACATTACCAACAGACTTCATGCGTTTTTTTCCTTCTTTTTGTTTTTCTAATAATTTTCGTTTACGGCTTATATCTCCGCCATAACATTTTGCAGTAACATCCTTGCGCATGGCGCTTATTGTTTCTCTGGAAATAATTTTTGCACCAATAGCTGCTTGTATTGGAATTTCGAATTGTTGTTTTGGTATCAGTTCTTTGAGTTTTTCACATATCTTTTTTCCAAATTGATATGAATTACTTCTATGAATCAAACACGATAAGGCATCTACCGGATCTCCTTTTAATAAAATATCTAACTTCACTAAATCCGATTCTTTCATTCCAATAGGGTGATAATCAAAAGATGCATATCCTTTAGATATTGATTTTAGTCGGTCAAAGAAATCAAATACCACTTCACCTAAAGGCATTTCAAATACTAATTCAACTCTATCTGCAGTTAAATAATTTTGAGTTACAATTACGCCTCTTTTTTCTATGCATAAACTCATAACTGGTCCTATAAATTCAGATTTAGTAATAATGTTTGCTTTTATATATGGCTCTTCTATGTAATTAATTCTAGCAGGGTCTGGCAAATCGCTAGGGTTATTAACTCTTACAACGTCTCCGTTTGTTTGATAGGCAATATACGAAACGTTAGGAACTGTTGTAATAACAGTCATTTTAAATTCTCTTTCTAAGCGTTCTTGCACTATTTCCATATGTAACATTCCTAGAAAGCCACAACGAAATCCAAAACCTAATGCCAATGATGATTCTGGTTCCCATGTTAAAGACGCGTCGTTTAATTGAAGTTTTTCCATGCTGTAACGCAATTCTTCAAAATCTTCAGTATCTACGGGATAAATTCCAGCAAAAACCATTGGTTTTACTTCCTCAAAACCATGAATACTTTCTGCGCAAGGATTTGCAACTGTTGTTAATGTATCTCCTACCTTTACCTCTTTAGCTTCTTTTATTCCAGAAATAATATACCCTACATCTCCTGTTTTAACAACATCTCTAGGTTCGGGTTTTAGCCTTAATACACCAATTTCATCGGCATTATATTCCATTCCTGTATTTACAAATTTTACTTTTTCTCCTTTTTTTATGCTTCCATTATAAATTCGGAAATAAGCAATAATTCCTCTAAATGAATTAAAAACAGAATCAAAAATTAATGCTTGCAGTGGCGCCTTTTCATCTCCGTGTGGAGGCGGAATTCTATTAACAATCTCTTCTAAAATTTCATGAACTCCTAATCCTGTTTTTCCTGAAGCCAACATAATTTCATCTCTCACACACCCTAACAAATCTACTATTTGGTCTTTAACCATTTCTGGCTCTGCGCTAGGTAAATCTATTTTGTTTAGAATAGGGATAATTTTTAAATTATGTTCTAATGCTAAATATAAATTAGATATTGTTTGTGCTTGAATTCCTTGAGCGGCATCAACTATTAATAAAGCGCCCTCACAAGCAGCAATTGAACGGGATACCTCATAACTAAAATCAACATGTCCGGGAGTATCTATTAGGTTTAATATATACTTTTCTCCTTTGTAAGAATAATCCATTTGAATCGCATGGCTTTTAATAGTAATGCCGCGCTCTTTTTCTAAATCCATATCATCCAATACCTGAGCCTGCATGTCTCTTTTAGAAACAGTATTGGTATATTCTAATAATCTATCTGCTAATGTTGATTTGCCGTGATCAATATGTGCAATAATGCAAAAATTACGTATGTTTTTCATTTAAATAAAATAAGAATGTAAAGATACATTATTGAGCGTAATAATAATAGTTGTAGTAAAATTTAAACTAAAAATGTTTAATTATATTTCTTTTCTCATTCTGGCAACTGGTATGTCAAGTTGTTCTCTGTATTTTGCAACTGTTCTTCTAGCTATATTATATTTTTTACTTTGTAAAATTTTACAAAGCTCTTCGTCTGTTAATGGTTTTTGTTTGTTTTCATTATCTACACATTCTTTTAATATTTTTTTAACTTCTCTTGTGCTAACCTCTTCTCCTCCTTCTGTGCTTAAAGACTCCGAAAAAAATGTTTTTAATAAAAACGTTCCGTAGGGCGTTTGAACATACTTGCTATTTGCTACACGTGAAATTGTTGAGATGTCTAGATTTACTTTATCTGCAATATCTTTCAAAATCATGGGCTTTAGCTTTGATTCGTCACCTGTTGCAAAATATTCAACTTGATATTCCATAATAGCATGCATAGACATTAACATGGTTTGATGTCTTTGTTGAAGGGCATCAATAAACCACTGAGCAGATTCTATTTTTCCTTTTATAAAAGACCCCGCTTCTTTAATTGATTTTTCTTTTGCTTTCGAATATTCTTTTAGCATCTCAATATACTCTTTACTAATTTTTAAATCAGGTAAATTTCTTTGATTAATAGTAAGTTCAGGAACGCCGTCAATTACGCTAATATTAAAATCTGGGACCACTTCAGAAAACTGGCCCTTACCATCTTCTCCAGAATTTCCAGGTCTTGGATTTAAATGGGTAATTTCAAAAATAACATCTTTTAATTCTTCGTCTTGTATATTTAAATTTCTAAGTATTTTGTCATAATGTTTTTTAGAGAACTCATCCATCATTTTTTTTACTACATCAATCGCTAAATAAATTTCTTTTGTTTTAATGGTTTTTCGTTCTAATTGTAATAATAAGCATTCTTGTAATGTTCTTGCGCCAACTCCAACCGGATCAAACGATTGGATTATTTTTAAAATCTCTTCTAATTCTTCTTTTGTTACTTGGATATTTTGAGAAAAAGCAAGATCGTCTGTTATTAAATCTAAATCTCTTCTAATATAACCGTCCTCGTCTATACACCCTATTAGATACAATCCAATCGAAAACTCTTTATCTGTTAAATTTCTTTCCCAAAGTTGTTCCTCTAATAAAAATCTGAAATCAGGCTCTTCTACTAACACAGATTGAAAAATATCATCTTCTGCGGTTTGATTAGATGTTTCATATTTATATGCGTCTAAATCTCCCGCATCCATATAATCTTCTAAGTCATATCCATCATCTATTTTATCAATCTCCTTTTCGTCATAATCGCTTGCGTCTTCAATATCTATACTTTCTATGTCTTCATACTCATTATCCGTATTATCAACATCTGCTAAATCTTCTTCTAGGGCGGGGTTTAATTCTAATTCTTCTTTTATTCTTTGTTCTAAAGCAACCGTGGGCAATTGCAACAATTTCATTAGTTGAATTTGTTGAGGGGATAGTTTTTGTAATAATTTTAAATGTTGTGTTTGCTTAAGTGCCATAATAATATTTAGCAAATATAACAAAAAGAGCCCCAGTTTTTGGAGCTCTTAAGTGTAGTGTAATTCATTTTAATAATTATAATAAGGTGAAATCATTATATATACTATAACTCCTGTAATAGTTACGTATAGCCATATAGGATAGCTAAATCTTGTTATTTTTTTATGTTTTATTTTATCATCTTTTAATCCATAATAAAACGATAATAAAACTAGTGGCAAAACGATAACAGCAAAAAAGATATGACTTAATAATAAAACTAAATATATCGGTCTAACAGTTGTCACATTTTGTCTTTCTTGTTCATCTAAAAAATGATTATGGTCTATGTCTCCAAAAATAGTATCGGGTATAAAATAATGTGCTGTAACATAGGATATAATAAACAATGCCGACAAAATAAATGCTGTAATATTTATTTTTTTATGAAGCTGAATGTTTTTCTTTTTTATTGCTAAAAGAGATAAAATTAATAATACGCTACAGGTTCCATTTAATATAGCATTTAATAGTGGTAATTTATAAATAAAATTAGGAAATGTTTCGGGAACCGGTATAAGTTTTTGATTTAAAACTACAACGATTAAGCTCACTAAAACACTTACAATTAGTATTATATTTAAAACAACCTTGTCGTTTTGTTTTTTTAATAAAGATTCTGTAGACATAAAAATTATTGTTATTATTTAAAATATAAAAGTACTCTTTTGTTGCATATTTAAACATGTTTGTTTTAGTTTTGTTTAAATTAAATGCGGCTAAATATAATCAGTATTTTTTTCTTTATTTTAATCTAAACTATTATATTTGGTGTACATAAATAATTAACCTAATCTATTAAAACATGAAAAAAACTTTACTCTCTTCAATGTTAATGGTTGCTTTTTTTGCGAATGCGCAAAACAGAGCTGCAATTAAAAACACTTGCCCAGAATCTGTGTCTTCTTTCAAAAAGGTGAGCGTTGCTTCTTTCAAAAAAACAAACCAGATGGCTTCTAATAAAAGAACAGCTTCTACTGGATCTGCTTGGTTTAATAAAATTGATTTTAACGAATATGTAAATCCAGGATTACAAACATTTAGTGTTATGCACGTGTTTCCAGATTCTGCAATTACATTAGGATACACTTCTACCGGTACTGCTGTAGAACCATTTATTCATAAAGCTGCCAACTATATGGATCCAAGCTTTATGGCACAACAAAACATTATCACTAATAAATTTGCAACTTATACGTTAGATTCTATTTCAATTGGTTATTTATATGAAAGAAATACTGGAGCTTCTAATACTACTGCGGATTCTTTAATTGTTCAAGTTATAGCTGAAAATCACGCATTAGATTACTCATTAACAGATTTTCCTTACCAAGATATTGAGTTCAACTTTGCAACTCAAAACTTAAAATCTACAATGACCGTATTAAAACGATTATCTATTCCATTAACTTTTGCAGATACTTGTTCTGGTGGAGTTTATAAACAAATTTTAGCAGCTACTCCGGGTATAGCAGCACAAACTAACTCAAAAAAAATTGGTGTGGTTGTTTCTTTTAAACCAGGATACACATACACGCCAAGCGATATTTTAATTAGCGATGCAACACACACAGCAAATAAAAATATTTTTTATATACTAAGCTCTGAAGAAAACGGAGATGGTTCTGGTGCAGGAACAGACCCAACTATTTTAGGTGTTCCAGGAGATTATACATCAAATATGAACATGTCTTATGTTTTAAATACTTCTGTAAGATATAATATTAATGCAAATGGATGGAATGGTTATTTTTTACCAACTTACGCTTTTACAACAGCTTTTTCTTTTGAAGATCACGATATTGGTTATAAATTATCTGTTTCAAACGTTGGGGTTAATGAACTTGAATCTAATGGCTTTGCATTAAACCAAAATCAACCAAACCCTTTCTCTAAAGAATCTGTTGTGAACTACAGCTTATCTAAAGATGTTAATTCTGCTGTATTTAGCATTACTGATGTAACTGGGCGAATTATTTCTTCTGAAAAAGTAAATACAACTCAAGGAAACCACTCTATTAAATTAGGTTCTTTTGCTGCTGGTTTATATTATTATTCTTTAAATATTGATGGTAAATCAATTACTAAAAAAATGATTGTGGAATAATTTTATAGATTATTTTATTTTTTAACAAAAAACGGCCTAAATATTAGGTCGTTTTTTTTGTGTTTATGTTAACCGAATGTTACATTTGTTTAAACATTAATTATTAAAATCATAGACATGAAAAAAATTTACTTAACAATGGCTGGTTTAATTTCTTTTGGCGCTATTAATAGCCAAACAGCAATTTCTCCTTACAAACCAAACGCATCTCAAATTATTGCAAATCCTCATTCTCGCGCAAACAATCATAATACTGTTAAAAGAACAGCAACAACTGTGCATGTCTCTGGATCTGTTTTTGCTGCAAATGTAATTTCATTAAACAATTACCAATCTGGTAATGAATATAACATTTATGCTAATCCTGTTTTTATGGATTCTACTGTAAAATCATCAAGCTCTGCAGGAACTAGTAATGTTTCTAATATAAAAGCAGGGGCTATATTTGACCCAACTTCTGTATACTGGAACGGCCTGGGAACTTCTTTTTTAAGTTCAGCAGATGCCTACACTGTAGATTCTTTATGGTTGGGTATTGGTTACAGCCAAGTTCCTTCTTCTTATTCTGTTACAGATACCTTAATTGTTGAAATGGCTTGGGGTCTTCCTACAAACACTGGTGTTTTTCAAGCGTTATCAATTTCTTCAACAACTCCAGCGATGTCTTTCAGAACTCCTAAAATTAATTCAAGTACTTCACACGGAAACGTATCATTTTTTACAGCTCCAGCTTCTAATTACAGAATGTTTAAAGTTGCTTTAACAAGCGCAGATACAGTTGGCGGTATTCATGATGTTGCAAACAATGGTTACGTTATTATTCCAGGTGTTAATCAAAGCGTTCCTGCTGGAAACATTGTAACTGTTGCTTATACCTATAAACCAGGTTCTACTGTAGCTGCAGGAAGTATTATTCAACAATATACAGGAGGTGTTGCTCAAACAGCAAACGGAATTATTGGTTATTTATATTCAGATCCAGCTTCAACTAGTAACTATCATTTTTATGATGTTTCTTCTTATTCTGGTGGCGCTGATTATATTAAAAAACAACGCTATGGTATGTTTTCAGGCGCACAAGCTTTTTTAAACTCTTGTGCTTTACCTAATACAGAAGGTGGTTGGGATATTGGTTTTTCGGTTACAGGAAACTCAACAGTTGGGCTGAATGAATTAAATCAAAATGGTTTTGTTTTAGGACAAAATATTCCTAATCCTTTTTCTAAAGAATCTGTTGTAAACTACAACTTATTTAAAGATGTTAATTCTGCAGTATTTACTGTAACAGACATTATGGGCCGTGTTGTTTCTACTGAAAAAGTTGAAACAACTACAGGATCTCATGCTGTTAAATTAGGAGCTTACGCTGCAGGCGTATATTATTATTCTTTAAATATTGATGGTAATGTTATTACTAAGAAAATGATTGTAGAATAATTTATTTTTTATTATCAATAAAAAAACCGACTACAGTTGTAGTCGGTTTTTTTATGCAATTTACTAAAGCATACTAGATATTTTTTGTAATACTAAAATAGCCTCATCAACACTTTTAATGTTTTCTAAAGTGAGCCATAATTTGTTGTTTTGTTCTTTTAAAAAGCTTTGTTTTGGTGTTTTTTGAGCATATAACAAGGCGGCCTTAAACATTGATGAATTATAATAATCACTATCTTGTTTGCTCAAAAAATAAGCCAACATTTTATTATTTTTTAGTGTAATTTTCTCAAACCCTAAAGTCATAGCCAACCAACGCATTCGCACCACATTAATTAATTCTAATACCTCAATTGGCAAAGGTCCAAATCGATCTCTTAAATGTTCTTGAAATTTAATTAGTTCTTCTTCTTTAGTAATATTATCTAACTCGCGATACAACATCAGTCGCTCTGTAAGATTGCTAACATAAGAATCTGGTATTAATAATTGTAAATCAGTATCTACTACAGTATCCTTAACAAACTGACGAGAAAAAACAGACTTGTCTGTGCTAACGTTATCTTTTTCATCCACTACTTGTTTATACCAATCTTCTTGTTTTAGTTCTTCTATGGCTTCGTTTAAAATTTTCATATATGTATCAAACCCCATATCATTAATAAAACCACTTTGTTCACCTCCTAATAAATTTCCAGCACCTCGAATATCTAAATCTCTCATTGCAATTTGAAAACCACTTCCTAAATCACTAAACTCAACAATAGCATGCAAGCGTTTGCGAGCTTCTGAAGTTAAATTAATAAATGGGGGTGTTAATAAATAACAAAAAGCTTTTTTATTACTACGCCCTACTCTACCGCGCATTTGATGCAAGTCGCTTAAACCAAAATTTTGAGAATCATTAATAATTATTGTATTAGCATTGCTAATATCTAATCCAGACTCAATTATTGTTGTAGCAACTAAAATATCATATTCTCCCTCAATAAAACTTAGCATGACTTCTTCTAGTTTATCGCCATCCATTTGCCCATGACCAACAGCCACTCTTGCTTCTGGCACTAAGCGCTGAATAATTCCGGCTACTTCTTGAATATTTTGAACTTTATTATGAACAAAATAAACCTGTCCTCCTCTATTTAATTCATGCGAAACAGCATCTCTAATAGCCTCTTCGCTAAACGTAATAAGCTCAGTTTGTACAGGATATCTATTTGCTGGAGGTGTTGAAATAACCGATAAATCACGCGCCCCCATTAAACTAAATTGTAATGTTCTTGGTATTGGTGTGGCGGTTAATGTAAGCGTATCTACAGTTGTTTTAAATGTTTTAAGTTTATCTTTAATTCCTACACCAAACTTCTGTTCCTCATCTATAATTAATAATCCTAAATCTTTAAATTTTACGTCTTTTCCTACTATTTTATGCGTTCCTATTAAAATATCTATTTTACCTTCTATTGTTTTTGAAATAATTTCTTTTACTTCCTTTGTGCTTCTAAAACGATTAATAAAACTAATGTTACAAGGCAGATCTTTTAATCTCTCTTTAAATGTTTTATAGTGTTGATATGCTAGAATAGTTGTGGGAACCAAAACCGCAACTTGTTTACTATCACAAACTGCTTTAAACGCAGCGCGAATAGCAATTTCGGTTTTACCAAAACCAACATCTCCACAAACCAATCTATCCATTGGGTGAGGCTTTTCCATATCGCGTTTTACATCTGCAGTAACTTTTATTTGGTCTGGTGTGTCTTCATAAATAAAAGAAGCTTCTAATTCGTGTTGTAGATAATTATCAATAGGGTAACGGTGTCCGGGCTGCGCTTTTCGTTTTGCATATAGTTTAATTAAATCATAAGCTACTTCCTTAACGTTTTTCTTTGTTTTTTGTTTTAAGGTACTCCAGGTTGTTGATCCTATCTTATCAATGCGAGGCGCGTTTCCTTCTTTACCTGTATATTTGCTAATACGATGTAAACTATGAATACTTACATATAAAAAATCATTGTCTTTATATACCAACTTCACAGCTTCTTGTTCTTTGCCATTAGCGTTAATTTTTACTAGTCCGCCAAATCTTCCAATTCCGTGGTCAATATGAGTAACAAAATCACCAGGATTAAGTGATAAAATTTCTTTTAAAGTTAATGATTCTGCTGTTTTATAGCGCGTTTCTTTTAAATGAAATCTATGATATCGTTCAAATATTTGATGGTCTGTATAACAAGCTATTTTTAAATCATGATCAACAAAGCCTTCGTGAATGTTAATATTCGTATGCTCAATTAAACTATCTGCCGTACGGTGCTCTTTAGATAATATATCATTAAAAATAGTATTTAGTCTCTCGGCTTGTTTAGTGTTATCTGTTGTTAAATAATTTTTATACCCTTTAGCTTTATTTGCTTTAAGGTCATTGATTAACATTTCAAAATTTTTACTAAAAGTTGGTTGTATGCTTTGATTAAACGTTAGTTCCTGCGAAGCAATGTGTTTATAAACACCGTATTCTATTAAATTAAAAGATTTTATAAATTCTATAAATTCATCTCCTTTAATATATAATTCTTGGGGAGGCAATTGCTGAACGGTATTAGATAAATTTGTAAAAGCTTTTTCTGTTTTTTCAAATAGCTTATCAATGGAGTCTTTTGTAAATAAAACATCATCAAAACAAATTATTGTGTCCTTTGAAAGGTAATCAAATATGGGCTGTCGAATTTCTATTAGTTGATTTGATTGAATGTCTGGAATAATAGTTACAAAATCATAATTATGATTTGATAATTGAGAAGCGGGATCAAATGTTTTTATCGCCTCAACATCGTTTCCAAATAACTCTATACGATATGGCAACTCATGAGCAAAAGAATACACGTCTATAATTCCTCCACGAATCGCATACTGACCTGGTTCTGAAACAAAATCACATTGCTCAAAATCATAGCTTATTAAAAACTCTTCTATAAAATCAATACTTAGTTTTTCTCCTTTTTTAATTACAAGCGTGTTATTATTTAAACTAGATTTAGAAGCAACTTTTTCGGCTAAAGCCGAAGCATAAGTAACTACAATACCAGAATAATTTTCTTTACTTAATTGGCTTAGTGTTTCTGCTCTTTCTTGAACAGACGCGTTACTTGTTTTTTCTTCTTTATAAGGTACCTTATAACTCTCTGGAAAATAATTAAGATGTTTTTCGGGAAGCAACGCTTGCAAATCATTTAAAATATATGCTGCTTTTTCTTTATCATTACAAACAATGAAAAAATTAAAAGCTGTGTTTTGAAACAAATCATTTATTAAAAAGGCAAAAGAGCTCCCTCGTAAACCAGATATAAATACATTTGTATTAAGATTTACTTGCTTTTGTTTTAATTCTTCCCAAAACTTGCCGTTCCACCACATAAGGGCACAAAAATAAGAAACTAAACTGTAATTTTATGATGCGTTTGTTTTTTGTTGTATTTTTAAACCATGAAAACGCTTTATCTAATTATTATTTTGCTTTTTAACAGTGTGATTTATACACAAGCACAGTTAAATAAAAAAATTAACGCTTTGTTTTTAGGAAACAGCTACACCTATGTAAACAATCTTCCTCAATTAATAAAAGATATTGCTTTGGCAAACGGAGACACCCTTATCTTTGATACCAATTGTCCTGGCGGTTATACTTTTCAAAATCATTCTTTAGACGCAAATAGTATCGGAAAGATAAACTCTCAACCCTGGGATTGTGTTATTTTACAAGCACAAAGTCAAGAACCTTCTTTTTCTCCATGGCAAGTTTCTGCTCAAACATTGCCATATGCTATTAAGCTTGATAGTATTATTAAAAACAATAATAATTGTACTCAAACACTATTTTTTGAAACATGGGGAAGAAAAAATGGTGATGCGTCTAACTGCCCTTCATATCCACCTATTTGCACATATAGCGGCATGCAAAACAGATTAAGGGCTTCGTATAAATTATTTGCAGATACCACCCACTCAATAATGGCTCCTGCGGGAGAGGCTTGGAGAAAATCTATTGCTTTGAATCCATCATTAGAATTATACTCCCCAGATGAAAGCCACCCATCTATAGAAGGGTCGTACTTAACAGCTTGTGTATTCTATGAAATACTTTTTCATAAAAGTGTATTAAATAACGTTTATACATCTGGAATATCATCTATAAACTCAGGCTTCTTACAACAAATAGCACACGATGTGTTTAATGATAGTTTATTGGTTTGGAATATTGGTAGATTTAATCCATGTAACACTACAGGATTAAACTCATTGTATTCTCAAAAAAATATCATATTATTTCCAAACCCACCACAAAACATATTACACTCCAACACAAACTCTTATTATAAAATATACGATGTTTTTGGGACCCTTTGTTTATCAGGAGATAAGAGCAACACTATTAATATTGAATTATTAAATAATGGGGTATATTTTATTGAATTATATGATTTAAATTCAATAAAAAGAATGAGATTTATTAAAAAATAATAATAGTTGTTTAATCAAAAAAGCCAAAAGAAATCTTTTGGCTTTTTAATTTTTATGTAACTAAACATTATTTATTTTAAACTACCAATCATGTCTTCTGGACGAACCCATTGATCAAACTGTTCATTGGTTACATATCCTAACTCAATAGCTGCTTCACGCAACGTTTTGTTTGATTTGTGTGCTGTTTTGGCTATTTTAGCGGCCTTTTCATATCCAATATGAGTATTTAAAGCAGTAACCAGCATTAAAGAATTCTCTAAATGTTTCTTAATTTCTGGTAAATTAGCAGTAATACCGTCACTACATTTCTCTGTAAACGATACACAAGCATCTCCAATTAAACGGGCAGATTGCAAAACGTTAGCTGCAATTAATGGTTTAAATACATTTAATTCAAAATGCCCATTTAAACCCCCAACAGAAGCTGCCACATCATTTCCGATAACTTGAGCACAAACCATTGTTAACGCTTCTGGTTGTGTTGGGTTTACTTTTCCTGGCATAATAGATGACCCTGGCTCGTTGTCTGGAATAATAATCTCGCCTATTCCACAACGCGGCCCAGAAGACAACATACGAATATCATTAGCTATTTTAAATAAAGCAACAGCGCTGCGCTTCAATGCTCCGCTTAATTCAATCATAGCATCATGTGCGGCCAATGCCTCAAATTTATTGGTAGCTGTAACAAACGGTAATCCTGTTAATTCAGCAATTTTTTTAGCCACCAATACATCGTATCCTTTTGGTGTATTTAATCCTGTCCCAACTGCTGTACCACCTAAAGCCAATTCTTTAACCGCCTCTAAAGCATTTTTCAATGCGCGAATACTCATATTAATTTGTTGTACATACCCACTAAATTCTTGTCCTAAAGATAAAGGTGTTGCGTCCATAAAATGAGTACGACCCGTTTTAATAATCGCATCAAATTCTTTTACCTTTTTTGATAAAGAATCACGCAACTTTTCCATTCCTGGAATTGTAATTTCCACCACTTGTTTATATGCTGCAATGTGCATAGCTGTTGGGTATGTATCGTTTGAAGATTGTGATTTATTCACATCGTCATTTGGATGTAAAACCTTAGGCTCGTCAGTTAATTTTCCTCCATTCAAAACATGCGCACGATATGCAATTACCTCATTGGCATTCATGTTGCTTTGGGTTCCTGAGCCTGTTTGCCATATCACTAAAGGAAATTGATCATCTAATTTATGAGCTAAAATTTCATCACAGGCTTTTGCAATTAAGTCACATTTTTCTTTTGACAATACGCCTAACTCACAGTTTGCTAACGCGGCAGCCTTTTTAAGATAGCCAAATGCATATATAATTTCTTTTGGCATACTCGCTTCTGGGCCTATTTTAAAGTTGTTACGAGAGCGCTCTGTTTGTGCTCCCCAATAAACATGAGCGGGTACTTTTACCTCCCCCATTGTGTCTTTTTCTATTCTGAATTCCATCTTGGTTTTTTTTGATGCACGAATGTAGTAAAAAATTGGAACGCAGGTGACGTAGATTATTAAGATTTTTGAAAGAGAAAAATCATGATTATCATATTATCTATTAGTGTTATCTCTATTCGTTAAAATAAATTTTTCAAAATCAAAAAACAGTGTTTATATTTATAGATTGATTAGTCAATCATTTTTTTGGATAAAAAAGAAGAAATATTAAAAACTGCCTTAAAACTCTTTGTAGAGAATGGGTTTCACGCAACACCAACTAGCAAAATTGCTAAAGAAGCCGGGGTGGCTAATGGCACATTATTTCATTATTACAAAACCAAAGAAGAACTTATTTTAGCCCTATACGTCGACACAAAGAAACGACTCACAGAATACGTGTATTCTAACATTAGCAAAAACGATTCTTTAAAATTAGTGTTTAAATCAATCTATACAAACACCATAGAATGGTCGCTTGAAAATAAGATGGGGTTTTGTTTCATTCAGCAATTTTCTACCTCACCATTTTATTCGTTAATCTCGCCCGAGGAAATAAGAAAGCAAGCTGAACCACACTTGGGCTTTTTACAAGAGGGAATTAAGGCGGCAGAATTAAAACCTTTACCGGTTGATTTGCTTTATACGCTTATTAACAGTCACATAGCAGGTATTAATCAATACCTGTCATCTGGAGAGTTTTCAACAAACAAACAAAAGCAAATCATTAATGAGTCGTTTCAATTATTATGGGATATGATCGCCTAAAAAAATTTATAACAAAATAGACTGATTAGTCAATCAATTAATAATTTAAAAAATCAATAAAAATAAAAATCATGGAAAAAAAGTAGTGTTAATAACGGGAGCCTCTTCAGACATAGAAAAAAAACAGCAAAACTATTAGTTGCAAACGGAAATATTATTTATGCGGCAGCTTGTAGATTAGACAAAATGAGTGATCTAAAAGAACATGGAATATAACTTTTAGAAATGGATGTAACCAATGATGAATCAATGGTTAAGGGAATTCAAAAAATTATAGAGAATGAAAAACGAATTGATGTATTAGTTAACAACGCAGGTTATGGTTCTTATGGGGCTCTAGAGGACGTGCCAATTTCGGAAGCAAAATACCAGTTTGAGGTAAACATTTTTGGATTGGCATGATTGACTCAATTAGCGCTTCCGAATATGCGAAAACAACTGTCGGGTAAAATCATCAACATTTCTTCGATGGGAGTAAAATTTGGTGAACCACACGGAGCCTGGTATCATGCTACCAAATTTACTATTGAGGGACTAAGCGATAGTTTAAGAATGGAGTTGAAGCAGTTTAATATTGATGTAGTGATTATTGAACCGGGAGCTATCAAATCGGAGTGGGGAGGAATAGCGAAAGAAAACCTATTGAAAGTATCTTGAAACACAGATTATAAAAACCTGGCGACAAAACACGCAGCATTAATTGATGAAACATATAGAAGAGTTGGATCAGAACCAATCGTCATAGCTAAAACAATTGCTAAAGCAATTAGTTTCAAAAACCCTAAAACAAGATACGCTGTTGGGGGAGGGGCAAAACTATTGTTATTTGTCCGTCGTATTTTACCCGACAAATTGTTTGACAAAATCTTCTTGAGCCAATTAAAATAATACTCGCTAAATTTGTTAAATCAAAGCCTTTCCAAATTGGAGGGGCTTTTTACTTTAAGCTATACTATAAAACCCCAAATAGTTTCACGTGCAACTATAAACAATAGAGCCCTCTTTACCAAATATCGTAAACAAAAAGCCACAGAATAAATATTTGGTAGAGGATGTTGTGTACTATAAAATTATTTATGTTTAAATATATAAATGGTACTGGAATAAGAGTTATAATCACTTGCCTTTAGATTAGACTTTAAACCAATCCAAAAAGCTTTAAATAAATTAATAAAGCCTGTCTTGTATTTCTCGCTAAGCATTGAAACGTAGAAGCTATCAAATTTCATTGGCTTTGTATCTATTAATTTAAAACCGTTGTTAAATAATAACAAACTCATAGATTTTAAATCGAAATGATGTAAATGCCTAGGTACATCATAAGCTGCCCAAAATTCTTTGTAATAACTAGCATCGTAAGACGTGTAATTAGGAACCGCTATAATTAAAACCCCATTCTTACTAAGTTTTGATTTAAAAAAAGAAAGTGTTTCTGACATATCAGTTACGTGTTCTAAGACATGCCATAAAGTAATTACGTTAACCGTTTCGTCATTAATAAATGTATTTAAATTTTGTTTATTAGAAGAGACGTTTAAATTTTGTTCAATTGCTATCTTTCTCGCTTGATCGTCTGGTTCTAATCCAAAAGAATTCCAACCTTTGTCTTTACAGACAGATAAAAACATTCCTGTGCCGCAGCCATAATCTAAAACTGTTCCACGTGAAACATAACTAGAAAGTAATTCTGTTTTCTTTTTAAGTGTATGTCTTCTAACTAAGTGGTAAAGTTTATTAATAATACCTTTTTTTGTATTTGTGTGAGAAACGTATTCTGCTGCTTTATAATAATTTCCCAATATATTATCATTTGGGCGTGGGTTCGTAAACTTAAATCCACACTCTATACATGATACAATATTAAAGGTATCGTTGCTTACCGTGTGATCTTTACATGCTAAAAAAGGCTCAAATTTATTTGAGCCACAAATCAAACATTTTTCTATTGTTAACATATTTTTGTTTTGTTCCACGTGGAACCATTATATTTATCTTCCTAAATGAACTAATAAAACAGAAATATCTGCTGGGTTGATTCCTGAAATACGACTCGCCTGACCAATAGTTGTTGGGCGTAGTTTTGTTAATTTATCCCTAGCCTCTAGAGACAAGCTTGAAACTGCCTTGAAATCGAAATCAGGTTTAATTTTATAATTGTCTAGTTTGGCTACTTTTTCAGCATTTTCTTTTTCTCTTTCGATGTAGCCCTCGTATTTCATTAAAATTTCTGCTTGCATAATTGTATCAGAATCTAAACCCGAAACTTCATTTTCTAAATCCAAGCAATGTTCTGCTAAACCTCCTATAGAAACATCTGGCCTAGATAAAATATTGAAATATCTGATCTTTTGTGTTAGTGGGGCGGAGCTGATGCTTTCTAAATAGCGATTAGCTTCTCCTGGTTCTGCGCTAGTATTCTTAAAAAAATTGATTAGTTTTTCATAGTTCCGAACCTTCTCAGAAACCCTTCTCATTCTTTCGTCACCTGCTAAACCAATAGAATGAGATAGGGGTGTTAAACGAACATCCGCATTATCTTGACGTAACAATAAGCGATATTCTGAACGAGAGGTAAACATTCTATAAGGTTCATCTGTGCCTTTGGTAACTAAGTCATCAATTAAAACGCCTATATAAGCCTCATGACGTTTTAGTATGAAAGGATTTTTTTCATTAATTTTTAAATGTGCATTTATAGCGGCCATTTGTCCTTGACAAGCCGCCTCTTCGTATCCTGTGGTACCATTAATTTGTCCAGCAAAATATAATCCCTCTACTAATTTAGTTTCAAGAGTAAGTTGAAGTTGAGTTGGGGGAAAATAATCATATTCGATAGCATAACCAGGACGAAACATTTTTGCGTTTTCAAAACCAGGAATTAATTTTAATGCTTTTTGTTGTACATCAACAGGAAGAGATGTAGAAAATCCATTAACATAAATTTCAACAGTATCCCAGCCTTCTGGCTCTATAAACAACTGATGTCTGTCTCTTTCTGAAAATCGAGTAATTTTATCTTCTATACTTGGACAATATCTTGGTCCCAGGCCTTGGATACGACCTGAATACATGGGTGATTTTTCAAATCCTGTTTTTAAAATATCATGTACTTGTTGATTTGTATAAGTTATATGGCAGGGTAGTTGTTTTTTTATTGAAATTCCGTTTTTTGAAATAAAGGGAGAAGTATTATCTAAATAAGAAAATTTATCAATAGCTAAATCACCTTCTTGTTCTTCCATTTTAGAATAATCTAAAGAACGTCCATCTATTCGAGGTGGTGTTCCTGTTTTCATTCTGCCATTTTCAAAACCCAATCTTACAAGTTGTTCTGTTATTCCATAAGAAGCAGACTCTCCGCTACGCCCTCCTCCTATCTGCTTTTCTCCCAAATGAATAAGTCCATTTAAAAATGTTCCATTTGTTAGTATAACCGCCTTAGATTTAAATTCTAATCCCATTCCAGTTATTACTCCTTCAACTCGCTTACCATCTTTAGAAACTATTAGTTGTCGACACATGTCTTGCCAAAAATCCACATTAGGTGTTTTTTCAAGCATTTCTCTCCAGGTAGCAGCAAATAACATTCTATCGTTTTGAGTACGAGGACTCCACATTGCGGGGCCTTTTGAACGATTTAACATTCTAAATTGTATAGCTGATTTATCAGAAACTATTCCACTATAACCTCCTAATGCATCTATTTCACGAACAATTTGGCCTTTTGCTATACCTCCCATTGCCGGATTGCAACTCATTTGAGCAATAGTTTGCATATTCATGGTAAGCAATAATACTCTAGACCCCATGTTTGCCGCCGCCGCCGCCGCCTCGCACCCTGCGTGACCTGCGCCAACTACTATTATATCATATTCAATAAACATTTTGTATATAATTAAATCATGTTTATTTTGGTTAATAATTCTTCCTTGAAGCGACCTCCAATAGGTATTAGTTTTTTATTTTCCTCTAATATAACTGTTTGATTTTCAATTACTTGTATTTTATCAATGCGGATGATAAAGGATCTATGAGCCCTAATGAAGTCTCCATTATATAATTTTTTTTCTATTTCTTTCATCGTAGAATGCACTGTGTACCTGGCATTTTGGGTATTAACAACAACATAATCTTTTAATGCTTCAATAAAGTAAATATCTTTTAAATTTAGCTTTATTAACTTGCTGTTAGATTTAATAAATAAAATAGGTTTAGATTCGTCTTTATTTTCAACTAATGAAAATAAATAATCCCTTTCTCTTTTTATGTCTATATCTTTTTTTGATTTGGAAATAGTTAACTCTATTACTAATTTTAGTTCAATATCTTTTATTGGCTTGAAAATACAAGCATATGGCTCTGTATTTATTAATTTAACATTAAAAGACTCTTCTAGAGTGTTATCGAGTAAAAAAATTATAGGTATGTTATAATTTTTTTTTAAAGTTTCTGCAACATCAATTCCTGTTAAATTTCCTTTTAAATTAATATCCATTAAAACAACATTTGGTTCTAGTGCGGTTATATTTTTTATTGCATCTAAACCATTATTGCTCGTTCCTATGATGTTATATCCTAATTTTTTTAAACTTTTTTGAATATTTTTTAACGTATTATTTTCATCTTCAACTATATAAACATTATTATTTTCCATAATTTCTTTTTTACTCATTATTTTAAAAATAACTTTTATGCAATCAACGTTTAATTAAACTTTATGTTTAATAGAATTCAAAGTTACGAAGATTATTATGTTTATTTTGAAGGACGTGTTTTGTTTTGAAGAATTAAGTGTTAATTGGATATTTTATTTACTATTTTCAAGAATTATTGTTTTATCTGGTTTTTTATTATACAATGATGAATAATCTCTTAAGCTTTCTTCATAAGTAGGGTTTATTTTTATTCCCTGAAATTTTATTTCTATATCGTTTTCGTAATATATTGTTAAATAATTGAAACCAGCTTCGTCATAAAATCTCCAATCTTTTTGTTTAAGGCCTCCTATATAGTTTCCTTGAATCATTTTTTTTCCGTTTTCATAATACCAGGTATGAACACCTTCTTCATCTCCATTTATAAAATTTCCTTCGAAACGTAGTTTTTCTTTTGGCATGTAATATCGTTTCCATAAACTATCTGGTTTATCATTTATATACTTTCCTATTTCTTTGTATTGTGAATTTTCATAAATCCATAATCCATCTTGCATGTCGTCTATAAAATTACCTTTGGTAATTATTTTACCATCTTCGGTATATTCTGTCATTATTCCATTTCGTAAATTATCAATATAAAATTCTTGTCTCATTAATGCTTTATTTTCATAATACCAGTTCCACTCTCCTTGTGCCCTACCTTTTTTATCATATTTTCCTTGTTGTTCTATATTTCCATTAGGGTAGTAAAATATCCATTCTCCTATTCTTTTATCATTATTATAAAAACCTTTTGCTTTAAATTCACCTGTATTATGGTATTCTGTCCAAACTCCAATTTTATTTCTTAAACTATCTACGGCGCCATAATCTGTTTTTATTCCTTCTAAAAATATTATTGCAGAATCTGGTACAGGTATATTTTTACAAATGTTTTTTTTAATCATAACATTACTAGTATCGTCTCTTGCAATTAATAAAGAATCACATTGATATTTTTGTTTATAATGGTAATGAATTCCAACTGGTGAATTATTTATATATCCGCCTTCATATTTTAATGTTCCATCCGAATAATACTCTTTATAAACATCTAATTTAGCTAGTTCTGGTGCGTTTTTAATTTGTTTTCCGTTTATAAATTTTTCTGTATTTATTAAATTTCCTTTTTTATCATATAGTTTAATGTATCCATTTACTAAGTTATCTTTAAATTTTTTTTCTTCTTTTAATTTTCCATCATTGTAAAATTCTTTCCAAACACCTTGTTTAAAACCATTTTCATCTTTTCTGTTTATTTTTTCAACA
Source organism: uncultured Flavobacterium sp. (assembly GCA_964541155.1). Lineage (GTDB taxonomy): Bacteria > Bacteroidota > Bacteroidia > B-17B0 > Aurantibacillaceae > UBA4416. The sequence continues at coordinate 136,131 of CAZIPC010000002.1, forward strand.
GAAGCTAAAATACCGCTTTGGTATTTTATTATTGAAATAATTAATGAGTCTTCAGAATATTCAAAAGCTATTCCATCTGGTTTTCCGTTGATATAGGGGATTATTTGTTTTATTTTACCTGATTGATAATACCAATAAGAATTACCATTTTTAATATCATTAATAAAGTTTTCTTTACTTAAAACTAATTGATTAGAATCATAATTAATTGTATAACCATTTTTTTTTCCAGATATATAATTTATTGATTTAGTTTTTTTTCCTTTTTCTGAATAAAAATTCCAAGTACTATCTAATAAAAAATTTTTACGATTTCCTTCTATTTTTAAAGAACCATTTTTATAGTAATTTTTCCAATATCCATCTGGCTTTCCATCTTTCATTAATCCTTCTGAAGATTTTTTTCCATTATCATAATAAAAAACATTATATCCATTAGGATTAATGTTTTGACTTAATATAAATTGTTTATTTAAAAACAGTATTACAAAAAGTAAAAAATATTTATTTATAAAATACACCGATTAAGCTATTATCTTTCTAAGTTAAATAAAAAAATATTATAAATTGAAAATTAATTTATAATCCAAATTGAGCAGATAATTCAAGCATTTTATTAATAGGTTTTTTTGATTTTTCTATTAATTTATCACTCATTAATAATTCTGGTTCTTCGTATTTTAAAGCTATATAAATTTTTTCTAGCGTATTTAATTTCATATGTGGACAATCATTACAAGCACAGTTATTATTAGGCGGGGCAGGAATAAATTTTTTTGTAGGATTAGCTTTTTGCATTTGATGTATAATACCAGTTTCTGTAAGAACAATAAATTCTTGAGCTTCAGATTTTTTACTATAATTTAAAATAGCTGTTGTACTTCCAATAAAATTAGCATATTCTAAAATATGTGCTTCACATTCAGGATGAGCTAAAATTAATGCTTTAGGATGATTAGCTTTTAATTTAAGTAATTTTTCTAAACTAAATATTTCATGAACCATACAACTACCATTCCATAAAACCATATTACGTCTAGTTACTTTATTAATGTAAGCACCTAAATTTTTATCAGGTGCAAAAATTATTTTTTGTTCTTTAGGAAATGATTCTACAATTTGAACAGCGTTAGTAGATGTTACAATAACATCTGAGAGTGCTTTAATATCTGCTGTACAATTTATATAAGTTAAAACAATATGATCGGGATGAGCAGCTTTAAAAGCTAAAAATTGGTCAGCTGGACAAGAATCTGCTAAAGAGCAACCAGCATTTAAATCAGGTAATAAAACTTTTGTTTTTGGATTTAAAATTTTTGCAGTTTCAGCCATAAAATGTACGCCTGCAAATAAAATAATGTCAGCTTGTGTTTTTTCGGCTTGTTGAGCGAGTCCTAAACTATCTCCAATATAGTCTGCAATATCCTGAATATCAGCATTTTGATAATAGTGAGCAAGGACGATTGCATTCTTTATTTTCTTAAGATGCGAAATCTCTTTGAACAAATCAAGTGATGGATCAATTTTTTTTTCGAGAAAACCTTTTTCTAAATTCATATAATATATAATAAAAGAATTTTAAATATTTAAATTATAGTTATAGTATATAGGATGTTAATACTGTGTAAAAATAAGGTTTTGTTTACTTGTTTTTACGATAAATTAAAGTCTATTAACAAATATTAAACGATATTTTTACGTATAAAGATTTGATTTTTAATAGTATACTGAGTAATAAACAATATTGTTAATATAAAAAATGGTTAATAACAAATTAGATTATGAGTAATTTTTATTGTTTATAAAACTGTATAAAGCAATAAATAATTTTTGAAAATAAATTTTTTTGAATGAAAAATTACTATAAGTAAATTAACTATTAATAAATAGATAAATAATTACATAAACTTATTAACGATAATTTAAATTATACACAGTAATTTTGTTAATTAGCAGTATATATAAAACACTCATTTTCAGTATGTGTAGTTATGAGTGTTAATTAACGTTGATTACAAACTATTAACAAAACTTTGATATGATAAAAATTGCTTTAGGGAGCGACCACGCAGGATTTGAATTAAAAGAAATATTAATTAAATATTTGAAAGAAAAAAATATTGAAGTAATAGATAAGGGTTGTTTTAGTACTGAAAGATTTGATTATCCAGATTCTGCTCATATAGTTGCAAAATCTATAATTAATAAAGAAGTTAATTTTGGTATATTAATGTGTGGAAGTGGTAATGGGATTAATATGAGTGCAAATAAACACAACGGAATTAGAGCAGCTTTATGTTGGAATGCTGAAATTTCTGCTCTAGCTCGCCAACATAATGATGCTAATATATTAACCTTACCAGCTAGATATATTACAATTGAAGAAGCAAAAAAATGTGTAGATATATTTTTAACTGAACAATTTGAAGGAGGAAGACATGCTGATAGAATACAAAAAATAGACTGTTAAATTATTATTTATATTAAAAAGCCTCGTAAATATTATTTTACGAGGCTTTTAGCTTCTTAACAATTTAATAACATTAAAAACATATAAATCTAATATTAAGGTAATTATTTTGCGATAGTTAATATTAAATTTACATGAAATATATTTTTACTTTACTTTTTGTTTTTGTTTTATTTACAAATAACATAAATTCTCAAAACACTAATGATAGTGTTCAAGCATCTATAGCAGATATAAAAAAAACATTAGATGTTATTAAAAAAACTAAAATAACTGGTTGGATTCAGGCTCAATTACAATTTGCAGATAGTGCTGGCCAAAAAAGTTATGATGGTGGTGATTTTGCACCAAACACAGATAAAAGATTTATGATTAGAAGAGGCCGTATAAGATTTGCTTATGAAAATCAAAACTCAATTTATGTATTACAAGTTAATTTAACAGAAAGAGGAATTAATGTTGCTGATATTTTTGCAAAAGTAACAGACCCTTGGACAAAATGGATGTCTTTACAAGTTGGTTTATTTAATAGACCCTTTGGTTTTGAAATTCAACAATCTTCTGCTGACAGAGAAACACCTGAGCGATCTCGTTATACACAAGTATTAATGCAAAACGAAAGAGACATGGGCGCTGCTTTAATTATTGAAGCACCAAAAAAATCTAAATGGCATGGATTAAAATTTACTGGAGGGTTTTTTAATGGAACTGGCATTCCAAGTAATGGAGATTATAATAATCCAACAAAACCATATGTAAATGATTATGATGTGTTTAAAGATTTTATAGGTCGTTTGAATTATAATAAATCATTAAAAGAAGATAAAATAAAGTTTGGAATAGGTGTTTCGCATTATAATGGAGCCGTGCGACAGTATAATAATACTGTATATTCTAAAACAACAATAGACTCAAACGGATTATTAAAATGGACAGCAAACGACTCAACAAAAATGGATTTAAAAGGCAAGGGGGCAGCTAAAATATATTATGGTATTGATGCTCAGGTTTCTTTAAAATCGGTTATAGGTGTATCAACACTAAGAACAGAATACATGTTTGGACAACAACCAGGAACAGCCTCATCATCTACAAGCCAAGCTTTTGAACAAAAAACAGCAACATATATTAGAAAATTTAATGCCTATAGTGCCTTATTTGTTCAGCGTATAGGAAAGACAAAACACGAAATAGCAGTTAAGTATTCTTTTTATGATCCTAACACTAAAGTTTCGGGAAGCGATATAGGAAAAACAAATTCAGGATTCAACACAACAGACATTGCTTATACAGATATAGGCTTAGGTTATATTAATTATTTTAATGATAATATTAAATTTATGATATACTATAATTTGGTTAAAAACGAAACAACAAAAAATATTACAGGATACAGTAAAGATTTAAAAGACAACGTGTTTACCTTAAGAATACAGATGCGTTTTTAGTATTAACTTAACATTAACTTAACATACATAAAAAAACAAGGACTTACTTTTACAAAAAATCAAAAAAATGACAACAACATTAATTATCTTTTTAGTTATATGCTTGATATTAGCATGTACGTTTGAATTCGTAAACGGTTTTCATGATACAGCAAATGCCGTAGCAACCGTTATTTACACAAACTCTATGAAACCAACTGTGGCTGTTGTTTATAGCGGTATATTAAATTTTATTGGTGTTTTAACAGGAGGAATAGCAGTAGCAATGGGAATTGTGAATTTATTACCCATGGAAGTTTTAGTAGATAGTAATGTTTACCACGGTATAGCGATGATTTTAGCATTATTATTATCCGCAATTATTTGGAATTTAGGCACATGGTATTTTGGATTACCTGCGTCTAGCTCACACACATTAATAGGGTCTATAATAGGAATTGGGTTAGCTTTTTATTTTTTACCAGACAATGTTGGGGGTAGTGCAGTAAATTGGGATAAGGCTAAAGATACAGGTTTAGCTTTATTAATATCGCCACTTGCTGGATTTACAGTTGCTATTATAATGATGTTTATTTTTAAACGCCTAATAAAAAACGAAACCATTTATAAAGAACCAATTCCTGGAAAAACGCCTCCTATTTGGATTCGTATGTTATTATGGACTACTTGTGGATTAGTAAGTTTTTTTCATGGGCAAAATGACGGACAAAAAGGTGTGGGATTGGTAATGATGATATTGATTGCAATTTTACCAGCTAGCTTTTCGTTAGACTCTGATATTAATTTACAAAGTACAAATGCAAATGTGGCGGTAATTAATAAAATTATTTCTACTACAGATACCACTCAATTTGGTAAAGATGAATTTAAAAATTACAATACGATAAAAAAACATTCTATTCATTTTGCAGAAGCAACCAAAGGAAAGGCTTTTTCCGAATCAATAGCATTAACAGATAGATTTGAATTAAGAAAAGACGTGGTTAAAATAACAAAAAGCGCAGAAAAATTATTAAAAAGCGCAAACGTAGCTATTTCAAAAAATGATGCTAACACATTAAAAATAGAAATAAAATCAGCCAAAAAATTAGTAGAATACGCTCCGTCATGGGTAATTATAATGATTTCTGTTTCATTAGGTTTAGGAACTATGATAGGATGGAAAAGAATAGTAAAAACAATAGGCGAAAAAATAGGAAAGCAACACATGAGTTATGCCCAAGGAGCATCAGCAGAAATGGTTGCCGCTATGGGAATAGGCGTTGCTTCTGCATACGGAGTTCCAGTTAGTACAACCCATATGTTAAGTTCGGGAATTATGGGAAGCATGGTTGCTAAAAAAGGATTAAAAAATCTACAAAGAAAAACAATTACAAATATATTTTTAGCTTGGGTATTAACACTACCTGTGACTATGATTTTATCTGGACTTTTATTTTTATTGTTTAGGGCAATTTTATAAAACATATAACACAAAAAAAGGCAACCAAATCCGGTTGCCTTTTTTTGTTTAATAATGTTATTAATCTAAACGTAATGTTGTATTGCCTATAACAACACCATCACACGCTATTTGAATAATATAATTTCCAGGAACAAAAGCGTCTTTTCCTTCACAATAAGTAACGCCGCTAATTTCAGTATTTGCATAATTTAAAGATTGTTTTCCCGCAAAATAACCCGTTGATTTATCAAACGAAAAACGATAATTGTCATCATAGCTTTTAGCCATTTCTTTTCCATCAGGAGTTATTATTCTTACAAAAATTGTTTTTTCTCCAGCTTTAGCTATTTTATTCTCTCCTAAAGAAAAAGAAATTTTAATTTTTTCTGTTCGAGAGGCTTTACTTGTTTCACTTTCTTTTTTGCCTCCGTTTTTAAATTTTACTCCTTTAGCAGTAATATTAAGACAGGTTAAAATAGATCCTTTTTGTATGGTTGCTTTTAATTCATCTTTTTCTTTATTTAAATTATTAGTTTTTCCTTTTTCGTTACTTAATTCTTTTAACACATTATCTTTTTCAACAATTAATGTTTTATTTAATGTGCCTAAAGAATCAATGGTTCTAACATAGCCTCTCATAATATTACGAAGGGTTTCAGATTCTTTTTTTAATTTTGAAATAATATATGCGTCGCCTTTATGTTTTTCAGCGTCTTCAAGTAATTTGGCAATTTCAACTTTTTTGGCTTCAATTTCTGCTTGTAATGCTTGATCGGTTGTTTGTAAATTTCCAAAATCTTCTTGAAGCTGTAGCAACTCGTTTTTAACATTATCACGCTCAACAACAATTTGTTCTTTCACAACAATTTCATTGGTTGCGGTGTTTTTTTCTTGTAAATACAACCAAAACGTTATAGCGTTGCTAGTGGTTAATAAAGCGATTAAAACCCATAATAAACCTGTCTTTTTTTTGTTTTCGTTTGATGTTTGTTCTTCCATAATAAATAGTTTAAATAAAATAGATTATTGTGTTATACCTAATTTTTTAGCGATAGTTGCAGGAATTGCTTTTTTATGAAGCATAATATTTGTTGTTTTATATAACACATAATTTTCAGAAGCATAAAAATAACCCCCGCATTCGTTTCTGTCTTTTCCCCAAGAATTTTTTACGACATAGTAAGTGGTTTGGTTTTGATCTTTTACCAATCCTATAACATGCATTCCGTGATCGTCTTGAGTTTCATAATTATCAAATGCTATTTGTCTATTTTCTTGCGTTATTTTAAGTTGTGTATGTGGTTTTTTAACAAGATCTGTTTTTTCTGTTTCGCTCATTTCAGAAAAAGGAGTTTCTGGAACAATTGCAAGCCCTTCTTTAAATTTGAATCCTTTTTCACTTATATCTGCTGCCCAAGCAAATGAATAACCGTTCAAAATAGAAGATTGCATAACTTCTTGAAGTTCGTTTAGTGGTAAATTATACATGGTTTGCCAATTCCAATTATCAGGCACCTCTAAAGAGAACTTTGTATAAAAAGGGTGATGAGAAAAAGAAGTTAAAAAAACATAATCGTCTGGATTAATACCTGTAGATTCTGCGTATGTTTTAGGAGTATATTCTTTGCCTTTATACGTAAATTTTTTCGGGTCTTCTCCTAAAAAAGCATCACAAGTTTTTTCTATAGAAGAATGAGTTGATTCAAAATCAATTTTAGAGTTTTTGTCATCTACTACAGCAGAAACAATACCTCTTAAAACAGATTCTAATACGACGTGATTATGTGGCTCTTTTGGATTTTTTTTACCAGTATAAACTTCTTCTGGAACCATTCCATATTTTCGTATAACCTCAATAACATCCGGAAAACCACCCCCTTCAGACATGTTTGTTTTTCCGTGCATTCGCACATAATTATCTGCCTTCATTGGATATACTTTTCTGGCCACATACATTTCAGAAAAATTAAAGTCTTTTCCTTTTCCCATTCTAATCATCTCGCTTTCAAAAAAAGATAGAGATGAAAAAGACCAACAGGTGCTTGTTTGATTTTGGTTTTGCACAGCGTTTGCATCTAAGCTTTTTATAATTGTAAATTTATACTCACTTCCCTTCATATTAGTAAGAGGTTCTTGGTAAGGGGCTTGTTGAGCAAAAACAGATACAGAAAAACCAAAAACAAGACTAATATTAAATATTGATTTAGTAATTATCATAAAATATTGATTTAATTTTTTTGTTTAATAAATTGTAATAAAAAGTAAATTTCAAATACGGTGAAAAAAAGGTATTGAATCATAAAGTGACAAGTAAAAGCTAAAGCTTGAGGTTTATTTATAAGGGAATATATAAAAACAAAAATCATACATAACAATAATCGAGCCATGCTTATAGCCAGTGTTTTAAAAACAAATTCTTTGGATGAATTATCGCCTTTAGTAATAAAAGAGTTTATACTCAACGTACTAAAACCAAAAAATAATGTTGGCATCCAAAAATCAGTTGTTTTTAAAAATACGGTTTCTATATGGCTAAGCGCGCATGAAGAAACAAAACAAACAAGGCATAAAATAACAAATAATAGATAATATTTTTTTTTGTTTTCCATTCTTTATTTTGGTTTTATAATATCTTTTAAAACAACATACATAGCTAAAGCAATAGATGCTAAGCTTAAAATAATTGTAAAAACAGGATTTGTATTATAATAATATTCGTCTAGTTTATAGCCTAAATAACATCCACCTCCAATAATTACAGCCATTTGAAGACCAAGTGCGCTAAACTTTACATAAGCACTATAAGGTTTTTCTTCTTTTTTTGGTTTAAATGACATTAGACACAGACGATGCTTTACTCATATTACACGTTCCTGTGAAAATTGCACTTGGTTCAATAGATATTTTATCTGTGATTATATCTCCTATTAGTTTAGCATTTGCTTTTAAAGACAGCAATTCTGAAACAGTTGTTTTTCCTTGAATCTCCCCAGAAACATCTGCGTTTTGGCAGACAACACTTCCCTCTATTTTACCAGAAGAACCAACAACAAGCTTTCCTGTGATGTTTATATTTCCTTTTAAAACACCATCAATTCTAACGTCTCCATTGGAGTTAATATCACCAGTAATAAATGTTCCGTTGCCTATTAAATTAATAGATGAAACATTTGCGGGTTCTGATTTAGTTGATTTTTGAAACATGGTTGCTATTTTGTTTTTACGAATATATAAAATTACTTTAGTAGTTTATAATGGTCGTCAAAAAAAGGTTTATAATAATTTATTTGTTTTTTCTTGAAAAACCTAGGAAGATTATCTTCAGAAATTGCCATTATTGTGAATAACTCGGGCTTTAGTTTACCAGAAAAAACTGTTTTATCTTTATTTAAATTTTCAATATAATCAACAGCTTCTTTTGCGTTTTTAAAACCTTTAACGGTTGTAATTTGCTGTGCGTCTCCAAACAAACTACTAGACAATATGAGATTGGAGTTGCTGTAGAAATTATTATTATAATCAGATAATGCTGATTTAAACCCGTTTGCAATACTTGCGTCGTCTGCACAAATTGCTATAACAAAATGAGGAGAGCTTAATATTAAACTGAACGTGTCTCTTTTATTTATTATGTTTTCAGAATTACTAGATTGTCTCATGTTATAAATAGCTTCCAATATTTCTTGAGCTTGTTTTGAAACGGGATCTTTAGGATAAAGTATTTGTAATTTCTTTAATCCTATTTCTAGAGAGTCTGCTCCATAAAGCTTACCAAAGCACAAGGTTTTTATGAAAGAAAATTTTGGCGCAAAATCATTGTTACCAAATTTAATTTCAGATTCGTAGCATTTTGTTATTGCCAAACTATAGTTTTTGTTTGAAAACTCATGATATGTGTCTGTATAAAACAATTCTACTTCACCTTTCTGAGCGTTTTTATCAGAGATGTATTTAGGGTTTTTAATAATTTGAGCGTATTCGCTATTTGGATACTCATTTAATATTTTGTTTTTATAAAACGTAGCGTTTGTTTGGTTTTTTATATCTGTAAAAATTCTGTAAAGTTGAAAATACACCGAAACCTTGTATTTGTTTTCTGGGAAACGAGTGTTTAATTCTTCGAAAGTAGCGATTGATTTTTTATTATTATTTAGCTCTTCTTTGTATGTGCTTCCTAAGTTATAATAAGCATCAATAATTTTTTTATCAGATATCTTTATTAAAGAGTCGGATAATGGTAAATTTTTTAAATAAAAATCGATTGATTTTTTTGTTTGTTTTCTCGAAAGAGAGTCTTTATTGTTTGATTGAGTAGTAGTGTCGTTTTGTTGAGGTTCGAATGTTAGTGCTTTTTGGCTTCGTCTCCAATTATCTTCTAATTTTCTATTTCCCCATTTTTTCACAAAATCATTTATTCCAAATGAAAGTGTAGTTTGATTGTAAAAATACCAATCGCCTTTAGTTCCTCCACTATTTATGTTTGGCATACCGTTATTTATTGGTTGATTGTAGTTTGGATTTGTATTTTGTGATTTTAGAGCTTCTTCTAATTCTTTTTTTGCCTCTTCTTCTTGTTCTAGTTTTTTTATCATGGTTTCAATAAAGAATCGTCTTTCTTTTTCGCCCATATTAGCAATTCGTTGTAAGCTATCTTCGCGCTGTATGGTTTTAATATATCCAATTAATATCTCAAGAGTTTCTTTACGTTTACTAATAATAAAATAATCTTTATAATCTTTTGGTAAAGTAATCATTGTACTATCATAATAACCCCCTGCGGCAGAATAATTAGCCTGTTCAAAATAAATTTCACCTAATTTTAAATAAGATAATGCTTTTTGTTTTGTGTTTTGAATACTATTTTTTACGGATAATTTATAATTTAAAATAGCTTCTGGTTCGTTTTTTTCTTTTTCAAAAATTTCTCCAAGAGTATAATAAATAACATCTAAATATTCAGCGTTTTTAATATCCTTGGTCATTTTTATTAAGTCTTTTTTTAACTTGGCAATGTTGCCGTTTTTAGCATCTGTTAAAAGAGCTTGTTTCATTTTAGCATTAAACACAAGTTCATAATCTGGTTTTAATGCAATTACTTTTTTATAGTATCTAATTGCGTTTTTCTTTTCTTTTTGTTCTTCACATAATTGCCCTAAAATAAATGAATAACGAGCTCTTGTTTTTTTTGATGGTCGGCTTTTTAGAACAGAAATAAAATTTGAAAAAGGACTAGTTTTTTTTGAATCACCCCCTTTTAATGCGCTTAATAATGCTATTTCTGCGTCGCCATACATGCCGCGTTTCAAATAATAATCAGCCTGAACAGCGGGCAATTCTTTTTTTGCATATCTAGATGCTTTTTTATCTTCTTTTAATAAACTTAATATTGGTTCAGCTTGAGAAGGCGATCCTATTTCATTATAGGAACGGGCTAACCAAATCATAGCCTTATATTTATCATTGGATTTATAACTTCTAATCACGTATTCAAAAGCCTCTATGCCCGAAAAAAACTCACGTTTGTAAAAGTGGGATACTCCAATAGCGTTCCAGTTATTATCTATCCATTTACCTGCAGTGGTTATTTCGTTACCTTTTTTATCTTTTATAGTGTGTCTTTGTATACAATTTGATGATTTTTTAATTGCTTTATCAAATTCAGGAAACGTTGCCTTTGCTGTTTCATTATTGGGTATTAAAAAAACAGGCAACAAACGATCATAATCATATTTATAAGAAGATCTAATTTTTTCTTCGCCTTCTTTGATGTTTTCTGTTGCGTAATAATAGCCATTAAACCTTGCTGTTAGGTTATGGTATCCCCTATGAACAAAGGTATTTTTGTCTGTTTTACATGCTATTAATAACGTAAAACTAACTAGCCATCCAAAAGAATATGTGATAATGCGTTTCAAAAATTAGTGACAAAAATAAGGGAATAACGACAAAATCGTAAATTTAGTATATTTTTGCATCTCTAGTATGCCCGAAACTAAAAATAGCCGTTGGAAAACATTTGCTGAACAAATGCAAAATAAATATCGTTTAGTTATTTTAAACGATGATTCCTTTGCAGAAAAAATTTCATTGCGGCTTTCGCTTTTAGGTTTAATCATTTTATTGGGTTTAATTACAATTATTATGACAACGCTTGTAATAAGCTTAGTTGCATTTACTTCATTAAGAGAATATATCCCGGGATATGGAAATGTAAAAGACAGACAAGATATTATATCGTTGAGCGCAAAAACAGATTCGTTAGAAAAAACATTATTAGCACGAGATTGGTACGTAAATAATTTATTAAATGTTTTTTCAGGAAAAACAGAAGGAAAAACCTTAAAACCAACAAAAGACTCTACTGGTAAATATTCAAAAATTAATATTAATCCAGGAGAACAAGATTTAAAACTACGACATGATATTGAAACTAATCAATTAGAATCAACCAGCGATAAGGTTTCTGCTAATAAATTAAACACATTGTCTCAGTTTTTCTTTTTCTCTCCAACTAAAGGGATTGTTACATCATCTTTTAATCTTAAAGAAGAGCATTTTGGTACAGATGTGGTGACCAAAGAAAACGAAATAGTTAAATCAACCCTAGACGGAACTATTGTTTTTTCTGGTTTTACATCAGAAGATGGGTATGTTGTTCAAATACAACATACAAATAATCTAACAACCGTTTACAAACATTTATTAAATCTCACCAAAAAAACAGGAGATTTTATTAAAGCCGGTGAGGCACTAGGAATTGTTGGAAATACTGGAGAAACGAGCAAGGGAACACATTTACATTTTGAGATTTGGTATAATGGGCTGGCTATTAATCCTCAAGACTATGTGGTGTTTTGATTGCTTTTGCGTTTTTTTCGACTAAACAAACCTAAAAATCAAAAAAAAATTTCCGTTTTGGCAATTTATACCTACATTTGCACCCGAATTTTAAAGCTTACAAATACCTTTTTTTGCAATGACTAATAAAATCAATATATACAATAAAACTTCAAGCGCCTTTTTGTTGATATTTGCTTTATTTATTGGGGTTTCAACCAATTCATTAGCCCTTAATCAACACGAAGACACAACTGTGGTAGAAAGCCACACAACACACAATGCACATGTTGAATCTTCAGAAAAACCTGTAGACATTACAGCTATTGCATTAGAACACGTTGCAGATTCTCATTCTTGGCATTTGTGGGGAGAGGGGCACGAAGCTGTTGCGCTACCTCTGCCGGTTGTTTTATATTCATCAACAAAAGGCTTACAAATTTTTTCATCATCTCGTTTTGAGCACGGTCACGCTTCTTATAATGGGTATAAATTAGAAGAAGAAAAAATTATTAGCGAAGATGTTAGTGAGTCTTTTTATGACATATCTATTACAAAAAATGTAGCTCAAATGTTGTTTTCTGCTGTTTTAATCTTTTTATTGTTTACATCAATTGCGTCATCATATAAAAAACATGGCGTTACCTCTGCTCCAAAAGGAAAACAGTCTTTTTTTGAGCCTTTAATTACTTTTGTAAGAGACGATATAGCAAAAGGAAACATTGGACACGGATCAGATAAATATGTGCCTTATTTATTAACAGTATTTTTTATGATATTAATTAATAATGTGTTTGGTATGATACCAATTGGCGCCAATTTAACCGGAAACATTGCTTTTACATTAGTATTGTCGGTTTTTACATTAATAATAACAAACATCAACGGAAATGGCCAATATTGGCATCATATATTTATGCCCCCTGCTCCAAAATGGTTATATCCTATTTTAATTCCAATTGAGGTTGTAGGTATTTTAACAAAACCTTTTGCATTAATGATTCGTTTATTTGCGAACATGACGGCCGGGCACATTATTGTTATTTCATTAGTGGGTCTTATATTTGTGTTTAAATCAATATACATTGCCCCGGTTTCTGTAGCATTTGCTTTATTTATTGATATATTAGAGTGCTTAGTTGCTTTTTTACAAGCATACGTTTTTACAATGTTAACAGCTTTATTTATTGGCTCAGCAGTAGCAGAGCATCATCATGAAGATGCAGAGCATCATTAAAAGTTTAAAAAAGAATAATTAATAACCAAATAAAAACAAACAAAATGACAGGAAGTATCGCAGCAATCGGAGCAGGCTTAGCAGTAATAGGCGCTGGTATCGGTATCGGACAAATTGGTGGACACGCAATGGACGCTATTGCACGTCAACCAGAAGCTACCTCTAAAATTCAAACAGCAATGATCATCGCAGCAGCCCTTGTAGAAGGTGTTGCATTATTCGGTGTAGTTGTTGCATTAATGAAATAATTAGAAGCTTCAACAAACAAATCAAAGCTATTACGGTTGGTAATAGCTTTGATTTAAATTATTTTATTTGGCAAACAAAACGTACAACTAAAAACATTATATAATGAACTTATTTATTTTAGCAAGTTTAATTGAGCCAGCAGTTGGTTTGATTTTTTGGACAACACTTACTTTTATTTTATTATTAGTATTACTAGGAAAATTTGCCTGGAAACCAATTTTAAATGCAATAAAAACTCGTGAAAAAGGCATAGAAGACGCTTTAGCTAGCGCAGAAAACGCATTAAAGGACATGCGTGAATTAAAATCTAATAATGAAAAAATTTTAGCAGAAGCTCGTGCAGAACGAGATAACCTATTAAAAGAAGCAAGAGACACAAAAGAAGCAATTATTGCAGAGGCTAAATCAAAATCCCAAGCAGAAGCGGATCGCATTCTGTCGGCAGCTAGAGAGCAAATTCTTAACGAAAAAAATGCTGCCGTTTCAGACTTAAAAAATCAAGTGGCAATATTATCAGTAGAAATTGCCGAGAAAATTTTAAGAAGCGAATTATCCAACGATGATAAGCAAAAAGCATTAGTAAACAACTTAATGAAAGACGTAACCCTTAATTAATCATGATAGTTGCATCAAGATACGCCAAATCATTACTTGATTTATCGGTTGAAAAAAACCAGTTAGACTCGGTTTATGCTGATATGTTGCAAGTAAAAAATGTTTGCGATAGCTCTAAGGAATTTATCAATTTTTTAAATAGCCCGATTATTAAATCAGACAAAAAAACAGCAACAATAAAAGCGGTTTTTGATGGTAAATTAAATACTATTACATCTGGATTTTTTACTATAGTTGCTACAAAAAGAAGAGAATCTATAATTCCAGAAATGGCAGCAAGCTTTATAGAACAATATAAAATACATAAAAACATTTCAACCGTAATAGTAATATCGGCTAACGGTTTAGATTCTGCCACAAAACAAAAAGCGTTAGAGTTAGTAAAATCTCAAATAACCGGAGAGGTAGAGTTAGTTGAAAAGACAGATGCTAATATTATAGGAGGGTTTATTTTAAAAATAGGAGATAAGCAAATAGACAAATCTGTGGCGCGTCAATTATCTAATCTAAAAAAAGAATTAACAAATAAAACATTAAATTAATAACAAAAACCATATCAATAATGGCTGAAATAAAACCAGCAGAAGTATCTGCAATTTTAAGACAACAATTATCAGGTTTCAAATCGGAAGCTGAATTAGAAGAAGTTGGATCTGTATTACAAGTAGGCGACGGTATCGCTCGTATTTATGGATTATCAAAAGTTCAATCAGGAGAATTAATTGAATTTGAAACAGGGTTACAAGGGATTGTATTAAACCTTGAAGAAGACAACGTGGGAGCCGTATTATTAGGCGCTAGCACTGGAATTAGTGAGGGCTCTTCAGTAAAACGAACTGGTCGTATTGCTTCAATTAAAGTTGGAGAAGGGATGTTAGGACGTGTTATTGATACACTAGGAAATCCTATTGACGGAAAAGGACCAATTCAAGGAACAACATATGAATTGCCATTAGAGCGAAAAGCACCAGGTGTAATTTATCGTCAACCGGTTACCGAGCCTTTACAAACAGGTATTAAGGCAATTGACGCAATGATTCCTATTGGTAGAGGACAACGTGAGTTAATTATTGGTGATCGTCAAACAGGAAAAACAACTGTTGCATTAGATACAATTATTAATCAAAAAGAATTTTATGATGCAGGAAAACCTGTATTTTGTATATATGTGGCAATTGCACAAAAAGGATCTACGGTTGCAAACATTGTTCGTACATTAGAAGAAAACGGAGCAATGGCATATACTGTAGTTGTTGCCGCTAACGCATCAGATCCGGCTCCAATGCAATTTTACGCTCCATTTGCAGGCGCTGCTGTTGGTGAATTTTTTAGAGATTCTGGTCGTCCTGCATTAATTGTGTATGATGATTTGTCTAAACAAGCAGTTGCTTATCGTGAGGTGTCATTATTATTACGTCGTCCTCCAGGACGCGAGGCATATCCTGGCGATGTATTTTATTTACACAGTCGTTTATTAGAGCGTGCTGCTAAAATAAACTCTTCAGATGATATTGCTAAAAACATGAATGACTTACCAGAGTCTTTAAAACCAATAGTTAAAGGAGGAGGGTCATTAACAGCATTACCGATTATTGAAACACAAGCAGGAGACGTTTCTGCGTATATTCCAACAAATGTAATTTCAATTACCGATGGCCAAATTTTCTTAGAGTCAAATTTATTTAACTCAGGTGTTCGTCCAGCAATTAACGTAGGGATCTCTGTATCTCGTGTTGGAGGAAATGCTCAAATTAAATCTATGAAAAAAGTTGCTGGTACTTTAAAATTAGATCAGGCTCAGTATCGTGAGTTAGAAGCTTTCGCTAAATTTGGTTCTGATTTAGACGCGGCTACAAAATCAGTATTAGATAAAGGAGCGCGTAACGTAGAAATTTTAAAACAAGCAAATGCATCACCTCTTCGTGTTGAACAACAAATTGCAATTATTTATTTAGGAACTAAAAACTTATTACGTAATGTTCCAGTAAATAGAGTAAAAGAATTTGAAAAAGAATTTTTAGATGTTTGTGAGCGTAAAAATAAAGCAGAATTAGACGCCCTAAAAGCTGGAAAATTTGATGACGCCATAACTGGAGCATTGGAGGCAACAGCTAAAGAGTTAACAGCTAAATATAATTAATAAAGTTTTAAATTTAAATCTTAGGTTATATATAACCTAAGATTTAAAACAAAGAACTAAACATATGCCAAATTTAAAAGAAGTAAGAAATAGAATAGTGTCTGTTGGATCAACAATGCAGATTACGAGTGCCATGAAAATGGTAAGCGCTGCAAAATTGAAACGAGCACAAGATGCTATTACACAAATGCGCCCTTATGCTAATAAGCTACAAGAAATTTTACAAAATGTGAGTTCTAGTTTAGATACATCAGAGAATGCATATGCGCGTAATGTAGAACCAAAAAACATTTTATTAATAGCCATTTCTTCTAACCGCGGTTTAGCTGGAGGATTTAACGCCAATGTTATCAAAAAAACATGGAGCTTAATTAATAATGATTACAAAGGACAAAACATTTCTGTTGTAAGCATTGGAAAAAAAGTAAATGATGTTTTTAAAAGAACATCTTATGGTATGCATGGCGTTCATAGTTCAGCCGGAATACATGATGATAATTTTACACACAGAATATCTTCGCTTTTAGATAATTTAACTTATGAAAACGTGGCTCCTATTGCTGAAAAAGTAATGGAAACCTTCGTTAATAAAGAATTTGATAAGGTAGTTATTATTTATAATCAGTTTAAAAATGCTGCAGTTCAAGTTGTACAGGATGAGCAGTTTTTACCAATTCAGCCTTCTGCAAATAAAGCTTCAGGAACTACGGCAGATTATATTTTTGAACCTAGTAAAGAATTTATTGTAGGTGATTTAATACCTCGATCTCTTAAAACTCAATTTTACAAAGCATTACTAGACTCTGTTGCCTCTGAACACGGCGCCCGAATGACAGCAATGCATAAAGCAACAGACAATGCAAAAGATATGTTGCGTGATTTAAAAATAAGTTATAATAAAGCTCGTCAAACAGCAATTACTACAGAGATTTTGGAAATAGTTGCAGGAGCAGAAGCTTTAAACGGATAACAATAAGGTATAAATTTTTAAAAAAGGTTTACTTTAGTAAACCTTTTTTTATACGCATTGCTTTTATTAATTATGAAAAAGCAACTTTCATATAAAAATCACTTATAATACTATTTATGGCTATTTTCATTTTTTTAATTTTACATTGGTACCTTTCTCTTTTTGGACAAACCTTTTTTTTACACAGATATAGCGCTCACAAAATGTTTACAATGAACACATTTTGGGAAAAATTTTTCTATATTTTTTCATGGATTACCCAAGGATCTTCTTATTTAAACGCAAGAGCATATGCAATTTTGCACAGAATGCATCATGCATATAGCGATACAGAAAAGGACCCGCATACACCTCATTTTTTTAAAGACGCCTATCATATGATGTTACATACTCGTAAAATTTATAATGATGTGCTTAATAAACGAATTATTGTAGAAGAAAAATTTGATAGAAATTTTCCAGAATATCCAGTAATCGATAAAATAGCAGATAATTGGGTTACCCGTATAACCTTTGGCGTTGCTTATTTTATGTTTTATGTGTTTTTTGCAACACAATGGTGGATGTTTTTATTATTACCCATTCATTTTTTAATGGGACCAATTCAAGGAGCTATAGTTAACTGGGCTGGTCATAAGTATGGTTACAGGAATTATGATGAAGGCGATAAATCTAAAAACACATTAATTTGGGATTTTTTAATGTTAGGAGAATTGTTTCAAAATAATCATCATCATGCTGGCTCAAAGCCCAATTTTGCGAATAAGTGGTTTGAGTTTGATCCAACATATCCTATAATGCTTTTTTTACATAAAATACGAATTATAAAATTAGTTAAGTAATCAATTTATTTATCTAAGCCCGTCTATTTTAGATGGGCTTTTTTAATTTATATATTTGTAAAAATCAACATGGAAAAAAACACCAGACTTGACACATATTTGTGGGCTATTAGAATGTATAAATCACGCTCATTAGCAAGTGATGCAATTAAGAGCAATAAAGTAAAATTAAATGATGCTACAGTAAAAGCGGCTCATGTTGTGAAAGTAGGGGAATGTTATACATTGTCCTATCCACAGGGAATAAAAAAAATAATAGAAGTAAAATCTATAATAGATAAACGACAAAGTTATGAACTTGCTAAAGAACATTATAAAGACTTGTCTCCACCCGTAGATAAAACAGAGCACATGCCGTCTGTCTTTTTTATACCAAACATTAAACGGGATAAAGGAACGGGTAGGCCAACTAAAAAAGATAGAAGAGACATGGATGTTTTTAGAAAAGAAACATAAAAAAAGGGGGAATGTATGTTATTCCCCCTTTTTTTGTATATTTAAGTTTAACGATTAAAAATCATCTTTTAAGATATTAATTAAATCAACAATTGCCCATACTCCGCAACCGCCAGCTGTCAAAATAAATAAGATGTTCCAACCAGTAGGCTTTCCTGCATACCATCTATGAGCAGCAACACCACCTAAGAAAAACCATAAAGCAAGAGTAATCCATTTTTCAGTATCCCATCCTCCTTTTGCAGCAGCTTTTGCAGCAGCGTCAGTTTTAATTGCTTGTTTTACTTCTGTTTTAATTTTTTGATCAACGTTTCCTTTTTTGAAAACCATTTGTTCTTCGGTAACTACTTTTTTATTTTCAGTTGTTTTAACAGGAAAAGAAGCAAATACTTGAGCTCCAATAAATAAAAACGCAGTCATTAATGCGATGTAAAAGTTTTTTGTTTGTTTCATAATTTTTAGTTTTAATAATTTATATTTGTTAGTAGTATAACAATGATACAAAAAAAAACAAAGATTCAAAAAAAAAAACAGACTTGTTTTATAAAAAACATCATGTTGATAATACTTATTTTTTTTAATACCGTAAATAACGCAACGGCACAAAGCGAGTATTTAAAAGAATTTATTGGAGCGCTGAAATTGTTAGACAGTACAATAATAACCTATAAGATTAATTTTAGCGAGTTACAAAACGGCAAAATTGAAGGGAGTTCTATAACTGATTTTTATGGAACTAATAAAACAAAATCTAAAATAGAAGGGGCTATTAATAAAAACAAAAAAACTATTTCATTTTTTGAAACAGAAAATTTATCTACAAAATCTAACGCAAAACCTAACGATTTTTGTTACATACACGTAAATAACGCTAAAATAAAAACAAAAGGAAATAAAACTATTATTCAAGGAACGTTTGAGGGAAAATTAAGCAATGCATCAAAATGCATAAACGGTAGCATATACTTAATGGGAACTGATTTTTTAATCACAGACACAACGTTATTAAATAAGAAAATAAATTCAGACAATATCAATATAACAGGGTTATTAAAAAAAACAGAAGAAAATCAGTTAAAGAATAATGAAGTATTAAAATTAAATTGGAAAAGTAATGTAATTGTTTTAGAACTTTGGGATGCTGCAAAAGTAGATAATGACAAAATTACTGTATTTGTGAATGATAAGCCATTTCTTGAAAATTATAGCATTAAAAAAGAAAAATACACAGTATCAATTCCTTTTATAGAAGAGTCATGTAAAATCTCAATTCTTGCATTAAACGAAGGAGAAACATTATTAAATACTGTAAATGGATTACTGAAAGACGGAAACGATGTTAATTCAATAACGACAAGCCTAAAAACAGGAGAGAAAACAACGATATTGTTTCAAAAAACAAAAGGCAATTAAATGACCAACAATAAAAAAACAAAGATCAAATTAATTATAATTGTTGTTATACTCAGTGTATTAATTACAACGCTATTAATTTTACCAGCCAATTATTTTGATAAAGGCCAATCTATTTGTTTGTCAATGGTTTTATTCAATAAAGAATGTTATGGTTGTGGAATGACAAGAGCTATACAACACTTAATACATTTTGATTTTGAAGCAGCGTATAATTTTAATAAAGTTTCATTCATTGTATTTCCATTAATCGTTTTTTTGGTATTAATAGAAATAAAAAAATTATATCAAAACATGGACTAACTAATATAGCTTAGTTTTAACATATTGGTTCGGCCTTTCTCGTTCATAGGCATGCTAGCTAAATTTATAACCAAATCATCTGATTTCACGAAGCCGCCAGATTTAATATATTCTTTAAGATCCGCAATTGTTTGATCTGTGCTTTCATATTTATCATAATAAAAACCCCGAACTCCCCACACCAAGCTTAAAGCGTTTAATAAAGATTGGTTATCTGTAAAAACAAAAACATTGGCTTTTGGCCTATGACTACTTAATTTAAAAGCAGTATATCCGCTATGCGTCATAGAGATAATAGCAGATACGTTAGCTTGTTTTGCCATAACACTGGCATTAAAACAAATACTATCCGTAATATAAGTAACTGTTTTTAGTTGAGGTTCGTGTTCTTTGTAATAAATTCGATCATCGCTTTCTATTTGAGTAATAATCCGGCGCATGTATTCAACTGCTTTTACTGGATAACGCCCAACAGATGTTTCGGCACTTAACATTACTGCATCTGCGCCGTCTAATACTGCGTTTGCAACATCGTTTACTTCTGCTCGAGTTGGAGTATAAGCCGTAATCATACTTTCCATCATTTGAGTTGCAATAATAACAGGCTTAGAAGCTGTAATACATTTGTTTACAATCATTTTTTGTAATAAGGGTACTTGCTCCATTGGAATTTCTACTCCTAAATCACCACGCGCAACCATTACTCCGTCGGTTACTTCAATAATTTTATCTATTTCTTTAATTGCTTCGGGCTTTTCTATTTTAGCAATTACTCTTGAATTTTTTTTCTTCGAGCGAATAATATCTTTTAATTCAATAATATCTGTAACGCTTCTAACAAAAGACAATCCAATCCATTCAAAATCATTTTCTAAAGCAAAATCTAAATCGCGTAAATCTTTTAATGTTAAACACGGTAAAGAAATTTTTGTGTTTGGTAGATTGACTCCTTTTTTAGAAGACAATATTCCCCCTGCAACAATTGTAGCCCTCACTTCATCTTTTCTGTTTGTTTCAATTACTTTTAAAGTAATTTTTCCATCATCAATTAAAACAAGCTCTCCAACAGCAACATCTTGTGGAAATTGAGGGTAGGTAATAAATATTTTTTCTGCAGTGCCTTCACATTCTTTTGTGGTAATAGTAATTTCATTTCCGTTTATTAAATCAACGGCATTATCTTTTACTTTTCCAATTCTTAGCTTTGGCCCCTGGAGATCTCCTAGTATGCCTACATGACGATTTAATTTTTTATTTAAAAGCCTAATATTATCAATAACGTGTTTAATGGGTTCATAATCGCCGTGAGAAAAATTTATTCTACAAATATCTAATCCAGCATTAAATAATTCTTCTAATACAGCAATGTTTTCTGTTGCTGGACCCATTGTTGCCACAATTTTAGTTTTATTATAATTAAAACTCATATATAATTTTATATTGTTTTTTAGTTTAACAAATTAATTTTGCTGATTTTAATTTACATAAAAAATAAGCATACGAATGTAACAAATTCGATGTAAAAAAACACATTATTAAATCATTATCTATTTTAGTACTTTAGCGCTTTAATTTTTATTCATGCCTAGTAAACTCGAAAAATTTGCCGAATTAAACACGTTTAACAATACGTTTGCTTTCCATCATTTTGATATTCCTATTGGATTTTCAAAAAAAGGAAAATGGCACACAGATGTTTTTAAAAACGATAACCCAATAGTTGTTGAATTGGGTTGTGGAAGAGGAGAATATACCATTGGTCTTTCCCAAAAAAACACAACCAAAAATTTTATTGGAGTTGATGTAAAAGGAAATCGCATATGGACAGGGGCCAAACAGGCTCTTGAAAACAAATTAAATCATGTTGCGTTTTTAAGAACAAGAATCGATTTTATAGATTATTGTTTTGCTGAAAATGAAGTGTCTGAAATTTGGATTACATTTCCCGATCCTCAGCCTCAAAAAAACAGGGCACGAAAACGCCTCACCAATCCCGACTTTTTTTTAAATAGGTATAAAAAAATATTAAAACCAGGCGGTTTAGTTCATTTAAAAACAGATAATACTTTTTTTTATGAATATACGATGGATGTTATAAAAGAAAAAAATCTTACATTATTATTTGCTACTAATAATTTGTATAAAAATTGCCCAGAAGGTAGAGAAGAGTTGATTCATATTAAAACATACTATGAAAGCCTATTTACAGCCAAAGGAGAAGATATTAAATACTGTTGTTTTAAATTAGATTAAACAAATGTCAATAAAACGATTACCACATAAAAGGCACTTTATTAATAAACTAGTTAAAAATGTTGCTTTAGGAACTTTGTTTTTAATTGTTTCTTTGGGCATTGGAGTTCTTGGCTATCATTATTTTTTTAATATTTCTTGGTTAGACAGTTTGGTGAACGCCAGTATGATTTTAACAGGAATGGGACCTGTAGATAGAGCTGTAACAGATGCAGCAAAATGGTTTTCATCTCTGTATGCAATA
This sequence comes from uncultured Flavobacterium sp., assembly GCA_964541155.1. Classification (GTDB taxonomy): domain Bacteria; phylum Bacteroidota; class Bacteroidia; order B-17B0; family Aurantibacillaceae; genus UBA4416. Next base: position 159,052 of record CAZIPC010000002.1, read on the forward strand.
TACAGCGGTGTTGCTTTTTTAACAAGCGTAGCAGTTATTTTTGGACCAATAGTACATCGATTTTTACATAAATTTAAACTTTATGTAGAAGAATAATTGTTAATCATTAAAAAACAACACACTATCATATGATAAAATCATTTTTTATAAATTGGAACCCTAGTCCCGAAATATTTACAATACCAGGAATAGACTGGCCCGTTAGATGGTATGGGCTTTCGTGGGCACTAGCATTTATGGGCTGCCATTTTTTTATGAATCGAATTTATAAAGCTGAAGGACGAACAGAATTACAGTTAGATTCTCTAACTTTATATATTGTAATAGCTACAGTTTTAGGAGCAAGAATCGGACACTGTTTATTTTATGATTTTTCTTATTACACAGCACATCCGCTAGATATTTTAAAAATTTATGAAGGCGGTTTAGCAAGTCATGGGGGAGCAATAGGTATTTTGATAGGTATGTGGTTGTACTGTAAAAAAACAAAAGAAAATTGGCTTTGGTTATTTGATAGATTAATTGTTGTTGTTCCGTTTGCGTCTTTTATGATTAGGTTTGGAAATTTAATGAACTCAGAAATTGTAGGAAAGCCAACAGATGTTCTGTGGGCCTTTATTTTTAATCAATTAGATGAACAGCCAAGACATCCAACACAATTATATGAAGCTTTTTTTTATATACTGTTATTTTTATTTTTTTATTGGCTTTGGAAAAACAAACGAAATCAATTTGGCAAAGGATTTATGTTTGGGCTATTTTGTATAACAATGTTCACGTTTCGTTTTTTGATGGAGTTTTTAAAAGAAAATCAAGAATCATTTGAAAACACTTTACCAATAAATATGGGACAGATATTAAGCGTTCCGTTTATTATATTTGGTATTTATATGATATATAGATCGCAAAAAGAAATTCATAATTTAAATTAAAACACTATGGCGCTACCAAATACTTTTTTACCATCAACAACTCAAGAAACATTTAACCGCTTAGAAAAAATAAGCTATGTTAGTAAACCGTTATGGGGGAAAATGAATTCTGCACAAATGCTAGCGCATTTAAACGTTGCGTACGATTTAGCTTATGGTAAAATAAAAACAAATCCGTCGTTTTTAATTAAATTACTTTTAAAATTTTTTGTAAAAAGGTATGTAGTAGGAGAAAAGCCGTATAAAAAAAACACTCAAACTTCACCCGAATTCATTATTTCTGAAGAAAAAGATTTTGAAACAGAAAAATCTAAATTTATTGATAATGTGAAGCTAACCGAAGCAAAAGGCGAGACTTATTTTGAAGGAAAAGAGAGCGCTTCTTTTGGGAAATTAACAGCAAAAGAATGGAGTGCACAATTTTATAAACACATTGATCATCATTTTAAACAGTTTGGAGCATAAGCGTGTTGTTTAAAAAATTAAAATTTAATAAAATTTACAACTATCCCTATTTAATTAATTACCTTTACATGAAACACAATAGCGTGTGCATACTACATCATGGCAAAGTCTAAAAAAAAACAACCAAAACGTTATTTATTTGAGGAAGTTTTAGCGTTTTTAAAACACAATAACGAAAAAGCTTTTAATTATAAACAACTTGGTGCTGCTATGGAAATTAATAACGAAAGCGATCGCTTTGCATTATTAGAAACCTTAGAAGAATTAAAACATCAAGGCTTTGTAATAGAAAAAGAAATTGGTAAGTATCAATTTAAAGACTCAAAAACATATCAAACAGGAACGATTGATTTTACAACACAAGGAACTGCTTTTGTTATTATTTCACCTGAAGAAAAAGATGTTTTTGTTCCATTTCGAAAAACTAAAGATGCTTTACAAGGTGATTTAGTAAAGGTTTTAGTTTATCCACAACGAGGAAAAGGAAGACCAGAGGGCGAAGTGGTAGAAGTTATTCAAAGAAAAAAAACAAGATTTGTTGGAAGCATACAAATTAACCCAAAATTTGCATTTGTAGTACCCGATTACACAAAAATACATGTTGATTTTTTTGTTCCATTATCAGACATAAATGGAGCTAAAAATGGCCAAAAAGTGGTAGTAGAATTATCTGAATGGAAACGAAGTTCAGAAAATCCTTACGGCAAAGTTGTTGAGGTTTTAGGAAATTCTGGCGAACACGAAACAGAAATAAATGCTATAATGGCCGAATATGGACTGCCTATGGTGTTTGCTCCTGAAGTAGAGGCAGAAGCCAAACAGTTAGCAACTGAAATTACAAAAGAAGAAATAGCTAAAAGAAGAGATTTTAGAAAAATAACTACTTTTACGATAGACCCCGTAGACGCTAAAGATTTTGATGATGCGTTATCATTACAAAAATTAGAAAATGGTAACTGGGAAGTAGGGGTTCATATAGCGGATGTTACTCATTATTTAAAACCACACACAATATTAGATGATGAGGCGGTTAGCAGAGCAACATCTGTTTATTTGGTAGATAGATGTGTTCCAATGTTGCCAGAAGTACTTAGTAATTTTGCATGTTCTCTTCGTCCAAACGAAGAAAAATATTGTTTTAGTGCCGTTTTTGAATTAGATGAAAAAGCTCAAATACAAAACCAATGGTTTGGTAAAACAGTTATTTATAGCGACCATCGTTTTGCTTACGAAGAAGTTCAAACAATTATAGAAACAGGAGAAGGACCATATAAAGAAGAAATTTTTACATTAGATAAATTAGCTAAAATATTAAGAGCAGAAAGAACATCCAAAGGCTCTATCTTTTTTGATAAAGCAGAAGTTAAATTTCAATTAGATGATAAAGGATCTCCTACTGGAGTATATTTTAAAACACAAAAGGATGCCCATAAATTGATAGAAGACTTTATGTTACTAGCTAATCGTAAAGTTGCAGAGTTTTTGGGAAAAAAATCAAAAGAAGATATTTCACAAAAAAAATCATCAAATAATAATCGAAATGATAAACCTTCAGACGCTGTTGTGTATCGTATACACGATGTGCCAAAAGATGAAAAACTAATAGAGTTAAATAATTTTGTTGAACGATTTGGATATTCTGTTGCGATTGGTAACAAAACCAAAACAGCCCAATCGATTAATAAATTACTACACGATGTAAAAGATAAAAAAGAACAAAGCATGATTGAATTGCTAGCGGTTCGCTCAATGCCCAAAGCAATTTATACAACCAAAAACGTTGGCCATTATGGATTAGGGTTTGATTATTATACGCATTTTACATCACCTATTCGTCGTTATCCAGACGTTTTGGTTCATAGATTATTAGAGGCAAAATTAAACAACACACATTATTTAAAAGCAGAAGAATTAGAACTACTGTGTAAGCATTCTTCTGAAATGGAAAAACTTGCCTCTGAAGCAGAGCGAGCGTCAATTAAATATAAACAAGTTGAATTTTTAGAAAATAAAATAGGAGAGCAATTTGAAGGAGTAATTAGTGGTGTTACAGAATGGGGAATTTTTGTAGAAATTATTGAAAATAAATGTGAAGGTCGCGTAAGTATTCGCGATATAAAAGACGACCAATATGTATTTGATGAAGATAATTATCGTATCGTCGGTCGTCGCACGGGTCGAATTTATACACTAGGAGATAAAGTAACTATTAAGGTAAAACGTGCTGATTTAGTTAAAAAACAATTAGATTTTGAATTGGTATCTGGAGTCCCTACGAAAGAAATTGAAATTAGAAATCCAAAGCGCTATAAAAAAAGGAGATAACTTAATTATCTCCTTTTTTTTATGATTTAAATAAAAATCGATTTTTTAAGGAGTAATACTACTATTTCCTAATAATAAAACGTGTCCAACAAACTTATGTGATTTTCCAAACATGTCTTTTAACTCTACTTTCCACGTATATGCTCCAACCTCGGCTGTTTCTTCACCATCATTAATTCTACCGTCCCATCCTTTTGCTATATCTTTTGATGAAAAACATAATTTACCCCATCTATCATGAATGTATAAATTATAACTTGTTTTATCCCAACCAGAACCAATAGGCATAAATACTTCATTAATATCATCGCCATTTGGCGTAAATGCATTTGGCACATAAAACGTAAATACACCATTAATTACAATGTCTTTTACTGTTATATCTGTGCAGCCATGTTGGTTTGTGGCCACTAAAGTTGCCGTATAAACACCTTCAGAAGTATAATAATGAGAGGGATTAGAATCTGAAGATTGGTCTGTATCACCAAAACTCCAACTATAAGAGGTAGCGTTTGTAGAATGATTATAAAACTGAATATCGGAATTTAATATATCTGTTTCTTCATAGTTAGTTGAAAATTGAGCATTTGGAATATCAAATACTTGTATAGCATTGTTAGTAGTGATTGAATTAACACAACCATTATCGGCCACAACTTGTAAGTTAATAGTATATGTTCCTGGATCATTAAAACAATAGTTAGGGTTTTGTACAGTTGATACATCTCCATTACCAAAAGACCAATTCCAACTCGTGATTGTTCCTCCAATTACAGAGGCAATGCCTGTAAAATTTATACAAACTGTTGCACAGCCAGAAGCTGCACTTGAGTTAAAATTTACAACGGGCGAATTTTTTACAAAAACAGAACAGGTATTTGTACTAGAACAACCATTACTGGTTCCGGTAACCGTATAATTAGACGAAAAAGAAGGACTTACTTGTAATGGATTAGAGTTAGATCCATTACTCCATAAATAACCTAATGCCCCATTAGCAGTTAAGGTTGCTGTTTCTCCGGCACAAATTGTGGTTGATGCTACTGAAACAACAGGAATACTATTTACAACAACAGGAGCGTTATAAAACGATCCACAACCACCAATAGTTCCTAATACAGTATAGGTGGTACTTGTTCCTGGAGTTACAGATAATGTATTTGTTGTAGCTCCAGTATTCCAGGTATAGCTATTAGCACCGCTTGCGGTTAAAACAGTAGATGTTCCTGTACATATGGTTGGAGAATTTACAGTAATGGTTGGTTGAATGGTTACACCTATTGATGTTGTTTGTGTTAAAGAGCATCCCAAACTTGTTCCTGTTACAGTATAATCAGTACTTATGTTAGGCGATAAGGCTACTGAATTACTGGTTGCGCCATTACTCCAAGAATAAGTAGTTGCGCCATTAGCTGTTAGTGTTGCTGTTTGTCCAGTACAGATAGTGGATGAATTAACCGTTACTGTAGGAAGAGGAGTCACGTAAACACTGGTTGTTGCTGTATTAGAACAACCTAAAGCCGTTCCTGTTACGGTATAATCTATAGTAGACGAAGGGGATACTGTTATAGAATTTGTTGAAGCACCAGTATTCCATAAATAAGAACTTGTTCCATTAGCTGTTAAAGTAGCTGTTTCTCCGGCACAAATACTAGAAGATGTAACGCTAATAATTGGTAATGATAACACAGTAACAGTTGTTGTTGATGTATTAGAACAGCCATTTGTAATTCCTATAACAGTGTAATCTGTTGTAGCAGTAATAGCATTTAATGATAAAGAATTTGTTGTAGCGCCTGTATTCCATGAATAAGTAGAGGCGCCACTAGCAGTTACAGTAGTGCTTTGTCCGGCACATAGAGTAGGAGAGTTAACCGTTAGTACAGGTAATGATGTAACGGATACCGAAGTGGTTTGTGTTTTTGAACAACCAGCTGCCGAGGTCCCTGTTATAGTATAAACAGATAAACTAACCGGAGCAACGTATGCCGAATCAGTAATAGCGCCTGTGCTCCAAGCATAAGCACTAACACCGCTTGCAATTAAAGTTGCTGTTTGCCCAGCACATATTGTAGGAGAATTTACTACTAGCGTTGGTATAGGATTTACATTAATAGAAACAGTTTGTGTATTAAAACAGTTTGTAGTAGTAAATGTACCAACAACTCCGTAAGTTGTTGTATTTACAGGAGAAACACTTACAGAGGTTGTAGTTGCTCCTGTACTCCAAGCATAACTGTCAGCTCCGCTTACGGTTAATGTAGTTGTTTGCCCAACACAAATTGAAGATGAGTTTATACTTAAGTTTGGTAAACTATTAACATTAACACTAGTTGTGGCAGTTTTAAAACATGTTAAATCACTTCCTGTTACTGTATAAACAGAGGTTGTTGTAGGAGTAATAACAATAGTTGATGTATTTGCTCCGTTATTCCAGGTGTAACTGGTAGCGCCGTTAGCTGTTAATGTGGTCGTTTGTCCTGAACAGACAGTGGGAGAATTTACAGTTAAAGACAGAGAGGAGTTAACAAATACATTAGCAGTTGCGGTTCCAGTACAACTTAAATTAGTTCCACTTACTGTGTAGTTGGTTGTTGTTGCTGGATTTACAATAATGCTTGAAGTATTAGCACCTGTGCTCCAAGTATAAGAGCTTGCTCCGCTTACAGTTAACGTGGCGCTTTCTCCTGAGCAAATAGACGAAGAGTTTACGCTTAAAGATGCGGCATTAGAGCTAGAAGAAATAGAAAGTGTTGATGTTTGCAAACAACCATTAGAGCTAGTTGCGTTAATAGTGTAGATGCCTGCTGTTAAACCAGTGGCGCTACTATTATTACCACCTGATGGAGACCAAGTATATGTATAAGGAGCTATAGCGCCAGTAGCGGTTATGGTTGCAGATCCCGCACCAGAACAGGTTGCATTAGTTACTGTTGAGCTTATATTAAACGGAGAGAGCGCAGAACAAGAATTATTCATTGAGTTTATCCAAGCGGCGTTTGCCGCATTGTTTGGCGCTCCAGGAGTTTCTGCTCCTGTTATAACAGTATTAGTCCAGTTTCCTTGTAGTGTATACACGTTACTTAAAGAGTTGTTCATGTATATAACTTGCCCTGATTGATTACCAGAATAATAAATATTGTTATTTAAAGTATTATTCCCCCAACTTACAGAGAAAATAATATTACCAGAGGCGTCTACTGTATGAAACGAATCATCTCCGTTGGCCATACCTACTGTTGTCCAATTACCTGTTCCGGTACAACCCATAGTTGTTGGATAAAGAGGGCTAGAAGCAGAAGGAGCAGTGGTACTTCTTTCAAAATAATTACAATCATTAATAGGAATGATTAATCTACAATTTCCATCAGACATAGATACATCCAGTGTAGGAGTAGAGACGGTACCAATAATACTGGGATTATATTCTGCATCATTATAAATTAAAATAAGTGTTCCAATTGGAATATTTGACCAAAAAGGAATATTTTTAAAACGCACACAACCTGCGGCAATGCCCGATCCTGATGTGCTTACAGAGTGGTCTCCATTATTATCATCAATATAGTAATTTCTTATATCCATGGTTGGTATAAGGTTACAACTTGGAGTGCCCGCAACCAATAACTCAACGTATTCTTCACTAGTACCAGATGCGCCATTAGACACTTCATTAATGATGAGGGTTTGAGATTGAACGCTATTAAAAGCAAGCGTACAAATACACAATAAAAAAGATCTGAATAAAACTTTAAACATCACACGAATAAAAATTAATTATTAAAAGGCGCGATTTTAAACATCTAATATTTTAAGTAGAATGTTAAATCACTTTTTAACAGTGCGAAGCTTACCCAAATATACGAAGGTAAAATGAAGTAATTACCATTTTATTAAAAAAATAGGCACTATTTTAACTCTATTTTTACGTAATTTAGCCCTCCAATTATTTATTATGGCAAAATCAGGTCCTATTGTGTGCTCATTTTGTGGGCGAGATAAAAAAGATGTAAAAGTATTAATTGCTGGCGTTACTGGTCATATATGTGATATTTGTATTTCTCAGGCTTATAAAATTGTTAGCGAAGAAGCTGGAACACAAGGAAATCAACAAGTGCAACATGCTCTAAACGTGTTAAAGCCACATGCTATTAAAAAACATCTAGATGAATATATAATTGGACAAGACGAGGCGAAGAAGATAATGAGTGTTGCGGTTTATAATCATTTTAAACGCGTAGCGCATGTTGCAGAAGCAAAAGAAGAGATTGAAATTGACAAATCTAATGTTATTTTAGTTGGAGAAACTGGAACAGGCAAAACCCTCATGGCTCGAACGATTGCTAAGCTATTAAATGTGCCATTTTGTATAGCAGATGCCACAGTATTAACAGAGGCTGGTTATGTAGGAGAGGATGTAGAAAATGTGCTAACTCGATTGCTTCAAGCGGCCGATTATGATGTGCCAAGTGCCGAAAGAGGAATTGTTTTTATTGATGAAATAGATAAAATTGCCAGAAAAAGCGATAACCCTTCTATTACTCGTGATGTAAGCGGAGAAGGTGTTCAGCAAGCAATGTTAAAATTATTAGAAGGATCTATTGTTAATGTTCCCCCACAAGGAGGCAGAAAACATCCTGATGCTAAAATGATACAAGTAAATACTCGCAACATTTTGTTTATTTGCGGGGGAGCCTTTGATGGCATTGATAAAAAAATAGCACAACGATTAAATACTCAAGCTGTTGGTTATTCTGCTTCGGTTGCTTCTGATGACATTGATAAAAGCAATTTATTGCAATATGTTTCACCTCAAGATCTAAAATCATTTGGATTAATTCCCGAATTAATAGGTCGGTTACCTGTTTTAACGTATTTAAAACCACTAGATAAAATTGCTCTACGATCAATATTAACAGAACCCAAAAACGCATTAATTAAACAGTATAAGCATTTGTTTAAAATGGAAGGGATTGAATTAGAGTTTGAAGAAGAGGTATTAAATTTAATAGTTGAGAAAGCTTTAGAGTTTAAATTAGGAGCTCGAGGTTTAAGAGGTATTTGTGAATCTATTATGGTAGATTTTATGTTTGATGCACCAAGTGATGAAAAAGCTTCAAAAAAACTTACCATTACTTTACAATATGCGTTAGAAAAATTAAAGCATGCACGATTAACACAACTACAAGTGGCATAACGCTTACTTAATAAAAAAGCCCATCTATTTTATAGATGGGCTTTTTTATTAAGTGCGCATGAAGGGACTCGAACCCCCACCCTCGCGGACCAGATCCTAAGTCTGGCGCGGCTACCAATTACGCCACATGCGCATTAAGGGAAGCAAATATACAATTTTTTGCAAAATATATCATATTTAAGACTAAAAATCGTTTATTATTTTTTTAATTTGTGCTTCATTAAAACTAAAATCATGTACGGGAATTTTCAAAATCATTTACAAGCTCAATTAACAGAAATAGAACAAAACGGATTGTTTAAAAAAGAGCGAATAATTACTACGCCTCAAGGAGCAAGTGTAAAAGTTAGTGACGGAAAAGAAGTTATTATTTTTTGTGCCAATAATTATTTAGGGTTGTCTTCTCACCCTAAGGTTATTGATGGTGCAAAAACAGCCCTTGATTCTCATGGATACGGCATGTCGTCTGTGAGGTTTATTTGTGGCACTCAAGATATTCATAAAACACTCGAAAAAAAAATAGCTACATTTTTAGGCCAAGAAGATACAATTTTATACGCTGCTGCTTTTGATGCAAATGGCGGAGTGTTTGAGCCTTTATTTGGCGAGGAAGACGCAATTATTTCCGATGAATTAAATCATGCCTCTATAATTGATGGCGTACGTTTGTGTAAGGCGCAACGCTATCGTTATAAAAATTGCGATATGGCAGATTTAGAAGAACAATTAATAAAAGCACAAGCACAGCGTTATAGAATTATAGTTACAGATGGTGTTTTTAGTATGGATGGTTTTGTTGCCCCATTAGATAAAATTTGTGATTTAGCAGATAAGTATAATGCTTTAGTAATGGTTGACGAAAGCCATGCTACAGGATTTATTGGAAAAACCGGAAGAGGAACTGTTGAGTTAAAAAATGTAATGAATAGGGTAGACATTATTACTGGTACCTTAGGCAAAGCATTAGGCGGTGCTATGGGCGGATTTACAACTGGAAAAAAAGAAATTATTGAAATTTTAAGACAGCGCTCTCGACCATATTTATTTTCAAATTCATTATCTCCAGTTATAGTAGGAGCAAGCATTGCAGTGTTTGATATGCTAAGCGAAACAACAGAGCTAAGAGACACTTTAGAAGATAATATTAATTATTTTAAAACAGGATTAAGAAAAATAGGATTAGAATTTAAAGAGGGCGATTCTGCTATTGTTCCAGTTATGTTATATGATGCCAAATTATCTCAGATATTTGCAGATAAATTATTACATGAAGGAATATATGTTATTGGATTCTTTTTCCCTGTTGTTCCTAAAGGACAAGCCCGAATAAGAGTACAAATATCTGCAGCCCACACTAAAATTCATTTAGACAAGGCCCTTTCGGCATTTGAAAAAGTAGGAAAAGAATTAGGAGTAATAAAGTAGTAGTACAATATTTTATTTTAAAAACAGCCTTTAATAAGGCTGTTTTTTTATTAATAAATTATAATTTCTGTTGCGCCAAAACCATAGTTTTTATATGATGCATCATAATATGAAATATCATCAATTGTTTTAAGTATAGAAATAATTTCTTGTTTTAATTTTCCATTACCAACGCCATGAATAACAATTAATTTTTTTATACCATTACTTAAACAGTATTGTATTTCTTTTTCAAAACGCTCTAATTGTATAGATAGTATTTCTGTATTTGTTAGTCCGCTATGTGAATCAATAAGCTCTTCAATATGTAAATCAATTTCTTTTGTTAAATCTTTAATTCGTTGTTTTGCTATTGATATTTTTTGTGGCTGTTTAAATTCTTTAATTGCTTTTAAACGAGTTAAATCTTCAATTGTGATGTTTTTTTCAACAACTTCTTTATCTAAAAAATTTTCTTTTAAAACATAAGCATATACAGGAAACTTAAATTCATTATGAAAAATCAAAGAAGATTGTGACATAATTTTATCATTAATATATAAAATTTCGGCTAATGGAATTTGAGATTTGTAGTGCATGTTTTTATAAAACAAACACTCTATTTTATGGTATGCATATTCTTTAAAAAAGTTTTTTTTAACCTGTTTTAAAAACACTTTTTGATAAGCGCCTAGCTCCCCATGTTTTAGCGTTTGAAAACATTCATCATCTTTTACAGAGTAAGAGAACATTACATTATATGATGATGAGTTAAATAAATAAAACTTATAGTCACTTACCAAAGAAGGCATTTCATGATCTGGCTCAATAATAAAATAAATAGAATCGGATAGAATAGTTTCTAATTCCATTTCAATATTTTCAACTTCTGGATTTAAAATTAACTCAGTGTGTATTGGCACTAAATGTTTATTTAAATATGGTATTTCAAATCCATCTGCCATTTCAACAAATACAGTTTCCTTGTCTTTAAAACGAGTGATAACCCCTTCTCCAACCTCATTTAAAAAACGCACTTTATCTCCTATTCGTAATTTCATGATTATAATATTGTTTGAAACGCGCCCTGTTCTTTTACTGAATAAAAGGGAATATTAAAACGCGCGCACTCTCTTTTTAATTTTTTTACAAAGTTATAACTGTTAGAACAATCGGCAATGAGTAAAGGTTTAGTTTTATAAATAGTTTTAAGATTTATAAAACAATCATTGCTTAATATAATATATTTTGTTGAAGATAAAACAGGTGGTTTTTTTGACGGGCAGCAATGTACAACATGAGTTAATCCTATTTCTAAATTTTTACTTTCATGTAAACGCAAACACAAGCCAGGAATGGTTACTAAATAAGGTTTTATGTAATTATTGAAATCTTTATTTTTTAAATTAAAAGTATTTAAATAAACATAATTCCCCAACCTCAAACCAAAAACAGCCGTGTTTTTTACATTAAAAATTACCAGCTCTTTTTCCTTACTTATTTTATAAAAATTAAAAACGCTTACACAAATCCAACAAATTACTAAAAACCCTGTTATTACTACAAATTTATATTGTCTTGTTTTAATAATTATAAAAAACAAGCAAATACTCACATACAAAAAAATAAAATCAAGCTTTGAAAAAGAGATATAATCAATAAACCCGTATGTTGAATTATCTGTTATATCTACAACCCAAATTAAAAAACGAATAGCAGAATTAATAAAATAAATTAATATACTGTAAATAGCACTGATTTTATAAAACAAAAACAATAAAACAGTAAAAGCCATTATTAAAAGGCTTGCAGGAATTACAATGATATTAGACAAAATAAACCAAATAGGAAACTGATGAAAGTAATATAAAGAAATTGGAAGTGTAAATAAAGTAGCGGAAATAGAAATTAATGTACTAGACCATAAATAGTTAATTATATAATTGTCAAAGACAATCTGTTTTTGCAATAAGGGATAACAATACATTATGCCAAATACAGCAAAATAGCTTAATAAAAATCCAACATCAAAAATCAAAAAAGGGTTAAATATTAAAAGGATAAAAGCAGATAAAACAAGTGTATTATATGCGTTTCCTTGTCTGAAAAAAGATTTTCCAAACAACAACAAGCTTAACATTAATGCTGCTCTTAAAACAGAGGGCGATAAACCTGTTATTAAAACAAACAAACATAAAAAAATAAGCACAAATAAAAATCGTGTTTTTTTATACAGGTTATGTTTATCAATTAAAGAAAATAAAAACATTAAAACAACATATAAAATACCTGTATGCATGCCAGATACAGATAAAACGTGCAGTGTTCCTGAATGAGAAAAACTCTGTACAACATCATTATCTATTTCATCATCATAACCAACCAATAGGGCTGAACAAATTGAAAATGCGTTTTGTGTTAATCCACTATTTTTTAAAATAAGTATTAATTTGGATTTAATATTGGCGCCTATTGTAGATGCGTTATATGTTTTTGGTACAGAAATCTTATTAATTTGATTTGTAGAAACAAAAACTGTGTGAAAAATATTCCTTAATTCTAGAAATTTTTTATAATTAAATTCTTTAGGATTTTTAGGCTCACTAATGCTATTAAACCTAGATTTTATGAGGATTGATTCACCTACGTTTAAATTTAAAGAGCTGTCGGTTTTTAAATATAATATACTATTGCCTGTTGCGTAGTGCCACTTATTATTGTTTTTTATAGCAGAGATATTTATTGAAATTTTAGTTTTATGATTTGTAATAACGGGAACATCAGTAATTACAGCAATAAATTGTTGAGGTTTATTTGATAAATAATGAGAATAGTGGTTTTTATTATTTTTTTGGTTGTAGATTAAACAGGTTTCAAATGCTAATACAAATAAAAATACGTTTATTGATAAAATAAATAGAGCTGTTTTAAAAGACTTATAAATAAAAGGTAGTTTCTCAATAAAAAAACTAAAAATTAAAAAACAAAAACTAAAAATAAAATACACATGAGTGTTGTTTGGTTGTCCAATATTAAAAACAAACCCAATGCCTATGACATAAGGAAGTAATATTTTTAAAAAGGGAATAAATCTGAAGTACATGATTAAAACAAAGAAGTTAATCCAGCATGAATTTTTCCAATTCTTAAATCAAACCCGTTGCCAAATTGTTGGCCAATGGCATAAGTTAGGTTAAAAATACCCGCTTTGGTTTCAAAGTTTATGCCCCCACCAACACTCACTGGTAAATCCTTTGTATAACCGCTAAAGGTGTTTTTTTCGTACCAAGCACATTCGCTAAACAGAAACAGGTTAGAATTTTTTTCAAATAAAAAACGATATTCTAAAGTTGGAATTATAAAACTTGAAGCATAAATACTCTCTTCATCAAATCCTCTCAATGTTTTTAAACCACCAATTCTAAATAGTTCATTTTTGTATAATCCGTTTCCAAATACACTCCTAAATTGAGAAGAAATTTTTAAAACATGATTTTTTTTAAGAGAAATATAGGCCGTTACATTTCCTTCAATTTGATACTGCGTTGTTTGTAATAAAATGTTGGAGTATACGTTGTTATTTATTTTAGGATTTTTTTTAATTAATCTGTTTCCAACTGAGCCCTGAAGGTTTGTTGTAAAACCTTTCTTAGGATTAAATTTATAATCTAATTCTTCCATAAAAAATCCTATGCCATAAGATTTAGTTGATACATCGGCATATTCAGGAAGGATGGTTATGTTTTCTAAACCTGAAGTGGAAATTAAATTAGCGGTTCTTTGCCTGTAAAAAAGTTTAAAAAAATTTAATTTATTAAAGTAATAATTCATGCCTATACTATTATTAACATCAATAAAAGAAGTGTCTTTTTTGTAAACTTTAATAGCATAATCCATGCCAATAGGGGTTCCCTTAATATAAGGATACATGAATGTTGCTTTTAGATCTTGTGTTTGTGTTTGTAATCTTCGCCAGTTAATATCTATAGTTTCCCCAGATTTTAAAACAGAATTAATTAATTTAATTTTTAAATCTCCAGTAAATATAGTTTTCCCGTTATTAGTTGGTAAAACACCAACAATACCGTCAAATTGAGATGCATTCTTTTTGTCTAAAAATAAAATTAGTTTATTTTGTTTGTCAGTGAGTTGTAAAATTGCAGGTTTTTTTTCTGAGATAAACGCCAGTTGTTTTATCTTTTTTGAAATATCATTAAACGCTGCTGCATTATAGGGCATGTTATGTTTTATACCAAGATATCGTAATAAAAACTTTTGATTTACTTTTCCAGAGCCCTCTGTTATTAAACTATCTAAAACAACAAAAACATTTTTTGTGATAGATAATTTTGCAGAAATAATACTTTGGTTAATATTAACACTGTCTAATTTTGCACTAATAAAAGGAAACCCATTATTTTCATAATGTTTGATTATTTTTTCCATTAGGGTAGATATTTCTTTTCCACTAAATGGCCTGTCTATAAAAAAACGCTCACCGTAACCTAATTTATCAATAATCTCTTGGTCTTTTAAATCATAACGAATATTTGCCCATCTATATTTTTGCCCTACTACTATAAAAGCAACATAGTTTAATGAGTCGTTTTTAATACTATCTACGCTCGCGCTAATGTATCCATCATCAATAAGTGTAGTGTATAGTTTATGAATTTCATTTAATAAATGGTCTTTTGTAAAAAATTGTTGTTGATATTTTAATTTTGTGAATAGTGGATGATTATCTGTGTTTACAACCTTTAAAGTATATACAGATTGCGATTTTATTGGAATAACCAATAAAAAAGTAAACAACAAAAAGTATGTTAAAAAATGTTTCAACATTACGAACTTCTAAGATAATCAAAATTGCTTCATGTATGTTTTATATAACGCAACATAAACAAAAAATATTTTAAGCTTTTTAACCTAATTTGTTTAAAATACCAGGTAATAAATTATAACTTTGTTTAAAAAAACAACACATGAAAAAAGGAATAATTTTTATAGGAGCAATTTTAGGATTAGCTCTAATTGTATTTATGGTTTATAGAAGTTCATATAATACAGCCGTTTCTTTGCAAGAAAACGTGGATGAAAAATGGGGAGATGTTGGAGCAACGTATCAGCGCCGTGCAGATTTAATTCCGCAATTAGTTGCAACAGTTAAGGGAGCTGCAGCAAACGAAAAAGCAATATTAACCCAAGTAACCGAAGCGCGAGCAGGAATTGTAAATGCTAAAACGCCAGAAGACATGGATATTATGGGTAAAAAAATAAACACAGCAATTAATTTAGCTTTTGAAGCTTATCCGCAAATTCGTTCAACACAAAATTTTAGTGACCTTCAAACACAATTGGAAGGAACAGAAAACAGAATAGCTGTTGCTCGTCAAAACTATAACGGTGCCGTAAAGGAATATAATTCACATATTCGTGGATTCTTAAACAGTATGTTTCTAAATAAAGAAACATTCCCTAAAAAAGAGGCATTTAAAGAATCTGCTGGTTCTGAAAAAGCGCCTGAAGTTTCTTTTGAAACAAAATAAATATGTTTTTTAAGAAAAAACTCATTTCGTCTGATCACGAATTAAGGCTTTTAAAAGCTATTGAATTAGCTGAATTAAAAACCTCCGGAGAAATTCGTGTGCATATAGAAAAAACATGTAAAGACGATGTTATAGAAACGGCAAAAAAAAAGTTTAATCAGCTTAATATGCATCAAACAAAAGACAGGAATGGTATTTTATTTTATTTAGCCATAAATTCTAAATCTTTTGCTGTATGGGGAGACGAGGGCATCCATCAAAAAGTAACCGATGATTTTTGGAAAAGCATAACGGATAGCGCTATGTATTATTTTAAACAGAACGATTTAATTTCTGGTATAGAAAAAGCGATTGAAATGTGCGGAGAAAAATTAAAGCTCCATTTTCCAATCGAAAAAAATGATAAGAACGAACTTTCTAACGACATATCGTATTAATTGAAAAAAACAACTTGGATATTTACTCTTTTATGTATGCTGTTAATAACAGTTGGTTTTTCTCAAATACCAGAACGACCATATCCAGCTAGGTTAGTAAATAATTTATCTAAAGAATTTCCTGATTTTTTATCCCCACAAGAGGAAGCTCAACTTGAACAACAACTTCAAGATTTTAGTTTACAAACATCTAATCAAATTTGTATTGTTATTGTTGATGATTTAAATGGAATGGATGAAGCGTCTTATGCAGTGGGTATATTAAACAATTGGGGCGTTGGTCAAAAAGATAAAAATAATGGAATTGTTATTTTAGTAAAACCTACCGGAAAAACAGGAGAACGCAAGTTATTTATATCTATAGGGTATGGGTTAGAAGGAGCAATTACGGATTTACAAACTAAACGAATACGAGAAAATGAAATTATCCCATATTTTAAACAGCAACAATTTTATGATGGATTACAAGCAGGATGTAATGCCTTAATGCTTGCCGCTAAAGGAGAGTATAATGAAAAAACATCACCAAAAACTTCTGATTTACAAAACTTTATTCAAAGTCATCCCATTCTTTTTTTAATAGTTGTAATAATTCTCGTTTTCTTAATGTTTAAAGGTGGTCCTGGAAGAAGAGGTGGCGGCGGAATTACTTATTTTGGTGGCGGTTCCTCGTTTGGTAGTTTTGGCGGTGGCGGCTCTTCATTTGGCGGATTTGGTGGCGGATCAGGAGGAGGAGGTGG
Source organism: uncultured Flavobacterium sp. (assembly GCA_964541155.1). Classification (GTDB taxonomy): domain Bacteria; phylum Bacteroidota; class Bacteroidia; order B-17B0; family Aurantibacillaceae; genus UBA4416. The sequence goes on from CAZIPC010000002.1 coordinate 176,101, forward strand.
TTCGGGAGGCAGTTGGTAATTTTTTTATATATTTAAACAACCTAAACCAATTATATATGCAAAAAACAATACTATTTTTTTTAATTGTAAATTCTTTTCTTTTAAAAAGTCAAATTACAATTACCCCAAATCAAATGCCAGTTAGTGGAGATACTATTAGATACAGTAACGCTACCTTATCATCACTAGGCAATTATACATTAACAGGAACAAATCATATTTGGCATTTTGATACATTAAGACCAATTTCTCAGTCTATTCGTGAGTTTAAAAGCGGACTAAATACGCCGTATTTTATTTTATTTGGGATTACAGCATATGGAGAAAAAACAATAGATACTGTTCCTATCCCTAATATTCCTGTTCTAGGGTTGCCAACAATTAGTATAACAGATGTATATAATTTTTATAAAAAATCCCCAGCACTACTCCCTACAAAATTTGTAGCAGAAGGATTGGGCTTAAAGCTAAGTGGAATACCTGTTCCAAATACATTTAGTGATGAAGATGAATTATATTTTTTTCCTTTAAACTATGGAAATAGAGATTCTAGTACATTCAGATTTTCAACCATATCAAACACATTAATTCCTTTTAGATACATTAAACAAGGATATCGTATTACGGAAGCTGATGGCTGGGGAACAGTTACAACCCCTTATGGAACAGCAAATTGCTTGCGTGTAATAACTACTCAATATTCTATAGATACAATTAAAGGAACAGTAACAATACCAGGATTTGGCACACAACCATTTGCCTTTGGCTTTAAAAATTATCAGCGTAGTTACCAATGGTTATCGTTAGGAGAGCATATACCGTTTTTAGAAGTTTCTGGAACCCTTAATAATACTTTATTTACACCTACACAAGTTAAATACAGAGATATCAGCAGAGCGATAGTTGGCGTAAAAGAAGAAAATAATAATTTTCATATTTCTGTTTTTCCAAATCCAGCTACCAATCAATTTATAATTTTAACACCTCGCAATAGCGATGCCGTTAATGTTAAAATACTAGATTTACAAGGCAAAACTATTATTGAAAAAGAATTAATTCAAAATTTAGAACCCTTAAATCAACATTTAATCGACGTTTCATCTTTGGCTAAGGGAATGTATATCGTAAATATATCAAGCACACAAGGACAACAATCTTTAAAAATTTCAGTACAATAGTTTTGAATACTAAATAAATAAATTATTTTTACCGCAAAAATTAATTAAAAAAATATGAGTTCTCACCACGACCACAACCACCACTCCTCTCACGAAGCAAAACCAGTTGCATTTCGTACACCATTTATTTTAGCATTAGTAACAGTTTTAGTAATTTTACTAGCCGTTAGTACTTGCGATAACAAACACCACTCGGCTTGTGAGTGCAAAGAAGATTGTTCAGAAGAATGTATGACTAAGTGCGAAGCAGGAGATCATTCAGAACATCATTCTGCAGTTGCTGATACAACAAAAGAAGTAGAGGCTGTTGAAACACAAGAACACACAATGGCTGCTGATACTACAATAAAAACTGATACAACACATATTGTAGCACCAACAAAAGCTCAAGAACACGCTCCAGCTCATCATTAACAACACATAAATATTTTAAGCCCTACAACAATTGTAGGGCTTTTTTGTTATATAGTATCAATAAACTAAGCCTTTTAGGTTTGTTGGTTCAATCAGATTTTTGTAATATTACACACTTAAAAAATATAAAATGGCTACAGATAATTTTCAGGCACACGATTACTATTTAATGGACGAATTACTAAGCGACGAACACAAATTGATTCGTGATACAGCTCGTGCATGGGTAAAAAAAGAAGTAACCCCAATTGTTGAAGAGGCTTGTCAAACAACAACCTTCCCAAAACAATGGATTAAAGGATTAGCAGAAATAGGGGCTTTTGGGCCTTATATTCCAGCAGAATATGGAGGGCCAGGATTAGATCAAATTTCTTATGGATTAATTATGCAAGAATTAGAACGTGGAGATAGCGGATTACGCTCAACAGCTTCTGTTCAAAGTTCATTAGTAATGTATCCTATTTATGCATATGGTAGCGAAGAACAAAAGAAAAAATATTTACCAAAATTAGCAACTGGCGATTTAATGGGATGTTTTGGGTTAACAGAACCAGACCACGGTAGTAATCCAAATGGCATGATTACAAATTTTAAAGACAAAGGAGATCATTATCTATTAAATGGAGCTAAAATGTGGATTAGCAACTCTCCATTTGCCGATATTGCTGTAGTATGGGCAAAAGATGAAAATGGAGAAGTAAGAGGTTTAATTGTTGAAAGAGGATACGAAGGATTTACTACTCCAGAAACCCATGGCAAGTGGAGTTTAAGGGCTAGTGCCACTGGAGAGTTAGTGTTTGATAATGTAAAAGTTCCTAAAGAAAATTTACTTCCAAATGTAAAAGGATTAAAAGGACCACTAGGCTGTTTAAATTCAGCTCGTTTTGGTATTGCTTGGGGAGTTATTGGTGCAGCTATGGATTGTTATGATAGCGCATTGCGTTATAGCAAGGAGCGTATTCAGTTCGGGAAACCAATTGGAGCATTTCAATTAACACAAAAAAAATTAGCTGAGATGATTACCGAAATAACAAAAGCTCAACTATTAACGTTTCGTTTAGGCCAATTAAAAAACGAAAATCGTGCAACCCCTGCCCAAATTAGTTTGGCCAAAAGAAATAATGTAAATATGGCATTGCAAATTGCTCGTGAAGCTCGTCAAATACACGGCGGAATGGGCATTACAGGAGAATATCCAATTATGCGCCATATGATGAACTTAGAATCAGTAATTACATATGAAGGAACTCATGATATTCATTTATTAATTACAGGAATGGACATCACCGGATTTAATGCCTTTTCTTAAAAGGTTAAACCCATAAAAAACCCTAATCACAATTAGGGTTTTTTTATGTCTAATTATTGTTATTTAGAATGGTTATAAATTTAGCCTTATGACATTTCGATGACACACTAAAAGATAGAGTTTACGAACTTTACAGAGGAATATGAACTCTTTTAAAATAATTTCTTTAACTCATAAATCAGCACCATTAGATTTAATTGGGAAATTACACTTGGATGAAAACCATCAACAAGATTATTTAGGCGGTTTAAAGCTTAAAATGGATTTAAAAGAATTAATGTTTTTAAGTACATGTAATCGAGTTGAATTTGTTGTTAAAACAGATAGAGAAATTGCATCAGATTTTTTGTCGGATTTATTCTATTCAATTAATTCTCGTTTAACTGCCGAAGATTTAAAGCTATTGATAAACAAGACAGATGTTTATGAAGGAGATGTAGCATTAAATCATTTATTTGAAGTATCTGCATCTTTAGATTCTTTAGTTGTTGGTGAACGAGAAATTATTACCCAGGTAAGAAAAGCATATGAATTTTGTAATTTATTGGGACTAACTGGAGATACAATACGATTAGCAATAAAACAAACAATAGAAACCGCAAAGCAAGTATTTACAGATACTCATATCGCTAGAAACCCTGTTTCTATCGTATCCCTTGCTTACAGACAATTACGAAGCTTAGGCATAAAAAATAATGCTCGAATAGTATTTATTGGAGCTGGAGAAACAAACACAAATATGTCTAAATATTTAAAGAAGCATCAGTATGCTAACTTTACAGTATTTAACCGCACTTTAGCTAACGCTGAGAAATTAGCAAAAGAGCTAAACGGAAAAGCTAATGAACTTTCTCAAATTAAAACATTTAAAGAAGGATTTGATGTATTAATTACCTGTACAGCAGCTCAGGGTCATGTTGTTTCAAAAGAAATTTATTCTGCTTTATTAGGCGGAGACACAAGCAAAAAAGTAGTTATTGATTTAGCAATACCGGCAGACGTAGATGCGGATGTTATTAAAAATAATGATATTTATTATATAGATATTGAATCTTTAAAAAAACAAGCGGCAGATAATTTATTAAAGCGAGAAGCCGAAATAGCAGCATGTAAAACTATTATTAGTCAAAAAGTAGAAGAGTTTAAACATCTTTTTCAAGAACGTCAAATAGAACTTGCTTTTGGGGAAATTCCAAAACAAATAAAATACATTAAAGAAACGGCATTAAACGAAGTATTTGCAAAAGAAATGAATACTTTAGATCCAAATAGCAAAGAAGTACTAGAAAAAGTATTAAGCTACATGGAAAAAAAATATAATGCATTAGCAATTAAAACCGCTAAAAAAGTTTTTTTAGAAGAAGATATTTAAAAATAACTTATCTTGTAGCCTCTAATTTTATTGCAATACTATGATTATTATTGGTACACGCGGTAGCGATTTAGCTCTTTGGCAAGCAAACTACACAAAAGACTTATTACAAAAACAAGGCCATGAAGTTGAGATAAAAATTATTGAAACAAAAGGCGATGCCTCTCAGCAATGGAATACAAGTTTTGATAAACTAGAAGGGAAAGGCTTTTTTACAAAAGAATTAGAAGAAGCATTGTTATCAAAAACTATAGATGTTGCGGTTCATTCGCATAAAGATTTACCAACCGAAAACCCAGACGGATTAATAATTGCAGGAGTTTCTTCTAGAGAAAATCCAGCAGACTGGTTAATTATGAGAGATGAAGCAGAAGACACAGCACAAAAATTTAACTTAAAAAAAGGCGCTAAAGTTGGAACATCATCCGCTAGAAGAAAGTCACAATTATTATCTTTTAGACCAGATGTAGAAATTGTAGATTTAAGAGGAAACGTTCCAACGAGAATAAACAAACTAAGAGAGGGACAATATGATGCAATTATTTTAGCAGCAGCAGGTCTTGAACGGTTAGATTTGGATTTATCTGATTTTACTGTAGAGCAATTAGAAACCTCAGAATTTGTTCCAGCTCCAGCTCAAGGGGTTTTAGCATGGCAAATACGCGAAGACGATTACAAGCTAAGTGATGTGTTTGATACAATTTGCGATTATGATGTTATGATAAATATTAATATTGAGCGAAGGGTATTAAATTTATTAGATGGAGGTTGCCAGTTACCATTAGGTGTTTTTTGTGACACAGAAATGAATGATCAAGACAGAAAATTATTTAAAGTATGGGTTTCGGCAGCTGATGCGTGGAACACACAGGTAAAGCAATTGTATTATGAAACAACAAATACCGAAGATTTATCTGAAAAAATAGTTGAACATTTACAACGCATTAAAACAAAAAATGTTTTTATTTCTCGTGATACACATGAAAGCATAAATTTAAACAGATGGCTAACTAATTTAGGATTTAATGTAGAAAGCAAAAGCCTGATAGATTTAAAAAAACTAACGATTAAAGAATTACCTAAGAGTGATTGGTTATTTTTTAGCAGTAAACATGCGGTTGAGTTTTTCTTTATGCAAAAACCCGATATAGGAAACACCAAGATAGGATGTATAGGAAAATCTACATCACAAGCCATTCGCGAATTAGGCCTAAGAGCTGATTTTATAGGTCAAAGCACAGATACTAAATTAGTAGGCAAACAATTTTCTGCCCGCGTGGGGTTAGGAAAGGTTGTTTTTCCAGTTGCTAGAGAAAGCATGAGAACAATACAATGGCAATTTCCTAAACAACAAAACGTGATAGATTTACCGGTTTACGCCGCACTTAAGGTTCCTCATCAAGTATCGGAAACTACAGATATATTAGTTTTTACAAGTCCAAGTAATGCGGAGTCTTATTTAGATAAAAATAAAGTCCACCCTCATCAAAAAATAATCGCAATGGGAGAGGCAACAGAAAAATCTTTATTAAAAGCTAAAGTACACGAGTCTCAAATTTCAAAACCACATTCGTTTGATGATTTAGGATTGTATAGAGCTATATTACATACGTTATAAAATGACACCGTTTCAAAATCCAACGATATATATTGGTGATTTAAGAATAGATGAGCCAATTACAACCATTACAGATTTGTTTTTTATATCGGTATGTGTATATGCTTTTATAAATACAAAACATATTTCTAATAGTAAAGGATTAAAATTATACCGTTGGTTTTTTTTATTTACAGGTATTTCTACTTTAATAGCAGCTCTTGTTGGCCATGCGTTTTTATATTATTTTGGAACTGAAGCAAAAATGTATGGGTGGGTTACTGGAATTTTAGGAACATCATTTGCCCAGTTTGCAGCCTTGTATCATACAAACAATAGCATTAAAAAATCAACATTTAAAGCTTTAGTAATCGTATGTTCAATTGAAGTTGTAGCAGCGTTTTTTTCTTTATTTGTGTATTGGTCGTTTATAGTTGTTGAAATTCATTCTGCTTTTGTACTTATATTGATAGTTACAATTATGGAATATTTACATTATAAAAAAACAAAATCTACCCTTAGTTTATTTATGATTTATGGCGTAGGAGTTGCAATTATAGCGGTACTTTGTCATATATTTAAATTAGCATTTTCAGTTTGGTTTAATCATTTAGATTTAAGCCATATCTTTATGGCAATAAGCATGTTTTTAATGTATAAAGGCGTAAGCTCATATCAAATAAAAGAAACTCAAATTATAAACAATATTATATAGTTAATAGTATGATTACACATCGTCCAAGAAGAAATCGTAAATCTTCTGCTATTCGAAATTTGATTCAAGAGAATCATGTTACGGTTAATGATTTTATTTTTCCTCTGTTTTTAATTGATGGCAAGAATAAAAAAACAGAAGTAAAATCAATGCCTGGCATTTTTCGATTAAGCCCCGATTTAATGTTGAAGGAAATTGAACAATGTTTAAAATTAGGAATTACTACATTTGATGTGTTTCCAAGTTTAACAGATAAGTATAAAGATAAATTTGCCACTGAAAGCACTAACAAAAATGGCTTGTATTTAAAAACATTAACTTTAATCAAAAAAAAGTTTCCTGAAGCCTGTATTATGACAGATGTTGCTATGGATCCTTATAGTAGTGATGGTCATGATGGTTTGGTTAAAAACGGGGAGATAGTAAACGACGACACATTAGATATTTTGGCGAAAATGGCAGTTGCTCAAGCTGAGTGCGGCATTGATATTATTGGGCCAAGCGACATGATGGACGGTCGAGTAGGATATTTAAGAGACGCATTGGATGATGCGGGATTTACAAATGTGTCTATTATGAGCTACACAGCTAAATACGCAAGCGCTTTTTATGGACCATTTAGAGATGCATTAGATAGCGCTCCAAAGTTTGGAGATAAAAAAACATATCAAATGAATCCAGCAAATAGCAAAGAAGCATTTATAGAAGCACAGTTAGATTTAGCAGAAGGGGCAGATTTTTTAATGGTAAAACCCGCATTATCTTATTTAGATATTATTAAAGATTTGAATACTAATTTTGATTTACCAATAGCGGCGTATAATGTAAGTGGAGAATATGCTATGGTAAAAGCTGCTGCTGCTAAAGGATGGATAGATGGAGATAGAGTAAGAGATGAAATATTATTAAGCATGAAACGAGCAGGGGCATCAATTATTTTAACGTATTTTGCTAAAGAATGGGCATTAAAAAATAAGAAATAAACAAAAGCCCTACTATTATTACTAAGGCTTTTGTTTTAAGGCATAACTGCTGTTACCACTTGGTTTTCTGAAGTATAATAAACAGGAGCAGTTTGTTTTCTTAACTCTAAATACGACTTATAGGTATTTGAAAATTTTGCTCTTTCTGAAATAACGGTTTCGTAATTGCCGTTAAGTCCAATTAGTAACTCACAAGCTTCTCTAACCGAACCTTTCCCACTAGTTGCTCCAGTTGTATAATCAGCTAAGTGGTGTTTTAACACATATTCATTAAATAGCGGATTAGCATCACGAGGTATAAAAATACGCAACCCGCATTCTTCTGCTAATCCTAAATCTAACACATCATCAAACACATAAGCAATCTCGTTTAATTTAATATGATGTGAATGACAAAAATGTTTAGCAGCATCAATTTTATTTGCAAATTTAGAGTATGATGCATGAAATCGCTCTCTATCTACAAATGTGAAAGCTGCACTGTTTTTTTCTCCAGAAATAATAGCCGTTGCTGGTAATGCTTGATGATTTAAATAATACGAAAATCTTAACAAATTTGTTCCCATACTATCTGCCTCACTAAATCTACTTTGTAATAAATGGTCCTTACTTGCATCTGTAAAAACACCATCCCAATCAAATACAAAGGCTTTAATGTGTTTCATTTTTTCCATTAAGGTTGCTTCTGGTAAAATAAATTCTCCACCAATTTCAGTAAATAATTGCGTTAGGTGCGACATAGTATATTAAATTTTAAAGTAAAGTTATAAAAAAAGCCTTATCATGTGATAAAGCTTTTTTACATTTTATAGAGATTGGTTATCCTTTCATATCTTGAATATCTAACATACCAACAGGTTTACCTCCATCAGTAACAACTATTGTATCTACGTTAGTTTTTTTAAACATTGCTGAGGCATCGTTTAGTAAAACATTTCCATCAATTGTAATAGGCTCTCTGTATTCTAAGTCGGATAAATTTTTAGTTAAAATATCTCTTCCTTTTTCTCCAATTAGTTTACGAAGACTACCATCTGTAAATACACCTTTAATGCTACCATCAGCTTTAGTTACTGTTACAGCGCCATAACCAAATTCTGTCATTTTAATAATAGCATCTGTTACAGAAGTATTTTCTGTTACTAGAGGATTAATTCCTTTAATAGCTTCTTTTACTTTAACCATCATTAAACGAGTATCCATAATAAATTGATCTGTTCCTAATGTAGTGAAATTATTTTCAGTTAATTGTTTCATTACTTTTAATGGAACTGTAATTGTATGAACACCAACATTAATTGCATTGCGAACATGCTCGGCATGACGAACAGAAGAGAACATGATTTTTGTGTCGTAATCATATAAATCAACTGCGTTTACACATTGTTCTACTAAAGCTAAAGCATCATGACCTTGATCTTGTAAACGACCAACTAATGGGCAAACATAAGTTGCTCCAGCATGCATTGCCATATAGGCTTGTTGTAAAGTATACACCAAATGAACGTTTACTAGATATCCCTTGTCGCGTAACATTTTACACGCTCTTACGCCTTCTAATGACACAGGGATTTTAAATACTGTTTTTTTTGGATCTAAACCTAAAGCTAATTGACGTTCTGCTTCTGCTAAAACTTCTTCAGCTGAGTTTCCTAGTGCTTCAATTTGTAAAACGGGAACCATTTTACTTAATTTTACGATAGTTCCATCAATATCTGTAATCCCTTCTTTTTGCATGAAGGTAGGAGTAGTTGTAAGACCATTTAAGAATCCTAATTTAAAACCTTCTTCAATTTCTTTAAGGTTTGCTGAATCTAAGTATAATTCCATGTGTAGTTTAATTTATGTAATGTTCAAATATAACTTTAATGCTTAAAAAGCCCAATTTATTTTATTAACGGGTTATTGTGTAATTTATACATTTTTATTCTTCAATTGCCTTCACTCCTGGTAAACTGCCTTGTTCAATGTATTCTAATAAAGCACCACCGCCTGTGCTCACATAACTCACCTGTTTTGTTAAATGGTATTTGTTAATAGCAGCAACGCTATCTCCCCCTCCAATTAATGAGAAAGCGCCTCGTTGTGTTGCTTCTGCAATAGATAATGCAATTTGCTTTGTTCCGTTTTCAAAATTACTCATTTCAAAAACTCCCATAGGGCCATTCCATAATATTGTTTTTGACTGTTTAATTACATCGCTATAGGTATTAATTGTATTAGTACTGATGTCTAAACCCATCCATCCTTCTGGAATTGATTTAATATTACATTCTTTTACAGCAGCATCGTTCGAAAAATTATCTGCAATAACAGCATCAGTAGGAATATATAAATTAACACCTTTTGCTTTTGCTTTTTCTAATAGATTTTTTGCTAAATCTAATTTATCGTCTTCGCATAATGATTTTCCAATTGTTCCGCCCATTGCTTTTACAAACGTAAACGCCATTCCGCCACCAATTAAAATATTATTTGCTTTTGACATGAGTTGTTCAATAATTAAAATTTTATCACTCACTTTTGCGCCTCCAACAATAGCTGTGAAAGGAGCCTCTGCACCATTTATCACTTTATCTATATTAGCAACTTCATTAGCCATAACATAGCCAAAACATTTAGCATTAGAATTAAAAAACTGAGCAATTACAGCAGTTGAGGCGTGTGAACGGTGAGCGGTACCAAAGGCATCATTTACATAAATATCTCCATGCTTACTTAGTTTTTCTGCAAAACCAACATCTCCTTTTTCTTCTTCTCTGTAAAAGCGTAAATTCTCTAATAATAAAACTTGTCCTGGTTGTAATTCATTCGATTTTTTATGAGCATCATCGCCAATACAATCTTCGCTAAATATAACATTTACACCAAGCAATGCACTAATGCTTTTAACAAGATGTTTTAATGAATATTTATCGGTTGGGCCATCTTTAGGGCGACCCAGGTGTGACATTAAAATAACACTACCTCCTTTTTCTAATATTTTTTTAATTGTAGGAACAGCAGCTCTTATACGAGTATCATCAGCAATTTCATACGTATCATTTAGAGGAACATTAAAATCAACTCGCACTAATGCTTTTTTATTTTCAAAAGAAAGATTATCTATTGTTTTCATAATAAAGTAGAATTATTAAATTTATAATGCACACAATGGTAAAACCATCATGGTATTTTTATTTTGGTTTGCAAAAATAGTGTATTTTTAATTAAACCCTAGTTCTAAGTAAAACTATAGTTTTAATGGGTTAATTTTACTTTTCACAATAAAGGCATATGGATAATCTTCTTTGATTTTTTTAAGAATCGCATAAGCTTCTAGTTTTGTTTTAAAGTTGCCCACTGTAATCACAAAGTTAGGTTGCTGATAATCTTCGTAGGCAGGGATATCAGAGTATTTATTTGAAAATTTAGCCTGTATTTCTTTAGCTTTTGTTTTATCAGCACTAAAATGAATTTTTACCCGATAACCATCAATTTCTCCACTTGTGCGCTTGTGATATTCTTCTTTTTTTTCTTGTAAAGCCCTTATTTTTAAAGATGTTTGAATAGAGGAATTATTTGGATTTTCTTGAGAAACAGCCAAAAAACACAAAACAAACACACGTAAAAATAAAATAACTTTCATGCAACTAAAATAAACAAAATCTGTAGATTATGCATATGTTTTTTACATTGTGACTTTTTTAAGGAGAATTAAAAAACAGAAACATTAATATTATGCTAAAATAGTATATACTCTCACAAATTACTTAAAAATTCCATTAAAATCCTTAAATTAGCCGCTTATTTTAACGAAAATTAAAATGGACAAATTTTCCTATGTTGGTACAAGCGATGTAAACGCTATTGAGAGTTTATTTTTACAGTACAGTCAAGACCCAAATTCAGTAGACGCATCATGGCGCGATTTTTTTAAGGGCTTTGATTTTGCCCGTACTTCTTATGAATCAGAGGGAGGAGCGATTCCTGAAAACGTTACAAAAGAATTTAAAGTTATTGGATTAATAAATGGATACCGCCAACGTGGCCATTTGTTTACTAAAACTAATCCCGTTCGTCAGCGCCGATCATATGAACCAAACTTGGCTCTTGAAAATTTTGGATTAAGCGAAAAAGACTTAGAAACTGTATTTCAAGCAGGAAGCGAAATAGGGATTGGTGCAGCTAAACTAAAAGACATTGTTTCTCATCTAAACAACACATATTGTCAAAGTATAGGTGTTGAATATCTATACATGCGTGAACCTAAAATTTTAAAATGGTTACAAGAACGCATGGAAAAAAACAAAAACACGCCTTCTTTTTCAGTATCAGAAAAACAAACTATTCTTAAAAAATTAACTCAAGCAGTTCTTTTCGAAAATTATTTACATACTAAATTTGTTGGACAAAAACGTTTTTCACTTGAAGGAGGAGAAGCAGTTATTCCTGCTATGAATACCTTAATGGAACATGGCGCTAATTTAGGAATTGAAGATTATGTTATTGGAATGGCTCATCGGGGAAGGTTAAATGTTCTAACAAACATTATGAACAAAACCTATAAAGATGTGTTTACGGAATTTGAAGGAAGACCGAGTGAAGACTCTTTATTTGATGGAGATGTAAAATATCACATGGGCTATTCATCAGATCAATTAAGCGATGGCGGAAAAAATGTTCATATAAGTTTGACTCCAAATCCATCGCATTTAGAAACTTCAGCAGCTGTTGTTCAAGGCATAATTCGCTCAAAAATAGACAGTCGTCATAATGGCGATAACTCTAAAGCATGTCCTATTGTTTTACATGGAGATGGCGCTATTGCAGGTCAAGGATTGGTGTATGAATTAGTTCAAATGAGCCAGTTAGATGCGTATAAAACAGGAGGTACTGTTCATTTTGTAATAAACAATCAGGTTGGTTTTACAACAAACTTTTTAGATGCTCGCTCTTCTACTTACTGCACAGATGTAGCTAAAGTTGTTTTGAGTCCTGTGTTTCACGTAAACGGAGATGATGTAGAGGCATTATGTTTTATTTCTAAATTAGCAATGGAATTTCGTCAAACATTCCATAAAGATGTTTTTATTGATGTATTATGTTACAGAAAATATGGGCATAACGAAGGAGATGAGCCTCGCTTCACACAACCGTTATTATACAAAGCAATAGCAGCACATGCTAATCCAAAAGATATTTATATTGAAAAATTAAAAACCGAAAACCCTGAATTAGCAAACGAAGCTAAAGCACTAGAGATTGCGTTTAAAGCAGAACTAGACGTTAATTTAGACGAAGCTAAAAAAACAGAAAAAGCAAAAATAACATCCTTTTTAGAAGGAAGTTGGAAAGGTATAAAAATGGCATCTTTAAATGATTTTGATACTTCTCCAAAAACAGCTATAGACGAAAAATTATTTTTAGAAATAGCCAAAAAATCTACAGAATTACCAAAGGATAAAAAGTTCTTTAATAAAATTCAGAAGCTGTTTGATGACAGAAAAGCCATGATTGCAAACGATAACTATGATTGGGCAATGGGAGAACTGTTAGCATATGCTTCTTTAATGAAAGAAGGACATCCAGTAAGATTTAGTGGACAAGACGTTGAACGAGGAACTTTTTCGCACCGCCATGCTGTTGTAAAAGTAGAAGATAGCGAAGAAGAATACACGCCATTAAATAACATTGATGCTCCAGCTAAATTAGAAATATACAATTCTTTATTAAGCGAATACGGAGTTTTAGGATTTGAGTATGGGTATGCTTTTGCGGCACCAAACACTTTAACTATTTGGGAAGCTCAGTTTGGAGACTTTTTTAACGGTGCGCAAATAATTGTAGATCAATATTTAACATCTGCAGAATATAAATGGAGAAGAATGAATGGCTTAGTTGTTTTATTACCTCATGGTTATGAAGGACAAGGACCAGAACATTCAAGTGCTCGAATGGAAAGGTTTTTACAAGCCTGTGCAGAAAATAATATGCAAATTGTAAACACTACTACGCCGGCTCAACAGTTTCATGTTTTACGCCGTCAATTAAAACGAGATTTTCGTAAGCCACTAGTGTGTTTTACACCAAAAAAATTGTTACGTTATCCAACATGTGTTAGTAAATTAAAAGACTTTACAAATGCAAATTTCCAAGAAGTGTTAGATGATACAATTGATGCTAAAAACATAACACAATTAGCGTTTTGTTCTGGTAAAGTGTATTACGATTTAATTGAGCGCAGAGCAAAAGAAGGAGTTAATGATATAGCATTTATTCGTTTAGAACAACTGTATCCTTTTCCTCAAAAACAAGTTGATGTAATCTTGAAAAAATACAATAAAGCAAAAGACTTTTTATTTGTTCAGGAAGAGCCAGAAAACATGGGCCCTTGGAGATTTGTTGACAACAACTTACGTTCATTAAATTTAAAATATGTAGGTCGAAGCGCAGCTGCTAGCCCCGCTACAGGGTTTTCTAAACGTCATGCTGCTGAAAATGAAGAAATAATGACAACTATTTTTTCTAAAATATTAGTTAAATAAAAATAAAATTAAACACTAAAACGTAGTATTATGGCTATTGTAGAATTAAAAGTACCAAGTCCAGGAGAATCAATAACAGAAGTAGTAATTGCTCGTTGGGTAAAAAACACAGGCGATATAGTTGAAAAAGATGAAGTATTAGCAGAAATAGATTCTGATAAGGCAACACTAACGCTTAATGCAGAAGAAAGCGGAAAGATTGAAGTACTAGCAGCAGAAGGTGATACAGTTAATGTTGGGCAAGTAGTAGTTAAAATAGACACATCGTTTAAGCCAGAACCAAAAACTGTAGTAGAGGCCCCAAAGGCTGAATTAAAGCCAGAACCAAAAAAAGAAGATGTAAAAGCATCAGCTCCTGTATCTACATCTTATGCTAGTGGAACCCCAAGTGTTGCAGCTGCAAAAATAATGGCAGAAAATAACATTCAAGCTAATCAATTAGCAGGAACAGGAAAAGACGGACGAATCACAAAACAAGATGTTTTAGCTGCTTTATCTAACGGATTGCCAACTGCAGCAAAAGTATTAAGCAATAGTTGGCAAGGAGGTAGAGATAAAGATCGTGCAAAAATGACTTCGTTACGTAAAACTGTTGCCAAACGATTAGTAGCAGTTAAAAACGAAACAGCTATGTTAACAACGTTTAATGAGGTTGACATGAGTGAAATTTATGCTATTCGTGCTAAGTATAAAGATAAATTTAAAGAAGTTTATGGTACAAACATTGGATTCATGAGCTTTTTTACAAAGGCAGTTACCGAAGCGTTATACCATTACCCAGCAGTTAATGGAATGATTGACGGAGACGAATTAGTGTATAATAAATATTGTGATATTGGGATAGCTGTAAGCGCGCCAAAAGGATTAATGGTTCCAGTGTTACGAAATGCAGAGCTAATGAGCTTAGCAGATATAGAGAAAAGCATTAAAGATGTAGCGATTAAGGCTCGTGATGGAAAATTAACAATTGCTGATATGGAAGGCGGCACTTTTACAATTACTAATGGCGGAGTTTTCGGATCAATGATGAGCACACCAATTATTAACCCTCCTCAAAGTGCTATTTTAGGCATGCACAATGTAGTTGAGCGTCCAATGGCGGTTAACGGACAAGTTGTGATTCGCCCAATGATGTACATTGCATTAAGTTATGATCACCGTATTATTGATGGTAGAGAGAGCGTAGGATTTTTAGTAAAAGTAAAAGAAATGCTAGAAAATCCAAGCAGAATGTTATTTGGCGGGAAAGTACCAGAAGAAGTATTACTAGGATTATAACTACAAATATTAAATAATATAAAAGCCCTGATACCATCAGGGCTTTTTTTTGTTTTTAATTTATAAAAGTTGTTACTCAGCCGCAAACAGCTTTTGAGCTTTAAAAAACTCCACTAATTTTAATTTTTGTTCATCACTTAACTTAGCGTTTTTATGAATTAGTGTATATGAACCCATTGGCATTTCTTCTTCTTCAATCATTTCAATACATTCATCTATTTTGTGCAATTTTCTTTTTTCTGAATAAGTTCCCCAAATAGAAAAATTTAAATGATGATTTCCTTCGTTAATATGATGCTTTATCCACCAAGATATTGGCGCAACATTAGTGTACCATGGATAAGTAGGTTGATTAGAATGACAATCATAACAAGATGTTTTTAAAATAGTTTCAATTTCAGAATTAGCTTTACTTAATGAAGCAAAATCTGTTAATGTATTTATAGGAACAGGCGTTTTATCTATTCTAATAGATTGGATAATTAATAATACAAAAGATAACACAATAACAATGTTTTTTAGTTTAAAATAGTTTTTCATAATATTAAAATTAATAAATAATAACTATAAATAATCATTAACCTTTAGTCTATAACATACCTTTGAAACCATTAATTATTTTAATTACATTTGTTTTATGCGAAAATTAATTTCTACGAGTTTATTACTATTAAGCATTACCTATAGTTTTGCCCAAGGCAAAAGCCCTATAACTGTGGCTTTTTATAATTGTGAAAATTTTTTTGATACGAAAGATGATCCAAATAAAAAAGACGATGAATTTTTACCAGACTCTCCTTTGAAATGGGACGATACCCGTTTTATGAATAAATTGAACAAAGTGGCTCAGGTATTAGATTCAACTGTTTTAGGAGAAGCATTACCTGCATTAGTAGGGCTTGTAGAAATTGAAAACAAAGAAGTATTAGAAGAACTAGTTTCTAAATCTCAATTTAAAGTTAAACCGTTTGGTGTATTATCTACAGATAGTCCAGATGAAAGAAGCATTGATTGTGGCTTATTATTTGATAAATCTATATTTACATTAGTTGATTTTAAAGAAATAAACGCTACTAATCCCTCTTTAGGAGATTATAAAACACGCAATATTTTATTTGCAACATTAAAAGCAACTAACGGAGATGTTATTTATGTTTTTGTAAATCATTGGCCTAGTCGCAGAGAAGGAGAAAAAGAAAGTGAACCGCGTAGGATTTTTGCTGCTGAGCAAGTAAGAAGCAAAATAAATGAATTACAAAAAAAAGATTCAAAAGCAAAAGTAATTGTAATGGGAGATTTTAACGATCATCCCGATAATAATAGTATTTTAAATACATTAAAGGCAAGCGATAAACCTAAAGATAAAACCGATTTATATAACGCTTATCAAACTTTAGATGCAGCAAAGCAAGGAACTCATTATTATGATAAAGAATGGAGAGTTCTTGATCAAATTATCGTTTCTCAAGGGTTTATTGGAGCTAAAAAAGGGTATAAGTTTGATCCTAAAAATGCCTACATTTTACGAAAAGATTTTGTGCTTTATAAAAACCCTAAAACAGGCGAAGAAAAACCAAATCGAACGTATAGCGGAGAAAAGTATTATAATGGTTATAGCGATCATTTATCAGTATACATAACCCTTCAGCCATAATAAAATTATATTAAAATAGCGAGATAGAGGTCTCGCTATTTTTTATTCATATTTAGTTAATCACTAAAAAACCTATATCTTAGAGGTATCTAAAAATAGTTATTATGAAATATACTCCAATAAAAAATGATTTATATATTGACAATCGTAAAAATTTTGTTAAACACTTAAAGCCAAATTCAGTAGCATTATTTATAAGTAATGATATATTACCTACTAATGCTGATGGGTCTTTTGGTTTTGTTCAAAATAGTGATTTATTACACTTATCGGGCATAGACCAAGAAGATACGATTTTAATGATTTTCCCAGATGTGAAAGATGGAAAGCACAAAGAAGTATTATTTATAAAAGAAACAAATGATTTAATTGCTGTATGGGAAGGAGCAAAACTCACCAAACAACAAGCAAAAGATGTTAGCGGTATTGAAAACATTTATTGGTTTCACGAATTCGATAAAATTTTTAAGGGCTTTGTGTTTCAGGCAGAGCATATTTATTTGAATAGCAACGAGCATACTCGTCGTTATATAGACATGGAAACCGCTGAAATGCGGTTTAATAAAAAAATTAAAGAACAATTTCCTTTACATACCATTCAACGCTCGGCGCCAATTATGCACCGTATACGTTCAATTAAGCACCCATTAGAAGTAGAAGCAATTCAACAAGCTTGCAACATTACTGAAAAAGGATTTCGTAGATTGTTACATTTTGTGAAACCGGGCGTAATGGAATACGAAATTGAAGCAGAATTAATACATGAATTTGTTCGTAACAGAAGCCGCGGGTTTGCTTATGGGCCGATTGTAGCTAGCGGAGCTAATGCATGTGTATTACATTATGTAGAAAATAACAGAACGTGTAAAGATGGAGATGTTATTTTATTAGATGTGGCAGCAGAGTATGCCAATTATGCGAGTGATATGACTCGTGCTATTCCTGTAAATGGAAAATATACAAAACGTCAAAAAGAAGTTTATAACGCCGTATTACGAGTGATGAAAGCGGCTACTAAAATGCTAGTTGTTGGTAATACATTTGAAAAATATAATAAAGCGGTAGGAGATTTAATGACGGAAGAATTATTACAATTAGGATTAATAAAATCGGATGAAGTAAAACATCAGAATCCAGCTTGGCCAGCCTATAAAAAATATTTTATGCATGGAACATCTCACTTTTTGGGTTTAGATGTTCATGATGTAGGCTTTTTTACAGAGCCAATGCAAGCCGGCATGATTTTTACTTGTGAGCCAGGAATTTATATTCCAGAAGAAGGACTAGGAATTCGTTTAGAGAATAATATTTTAATTACTCCTTCTGGAAATGATGATTTAATGAAAAATATTCCTTTAGAAACAGACGAGATTGAAGAGTTAATGAATAAATAATATTATCTCATTTAAAATCAATGCTTTAGTTAAAAAACTAACACCTAAAAGGGTTACCTTTTAGTGTTTTTAGGTATTAATATAAACAAAAGACTTTATGTCGAAAGTAGCGTACACAGACCTTGAATTTATTGAAGGACTCAAGCATAATAACGATGCGGTGTTACGTGCTTTATACAAAAAGTATTATAACCTCGTTCTTAAATATGTTGTAAACAATAGTGGTAATAGCGAATCGGCAGCCGACATTTATCAAGAAACAATTATTGTGTTGTATGAAAATGCTCAAAAACCAAACTTTGAACTTAACTGCCAATTACAAACGTTTATTTTTTCGATTGCTAAACGCCTTTGGCTGAAGCAATTAAGAGGAAGTGGCCATTTAGCTAGATTTAAAGAAGATGAAGAAAATGAAGTAGTTGATGTAACCGATGAAATGACAGAGCATTTAAAAAAAGAATCAGATATAGAAAAAATGAATTCTTGTATGGAAAATTTAGGAGAGCCCTGTAAAACACTATTAAAAGATTTTTATGTATATAAATTAAGCATGGATGAAATATCAGAAAAATTTGGCTATACCAATTCTGATAATGCAAAAACACAGAAATATAAATGTTTACAACGATTAAAACGATATTTTTTTGAAAACTAGTTTATATAGAAAGGAAACACGAGATGAGAGCAATTGATTTATTTGATAATTACATTTTTGGAACATTAAGTACTGAAGAAAAAAAAGATTTTGAAATACGTCTAAAAACGGATTTAGAATTTTCTCAAGCGTTTGAAAAGCACAAAACATTAATTGAAGGAATTAATCAACATGAGCAACGCGCACATTTAAAGCAAATTTTATCCACTATCCATAAGCAAGAATTTGCTAATGACGCAAAAATAGTGTCTATAAAATCACAAGAAACATTTATTAAAAAACACGGAAAAACATTTGCCTTTGCGGCATCTGTTGCTGTTATTGCTGTTATATCAACTGTTGCAATTTTAAGCGCAGGTGGATACTTGCTTAAACAACAAAGCAATGCTATTACGGATTTAAAACGAGATGTAACGGAATTAAAATATTCTCAAGATGCTATTATAGAAGGTATTACAGGGGCAGCAAGTAAAAGGGTAAAAAATTATGCTCCAGCAAATATTGAGGGAACGGGCTTTGCATTAAACAATAAAGGATATTTAATAACTAGCTATCACATGGTAAAAAATGCCGACTCTGTTTTTGTAACAAATAGCATGCTAGAAAGAGTAGCGGTTAATTTAGTAGCGAGCGAACCCGCTTTAGATATTGCTATTTATAAAATAGATAATATAGAGGCTATTAAAAATATTGCTTTCCCTTTTTCATTTAAAAATAATACCTCTGAGATAGGAGATAAAATTTTCACGTTAGGATATCCTCGTAGAGATGTTGTTTATGGAGAAGGTGCGCTAAGCTCAATGACTGGATTTAATAATGACACTACAATGTATCAAATTTCTATACCAGTAAATCCAGGAAATAGTGGCGGACCCTTAATGGATGAACAAGGAAACGTTATAGGCGTTATCAGAGGAAAACAAAGCTCTGCTGAGGGTACAGGATTTGCTATTAAATCTTCATTTATTAAAGAAGTGATTGATAATTTAGAAAACGATTCGTTAAAAAAAGAGCTAAGTTTGGTTACAAAAAAATCTAGTTTAAGAGGATTAAAACGTAGCGAACAAATTAAAAAAATACAACCATTCGTTTTTAATGTTATGGTTTATAAAAAGTAAAATAAAACCCCCTTTTAAAAGGGGGTTAGTTTTATAATAAACTAGATAATATCAATTGGGATTTTAAATAAAAATAAAAGTATTAAAACGCCTCCTACAATAATTCTGTACCAACCAAATCCTTTAAATCCGTGCTTATTTAATAATCCAATAAATGATTTAATAGCCAATAACGCTACAATAAAAGCAACAACATTTCCAAAAACTAAAATATTAATTTCATTTGAATTTAAAGAAATTCCTTCTTTATATAGGTCTAGTAATTTTTTTGCAGTTGCAGCAAACATGGTTGGCACAGCTAAAAAAAACGAAAACTCAGCAGCATTTTGTCTTGTTAGTTTTTGTGTCATTCCTCCAATAATAGTTGATGCACTTCGGCTCATGCCAGGCCACATAGCAATACATTGAAATAATCCAATTTTAAAAGCTTTAACGTAAGTAATGTCTTTTTCTTCATTTTGCGAATTATTATTAAACCATTTATCTACAAACAATAAAATAATTCCTCCAATAAATAAAGCAACAGCAACGCCAACTAAATTTTCCAAAGCGGCATCAATATAATCACTCAAAATAATTCCAAATATAGCGGCAGGAATAAAAGCAATTATTAGTTTTAAGTAGAAAGTAAATGACTTAAAAAACCTTTTAAAATATAACACTACAACAGATAATATTGCTCCTAATTGAATAGCAACAGTAAATAATTTTATAAAAGGAGTAGCTTTAAGACCTAGCAAGGCTGTGCCAATCATCATATGGCCAGTTGAAGAGATGGGTAAAAATTCGGTTAACCCTTCAATAACCGCAATAACAAAGGCTTGAAAATAATCCATAAGACAGATTAAAAATTACAGCTCTTCGTTTTTAGATTTTGGACGCCACATAATACCAACGATTATGGTTACAAACCCAAGTAAACAAACTAAAGGCGCAATGGTAATACGTTGTGTGTCAAAAATGGCCGGATTAAAAACATTTGGATCGTCGCTGCCACCACCAATCATTAGTAAGTAGCCCAATATAATTAACACAATACCTGCTATAAAAATTTGATAGTTTTGTTTGCCAAATGTTGTTTTCATAATCTGTTTTTTAGATTAGCAAAGCTATCAAAAAACTTTATTTAACAAAGGTTTTATCTCAAAAAATCACACAAAAATCCCGTTAATTATTCGTAATATTGTTATTCTATATAATAAAAAATGAGTAAAGTAGCGTTAATCACAGGAATTACAGGTCAAGACGGTGCATACCTTTTAGAATTGCTTTTAAGCAAAGGGTATACGGTTCATGGAATAAAAAGAAGAAGTTCTTTATTTAACACCGATAGAATTGATCACTTATATCAAGACCAACATGAAAAGCATGTTAATTTTAGATTACATCATGGAGATTTAACAGACAGTACTAATTTAATAAGAATAGTGCAAGAAGTTCAGCCCGACGAAATTTATAACCTAGCAGCTATGTCGCATGTAAAAGTTAGTTTTGATACGCCAGAATATACAGCAAATGCAGATGGTTTAGGAACTCTAAGAATATTAGAAGCAATACGTATATTGGGGTTAGAAAAGAAAACACGTTTTTATCAAGCCTCTACATCTGAATTATATGGATTAGTTCAAGAAGTTCCTCAAAAAGAAACAACACCATTTTATCCAAGAAGCCCATATGGGGTTGCAAAATTATATGCGTATTGGATAACAAAAAATTACAGAGAAGCTTATGGCATGTATGCATGTAACGGCATTTTGTTTAACCACGAAAGTCCGCTAAGAGGTGAAACATTTGTAACGAGAAAAATAACAAGAGCTGTTGCTAAGATTAGTTTAGGATTGCAAGATAAACTTTTTATGGGAAATATAGATTCTGAAAGAGATTGGGGCCATGCAAAAGATTATGTTGAAGGCATGTGGAGAATGTTACAGCAAGATGAGCCAGAAGATTTTGTATTAGCAACAGGAGTGAAAATAACCGTTAGAGAATTTATTAATATGGCTTTTGCTGAGGTTGGAATTACTATTAAATGGGAAGGTAAAGCAGAACATGAAAAAGGAATAGATATTTCTACAGGCAAAGTGTTAATAGAAATTGATCCTAAATATTATAGACCCGCTGAGGTTGATTTGCTTGTTGGAGATGCCACAAAAGCAAGAACTAAAATGGGATGGAAGCCTACATATACTGTTGCGGATTTATGCAAAGAAATGGTACTTGCTGATGTTGAATTATTTAAGCGCGACAAGTATTTGTTAGAAGGCGGACATAAAATTTTAAATCATAAAGAATAAACTCAAAACCTCTTTTAAAGGAGGTTTTTTAATTATTAATATTAAGTAGTATGGAATTAAATTCTAAAATATATGTTGCGGGACACAGAGGAATGGTAGGGTCTGCAATTATTAGAAATTTAGAAAAAAAAGGTTACCAAAATATTATAACCAAAACATCAACTGAATTAGATTTACGCAATTCACAAACCGTTAGTGATTTTTTTGCAGAACAGAAACCAGATTATGTATTTTTAGCGGCAGCAAAAGTAGGAGGAATTCAAGCAAATAATACATACAGGGCAGATTTTATATATGAAAACTTAATGATTCAAAATAACGTGATTCATAATTCATATTTGAATAATGTAAAAAAATTAATGTTTTTAGGAAGTTCTTGTATTTATCCTAAAATGGCACCACAGCCCTTAAAAGAAGAGTATTTGTTAACAGGATTATTAGAAGAAACCAATGAACCATATGCTATTGCAAAAATAGCAGGCATTAAAATGTGTGAAAGCTATAAACGTCAATACGGATGTAACTTTATTTCGGTAATGCCTACAAATATGTATGGCCCAAACGATAACTATAATTTAAATAACTCCCATGTATTACCAGCGCTTATAAGAAAATTTCATGATGCAAAAGAAAACAATCTGGCAGCAGTAGAAATGTGGGGAACCGGAACACCAATGCGTGAGTTTTTACATGCAGATGATTTAGGGGACGCTTGTGTATTTCTGATGAACACATATGATGGCGAACAGTTTGTAAATATAGGCTCAGGAACAGATGTAACAATTAAAGATTTAGCATTATTGATAAAAGATATTATAGGCTTTAAAGGAGAAATAACTCATGATTTATCAAAACCAGACGGCACACCTCGAAAATTAATGGATGTGTCTTACTTACATTCTTTAGGATGGAAACATAAAATAGAATTATCAGATGGTATTAAACAAGTATACGACGATTTTAAAAATAAAGAAGGCGTAAAAGTT
Organism: uncultured Flavobacterium sp.; assembly: GCA_964541155.1. GTDB lineage: Bacteria > Bacteroidota > Bacteroidia > B-17B0 > Aurantibacillaceae > UBA4416. Next base: position 199,575 of record CAZIPC010000002.1, read on the forward strand.
TGGTAAAAAACATGAGAACTAGTCAAATAAACATTAATCATGTAAAACATATAGCTATATTTTTGACTTTATTTTTTAGCTCTTTTTATTTAAAAGCTCAATTTTATAATTTACCTACAGATTATTTTTTTAACACATTAACTCAACGCCATTTAGCTAAAATAGATTCGGAACAAACACATATTAGTATACAACCGTATATTCCTTTTTTTAGTAAAAAGTACGAGTATGTTATAGATTCGCATAGAGTTTTTAAATTTATTTCTGAAGATCCTATTATCGATAAATTATTTTTTGAAAATTTAATTCAAATTAAATCGAAAATTAAAAAATTCGAGTTCAATATAAATCCGATATTAAATTTAGAATTAAGTAAGGCGGAGTATGATACTACAAAATCACAAAAACTATCTACCAACACTCGTGGCTTTATTGCAAATGGACATATTGGCAAAGATTTATATTTTGAAACAATGTTTGTAGAAAATCAAAGTACCTTTCCTTATTACCTATCAGCATACAGCCATCAAACAAAAATTATTCCTGGTCAGGGAAGATATAAAGTTTTTAAAACTACAGGATATGATTATGCGTTCTCGTCAGGATTTGTTTCATATCAACCAATTAAAAAATTAAACATTCAGATAGGTCACGGCAAACAAAAAATAGGAAACGGTTACCGTTCTTTATTATTAAGTGATAATGCGTTTAATTACCCTTATATTAGAATTACATCGCAATGGTTAAATGGGAAACTACAATACTCAAATATTTATGCAGTATTAATGAATTTAACTACAGGGGGAGCTATTACACCTAAATATACAGAGCCATTATTTCAAAAAAAACCAGTATCTTTTCAATATTTAAGTTATAACATTAATAAAAGGATAAATATTGGTTTTTTTCAATCATTAGTTTGGAATGCTGCAGATAGTATGAATAGGCAACATTTAGATTGGCAGTACTTTAATCCTATTATTTTTTCGAATATTGGTTTTTATGGTTTAAGTAATAAGAATAATATTTTAATAGGAGTTACTACTAATATAAAAGTAACAAATCAACTTTCTTTATATGCACAGTTTATGGGAGACGATTTTAGTAATATGTATGCAGCCGGAAATGGTTTAGGATACCAAATAGGATTAAAGTATTTTGATGTATTTAAGATAAAAAATTTGATGTTTCAGGCAGAATATAATGATGTTTCTGAAAACGCTTATAATAGTCCTTTAGGCATAACTAATAATCAAAGCTTTTCTCACTACAATCAAAACTTAGCCTATACTTTAAATTATGGCAAAGAATGGGTTTTTTTAGCGGATTTTAGATACCAAAGAGCGTTTTTAAACATTAAAACAAATTTGCAGTATAAAACGCTTAGCAATCATCTATCGTGCAGTAACACGATTACAAAACTGCAAATAGGATACACTATTAATACTGCATATAATTTTAATGTATCTTTAGGGTATAATTATAGATATCAAAAATATATAGATAGTAACAATTTAAGTAATAGAACAACGTTATATACTATTAGTGTAAAAACTAATTTATTTAACACATATTATGACTTTTAAAATATAACATATGGCAATATTAGTTTTAGTATTTATAACAGCGTTTTCTGTAGTATTGTATGCTACGCCATCTCTTATTAAAGTGGCACATTTAAAACGATTAATAGATTTGCCCTCAGAAGATAGAAAAATTCACAAGTATGCAGTGCCAACCATTGGTGGAATTATTATCTATGCCGCATCACTATTTTCTTTTTCACTATGGTATCATATTGATGATTTAAGAGATTATAATCAAATTTATGAATCGGTAAAGGAGTTTAAAATATTAGTAGCAACAAGTTTAGTATTATTTTTTGTTGGTGTAAAGGATGATATCATAGGAACGGCGCCCGTAAAAAAATTGTTTGCAAATATTTTAGTAGGCTTAACACTTGTTTTAATGGGCGATATCAGAATTACAGGACTTCATGGCGTGTTTGGTATTAATGAAATCCCGTTATGGGCTAGCGTATTTTTATCTTTATTTACATATATTGTAGTAGTAAACGCTATGAATTTAATTGATGGGATTGATGGATTAGCTGCCGGAGTAGGATTAATAGCAACTTCTTCTTTTGGAGTGTGGTTTGTTTTTGCTAATGAGTACACGCTTGCATCACTTTCATTTTCTTTATCAGGAGCACTGTTAGGGTTCTTAATATTTAATTTTTCTCCTGCTAAAATATTTATGGGAGATAGTGGCTCATTAGTAATAGGTATGTTCATTTGTGTTTTAAGTATTAAGCTTATTGAATATCCAGCAAACAAATTAAGTTATTTTTGGGTAAATATATCTAACTCAATATTTGTAATTGCAGCATTAACTTATCCTTTAACAGATACATTAAGAGTGTTTATATTAAGAATTATTAAAGGGCATTCTCCATTTGAGGCAGATAGAAAGCATCTTCATCATCGGTTATTAGATAGTGGATTTTCTCAAGTAAAAACAGTAATAATTATTTATATTTTTAGTTTAATTAGTATAGTCGTATCGTTTTCAAGTTATTATTTAAATCCTAGTTTATCTTTACTATCAGTTGTTGTATGTAGTGGAATATTTATTTTATTGGTTAATTTTTGTTACAAACGTTATAGTAAAAAAGTAATTAACTAATCATTGAATAGAAAAAAATTCATACGTTTTAGCATTTGTTTTATATGCTTTATTTTTATAGCATTTAATACGCACTCTCAGATTAATTTTGAGGCACAAAACATCTTTATTAATCAAGAAACACAACACTCTATTGATCAATGGAATATTCGTAATTCAGATGTTGAATTCCATTCTTCATTTAAGCCATACCTAAATGCAACACTCCAAAAATTTACAGACACTAGTATATCGTACGCCCATTATCCTATTAAAAATAATTTTTTAAGTAAATCTTATAACGAAAGCCCAAAAAACTGTTTGCAATACAACTTGCAGTTTTTACCATTAATAGATTTTCAACAAGGATATGATATGCTCACGAATAAGAACGTTTCAGAAAACATAGGAGGTCTTCACACTAAATTAAATATTCATACTAATTTTACATTTGCATTAACTGCAATTAGCGGGCAGGTTAGTTACCCTAATTTTATTGATACTTCTATTCAAGCCACAGGGTTAATACCAGGATTAGGAATAGCATATAAAAATAAATTGGGAGGATATAATTTTTTAAATACATCTGGTTATGTTTCATTTAGTCCTAATAAAATTTTTAATTTTCAAATAGGTAAAGACAAACATTTTATAGGAGACGGATATCGATCATTATTATTATCTGATTTTTCAAACAGTAATCCATATTTTGGAATTAACACTAATGTATGGAAAATACAGTATAATGTATGGTACTCTTGGATGAAAGATTTTTCGAGGTACGATGGTTCTAAAGGAAGTTTACAAAATAAATTTGGAGCATTTCATTATTTGAGTTTTAATCCAATTAAAGAGTTAAGTGTATCTTTTTTTGAAAACATTGTTTGGCAAGGAACAGACTCCAATAGGGTAAGATCTTTTGATATTAATTACATAAATCCAATCGTATTTTATCGTCCACAAGAATACTCCGTAGGATCTTCAGATAACTCTATGTTGGGATTAAATATTTCTGGAAAATTATTTAAATGCCTAAAACTATATGGGCAAGTAGTTGCAGATGAATTTTTATTAAAAGAAGTAAAGGCTAGAAGAGGTTGGTGGGGAAACAAGCAAGGCTGGCAACTTGGAGCAAAATATATTAATGCTTTTAAAATAAAAGGATTAACAGTACAAATAGAGTATAATTCAGTAAGACCTTATACGTATTCACATGGTAGTGTTCAACAAAATTATAGTAATTATGGGCAAGCACTAGCACATCCTTTAGGAGCAAATTTCAAAGAATATCTAGGCTTTATAAATTATCGAACAAATAAATGGATGCTTAGTTTTCAAGGAATTTCAGCAATAATTGGAATGGACACATTACATTCTAATTTAGGACAAAATATTTTTTTGAGTTACACAACAAGGCCATATGAGTATGGACATAAAACAACACAAGGCAATAAAACTAATTTATTACAAAGCGATATAAAACTAACATATTATATTATTCCTCAACTAAATTTTAGATTAGAAGTTGGATATATTCAAAGAAGTGTAAGTGATGATATGGGCTATAAATTGGAGTCTCCTTATATTTATTTAGGAATTAAAACGAGTATTCATAATTTTTACAGAGATTATTAATTAATGGAAAATGGAGTAGATAATTTTTTTCTAAAAATTCCAGAACCACAACAATCCACTTTATTGTTTTTGCGTTATTTTTTAAAAAACGAAATGCAATTACAAGAGAGTATGAAGTTTAATACTCCGTTTTATTACTTTGAAAATAAATGGTTTGGGTACCTTATTTATAATGCCAAAAAACAACATGAAATTTATTTTGCCTTTGTAAAAGGATATTTAATAAATCACCCAAGTTTGTTAAGTGAAGGAAGAAAGCAAATTAAAATTTACCGAATTAATCCAAATACAGACATTGATATGAAAACCTTACAAGAATTAGTACAGCTTCTAAAAAAATTATACTAATGAATTATCTAGGATATTCAATTCTTACATGATAAATATTCATTAATCTTTTTTTAAATATTTTTTTAACTTGATTAATATCTCTAAATGTAATATCAGCATTAATAAATTGATTTTCATTAATTTGATGATTAATTATTTTTTCTACTAACTCGTCAATAGCCACGGCATCGTATTTTTTTAAACTTCTAGATGAAGCTTCTACACTATCTGCCATCATTAATATGGCAGTCTCTTTACTAAATGGTATGGGCCCAGGATATCTAAATAAATCTTCATTAATTAGTTCTCCTTGATGCTCTTTTTTATAATTATGTAAGAAAAATTTTGTTGTTGTTGTGCCATGATGAGTTCTAATAAAATCAATTACGGCTTCGGGTAAATTATTTTCTTTTGCTATTTCAACGCCTTTAATAACATGATCAATGATGATTTGAGCGCTTTCTTCTGATGTTAACTCTTCGTGCGGGCTAATTTCGCCCACTTGGTTTTCTGTAAAAAACCTAGGGTTATTCATTTTTCCAATATCATGATACATAGCACCGGTTCTCACTAATAAAGGATTTCCTCCAATTTTATAGCAGGCCTCTTCTGCTAAATTGGCTACCTGTAAAGAATGTTGAAATGTCCCTGGTATCTTTTGTGAAAGCTGTCTTAATAAAGGAGAATTTAAGTCACATAATTCTAATAATGTAAAATCGGATGTAAACCCAAATAATTTTTCGAAAATATAAATTAAAGGAAATGAAAACAAAACGCATACGCTGCTTATTAAAAAAGGAATATAATTTTCTAAATGACTAATTGCTTGAGATGTGTTGTTTACTAAGTGATAAGCGGTAAACGATAAAACATAAAAAATAAAAATAAGTAAAGCAGACACAAATAATTTTGATCTTTTGCCCATATCTGCTACGCTAAAAATTGTTCCAATACCAGTAATAAGCTGTATAAATACAAATTCAAACTTGTCTGATACAAAAAAAGCACATAGTAAAATAATATTTAAAAAGTTAAATAAAGATGTTCTACTATCAAAAAACACCCTGATTAAAATTGGAACTAAACAAAAGGGTATGGCATAAATGTATGCTACGTTGTAGTGAAAAACAGTACTTGTAGTGAAAACAATTAAGCTTATAACTAAAAAAATAAATGTTACTTGTGAATTTTGACTAAAAATATTTTTTCGAAAATAAGCTAAAAACAACATCATGATTCCTAAAATTAGAATACATGAAATAAGTTGGCCTAATGCAATAGTTAATAAATTATCTTTTGTTTCTTGTTCTTTTAATTCTTCGTTGTAGCTAGCAATAATAGTTTTTTGTTCTGGAGTTATAACATCGTTTTTTCTCAAGATAATTTCGCCTTGTTCTACTTTAGATTTATAAATATAAGGCGACTGATTGTTTTCATTTGATGCAATTTCATTTGATAGGATAGAATCATACAGTATATTAGGAGTTATTTTATACATAATAGACTTTGCTAAGTCTTTATTTGAAGTTATTTTAGAAATAGTTGATTGAATGCTATATTTATTTATTAAACTATCTATATATGTTAAAAACACTTCATTGTCTTTTACAACATATAACACAGAGTCTTTATGTAATACAGCTGGAGACTCAAAATATACGCCAATAGAGTATATACTATCTAGAAATAATTTTATTTTAGTTTTGTTGTATATTGACTGTTCTTGACGTAATAATGCGCTTATGTAAATAGATAAAGAATCAGTATTAATATTTACTTTTTTAAAGTAAGCATTGTTTTGAATTTTTTCTGACTGTTCTTGAGCTAATTCTTTACTTGTCTTTTTAACAACAAAATCAAATCCAGAAATCAAATCATCATTTAGCCAAACATCACCAATTTGTATATTGTTAGTATAAATAGAGTTTTGTTTAGGTAATAAATATGCACAGAACACAACGCATGTTAAAAACACAATTGCTTTATACCAAAGAGCATGTTTATCTCTAATTTTGCTAAACAAATTATTCATATAACAAATGAAACAAATAAATTAAAATGTAATCATAAAACAAATAATGATTATGAACAATAGAGTATTAATTTATAGTAAAGTTATCTAATTAAGGTCACGTGTCCAACATGTGTTTCGTTTCGTTTTGAAACAACGTTTTTAAATTCACATTTCCATATATAAACATCATCCTTACATAAATTTTGCTTGTAATAGCCATTCCATCCAGCCTCTGTATCATTTGTTTTATATATCAATTCACCCCATCTATCAAAAATTAAAAACGAATAATTTTCTACACCAAAAACAATGGGTTTAAAAACATCATTTAAATTGTCTTTATTTCCTGGAGTAAAAGCATTTGGAACCCAAAATCTAAATTCTGGTAATATAGTTATTATTAAATCTGTAGAATTAGAACATCCATAATTATTAGTTATCGTTTGTGTTACAGTGTAATCACCCCACATTTCGTATGAATGACTAGGATTTGCAATATTTAACCCAGTGCCATCACCAAAGGTATAATACCAACTTACAATATTATTAGATGGCGAAGTATTAAAAAATAGTATGTCTGGATCAAAAATACTTGATACCATAGGACTCGCTATAAATGCTGGTTGTGGACTAGGATTTACCGTAATACTAGATACTGAAAAAAAATGACTTGTATCAATGCACTGACTGTTAGTTGAAATGGTTAATGAGTAATTATAGATGCCCGCAGGAGTAAACACATGTGTTGGATTTTGAAGATTTGACGTACTGCCATCACTAAATTGCCATAAATAAGATAAAGAAGACGATGCTGTGCTTAAATCCGTAAATGTTATAGTTAAAGGATCGCAGCCAATTACAGTTGGTGTATCTACATTTGCAATTGGATTTGCAAAGAGTTGGATGATTTGAGTTGTGGTGTCTGTACAACCATTTTCAAATGCAATTAAATATACTGAGTAAGTTCCTGAAGCGTTATATGATACGTTTGAAATAGATTGCGCTGTAGATGTTTGTATAGAAGCACTTGTGCCAAAGTCCCATGAAACAGTTCCTGTTGTAGTAAATACACTTGTATTATTAAATGAAAAATTATTGTTGTTAAAACATAAACCATTGGAAGATGTATAATTAAAATTAGCAATAGGGCTTGGAGTAACAGTAATGCTGTTTATAGAATTTATTAAACTCGTGTCTATACAATTTTGACTTGTAATAACTGATAAAGAAAAACTATAAATACCAGCTGGAGAAAAACTGTGCGTTGGATTTTGAAGAGTTGAAATAGTGCCATCACTAAATGCCCATAAATAACTCATAGGTGTACCAGCAGTGCTTGTATTATTAAAAGTAATAGTTAGTGGATCACAGCCAACAGCGGGAAATGTATTAATCGAAGCGTTAGGACTTTGCCATACTTCAACTGTTTTTGTTACAGTTGCCGAACACCCATTTTCGTTAACGGTTAAAGTTATAGGATAAATACCAGGAGAATTAAACACAACGTTAGTAACAGATAATGTGTTTGCTGTTTGAGGAACTGCATTAGTGCCAAAACTCCAATTAAACGTGCCATTACCCTGAAACATACCTGCCCCATTAAAATTAAAACTATTTCCATTGAAACATTGTGCGCTTGGCGCTATATAATCAGGAGAAAGAAGAGGATAAACATTAAAAACTTCAGTGGTTGTGTCTCCACATGGGCTTCCTGGGTTTACAATTAATGTTACAGTGTATGTTCCAGTATTTGTAAAGGTGTATGTTGGATTAAAAGCGCTTGAAGTATCTGTCTGCGTATTCGGGTCCCCAAAATCCCAAAAATAAGTATTTCCATTAAAGCTGTTATTGTAATATGAAATAGTAAACCCATTACAATAGCCAGTTCCTGAACCATTATTTGTAGTAGTTTGAGAAACTATATCTGCCGATACAACATACGGGCAATTAATCACGTTAAACTGAAAATCCCTATGATGAACGCCTATTAGTTGTCCATTACGATATTCACTAACGCACACACCAACAACCCATTGTCCAATAATATTTGGAACACCATTTAAAAATCCGGTTGTAGAATTAATATTAATAGCCGGGTTTGATGACATAGGATATCCAGATGAGTAAGGTAGAGCAAATGGTACACTAATATATGGAGGAGGAGTGTTAGTAGATGGGCAAGAAGGTGGAGGGTTAGCACATTGACTTCCAGCAGTGGGCGTTGTGCCTACAATAGGACAGCAAGCGTCTAATCCATCAAAAGGTGTACATAAGCTATATACCAACGAATCTCCATCTGGATCGGTGGCAACGTGGTTAAATGCAATTGGAATACCATTACATATGTAAATAGGAGGACGATTTGTAAAACGAGGGCTATTATTTATACTTACAACCTCCGGACCAGGAATATGTTCCCAGTAGGTAGCGCCTACATTTCCTGGATTTGTTAAATTTAAAATAGTTGCATTTCTGCAGCAACGCTGGTATGTGATATAATAACCACCAACCAAAGGCGGTAAATTAACTATTGTTTCATATATTGCTTCCTCAACACAAGCATTACCTGCACTTGATGGAGCGCAAGGACTATTATTTGTTGGAGGAACTGTGATGCTGCTGGTAAGAACCACTTGAAGCGTGGTGACAACAGCTCCAGAGGAGTTGAATATTGTAAAAAACGCTGGATTATCAAATGGAGGAACGCCATTTAAACAATCACGATACACTTTCATATGAATTTTATAATTATTACCAGTTAGTTTTTCATAATAAATTTCGCCGCCCACAATATGTGTTGCGCTCGCTATTTTTACAAGTAGCAAATACAGTAGTAATAAATATGTTTTATAGGTGCGTATTTTTAAAAAATATGATCAAAAATACCCATAAATCAACTAATTATCAATATTTTTAATCACTCAAAATAGGCTTTAAATAAAAAAACTACATTAGACTCAAAATTTAAAACAATGCAATCAAATCAAATTCAAACTTATTTAAACTCAAATAAAGATCGCTTTCTAAATGAACTTTTAGATTTGTTAAAAATCCCTTCTATTAGTGCTCGAGCAGAACATAAATTAGACATGAATAAAACTGCTGAAGTAATTAAAAATAGATTAATTGAAGCAGGAGCAGATAATGTTGAAATTTGCCCAACAAATGGCTATCCTGTGGTGTATGCCGAAAAAATAATAGACACATCAAAACCAACAGTAGTAGTATATGGTCATTACGATGTTCAACCTGCCGATCCGCTTAATTTATGGGACTCTCCACCGTTTGAACCAGTAATTAAAAAAACAGAGATTCATCCAGAAGGAGCTATCTTTGCGCGAGGTGCTTGTGATGATAAAGGCCAAATGTATATGCATGTTAAAGCATTTGAAGCGATGATGAAAACAAATACATTGCCTTGTAATGTTAAGTTTATGATAGAAGGAGAAGAAGAAGTTGGATCTCCAAGTTTAGGACCATGGATTATTGAAAATAAAGAAAAATTAAAAGGAGATATCATATTAATTTCTGACACCTCTATCATTGCAAATGATATACCCAGTATTGATAGTGGGTTAAGAGGGTTAGCATATATGGAAGTTGAAGTAACTGGTCCAAATAGAGATCTTCATAGCGGGGTATATGGTGGAGCGGTTGCAAATCCAATAAATATTTTATGTAAAATGATTGCCTCTTGTCATGATGAAAATAATCATATTACTATACCAGGTTTTTATGATAAGGTGCAAGAGCTTACTATTGAAGAAAGAACTGAAATGGCAAAGGCACCATTTAATTTAGAAGAATATAAAAAAGATTTAGAGGTTAATGAAGAGTGGGGAGAAAAAGGATATTCAATAAATGAAAGAACAGGCATTCGTCCAACATTGGATGTAAATGGCATTTGGGGAGGATATACAGGAGAAGGAGCAAAAACGGTTTTACCATCAAAAGCATTTGCTAAAATTTCAATGCGATTGGTTCCAAATCAATCTTCAAAAGAAATTAGCGATTTATTTATTAAACATTTTGAAAGCATAGCACCGAAATCAGTAAAGGTTAAAGTAACCGCACATCATGGAGGAGAACCTGTAGTTGTACCAATTACATCAAAAGGATTTTTAGCTGCAAGTAAGGCTATGGAAGAAACATATGGCAAAAAACCTGTCCCTACTCGAAGCGGAGGTAGTATTCCTATTGTGGCATTGTTTAAAAAAGAATTAGGAATGGATAGTATTTTATTTGGATTTGGATTAGATAGCGACGCATTACATTCTCCAAATGAACATTATGGGATATTTAATTATTATAAAGGAATTGAAACTATTCCGTTGTTTTATAAATATTTTACAGCATAAGTTTTGTTTAAACAACATATAACTATAATAGGTGGCGGGCCAGCATCATTAATGCTGGCTTGTTTCTTAAACGCCGAAAAATATACCATTTCGATTTATGAACAAAATACAGCCTTAGGTCGTAAATTTTTAGTAGCAGGAAAAGGAGGATTTAATTTAACTCATTCCGAAAAAATAGAGCAGTTTGCAGAACGTTATTATCCAAAATCCTTTATAGCTCCTTTTTTAAATCAGTTTTCTAACATTGATTTTATTAATTGGCTGGATTCAATAGGAATTAAAACATATGTAGGAACCAGTAAACGAGTGTTTCCTCAAAAAGGTATTAAACCCATTGAAGTTTTAAATGCAATTCAATCTGTAATAAAAAATAATAATATTTCTGTTCATTATAATTACGAATGGCAAGGATGGAAAAACAACCAATTGGTGTTTTTAAATAATAACGAACTTAAAATTGTAGAACCAAATAATGTTGTATTTGCACTAGGAGGGGCTAGTTGGAAAGTAACTGGCAGTAATGGTAATTGGGCACGCTATTTTAAAGAGAAAGGAATTAAAATCAACGAATTTTATCCCTCTAATTGTGCTTATAAAACTAAATGGAATTCAGAAGTAATAAAAAGTATTGCTGGGCAAGCATTAAAAAATTGTATTTTTTATTGCGGAGAAACATATAAAAAAGGCGAAGTTGTTTTAACTAATTTTGGGATAGAAGGAAGTGCTATTTATGCTCTTAGTGCACAAATCAGAGAACAACTTATCACTCAAAACCAGGCTCATGTTTTTATTGACTTTAAGCCCGAATGGAGCGTAAAAGAAATTTATGATAAATTAGCTCTTAAAGGAAATTTATCAATGAAAGATGTATTAGAAAAAAAAATTAATCTTACAAATGTTCAAATTAATTTAATAAAGAGTGTAACAACAAAACAAGAATATAATGATTTTGAAAAAATAAGCCTTTTAATTAAAAAATTTCCAATTACTATTACAGGTTTTGCGCCTATTGACGATGCGATTTCTACAGTAGGTGGTGTTGCACTAAACGAATTAAGCCAAAATTTAGAGTTAAAAAAAATGCCCAATTATTATTGTATTGGCGAAATGATTGATTGGGATGCGCCAACGGGCGGGTATTTATTACAAGCGTGTTTTAGCATGGGACACTTTATGGCAAACTATTTAAATAAAAAAATGTAAGCCATGTAATTAACACAATAGTTATTTTTATAGCAAACTCAATGCCTACAGATAAAATTTAATTTCTTTTTAAAGTTATTATATTCTTAAAACACATATTTTATTAAAATTAAACTTGTAACTTAGCTTTCTTAAAAAAATTACATTTTGCAAAACATAAAAGAATATTTTAATGCCATAGCCTTAAAAAGAAAAAGGCGTGGAATAACCAATTATTATTGGAAAGAAATAACAAATTATTGTAATTATTTTTCACACAAAGATAGTTCTGTTTTAGAAATTGGATGTGGTAGTGGCGATTTATTGGCAGGTATTGCTGGAAGAAAAAAAACCGGAATAGATTTTAGTGAAGGTCAAATTAAATGGGCTCAGGAAAAACATCACGGAAAAAACATTGATTTTATTTTAATGGATGCAAATCATATTACATTAACTGAAAAATATGATTTTATTATTATTAGTAATTTAATTGGTTTTGTTGACGATGTTCAACATGTGTTTGAACAAGTACAAAAGGTTTGCCATCCCAATACAAAAATAATTGTACAATACTATAACTCTCTTTGGGAACCGCTTTTAAAGTTTGCAGAGTTAGTAGGCTTAAAAACAAAAACGCCTACTCAAAATTGGCTGAATACTAAAGATGTAAATAATTTATTATTTGTCTCTGGGTTTGATGTATACAGAAATAGTAAACGATTTATTTTTCCTTTTTATATTCCTTTAATTGCAGAGTTACATAATTTAGTATTTGCTAAATTCCCATTCTTTAGATTTTTTAGTTTAAATACTTATTCTTTTGCTAAGCCTCTTCCAATTAGCAATACCCAAGATTACAAAACTAAATATTCTACAACTGTTGTTATTCCTGCAAGAAATGAGAGTGGAAATATTGAAAATGCCATTACTCGTTTGCCAAAGTTTGGCAAGCATGTTGAAATTATTTTTATTGAAGGAAATAGTACAGACGATACTTGGCAAAAAATCCAAGAAATTCAGCAAAAATATGCCGCTACACATGATATAAAAATAGGTCAACAAAAAGGTAAAGGGAAAGCAGATGCTGTTCGTGAAGGATATAAAATAGCCACTGGAGATATTTTAATGATTTTAGATGCCGATTTAACAGTGCCACCAGAAGATTTGCCTAAATTTTATGATGCTATTGCTAGCAGTAAAGGAGATTTTATTAATGGAACTCGTTTAGTGTACCCTATGGATAAAGAGGCAATGCGATTTTTAAATTATTTAGGGAATCATTTTTTTAGTTGGGCATTTACATGGTTGCTTGATCAACGATTTAAAGACACGCTGTGTGGAACTAAAGTTATGTTTAGAGAAGATTATATAAAGCTTACAAAAAACAGAACGTATTTTGGCGAATTTGATCCATTTGGAGATTTTGATTTGCTATTTGGAGCACATAAATTAAATTTAAAAATTGTTGAAATTCCAATTCGCTATAGAGAAAGAACTTACGGAAGCACCAATATTTCTAGATTTAAGCACGGATTGATATTATTACGGATGTGTGCTTTTGCAAGCCGTAAGTGTAAATTTATATAATTTAATAAATATGAGTGAACGTATTTGGATTTATACAATAAGTAAAGAGTTAACAACCGAACAGTTAGTTGATTTTAAAAATCGCTGTCAATCTTTTGTGGATAACTGGACAGCTCATGATGTAAGTCTAGACGCTTCTTATGAGTTATATAAAAACAGATTATTGATATTTAAAGTTAATGAAGAAAAATATAACACTAGTGGCTGTAGTATAGATAAGCAATTACGATTTGTAAAAGAATTAGAGCAAGTTTTTTTAGTAGAGTTATTAAATCGTTTATTGGTTGCATATGAAAACAATGCTGAGGTTGTTGTAATTAAATCAGCTCAAGTAAAAGAACTATTACTTAATAATTTAATTACTGCTAATACTTTAGTATTCGACAACACAATTACTGAAGCCGAGCATTTACAGACTAAATGGAAACAACCGCTACAATTTACTTGGTTAGCTAAATATTTATAAAAAGCAGAGTTTACCAACCGCTTTCTTCACTATCGCAATGAAAATAATTTTGAGTTTTTGAAGTTAATTTCATCACTTTTGTTCCTTTGTGTTTTTCGGCAATTAGTTTATTAATAATACGAGCCCGTTCTTTTTTAATATCTTCTCTTAATTTTTCATCTTCTTCTTTACTGTAATAAATTTGACCATCTATAATTGTTGTATTTACTTTAGCATAAATACTCAATGGATTGTCTGTCCAGAGAACTAAATCTGCTACTTTTCCAACTTTTATACTTCCAACTTTATCATCAATACGTAGCATTTTGGCAGGGTTTAATGTAATTAGTTTTAAAGCTTCAGTTTCGTTGAGATTACCATATTTTATTGATTTTGCAGCTTCTTGGTTAAGTCTTCTCCCCATTTCTGCATCGTCAGAATTAATAGCAGTATTTACTCCTACTTTTGTAAGCATAGCTGCGTTATAGGGGATAGCATCCATTACTTCTAATTTATAAGCCCACCAATCAGCAAATGTAGATGCATTAGCGCCATGAGCTTTCATCTTATCGGCAACTTTATATCCCTCTAAAATATGAGTAAATGTATTTATTTTAAAACGCATGCTATCTGCAACATGTAATAACATGTTAATTTCACTTTGTACGTAACTATGACATGTAATGTGTCTTTTACCTTCTAAGATTTCAACTAAAGCATCTAAATCCAAATCTCTTCTTGGCGAAATAAAATTACTTTTTTCAATTTCTTTTGGGGATAATTTAGCAAATGTTTCTTGTTCTTTTTTATAAGCTGTAGCTCTTGTAAAATAATCATAATATAATTGCTCAACCCCCATTCTGGTTTGAGGAAATCTATCTTGATCAGGATTTAATCCATTAGAATGTTTTACATTTTCTCCTAATGCAAATTTAATAAATGGGGGAGCTTTTTCATATTTAAATTCATTAGCTCCCTTACCCCATCTTAATTTTATTAAACAACTTTGCCCACCAATAGGATTAGCTGATCCGTGAAGTAATTGTGCGGTTGTTACGCCGCCTGCTAATTGCCTGTAAATATTTATATCTTCAGGATTAATCACATCTCCCATTCTCACTTCTGCACTACTAGCATCTGCGCCTTCATTTACACTAAATAAAGCAATATGAGAATGTTCATCAATAATGCCGGGAGTTAAATGCATCCCTTTTGCATCAATAACTTTTGCAAAGGCTGTTTTCGGGGCATCAATATTTGGAGCAATTCTTACTATTTTACCATCTACAACATATACATCATATTCTTTTAAGAGAGTATCTGATTCATTTGTCCAAATGGTTGCATTTTTAATCAATAAAGCATCGTATCTTTTTTTAAATTTATTCCATGTGTCTTTTATTAATCCTTCGCTTTCGCTTTCTGGCTCTCCGTAAGCCCCAAAAGGGTAATATATTTTTCCGAAGTTTAACGTATTGCTAATAGTGGGTGTTGCTATTTTTTGTTTTATGGTATCTAAATTGTTAATAGAATTTAAATTAAAATCTACCCAATCACCGTTTGCTAATTGCCCTATTCCAGAAAATGATTTCTTAATTAGGTCATAATTTCCAGATAATCTTACTTCAAACGAAGAGTCGTAGGGGAAACTAAGAGATAGTATATTGTTTTTAAAAGAAACCATTGCTTTTGATGTTAAGCTATCTTTTAATGTTACAAGCCCTGTATAATTTTCTTGTTCTTTTTTTAGAGATAATTTAAATGTGTTTTTATTGTATAAAAGTTGATATGTTCCTGAAATATCAGGTAAATTAATGTCTTGATAAGTATGTTTCTCTCCATTGCTCCATGTTTCATGTATAATAGCATCATCATCAAAAATAGGTTTTGATGAAATAAAAAAGTTAGCAAACATTCCTTTTTTTAAACATCCAATTTTATTTTGTTCTCCAATAAAACTAGCTGGGTTAAAGGTTAGGGCTTTTAGTGCTGTTTTTTCAGAAAGCCCATATTTAATAGCTTTGCGGATATTTTTTAAAAAATCTGTTTTATTTTTTAAATCAGATGTAGTAATACAAAATTCAATGCCGTTTTTTTCTAGTAGCGCTAAATTTGCAGGCGCCATTTCCCAGTTTTTTAAATCTGTTAATGAAACTAATTCTGCATCCAGAGGATCTTCTACATCAATTGCATCAGGAAAATTTACAGGCATGATATATTTTGAAAATGTATTTTGAATGTCATAAAGCCTTTGATACTCATTTCCACCGCCTTTTATTATATATTTTGTTTTAAACTCGTCGGCAATTTGTTTAGCACGTATATCATTATACTTATCGTTCCCTTCAAATATTGATGGAAGTTCTTGTAATGTATTAAATGCTTCTAGTGTAATATTATATTCTGTTTTTGATTGATTTAATTTATACCATGACGCATCGTAATATGTTTGTCGAAGTAATGCTATTGAACCCATTAAGGAGGAGGGATAATCTTGATGAGATGTCCCTTTGTTAAAGGAATAAAACCCTGCGCATTTATCTTTAATAATACTTTCATTTTCCTTAGATGAGTTTAAATGTACAAAGGCGCCACTTCCTCTAACGATTCCATCTTTTTGAAAAGTAAGCACTGCTCCAAACCCTATTTTTCTTAACTCATCTGCTTTTTGTTGATTATGAATAAATAATTTATGAGCCTCTATATCACTTTTAATAGCTTGATTCCATCCAAATGCCCCTTTTTTAGGCAAATTAGTATAATCGGTGTGTTTAAGTTCGGGCATGCCGTAATCACTATATAAATCAATAAAAGCAGGATACACATGTTTACCTTTTAAATCATACACTACTGTGCCTTGTGGTATAAGGATATTATTTGACACATCTGTAATTTTACCGTCTTTAATTAAAAGCATTCCATTTTCAATTACCATATTGGCATCGCAATGAATAGTGCCATTAACAAACGCATACGACGTGTGTATGATATTAGGCGCGCCATTTACAGGAAATGTAACCTGACCTATAGTAGCAGTTATATATAAAAAAGTAGCAGAAATTAAAAACAGTAGTTTATGCATAAATAATAGGTTATTTATAACAAATATACCATTATGCTCAATTTATAAAAACTTCTTTGTTTCTTTTATTTACAGATAATTTGTTAATTTTGGAACACACAAAATAAATTATTATGGCAACAGGAATGTTACACTCTCATTACTTATTTGTAATTCTTTTTACACTTATTTATTTAATAAAAACAATTTTGCTATTAAGCGATAAAGATGAGCTACTAGAAACATTTAAGAAAAAAACTAAAATAGTTGAAATGGTTGTTAGCTTTGGGTTTTTAGCAACAGGAGTATTTTTACTTACCAAAATGCCATATATTCCAACAATTATGTACATCAAAGTTGCTTTAGTTTTATCATCTATACCATTAGCAGTGCTTGGTTATAAAAAGAAAAATAAAGTATTAGCAACGTTATCTTTTTTCTTGATTGTGGTTTCATTTGGTTTAGCTCAAAAAGCAAAAAAAGAAAAAGCGGGAGATGTTATTGCTAGTGTTAGCGGCAAAGAAATTTTTAAAGATAAATGCGCTCTATGTCATGGAGAAGATGGTAAATTAGGATTAAGTGGAGCAAAAGATTTATCAGCAACACAATTACAACATGTGGGGATTGTTGAAATCATTACAAATGGCAAAAATACAATGGCATCGTATAAAGATGCATTGTCTCCTCAGCAAATTGATGCTGTTGCCGCATATATTGAATCTGATTTAAAAGGTAAGTAGTAAGTTGAAAGCAGACCCTCATTCTACAAATTTTGAAACACCTACAGCAGTTTTAATAGGTGTAATTAATAAGCAACAAAACGAAGCTCTAGCCTTTGAGTATTTAGATGAACTAGCTTTTTTAGCGGAAACATACGGAGTAGAAACAAAAAAAACATTTACTCAAAAGTTAGAACGACCAGATAAAGCTACTTTTATTGGAAAAGGAAAATTAAATGATGTTAGGGATTTTGTGAAAGAACATAAAATCAACATTGTTATTTTTGATGATGAATTATCTCCATCTCAACAAAGAAATTTAGAAAAAGAATTAAGAGTAAAAATATTAGATAGAACCACATTAATTTTAGAGATATTTTCTCAAAGAGCACAAACTGCTCATGCAAAAACTCAAGTTCAATTAGCACAATATCAATATCTATTGCCAAGGCTCACCGGAATGTGGACCCATTTGGAGCGTCAAAGAGGGGGAACTGGAACTCGAGGGGGAGCGGGCGAAAAAGAAATAGAAACTGATAGACGAATTGTAAGAGATAAAATAGCCCAATTAAAAGAAGATTTAAAAGTTATTGATAGGCAGATGGCAACTCAACGTAAAAATCGTGGAGAGTTTGTTCGCGTAGCGTTAGTTGGATATACAAATGTTGGTAAATCTACTATTATGAATATGATTAGCAAGAGTGAAGTATTTGCTGAAAACAAATTATTTGCCACGCTTGATACAACCGTGAGAAAAGTAACTATTGATAATCTGTTTTTTTTATTAACAGATACGGTAGGGTTTATTAGGAAGTTGCCTACACAATTAATAGAAAGTTTTAAAAGTACCCTAGATGAAGTTAGGGAAGCGGATATATTATTACATGTTGTTGATATTTCTCATCCTAATTTTGAGGATCATATTAACGTTGTAAGACAAACATTAATTGATATTGGAGCTGGAGATAAAGAAACAATTTTAGTTTTTAATAAAATAGATGCTTTTAAATATGTGAAAAAAGATGAAGATGATTTAACTCCAATGACCAGAGAAAATTTATCGTTAGATGAATTGAAAAAAACATGGATGACAAATTTAAATCAAACATGTGTTTATATTAGTGCTAAAAACAAAGAAAATATTGTTGATTTTAAAAAGTTAGTTTACGATACAGTTAAAAAAATCCACATTATTAGATTTCCATACAATAATTTATTTTACTAATTTTTATTTAAAAGGCGCATTACCAATTTTTCTGTTTTTAAAACATAGTCGGTGTACGCCTCTCCTGTTGCTGGCCCATTAAATCCTGTATAAATAGATTTTACTTGATGATGCTTATCTAAAAAAATAGTTGTAGGAAAAGCCATTAATTTGTTTAAAAACGGCAAGCTTTCAGATGCTTTTTCTTTACCGTTAATTCCAGTTAATAAAACCTCATATTTAATATCAAATTTATTAATAAGGCGTGTTAGGTTTACTTTTGCTCGTTCTAAATCTGTTGTTCTTTCATAGGCAAGTGCAATAATTTCCAATCCCTGTTGGTTATAGGTTTTGTAAAGCGATGATAGATAAGCACTTTCATCCATACAGTTTGGACACCAACTGCCCATTATTTGAATGATAACTGCTTTGTTTTTGTACTTTAAATCATCTAAGCTTATTTTTTGATTTTTTGTATTATAAAATGAAAAACTAATTTTTTCTTTAGGATTTTTTAAATAAGTTAATGTTTCGGGGTTTTTTAATGAAAAAGCAGGATTACGTTTGGCATGCCATATTTCATGCCACGTTGAACCAGCATAAAAATCACCAGATAGTATATTATTATCATCATGAGATGCAATAAACAAATAAGCATGGGCTCCATCAAAACAAGATAAGTATAGCTTTCCTTCATCTTCTACGCCTTCTAAATATCGGTAATCTCCAGTCTCTGTTAAAAACGTTCCTTCAATTTTATTAGATTCATAATTAAATAATCCTATAGCCTTACTGCTATCGGATGTATTAGGACTAAAAGTAGTTTCCCATTTCCCATTATAATAATTACTAATAGATTTAGATGAAGTTATAAATCGTTGAGAATTACCATATACTGCATTAAATATCAATACATTGTTTTCTTTTTTCATATGATTAATCCAAACACCTTTTATTGTACTGTCGTTAATTAGCCTAGTTCTAAACTCTGTGTCAAACACGGGCATTCTAAAAATCAAAGAGTCTTGTTGTAAGCTTACTTCTGTAATACTAATTCGTTCTTTAGCATTTTTAAATTCGATACAAAAAGATTGTTTTGTTTTTTTAATCTCAAAATTGAATGGGACTTCAATATTTTTTTCAACGTTTAATAATAATACCCCACGCCAAATTCCTTCTTTTATCTGCGCCTTACAAATACATGTAATTAATATAAAGATGTACGTTAAGCGAGTCATAGTACTAATTAAAAATTAATTTTTGAGATTACCTATTATTTTACCTCAATTTCATCTATAAAAATAAAAGCATTGTTCCCCTTTCCTTGGTGCCATTCAGGAAGTATTCCATAATTAGTAGCTTTTACTTTTATGAAACGTGCTTTTATTTTTTGTTCAGATTTATGATAAAAGATCCGTGTTTGTAAATTATAATCTTCAGCAGGAATCCCATTGTGTGTAACTCCAAATAATGAATAATTTATTCCGTCTTCAGAAATGTAATAAGTTACTTGTTTTGGAAAAATAATCCATGACCGAGTATCTTGTAAAAAGTTTGCATTAATAATTTGTATTGAATTTATTTTTTTTAAATCAATGATACATTCAAAATCTTGCCCCTGGTATCCTTGCCATCCGCCACTTCTCCAGTTAATGGTACCATGTTTAGAATCAATTAATCCGTCATTTCCACCAGCATCATACTGCTTATTATAATTTCCTAGTATACTAACAGTCCAATTATTTGGCTTTTTATATAAGTAACTAATAGATGGTGAGCTCCATATAGTATTATAACATGCTCTTGCTTTAATAATACAAGATGAATCAACTGTAAATGCTTTTTTATATTTTTTTGAAAGATGATTTGGTTCTGAACCATCAAGAGTATAGTAGATAATTGCTTTTTTGTTAGGATGTTCAATACAAATAGTTTTTGAGTTATCTGTTAATGTATTGGGAGCATTAATAATAGGGGTTTGAATTATATCATTGTTTAATATGATGGTATTTGGCCTAAGCGTTTTTGATTTCCCAAATAAAAACTTAGAGTCATATTTTTCATTTAATAAGATGTCTAATTTTCCTCCTTTCATAATATCATCATGTAATAATGAAGAGCTGTTTGATATTTTTTTATTAAGAGAGGACGACGCAATATATTGAAATTTACTTGAAGGGTTTTGTTTATGAATTTCAAATGTATTATTGTTTTCTAAGTGAATAAAAACATCATCAAATAACGGATATCCAATAGTGTATTCTGCTTTGCCTGGACACACCTGATAGAAACCCATAGAACTTAATATATACCAAGCACTCATTTGACCACAGTCTTCATTTCCAATTAAGCCGTCAGGATCATTTTTATAAAAAGTGGTTAGTATTTGATGTACTTTTTCTTGCGTTTTATATGGTTTACCTATATAGTTATATAGATAACTCATATGATGACTTGGCTCATTACCATGTGCATATTGCCCAATTAAACCAGTAATATCAGCCTGTTCTCTGCCAACTGTTTTTTCATTTGTAGTAAATAATTCATCTAATTTTTTTTCAAATTTTTTCTCACCCCCCATTAAATCAATTAATCCTGATATGTTTTGTGGAACAAAAAAAGTATACTGCCAACAATTGGCTTCGGTATAGTGATTGTTAACTTCTCTGGGCTCAAATGGATATAGCCAGTTTCCGTTTTTACGAGCACGCATAAACTTAGTATTATAATCAAATAAGTTGATGTAAGATTGAGCACGTTTTATGAGCATTTCGTAATCTGACTGTTTATTTAATTGTTTGGCTACTTGGGCAATACACCAATTATCATAGGCATATTCTAACGTTTTAGAAACGCTTTCATGTTCATCATCTATTTGTAGAAAAAAGTTTTTATTAAAAGTTGGGATGCTCCAATTTGTGTAGTTAGATGCAGCAAGCATAGCATCATAAATTTTATTTTTATCATAATTAGTAATGTTTTTAGTAATTGCGTCTGCAATTACCGATACGCTATGAAATCCAATCATGCAATTTGTTTCATTAGACGATAATTCCCACATTGGTAAACGTCCGCTTTCTTGATATTGTTGTAAAAATGTTTTTATAAAATCAGTAGTTCTTTTTTGATCTATAATAGAAAGTAGTGGATGTAATCCTCTAAAAGTATCCCATAAAGAAAACACTGTATATGTATCAAACCCATTTGACTTATGATTTTTTAAATCTCTTCCTCTATATAACCCATCAACATCACTAGCTAGCGAAGGATGAATAAAACAGTGGTATAAAGCAGTGTAAAAAATTGTTTTTTTGTTATCGTCATTTGTTTGGATATCTATTTTAGATAATTCTTTTTCCCATTGTAATTCAGCAGCGGTTTTATATTGTTCAAAATCCCAATGCGTGGCTTCAGCATCTAAATTTTTTTTTGCCCCCTCTATTCCTGTTTGTGAGATCCCTACTTTTACTAACAGCGGTTTTCCATCTTTATTATTAAACTGTAAAATGCTTGTAACTATTTTTTCTTTTTCGGTAGGTGTTGTCCGTTCGGTAGTATCAAAAAATAATTTTTTAGTAATGATAGGTTTGTTAAATTTTGCTATAAAGTAAACATGTTGCTCTTGTGCCCACCCTTCACTAATACGATATCCGGAAACTGTTACACTGTCTATTATTTTTAAAGCACAGTTCAGTAGTTTATCTCTGTGAAGTAAATCTAACACAATAGAGGCTGTATCAGTTTTTGGAAATGTATATTCATGAATTCCTACACGCGTTGTTGCCGTTAGCTTTACATGTATGTTATTTTGTAGTGTAACCTCATAAAAGCCAGCGCTTGCTTTTTCCTTTGAATGAGAAAATTTAGTAGCATATAATTTGTTACTACTAGCATTAGCATTTAGTATTGGCATAATTAGTACATCGCCATAATCACTAACTCCTGTGCCGCTTAAATGCGTGTGAGAAAATCCATAAATAATAGAGTCAGAATAATGATATCCTCCACATCCTTCCCAACTTCCATCTATTCGTGTGTCTGGGCTTAGCTGAACCATTCCAAAAGGAATAACGGCGCCTGGAAACGTATGCCCAGCACCTCCTGTCCCAATAAAAGGATTTACAAATTTTGTATGATTAAATTGAGAGTAACTATAAAAACCAATGCATTGAAAAACAAGTAAAACTATTTTATGCCATTTTAACCTCATGTCTAACTAATTAAAATATTTTTATTCCTCTTCATCGTTATATAATTCTAATAATTCTGACGGATAATCATCTTTTATAATATATACGCCCGTCATAGGATTAATGATATCACGAACACTTTTTAAATGAACATAAAATGTCATTCCTTTTTTTGTTTCTTTTTTTTCTGTTTTACTTATTGCTTTTTTAGAAAATGGTAATAGTGTTACAGTTCCATTATCTAATGTGCATTCCAAAACAGTCATATTTGGAATCTCAAAACTAAATTCATCATCATTGGGATAAAGCCCATTTAATAGATAAGACGTATTATTGATAACTTTAAAGTTAGATACATTTCCTTTTACTTCAAATTCATCTTCCCATAAGTATTTTATATTATCTTCAGTTTCTTCTCCTTCGTTTTCTTTATCAGCGTATGCTTGATTAAAATCTGAGTTGACGAGTTTTACATTTATTGTTACTATCATTTTAAATTATTTTATTAATGTTTAACTGTTGTGGTATTTTCAAAATCAATACCTTGTTTTTTAAGTATTAATTTAGATTTATAACCATAAAACCCTAGGTAAATAAAGCAAAGTATACCTACTGTATAACTTAAATTAATGCCAATAAGTGTTGGGCCAGCAAGCCAGCCTTGTAATAAACTAATAAATCCTCCGCCCATAATCATCATAATTAAATAACTTGATCCCTGATTGGTTTGTTTTCCTAAGCCAGAAATAGCAAGCGTATATATACAAGGCCACAAGGTAGAACAAAAAAGCCCAACGCTAATAAATGCATAAACACTTAATAACCCTTGAGTAATGATACCAATTAATAATGCCGTAATGCCGCACATAGAGTAAATTAATAATTGCCTAGCCGGATTTCCTTTGCTCAATAAATCGGCTAGTATCATTATTAAAATTACAAATGAGTATGGATAAAATGGTGTTAAATCGTGTCCAGCAATAATATTTGCAATTAAAAACACACTAAATGCTGCATAAGGAATAATAAATCGTAAAATGAGTTTAGCATTTTTAGAAAGATCAAATGCTCCAACAGAACTTGTCCATCTACCAATCATTAAACTAGCCCAAAATAAAGAGATATAAGGCGCTGCGTTTTCTGTTTGTATACCAACATGTTGTTTCATATAATCTGGAAGATTTGAGGCTGTTGATACTTCAACACCTACATATAAAAAAATAGCAATCATTCCCATCCAAAGTTGCGGGTAGCTAAACACACTTTTTTCTTCTTTGGCATCTGTTACCGAAATTGCTTCTATAGGTTCAATTTTATTGGGTAATGATGAAAATTTAAAAATAATAGCTACAACTAAAAAAGCTAATCCAAGAATAAGGTATGGAAATTTAACAGCCGATAAATCAGTTAAAGCGCCTTGATTTTTAACAGATCCAAATATGGCAAAGCCGACAATAAGCGGACCAATAGTGGTTCCTATATTATTTACCCCTCCCGCTAAACTTAAACGCTGAGAGCCCTTACTCGAATCCCCCATAACAATAGCTAATGGATTAGCAGCAGTTTGTTGTAACGAAAAACCAAGCGCTACAATAAATAAACCAGTTATCATTAATGGAAACGACACAAGTTGTGCTGCAGGGTAAAACAATAATGTGCCACATGCAGAGATTAATAATCCCAATGCAATGCCATTTTTGTAACCTATTTTGTTTAACAAATCCCTACCATATAATTTTGATATAATAACATAGATAATAGACCCAACGGTGTAAGCTACATAAAACGCAAACGAAATCATTTGACTTTGCCATTGTTCTAAATGCAATGTTTCTTTAAAAACAGGAATTAATATATCATTACTCGCAGCTACAAATCCCCAAAAGAAAAAAACAGACACGAGTGTAATAAAAGCCGAACGATTTGTTTGCATAACCAATTTTTAAATAATTACCTAAGATAGTATTTTGTTACTGTTGCTTTTAATTTTATGATTCCATTTATTAACAACGCTCTTTTTACTTCTTTTATGCGCTGCACTTAAAAATCAAAACTTTCAACCTAATTTCACAGTATGCAATTACTTACTCCAACACACTGGCAAGATTACGAATTAATAGATTGTGGCGATTTTGAAAAACTAGAACGCTTCGGGAAGTATATAACAATTAGACCCGAACCGCAAGCTGTTTGGAAAAAACGTTATGCTTATAGCGAATGGGAAAAACAAGCGCATGTAAAATTTATTCCAAAAAGTAGCTCTAGTGGAGAATGGAAAGCTTTGAAAAAAATGCCTGATCAATGGACAATTAATTATCCCTTAGGAAAACATGAAATAACATTAAGGCTAGGCTTAACCTCATTTAAACATGTAGGCGTGTTTCCTGAACAAGCATGTAATTGGAACGTAATTTATAATTACTTAATTAACTTAGAAAAACCAAAATTTTTAAATTTATTTGCTTATACTGGTGGCGCAAGCATAGCGGCAAGAGCAGCAGGCGCAGAAGTTACTCATGTTGATAGCATTAAACAAGTAGTAAATTGGGCAAATGAAAACATGCAAAAATCCAATCTTGATAATATTCGTTGGATGATTGACGACGCTTTAAAGTTTGTAAAAAAAGAACAACGTCGAGGAAATTTATATCAAGGTATTATTTTAGATCCACCTGCATTTGGTCATGGTCCAAATGGAGAGAAATGGAAATTAGAAGATAACATTTTAGAAATGATAAATAGTGTTTTAGAAATTGTAGATCCAAAACAACATTTATTAATATTAAACGCGTATTCATTGGGATTTTCGGCATTAGTACCCGAAAATTTGTTACAACCATTTGCAACTAAACATCAATCTAATTTAAGTATCGGAGAATTATATCTACAAGCTAAAAGCGGAGTTAAACTTCCTTTAGGTGTTTGGGGCAGATTAGAAAAAAAATAAAATATGCATATTGATATTATTACAGTTCATCCACCATTATTAGATAGTCCTTTTAGCCATAGTATATTAAAGAGAGCGGCTCAAAAAGGTTTAGTAACTGTTAATGTGGTTGATTTAAGAGAATATGGCATTGAGCCTCATCGAAAAGTAGACGATTATGCTTTTGGAGGTGGTGCGGGAATGGTTATGATGATTGAACCTATTGCTAATTGCATGAATCAATTAAAAAGCAAACGCACCTACGATGAAATTATTTATATGACTCCTGATGGAGAAACCTTAAAGCAAACCACGTGTAATCATTTATCCACGCTTAACAATATTATGGTTTTGTGTGGTCATTATAAAGGAATAGATGAGCGCATTCGCGAACATTTTATAACTAAAGAAATTTCGATTGGCGATTACGTATTAAGTGGTGGAGAGTTGCCAGCAGCGGTATTATGTGACGGAATCATCAGATTAATACCTGGAGTTCTAAACGATGAAACATCTGCATTATCCGATTCTTTTCAAGATAATTTATTGTCACCGCCAGTATACACGCGCCCAGCAGATTACAACGGATGGAAGGTGCCAGATATTTTAACCAGCGGAAATACTAAAAAAGTAGAAGAGTGGAGGCATGAACAAGCCATTGAGAGAACTAAATTAAGGCGACCAGATTTATTATTATAGTTTATTTAAGAGCCAGCTAACAAACAACTCGCTGTTAATTATTACTTTTTAAAACAGAATAAGCACTTTATATTCATATTAATTTAGTTGAATATAAAATTAATTATCGTGTTTAATAAAAGCGCTTCTCAAAAATTAAAAACTTCCTCAGTTACGGTTATCATTAGCCTATCATTAGTATTATTTATGCTAGGACTACTTGGGCTAGTAGTGATTAATGCTAAAAAATTATCTAATCACATTAAAGAAAATGTAGGATTTCAAGTTGTGTTAAAAGACACCACTACACAAGCAGAATTAGATATTTTAAAACAAGAACTTAGTTCTTCGGCTTATGCAAAACAGGTTGATTATATTAGTAAAGATCAAGCCGCTAAAAAGTTACAAAAAGATTTAGGAGAAGATTTTATTACTTTCCTTGGCTACAATCCATTGCTTTCGTCATTAGATGTAAAATTAAATTCTGATTATGCTAACGTTGATAGTTTAGTAGGATTTGAAAAACAAATTATGCAAAAACATTTTGTTAAGGAAGTGATTTATCATAAAGACATGATTAAACAAGTAAACGATAATGCTAAGGTAATTAGTATTTATATTTTAGTGTTTAGTAGTTTATTATTAATTGTAGCTATTGCGCTAATTAATAATACCATTAGGTTATCTATTTATGCCAAACGATTTATTGTTAGAACAATGTATTTAGTTGGTGCCACACAAGGATTTATTAGAAAGCCTTTTATTTTTAAAGGCATTAGACAAGGAGTTATAGCAGGATTATTAGCAGGATTTTTACTAGCGGGTTTTTTAGTATTAAGTACTAATTATATTCCGGATTTATTGCAATTACAAGACCCTAATTTATTAGCGTTATTATTTGTTGGTATTGTAGTATTAGGAATTTTAATTTCTGGATTAAGTGCAGCGCTTTCAGTAAGACGTTACCTTAGATTAAAAACAGACGATTTATATTTTTAATGATTATTTAACATCAATCCCAAATGCATATATATTGCATTTGGGTTTTTTTATGATGTTTTTAAAAACAAAAAAACAGCTTGAAAAAGCTGCTTTTAAGAAGGGTAAGTAATCGGGTTCGAACCGACGACCCCCAGAACCACAATCTGGTGCTCTAACCAACTGAGCTATACCTACCGTTTGAGGGGGCAAATGTAATAATTTTATTTTATTACACGAAACATTGAGAAAATTTTTTTGGTTTTTATTAATATGAGCCCATCATAGCGCAATCTTGCCAGTATTAAGGAGTATTTAATAATAGTTATGCATTATTTTTATAAGTTACCATATAGTGTAGCCCTACAGATTCTTTACGTTTTATGGCATGTTTAATAATTAAATAACCTATACAAATTAAATTTCGTAGTTCACATAATTTTTGGGTAATAGTTGTTTGGTCGTACAGAGCTTCGTTTTCTTTATATAAAATCTCTAATCGATCAAAGGCTCTTTTTAAACGTAATTCAGAGCGAACAATTCCCACATAGTTACTCATAATTTGCTGCACTTCTCTTTGTGATTGAGTTATGAGTACCATTTCCTCAGCATGTTCAGTTCCATCGGCATCCCAATTAGGAATACCGTTTTTAAAAGACACATGTTCTATGCTGCTTATACTTTTTTTAGCAGCTCTGTGAGCAAAAACAACAGCCTCTAATAGGGAGTTACTTGCTAATCTATTAGCGCCATGAAGGCCAGTACAAGCGCATTCTCCAACTGCATATAAATGATTGATGGTTGATTGCCCTTCTTTATCTACTAATATTCCTCCGCATAAATAATGCATCGCTGGAACTACAGGAATCATTTTTATAAATGGATCTATCCCCATCGACATACATTTTTCGTATATATTTGGGAAATGTTCAATAAAATCTTTTCTATCTAGATGCCTACAATCTAAATATACAAAATCTTCACCCCTTGTTTTTAATTCATTATCAATGGCTCTAGCAACAATATCTCGAGGCGCTAAAGATAATCGCTCGTCGTATTTTTGCATAAATTCTTTCCCGTTGCTTGTTTTTAAAACGGCTCCAAATCCTCGTATGGCTTCGGTAATTAAAAAACTTGGGTTTTCGGCTGGGTTATATAATGTGGTTGGATGAAACTGAACAAATTCCATATCTTGCACTTTCCCTTTTGCGCGATATACCATCGCAATCCCATCTCCAGTGGCAATAGTTGGATTTGATGTAGTTGCATACACGTGGCCAACTCCACCAGTAGCCATGAGTGTAATTTTTGAAAGTACAGTTTCTATTTTTTGTGTTTTTGTATTTAAGATATAAGCCCCATAACATTCAATATTTTTCGACTGTGATGTTACATTTTCACCTAAGTGATGTTGAGTAATAATATCAATAGCAAAATGATGATCAAGAACAGTGATATTTTTATGTGCTTTAATTTGTGCAATTAAAGCTCTTTCAATTTCATAACCAGTAATATCTTTATAATGTAAAATACGGTGTTCAGAATGCCCCCCTTCTTTTGCTAAATCATATGATCCTTCTTTGTTTTTATCAAAATTGGCACCCAGTTCAATCAATTCTCTCACGCGTTCTGTTCCTTCCGAAACCACTACTCGAACGGTATCTTCATCACATAAGCCTGCACCAGCAATTAAAGTATCTTGTATATGTTTTTCTATAGTATCTTTATCATGCCAAACAGCCGCTATACCTCCTTGGGCATATTTTGTGTTTGATTCATCTTCATTACTTTTTGTAACAATATACACTGAGCCTTTTTCGGCTACTTTAAGGGCATAGCTTAAGCCTGCAATACCACTACCAATAATTAAAAAATCTACCTTTTTTTGCATTTTACGAAAGGGTTTTTATGATTGTAGTTAGCTTTTTTTACCTAATAATCGAGCTACATATTTTCCAACAATATCAAATTCTAAATTAACTATATCGTTTACATTTAAGTGTTTAAATATCGTATTCTCGTAGGTGTATGGGATAATACAAACAGAAAATGAATCGTCTTTAGACTCAACAACAGTAAGGCTTGTTCCATTAATGGTTATACTGCCTTTTTCTACAGTTATGTTTCCTAGTAATGGGCTGTATTTTATGGTGTAAGTCCAACTGCCTTTATTATCGTTAATAGAAATAATAGTTCCTGTTTGATCAACATGTCCTTGAACAATGTGCCCATCAAATCTACCATTGGCTGGCATACAACGTTCTATATTTACATAGTTACCAATTTTTAAACACTCTAAGTTTGTTTTTTTTAAAGTTTCGTCAATAGCTGTTACAGTATATTGATTACCATTTATTTTTATAATTGTAAGACAAACTCCATTATGAGCAACGCTTTGATCAATTTTTAACTCGTTTGTAAAAGCACAACTAAATGTAAAATGTACATTTGTGTTTTCTTTTTCAATGGCCTCTACTTTTGATAGCCCTTCTATAATTCCTGTAAACATAAATACAAAGGTATATTTAATTATGTGTACTCAAAATTAATAGAAATCATTATTTAGAATAGTTGTTTAAAAAAACGCTCTTACTTGAGCACCACCTACGTTAATAATTTTGTTATTTGGAGATTTTCGACCATTGTAGGTAATACTAATTTGTACATTAGTAGTTATATTTCTTTGATAGCTTAATTCCCAAGTATAGTTGTATCCTGGTTTTAAGGCATTAAGCATTTCGTAGGCAACTGGAGTGTTTTCATAATCATTGTAAGAAATACTTATAAAATCTGCTTTTCCATTTAAACTTCCTTTTTCAATTTTATTGTATTTAAACTCTATACCAATATCATTTAATTCAGCTTTTTGAAACGCATCAATAGTTATATTTTGCTTTTTATTATGTTTAAATAATAAGCTAGTTCTAAATGCTGTGCTTGGCTGATAGCTTATTTTTGTTTCTATATCGTATGATTCGATTTTATAATTACGTGTAGAGAAAAATAATGATTGATTTGATTTGACTCCATAAATGCTAATACTATTAATACTCCAAGATTTAGTTATATTCCATCGGCATTTCCATTCATGAGTTGAATTTCCTTTTGTTTCATATCCATTAGTTAACAATTGTTTGCTTAAGTTATTTTGGTAGGTATAATCTGTTCCAAAAACAGCGGCACTCTGGTTAAAAAATAAACTTTGTCTTAATGAATAATTTAGTGCGGTTAACAAAGTGTCGTTTAGTGATATATGAATAGGATTAAATGTAAACAGTTTTCCATTGTCGTTTGATTTTTTATCAATTCGATATACAGATTGGCTGGCGAATCGACTTATAAATTTTAGTGATTTGTTTGTGCTGTCTTTTAAAAAAACAGAAGGCCTAAGATTTAACGAAAAGCTAAACTGGTCGTGCAATGCCTTCACGTATTGGTTTGTAGGAGTATATACCCTAATGTATAAAGCCTGGTCTGTAAACTGAGCAATTTCAAATTCATTTAGTTCTTTGATACCATTATCATTATAATCTTTCCAGCTATATGTTCCCTGACCAGCAGCTACAAGCAAATAATAATATTCTTTTTTATTTTCTAACCCGTATCCTGTTTCATAAAACATACTTGAATTAATAAATCCTTTCATTAATCGAGGGGCATATTCTATCCTACCTAAAAGCGTATTATCAGGCTTTAAGTATAATGGATTCGCATTTTTTAAATGAAGATCTCTGTAGGTAAATAAAACAGAAAAAGGATGATTATGAATACTATTAATATTGGCAGAAAATCCAATGTTTTGAGCATATGTAGAGTCTTTTAACACACTGTTATAAGCCTGTTTATCTCGCCGTTCTCTGTAAAACAATTTATATAAATTTCCTAAGGTGTCTTTATTTGTGATATTGGTTTCCCACTCCCAAAATTGATAGCTTTTTTGAAGTAAATCATTGGAAGCGCTATATTTAAATTTATTTTGCTCAAAGTCATCTAAAAAGTTTAATCGTAGTTTCCAAACAGATTGTGAAAATGTTGTTTTATGCCTATAAAAATTACTTAGTAAAGAATTATAATTACTGGTAAGATAAGAGTTATTATATGTAAGGCTGTTTGTTTTAGTATTGTAATAACTAATTATAGAGTGTTTTAATCCCTTGTAAAAAGAACCTTCATTAAAAAAACTTAATGCGTATAATAATTTTGCGTAATCGTTTTTTTGAACACCTAATTGAGCAATGCCAATATGTTGATCGTCATTAATAATTCCATTTATTGGCCTATTCCAGTCTCTTTCAAATTCAACAGCTCTGTATCGTTCAATAGGACTAAAGTTATGTTGAACGTATTCGTAATTGATATTATAAATGGCATTTAAGGATAGTTTTTTAATGGTATCTTTTTTAATAACGGTTTGATTATTGCTATTTATTTTTATACCATATCCATCGTCGTTGGAGCTATTAAAATTGCTAAATGTATTAAGATCGTTTTTTGTATAAACACCTTCTATATCGATGTTTTGTTGTTTATTAAATTTATAATTAATGCCAGTTGTAAACATTTGCTTTTTCTTTGGGGTTACTAAAGGAATAATTGGCTCATAGTTTCCCTGTAATATGCCACCAACAGGAGCAATCCATTTATATACTTTACCATTAGCGGTTGTAGATATTTGAATATAAGACCCATTGTTTTCTCCTACATAACTAAATTTAACACGGTATTTAGCGCTATCAGGATTTGATGAATTGACATAAATTCCTGAATAAACAACTGATGAAACAATGGTGTCTTTTTTCCAGTAAAATACATCTGTTGTATTAAATGATGCTAGCTCGGCGCCGCTTGTTATCGCTTTATTTAAGGTATCACCAATAGTAAAAAGTGTTAATTTTTGAGCATCAGTTAATGTTTGTTGAAGTGTTTTGTTTTTATTGTCTTGTTCCCCAAAAAAATTGAAGCGCGCTTTTAATTTTTTTGTTTCAAGCTCTTCACTAAAAAAATATAAAGATCGGGCATAGTTTCTTTCGGCATATTGAAATTCAGCAATAATACGTTTGTCCTTGGTTATTATTTGTTTGGCAGTAAAGGTTAATTCAGATGTGTTGTAATCAATTATGTAGTCGTTTTCTTGCCCACGTTGTAATAGTTTACCATCAATATAAATTTTTTCGGTACCGGATAGCACAATAATATACTGTTCGTTATCTGCTCCTTTTAGTTTATAAGGACCTTGATTGTTTTCGGTTCCTTGGATATTATTTCTAGCAAATTTCCCTTTACTAACAGCGCCACTTATTTGAGTTTTAAATACAATAGGATGGTTGTTAATGGTGTCATCATAATTATTAGAAAAATAAGCACCTTGAGAACGTTTGTAAAAATTCATAAAATAACTATTAGGTTTTTGAAGTTGAAAATCTCCAACAATTAATTTTGATTTCTTATCAGATAATTGAACAAATACTTTATCAAATTCTTGTAATTGTGCAGTTGTTCCATCTGCCTGAAAAGGTATATTATCATCTGTTGCAGCTAATAGTAAATCAATTTCTTGAGTTAATTTCCCACTTACTTGTAAATTTAAATTAGAGTTTACAACAACATCTTGGTTATTCCCAAAGCTTATCCCTCTGCTTATACTTCCATTTTTGTTAAGTCCATCGGATACAAAAGATGAGCTAACTGGAGTTGCTCCAGAAAATGCAATAGTCATTGGATTTAAAGGCAATGATAAATCTTTAGTAAGTTTTGACGTTTCTTGATGGTAGTACGATTTTTCAAAATTAAAAGGAAATGTTTTGTAAGACACTAAAACCAAGCCTAATGGCTTAACTTTAAAAATAATAGATTTTATAGTATAGTTGATAGAGTAGTAACTAGAGTCTAGAGGTTTGTTTTGTATAGATAATCTTACAGTTCCAGGAATTAAACTTAATGTATCAAGTAATAAAGTATCTGATTGTACAACAAATCTTTTTTGCTTAAGGTTAGTTTGAGCTCTAGCATAGAGTAAACATCCACACATCCATATTGCTATTAAAATAAATCTAAAACTCACCATGCTAATAACGATTTATAAAGATAGAAATTGTATTTTTAACCCAATAAATTGTATTTAATATGCGAATTATAACATATAACGTAAATGGAATTCGAGCTGCAATGAACAAAGGCTTAATACAATGGATTAAAGCTTCTCAGCCAGATGTATTATGTTTGCAAGAAATTAAAGCAACGCCAGATCAAGTAGATACCTCAGAATTAGAATCCCTAGGGTATCATTTATATTGGTATCCGGCTCAAAAAAAAGGGTATAGCGGTGTGGCTATTTTCACTAAAATAATTCCCTCACATGTAGAGTATGGCTGCGGCATTGAGCTTTATGATTTTGAGGGACGTGTAATAAGAACTGATTTTGAACATTGCTCAGTAATTAGTGTTTATCATCCAAGTGGAAGTAGTGGAGAGGATAGGCAAGCATTTAAAATGAAATGGTTATCAGATTTTCAAAAGTATATAGATGGATTAAAGGTTAAAATCCCGAATTTAATAATATGCGGAGATTATAATATTTGTCATAAACCAATAGATATTCATAATCCTAAATCTAATGCTAATACCTCAGGTTTTTTACCAGAAGAACGAGAATGGATGGAACAATTTATACAATCTGGGTTTATAGATTCGTTTAGGTTTTTTAATCAAGAACCCCATCAATACAGTTGGTGGAGCTACAGGGCTGGAGCAAGAGCTAAAAATTTAGGTTGGCGTATAGATTATAATTTAGTAGCTAACCATTTAAGTGCAAAACTAAAAAGAGCTGTTATATTACCTGATGCTATGCACAGCGACCATTGTCCGGTTTTAGTAGAATTTGAATTTTAACAATTTTACCTATTTTCTTAGTTTTTTAATATTATTAAATTAAATTTGTATCAACTTAAACGCAGTTTACCTTGGTATGAAAAAAACATTTATCCCATTAATGGCTATTGCCATTACATTCAGCTTATTTTCATGTTCAGAAAATAGTAAAGAAAATCATAATCTTAAAGAAGGAAAAGGTGGAATATTTTTAGGCGGAATTATGCGCTTAAACGAAGTAGAATCTTTTTCTACATTAAACCCAATCTCTATAGGAGATATCGTTCCAATTCACATAGGAAAACAGCTTTTCGAAGGATTAGTTAAATTTAACCAAAAAGATTTATCTATACAGCCAGCTATTGCTAGGTCTTGGGAAAGCAATGAAAATCAAACGATGTGGATTTTTCATCTTCGTCAAGGAATTTTATTTCATTCAGATTCTTGTTTCCCAGAATTTAAAGGCAGAACATTAATTGCAGATGATATTAAATTTTGTTTCGATAAATTATGTTCATCAAGCGCTATTAATTCGCAATACGATGTTACCTTTAAAGATAGAGTAGCTGGGGCAAACACCTCATATGAAGCATCAAAAAAAGGGAAACAGTTGCCGGTTTCAGGAATAAAAGTAATTGATGATTCTACACTATCCATATCTTTAACAACTCCGTGCCCTGGATTTTTAAATGTATTAGCCATGCCAGGGTGTTGGATATATCCAAAAGAAGCTTTAGATAAGTATGGTGCAGATATGCGCATTCATCCAGTAGGAACCGGACCATTTATTTTAGAAACTTTGAAAGAAAACGAAGTCATGATATTGAAAAAAAATCCAGATTATTATGCTTATGATGATAACGGAAACAGATTACCTTATTTAGATGGTGTTAAGTACACATTTATTCGTGAAAAAAAGACTGAAATTTTAGAATTTAAAGCAGGGCATCTAGATATGGTGTACCGTTTACCTGTTGAATTTTTTCATGATTTGATGGGCGATTTGTCTCAAGCTAAGGAGCGACAAACAGATTTTCAAATTTTAAATTCGCCAGCATTTAATACGCACTTTATTGGATTTAATTGTACAAGTGATGTGTTTAATAAAAAAGAGGTAAGATTAGCATTTAATTTTGCTATAGACAGAAAAAAAATTGCAGATTTTACAATTCAAGGAGAAGGAACACCTGCTGATTATGGCATGGTTCCTTATGTAAAATCATTTGAAAAAGACGGGTATGATTTTAAAAAATTACGTGGTTATGTATTAGACATCCCAAAAGCTAAAGCATATTTAAAGAAAGCGGGTTATCCAGATGGAAAAGGATTTCCAAAAGTAACTTTAGAAATAAATGGCGGAGGTGGAGACAGAAACATTGTAGTAGCTGAGGTTATCCAAAAAATGTTGAAAGAAAATTTAAATATTGATATTGACATCAATACGGTTCCAATGACAGAACATTTACAAAACATTTACTCTGGCAAATCAGAATTTTTTAGATTAGCATGGTTGGCCGATTATCCAGACCCAGAAACATTTTTAACTCTTTTTTATGGCCAACATCTCCCTAAAAACAAAACATTAAAATCTTATATAAATCATACAAGATTTAAAAATGAAAAATTTGATTCATTATTTTCTGCTTCAATTAAAGAATCTGATAAAACAAAGCGTTATGAATTACTTTCAGAAGCAGAACAAATATTATTGGAAGAGGCAGCATTTATGCCAATTTTTTACGAAGAAAACTTTTTTTTAGAGCAATTATATGTTCGTAATTTTCCTGAAAACGCAATGAATTATATTGATCTATCAACTGTTTATATGTTGCCAAAAGATAAAGTAAAAAAATAAATTTATATTCATAAGTAAAATGCCTTCTGTATGAGGGCATTTTTATTTTAACAACCATTTTAATTCATTTAACATCATAGCTGTTGCTCCCCAAAGCACTTTGCCATTTACATCAAAATAAGGCGTTTTAATAGAGCTGCCCGGTATTGGTTCAATAGTAGTTTCTTTTAAATTATCAGAATTTAATAATTGCTCAATTTCCCATTCTATCAATACATTTACTTCGAAGTTGTTTTTATAAAAATTTGGTTTTTGATGAATATATGAAACAAATGGCTGCACCATAAAACCACTTACAGGAATATAAACTGGTGTAAGCTTGCCAATAATAATAGGCGTTTCATCAGACCCCGTTTCTTCAAAAAATTCTCTTAATGCTGTTTCTTCAAGTGAGGAGTCTGTTAACTCTGCTTTGCCACCAGGAAATGCAATTTGTCCGCTATGATGACCGTTGTAAGTTGTGCGTTCAATTAATAAAACAGATGTTTTATGGTTATGATTAGGATATATTAAAATTAAAACAGCGCTGGGTTTATACAACTTTGTTTCTTTAGAGTTTAATTCTACTTTTTTTCTATTAACATGTGCTAATTCAAATTGAGCTTGATAACCAGGCAATGGTTTTTGTAATTTATCAATTAAATTATTTATAAAAATTTGAAACATTGAAGCCTTTTAATTGTATTACTATAAATATAATACAATATGCAATTTTATAATATTAAAACCACTCAACAATTACCAATAAATTTAGAAGAGGCATGGGATTTTTTTTCGTCGCCAAATAACTTAGCAAAAATTACGCCACCCGAAATGGGGTTTATAATTACTTCTGATAAAAAAGACGGACAAAAAATGTATGCTGGACAAATAATTACATACATTATTAAGCCAATGTTTGGAATTCCTGTAAAATGGATGACCGAAATAACACATGTTAAAGAAGGAGAATATTTTATCGATGAGCAACGCTTTGGGCCTTATAAATTATGGCATCATCGCCATGCCTTTAAACAAAAAGACGACGGGATTGAAATGTATGATGAAGTAAATTACGTTTTACCTTTTGGATTTATTGGAAAAATAGCACACGCATTGTTTATTCGTAAAAAAATAGAAGGTATTTTTAAATATAGAGCTAAAGTTGTAGAACAGTTGTTTTCAAAAAACATCAATTAATAAATTTTTTTCTTGATTTTTTGATGGCAGTTAAATGCTCGTTAGCCCATGTTGCTAATCCCTTAATATGAGGCACTAAGCTTACACCCAACTCTGTTAATTCATATTCAACACGAGGTGGAATTTCAGGATAAATCTTTCTAGAAATTAATCCATCTGCTTCTAGTGTTCTTAATGTTACTGTTAGCATTTTCTGCGAAACATCAGGAATTATTTTATTAATCTCATTAAAACGTAAAATTCCATTATTAGACAAAGTCATGATAATTAATATCGACCATTTATCACCAAATCTATCTAATACAGTTCTTATAGGGCATTTATTAAAATTACGCGATATGTTTTCTGTTTTTTTCATTTTATTTAATTGAAAATCAGTAATAGTATCTTTAAAGTAAGTAGTATACTTATGTTATAGTTCTTGTTAAATAGATACTAACTAAGTATATTTACTCTCTAAAAGTAAGTTAATTTATTTTATAAAGCAATTAAAAACATAATTATGAATTTATTAAAAAGTTTAAATTGGCGTTATGCCACCAAAAAGATGAATGGCGCAGTGGTGCCGCAAAACAAAGTAGATTACATACTAGAGGCGGCTCGCTTAGCCCCATCTTCATCTGGCCTTCAACCATTTGAAATTATTGTTATTTCAAATAAAGAATTGCTAGAAAAAATAAAACCCATTGCTTATGGTCAATCTCAAATAACAGACGCTTCTCATTTGTTAGTTTTTGCCGCTTGGGATAATTATACTGAAAATAGAGTAAATGAAGTGTTTAAGCGAAGCAATACAGAAAGAAATTTACCTGATAGTGCAACAGATGCTTATAGAACAATGTTGTTAGGAACTCTTGCTTCTAAAACAGAAGAACAAAACTATCAACATGCGGCTAAGCAAGCTTATATTTCTTTAGGAATTGCTATGGTAGCAGCAGCAGAGCAGGAAGTTGACGCCACTCCAATGGAAGGATTTGATTATAATGCATTAGATGAATTATTAAACTTAAAAGAAAAAGGATTGCGCTCAGCAGTTATATTACCACTAGGCTATAGAGATGCCGCTAACGATTGGTTGGTAAATATGAAAAAAGTAAGAACTCCAAAAGAACAGTTTATTACTGAAATTAAATAATCATATTTGTTTTTAAGATTAAACCGCTGCTTTATGAAACATATTGTAGCGGTTTTTGTTTTATATAAAAACACATAAAAAGAACAATACTGGATTGATACATACATTAAATTCGTAAATTAGTGCCCCATGGAAACATTTAAATTAAATACCATCGAAGAAGCAATTGCAGATATTAAATTAGGTAAAGTTATTATTGTGGTTGACGATGAAGATAGAGAAAATGAAGGCGATTTTTTAACAGCTGCTCGTAATGTTACCCCCGAGGTAATTAATTTTATGGCAACTCACGGAAGGGGTTTAATTTGCGCTGCCGTTACGCAAGAAAAAGCGAAAGAGTTAAAATTAGAATTAATGGTTTCGTCTAATACTGCTTTGCACGAAACTGCTTTTACGGTATCTATAGATTTGCTAGGGCATGGTTGTACAACTGGAATTTCAGCGTCAGATCGTTCAAAAACTGTGCAAGCGTTAATTGACCCAAGTTTTAAAGCAGCTGATTTTGGACGACCAGGGCATATATTTCCACTAATTGCTAAAACTGGAGGGGTATTAAGAAGAACAGGACATACTGAAGCAACTATTGATTTTGCAAGATTAGCAGGCTTTGAGCCTTGTGGCGCTTTGGTAGAAATTATGAATGAGGACGGAACTATGGCTCGTTTACCAGATTTAGTAACTATTGCCAAAAAACACGATTTAAAAATAGTAACGATTAAAGATTTAATTTCATATAGATTAAGCACTGAGAGCATAGTTAGTAGGCAGGTTGAGGTAGATATGCCTACTCAGTGGGGAGATTTTAAATTAGTAGCTTATAAAGTAGAAACAAATGGAGAAGAGCACATGGCTTTGGTAAAGGGAAATTGGAAAAAAGACGACGAAGTGCTAGTACGCGTTCATTCTTCATGTGTTACAGGTGATATTTTTGGATCATGCCGATGCGATTGTGGACCGCAATTACATAAAGCCATGGAAATGATTGAAAAAGAAGGGAGAGGTGTAATTGTGTATATGAATCAAGAAGGAAGAGGTATAGGATTATTAAATAAATTAAAAGCCTACAAATTACAAGAACAAGGTAGAGATACGGTTGAAGCAAATATTGAGTTAGGATTTAAAATGGATGAACGCGACTATGGTGTTGGCGCACAAATTATCCGCGATTTAGGAATTTCTAAAATGAAATTAATTTCTAATAACCCAGTAAAACGAGTTGGGTTAATTGGGTATGGCTTAGAGGTAGTTGAAAATATCCCTATTGTTATCCCTTCTAATCCTCATAACGAAAAATACATGCAAACTAAAAAAGATAAAATGGGACATAAGTTCTAATGAAAATTAGTATTCATGGAGTTAAATTATAGAACGGGCGAATTATTATTAATAAACAAACCATATACATGGTCGTCGTTTCAGGCCGTTAATAAATTAAAACACGCTTTAAAAAAACACCCATCTTTATTGTTAGATGATACATACGTACATTTAAAAATTGGTCATGCGGGCACTTTAGATCCTTTAGCAACAGGCTTATTGATTATTTGTACTGGTAAAAAAACTAAAGAAATTTCGTCATTTCAAGATTTACCAAAAGAATATACTGGTACTTTTTTTATAGGAGCAACCACTCCTTGTTTTGATAAAGAAAAAGAGGTGGATGAGATATTTCCAACAGAACATATTACAAAAGAATTAATTTTTGAAACGGCTAAATCTTTTATTGGCAAACAAGAACAAGTGCCGCCTATGTTTAGCGCTGTAAAAGTAGATGGAAAGCGATTATATAAATTGGCACGTATTGGAGAAGAAATTGAATTAAAGGCTCGTACGATTGAAATATTAGAATTTGAAATAACGCGTTGCGAATTGCCCTTTGTTGATTTCAGAATTGCTTGTACTAAGGGTACTTATATTAGAAGCATAGCTCGAGATTTTGGCTTAGCATTAAATAGTGGTGCTTATTTAGATACCTTGTGTCGCACTAAAATTGGGCATTTTAGTATTGAAGATGCCAAAACCCCTGAAGAATTTATAAAAGAAAATACTTACTAAAAACAATTATACGCTTCCCTCTAATTTACACGTTGTATCTTGGATATTGAAAAACATAATCAAAAAGCTTCTACTCTTAAGAAAGAGAATAGGATTTTTTTTGACAAACTTAAGCGTACAAAACCAAAAAATTTAGATCATCAGTTTCATATATTACACGAAGAAGTGTTTGAAGAAATAGATTGCTTAGCATGCGCTAACTGTTGCAAAACCACATCACCAATTTTTTATAATAGAGACATTGAACGTTTAGCAAAACACATGCGAATGAAGCCCGGCGAATTCATTGATAAATATTTACGTATTGATGAAGACAAAGATTATGTACTAACACAAGCTCCTTGTCCTTTTTTAGGTTCTGATAATTATTGTTCTGTATACGAAGCAAGACCAAACGCTTGCAGAGAATACCCTCACACTGATAGAAAACGTATGGAGCAAATTTTAGATTTAACGTATCGTAATACGATTGTTTGTCCTGCTGTTTTGGAAATTACCGAAAGATTAAAGAAAATTATTTAGTTCCAGTGTGCCCAAACCCACCAGCGCCTCTTTCAGTTTCATCTAACGAAGAAACCAGTTCCCATTTAATATGTTCGTGTTTGGCAATTACCATTTGGGCTACTCGTTCACCATCATTAATTATAAATGGCACGTTTGATAAATTGACCAATAACACTTTTATTTCGCCTCTATAATCTGCATCAATAGTTCCAGGAGAGTTTAATACAGTAACCCCATTTTTAAATGCCAAGCCACTACGCGGCCTAATTTGAGCCTCATACCCTTTTTGTAGTTCAATAAACAAACCAGTTGGGACTAATACCCTTTCTAATGGTTTTAATTCTATAGAAGAATCTATATTTGCTCTCAAATCAAGTCCTGCTGAAAGTTCAGTGGCATATTGCGGTAATTCGTGTTTGGATTGATTAACTACGTTTATGATCATAATTCGAAATGTTTTAATTTTTTTAAATTATCAAATTCTAATTTATAAAATATAAAGGCAAATAAGCCTAATAATATATTGTTGAATATTAATTTAAGAGCAGTATTTCCTATTTCTGAATATAACGTTGAAATAAAATAAAATCCAAGAGCTAAAAATGTAAATACAGAGATGCTTCGTAAGTTATATTTTATAGGATAATATTTTTGTCCTAATAGATATGAAGTTATCATCATGACACTATAAGACGCTAGTGTTGCCCAAGCACAGGCCATGTAGCCAAATTT
The DNA here is from genome assembly GCA_964541155.1 of uncultured Flavobacterium sp. Taxonomy (GTDB): domain Bacteria; phylum Bacteroidota; class Bacteroidia; order B-17B0; family Aurantibacillaceae; genus UBA4416. The sequence continues at coordinate 241,873 of CAZIPC010000002.1, forward strand.
AGGAATGCCAATAAAATTAATAACCAATGTGATTACAGCTCCTAATATGGTAATTGCTGCCCCAAATTTAGTTTGACCAGTTAATTTAAACCAAATAGACAAATTCCAATACACACCTACACATAAATTAGCCAGCAATAAAATAGGAACAACGTCAAGCCCTATTCTAAATTTTTCGCTAACAACGTATTGCAGCCAAGGAAGATTCATCATGGTTCCTAAAAATAAAAACAAACAAAAAAGTACGTAGTATTTCATTACCATGGCATTTAATTTTTTTGAATCTTGATGTTTAGCATGGCTGAAAAAAAATGGTTCGGCAGCATATTTAAAAGCTGTAGTGAAAATGGTCATAAACATTGCTATCCGATAGCATTGACCATATATGCCTAGTTTGGTTTTTGCAATTTCTTCAGGCAATAAATATTTTAAAATAAATCTATCAAATGTTTCATTAATCATTCCTGCAAAACCAAGTATTAGAAGAGGTAAGGCATATTGTAACATTTTCTTCCAGAGCTCCTTATCAAACACATACGTTACTTTTATGAATTCTTGAGATAAAAATAACAAACTCACACCATTTGCTAATAGGCCTGCTAAAAACATATACCCAACGCCAATTTCTGGATTGTAAAATTTCGCAAAAGTAGAGGTTGATTCATTATAATAGGCTGGCTTACAGATGTTAAAATAAAAAATACATATTAAAATAAATACAAATACATTTAATAGCTTGAGTGCACCAAATTTTTTTGCTTGATTGTTTAATCTTAATCGAGCAAAAGGAACAGCCATCATAGCATCAGTTGCAACAATTAATACACACCAAATAATATAATTAACATGTTCTGGTTCTTTTATGATTTTAGCAATAGGATTTGAGAATATAATAAACAATAAGGATAAGACCATACTACTTCCAAAAACAGATAACAATGCTGTAGAATAAACACGATCTTTTTCTTCTGTTTTAGTTGAGAAGTGAAAAAAAGCAGTTTCCATACCATAAGTAAATAGTATATTTAAAAAACTGATATATGCGTAAAATTCTGTATTTGCTGATAATTCAGAAGGTTGTTTAAAAATATAAGTTAATAAAAATGAATATAAAAAAGTAATAACGCGAGGAAGTATGCTTCCTAAGCCATAAATAGCTGTTTGCGAGGCTAATTTTTTTAAGGGATTTGACACTTTTTTGTTATTATAAAAATAAAAATAGGGCTTTATTGTGAGAACACACTAACTGGTTTTTTTAAGATATTAACCTTTGTAAGTGAGTAATGATAGTTCATTTATTAAAATTATGATTTCATTTTTTCAATTAATTTAGTGGTTGAAAAACCATCTACTAATTGAATAGTAATAACTTGCCCCCCTTTAGATGTAACCTCATCAAATCCTACAATATTTTCAGCCTTATAATCACTTCCTTTAACTAAGATATTTGGTTCGATAAATTTGATAATGTCTAGAGGTGTATCCTCATTAAATAAAATGATTGCGTCAACACATTCTAAGCCGGCTAAAATAGTTGCTCTTGTTTCTTGATTATTAATAGGTCTTTCCGGCGATTTTCCTTGACGCTTAACAGACTCATCTGTATTTAAGCCTAAAATTAATTTATCACCTAAATCTTTTGCGTGACATAAATACTCAACATGCCCGCGATGTAAAATATCAAAACAACCATTTGTAAACACAATTTTTTGGTTATTCATATTCCACTGATTTAAAAGTAATTTTAAAGAGTCTTTGGTATGAATTTTTTCTGATAGTTTTTTATGAAACAACATTGTTTTTTGACTTATGTATTAATGGTAATAAAATAAGACTCAATAATCCAGAAACAACAATTAAAATAAACTGAGAACTCCATGCCATCCATGGGAAGGCAACTGATGATATTTTTTCGACATGATAGGTGTAAGTTAGTAATGCTGTTATAATTGCTGGATAGGCACCTAATCCACCGGGCGAAAATAAAACACCAATGGTTCCAAACAACAATAACACTAAGCACTCTGAATGACCCAATGTTGACGTGCCATCAAATGCAAAAAAACAAGCATATAAACTATAAAAGTATGAAAGCCAAATAATGATACTTAATGCGATAAATTGAAATTTTTTATCAATGTCTTTCACAGAGCTTAATCCTTTCCCAAAACCAGTAATAATACTTCCAAATTTACCAGTAAGCAGGGCTGATATTTTTTTACGTATTAATATAAAACCAATAAAAAGTATAATAAGTAAACTTATACCTATTGTTAACATTATGGGATTATTAATAATAACCGATAATTTTAATAACAAAGGATTAAATACATAAGTAAATGCTAAGTTTTTTAATTGTGAAAATTGAGCAAAAAGCGTTAGTATAAATACGGTAAATAAAAGTATCATATCAACAATTCGCTCTGTAATTACAGTTCCTAGTGCTATTTCAAAAGGAACTCCGTCATATTTCGATACAATCGTACAACGTGTGAGTTCTCCCATTCGAGGCAACCCATAATTTGCAAAATAACCAACTAAAACAGCACCAAACGCATTAGTGGAACTAACTGAATATCCTGCGGGTTTTAATAGATAATTCCAACGAAAAGCTCGTAAATAATGACTGAAAAAAGAAATAACTAACGAAACAGCAACCCAAAAATAATGAGCGTTTTTAAATGAATCTTTAATTTTATCTTTTTCATTCCATACAGATTTTATGGAAAGCCAAGCTAGTAATATTCCTACACCAAGCAATATTATGAATTGAATGATTGATTTGGTGCGTTTGTTCATCTTTATTTTAATTGATTAGTTTTAGTATTAGGAAAAACAACCCATGGTTTAAACTGTTTTGCTGCTTCAAAATCCATTGTAGCATAAGAAATTACAATAACAACATCACCTAAACTTACTAATTTAGCAGCAGGGCCATTTAAGCAAATAACACCACTCCCTCTTTCGCCCTTAATTACATATGTTATAAAACGTTGACCATTGTTTTTATTTAAAATATGAACTTGTTCGTTCTCAATAAAATTAGCAGCATCCATTAAATCTTCATCAATAGTAATACTGCCTATATAATCTAGTTCTGCTTGTGTTACGGTTACACAATGCAATTTAGATTTCATTACTTGAATTTGCATCATGTGGCAAATGTAACTATTTAACCACAAATCCCATAAATAAAATTCAGTAAACACATTCCAAAATCAAATTAAAATACTCCATCAATCAGCCACTTAAACCGATTATATACCATGAGATTGGTTTTTTTGCAAATCAGTAAATAAATTGCATTTTTACTATCCAAACCCATTAAATATGAATTACAAACAAATTATTTATACCGTAACACTAATTAGTAGCATTGCAGCCTGTTCAACCTTTAAAACACATAAAAAGCAACAAGCCACATTTACCGAAATTGGCGATTCAAGCATTAATTTAGATACAATTAATGTATTCCCTAAAGAGACTGTTAAGCAAAAAAAATATCAGGCTACCAATACTAAAACAAACGATATTATTCATACCAAACTGTGGGTAAGTTTTGATTGGCAAAAATCTCAATTATTTGGTAAAGCAGAGTTAAAAATCAAGCCTTATTTTTATTCAACTAATATGTTGTATTTAAATGCAAGAGGCATGGAAATTAAGTCTTTAAAATTATCAGAAAAACAAACTAAAGATTTAATTATAAAAAAAGGAAAACAACCTGTTTTAACCGAAGATATTTATATTGAAAAACCAGTTACTTATACATATGAAAACGATTCTATTAAAATCAACTTAGGAAAAATATATACTGCTAATGATGTTTATTATATTACAATCGAATATATTTCTAAACCCAATGAATTAAGAGTAGGAGGAAGCGCTGCAATTAGCGAAGATAAAGGCTTGTATTTTATAAATCCTACTGGAGAAGATCCGAATAAAATGCCACAAATATGGACTCAAGGTGAAACCCAATCAAATTCAGTATGGTTTCCAACTATTGACAATCCTACCGAAAAAATGACTAATGAAATTTTCATAACCGTTGATGATAAATACATTACACTATCTAACGGTTTATTAGCTGATTCGAAAAAAAATACAGATGGAACTAGAGTTGATCATTGGGTAATGGATTTACCACATGCGCCTTATTTAGTGATGATGGCTGTTGGAGAGTTTAAAAAAGTTATTGACGAACCATGGAACGGTAAGGAGATTTCTTATTATGTTGAAAAAGAATATGAACCTCACGCAAAGGCTATTTTTGGGAAAACAAAAAAAATGATAGAGTTTTATTCAAGTAAGTTAGGAGTAGCATATCCATGGCAAAAGTATTCACAAATTGTAGCACGCGATTATGTAAGTGGGGCTATGGAAAACACTACCGCCACACTACACGGCGATTTTATGTGCTACCAAACAACCAGAGAGATGATAGATGGCGCAAAAGGAGAAAGCACAATAGCGCATGAATTATTTCATCAATGGTTTGGGGATTTAGCAAGTTGTGAAAGCTGGAGTAATTTAACATTAAACGAATCGTTTGCTACCTATGGAGAATATTTATGGGAAGAATTTGAATACGGAAGAGATGCTGCAGATTATCACCATGCTAATTCTCGTTTTGGTTATTTCGCACAATCTCAACAAAAACAAGTTGATTTGGTAAGATTTGATTATGATGAAAGAGAAGATATGTTTGATGCTACTAGTTACAATAAAGGTGGCCAAATATTACACATGCTTAGAAAATATGTTGGAGATGATGCTTTTTTTGCGTCTTTAAAATTGTATTTAGAAACGCACAAATTTAAAACAGCAGAGGCACATGATTTGCGTTTAGCATTTGAAGAAGTAACTGGAGAGGATTTAAATTGGTTTTTTAATCAATGGTATTATGCAAAAGGATATCCTGAATTGAATATTATTAAAGATTACAATAGTTCAACCAAACAATTAAAGATAGATATCGTTCAAATACAAGACTTTAAAACTTCTCCAATATATAAATTACCGATTTATATAGACATTTATGCTGGTGGCAAAAAAGAAAGAAAAAAAGTATGCATTGATAATGTAAACAATGTGTTTACTTTTAATTTAGAGGCTAAGCCCGATTTAGTAAATATAGACGCAGAAAGACAGTTATTAGCTAATATTAGTTATCAGAAAGGATATGAAAAAACAAAAGAAGAATATATTTTTCAATACAAAAACGCCCCCTTATGGGGAGACCGTGACGAGGCATTAACTTATTTTAAAGAACATGTAAATGATAGCGATTGTTATCAAATGCTTAAGTTAGCGGCTAAAAATGATTCTTGGAAACAATTTAGAATTGATGCGATAAACAGTTTAAGTAAAATAGGAAAAGAGCACGAAGAAGAACTTAAACCCTTATTTATTTCAATATACGAAAATGATGCTGATACTAAAGTTAGAGCAGCATCTATCGAAGCGTTATCTTCAAATTATACTAGTGTAGATTTAATGCCATTGTATGAAAAAGCACTCGCTCAACAATCTTATGCAATAGTAGCAGAAGGGCTTGATGCTATTGCTAAAATAAACATAGAATTAGCATTAAAAAAAGCAGCAGCATTGGAAAACGAACCATCTAAAAGCATTATTTATACCATTGCCGATTTATATTCCAAGCATGGAACTGATGAACATCAAGGTTATTTTAAAAAAATAAAAAATCAGTTTAATGGGTATGAATTAATGTCATATGTAAATTTGTATAGTAAGTATTTAAAAAGAAGTACTAATGAAATAGTTGTTATTACTGGTGTTTCAGATTTGGCAAAAATAGGAAACACAGATAATAAATACGTGAAATTTGCCGCTCAAAAATCAATAAAAGATAATGTATTAAATATTTGGCAGCAAAAGGAAGATAGTTTAAAAACATCATTAGAAAAAGCTAAGAAAGAAAATCAAAATACATCATCTATAGAAAACGAATTTCAAAAAGTATCAGACACTAAAAAACAAATCTTAGATTTATACAATTCAATAAAAAAATAATTCATTTAAATAATAAATACATGAAAATAGTTTTAGTAATAATCAGCCTTTTTGTAGCAACAGTATTTTTTGCTCAAGACAAATTGTTAACCATACAAGACGCAGTATTAAAAGGACGAACTTCTTTAGCTCCAAAAAAATTACAGTCATTAGCTTTTATTAAAGGAACTAACAGATTTTCTTATATTGATAATAATGTTGTTAAAATAGGAGATAACTTCACTGGAAAAATAATAGATACTCTTTCATTAAAAGAATTAAATGTTTTTTTAAAACGCAGTAATAAAGATACATTACAAGCATTAAATAACCTAACATGGAAACAAGACAACCAGTTTTATTTTTTTAATAAAAAAGGAGAGCTAATATTTGATTTAGGTAAAAAAATAGTGTTAGAAAGTGATAAAAAAACAGATGATACAGCATTAGAATCATACGACAAAGAGCCTAATACAGGAAATTACTCATATTGCAAAAACTATAATTTATACGTGGTGAAAGACGGTAAAGAAAATCAAGTTACTACTGATGGGTCTTATGAAATTGTTTATACTGGAAAAAATGTTCATCAAAATGAATTTGGAATTAATGGAGGAACATTTTGGAGTCCAAAAGGAAATTATTTAGCATTTTATAGAATGGATCAATCAATGGTAACAGATTATCCAATCATAGATTGGACAACTCATCCAGCTAAAAATATTAATATCAAATATCCAATGGCAGGAAATAAAAGCCATCATGTAACACTAGGAATTTATAATGTTAAAACAAACACTACTATTTACATAAAAACCGAAGGAGATAAAGAACAATACTTAACAAATATATCTTGGAGTCCTGATGAAAAACATATTTATATTGCCATATTAAGTCGTACACAAAATGACATGAAACTAAATGAATATGATGCTAACACAGGAAATTTTATTCGCACATTATTTGAAGAGCACGATGACAAATATACAGAACCTTTGCACCCTATGTTGTTTGTGAAAAACAACTCTAATCAATTTATTTGGCAAAGTAGACGAGATGGCTTTAATCATTTTTATTTATATGATATTAATGGAAAATTAATAAAACAACTTACTAAAGGACCATGGGAAGTTAAAACAGAAAATGGATTTGATGAAAAAGGAGAACGATTATTTTTTCATGCTAATGATCAAAGCCCCGTAAATCAAGATTTTTATAGTGTTAGCTTAAAAAGTGGAGATGTAAAACGAATTACAAATGGAAATGGGTATCATATTTGTGTAATAGACGATAAAGGAAATTACATAATTGATAATTTTTCAAATACAACTACGCCACGTGAATATTATGTAATAAACACAGCCACAAAAAAAGTAAATACAATTTACAAAGCAGAAAACCCAATTAAAGATTATAAAACAGGAAGCTGGAGTTTATTTACAATTAAAAATAACGAAGGAACAAATTTATATTGTCGATTATTTAAACCCATTAATTTTGATTCAACCAAAAAATATCCAGTATTAGTGTATTTATATAATGGACCACATTCACAAATGGTAACAAACACTTGGATGGCTGGCGGCGAACTTTGGTATCAATATATGGCACAAAAAGGATTTATTGTTTTTACACTAGATGGAAGAGGCACATCATATAGAGGAAAAGCATTTGAACAAGCCACCCATCGTCAATTAGGGGCTAAAGAAATGGAAGATCAACTAAAAGGAGTTGATTATTTAAAGTCGTTACCTTATGTTGATGCTAATAGAATAGGAGTTCACGGATGGAGCTTTGGAGGATTTATGACAACAACATTAATGACACGTTCTCCTGAAACATTTAAAGTTGGAGTTGCCGGAGGGCCAGTAATTGATTGGAGTTATTATGAGATTATGTACACAGAACGTTATATGGACTCTCCTCAAGATAACAAAGAAGGCTATGATAAAAATAATTTGTTAAACTACGTAGATAAATTAAAAGGAAAATTATTAATGATACATGGCGCACAAGACCCAGTTGTTGTGTGGCAACATAGTATTTTATATCAAAAAAAGGCAGTTGATAAAAGCATACAATTAGATTATTATGTATATCCAGGGCATGAACACAATGTACTAGGAAAAGATAGAGCTCATTTAATGGAAAAAATTACTAATTATTTTATTAATAATTTATAATAAAAATTATAAGACCAGATTATTATTCTAAGACAACATGAATTTTTCAAATTACACACACACAGTAACAGAGCGATTTATTCGTTACGCAAAAATTGACACTCAATCAGATCCAAATTCTTCTACTTGCCCTAGCACAGTTAAACAAAAAAATTTGGGCAATTTATTAGTACAAGAACTTCTTGCTATGGGAGTTACGGATGCAGAGTTAGACGAGTATGGCTATGTTTATGCTACAATTCCTTCAAATACAAACAAACAAGTTCCTGTAATTTGCTTTTGTTCTCATATGGATACATCCCCAGATTGTAGTGGAGAAAATGTAAATCCTATCATTCATACTAAGTATGATGGAAAAGATATTGTATTACCAAATGATAAAACTCAAATTATTAAATTTTTAGAACATCCAGATTTAGCAGCGCAAATTGGAAATGATATTATTACCACAGATGGAACAACGTTATTAGGCGCCGACAATAAATCAGGAGTTGCTGAAATTATGGATGCCGCTAATTATTTAATGACACATCCTGAAATAAAACATGGCGCTATTCGTATTTTATTTACACCAGATGAAGAAATAGGAAGAGGAACTGATAAAGTAGATATTAAAAAACTAGGTGCGCAGTATGGATATACTATGGATGGAGAATCATTAGGGCATATAGAAAATGAGACGTTTAGTGCTGATGGTGTAACCATTACAATTTATGGAATCCCTACTCATCCTGGATTTGCCAAAGATAAAATGGAGCATTCTATTAAAATAGCATCAGAAATCATTAATCGTATTCCAAAAGATAAAACACCAGAAACAACCGAAAAAAAACAACCTTTTATTCATCCAGTTTCTATTAATGGCGGGTTAGAACAGGTTGAAATTAAATTTATTATTCGCGCTTTTGATACACCTACCTTAAAATCTTTGGAAAATGAATTAGAAGAAATTACCAAGAGTGTTTTATTAAAGTATCAAAAATCAAGTTTTAATTTTGTAGTTAGCGAACAATATCGCAACATGAAAGATGTTTTAGATACCTGCTACTTTGTTGTTGATTATGCATTAGAGGCCATTTCGAGAACTGGTGTTAATCCTGTATTGTCTAGTATTCGAGGAGGAACAGATGGTTCACGTTTATCGTTTATGGGATTGCCCTGCCCAAATATTTATGCTGGTGAGCATGCGTTTCATAGTAAATTAGAGTGGGTAAGTATTCAAGATATGCAAAAAGCAACCCAAACTATTGTGCATTTAGCAATGATTTGGGAAGAGAATGCTAAGTAAAAATTTCAATAAACAAGGAGCTTAATATTTTTGAAGCTCCTTGTTTAAAACTATCCTCTCTCTTTTTTAATTGGAGAAAATGCTAATGGATTTTTAGAAATTTCTTCTAACAATTCTCGTTTTTTGTAAATATCTATAGCGGTGTATAATGCATCTCTAAATGATGACTCATCTGCAATTTGTTTTCCTGCAATTTCGTATGCGGTTCCGTGATCTGGAGAAGTTCGAACAAAATTTAATCCTGCCGTAAAATTTACCCCATTCCCAAATGCTAATGTTTTAAATGGAATTAATCCTTGATCATGATACATGGCTAATACACCATCAAATTGTGATTGTGTGTTATTTCCAAAAAAGCCATCAGCAGAATAAGGGCCGTATACCATCATAGTTTCTTTGGCTTTTATAATTGCGGGAGTAATGGCTGTTTTTTCTTCGTCACCTATTGCACCATTTTCTCCGGCATGAGGATTTAATCCTAGCACAGCAATTTTTGGTTTACGAATTCCAAAATCTTTTATTAACGATTCGTGAAGTTGTGTGATTTTAGATAATACATTTTCTGAAGTAATTTGATGCGAAATATTTTTAATTGGTAAATGACCAGTTACAACAGCTATTCGCAAGTTATTAGAACAAAGCAACATTAATGGCTTGCCTCCTAGCTTCTCCCCAAGGTATTCTGTGTGTCCAGGATAATTAAATCCTGCTTCTTTCATAGAATATTTATTAATAGGTGCTGTAACCAATACATCAATTTTTTTATCAAGTAATGCTTGTGTAGCAGCTTCTAAAGATAATTTAGCGTATTTTCCGCTTTGAACAGATGGCTTACCTAAATCAATAGTCACTTCTTCGTCATAACATATATATACGTTTGGTTTTTTAGGATGTATTTGATTAAAATCTTTTAATGGATTAAAATTAAAGTCTTCTAAGTTCAACACCTTTCTAAAATACGAAACTGTTTTTTGAGAACTAAATAATACAGGAACACAAATTTCAGATAATTGAGGGTCTGACAGTGTTTTAAGAATAATTTCTAATCCAATACCGTTTAAATCTCCTTGAGATATACCAACTATTATTTTATTATCTATCATAATTTATATTTTATTTTATCCATCCAACTAATGCGGCTACATCTTCTGAATCAATGTTTTCCCATTTAGCTTTTGAAATATTAAATACCGCAATTCCTTGTTGATAAGAATCTGATCCCACAACAACTTCCTTTACAATGGCAGCAAGTGTGTTACTAGATTTAAAGTTATGTATTTGAAAATGATTTCTACCAATTTCTTTTCCCTTAAAATATACAGCCCTTCCATTTTCTTTTTGTTCAACTTCTACTGAAAAATTTGAATCTATTTCTTTGTAAGGAGAAGTTACCATTGTTTCTTTAGCGGGATTGATAAGGTATAACTTCTCTTTAAAATAGAACTCAATAAATGTATTTTTACCTTTTTTTAAAATATATGTTGCTGGTAGTTTTGAAATAGAATGAAAGTTGCCAATATTTTTAGCGGTTCTTGTTGAAAGGGTGTATTTAACGATTACTCCTTCTATATCTGTAATTTTTATGTTAGGAAATAAAAAGCAGTTATCGTCTATCCAATACAAAGGAATGTCTGTTTTTTTTCCACTGGCAGAAACGCCGCCGTGTCCAGCATCTTCCATTAAAAGCACTTTATCTAATCCTCTAGGAAAATATTCTAATTTATAAGGTGATGTAGTTTTGTCAAATTCAACGTCTTGACCTAAAATGGCTTTATAAGTTAATGATTTAATTTCGGAATAACTGTTAGTTGTTAGATTATAATAAGAATAAAATTTTCCTTTGAAAATATCATTCGTATAAAAAATTATGCTGTCGTTTGAGCAACTAATCAGTTTAGCAGTGCCATCATGCAACACTTTTTTTTCTTTTAAATCAATAATGTTTCCGATAGAAGAAATTAAGTAACGATTTTTGTAAAGCATATTCTCTCCAATATCAAATCTTACATAATCTTTGCCATTTTTTTTTCCATCTACATACATTATTTCTTCTCTACCAGAATACACATTATTGATATAATTATATTTATAGATTAATTGTCGTAAACTGGATGTGTGAGTTTCATCATAATGAATAACAATTAATGATTCTCCAATATTAGTTTGACAAAAATAAAATAAAGGAATTAATAAAAATATAATAAATGATACTCGCATGTTATAAGTTAGAGAAAAAGTCAAATAATAATCTTACGCCATAGCCTGTTCCTCCTTTTCCTCTATAGCTATCTTTTGCCGAAACAAATGCTGGTCCAGCAATATCAAAATGCATATATGGATAGTTGGTGTATTTAACTAAAAATTTTCCAGCAGTAATTGCCCCGCCGTAAGGTCCTCCCAAGTTTTTTTGATCAGCAATATCTGATTTAATTAGTTCGTCATATTCGTCCCAAAATGGAAACTCTGCTAATCGTTCATGCATACGCAATCCGCTAACTGTTAGTTTTGTTTTTTGCTCGTCTGTTGCGGTTCCCATGCTTACAATGCCATATTGTCCTATGGCTGCAGCTGCCGCACCAGTTAGAGTTGATAACTCAATTGTAAGTTCGGGATTATAACGTTTAGCATAATGTAAAGCATCCGCCAATATCATACGACCTTCAGCATCTGAGTTTAGCATCTCAACTGTACTTCCGTCCATCATTGTAATAATGTCTCCAGGGGCAAATGCGTTGAAGCCCGGCCTGTTATCTGTAGATGGCACTAATGCAATAACATGTACATTTAGTTTTGCTTTAGCAATAGCATACATTGCACAACCAACAGTTGCTGCTCCTGCCATGTCACATTTCATTAAATCCATACTGTTTGGTGTAGGTTTTAAGCTAAGTCCGCCAGTATCATACACAACTCCTTTTCCTACTAACACGTATGGTTTTTTGTTTTTAGCGTTTTTTGGTTTATACTCCATTATTGAAAAAGTAGGTGGATCAACGCTTCCTTGATTGACAGCTAATAAACCACCCATTTTTAACTGTTTAATTTTTGCCTTATTAAATACTTCAACTTTAAACCCAGCACTTTTACCCATAGATTTAAAGGCATTTGCTAATTCAGTTGCGTTTAATTTGTTTACAGGTTCATTTACTAAATCACGAGCTTTTAATGTTGCGTCAATAGCAATTGATAGATTTGATAGGTGTGTTGTAGTTATTTTTTTATCGATTACATAAATAGTTTTTAATGTATTTGCAGTTTTTTTTGCGCTAGGTTTATGCTTAATAAATTGATAATTTCCTAGTGAGGCCCCTTCTGCAAGTGCCAAAGAATAGTCGGCATTAGATAATTCATTTATAATGCAAAAACTCGAATATTTTTCGTTATTGATACTATCCGCAATTGTTGCTCCATGTTTACGAATTTGTTCTAAAACAGAATAGTGATTTTTTTCGTTATCTATTATCATAACGTACACAAAACGGGATAATGTGTTGATACAAATAAATTTTTTATTATTTATGTTGATATCATTATTGATATAGTTAATTTGTTCTTTGGTTAAAGTGTATTCTGCTTTATTTTTAAAGGTTGAACAAATAATAATAATGCTTTGATTATTGTCTGGCGTATTTTTTTTAGAAATTGTTGTCATATCTGCGAAGTTACTAAAAATACACGATTACATAAACTAACAGATGAGCTTATTACTAATTTATTTAAAAAAAGCCGTTACTGAAAGTAAACGGCTTTATGGGATTTAATTTATTTTTTAGTTACCAAACTCACTAATAAATTTAATACGCATTAAACGAACTTCTTCTTCGCTATATTCATCTTCTCCTAGTTCTTTTAAAATGGCATTAATATCGTCGTTTTCGGCCTCTCGTAGACACTCATATATTTCATCTTTTTTATCCTCGTCTATTACTTGATCGATATAATAATTGATGTTAACTTTTGTGCCAGATGTAACGATGGTTTCTATTTCGGTTAATAAATCATTCATTTTTAGATTTTTGTTTTTAGCCATGTCCTCAAGACTAACTTTTCTATCTATGTTTTGAATAATAAAAACTTTTAATCCAGATTTATTAACCACTGATTTAATAACCATATCGCTAGGTCGTTCGATATCATTATCTTCAACATGTTTTTTTATTAAATCTAAAAATGCCTTTCCGTATTTTGTGGCTTTACCTGTTCCAACTCCTGTAATTTTTGTCATTTCTTCCATCGTAATTGGATAGTTGATTGACATTTCTTCTAAAGATGTTTCTTGAAAAATAACATAAGGTGGTAAATTATGTTGTTTAGCAATTTTCTTTGTAAGATCTTTTAGCATTGTATATAAAACCTCGTCAGAACTTCCAGAGCCTTTTCCGCTTGTAATATCATCGTCATTATCGCTGTCAGCGTTGCTAAAATCATTATCCTTAGTAAACTTAATACTGAACGGATGTTTTAAAAAATCTTTTCCTTTATTTGTAATTTTTACAAGACCATAGTTTTCTATATCTTTTGCAAAGAATCCATTTACAATGGCTTGACGCATAACCGCATTCCAAAATTTATCGTCTTTATCATGCTCAACACCTTCTCCCCATGTTTTTAGTTCGTTGTGTTTATATGATTTACCAGTTGCTGTTAAATTTCCAATTAATATGTTGATGATGTCTTTAACTTTATGTTTTTCTTTACTTTCTTTTACTGCTTGTATAGCAAGAAGTAAATCATCTTGCGCTTCAAATTTTTGTTTTGGATGACGGCAATTATCGCACATTTCATTACATTTTGCATCGTCAAATTCTTCACCAAAGTAATGTAAAATAAATTTACGACGACATGATGATGTTTCTGCAAAAGAAGCGGTTTCAGACAACATTTGTTTTCCAATTTCTTGTTCGTTTACAGGTTTGTCTTTCATGAATTTTTCAAGCTTCATGATGTCATCGTAACTATAAAATGTTAAGCAGTTTCCTTCTCCTCCATCTCTTCCTGCTCGCCCTGTTTCTTGATAATACCCTTCTAATGATTTTGGAATATCATGATGTATCACATAACGAACATCTGGTTTATCAATTCCCATCCCAAAAGCAATAGTAGCTACAATTACATCAATGTCTTCCATTAAAAAGCCATCTTGTGTTTTTGCTCGTTCTTTAGCATCTAATCCTGCATGATAGGGAGCTGCTTTTATTCCATTAACAATTAATGCTTGTGCAACCTCTTCTACTTTTTTACGGCTTAAACAGTATACAATGCCTGATTTTCCAGTATTTTGTTTAGCGTATTTTATAATTTCTTTTAATACATTTTGTTTAGCTCGAACTTCATAATATAAATTCTCACGATTAAAAGACGATTTAAATAAACCAGCCTCCAGCATTCCTAAGTTTTTTTGAATATCGTGTTGTACTTTAGGTGTTGCTGTAGCGGTTAATGCCATTACTGGTACCGATCCTAATTTGTCAATAATAGGGCGTAATCTGCGATACTCAGGTCTAAAATCATGTCCCCATTCGGAGATACAGTGCGCTTCATCTATTGCAAAAAATGATATTTTAAACTCAGAAAAAAACTCAACATTATCTTCTTTATTTAACGTTTCAGGAGCCACATACAACAATTTAGTTTTTCCTGAAAGAACATCTTTTTTAACGGTTGCTATTTCTGATTTATTTAATGACGAGTTTAAAAAATGAGCAATACCTGTTTCATTACTAAATCCACGAATAGCATCTACTTGATTTTTCATTAAAGCAATGAGTGGAGAAACAATAATGGCTGTTCCTTCACTCATAATAGCGGGTAATTGATAACAAAGCGATTTCCCTCCACCTGTTGGCATAATCACAAATGTATCTTGTTTATTCAGGATATTATTGATAATAGCTTCTTGGTTTCCTTTAAAACCACTAAAGCCAAAAAAGGCTTTTAAGGGGTCAACTAAATTATGAGTTTCAACTTCTGCAACCATGGTTCTATTGATTAAAAGGTATATTTTATTGAGTAAAAGTGTATCTAAATCGTATATAAAGATATAATTATTTTTTTGATTAAAACAAAATTTTTAAAAAATTAAATGTCATTTAAGACAAATTGACTTTAAAAATCGATAAATGCACAAAACAGTATATAAAAACAACTTTTGTTTTAAAGATTAGAATCCATTTTTGAATAATGAATCATAAAGAAAATGATGAATAAAAGAGAATAAAAGATATTAAAATAAAATCTAAAAGTAAATAAATCTAAGTACATAAATGTAATGACTCTGATAGTAAACATAATTATAAATAACATAACTCCCCATTTTTTCATATGCCAAATTCCAATTAACGAAACAAACTGAAACGTAATAATAATTCCCAGAATCATAGGAATAAAATCGCCCATGCGTTTTATAGAAGGTGTAAATAACATTGGAAAAGCAAGTAACACAAGTATAATTGCTATGATACTTAGTATACTGATAGATTTTGGACGTTTTATTACTGCCATATTAATTAGTTCTGATAGCTTCTACAGGATCTAATTGGGAGGCGCCATAGGCTGGTATAAAGCCACTGATGACTCCTATTAATACAGATATTGTTAATCCTAAAATTATGTTTGAACGAGTTAGTGTTATATCCATATCAATAATACCATGTGAGGCAAAGGTGAGTATAAAAATAAGTATAAGGCCTATAATCCCTCCTATTAAAGATAAAAAGATAGCTTCAAATAAAAATTGAGCTAGAATAAAATAGTTTTTAGCACCAAGTGATTTTTGTATTCCAATTAAATTAGTTCTTTCTCGAACAGATACAAACATGATATTAGCAATTCCAAATCCTCCAACTAATATAGAGAACCCACCAATGATTGCACCTGCAATACCAATAATATCAAAAAGACCATCAAAATTCTTACTTAATAAATTGGTTTCATTTAAAGCAAAATCATCTTCTACTAAAGGCTTAAGTCCTCTAATGTTTCTCATGATTCCTGTTAATTCTTCTTTTAATTGGTTATTTGTAATCCCAGGTTTTGCTTTTGCTGCAATAAAAGGCTCATTATTTTCGGATTTTACATCTATGAATAGTCTGGCGAAATGATATGGCACCACAGCTTGATTATCCATCGAGTTCCCTAACATGCTTTCTCCTTCTTTCTTAAATAAACCTATTACTTTGCAGTTTCTTCCTGCAACTTTTATGGTTTTACCGATAGAGGATTGATTGTTTGGAAACAAGCCTTCAGCTAAGGCATTACCTAATATAACAACATTATATCCTCCTTCAGCTTCATCTTCTCTAAAGTATCTTCCATCAATAATTTCAAACGATTTTACTTTGCCAAAACCGAATGACCATCCCGAAACTAAGGCATTTTCAATTGTATTGTTGTTGTGTTTAAGTGTTTTTTTACATCCTACTCTAAATCCTATAGCATCTATTGTTTTAGCTTTTCGTTCAATTTCGTTGAGTTCTTGGTATTTTGGAACTGGTCTATTCATATATTTCCACCAAGGATAATCAGGGCCAAATGTCCAAGGCCATTTCATCACAAATACAACATTATCGCCTAAACTTTGTACGCTTCCTCTAACATTACGCTCTAGGCTATCAACTATGGTAAAAACAGTAATAATAGCAAAAATACCAATCGTTATTCCTAATAAGCTCAAGAACGTTCTTAATTTGTTGGCAATTAAAGAATTCCAAGCAAATAAAACACTTTCTTTTAATAACGTTACAATCATAATGTAAATATATATTATTATGATGTAAATAAAGTTACTTTTCTTTTAGCGGTAACCAAAGTTGATAAAGGGAGTTGTTAAAACAAATAAAATAAAATTATATATTTAAGTATATTTATGTAACTAATATCTAAACAATGATAGAACTAGATACTATAAAAAAAGATGGATATATAAACGACAAACAATTCGAACTAATTGAAAGTAATGAGTCGAATAAATTATTTTCACTACACTGGGAGCTCAGAATGATCCTGTATGTAGGAGTTGTATTGTTGTCGAGTGGAATTAGTGTTTTCGTATATAAAAATATTGATACAATAGGACATCAAGCTATATTGTTATTAATAGCGATTATTTGCGCGGTATGTTTTTATTACATTAACAAGTTTAAATTACCTTATGTTAATGAACAAGTAAATCATCCATCACCATTTTTTGATTATGTTACATTATTTGGGTGTTTATTGTTTTGGGTGTTTATTGGCTATATTCAGTATCAATATCATTTATTTTCAATTTATTATTATATATGGATTTTAGCTGCTAGTGTTTTTTCATTTTATGTTGCTTACCGCTATGATCACAAGGGGGTGTTATCAATAGCTATCAGTGGTTTAGCAAGCGCTATAGGACTAGTTGTTACACCTAGTAATTTTATGATTGATAATGATTTTTCGAGTTGGAGCATTATTTTTTCTACAGTTATGTTGGGTTTTTTCATAGGAGTTTGGGGTTGGTATTCGGATTTTAAAAAGATAAAGCAGCATTTTGTTTTTACTTACAATAATTTTTCGTTAAATCTGATGAGTATAGGCTTTCTTGCAGCTTTGTTTAATTATTCTTTTAAGTTAATTAGCTTATTGTTATTACTTATAATTTGTTTTTATTTTATAAAATATGCAATAATAAAAACATCGTATTTGTTTTTATTATTGTCTGTATTATATGGTTATATAGGTATATCATATAGTTTATTTTATTTTATGATGAGAAATAATACAATGAGTGATGGATTGTTCTTCTTTGCTATGCTTTACGTTATTTTATCAGCTATTGGTGTTATTTTCTTTTTTATTAATATCAAAAAAATAATAACGATAAATAAATGAAAGCATATAATTTAAATACTTTAATACATATTGCTTTGATAAAGAAAGTAAAAGAGTGGTATTTGAAAAAATTAATTACACCGCATCAATACCAATTAATGAAGCAACAGTATAAAATAGATTTTTATACCCCTAATTTATTTGTTAAAATAGGCTTGTTTTTATTTGTAACATTTATCATTTTTGCTTCCTTAGGAGTATATTCATTATTTTTCTCTCCACTTTTTAATGAAGATAATATCCCTTTTTTTATCATTAGTTCTATTTTATTTTCAATAGGATGTTTTGTGTTTTTAGAACATTTTATAAAACATAAAAAGCTTTATAATTCAGGAGTAGATGAGGCATTATTATATTTCGGAATTATTTTTTTATTAATAGCTATTTATTTAATATTAAACCAAATCAAACAAGATTCTATATTAACATTTGTGTTGATGATACTTCCAGTTTTGTTTTTTTCATCTTATAGATATAGAGATAGATTAGTAACATTGATTTTGTTTTTTTCTATTTGTATTATACTTTTTTTACTTGTTTTAAAATTAGGAGAAGTTTCAAAAGTAATCATGCCTTTTGTGTTTATGATAGTTTTTAACTTAATATATTTAAGGGCAAAAAAAGACAAAAAAAACAACGCTCTTTTTTATTGGAAGCCTTGTATACATCTAATTGAGTTTACATCATTATTTGTAATATATTTTTCTGGAAATTATTTTGTAGTTAGAGAATTTAGTATTTCGGAGTTTAATTTGCAAATTCCTGTAGGGACAGACATTCCATTAGCTATTTTATTTTATTTTTTTACAGCAATTATGCCAATACTTTATATTTACTTTGGGTTAAAAACAAAGGATAAAACGTTATTATGGTCTGGATTAATTATGGTTGGCTTTGCTGTATTGACATTTAAATATTATTTTAGTTTTGGACACCCAGAAATTACTTTAGTAATAGTAGGAATTATACTAGTTATTATTGCTTATAAGACAATTACATATCTTAAATCTCCAAAACATGGATTTACTTATGAAGAAGAAATAAACGAAAATAATGTTTTGAAAAGTAATATTGAAGCATTTGCAGTTTTAGAAGAATTGATTCCAAATCAACCTAATCCTACCACAGATTTTAAATTTGGAGGAGGAGAATCAGGAGGGGCAGGTACTGGGGGAAGTTTTTAAACTATTAATGCAACTTCTTTTTTGTTTATGCTCAATTAAACTTAAATTTGATAAATAATGTTTATTTATGAAGTTTTTATTTTACATTTCAATGAGTGTTTTCATTTCAGTTTGTTTTATTAGCTGTAAAAATTCTCATACTTATGATAAACAAGTTAGAGAATTAGACAGTTTAAAAATTGTAGTACAGCAATCTTTAGATAATTTTAAAGCAATAGACAGCGCTTCCTGTATGTTGGCATATTCTAAACTATACACTTATTCAAACTTTATTAGTTATCGTTTAAAAGATACTGTTACAAAATCAGTTGCCGAAAACTTACAAAGTTTCTATTTTATAAAAGAAGGATTAAATAACTTTCTAGCATTAAGGTTTGAATGGATATCAAAAGCTAATCAATCTATTAAACAATTACAAACATTATCCTCTGATTTAAAAGCCGGAAGTGTTGAAGAAGAAGAGGCCATAGAATTTATTAATAAAGAAAAAAAACAAGCAGAACAAATTATAGAAGAGTTAAAAGTAAATAGCCAAGAGATTAGAAAGCACTTAGATATATTTAATCAGTCTTTGCCAGTTTGTGAAGAATTAGTAAGGCAGTTAAACGCTGGTGTTTTGCCTGTTTTATTAACCCCAGAAATTAAACGCCTAAAACAAAGCTAATTAATTGAAATCTTTTTTTATATGTATTATTTTGTTTGGGGTTATCCATGTTAATGCCCAAAGAGTTGTAGATGATAGAGTTGCTATACAATTTTTTGAACAAAAGCAATATGATAAAGCAATTGTTTATTTTGAACAGTTATATAATCAAAAGCCAGAGGCCTATTTTTCATATTACTTTAAGTGCTTACTAGAAACAAAAGAGTATAAACAAGCTGAGAAAATAGTAAAAAAACAAATCAAACAAAGTGATTTGAATACCTATTTATATGTAAAATTAGGCCTTGTATATAAATTAGAGGGAAATAGCAACAAAGAAAAAGACCAATATAATAAAGCAGTTAAAGAAGTAATTCCAGAACAAAATACTATTTTTTCGTTAGCACATGCTTTTGAAGACGCCGAGTTGTATGACTATGCCGTTGAAGTATACAAAAAGGGCAGAAAACAATCTACAACTTCTTATCCTTATTATTACGAGTTAGCAGAGGTATATAAAAAACAAGGAGATTTAAAATCTATGGTAAATGAATATTTAGACGCCATAGAATTTAGAGAAAGTGAATTATATACTGCCCAAGCGCATTTACAACAATCCTTAGGGTATGATGAAAAAAATGGCGGATTCAATAATCCTATCCTTAAACAAGAACTTCAAAAACGAATTCAGCAATCTCCTGATAAAATTGTATTTTCTGATTTTCTGATTTTTATTTTAAATCAACAAAAAGATTTTGAAGCTTCTTTTTTACAATCTAAAGCAATTGATAAGAGACAAAAATCAGATGGAAGTAGATTAATTGATTTGGCAAATTTATGTGTAAGTAACGAAAATTATTTAGTTGCTGAAAAATGTTATCAATATGTAATTAGTAAAGGAACCTCTAATCCTTATTATGACATAGCCTCGATTGAAAAATTAAATGTAAGTTATTTAGAACTTACAAAACAATTAAATCCTTCTATTGAAAATATAAGAATGCTTAATATGAACATTGAAAGCACTATAAAGCATTATGGCATTAGCAATCTCACACTTCCCCTTATTAAAAAATCAGCCATATTAAAATCATATTTTCTTAATAAAACTAGTGAAGCAATTAGCGATCTAGAAGAAGTTACAACAAAGTATTCTTTTGATAAAAATCAGTTAGCTGAGATTAAACTAGATTTAGGAGACATGAATGTGTTAATTGGAAATATTTGGGACGCATCATTATTATACTCTCAAGTAGAAAAAGATTTTAAATATGAAATTATTGGCCAGCTTGCTAAATTTAAAAACGCGCAATTGAGTTATTATGCTTCTGATTTTGCTTGGGCAAAAACTCAATGTGATGTATTAAAAGGAGCTACATCAAAAACAATTGCGAATGACGCATTGGATTTATCTTTAATCATAACAGATGCTATTGGAGTTGATACTAATACAAAACCATTAAGTATGTTTGCATCAGCTGAATTATTAATTGTACAGCATCAGTATAGTCAGGCGTTAGCTAAATTAGACAGTATTAATTTAATATTTTCGGAGCATACATTAGGAGATGATATTTATTATAAAAAAGCAGAAATATATAAACGATTAAATTTATATAACGAAGCAATAAAAATGTATCAAAACATTTTAGAGTTTTATCCAACTGAATTATATGGTGATGATGCTTTATTTAAAGAAGCTGAATTGTATGAAAAATATATAAATGATAAAGAAAAAGCAAAAGAACTTTATCAAGATATTTTAATAAAATACCCAGGTAGTATTTATGTAGTTGAAGCAAGAAAACGCTTCAGAGAATTAAGAGGAGACGCAATTAATTAACAAAATAAAAATTATGTATATATATAATGTAACAGTCAGCATAGATAAAGATTTAGCAAAAGAATGGCATCAATGGATGAAATCTATTCATATACCAATGGTTATGAAAACAGGGTACTTTAAAGAATATAAAATGTGTAAAGTTTTAAATGTTGACGATGAGGGAGAGACCTATTCCACACAGTATGTATTTGAAAACATGAGCGATATAGAATCTTATATGGCTAATGAAGCCCCAAGATTACAGGCAGACATGAAAGCTTTGTATGACGGCAAATACGTTGCTTTTAGAACACTTCTACAAATTGTTTAATGAAAGGTATTGTACTCATAAATTTAGTTTTTTTTCTAAATAATTTATATTCGCAAAAATTTTTAGAATTGAATTATCATACTTTTTTCGGTAAAGAAAAATCGTTTCAATTTTATAATAATTCCGAATTAGAATATAAATTAAAAGGAGAGTTATTATATCGAAAACAAAAATTAGTAAATATGAACGACAGCATATTGCTTTTTGAAAATGATAAAACAGTAAAGCTTACCCAATTAAAATCAATAAAAATAAAAGGCGCTAACATTAGCCATTGGTTTTTTGTTGCTGCTTTTGGTTTTTTTATTATTGATACTGGAAATAATATTGCAAATGGCAATCCTACTATTGTTCATCAACAAGCTATAGTTGCCACTTCGGTAGGCCTTTTAGCAGGATTAATTATTAAACGGTTTCAAGATAAGCATGTGTATATGCGTAAACATGTTAGTATAAAAATAATTGACGCAGATTATCAAAATTTAAATAATTAATAAATTGACAACACCAGTAAAAGCAAAAAAACATTTAGGGCAACATTTTTTAACTGATTTAAATATTGCACAAAAAATAGTTAATGCTTTGCCAAAAGATGATTTGGCAATTTTAGAAATTGGCCCAGGAATGGGAGTTTTAACCCAATATATGATTGATAAACCAAATTTTACAGCATTTGATATAGATGAAGAATCAATCACTTTTTTAAAAGAAAAATATCCGGAACATGAATCAAAAATTATTTATCAAGATTTTTTAGAAGCCGATTTAATGCCATTTGCTAGAAAAGGAAAATTTAACCTAATTGGAAATTTCCCTTACAATATTTCAACACAAATTATGTTTAAAGTATTAGACTATAGAAATGATGTAGCATCATTAGTTGGGATGTTTCAAAAAGAAGTTGCTGTTAGAATTGCAGAAAAACCAGGTTCTAAAGCATACGGGATATTAAGTGTATTATTACAAGCATTTTATAAAATTGAATATTTATTTACAGTTAGTGAGCATGTATTTAATCCGCCGCCAAAGGTAAAATCTGCAGTTATAAGATTAACCAGAAACACTATAAGCAATCTAAACTGTAATGAAGATTTATTTTTTAAAGTTGTAAAAGCATCATTTAATCAACGCCGAAAAACAGTTCGTAATTCAATAAAAGTATTATGTGGTAATGTAGAAGTACAATCAATTTATTTGGATAAAAGAGCCGAACAATTGTCGGTTAATGAATTTATTGAGTTAACAAATTCTATAGAACAAGCAATAAAACAAGCCAATAATATTAATTGATAACATCCTAAAATAGAAAAATTAGTCTTTATCTTTGATTAATTAAATGCAAAACTTTTTCATGAAAAAGAAAATCGAAATTTTAGCACCAGCTAAAAATTTAATACAAGGTATGGCGGCTATTAATGCTGGCGCAGATGCAGTATATATTGGCGCCCCACAATTTGGTGCCCGAACAAATGCTACTAATTCAGTTGAAGATATTGAAGAATTAGTACGGTACGCGCATTTATTTAAAGCTCAAGTTTTTGTTGTAGTTAATACTATTTTGTACGATCATGAATTAGCGGATTGTAAAAAATTAATCTATCAATTATACGCTATTGGAGTAGATGCGCTCATTGTTCAAGACATGGCAATTTTAGAAATGGATTTACCTCCAATTGTTATTCATGCTAGTACACAAGCTAATAACAGAGATCCAAAACATGTAAAATTTTTAGCAGACGCAGGCATTAAAAGAGTTGTATTAGCTAGAGAATTAAATCTAGATCAAATTAAAGAAATTCATGAGGCCTCAAATGTTGAATTAGAATTTTTTGTTTCTGGAGCGCTTTGCGTTTCGTTTAGCGGCAACTGTTATATGAGTATTGCTGGTGGAGAACGGAGTGCAAATAGAGGCTCTTGCGCTCAAAATTGTAGATTACCCTATCATTTAATTGACGGGACAGGAAAAATGTTAATTGCAAATAGCCATCTATTATCTATAAAAGATTTAGACTTAAGCGATCAATTACCAAATTTAATTGAAGCAGGGATTACATCCTTTAAAATTGAAGGAAGGTTAAAAGACATGGTATATGTTAAAAATAACACGTCGTATTTGAGAAAAAAATTAGATGCGTTTTTAGAAAATAATGATAAGTTTCAAAAAGCATCTTCTGGCAGAACATTTTATAATTTTGATCCAGAAATGGATAGAAGCTTTAATAGAGGCTATACAGATTATTTTGTAAATAAACGTAAAGAAAAAATTGGATCATGGGAAAGCCCAAAGTCTCAGGGTCAGTTGATAGGAAAATTAATTGAAATTAAAGATCATGGTTATGTTATCCAAAACCACAATAAATTAAATAATGGCGATGGGCTTTATTTTATTAATGAACATGGAGAATCAGATGGCGTTCAAATAAATAGTATTATAAATAATATAGTTGTTCCTAATACATTTAAACCTATTAAGCAAGGAACAATGATTTATAGAAATTCTGATGCCACATTTAATAAGTTAGTTGAAAGAGAGGATAGTGCTATCCGTAAAATAGGTGTTACTTTATTTTTTTCAGAAATACCAGATGGATATGAACTAAAGGCAATAGATGAAGATGGGCATGAAAGTATATCTACTTTATTAGTTAGTAAAGAACTTTCAAAAAGTGATGAATCAACTATTCCAAACATTAAAAAAAATCTTGCTAAAACAGGAAATACACCTTTTATAGTAGACGCTATAGAGGTTAATTTTTTCAAAAATTGGTTTTTGCCAATCTCAAAAATTAATAAAATACGAAGAGTTGTTTTAGACCAATTGATTGATATTCGAGTAAATAGCTATCACAGGGAGGAATTTAAGATAGAAAAAACAAATCATCCTTATCCAGTTTCTCAATTGGATTTTACTTATAATGTTTCTAATAATCTTGCGCGTGCATTTTACAAACGACATGGAGTAACAGAAATTGAGAAGGCTTTTGAATTGCAGTGGGACCCTGGTAAATCCAGAGTAATGACTACAAAATATTGTGTAAAATACGAATTAGGAAAGTGTGCAAGATTTCAAAGAGACACGATGGGAGAAAAAGTAGTTGAACCTCTTACGTTAAAACATGGAGAAAATGAATACAAATTAAAATTTAACTGTAAGCCCTGTGAGATGGAGATTTGGGAAAAAGATGCTGAATTAGAATTTGACGACGAAGAATAAAATCGATAGTTAGTTTATAATAAAACTTAATAGCAATTGCTTTATGAGTAATTGTTCGCCTACAAAAATTAATTCTTTACCGCTCTTCTTTTTATTTTTTATTAAAGCTGTCTACCTTTGATTACTAATGAAATTTATTTTCAGAGACGTTTTAATACCCAATGATAAAAGCGATTGCCATAGACGATGAACCAAATGCGTTAAAAATTATCGAAAATTTCTGTAAAGAAATTGATGCTATAATTTTACAAAAAACATTTACTGATATCCAAGATGGATTAAGACATTTAAAAAAATTCCCTACTGATGTTGTTTTTTTAGATCTTGAAATGTCAAATTTTAAAACTGTTGATTTATGTTCTCAAATTAAACAAAATTCAGCTCTAATATTTATTACTTCTAATAAAGATTCTTTTAAAGAAGATTTAAAAATTAAACCATTAGGTTACTTGGCAAAACCACTTACATTTGACACATTTAATCAAATTGTAGATAAAACAAAAGAATATTTTAAATTAATATCTTATGCTAAGCCTGAACATATTTTTGTGAGAGCAGATTATAGTTTACAAAAAATAGTATTAAAAGATATTTTATATATTGAAGCATTAGATGACTATTTGAAAATTCATTTATATCAACAAAAAACCATAGTGGCAAGATTAACGATGAAATCATTAATAGAGAAATTACCTTCGTCAGATTTCATTAGAGTACATCGTTCATTTATTGTTCCAATTAATAAAATAGCAAGTTATACCAATAAAATGGTATTAATAGGAGATAAAAAAATTCCAGTAAGCCATAGTTACGAAGCTAATGTTTCAAAATTATTTTTAGTGTAACGTATTAAATAAAACCAACTTTAAAATTGGTTTTATTTAGTTTACGATTTAAAATCATACCTATAAATAGGCTCAATATCTCCAGAATCATCATACACAGCTTTTAGTTCAGTAATTAAACCACTATTTAATCCATACACCCAACCGTGAATAGCTAATTGTTTCCCTAGAGCCCATGCGCCTTGAACAATTTTAGTTTTTGCTAAATGTTGAACTTGCTCTATCACATTTAATTCTGTTAATCTATCCGCTCGTTTGTCTTCATTATCAATTGAAGCTAATTCTACTTCATGTTTTTGATAAACATCCTTTATGTTTCTTAACCAGTTATCTACTAAGCCATAACTCCCTGTTCCCATAGCTGCTCTAACTCCTCCGCATCCGTAGTGTCCACAAACAATAATATGTTTTACACCTAAAACCGTTACAGCATATTCTAATACACTCATTAAGTTCACATCGGTATGCACTACTAAATTTGCAATATTGCGATGTACAAACATTTCTCCGCTTTCGGTACTAGTAACTTCATTGGCAGGAACTCTGCTATCACTACAACCAATCCATAAATAATCTGGCTTTTGACCTAATGATAATTTTTTAAAATATTCCGGATCGTCAAATTTTTTTTCTAATGCAAAACGCCTATTTCCGTCAATTAACTTTTGGTATGCTTTGTCCATATTATGAGTGTTTATATTTTATAAGTTCAACATTTATTTTTCTTTTTTTAGATGTATCAATAAAATCATCAATAACATCTTTAGCATCCCTATTAATTTTTTTATTTATACTTCCATCAATAATTACTTTACTATTTGATTTTATATTTCTGAAGCAATTCATTAAATATCCTTTATTAAAAAATGTAACATGCTGTGGGAGTTTAATTAAATAATACAACTGTCCATCAATTGTATCACTACTTAATTCAAACGAAAATTTAATATTATCTCTAATAATATACACTACAGAAATCAGTATTCCAACACAAACACCTTTAAGCAAATCAGTAAATAACATTACAACAATTGTAATTACAAACGGGATAAATTGCTCTAACCCAATTTTCCATTGCTCTTTAAATATAGTTATTTTAGTTAGCTTAAACCCAGTTGCTATTAATATAGATGCTAAAGAGGCATTTGGTATTAAGCTTAATATATTAGGTAAAAACACAATGCTTACTAATAGCAATATGGCATGAAATATAGTTGATACTCTTGATTTAGCCCCAGAATTAATATTTGCTGAGCTTCTTACAATAACCGATGTAATTGGTAATCCTCCTAAAAATCCACAGGTAATATTTCCAACTCCTTGAGCTAATAATTCTTGATTAGTGTTTGATTCGTTTTTGTCAGGGTCTAGTTTATCAATAGCCTCAATCCCTAATAATGTTTCTAAACTAGCAACAACGCCAAGAGTTAAAACAATAACCCAAAAGTTAGTAGAATTAGCAAAGCTAAAATCAGGGAACATTAAATTTGAAATCAAATCTTGTGTAGAATTTATGGATGGGAGATTAACTAAATGTTGAGCATCGATAGATAAAAACGCATTACTCTTAAAAGATATAGTTAATAAAATACCAAATATAACTACTAACAAAGGACCTGGAATCATTGATAAAAATTTATCTTTTTTGTAAAATGATTTATCGGCAATTACTAAAATCATAAACGAAAGTATACCTATAATTACTGCTCCAGGTGAAACAAAATTAATCATGTTAATTAATTCAGTAAACGAATTTTCTCCATCCATTTGAATAAATTGTTCATCTCCTTCTGGGTCTTTATCATATCCTAGTAGATGTGGTATTTGTTTTATGATGAGGATAATACCTATTCCCGCAAGCATTCCTTTTATAACTGCATTTGGGATATAATTTGCCACCGAACCAGCTTTTAGCAAGCCTAGTATTAGTTGAAATACACCTGCAAAAACAACAGCAGCTAAAAACCCTTGAAAACTTCCTAATTCGTTAACAGCAGCTAATACAATAGCTGTTAAACCTGCAGCGGGCCCCGAAACACTATATTTAGAACCACTAAATAAGCTAACAATTACACCGCCCACAATACCCGCAATGATGCCTGAAAATAATGAAACATTACAGGCCATTGCTATTCCTAAACACAATGGGAGTGCTACTAAAAACACAACTACACCCGCTTTTATATCGGCAAATAATTTTTTTTGAAACATATTTAAGTAAATAATTAATTAATTGTAAAAAGAAATTTTGGCTATACAGTAGCCATATCAATTAATTAACTTTTTGGAGGAGGAATTATAATAGAGGCTATAATAGAAATGTATTTTTTTATTGGAATAAAAAACAATTTATTTGATTCTAAAGCAGATAACATAAATATAGAATCGTGGTTTAAATAAATTAATTCATCTACAGAATCATTTGTTTCATGAGACTCTTCCTCTTCTTCAGTAACAGCAGAGTTTTGAACTTTAAACAGTTTGTTTTCCTTACAAATATGTATAACTGATGCTTGTAGTGTAATTGAAAAAACACTAAAAATTAATGTGAAAATAAATATGTGTTTCAGGTTTAAAAACATGTTTTTATTTTAAAAAACAAATAACAGTATTATGTAATAAAAATTGTATGCAAGATAAATAAATAATAGAATTTAATTACATTTAGTTTTTAGTTTAACAATTTTTTAAAGTGCTTTAAATACTGTTACTAAAGTAGTATGAAATAAAATTTAAAGTTATGACACTTATACAATCAGCAAACGAGGTTATTCTAAACTATATTGGAGTAGAGGAGTTTCAAAAAATTTCTACCAAATTGTTGTTTAGATTAATAATTGATATATCAACCATGTTGGTATTGATACGAGGTATTTATTATCCGTTATACAAAAACAGAGAGTTGTTTTTTACATTTTTTATTTTCAATCTTATCATTTTTTTAATTTCATATTTATTAAATAAAGTAGATTTATCAATGGGATCGGCATTTGGGTTGTTTGCTGTGTTTAGTATGCTGCGCTATAAAACCGAAGAAATTACCATTAAAGACATGACTTATTTGTTTTTAACCATTGCCATTGGGCTTATATCTGCTGTAACAAAAATTAAAGATACCGCAGACAGCATGGAGTATCTTTTTTTAATAGGAATTAATGCCATTATTTTAGCCATAACGTATTTATTAGAGCGAAATATTTTTATTAAAAAAGAAAACGTAAATACAATTTTATACGAAAACCTCGACATGATAAAAGAAGGAAAATCTGATGAACTATTAGCAGATTTAAAGTTAAGAACAGGGTTTAATATCCATAGATATTCAATTAATAAAATAGATTTTCTTAAAAACACGGTACAAATAAAAATTTATTACTATGAATAACAAGAGATTTACTATGGCTATGTAAGTTTTTTCAGAAAAATGCACTTTTTTTTTGCAGATTTCAAAAAAGCACTTATATTTGCAACCCAATTCGGGAGATTAGCTCAGCTGGTTCAGAGCACCTGCCTTACAAGCAGGGGGTCACAGGTTCGAACCCTGTATCTCCCACCACTAAAACCCTAGTTACACTAGGGTTTTTTTATTTTTATAAGGTTCAATTAAAATTTATACAAATGAAATACATTACCCGAACTATTTGGATATTATCGTTTGTTAGTTTTTTTACAGATATAGCCACAGAAATGCTATATCCAGTAATTCCTGTTTATCTTCAATCCATAGGCTTTTCGGTAATATTAATTGGTGTTTTAGAGGGATTTGCCGAGGCCGCTTCAGGATTAAGCAAAGGTTATTTTGGTAAGTTATCCGATTCCGTTGGTAAACGTGTTCCTTTTGTACAGTTTGGCTATGCATTAAGTGCTATTTCAAGACCATTAATGGTTGTGTTTGTATTTCCATTATGGGTAATTTTTGCCCGCACACTCGATAGGTTTGGAAAAGGAATTAGAACGGGAGCCCGAGATGCTATTTTGTCTGATGAAGCAACTCCCGAAACAAAAGGAAAAGTATTTGGTTTCCATCGCTCTATGGATACCTTAGGTGCTGTTGTTGGACCCTCACTTGCTTTAGTATATTTATATTTTTATCCACAAAATTATAAAACGTTATTTTTTATTGCGTTTGTGCCTGGTGTTTTTGCCGTATTAGGGTCTCTTTTTATAAAAGAATCAAAAAATACCCAAGTAAGATCACATACAACAACAAAAATTGGATTATTTTCTTTTTTAACATACTGGAAAGAAGCCCCTTTACAATACCGAAAATTAACGATTGGCTTACTAACCTTCACGTTATTTAATAGTTCAGATATTTTTTTATTGTTAAAAGCAAAAGAGTCTGGATTAAACGACACTCAAGTAATAGGCGTATTTATAGTTTATAATTTGATATATGCCCTATTTGCATTTCCATTAGGTAGTATAGCCGATAAAATAGGATTAAAAAAAATGTACATATTAGGGTTAATTATGTTTGCAATAGTTTATGCTTGCATGGGTTTAACGCATAATTTTTATATAGTTGGCTCTATGTTTTTATTGTATGGCATATACTCAGCAGCAACCGAAGGTGTATCAAAGGCATGGATAAGCAACATATGTGATAAAAAAGACACTGCAACAGCTATTGGAACATACACTGCATTTCAAAGTGTGCTTACAATGATGGCAAGTTCTTTAGCGGGGTTTTTATGGTATAATTTTGGCCCTGGCTCTACATTTATTGTAACCAGTGTAGCAAGTGTTTTAGTTGTAATATATGTATCGGTATTTGTAAAAAGGTAATTTTTAACTTAGCATAGTTTTTAAATTAATAATGCATTATATTTAAAATTATATTAGATATTACGTTTAGCTTTTGAAAAAAACAGTTGTTATATTTTCACTTATCCTTATTACTATTTTATCTGTAGGTAGTTTTTTTATTCATTGTTGTTATTTAACATCATATAAAAAAGAATTTAGAGCTTTTTTGTTAAACCAACAGTGTAGAAAAAATTATACGCTACTTCAAATTAATCCCAGTCAATTATATAGTAATAACAGCTCTTTACAATGGAAAGATGAAAACAAAGAGGTAGTTTATAAAAATAAGTTGTATGACATTGTATCTATTAATTTTACTGGTACTACTATTACTTTAATGCTTGTTTCTGATGAACAAGAAACAAATTTAAAACAACAGTTTGCTAGCATGTTTGATGTAGGAGCATTACAACAAACCAAAACACCATTACATATTTTAAAAAGATATCTCGATTTAAAATGTATAATATATTCTCTCTCCTTTAATAATAGAGTTATAGAAGTATGTACAAACAGTTGTTTTACAACTTATAATTGTTTTATATATCAAGTAGTTATAAGTTGCGAAAGCCCTCCTCCTGAGCTACGGTTGTATGTTTAATTCAATACATAAGCATTAGGCTTATGTGTCTCATGATGATATAAATCATTGTGTATTATGTATGACTTTAAAAAACAAACACATGAAAAAAAACTATTTATTAATAGGCTTTAGTGCCTTATCATATATGTCATTTTCTCAAACTATTACGGTTAGAGATCAGTCAACTCGAGAACCTTTACAAAATGTTATTATAAAAGATAGCAAAGAAGGGCAAGTAAAAACTGACATTAGAGGAAATGCAAATATTTCTTCGCTTATTAAAACAGATTCTTTAACAATATTTCAGCACGGTTATTTTATTAAACGAATTTCTTGTACTTCTCAGCAAGATGCTATCACTATTGATTTAGCTGCTAAGTTGGTAAATTTAGATGAAATTATTTTTTCAGCTAACAGAACTCAAGAATCAAAGATGGATGTTCCTTACTCAATGGAAATAATAAAGCAAAAAGATATTGAGTTTGCTAATTCGGCAACAAGTGGAGATATGCTTCAAAACACAGGACAAGTATTTTTACAGAAAAGCCAAGCTGGTGGGGGAAGCCCAAGCATGAGAGGATTTGAAGCCAATAAAGTACTTTTAGTAATAGATGGTGTAAGGATGAATAATGCTATTTACAGAGGAGGTCATTTGCAAGACGTTATGACGATAGATCCCAATATGCTTGATAGAACAGAAATTATATTTGGCTCATCTTCAACTGTATATGGCAGCGATGCATTAGGTGGTGTTATGCATTTTTATACCAAAAATGCACAATTAAGCAATGATGATAAAATGCTAGTGAAAGCAAACGCCATGGTAAGATATGCTTCTGCTGCACAAGAAAAAACAACTCATTTAGATTTTAATGTAGGATGGAAAAAAATAGCATCCTTAACTAATATTACGTATTCTGATTTTGGGGATATCATGTCTGGTACCAACAAACTTAATGGATATACAAATACCTGGGATAGAAATTATTATGTAAAGCGATTTGATAATAGAGATAGTATGGTAAAAAATACAGATAATAATTTGCAAATAGGAAGTGCATATAAACAAATAGACATCATGCAGAGATTTCAAATAAAAACAGGAAAATACATGTCTCATAATTTAAACCTTCAATATAGCACATCGTCATTTGTACCCAGATACGACAGGTTAGCAGGAGATTACTCGGGAAATAATTTAAAATTTGCCGAAAACGGATACGGGCCACAAAATCGTTTATTAGCGGCTTATACTATTAATAGCGATAAAAAAACGACGCTTTCTGATAATGTAAAACTAATAGTAGCATATCAAAAAATCGATCAAGATCGTATTACTAGAAAATTTCAAAATTTAAATAGAAAATTTCAAAATGAAGATGTTTCAGTATTATCTGCAAATATAGATGTTTACAAAAAAATTAAAACAAAACACGAACTACGCTATGGAGCAGAAATTACAAGCAATGACGTAAAATCTACGGCGCATTTTAAAAATATAAATACTGATATACAAACACCAGCAGATACAAGATATGCTGATGGCGGCAGTAAAATGTCAACTATGGCTATTTACTTTTCTCATGCTTGGGAAGTAAACAATCATTTTATTATTTCGGACGGATTGCGTTTTACAAGTACAAGTTTATCAAGCACATTTAAGGATACCACGTTTTTTAAATTTCCTTTTACTGTAGCTAAACAAACTAATCAATCCCTTAATGGAAACATTGGTTTTACATGGAAATCAGATAATGATTATAAGATGAGTATGTTTATGAATACTGGTTTTAGAGCACCTAATGTAGATGATATGAGTAAAGTGTTTGAAAGTTCAGGCAACACCGTTATTGTTCCAAATCCACAATTAAAACCTGAATACACGTATAATTTTGAGTGGAATTTAAGTAAAGTCATTCAAGGAAAATATAAATTTGATATTACAGCTTACTACACTAATTTAACAAATGCATTAGTTGTTAAAGACTTTAAATTAAACGGAAAAGACTCTGCTTTATATAATGGCACAATGAGTAAAGTGCAAGCTACTCAAAATGCCGACAAAGCATATATTTATGGGTTAAATGGAGGGGTTCAGTTTGATTTTAATAGTAACGTATCATTTAAAAGCGTGTTAAATTATACTTATGGACGTTATGTAAATTCTCAAAATGACACGGTAGTGCCTTTAGATCATATTTCACCTTTATTTGGTCAAACAAGTATTTTATACAAAGCTAAAAATGTAGATGCTGAATTTTTTGTGAGATACAACGGTAAGAAATCTGCCTCTGATTATAGTTTAAGCGGTGAGGATAACGCCTCTTATTCTGCTGATAAAGTAAATGGATATATGCCAAGTTGGTTTACATTAAATGTAAGAGTTGGAATAAATATTACTAAAAATTTACGATTAAATGCAGCTTGCGAAAACATAACAGATAATTACTATAGAGTATTTGCCAGCGGTATTAATGCAGCTGGAAGAAATATAATTATTAGTTTAAGATATAAAATGTAAAAAACATAATATCACACAAATATAAAGTAGTGTAAAAGGCTTAAGTTATTATTAAATTTATTTCATAAATTAAAATTAAAAATATGACTCCACAACATTCATTAATTCTTTTACGAGGATTACCTGGTAGTGGCAAAACGACGTTAGCAAATATATTGTCCGAAAATAATACATATCCTGTTTTTTCGGTAGATGATTATTTTACAAATAAGCAAACAGGAGAATATATTTTTGATTTTCAAAACAATCATATTGCGTATAAACGTTGTCAAGAATTAACAGAAGATGCTATGAAACAAAATTCTCAAAAAATATTTGTACATAATACGTTTACTATGGATTGGGAAATGGAGCCCTACTTTAAGTTAGCAGCTAATTTTAAATACAAATTATTTATTGTAACAGTTGAAAATTATCATCAATATAAAAATGTTCATGGGGTAACACCAGAACAGTTACAAAAAATGGCAGATAAATATAAAATTAAATTATACTAACATTACAAAACTAAAAAGCCATCTGATAAGATGGCTTTTTAGTTTTTAATAGATAAGATTAAAATTCACAATTGTTGGGTGTTCTTGGAAATGCAATAACATCTCGGATATTAGTCATGCCAGTTACAAATAACACTAAGCGTTCAAATCCTAAGCCAAAACCAGCATGAGGACATGATCCAAATCTACGAGTATCTAAATACCAACTCATTTCTTCGGTAGGGATATGCATATCTTTCATTCTTGTTTCTAATTTTTCTAGTCGCTCTTCACGTTGCGAACCACCAATTATTTCACCTATGCCAGGAAATAAAATATCCATAGCTGCAACCGTTTTTTCATCATCATTCATGCGCATATAAAATGATTTGATATCTTTTGGATAATCAGTTAAAATAACAGGCTTTTTAAAATGTTTTTCAACTAAGTAGCGCTCGTGTTCGCTTTGTAAATCAGCTCCCCAGCCATCAATAATATATTGAAATTTCTTTTTCTTGTTGTGATTTGATTCATGTAATATATCAATAGCTTCGGTATAAGTAATTTTTGCAAAGTCATTTTCTAAACAAAAATTTAATTTTTCAATTAAGTTTAATTCGCTTCTTTCTGTTTGAGGTTTATTTTTTTCTTCATCTAATAATCTTTGGCTTAAGAACTCAATATCTTCTTTATTATGGGTTAAAGCATATGTAATAACATATTTCAACATTTCCTCTGCTAAAGCCATATTATCCTTTAAATCATAAAAAGCCATTTCTGGTTCTATCATCCAAAATTCGGCTAAGTGACGAGTTGTGTTTGAATTTTCAGCTCTAAATGTTGGCCCAAATGTATACACCTCACTAAAAGCCATAGCTGCCAATTCTCCTTCTAATTGCCCTGAAACAGTAAGGTTAGTTGATTTTCCAAAAAAATCTTGCTTATAATCTACATCTCCGGTTTCGTTTATTGGTGGGTTTTTTGGGTCTAGTGTAGATACTCTAAACATTTCTCCTGCTCCTTCTGCATCACTACTTGTGATAATTGGAGTGTGCATATAAACAAAACCTTTATCGTTAAAAAATTTATGAATAGCATAAGCCAATGTATGACGAATTCTAAAAACAGCTCCAAATGTATTTGTTCTAAAACGTAAATGAGCAATTTCTCTTAAAAACTCCAAAGAGTGTGCTTTTGGCTGTAATGGGTATGAATTTGGTTTTGTTACATCAGATTCTGCATCTCCATAAATCTCAATTTCAGATACTATAATTTCTACTGTTTGGCCTTTGCCTTGAGAGGGAACTAATTTTCCAGTAACACCCACACATGCACCTGGAGTAATGCGTTTTAAGATATCTGCATTAGTATTTTCAAAATTAATTACAGCCTGAATATTATTAATACTAGAACCATCATTAATAGCAATAAATGAATTGTTACGAAATGTACGCACCCATCCTTTTACATTAATAGTTTGGTTTATTAAGTTTCCTTTTAATATTTCTTTTATTTTAGTACGTGTTATCATGGGGTTTATTTTGAAAACGTGAAGTTAGAAAAAATTTGAATTTTTAACTCGATTTTTAAATAAAGATTGATAATCCTTAAACACTTTTTTAATATAAATGTTAACCTTAAAACAAGATTTTAAGTTATATCTTTGTCAAAAAAATAAATTCATGGAAACAGCTATTCCTTATATAATATATGTTGAAGCAACACCAAACCCCTCATCATTAAAATTTGTTGCTAATAAAGTTTTAATTAATGAAAGAGGCGCTAGTGCTGAATACAAAAGTATATCAGAAACATTAACAGCTCCAATAGCCAAACAATTATTTCAATTTCCTTTTGTAAAAACAGTATTTATTTCAGCAAATTTTATAACTATTACTAAAACAGATGTTGTAGATTGGGATGATATTACGCTAGAATTACGTTCATTTTTAACAGAGTATTTAAATGCTGGAAATTTAATTGTAACAGCATTGCCAAAACAAGAAGTAGCTGTAGACAATACCTTTACCGAAAAAACTATTATTAGTACACAGCATGTTGCCGCAAAAGATGAAGTAGAGGCAAAAATAATAGAAGTATTAGATCAATATATTCGACCAGCAGTTGAAACCGATGGAGGATTGATTACTTTTAAAGAACTAAAAGATGGCGTAGTTACAGTACAAATGAGAGGAGCTTGTAGTGGTTGTCCAAGTAGTACTTTAACATTAAAAGCAGGCATCGAAGCCTTACTGAAGCGTTTATTACCAGACGCTGTGAAAGAAGTAGTAAGTGAAGCTGTTTAGTAAAAAATTATTTATCTGCATAAGCAATACTTAACACACTTATTTTTATTCCTTCTATTTGCAATAATAGTTGACAGCATGCTTCAATTGTAGCTCCTGTTGTAATAACATCATCTACTAAAACAATATGTTTATATTTAAAAATTTCGGGAGTAATTAATTCAAATACATCTTCCACATTTTCCCAACGCTCGTATTTGCTTTTTTTAGTTTGTGTTGACGTAAATTCTTTTCGTTTTAAAACGCTTGTATTTAAAGGTATTTTTAATTGTTCAGATAATCCTTTTGCAAATTCCTCGCTCTGGTTATAACCTCTTATGTTCAATTTTTTATAATGTAAAGGCACTGGAATTATAAAATCTACGTTACTAATTATATCACTATGTTTTAAATCCTCGGCATACCATTTCCCAATAAACATGGCTAAATCTTTGTTGTGGTTATATTTAATGGCATGTAATATTTTTTGTATTCCTCCTTTTTTTTGAAATAAATAAAAGCTACTTGCAAATAGTAAAGGCACTCGGCCATAAAATAATATATTTACTGGGTTATGTTGTTGTTTATGATAATTTGTTTTTGGTAAGTTTATGAAGCAATAATTACATATTTGTTCTTCATGTTTGTAAAGCAAGTTTTTACAAGATACGCAAGTGCGCGGAAATATGAGTGCTAAAAAATCGTAAAGCATTTATAATTTTCCGGCTAATGTGCAGCTTAATTTAAACGTGTTTACTTTCCCAGATAGATTAAATAATTCTACATAAACAATGTATATCCCAATGGAAGCTTTTTGATTATCATCATTTATGCCATTCCAGCTTATGGTTCCTTCTGTGGCTAATTGTTCATTTTTAATTAAGTGTTTTACTTCACGACCCTTGTCATCATAGATAAATATATTAGCGCTTATCCCAGATTCATTTATTTTATATGTAATATTTAAAACATCATTATATCCGTCATTATCAGGAGAGAACATTGGATTTGAAATGGCTATTCCATTACCATCATTAGCCTTTAAATATTGTGAGTTAAGATAAGCAGGTGTTGCAAATCCTACTGATTGCGAAGCGCTGTTCCAGTTTGTTTTATCATTGGTGGGTCTATTAAAGTCAATGCGTTCAAGAGATACGCCCTTAGTATTTATTAATAATGGGAAATGCATTTGCGAATTATATTTAAAATTATCAATTACTGTAAAATTATCATCGCTTAACGTCACAACATCTGCATCTGCATTCATGGTTGGTAAATCATTAACATCTAAAAATGCATCTGGGTTGTTTGTAAAGTAGCAATTTTTTATTTCCAAATTATTTTCACTGATAACTAAATAATCTTTAGGGAATAATAAATAACCTTCGTTTGTAATTACTCTAGTGTCTGTTAAAACATTATTTAAAGTATCCATTGATCCTATTCGCAAATTTTTCAAATCTATTGTATTGTTGCTTTTGTTATATAATTCTATAAAATCAATACAGTTGGTATAAGAATCAAACATAATTTCATTAACAACAATATCGTTGGGTGCAGGGGCAGATGGCAAAGCAAATGGCACCAACTCTGTAACTAATAAATTACCCACGCAATCTGTAATATTAGAGTTTATACTTAAGTGATATATAATGCCCAATTGAATAGGGGATGCTAGTTTTAAAATAACTTTTTTAAAATCATCACCTATTGGCTTGATATAAGTAGGGGATGATAGTCCATGATCAAAATTATAAGTTAAAGGGTTTAAGAGCGTTGTTTGATTAATAGATTCTGTAAATATCACAGTAATGGTATCTGAATGATTTACTAATATTCTTTTAATTTTTGGAGCTACAACATCTTGATTAATGGCACTTACTGAATTTTCTGAGGCAGGTGTACCACCGTTAGCATTAGAGCTGGCATGCCAATTATTTGATTCGCCGCATGGGTTATTTGAATCAATTTGTTCTAAACTCCATCCCCCACTATTTTTATTTACATCATGATACCAATCTGATGAGTATGAAATAGAACTAATTACAACATAATTTGAGTCGCTCAAAGTAATAGTGCCAGCATTATTTAATAAAGATGGGAAATTAGACACTTCGTGAGTAATGATATTAAAGTTATTTAAAAATTGATTTGATGCACCAGTACCTACTAATACAATAAATGAGTTTGGAGCAATAGTTACATCAGGCAGTTTTTTTGAACTGATTGTATTTGAAAAATTCCAATTTTTTAGATTAATATAATAGTTGGTTCTATTTTTTAATTCTACATATTCTTCATTTGGTAAGTTAATAGAAGGGTCTGGATCTACCATAATTTCATTAATTACTACATCATAGGGTTGAGCTTTATAATAAGAAAAGATAGTTGTATTTGGAGATAAAGTATTTGAATTGCAATCGCTAATTCCAGATATAGTAATAGTATAGTTTGTAGCATTTATTAATTTATTTTGTAAAGTAAGAAGTACGCACATATTATTAATACCAGCTGTTGTTAATATTGGAGCTCCAATACCCCCATTAATACTATAATTAGAAGCTACTGTTAATTGTGAGGTTGCAATGACGTCATCAAAGCAAATATTTATATGTAATGAATCTAAAACAGTAATGCTTATGATTTTTGGAGAAATGATATCAGGAGTTAATGAATAAATAGAATTTATAAATCCTGGAGTGCCGCCATTAGCATTAGTAGAGGCTTTCCAATTACTAATTTGCGAGCAGCTTGAATTTAAGTTTGGATTTATTTGTTCGAGAGTATAACCCCCATTTTTTTTAATGGCATCTTGATACCACGAGTCGCTATAATTTACACTATCTATAAGTGTGCCCGAATTTGTTTTTAAATATAAATTATCGCCGCTATTGTTTAATGAAGGAAATGAACTTACACCTAATTTATTAGTGTATCCTAATGCCGTAAATTGAGCCGTATCTGTTATTGAACACACAATTAAATAACTTCCTGGAGTCATAGTATAATTACCTAAAGTGGCTCCAGTACCAAAATAATTGTCGCTTAATTTTAATCCATTTAAGCTTAATGTGTTATTACTTCTATTATATAATTCTATAAATTCAGTAGTTGTTAAATTTATTACAGGAATAGGATCTGCAAAAATCTCATTAATAACGATATCTTTATAGCTTATGCTAATCGGTGCCATGTAAGTAAATAAATGTAAAGCGCTGTTTACAGAGTTAAAAGATGCATCTTTTACTCCTGATATAGTTAAGGAATAACTACTAGTATTTACAAACGAACTATTAAATGTTAAATGAACTAATGCTGGATTAGAAACATCTCTTACTGCGCTTATTGGGTTTCCAATGGCATTGTTTACCAAATAATTGGTTAATGTTTGTGCTGAGTTAATTTCAACTAACTCATTAAATTCAACATCAAGTTGTGTACTTGTAATTGCATTCACATTAACAATTGTAGGCGGAATAGTATCTAATACAATTGTTCTAATACTGATATCATCAAAAAAATGTTTGCTAAAAAAACTAGCAGTAGATTGTTTTATTATAAATCCAAAATGCGTTGATGCTGTATAGGTATTGTCCAATACAGAACCTTCAGATACATAGTTATTACCCGTTCCCGTAACATCTCTTTCTAATGTAAATAGATTACCCGAAGTTCGAGTTACTTTTATTGTTATTAAGTTATTGCTAGAACTTGAAACACTTGAATTTAAACCATCTATTAAAAGGATTGAAGTGCCGCTACTACATTTATATAAACTAATATCATCATTTGTGTTTCCTATTCTTACAAAGTAACCATTAATACTTGAAGATAATAAGTTTGAAGTATTTGAGACTAAATAAGCATCTACATAATTAGCTGCCGATGTAGCAAATTGAAGGTTTATCCAAAATTCCCAAACACAATTAGTGCTTAATGTATTAGTAGTGCTAATATAAAAACTTGTATTACTGGTAGTGTTAGTAGATTTTAATTGACCTGCTGTTACTGAAAAATCTGAATTTGAATTTAAATTCCAGCTTGGATTAGAAGAGAAATCGCCATCATTAAATGTTTCATTAATTTGAGCATCAGATACATAAAATATCATGATGGATAATAGTATAAAGGCAATGCGTATCATCTTTAAAAATTATGAAAAACTAAAATAAGAAATTTTTTTGATAGAGAATAAATTAACAACTTTACAGCTTATTA
Organism: uncultured Flavobacterium sp.; assembly: GCA_964541155.1. Classification (GTDB taxonomy): domain Bacteria; phylum Bacteroidota; class Bacteroidia; order B-17B0; family Aurantibacillaceae; genus UBA4416. The sequence continues at coordinate 283,155 of CAZIPC010000002.1, forward strand.
TAAAATCTTTATACAAAAATGAAAATTGCAGTTGTAGGAGCTACCGGATTGGTAGGAACCAAAATGTTAGAAGTATTAGCCGAACGAAATTTCCCTGTAACAGAATTAATACCTGTGGCTTCTGAAAAATCAGTAGGGAAAGATATTCTTTTTAAGGGGAAGTCATATAAAGTATTTTCCATGCTCGATGCAATTGCAGCAAAACCTCAGATAGCGTTGTTTTCTGCAGGAGGAAACACATCATTAGAATGGGCGCCTAAGTTTGCAGAAGCTGGCATTACAGTGATTGATAATTCAAGCGCATGGCGTATGGACGCGACCAAAAAATTAGTTGTTCCAGAAATTAATGCTTCGCAATTAACTATCTCAGATAAAATTATTGCAAATCCAAATTGTTCAACTATCCAACTGGTAGTTGCCTTAAATCCTCTGCATAAAATTTATAAAATAAAACGTATTGTTGTATCTACCTATCAATCTGTTACGGGGACTGGAGTAAAAGCTGTTGAACAGTTAATGAATGAGCGTTCAGGAATAGAAGGGGAAATGGCATATAAATATAAAATAGATTTAAATGTAATTCCCCAAATAGATGTATTTACTGATAATGGTTACACTAAAGAAGAAATGAAAATGGTGAATGAAACTGTAAAAATTATAGGAGATAATTCTATTAAGTTAACTGCTACAACTGTTCGTATACCAGTAATAGGAGGTCATAGTGAAAGTGTAAATGTTGAATTTGAAAACGAATTTGAGATAAATGACATTTTTAAAATTTTGGGTCAAACAAAAGGAATTGTTCTGCAAGATGATATTAGTAAACATATTTATCCTATGCCAATTAATGCTCATGATAAAGATGAAGTGTTTGTCGGTCGTATTCGAAGAGATGAGACTCAATCAAAAACCTTAAATATGTGGATTGTATCTGATAATTTACGCAAAGGAGCTGCTACTAATGCCATACAAATAGCCGAGTATTTAGCAGAAGCAAAATTAATATAGGTTTTTCTATAAAAGCCACTGTACTATCCCCGTTTAAGTACAGTGGCTTTTAAATGGTTTTAAACTAAACAAAACCTTTTTAAAAAGAACGTGCATTAAAAGTACAATCAATTGTTTTTTAAAAACTCATAACCTTATAAGTGGTAGTTTTTACTTTATAACTGGTTACTGTTTTAAAATGTTACTAGTTGAAGTCCAATTGTAAATGGATATAACTTTGGTCCTTTTCCATTTTCAAATAAAGAAGTTAAACTATAATCGCCATAAATAGTTAAGTTATGATATCCAATACTAACATGGGCATTTAATCTAAACGGGTTAATATTGTAATCATCTCTTTTAATCAATTTAATTTCATTATTGTTTTGCAATAACACTTGTTTTGTTTTAGAGCCTATTTTATAGCCCCCTATAATACCAATAGCTATATGAAACGATTGTTTAGGATTGGAACATGAATTAAATTCAATTAAAACAGGAACGTTTATAAATGAGGTTTTTAGCCTATTTTTTTTATAACTGTATGTACTTGATGTATCTGTAGTCCCATAGGTATAGTTCGAATCTGGATTTAATCGAATTTTATTACTTAGTTCGTATTGATGACACTCAAATCCAAATCCAGTAACTAAATTCACATAATCTTTATAAATCGAAATATCTTTTTCAAATGGTTTAAATTGGAAGTTTACTGATTTTCCATAATTTAAATCCATAAAATTATTTTTTTTAGATACAGAAGTGTTTCCATTATCTAGCCAGCCATTTATCCCTATTCCAAATCCATTCCAATGACGAAAATCTTTTTTGCTTGTTAAATATATTTTTTCTTCACGATTTTTATCTCTATTAATAATAATCAATTCTTTTTTCCCAAAACTAATAATTGTAGAGTCTTTAGAATTTCCAGATATTTTTGTAGCCTCATCATTAATAACTTTAGAAATAGAAGATGACACAGAGGCCTCTACATCTACTTCTTTTGGTTCCCCTTTAAATTTTATAATACTTGCTTCAATAGCATTTGCTTTAATTTTTTGACTTGCAAAAACTTTAACTGATGATGCGCCAGAAGATATAACATGCGTTACTAGTGATTTTAATTTATAAGCTTTCAATAAAGAAGCTCCAGATACTTTGCCATATAATGTTTGTGTGTTCCCATCTATATTAACAACAGATGCACCTCCTATCAAAACATCTATAGCTTTTGCCTCAATAGTAGCTTTTACATCACTTGCTCCAGATATATCCATCGATAAACTATCTGCATGTAATGTATTAATTGATTGAAATTTTGAAGCCTCATTTACCGTAATGTGATTTAATCCTTTGTTAAAAACATATATTTTAAAAGCATGAGAAAAAATTCCTTTCGTTTTAATAATCAATGTTTCTCCTTCAATTATGGTATATATTTTATTAATTTCATCAATATTTGCTTCAATGTTTAATTGCAAAGAGTCGCTTTCAGTGTAAATTACATTAGCATATCCTAATACTTCAATTCTATTAAACGATTTTATTTCTCTTTGTTGCGTTATTTGAGCTATTAAATTTACTGATATAACCAACAGCAAGTAGGTAAGTATAGTTGTTTTCATGAGTTATTTTAAATAGTGGTTAACAAATGATTTTTTATGTAAAGTATAAAAATTAAATTATTGATGTTTAATCCAATCCGAGATATCGTTTATGATAATTTTATCTACATGATTTTGCTTCTCATATTCGCTTGGCACAGATTTTTCTGTACCTGTAAAAAACAAATGATTTAAGTAGGGGTAAGATTTAAATGTATTTTTAGAATTATCACTTAAACTCTGTTTCCATATTAAAAAATCAGTCATTGTTACTTGATAGTCTCTTTCTCCTTGTAAAATCAAAATGGGTTGTTTTATTTTTTTAGCTGTGTTTACCTGATTATAATTATTTAATGATGACCAGTAAATAGCGTCTATATTAAGAGGTAATGACTCTGGTTTTGCATGTTTTAATGCTTTTTTATTTTTTACAATTTTAATTTGTTCTTGTAATTGATCTATCTCTTTTTTTTCAATAACATCTATACTATCTAATCCAAAAATATACTGATATTGTTCCAGCAAAAGATCTTCAAGTGGTCTTGCATTTCCTGCTAAAAGAACAATACCTTTTATTTTTTTATTTTTACTTGCCACTAACGGAGCGCACATAGCCCCTAAACTATGCCCAACAATATAAACTTGCGACCTTTTTAGATTAGGATTTTTTTTAAGCATATCAATAGCATTTAACGCATCTTCAATTACTTCGGTAGTAATAGTTACATTTTTTAATGTATTTCTATACACTAATGTGCGTTTATCATATCTGTAGGTTGCAATGCCATTTGATGCTAATCCAAGTGCTAAATCTTTTAATATTTTGTTTGGCCCAATGCTTTCATCTTTATCGTTTGGCCCTGAACCAGCCAATAAAATAACTAGTGGAGGGTTTTTAATAGAGTTAGGCATGCATAAAATTCCTGGCAAAGTTATCTTGCCAGCGATTAATGGAATTTTTGTTTCGTAATATAAGTTAGATTGGGCATATTCTGGGGAAATATATGCAGTTTTGTTTTTTGGAGGTGTAAAAAACATACCTATGATTTTACGTGGAGGGTTATTATAAACAAGTTGCAAATCCATTTTCGTTTTTTCAAAATCACATCTTATAAATACAATTTCTAAACTATCTTTTTGTTCTTTAGTTATAGTAGAGTATGATTTATATTCTCCCATATATCTTGGAAGCCCGCCCCATATTTGCTCCAACATATCTACCGAAAATTTATTAGTCATTATTGTATCAAACATCGCATAGCAACTATCAAATTTTTGTTGTTCTAATTTTTTAATAAATGTAATAGAAAGCTCTTCACTAGTTTGAGCTTTATAAAAAGTTGATGACAAAATAATAATAAGTAATAGGTAGTATAATTTCATAACAAGTAGAAAATTAGTGAGTTTAAATAAATGAGTTATATTTTTTTAATTATCATTAAGCCATCTCTAATTGGTAATAATAAATTCTCAACTCGTTCATCTTTTTGTACAAATTTATTAAATTCATGAAGAGCTAAAGTTTCTCTATCCATATCGTGTTCGGGCATAATAATTTTGCCGCTCCATAATACATTGTCGGCTATGATTAAACCGCCATGGGATAGTTTATTAATTATTAAATTGTAATAAGAAAGATAATTTTTTTTATCAGCATCAATAAAAACAAGGTCTAAAGGCATTTTAATTGTTTGTATATATTCTTTTGCATCTGCAACTACTAGTTCTATTTTATTAGCATATGGAGTTGTTTTAATAAATGAATTAGCAAAAGTAGATGTTTCTTCATTTACGTCTATGCTAATTAATTTACCTTCTGGATGCAGCCCTTCTGCTAAGCATAAAGCGGAGTAGCCAGTATAGGTCCCTATTTCTAAAATTAATTTAGGCTGATGTAGTTTAGATATAAAACTTAAAAATCTGCCTTGCAAATGCCCACTTAACATACGCGGAGACACAACCTTTAAGTGAGTCTCTCTGTTTAATTTTGCTAATAATTCTGATTCGCAATCACTGTGTGTTTCGCAATAGCTATTTATCTCTTTACTAATAAATTCCATTATATACTTATATTTTTATAGATCTAAACTTAATTGTTTGGGTAATAACTTAAACGTTAGTCTATGCAAAGGCGTTGTCCCAAATTCTCGTATAGCATCCCGGTGTTTTTTGGTTGGATATCCCATATTGCCTTCCCAACCATATTGAGGATATTTGCTCGCGGCATCTATCATAAAATCGTCACGATAAGTTTTAGCTAAAATACTGGCCGCTGCTATATTTAAGTACTTTCCGTCGCCTTTAACAATACATTCATGTTTAATGTTTTTATATTTTGTAAACCTATTCCCATCAATTAAAAGAAGCTCAGGCATTTGTTTAAGCTGGCTAATGGCCCTGTGCATAGCTAAAAAAGATGCTTTTAATATATTAATATTATCAATCTCAACATTATCAACTACTCCTATAGCCCATGCTATAGCTTTTTCCTCAATCTCAGGACGTAATTCATACCTGTCTTTATCACTTAATTTCTTACTATCATCTAACCATTTATTTCTATATTTTTTAGGTAAGATAACAGATGCTGCATAAACGGGCCCAGCTAAGCATCCTCTGCCAGCCTCATCGCAGCCCGCTTCAATTAAATGCTCATCAAAGTAAGATTTCAACATTAAGTTTATAAATTAAATAGATTCTAAACACGCTTTAATAGCATCAAAATTAGGTTGTTTTCCAGCGTCCTCTAAAACCTCCATATATTTAATAATTCCTTCTTTATCTACTACAAAAGCCGATCGTTTAGTAACTCCAATCATTCCAAAAGCAAATTTTTCATATAATGAATTATATGCGCTTGCTGTCGTTTTATTAAAATCAGATAATAGGTCAAAATTGTAGTTTTGCTCTTTTTTAAAGCGCTCTAAACTAAATAAAGAATCTATTGAGATTCCAATCACTTCAGCATTTAAAGAGGTATATACATTGTAATTATCTCTTATACTACATAATTCAGCAGTACAAACTCCAGTAAACGCTAAAGGGAAAAACAAAATCACTACATTTTTCCCTTTAAAATCAGATAACGAAATTTCTTTTTTTTCAGTATTAAACAATGTAAAGTCAGGGGCAGGTTGTCCAATATTAATAGCCATAATGTTATAATTATTTTAGTTAATTGTTAGTTAAACAATCTTAATTTAAAACTGTTATAACAAAGTAAATGATAATTTTGCACAAAAATTAATAATCTAAAAAATAACACAATATGGCACTAGTAGGAAAAAAAGCTCCTTTATTTAAGGCAGCAGCAGTAATTAACGGAGAAGAAATTATTGAAAACTTCTCTTTAGAACAATACATTGGCAAAAAACACGTCGTATTTTTCTTTTATCCAAAAGATTTTACGTTTGTTTGTCCAACAGAACTTCACGCTTTTCAAGAAAAATTAGGAGAATTTGAAAAAAGAGGCTGCGCAGTAGTAGCTTGCAGCACAGATACAGAGCAAAGTCATTGGGGATGGTTGCAATTAGATAAAAAACAAGGAGGAATAAAAGGAATTACTTATCCAATTGTAGCGGATACTACAAAAATTATATCAATTAACTTTGATACATTACTAGGAGATTATGATGTAAATGAAAATGGAGATTTAATTGCAACTGGTGAAATGATTGCCTTCCGTGGTTTATTTTTGATTGATAAATCAGGAGTTGTTCGTCATCAATTAATTAATGATTTACCTTTAGGGCGCAATGTAGATGAAGCATTACGCATGGTAGATGCTTTACAATATTTTGAAGAAAAAGGAGAAGTTTGCCCTGCAAATTGGAACAAAGGCAAAGATGGCATGAAGGCAGATCATAAAGGAGTTGCTGATTATTTAACAAATCATTAAACTTTTTTCTAAAACACTAATAAAGAAGAGGGTTAGCCCTCTTTTTTATTGGCGTAAAAACAGTGTCTAGAAAATATTTTCGAAAAAAAACAAAAAAACTTATATTTTTTTTTGCAACAATAGAAATTGTTATTAAATTTGCAACCCCATTTAAAAGGGACGTTCTTTAAAAAGTAAAAAATAAGCCGAAGTAGCTCAGCTGGTAGAGCCACTGATTTGTAATCAGTAGGTCGGGGGTTCGAGTCCCTTCTTCGGCTCTTTTTAAAACAAGGGGATATACCAGAGTGGCCAAATGGGACAGACTGTAAATCTGTTGTTTCGACTTCGGAGGTTCGAATCCTCCTGTCCCCACAGAGTAACGATGGTTGTCGCATTGTTAAAGTAATTAAGCGAAAGTAGCTCAATTGGTAGAGCTCCAGCCTTCCAAGCTGGAGGTTGCGGGTTCGAGACCCGTCTTTCGCTCCAAAAAAGATTAAAGTGAAGTTGAAGAATAACCGTATAAACGGACAAAAGACAGGAAAGACTTGCGTAGGCGGTCCCAAGCCTTTTGAAAGTCCCCAAAAAAGAGGGACTTTTCGTGTATACATAAACACAGTTCTTTAAATAAAGCAAACAGCAGAATTTACAAGCTGTTGTAGCTCAGTGGTAGAGCACTTCCTTGGTAAGGAAGAGGTCGGCGGTTCAATCCCGCTCAACAGCTCAAAAACATTTTTTGATTCGATATAATTAAACATATATAATAATAATAACAAATAAACAAAATAACAATGGCTAAAGAAAAATTCGACCGTTCCAAACCACACGTAAACATTGGAACAATTGGTCACGTAGATCACGGTAAAACTACATTAACAGCTGCAATTACTACAGTATTAGCATCTAAAGGTTTATCAGAAGTAAGAGATTTCTCTTCTATTGATAATGCTCCAGAAGAAAAAGAGCGTGGTATCACGATCAATACTTCTCACGTTGAGTACCAAACTGCAAGCCGTCACTACGCTCACGTAGATTGTCCAGGTCACGCGGATTATGTAAAAAACATGATTACTGGTGCTGCTCAAATGGATGGTGCAATTTTGGTTGTTGCTTCAACTGATGGACCAATGCCACAAACTCGTGAACATATCTTATTAGCTCGTCAAGTAGGTGTTCCTGCTATCGTAGTATTCATGAATAAAGTGGATATGGTTGAAGATGCTGAGTTATTAGAATTAGTTGAAATGGAAATTCGTGAATTATTATCATTCTACAAGTTTGATGGTGATAACACTCCTATTATCAAAGGATCTGCTTTAGGTGGATTAAATAACGATCCAAAATGGGTTGATAAAATTATGGAATTAATGGATGCGGTAGATTCTTACATTCCATTACCTCCACGTGATAAAGATAAACCATTCTTAATGCCAGTTGAAGATGTATTTACAATTACTGGTCGTGGAACTGTTGCTACAGGTCGTATCGAAACAGGTGTAATTAACTCTAACGATCCAGTAGAAATTATTGGTATGGGCGAAGAAAAATTAACATCTACTGTAACTGGTGTTGAGATGTTCCGTAAAATTTTAGATTACGGTGAGGCTGGAGATAACGTAGGTTTATTATTACGTGGTATCGATAAAAAAGATATTCGTCGTGGTATGGTTATCGTTAAACCAGGTTCAATTAAAGCTCACAAAAAATTCAAAGCTGAGGTTTATATCTTGAAAAAAGAAGAAGGTGGACGTCACACTCCATTCCATAACAAATACCGTCCTCAATTCTATTTACGTACAACTGACGTAACTGGAGAAATCACTTTAGAAGCAGGACGTGAGATGGTTATGCCAGGAGATAACGTTACAATTACTGTTGAATTACATGCTCCAGTAGCTATGGATAAAGGTTTACGTTTCGCGATGCGTGAAGGTGGCCGTACCGTAGGTGCAGGTCAAGTAACTGAAATTTTAGAATAATACAGTTATTAGATTCTTAGCAAAATGGCTTGCCGAAAGGCTTAGCCATTTTGCTATTTAATGTAAAATGTACTTACGGGCGTGGTGCAACGGTAGCATACCGGTCTCCAAAACCGTTGATGGGGGTTCGAATCCCTCCGCCCGTGCAACTAAAAAATGAAATTATGAGTAAGTTTGGAACATATATAGAAGAAACTAAAGACGAATTGTTTAATAAAGTAACTTGGCCAACTTGGCCAGAACTTCAAAGTAGTGCTATTTTAGTAATGGTAGCATCTACAATTATTGGACTTTTAGTTTGGGGAATGGATTTGGGATTTAGTAAGTTAATGGAATTAGCTTACCAAATGGTAAATAGTTTATAATTTTTTACACTTACTAAACATGACGGAAATAGCTAATAAAGACACTTCTTCAATTGTAAAAAAATGGTACGTTGTTCGTGCTATTAGTGGACAAGAGAAAAAAGTAAAACAATATATTGAAGTTGAGATTAATCGTTTAAAATTAAATGATTATGTATCTCAAGTATTAATTCCTACCGAAAAATTTATTCAAATTCGTAACGGAAAAAAAATTCAAAAAGAACGTTCGTTTTATCCTGGATATGTATTAATTGAAGCTGCATTGGTAGGAGAGATTACACATATCATTAAAAACATTACAGGAGTTATTGGGTTTTTAGGAGAAACAAAAAGAGGAGAAGCCGTTCCAATGCGTTTATCAGAAGTAAATCGTATTTTAGGCAAAGTAGATGAGTTAACGGAGTCTGAAGGCGTGGTAGCTAGTAACTATGTTGTAGGAGAATCTGTTAAAGTTATTAACGGACCATTTAATGGATTTAATGGCACAATAGAAGAAGTTAACGATGAAAAGAAAAAAATAAAAGTAACCGTTAAAATTTTTGGTCGTAAAACTCCAGTTGAATTAAGTTTTGGAGAAGTAGAAAGAGAATAATAAAAAAATTGAAAGGTATAAATCAAGTTAAAATGAGCCGCTTTGCTGCTTCCAACTCAAAGTCAACTTTAACTTCCCGGTTTATACCAACCAATGTAACAAATAAATAAAAACAAAAAAATGGCAAAAGAGTTATCAGCAATTGTAAAGCTTCAAATTAAAGGTGGAGCTGCTAACCCGTCGCCTCCAATTGGACCAGCATTAGGTGCTAAAGGTGTTAACATTATGGAGTTCTGTAAGCAATTTAATGCAAGAACTCAAGAACAAGCAGGTAAGGTGTTACCGGTTTTAATTAATGTATACGCTGATAAAACATTTGATTTCATTATCAAACGTACACCAGTAGCTGTTCAAATTTTAGAGGTTACTAAAGTTAAGCAAGGTTCTGGCGAAAGCAACCGTAAAAAAGTTGGTTCTATATCATGGGATCAAATTCGCACTATTGCACAAGATAAAATTGTAGACATGAATTGCTTTACAATTGAATCAGCGATGTTAATGGTAGCAGGTACTGCTCGAAGCATGGGGATTACAACAACAGGCGAGGCACCTGTAAAGCCTTAATTAAATTAATTATTAACCAAAAACAAGCTTTTAAAAATGGCAACGTTAACTAAAAAAAGAAAAGTAGCAGATGCAAAATTCGATTCGAATAAAGCATATACTGTTACTGAAGCTTCAAAGGTAGTGAAAGAAATTACAACTACTAAATTTGATGCGTCCGTGGATCTTGCGATCCGTTTAGGAGTTGATCCTCGTAAAGCTAATCAAATGGTACGTGGTACTGTTACTTTACCTCATGGTACTGGTAAAACATTGCGCGTATTAGCTATCGTTACTCCTGATAAGGAAGCGGAAGCTAAAGCAGCAGGTGCTGACTACGTTGGATTAGACGAATACATCGAAAAAATTAAAAACGGATGGACTGATGTAGATGTAATCATCACTATGCCTTCAGTAATGGGTAAAGTTGGTGCATTAGGTCGTGTATTAGGTCCTCGTGGATTAATGCCTAATCCAAAAACAGGAACAGTAACAATGGATGTTGGTAAAGCTGTTTCTGACTCAAAAGGTGGTAAAATTGATTTTAAAGTTGATAAAGCAGGAATCGTTCACACAGGAATTGGTAGAGTATCTTTTGACGCTCAAAAATTAACTGAAAACGCAATGGAAGTTTTAAACGCAATTGTAAAATTAAAACCATCTTCTGCAAGAGGTACTTACGTTAAGTCTGTATACATGAGCAGTACAATGAGTGCAGGTATTCAAATCGACACTAAATCTTTTAATTAATTAAAACAAACTCTTTTAGTATGAACAAACAAGAAAAAACACAGGAAATAGAAAAATTAGTTAGCGTTTTAAATGCTAACACAAAAATCTATTTAGCTGATTGTTCTTCTTTGTCAGTAGAAAAGGTAAATCAATTACGCCGTTCTTGCTATGATAAAAAAGTAAGCATGACTGTTGTTAAAAACACATTATTAGCGAAAGCTTTAGAACGTGCAAATGACAGCAAGCTTGCTGAACTTATCCCAGCGTTAAAAGGCCAAACAGCTTTAATAACTACAGAAACGTCTAACGTGCCTGCTAAGTTAATTAAGGAGTTTCGCAAAGGCGGAGATAAACCTCAATTAAAAGCAGCTTATGTTGAAGAAATGATTTTTATCGGTGACGATAAATTAGATCAATTAGCCGCATTAAAATCGAAAAACGAGTTAATCGGCGATATTATCGGATTACTTCAATCACCAATTCAACGCGTAATCGGAGGTTTAGAAAACAAAACCAAAGGTGGCGAAGAAGCAGCAGCTTAATTGTCCTGAATCAAAGAATAATCAACGCTTACGTAGTAAGCAACAAATTAAATTAAAACAATAACAAATTAAACTAATAATAAAATGGCAGACGTAAAAGCAATCGCTGAAACATTAGTAAACTTGACAGTTAAAGAAGTTCAAGAATTAGCAACAGTATTAAAAGACGAATATGGAATTGAACCAGCAGCAGCAGCAGTAGTAGTTGCAGCAGGCGGAGGCGGAGACGCAGCAGCAGCTAAATCATCTTTTGATGTAATTTTAGTTGAAGCAGGTGCAGCTAAATTAGGCGTAGTAAAAGTTGTAAAAGACTTAACTGGATTAGGCTTAAAAGAAGCTAAAGATTTAGTAGATGGTGCTCCAAAACCAGTTAAAGAAGGTATTGCAAAAGAAGAGGCTGAGTCTATTAAAAAGGCTTTAGAAGAAGCTGGTGCAAAAGTAGAAGTAAAATAATTTACTTATAAACTAGGCGTTAAGGTCTTTTTTGCTTAGGCAAAAAACCTTAACCCTTTTTTCTGCTTTTAGTAATTGGCGTAAACTCTTTTAGAATACTAACTAATAAACCTTATTACATTGGCTACAGCAATTAAAAAATCACAGAGAATTAATTTCTCTTCAAACAAATTTCCAATTGAATATCCAGATTTCTTGGATATACAGGTGAAGTCTTTTCAAGATTTCTTTCAATTAGAAACAACACCAGATAACCGTAAAAACGAAGGGTTATTTCGTGTATTTGCCGAAAACTTTCCTATTTCTGATGCGAGAAATAATTTCGTGTTAGAATTTTTGGATTATTTCGTAGATCCACCACGTTATGCACTAGAAGAGTGTATTAGCCGTGGATTAACCTATTCAGTACCTTTGAAAGCTAAATTAAAGCTTTATTGTACTGATCCTGAACATGAAGATTTTGAAACCATTGTGCAGGACGTTTATTTGGGAACAATTCCATACATGACACCAAAAGGTTCTTTTGTAATCAATGGTGCTGAAAGAGTTATTGTATCTCAGTTACATCGTTCTCCAGGCGTATTCTTCGGTCAAAGCCGTCACGCCAATGGAACTAAATTATATAGCGCTCGTGTTATTCCTTTCAAAGGTTCTTGGATTGAGTTTGCAACAGATATTAACAATGTGATGTATGCATACATTGATCGTAAGAAAAAATTACCAGTAACTACGTTGTTACGTGCTATTGGGTTTGAAAGCGATAAACAAATATTAGAAATTTTTGGTCTTGCTGATGAAGTAAAAGTTTCAAAAGCTGGATTAAAACGTGAGGTTGGTCGCAGACTAGCTGCTCGTGTTTTAAAAACATGGATTGAAGATTTTGTAGATGAAGATACTGGAGAAGTTGTATCAATAGAGCGTAATGAAGTTATTCTAGATCGTGAAACGATTTTAGATGATTTACATATTGATTTAATTGTTGATGCCGGCGTTAAGTCTATTATTTTACATAAAGAAGATGTAAATACTGCAGATTTTGCTATTATCTACAACACGTTACAAAAAGATTCAACAAACTCAGAAAAAGAGGCAATCGAGTATATTTACCGTTTACTTCGTAATGCTGAACCGCCAGATGAAGAAACAGCAAGAGGCGTAATTGACAAATTGTTCTTTTCAGATAAGCGTTATGATTTAGGAGAAGTAGGTCGTTTCCGCATTAATAAAAAGTTAGGCATCGATATTCCTATGAATATCCGTGTATTAACGAAAGAAGATATTATCTTAATCATGAAATATTTGATTGAGTTAATTAATTCTAAAACAGATGTAGATGATATTGATCACCTATCTAACCGTCGTGTGCGCACGGTTGGTGAACAATTGTTCTCTCAATTTGGTGTTGGTTTAGCGCGTATGGCTCGTACTATTCGTGAGCGTATGAATGTTCGTGATAACGAGGTGTTTACACCAACTGATTTGATTAATGCAAAAACGTTATCTTCAGTAATTAATTCATTCTTTGGAACAAATCAGCTTTCTCAGTTTATGGATCAAACCAATCCATTATCTGAAATTACTCATAAGCGACGTTTATCAGCACTAGGGCCAGGAGGTTTATCTCGTGAGCGTGCAGGGTTTGAGGTTCGAGATGTTCATTACACTCACTATGGTCGTTTGTGTACTATTGAAACACCTGAAGGACCAAACATTGGATTGATTTCTTCATTATGTGTATTCGCTAAAGTAAATAAATTAGGATTTATTGAAACACCTTTCCGAACTGTAAGCAATGGAAAAGTAGATATAAACAAACCTATTACTTATTTAACAGCTGAAGAAGAAGATTCTCAAAATATTGCACAAACAAGTGCTGAACTGGATGAAAAAGGAAACTTTGTTCATGATAAAGTAACAGCTCGTTACGAAGGAGATTTCCCTGTAATTGAGCCTGCAAAAGTTAATTTAATGGATGTTGCTCCAAATCAAATTGCTTCTATTGCGGCTTCTTTAATTCCGTTCTTAGAGCATGATGATGCTAACCGTGCGTTAATGGGATCAAACATGCAGCGTCAAGCAGTTCCTTTGATGAGACCAGAAGCGCCAATTGTTGGTACAGGTATCGAAGCTCGTGTAGCTGAAGATAGTCGTGTATTAATCAATGCCGAAGGCGAAGGAGTTGTTGAATACGTTGATGCTCGTGAAATAGTTATTCGCTACAATAGAACTAATGATGAAAAATTAGTTTCATTTGAAGGAGACGTTAGAACATACAAATTAACTAAGTTTCAGAAAACAAATCAAAGCACTTGTATGAACTTAAAACCTATCGTTAAGAAAGGTGATAAAGTTGTAAAAGGACAAGTATTGTGTGATGGTTATGCAACTGATAAAGGAGAATTAGCCTTAGGTCGAAATTTAAAAGTAGCATTCATGCCTTGGAAAGGATATAACTTTGAGGATGCTATTGTAATTTCTGAACGTATTATTCGTGATGATATTTTTACATCTATTCATATTGATGAATATTCTTTAGAAGTTCGTGACACAAAACGAGGTATGGAGGAATTAACTCCAGATATTCCTAATGTATCTGAAGAAGCTACTAAAGATTTAGATGATAAAGGTATTATTCGCGTTGGGGCTGAGGTTAAAGAAGGAGATATATTAATAGGAAAAATTACCCCTAAAGGTGAAACAGACCCTTCTCCAGAAGAAAAATTATTACGTGCAATTTTTGGTGATAAAGCTGGTGATGTTAAAGATGCATCATTACGCGTTTCTCCTTCTTTAAAAGGAGTTATAGTTGACAAAAAATTATTCTCGCGCGCTATTAAAGATAAGAAACAAAAGGCAGACGAAAAACCATTACTTGAAAAGCTAGATGCAGAACATCATAAAGCAATTGCTAATTTAAAATATCAATTAATTGAAAAATTATTTGAATTAGTTAATGGTCGCACATCTCAAGGGGTTCATAATATCTTAGGAGAAGAAGTTATAACAAAAGGCACTAAGTTTACTCAAAAATTATTAGAGAAAATCGATTTCTCTGAAGTTAATCCAGGAAACTGGACAACAGATAAAGATAAGAATGAGCAAATAGAACGTTTATTACATAACTTTATGATTAAATATAATGATCATTTAGGACAGTATAAACGTGAGAAATTTCAAATTACAGTAGGAGATGAATTACCAAATGGTATTGTTCAGTTAGCTAAAGTTTATATTGCTCAAAAACGTAAGTTGAGAGTAGGTGATAAAATGGCTGGTCGTCATGGTAATAAAGGGATTGTTGCTCGTATTGTAAAAGACGAAGATATGCCATTTTTGGATGATGGAACACCAGTTGATATTGTTTTAAATCCATTAGGTGTACCATCTCGTATGAACATTGGGCAGATTTATGAAACAGTATTAGCTTGGGCAGGAAAAGAGCTAGGATTAAAATTCTCTACTCCAATTTTTGATGGAGCAACTATGGAGCAAATTGATGAGTACACCACAAAAGCAGGTGTGCCGCAATATGGCCGTACTTACTTAATTGATGGTGGTACAGGAGAAAGATTTGATCAACCAGCTACTGTGGGTATCATTTATATGTTAAAACTAGGACATATGGTTGATGATAAAATGCATGCCCGTTCAATTGGACCATATTCATTAATTACGCAACAACCTCTAGGTGGTAAAGCACAATTCGGAGGTCAGCGTTTTGGTGAGATGGAGGTTTGGGCACTAGAAGCATATGGTGCAGCTAACGTGTTACAAGAATTATTAACTATTAAATCGGATGATGTAATGGGCCGTGCAAAAGCGTATGAAGCAATTGTAAAAGGCGAAAACATTCCAGCGCCCGGTATACCAGAGTCATTTAATGTATTAATGCACGAATTACGTGGATTAGCATTAGATGTAACACTTGATTAAAATAATCTTTAAAATCCCCTTTGTTTTAAACAAAGGGGATTAAGATAAATGAATTTTTATTATCACTAAAACCAAAAAGCAAAAAAATGGCTTTAAGAAAAGATAACAAAGTAAAATCAAATTTCTCAAAAATCACTATTAGTTTAGCTTCACCAGAAACTATTCTACAACGTAGTAGTGGAGAAGTATTGAAACCAGAAACCATTAACTACCGTACATACAAACCAGAAAGAGATGGCTTGTTTTGTGAGCGTATTTTTGGACCAGTTAAAGATTATGAATGTCATTGTGGAAAGTACAAACGCATTCGTTACAAAGGCATTATCTGCGACCGCTGTGGTGTTGAAGTAACTGAGAAAAAAGTTCGTCGTGAACGTATGGGGCACATAAATTTGGTTGTTCCTGTAGCTCACATATGGTATTTCCGCTCTTTGCCAAATAAAATTGGTTATTTGTTAGGATTACCTACAAAAAAATTAGACATGATTATTTACTACGAACGTTATGTAGTAATTAATGCAGGTGTTGCTGCTCAAAACGGAACACAATATTTAGATTTCTTAACTGAAGAAGAATATTTAAATTTAGTTGATACTTTACCTAAAGATAATCATTTATTAGATGACACAGATCCTAATAAATTTATCGCTAAAATGGGAGCAGAAGCCCTACAAGATTTATTATCTCGTTTACAATTAGATGAATTATCTTATGAGTTACGTCACAAAGCAAACACAGAAACTTCTCAACAACGTAAAAATGAAGCATTAAAGCGCTTACAAGTAATTGAGGCATTCCGTGCTGCGCAAGGGCATATTGAAAATAAACCTGAGTGGATGGTTATTAAAACTGTTCCTGTAATTCCACCAGAATTACGCCCTTTAGTGCCATTGGATGGAGGTCGTTTTGCAACTTCAGATTTAAATGATTTATATCGTCGAGTTATTATTCGTAATAACCGTTTAAAACGTTTAATAGAAATTAAAGCTCCAGATGTAATCTTACGTAACGAAAAACGTATGTTACAAGAGTCAGTAGATTCATTGTTTGATAATTCTCGTAAGTCAAACGCTGTTAAGACTGAATCTAATAGAGCATTAAAATCATTATCAGATTCATTAAAAGGTAAACAAGGCCGTTTCCGTCAAAACTTATTAGGTAAACGTGTTGATTATTCTGCTCGTTCAGTAATTGTTGTTGGCCCAGAGATGAAACTACACGAGTGTGGTTTACCAAAAGAAATGGCGGCTGAGTTATTCAAACCATTTATCATACGCAAAATGATAGAGCGTGGTATTGTTAAAACAGTTAAATCGGCTAAAAAAATTGTAGATAAAAAAGAACCAATTGTTTGGGATATATTAGAAAATGTATTGAAAGGACATCCGGTGATGTTAAACCGTGCCCCTACATTACACAGATTAGGTATTCAAGCGTTTCAGCCAAAACTAATTGAAGGAAAAGCAATTCAGTTACATCCATTAGTATGTTCTGCATTCAACGCTGATTTTGATGGTGATCAAATGGCGGTTCATGTTCCATTAGGACATGCCGCAGTATTAGAAGCACAAATTTTAATGTTAGCTTCTCATAACATTTTAAATCCATCTAACGGTGCGCCGGTTGCGGTTCCATCTCAAGACATGGTTTTAGGTTTATACTATTTAACTAAATCTAAGAAGAATTTACCTAACGATGCCGTAAGAGGAGAAGGAAAAGTATTTTATAGTGCAGAAGAAGTTAATATTGCTTTAAATGAGAAGAAAATTGATATCCATGCACAAATTAAAATTCGAGTTACTAACGCATTAGAAGGAGATAAATTAGTTACGAAAGTAATTGATACTACAGCTGGTCGTGTTATGTTTAACCAAGTTGTACCGCATGAAGTAGGCTACATCAATGAGTTATTAACCAAAAAATCACTTCGTGATATTATCGGTATGGTAGTTAAGAAAACTGGTATGGCGAAAACTGCCAAGTTTCTTGATGATATCAAAGACTTAGGATTTAAAACAGCTTTCCGTGGAGGATTATCGTTTAACCTAGGAGATATAGAAACGCCGGCAGATAAATTTAAGATTATTAAGGATGCGCGTGCGCAAGTTGATGAAGTGATGAATAACTATTCAATGGGTTTCATTACAAACAACGAACGTTACAACCAGGTAATTGATATTTGGACACATGCTAACTCAAAAGTTACTAAAAAAGTAATGGATGTATTAAGTACAGATAAGCAAGGATTTAACTCTGTTTATATGATGCTTGATTCAGGAGCTCGTGGATCTAAAGAACAAATTAAACAGTTAAGTGGTATGCGTGGTTTAATGGCTAAACCACAAAAAGCAGGTGATACGACAGCTTCAATTATTGAGAATCCCGTATTATCTAACTTCCGTGAAGGTTTATCTATCTTAGAATACTTTATTTCTACCCACGGTGCTCGTAAAGGTTTAGCGGATACGGCTTTAAAAACAGCCGATGCCGGTTATTTAACTCGTCGTTTAGTTGATGTTGCTCAAGATGTTATTATCAACGAAGAAGATTGTGGAACATTACGTGGTTTAACAGCAATGGCATTAAAAAACAATGACGATGTTGT
The DNA here is from genome assembly GCA_964541155.1 of uncultured Flavobacterium sp. GTDB lineage: Bacteria > Bacteroidota > Bacteroidia > B-17B0 > Aurantibacillaceae > UBA4416. The sequence goes on from CAZIPC010000002.1 coordinate 301,364, forward strand.
GGAATCATTATCAGATAGAATTTTAGGTCGTATTTCATTAAATGATGTTTATCATCCAACAACTGGCGAATTAATTGTTTCAGGTGGCGAAATGATCGACGAAGATGTAGCGGCAGTAATTGAAAAATCTCCAATTGAATCAGTTGAAATTCGTTCAGTATTAACTTGTGAATCTAAATTAGGAGTTTGTGCTAAATGTTATGGACGCAACTTGTCTAATGGACGTCAAGTTCAATTAGGAGAAGCTGTGGGTGTAATTGCAGCTCAATCAATTGGTGAACCTGGTACTCAGTTAACGTTACGTACATTCCACGTAGGTGGTACAGCATCTAATACAGCAGCAGCTTCTAGTTATGTTGCTAAATACGATGGTATTGCTGAGATTGATGAATTGCGTACAGTAGAGCGTACTAACGCTGATGGAACTAAGGCAAATGTTGTTATTGGTCGTTCAACTGAGGTTCGTATTGTTGATGCAAACACAGGAATTACTTTAACAACAGGAAATATTCCTTACGGGTCACAATTATACATTAAGCCAGGTGCTAAGGTGAAAAAAGGAGATATGATTTGCGATTGGGATCCATATAACGCAGTTATTGTTTCTGAGTATGCTGGAGCTGTTGAGTACGAAGGTATTAAAGAAAATGTAACTTACCGCGAGGAATCTGATGAGCAAACAGGATTCCGTGAGAAAGTGATTATTGAAAGTAGAGATAAAACCTTATCGCCATTAATTAGAATTGTTGATAAAAAAGGCGAGGCTTTAAAAACATACAATTTACCTATTAGTGCACACATTGTTGTAAATGAAGGAACTAAAGTAGAGTTAGGTCAAGTATTAGTGAAAATTCCTCGTGTAACTGGAAAAACAGGTGATATTACTGGTGGTTTACCTCGAGTAACTGAGTTATTTGAAGCTCGTAATCCAAGTAATCCAGCTGTAGTTTCAGAAATTGATGGTATTGTAAGTTTTGGTAAAATTAAACGCGGTAATCGTGAGGTTATAGTGGAAGCTAAAACAGGAGAACAACATCGTTATTTAGTATCGCTTTCTAAGCATATTTTAGTTCAAGAAAATGATTTTGTTAAAGCAGGTGAGCAGTTATCTGACGGAGCAATTTCTCCAAGCGATATTTTAGCAATTAAAGGACCTACTGCTGTTCAAGAATATTTAGTAAATGAAATTCAAGAAGTATACCGTTTACAAGGTCAAAAATTAAATGATAAGCATTTTGAAACGATTGTTCGTCAGATGATGCGTAAAGTTCAAATTGAAGACCCAGGTGATACAACATTCTTAGAGATGAAGTTAGTTAATAAGATTGATTTCATGACTGAAAATGATGAATTGTATGGTAAAAAAGTGGTGGTTGAAACAGGAGACTCTGAAAACTTAAAACGTGGCCAAATTGTAACTGCTCGTAAGTTACGTGATGAAAACTCAGTTTTACGTCGTAAAGATTTAAAATTAGTAGAAGCACGTGATGCGGTTCCTGCTACAGCAACTCCAATTTTACAAGGTATAACAAGAGCATCATTACAAACTAATAGTTGGATTTCTGCGGCATCATTCCAGGAAACAACAAAAGTGTTAAATGAGGCTGCTGTAAACGGAAAAATAGATACTTTACAAGGCTTAAAAGAAAACGTTATTGTTGGACATTTAATTCCAGCAGGTACAGGATTACGTCAGTACGAAAAAATCGTAGTTGGTAGTAAAGAAGAGTACGAGCGTTTAATGGCAAGTAAAGAAGAAGTAGAAGAGGAAGCATAATTTTTGATTTATTAATATAAAAAACCTCGCTTGTAATAACAAGCGAGGTTTTTTTGTATTTATATAAATTTTAATAAGCATAAAAAAGCCCTTGTTAATTCAAGGGCTTTTTAACATTAAAAGAGTTTTTATCAATTATTCTGTTATCCCAAAAAACTCATTATAGCTCACTTCTTTAGTATCAAGCTTACAAGTTGTTTTGATTAGGTCTAATACTTTTTTACTATAAAGGCCTTCAAATATTTTTTGTGCTTCTTCTTGTTTCCCTAAAATACCAGCTACAATCTTTGAAACTTCAGATTCTTCAGGCATTTGACCATATCGAGCAAATTGAGAACGAACATAATTGCTAGCCTCTTCTTTTGCTTCATCAGCAGAAACAGAAATGCTGTGGTTTTTAATAATTTTATTTTCAATAAGTTTCCATTGCATAGATTTAGCATAGGCTGGATATTCAGCGTCTAACTGTTCTTTAGTTAATGGCTTTTCATTAACAGCCATTAGCCAACGCTTTAAGAAATCATCTGGCAGGGTAATATTTAATTTTTCAACTAACGATTTTTCTACACCTTCAATAAATTTACGATCAGTGTCTTGAGCGAACATTAATGCTAATTCGCTTTTTATTTTCTCTTTAAATTCTTCTAATGAGTTAATAGTTCCTGCACCATATAGTTTATCAAATAATTCTTGGTTTAATTCAGCATCTTCCATGCGCGCAATATTGCGAACAGTTAGTTGTAAATTAGAATTAAAATTTTCAGCAATTTCCTTATCAATTCCTAATGAAATTGATTTATCAACTGCCGAATCATATAACTCATTAGCATTAATAATTATTTTATCTTCTTTTTTAGCGCCAATTAGCTTGCTTTTAGCTGTATCATTTTTTAAACGATCAATGCCAATACTAGTAGATTTAAAAACTCCTCCAGCTACTATATTATTATCAGCATCTAACTCAACGATATCGATATATAAAACATCTTTACCTTCTGCAACTTCAGGATTAGAAGGCTTTCCGTAATTGCGTTTTACATCTTTTAAATATTTTTCTACTAATTCGTCATCAATTTTTACGGTGTTATAAATAAAAGATTGTGAATTATCTAATTTAACATCAAATTGAGGGGTTAATCCTAATTCGTAATTAAAAGTCCATTCTGTTTTATTTTCAAAATCAATACTATTATCTTCTTTAGGCATTGGATTTCCTAAAATTTCTATTTTGTTATCGTTGATGTAATTATACAAAGCTTCGTTTAATATTTTATTAATCTCATCAACTAAAATAGATTTACCATGCTGTTTTTTTATTAATCCAACAGGAACTTTCCCTGGTCTGAAACCAGGAAGAGCAGCTTGCTTTTGTACTTTTTTTATAGCATTTTCTACTTTTGCTTCGTAGTCGGTTGGAGCTAATGTGATGCTTAACTCAGAGGTTAATGCATTAATGTCTTTTTTAGAAATATTCATATTTTTATTCTTAAGTAAATATAAGGGGTGCAAAAATAAGGGATTTTAGCTAAAAATCAACGATTTAAGGCATATTTAATTTATAAGACACGCTGCGTACTTTATCAAGTATCAAAACGTTAATAATATTTATTTTACTGAAAATCAGATGTTTATGATTTATTTAATAGCAATAACAAATTGAGCAAATAGATTGAATTACAATTTTAACTGCAAACTTAATGTTTATCTACACTGTTTTTGTGAAAAACTAATTCGTTTTGATAAATGAACTGGCAAAGTATTTTGGATATTGCTATTTAATAAATTGCATAAACCAATACATACTCTTTTATTTATAATTTGCACCCTATTACTTTTAGTGCTTATTAGTGTTGTATTTCCTAAAAATGGAATTACGTTTGAAAGCGGCATGGTTATTAGATACCCTTCTTTTTCATCTTTATTTTTCGAAAAAAAAATAGAAAAAACGGATATATCTAATATCATTAACTTAGCTGACGCTGAAGAGAAGGCACTTGATTTAGATACGACAGCAGGGGTTAAAACAGATGAAAAAAAATTGGCAATTGCAAAATTTGCTAAAGTAGATACATCTTTAAAATTAATTACCACTATTCAATATAAAAACAGTGAAAGAACAGCAATGTTTAATTTTTTTAATTCACTTGCTAATATTGATAATGAAGACAAAAGCATACGTATTTTGCATTATGGAGATTCACAAATAGAGGGAGATAGGATAAGTGATTATATTAGATTAAAACTCCAAAGTCAATTTGGCGGTGAAGGCCCAGGATTAATTTCTTTTATGCCGGTTACGCCAAGTGTAGTTAATAAAATATCTTGGAGTACAGGATGGGACCGTTATATTGTTTTTGCCGGAAAAGATAAACGAGTTAAGCATAATAATTTTGGAGCTTTAGCTCATATTACTAGGTTTAATAATTATTTAAAGGTAACAGATACAACTCAATATAAATCTGCTTGGGTAAAAATAGTAACCAGTAAATCGGCTGGAGCACAAGCGGCGGCATACAAGAAAATAAAATTATTTTATGGTGGAGCTCAAACTAAAACACATATTGAGTTATTTGAAAATGGCACTTTAAACAATTCAGACTCGTTATTAGTTGGTGGAAATTTTAATGTTAAAGAATTTGTTTTAAATCAGGGAGCATTATTACAAGAATTTAAATTTAAAGGGAAAGACAGCCCTGATTTTTATGGTGTTTCATTAGAAGGGAATAAAGGAGTAATGGTTGATAATTTTGGTTTAAGAGGAAGTTCAGGAACTTTTTTTAACCAAATTAATTTTATTCAATTGAAGCAATTTTATGATTACTTGAATACTAAATTAATCATACTACAGTTTGGCGGAAATGCTTTACCATATATCACCTCAAAAGAACAAGCAGATGCATTTGGTGGGTATTTAAAAGCGCAAATATCAATTATAAAAAAACTAGCGCCACAGGCGTCTGTACTAGTTATTGGGCCTGCTGATATGAGCGTGAAAGTTGGAGTTGATTATGAAACTCATCCTCAATTAGAAGATTTAAGAGATGCTATTAAAAAAGCAGCCTTTGATTCTGATTGTGCATTTTTTGATATGTATAGTTGCATGGGTGGTAAAAACAGTATGTTGTCATGGGTTGAGCAGGGTATAGGAGCAAAAGATTACATTCATTTCAGCCCGGCTGGAGCGCGTAAAATTGCTGTTTTACTTTATTCATCTTTAATGAATGATTATAATGAATTTGTGAAAAATAAATAAGTACTAGGTTTAAAAATAAATGGTAAAAAACAGAACTTTTTGTGTAAAAAAAATAAATTTAATATTCACTTGTCTTTTGTCATGTGTTTTATATACTTTATCAATTCCGGTAAATGCGCAGATGTATCCTTTTATTAAGTATAATCAAAGTAAATTATTTTTATCAAAGGATAGCTCTCAGATGATGGAATTTTATAAAAAAATAGATGATCTACGTGAGGGAAAAAGAAATAAAGTAACCGTAGTTCATTTTGGGGGCTCCCATATACAAGCTGGTTTTTGGACCGAAGTATTAATGGATAGGCTTCAAAGTTTAGGAAATTTTACTGGTGGTGGCACATTTGTTTTTCCATTTAAAATTGTAAAAACAAATAGCCCTCATTTTTTTAAATCATTTACAACAGGTAATTGGATACGTAAAAGAAGCGCTTTATCTAAGGAAATGTGCGATAATATTGGAATGGCTGGAATAGCAGGAATAACTAACGATAGCGTTAATACATTTGGATTTAATTTATTAAAAAATAATCATCATCAATCGTTTAATTTGTTAAGAGTGTATCATAATTTTAATTCAAGTTTTCAATTTTCCATTACTAATCAATCGCAAATAAATTTCACAAGAAAAGATTTTATTAAATTAGGATATACTGAATTTGTTTTTCAAAGCAACATAGATTCAATTAATTTTAAGTTAGAAAGAAAAGATACACTAATAAAAGATTTTATGTTGAGAGGATTTAGTATTGAAAGTAATAATCCTGGATTTTATTATGCCTCAATTGGTGTAAATGGAGCCAGTACGTCTTCATATTTAAAATGTCAAGAATTTGTGAATGAGTTAGCTACTATTCCTCCAGATTTAGTTATTTTTTCTTTAGGAGTTAATGATACACATTCTACAGGATTTTCAAAAAATCAATTTATTGAAAACTATGATAGTTTAATTACTCTAGTAAAAACAGCATCGCCAAATTGTGCGTTTTTATTTACTACTGTTACAGATAATTACATGACACGACGAACTGCAAATAAACGTCCAATTAAGGCCGAAGAAGCTATGTTTGAATTAATGGAAAAACACCATGCGGCTGTTTATGATTTGTATGCGGTAATGGGAGGATACAAATCTATTTATAAATGGCAAAAAGCTGGACTGGCAGCAAAAGACAAAGTACATTTTAATGGCAAAGGGTATGCAATTTTAGCTAATTTAATGTTTGACGCCATAGATAGAAGCTATAAGTATAACAGTAAAATAAAATAATTTGAACGACATTATTACATATTGTAAATCGTGGTTTATTTTTATAAAAGGACAACCCATAATCTTTACTCAATTATATTTTTGGGGATTTTTTGCTGTTGTTTTGGGAATTTATTCGTTATTGTATAAAAAAAATACCACAAGAACTTTTTATTTATTAATAGTTAGTTTTTTCTTTTATTATAAAACCAGTGGTGTTTTTTTAATACTACTTCTTTTTACAATTATTAGTGATTATAATTGGGGAAGACTTATTTATCAGACCACATCAGTTACGAATAAAAAAATTTATCTGACGATTAGCTTAGTATTTAATTTAACATTGTTGTGTTATTTTAAATACGCCTATTTTTTTACCGAAAGTTTAAATCAGTTAGCAGGAACAGACATCACATTTTTTAATTACTTTACTCAGTTTAGTAATACATTTTTTGGAACTTCAGATCCTGTAGATAAGTTAATTTTACCAGTAGGAATATCATTTTTTACATTTCAGTCTATTTCTTATACCATTGATATGTATAGAGGGAAAGTAACACCTGTTAAATCTATTTTTGATTATGGTTTTTTTGTTTGTTTTTTTCCGCATTTAGTTGCAGGGCCCATCGTAAAGGCAAATGAATTTCTATATCAAATTTATAAACCATATCATTTATCACGAAAAGAATTTGGATATGCAGTGTTTTGGATATTAAATGGATTAGGAAAAAAAATATTAGCCGATTATATTGCTGTAAATTATATTGATCGCATTTTTGATAATCCAAATTATTATTCTGGTATAGAAACGGTATTTGGTATTTTTGGATACTCACTTCAAATATATGCCGATTTTAGTGGTTATACCGACATCGCTATTGGCGTGGCATTGTTATTGGGGTATCGTTTAAAAACCAATTTTAAATCTCCTTATAAAGCACAGGATGTAAGCGAATTTTGGAAACGTTGGCATATATCATTGTCAACGTGGTTAAAAGATTATTTATATATACCGCTTGGAGGTAACAAAACAGGCACTTTTGGTTCATACATATGTATTGCATTTTTATCATTTGTATTAGTAATGCTTACCGGAAAAATATGGTTATTATTAATTTTATTATTATTTGCTATTGTATTAGTTTTACTATCATACTTTTTTCCTAGAGTAAAACAGAGCATAAATACTAATATTAATTTATTAGTAACTATGTTATTAGGAGGCTTTTGGCATGGGAGTTCTTGGTTATTTATTATTTGGGGCGGATTAAACGGTATTGGGTTAGTAATTCATAAATTATGGTTAAAGATAACTCCATTTAAAAACACTAATTCTTTTTTTATAAAGGGGATGTTGGTATTTGTTACACTTACATTTATTAGTTTTACTCGAATATTTTTTAGAAGCGATAGTATGGAAACTGTTAGTTTACTTTTCGATAGACTAGTTAATCATTTTGGAATAAACCTTACACTTAGTGTTATTAAAGGCTATTCAGTAGTTTTTTCGGTAATATTAATAGGATATTTAATACATTGGATTCCGGAATTTATTAAAGAAAAGTACCGATTAAAATTTGCCGAATTACCTTTATTAGTAATGGGATTAGTAACTGTAACGTTTATTTTTTGTATATATCAATTAGTAAGCGGAGAAATGCAACCGTTTATTTATTTTCAATTTTAAAACAGATGGCAATAACAAATGATAGAAGATAGTAATTAAATTATTTTATAGTTTCTATATTCACCTACTTTCCATCCAGTAGTTTTTTCAATAAATAGTAAAATTTTATCTTTTACACTCAGTTTAATTTGTGATTTGTCAAATATAAAATCCCATGTTGTAGAGTTTAGTCGAGTTTGAAATACTTTAGGATGCGATCCTTTAAATTCTTCTAAACTATCTATTTGAGAATAATCAAATTCTTCTGCTTGAGCAATATTTTTCTTCATCCATTCATCATCGTGCCACATTTTATGAAAATGTTCTTGTTTAGCTTGTTGTGCCTTAGGTGGTTTTACCCAACCATAATGATAAATTTCAGCATGTATTGGCTTTACTTTTAACTTGGTATTATCTATTTTTCTAAATCCTTGTGCGTCTTTATATGAGCGAATCAATTTATTGTTTTTAATAATTCTAATTTCTTTTCTGTACCATCGGCGCGAATTACCCACATAATTGTAGTTCCCATAAAAATGTACATAGTTAAATAATAATCCATCTACATGTTTATCTTCTTTGTACTTTAACATACTTTCTTTAATAGATGCTAAATACTTCTCGTGCACACATTCGTCACTTTGTATATAAAAACACCAATCAGTATCATTGCTAATTGCATCAAAGGCTTTATTAGTTTCTATAGCTAATACTTGTCCTCCTTTACGCAAAGAATCATCCCAAATGGTTTCTATAATTTTAATTTTTGAAGAATTTATGTTTTTTATTAATTGTAAAGTTTCATCTTCACTATTTCCAACTGCTACAATAAATTCATCACAAATCGGTAAAATTGATGTAATAGCTTCTACTACTGGATAGTCAAATTTTATAGCATTGCGAATAATAGTGAAGCCTGTTACTTTCATTTTTAAAATTCAGGATTTTGCCCTACAAAATTTTGTGGAGTTATATTTAATAATTCTGCTTTTACGTCTTTGCTAATATTTAAGCCATTTATAAACGCATGCATGGATTCTTTTGTAACATGCGTATTTGTTCTAGTTAAATCTTTCAGAGCTTCATATGGTTTTGGGTATCCTTCTCTGCGCAAAATAGTTTGAACCGCTTCGGCTACTACAGCCCAATTATTTTCTAAATCTCTATTAAAAATCTCTTCGTTCAAAATCAACTTATCTAAGCCTTTTAAAATACTTTTATATGAAATTAAAATATGTGCAATAGGTACGCCTAAGTTTCTTAATACTGTGCTATCTGTTAAATCTCTCTGTAAACGAGACACAGGAAGTTTTGCTGATAAATGTTCTAAAATAGCATTGGCAATTCCTAAGTTTCCTTCTGCATTTTCAAAATCAATAGGGTTTACTTTGTGTGGCATTGCCGAAGAACCAATTTCTCCAGCCTTTAATTTTTGTTTAAAGTAATCCATGCTCACGTATGTCCAGATATCTCGACATAAATCTAATAAGATAGTGTTGATGCGTTTTAAGGCATCACAATAGGCTGCAATGTTGTCGTAGTGTTCAATTTGTGTAGTAAACTGACTTCTGTTTAAACCTAAGGTCTTATTTACAAATTCGTTTCCAAATTTAATCCAGTCGTTTTTAGGATAGGCAACATAATGTGCATTAAAGTTACCTGTTGCTCCTCCAAATTTTGCAGAAAAAGGAATTGTTTGTAATTGATTAATTTGAATTTGTAAACGCTCAACAAATACATAAATCTCTTTTCCTAAACGAGTAGGGGAAGCAGGCTGACCGTGAGTACGTGCCAATAAAGAAATATTTTTCCATTCTTTTGCTAAACCAGCTAGTTTATCCGTTACTTGCTTTAAGTTTGGCAATACTACTTCGTTGTGGGCTTGCTTTAATGATAATGGAATGGATGTGTTATTAATATCTTGAGAGGTTAAGCCAAAATGAACAAACTCTAAGTATTGTTCTAAGCCTTGTGCTCTTAATTTTTCTTTAATAAAATACTCAACAGCTTTAACATCGTGGTTAGTTGTTTTTTCAGTTTCCTTAATTACCTCTGCGTCAGCAAACGAAAAATTTTGATACACGGCTTTTAAGGCAGTAATTTGGTTATCATTTAATTTTGGTAATTGAGCCAAGCCTTGTTGTGAAAGCAGTATAAAATAATCAATCTCTACTTGCACACGGTATCTAATTAATCCAAATTCAGAAAAATAGGCTGCTAATTCGTTAGTTACTCGTCGGTAACGTCCATCAACAGGTGAAATAGCAGTTAAAGCGTTTAATTCCATAATATTAAAATAAAGGCCAAATATAGGGAATTTTAAAGAAAGACGGTTACTTCACTAAAACCACTTTCTTAAATGAACTAGCCTCTTTACCATCCAATTTTAAAATATATACACCTTCTGAATAGCTTGATAAATCAATATTTTGATAGTTTGAGTCTATTTTTTGAGTATTTAGTAGTTGTCCGTTTAAATTATAAATTTCACAAGTAGTAAATTTTTTACTGGTTTGTGAAATAATGATACTGTTTTTTGTAGGATTTGGGAAAATAGTATATCCATCGTTTGACTCTGTGAAATTTGCTATACCAGTAGGATCTCCATCGTATTTAATTTGTGCTTGATTAGCTGCACTAATTAAGTTTTGTAAGCTATCTCCACCAATAATAGCAAAAGCAACTATTACAGATTGAGTTGGAGCAATTATAAAAGGGCCACTACTCATAACATTAATTACATCAACACCAGCTCCAGAAACACCAGCTGCTAGGCGTTGATTAGATAGGCTTAAATATTTTTCTTTAGTGTCAAAACCATTAGCTAAATCTAATCCTCCATTGCCTCCCGCAATATGATCTACTGCATAAAAATTAGGAGGCGCAGTATGTGTGAGTAATTTAATGCCGCCGTATTTTCCTCCATTAGCAGTGTAATAACTGTAGCCCATTTTTGTTGAAGCGTCGTAAGCACTTCTATTTTGAGAAAATGTTCCTCCATCAATATCCCAATCTGCAAAAATCCCAGCATACATATTTTTTATAGTGTCGGTGGCATGCGTATTAGTAATCACATATTCCCAAATAACAAACTGTGTATTAGGAACAGTTGCCCAAGCGTATGTGTTTTGTTCTATAGTCACTGGTAAAGGGCTAATCGATAAATTATCATTTATTTTTGTTTTTGTGTCAAAATCAGATTTAAAAGAAGGTGTTTGAAGCACAATACGATTAATAGTTGAGAAGTCTATATCAGATGTTGATCCAGGATTAATGCCTCTTACGCAATCTGATACTTTAGTTGTATCGCTTCCAATCATTAATCCAGCTTCATATAACAAATCAGTGTTGTTGTATCTAAATCCTAATCCTTGTGTTTGCGCATCTTGATTATAACCAATTTTCCCTTTGCTTGTTGCAGTTGTACTAACATCATTTATATCAATATTTATATAATCTACGTTTATATATACTGTAAAAAATTGTTTGGATTGATAAGTACCATCATTCATGGTTATTTCAAAATCAATACCCTGATTAATTGGAATGGCACCTGTTAGTTTAAATGAAAAAGGATCAACCGAATTTGTTTTACTAGCTAACGTATTAATAACTCCTAAGGATGTAGTGTTATCAATGGTTATAGCGTATGATGACAACGGAGTAACGGTTACATTTAATGCGGATGTAGGGCTTAAATAATTAACAAAAGTTCCAGTAATAAATAATGTATCGCCATTTATAAAAGATAAGTCATTATGGTCGGTTACTGTTTTACTCACCATTACAACGCTTGGCGATGCAGGATCTGTTAATGCTCTGTATAAATTAATTCTACCGGCTCCTAATTTATTTAAGTAAGCTGGATTTGATGGATAAATATTATCTGAGGTTACTTTTAAACGTTCTGCTATTTGTAGCCCATTAAACGAAGGAAACTGATGTTTTACAATTCCAGCTGCTCCGGATACAATTGGTGAAGACATGGATGTTCCAGTTGAAGTAATATAAAAATTTCCTGGCCATGTAGAGTTTACGTTGTCCCCAGGAGCACATACATCTACCATGTAGCCATAGTTTGATGTAAATTGCTTAGTATCTGTAGCGGTTGTATTCCCCACACAGAGCACGTAATTATATGCGGCAGGAAAAAAATCACCATCCATATTATTATTTCCTGCAGCGCAAACAACCAAACAGTTTTTATTAATAGTCGCATAAGTTATAATGTCTTGTCCGTATTGACTGGCTCCACCGCCACCCCATGAGCAATTAATAATATGACAGCCATGATCTGCTGCATATTTAATACCTTCATATGCGGCTACGAGAGAACCGTTACTATCTGCAATTTTTACTGGTAAAAATTTACAATTAAAACCAACTCCAGCACCTCCTGTATTATTATCTGCACTTGCGCTAGCTAAACCACACACATGAACCCCATGCGCATTTGCTTGCCATGTAGGATCATTATCGTTCATGCCAGCATCCCACCCCATGTAATTATCAATATAACTATCTCCATCATTATCTATTCCATCTATTACATCAGCATAATTGCGTTTAATATTATTAAATAAATCTGAATGAGTAGGATCAGTGCCAGTATCAGTAATACCTATAACCACAGAAGAATCTCCTTTATTTATAGTCCATGCATTAAAGGCGTTAATGGTTTGTAAGTGATACTGATCTGTTGAATTTGCTAATGGATCATTAGGTAAATAGCATAATTTAGGGATAAAATGAGGTTCTGCATACATTAAAATGTTTGTTGATAACAGTTTGCTGATTGCCTTTTCAATATCAACATCAGAGTTGTAGTTTAATTCATAAATTAAAGATAAATCAGCAAAAGATTGCCCAGCCTCGTTCATTACTTTTTCAGGACTTTTATCTAATGGAAATTTTTTATGAAGATTTGTAACTCCTAAAATAGTTGATATAGATGTAAAACTAGAATGGTCTATTTTATTTGTAGAGCAAATAGAAGAAAAGTTTGGTTTTACTTTAATTATAATTGTTTTAGGCATGTAATCATTTGAACTTACACGTTGTGGCAAATGATATGTTTTTTGTGATTTTGCAAATTGATTAAAAAACAAAACTATAAGGAGGTATATATAAGTTTTCATCATTATTATTTTATTAATAAAGATAATGATTATTTAAGAATATCTAGATATTTTAATCTTGAAGCTCTTTTTGAAAATCTTTGGAGACTAAAAAGTCTTTTAATAATTCAACGGATCCCCTGAAGATTATTTTATCATTTTTAAAAACTATAATAGTAGGATACCCATCAATATTTAGTTTATTACAAATTGAGTCGTTTGTTTTATATGTTTTAAAATTATACAAATTATCAATTTCATCTGCTATAGATTTATAATTTATATTTTTCGAGTTTAATCCAGTTATAAATTTTATTTCCTTATTTAGTTTGTATAGTTGTTTCAATTTTTTCAATTGAGGAAATTTTTTATAACATATACCACATGATTCTGTCCAAAAATCTACTACTATAATTCCTGATGATTGATTTATTTCTAAAAAATCATTTTCTTTATCTGGATTTATTAATTTAAAATTATAAACGTTATCATTTTGAATTTCTCCTGTAAATGTCCCATGACTAGAATAATTTAACCAATAATCATAAAAGAAAATATTAAAAATTATTGTAAATATAAAAACAATTATAAAAGCAATTTTCTTTTTAATACCATGCTTTATAATTAGAAATAAAGTGAATGGTATTAATTTAAAAATAAATGGCGGCAATGAAAAAAATGTATCCTCAAAATTTAAACATCTAACAGTACCTTCTATTAAAACTATCGGAGCTAACAGGATTATGTAGTTTTTAGTTCTTTGTTCTTCTTTAAGATTTATTAAAATTAATGAATATATAATATCACTAATAATAGATTCTATTCTATAATCGTAGCTTCCAGTAAAAGATATACCAAGAAAGAGTACAATGCTCCCTGTTATGTATAAAAATGTTTTCATTTAAAAAGAAACGGCACGATTTACGTGCCGTTTTAAATTTAATTATTATTTACACTCTCCTTTACAAGTCATTACCCATAACCATCCGCAGCCATGAGCTGATTGTACACAGTTGTTAGTTATTTTACATGTTTTTCCAACACCTCCACTAGTTCCACTTCCAGGAACACCGTTACAAAAATCATTAGTTCTACTCAAATTACAACCGCATTCTTCCATTACGCCTCCGCCATTACTGCCTGCACTACCTCCTCCTACTATAACAAAATCGTCTGGTGATTCTGGATAATATGGCGAGGCGATTAATAACATTAGTCTATCATAATTTATATATGGTTGAATTAAATTTAACCAATTACCTTCTATGTAGTTAATAAAGTCAGTGTATATTTTATCAGACTCGTTAACAGCAAACAATTCCTTGCTTATTTTTGGAAGTAAATTGTTAATTGCTTGTTTTTCAATTTCAGGAGTGTGTGCATTATCTCGCCAATTTTCTAGTTTAAATTTCCAAAAGTCTGCTTTTACATCGGGTGGTAATCCTTTAAAAATAATTCTAGCTACAGTTATATTATTATTGTTTAATGCCTTATAACGATTATCTCTCAGCCTTTTATTAAACACTTCACTGTTCGCAGTATTGCCTTCTGTTGAGGAAGCTTGATAAACTTTTGCAATGTTGTTTTTACAGCTAACCATTATTAAAACGGATGCTACAATAGATAAGATTGTTTTTTTCATATAATTGGTTTTTATGGTTAAAACAAATATAATAAATTATTAAACATACGACATTCTGTTGTATGTATTTTACACATGAAAGAAAGGTATATTTCAGAAGTAGTTTCTCTTGGGTTAAAAATTAAGGAAATTAAACTCTATTTAAATATTTTACATTAAGAACTGGCATATATAACCGATATTTATATTAGAAAGATTTAACGAGTTAAGAAAGTTAAGTCCTCAGAGTAAGTATATAGATTTCTGAATTTTAAAAGGATTATTAATAAAAGAAAAAGTATATCCTTTAATCTAATAAATAATTATGGTGTTTATTGTATTTTTCTAGGGTTCTAATTCCAGAAGAGCTAATATGTTCAAACTCTTTGTCACAAAAAATATTAATGATTTTGATGTCTGGTTTTAATTCTTGTATGTAGCGGTATTGGTTTTGTTCGTATTGAAAATCGGTTGAGTTTCTTAAGCCTCTAATCACTGTAACATCGTATCCAAAAGATTCAATATGATCAGTTAATAAACTGTTATAAGAGGTAATTTGTCTATTTGAAATTGTTTTTGGAATTGGCCATGAGGACACATCCTTAGAAAGGTTTTTGCCAAAAGCAATAATGACTTTATCAAATAATTTTTCGGCTTTTTGCAACACATTATAATGTCCTTTATGAAAAGGGTTAAAGCTTCCGGCAAACACACCTATCTTTGGTTTATTGTATTTAACGAAGTCGTGCAATGCTTTTATGGAAGCACTGCTTAACTGCTTTTCTAAAAATGCTAAACGCTGTTGTTGATAATCCAAAAAATCATGATGTTGATATAAAGCAAATTCTTTGTGCTCTAATTGAAGCAATTCAGTAAAAGTGCTATTAGGGTTTATGGAGGAAAAAGTGATCATTTATTTCTTTTTTAAATAAAATAATGTTGAGCAATTTGTTTTTTGTAAAATTTTATTGGCTTGTTCTTTAATACCTTCTGCTGTTACTTTTTGATAGTTGTCAATTTCTAAATTAATCAAATTGGCATCTCCTAATAGTTCTGAAATAGCCAAATTGGTTGCTTTATTTAATACATCTGCTTCACTGTATGTAACGGTTGATTCTATTTTATTTTTACATTTTTGTAGTTCATCAGCAGTTACTAATTCGTTTTGTAGTTTACTAATTTCATCGTCAATGCCAGATTCTGCAGCTTCAATACTTATGCCATCATTTATTTTTCCCGAAATCACAAATATCCCTTTATCAAAATCACCCATAACGTATGCGTTAATATCGCTAAACAGTTGTTTATCTTTTATTAAGTTTTTGTATAAACGAGATGAATTTCCTCTTGAAAGTATATCAGATAATAAATCCATTGTGTGATATTCTTTATCTGTTCTAGCGCACATATGATATGCTCTGTAAATACTGTTAATTGGCACATCACGTTCAACTGTTAAACTTCTGTATTCTGTTTGAGGAGGTTCTACAGGTAAATTACGTGTTGGTTTAATGCCTGCGTCAATTGGTTCAAACCATTTTTCTGCTAAAACTTTTACTTGATCAACTTCTACATTACCGGCCACAACTAATATAGCATTACTCGGGTTGTAATGTGTTTTAAAAAATGCTTTCACATCCTCCATGGTTGCGTCTTCAATGTGCTTAATTTCTTTACCAATTGTAGCCCATTTGTAGGGATGTACGTTATAAATTAAAGGGCGTAATAACAACCAAACATCACCGTATGGTTGATTTAAATAACGTTGTTTAAATTCTTCAATCACTACATTTCTCTGCACTTCCAAGCTTTTTTTATCAAAAGCTAGGCTTAACATTCTATCGCTTTCTAACCAAAAGGCTGTTTCTAAATTTTCTGCTGGAACAGTGCAATAATAATTGGTTATATCGTTTGTAGTAAATGCATTGTTTTCTCCGCCTACCAATTGTAGAGGTTCATCATAGTTAGGTATATTAATACTTCCACCAAACATTAAATGCTCAAATAAATGAGCAAACCCTGTTTTATTTTCATCTTCATCTCTTGCGCCAACATCATAAATTATATTAAGGCAGGCCATAGGAGTGCTTTTGTCTTGATGAACAATTACGGTAAGGTTATTTTTAAGTTTGAATTTTTCGAACTGAATCATAATTGGAACTAAATTTATGTTTAAAGATACTAAAAAGGCATTAATAGTTTTAAAAAAGCGTATTTTTAAAATTATAACATGGAGACACTAGAGAAAATAAAAAAATTTGAGAGCTTACATATTGTTTTTTGGCTTATTAAAGATAGTTGTTGGATGTTACAATTAAGATGGCTGGGCATTATAATGGTTATACCTACTGTTACAATTGCTGTTATGATTGTTTATATTACTCGAAAAACAATCGACATATTTTTGAATTTAGCCATTTTATGTTGGATTATAGCCAATAGTTTATGGATGTATATTGAGTTTTTTACAACTGGAGAATTAAAATTATGGTCTTCTATTCCATTTGCTGTAGGGTTTATTTTTACTGGTATTTATTATTATAAATACATAAAATTAAGAGAATAATACATCATAGAAATAAAATAAAACTCCTTTATTTTATTATTTCAAACGCATAAAAACTGTTATCTTAGCCAACTTAAATTAAAATTATTTTTTTATGGAAACTACACCATATCAATCAAAACATAAAATTCGTATTGTTACTGCTGCTGCTTTATTTGATGGGCATGATGCAGCTATAAATATTATGCGCCGCATTATTCAATCAAGTGGAGCAGAGGTTATTCATTTAGGACATGATAGAAGTGCTCAAGAGGTAGTAAATTGTGCAATACAAGAAGACGCCAATGCGATTGCAGTAACCAGCTATCAAGGGGGGCATGTTGAGTATTTTAAGTACATGTATGATTTGTTGAAAGAGAAAGGTTGCGAACATATAAAACTATTTGGCGGCGGCGGCGGAGTTATTTTACCTGAAGAAATTGAAGAGCTTCATAATTATGGGATTGCTCGTATTTATTCTCCTGATGACGGAAGAGCTTTGGGATTGCAAGGAATGATTAATGATTTACTTCGTCAGTGTGATTATCCCACAGGAACAAATATTAAAAATGAGGTAACAAAAATAACAGAAAAGGATTTTAAATCAATTGCTCGAATTATATCAGCTGCTGAAAATTTTAACGATGAAAATTTAACTTTATTAAATGAGTTAAAAATAAAAGCAGAAACATCTTCAACTCCTGTTTTAGGCATAACAGGTACTGGAGGAGCCGGTAAATCAAGTTTAGTAGATGAGTTGGTACGTCGTTTTTTAATAGATTTTAAGAACAAACAAATTGCCATTATTTCAGTTGACCCATCTAAACGTAAAACTGGCGGGGCTTTATTAGGAGATCGTATTCGCATGAATGCAATCAAAAACGATAGAGTGTATATGCGTTCATTAGCTACCCGTCAAAGTAATTTAGCGTTAAGTAAATATGTGCAAGATGCTGTAAATATTTGTAAAGCCGCAAACTTTGATTTAATTATATTAGAAACTTCAGGAATTGGTCAATCAGATACTGAAATCATAGAACACTCTAATATGAGTTTGTATGTGATGACTCCAGAGTATGGGGCTGCAACACAGTTAGAGAAAATTGATATGTTGGATTTTGCAGATATTATTGCTTTAAACAAATTTGACAAGCGAGGCGCCCTAGATGCTATACGCGATGTAAAAAAACAATACAAGCGTAATCATAATTTATGGGAAATTGCAGATGAAGATATTCCTGTATTTGGAACAATTGCCTCTCAATTTAATGATCCAGGGATGAATCGTTTGTATAAGGCGATCATGAATAAAATGGTTGAAAAAACAGGTAATAATGCATTAGCTTCTCAATTTCATATTACTGAAGAAATGAGCGAAAAAATATATATTATTCCTCCTTCAAAAACACGTTATTTATCTGAAATTTCAGAAAACAATCGTAATTATGACAAACGAGTTAATCAACAAGCAGAAGTGGCTCAAAAATTATATGGTATCCAAAAAACTATCGAAACCATTTCTGAATCTAAAATAGATGATAAAGATCGATTGATAAAGGGATTACAAGAAGCCTTTGAAAAAACTAAATTAGACCTGGATCCACATCACTTATTAGTGATTGAAGGATGGGAAGCAAAGAAAAAATTATATAGTAATGAGGTTTATGAATTTAAAGTTCGTGATAAAGTTTTAAAAATTGAAACACATTATGAATCTTTATCGCACTCTAAAATCCCCAAAATTGCTTCTCCAAAATATACGTCTTGGGGAGATATTTTAAAATGGACATTACAAGAAAATTTCCCGGGAGATTTTCCATACACAGCAGGGATCTATCCGTTTAAACGCGAAGGAGAAGACCCTACACGTATGTTTGCTGGCGAAGGAGGCCCAGAAAGAACTAATAAACGATTCCATTATGTAAGCAAGGGATTGCCTGCCGCTCGTTTAAGCACAGCATTTGATAGCGTAACACTTTATGGTAATGACCCAGATTATAGACCAGATATTTATGGTAAGATTGGAAATTCGGGAGTAAGTATTTGTTGTTTAGACGATGCTAAAAAATTATATAGCGGATTTAATTTAGCAGATCCTAAAACCTCAGTATCAATGACGATTAATGGCCCAGCGCCTACAATGGCTGCGTTTTTTATGAATGCGGCCATTGATCAACAATGCGAAATTTATATAAAAACAAATGGTTTAGAAAAAGAAGTAGAAGCAAAAATAGATGCTATTTATAAATTAAAAGGGACTAAACGTCCATCTTATCAAGGGCAGTTACCAGAAGGTAATAACGGCTTAGGATTAATGTTATTAGGTGTTACGGGAGATCAAGTATTACCTAATGATGTTTATCAAAAAATTAAAGCATCTACATTATCACAAGTTCGAGGAACAGTACAAGCAGATATTTTAAAAGAGGATCAAGCACAAAACACCTGTATTTTTAGCACAGAATTTAGTTTACGCGTGATGGGAGACGTACAGCAATATTTTATTGATCAAAAAGTACGTAATTTTTATTCTGTTTCAATTTCAGGATACCATATAGCTGAAGCAGGTGCAAATCCTATTTCACAATTAGCATTTACATTAGCTAACGGGTTTACCTTTGTTGAATATTATTTAAGCAGAGGAATGAATATTGATGACTTTGCACCAAATTTATCATTCTTCTTCAGTAATGGGATTGATCCAGAATATAGTGTTATTGGCCGTGTAGCTCGTCGTATATGGGCTAAAGCCATGAAATATAAATATAATGGTAATGAAAGAAGTCAAATGTTGAAGTACCATATTCAAACTTCTGGTCGTTCATTGCATGCTCAAGAGATTGATTTTAACGACATAAGAACAACTTTGCAAGCCTTGTATGCCATTTATGATAATTGTAATTCATTGCATACCAATGCATACGATGAAGCAATCACAACACCAACCGAAGAATCTGTAAGAAGAGCTATGGCTATTCAATTAATTATTAATCGTGAATTAGGATTAGCTAAAAATGAAAATCCATTACAAGGATCGTTTATTATTGAGGAATTAACAGATTTAGTGGAAGAAGCCGTTTTACAAGAATTTGATAGAATTTCCGAAAGAGGAGGGGTATTAGGAGCCATGGAAACCATGTACCAAAGAGGACAAATACAAGAAGAAAGCTTGTATTATGAAACTTTAAAACATACAGGTGAATACCCAATTATTGGCGTTAATACATTCTTATCAAGTAAAGGTAGCCCTACGGTATTACCAAGAGAAGTTATTAGATCAACTACGGAAGAAAAAGAATATCAAATTACAATGTTGGCAGAATTACATAAAACCCATGCCGACAAACATGATGAAATGGTAAAACGACTGCAAACAGCAGCAATACAAAACAAAAATATTTTTGCCGAATTAATGGATGCAGCTAAATTTATGAGTTTAGGAGAGGTAACTAAATGTTTATTTGAAGTAGGAGGGCAGTATAGAAGAAATATGTAGTTGGAAGAAAAACGAACAATTTAATTTAACAACAACTTAAAAACACATCTAAATCGTGTTATTTCTTGTTTATAGTCAGAAAATTCTTATTTTTGTTAACAATTATTAATGAGATGAAAAAATCAGTATACTTTTTAACTGCACTTTTACTTTGTACAAGCATTTTAAAATTAAATGCTCAAAGTAGAGCTGTAGACTTTAAATCTTTTTTACATAATACTAAATTAAATTTAGAAAAAACGCCATGGGTTGTTGGTTTAGCTGGCAATGTGATAGATGATGACGGAAAACCATTTAAGAGTTTATTTGATACCAAAAAATCATGGAATGTTCTGCCTTTCCCAACCAGAGTAACTTGTGAAAAAATTATGTTGTATAGTTGGAGTACTGAGTTTGCTTTTTCCTATAATCATATAAAAACTGGAAAAAACATTAATGGAGATGTTAGAACCTATACTGGGAATTATCTTTGTTTTGATTTATCTGCAAAATATAATTTTAATAAATATTTTCAAGAGTACAATTGGATAGATGCTTATTCAATAACCGGATTAGGTTATACGATGCGTGATGCTGAAAAATATAAAAAAGTTGTAACTGCTAATTTAGGTGTTGGCGCAACAGTTTGGGTGTATGAGGCAATGCTTGGAGTTAATATTCAATCAGTAGCAAAGTTTGGTTTAACCTCTCCATTTATTAAAACAGGAGCAAATTATTTACAACACTCTGCAGGGGTTGTATTTAAATTTGGAGGGTTAGCAGGCTTAAGAGTTGGAAAATCTGGAGCTAAGTATAAATTTTTTCAAAATAGAAAACCAATAGGAGAAAAAATTAATTAAACTAATTTAAAATTAGTATTTTAAAGGGTTGCTTATGCAACCCTTTTTTTTACCCAATATATTAGAGGGACTTATTTTAATAAAAATATTATAATGTTTATACAAAAGAACTACTTATTAAAAATAAATTGTATTTGAGAAATAGTATATAGTACATAAATAAAAAGGGAAACATTGTTTCCCTTTTTATTTATAAATTAGCTATAAACAGCATTAAGACCAATCAAACAATAAGCGTTTCCATAACGGAACATGCTTGGATTGTCCATAATAGCCGTATGATCCATAACCATAACCATAACCATAACCGTAACCATAACCATAACCTTTTTTATAGTTAGCTCCATTAATTAAACAGCCAAGATTAGGTAATCGATTTTCTTTATTTAAACTATCTACAATTCTTAAAAGTCGTTTATCTAAAACATCAGCACGTGCCACAAAAACAGTAGAATCGGCATATTTTGAAATTAATAAGGTGTCTGCAACAAGTCCAATTGGTGCAGTATCAACAATAACATAATCATAATGATTTCGTGTGTAATCAAAAATTTCTTTAACACGAGGGTGCATTAATAATTCAGCAGGATTAGGGGGGATAGAGCCAGAAGGCAAAATATCTAAATTTTTAAATTCCTTTGGATTAAACACTACGTCTGGAACTGATAATTCATTATCCATAATTAAATTAGTTAATCCTTTTTTATGTTCTAAATCTAGGTATTTTAAAATTTTAGGATTACGTAAATCTGTACCAATTAAGAGTACTTTTTTTCCAGCTAAAGCAAAAGAAGCTGCTACATTAAGAGAGATAAATGATTTTCCTTCTTTACCAACAGTTGAGGTGATAAATACTACTTTACATTTAGACTCTATTTTACTATTTAAAAATTCAATATTACTTCGTAGTATTCTAAAAGCTTCTGCTAAATTGGAATGTACATTTTCAATAACTACTAATTTATTACTGTTTTTAGATTCTGGAATTTCGCCTAAATATGGAAGATTATAGATGTCTATTTCTTTTTTCCCATGAACTTTTGTATCGAGTAATGATAATATGTACAAAATAACAATAGGAAGAATAAATCCAATTAATATAGATGTTAGGTAAATAATTTGTTTTTTTGGCGCTACCATAGCCCCATTACTATAGGCTTTGTCTATAATTTTAGTATTGGCAACAGTTACTGCTAAAGCTATATTTGTTTCTTCTCGTTTTTGCAATAGGTATAAATACAAAGCTTCTTTAATTTGTTGTTGGCGTTCTATATTACGATATTCTCTCTCATATTTTGGAACGGTTCCAATTTTAGAGTTAATTTCGTTTTCTTTTTTTGAAATTTCTTTTGATTTTATTTGCAGAGTGTTTTTTAAATTATTTAAACTTTCTTCAATCGATTCTCTTAGCTGATATAGTTGATTGCTTAAGTTTTCTACAACAGGATTTCTTTCACCTGAATTTTTGATTAATCGGTTACGTTCTAAGCATAATCTATTATATTCATTGATTTGATTAGATAATGAGAGGTCGTTTAATCCTAAATTAGCTGGGATTAAATCGCTGGGCAAACGATGTTTTATTATATATTCATTCATATACTCTGCAATACGAAGTTGGGTACTAATGTCCAACATGTTCATTTCGCTTTCGCTGCCTGTTTCTAAAAACAATTTTGCTTCAGATTTTACATCAGTTAATTTATGTTTGCTTTTAAAACTTTCCGCTTCTCCTTCTACTAAGCCAAGTTCATTTGTAATAAAACTGATACGTTCATTAATAAAATTAGCGGTGTTTTGACTAATTTGATTTTTATCAGTAATCGCATCTAAATCATGTTGCTTAATTAAATTGTTAACTATATCAGCTGCTTTTTTTACACTAGCATCTCTTAAATTAATAGTAATTACGCTGGATGTTTTATTTACAGGGTTAACTTTTATTGAACCTAAATACGCATTAACAACATCTTCAATTGGAGACATTATGACTCTGTAATTAGTATTGATATATGTTTCGTTAAAGTAACTTGTTGTATTTAAAATTAATTTTCCAAAAGGTACAGGAATCGATTCGCCAAAATTGTAAGCGCCAAGTATTTCACCGTCTTGATTTTTTAGAATAAATCGTTTATTGGATTCAGATACTACAATCCAATTACCAACTGGCTCGGTATATGATGAATCTGTTATTATATAATTAGCAATTATAGGACGATCATGATATCTTTCGTGCTCAATAGGACGACCATATGAAAAATAGGATATATTTAATTGTAATTCTTTAACAACACGAGTCATTAGTGAGCGTGACTTTAATATCTCGATTTCATTATCAATGTTTTTATCGCTTTTTAATAATCCTAAATCTTCAAAAGCAGATAGTTCGTTGCTAACACCGCCATTTTTGTCATCTTTAATCAAAATGCTGGCATTTACTTCATAAAGAGGAGTTTGGTATCTAAGGTATACAAAACCAAGGCTAATAGAAATAATAATACTAATGACAAACCATTTCCAATGAAAGATATATCTTACAAATAAATCTTTTAAACTATTTTCGTGTATCCCTTCTGTTGAAATGTTATACTGATCTAATTCCATAAAAATTGATTAACGTGTTAATAAGGCGGCTAGTGTAATTAATATTGAGATAGTAGAAATTATTAAACTTACATTGCTAGTATTTACAACTGATGAGTTTATTTTTGCACGATTTGGCTGTACATACACTACGTCGTTTTGTTGTAAGAAATAAACTGGAGAATTAAAAAGTTCTTTAGATGTTAAATCAACTCTGTACTCTGTACGCTTGCCTTCTATTTCTCTAATAATCATAATGTTTTTTCTAATACCTGTAATCTGTAAATCACCTGCAATTCCTAATGCTTCTGGGAGTGTAATACGTTCGTTAGGTATTGTAAATGTACCAGGATTTCTTACTTCTCCTAAAACAGTTACTTTAAAATTTAAAATTCTAATTAAGATAGTTGGGTTAACTAAATATGGTTTTAATTGTTCTTTAAGTATATCAATAGCATCACTTCTTTCTAATCCTCCTAATTTAATTTTTCCTATTACTGGAAAAGTAATATTGCCTTCTTTATCTATTAAATAACCCGGAGGGCTTTGTGATCCTTGAACATAGCCTCCAATATTTTGATTTATATTATTTGTAGGCATATTAAATGGTTTAGTTGATGTTTCGTCTAAGCCCATAACAGTAATAGATAAAATATCGCCAGTTTGTAAAACCAGAGAATAGCTTGAATTACTTTGCGAGTTTGTTGTATTACCTTGAAAGTATATTAGTTTTTTAGTATCGGTGCAGGCATTAAATAAAATATTAATAATTAGAAGAAAAAAAAACCGTATGCTAATTGTTTTAAATGTCATAATTACTAGTGTTTTTTAATAGAGTGAATATAGTTAATTTAAGTAAAATGGTATAATTTATCTATTTTTGATTTTAGGCGCTTCTTTTGCATTTAAACAATATATTGTAAATAGCTTTAAAGAAATATTTTGTATCTGTAGTATAAGGGTGTTTCATTTTTTCTGTAAGATAATCTCTTTCTGCTTGAATAACAGAATCAACATCACCTTTTCTATCTAAAGCAACATAAGGAGGAATGCAACCTGGTTTAAATTTTAATCTAATACTTTGAAGATCTGTAGGAATATCTTCAAAGTATCGTTTTGAAATTGGGCGTACGCCAACTAATTTTAATTCGCCTTTGCATACATTAATTAATTGAGGCAATTCGTCTAGCCAGTAGCGCCTTAGTATTCGGCCCCATGGAGTTAGCCTAAAGTCATTTTTGGGCTTACCAGAATCGGCATAGCCGTTTAAATTTAAAATATAATCTTGTAAATATTCGGCATAAGGGTGCATAGTTCTAAATTTATAAATGCCAATAATTTCTCCATTTTTTCCCATACGAGGCATTTTAAAAAGAGGACCATAACTGGCATTCATATTAAACATAGCAGGCCCAGTTTTTTTAGCAACAATATATGTTAAGCCGTTAAAAGCTTCGCTAGCTTCTATTTTAAAACCACAACTCACTAATCTGCCCATCACTTCTGCCTTAGATAATAAGCGATTACGACCTCTTGTAATTAAAAAATAAATTTTTTTAAATCCCCATAATTTTGGAAACACTCTTAAAAAGATAAATTCCAACATAAACCATATGTTTTTTACAATTGGAATATGCCCCATTCTCTGCCTTTCTTTTCTTGCAGTAATAGTCTCGCAACAAACGATAAACACATCATCGTTTTTGAGTTTGCTATTTACAGTTTCAAAAAATTTATTGATAAATCTAATATTGTTTACTAGGCTAAGATTAATAATAGCATGAGGATTGGTATAACAATTTAAGATATTAAACTCATTTGTAGTGCTTACTATAAAAGTATCTTTAGAGTTTGTTGAAATAAATGAGTTAAAAAAAGCATATGCTTTTTCTCCTACTTTATCTATTAAGAACTTGTTCAAAGGACAACTAACTGTTACTAAATTGTTTTAACAAAGTTACGGATAAATTATTTTGTATAAAAATAACTTATCTAATGGTTTTATAAAGTTTTGGTATATTGTTAATAGTTGTAATTGCTGTTTTAAAGTCAATTCCAACTATTTTTAAGTACCAGCGCATTGTTTCGTATCGCACTTCATTTTCTTTATTTACTTTTTTAAGTGCTTCTTCTCTTGTAATTAATCCTTCTCTAATTTGATTGCTTCTAAACGTATCATTTTCGGTAAAGCCAGTTACAGTATAATATATATAATTATAAAAGCTAGCTGTGCCATCGCCTATGCGCCAAGTAGAATCTGTATCAATTGCTTTCTCCCAGTGATATTCATTTTTAATAAGCGTTTCTAACTCTTGTTCATCCCATTTATAATAATCAAATAAATGAAAATAGTCTTTTTTAGGAGATAAGTATCTTACTGCAAATGAACCAAGGCTGTCGATTACAGATTGGTTAATATAAGCAGGGCTTTTAAGAACATTTTTACCAACAAATCCAAATAACTTAAGTTGATTTTTAATGCTTAAAGAATAAATTCTTTTTTTATTAAATTGAGGAGGCAATCCTGCAAAGCCAGTTTTAAAATTGGTGTTTTCTAAATTATTAATGCCCCATATATTTAAATCTATTCCTGTTTGTTTTTTTACAACATTACAGTAGTGAAAAAAATATTTATCGCCAGCCATAAATAGAGGCACCATTCCTAAGTTGGGGTGTTTTAGCCAAGCCTCAATGTTTTTCTTGATATTATCTCTTTTCCATTTAATATCTGCTGATACAATAATATTTTCTACGCCAAGTTTCCCACAAGCTCTTGCAATATTTCTTCTTGCTAGGTCAGTTACCATTCCCCAGTCGTATGTGTAAGCAATTGGGTTTAATCCTAATTCTTTTTTTACAATATGTAGTGCATAGGTACTATCTCTTCCACCACTAAATGGAACAATGCAATCTGGTAATCCATCACTTCGTTTATATTTTTTTACTAATTGCTTTAGCTCGGTTAATGTATGATTTTGTTTTTTAGGAGTATGATTTTTACAATAGTTACATTCTCCTTTTTCATCAAATGTTATAAATGGAAATGTTTCTGGAAGAATACATTTAGAGCAACGTTTGAGGGTATTAATTGAGTTTAAATTGTTTTCGAGTAGTGATATTAAATTAGATTCTTTAGAGCGATCTACAAATTCTACAGGGTCAATAACTATTTCTGTATCAAAATTACCTTTTAAGTTAGTGATTTTTACTTCATAATTTTTATATGATAAAGAGGTATAATTATGTTCAAACTTTTGATGTTGGTTGAATGGAGTAATTAAAAATGTTGTAGTATTAAAAATAATTCCATTAAAGGCATTAATATGATAAACAGGATAAGTTGTTTTTAATTTTTTTTGTACTTCGTCTAAAAAATATTTTTCAGAGGCAAACATCAGTAAATCGTCTGAAATTAAGTAATAAAGAGAGCCGTTATTTGTAAATAAGGCTAATTCATTTCTGTCTTCAAACAATAGTGCACTCGAAACAGTACCTTCGATTTTATTAAGCGTGTTAATAATAGCATTAGGCAATGTATGATTATTATTTATTTCTTTTCTAATTAAACTGAGTAATACTTCAGTATCAATTTCATATTGTTTTTTTAAATCAGGATTTTGTTCCCAAAGCTGATTATCGTTTACGATTATCCCATTATGTATTCCAATAATTCCATCTTTTACAACTGGTTGATTATTTACATCGTTTAATTGAGAACCATTAGTTACCAGCCTAGCATGACCTATAGCTTGAAATGAGATGTTGTTTTGGTAATTATGTAGTGCGCGATTTAGTATAGATAGGTATTCGGTTGATTTTAATAATTGAGGTACTGGAATATCTCCTTTAATTAACTCAAAGTTATTTTGGTTGTTGTTTTTAAATACCATTCCTGAGGAATCTTTTCCTCTAGCCATAGATAATTTGGCAATAGTGTGCAAGCCTTTTTTAACAAACTCTTTGTTTGTGTTGGCTCCTTGTTTAGTGATTATTCCAAAAATTCCGCACATTATTGGTTAAGGTATTTTTTTACAATATTAAATTCTTTTTTTCTTAGTATTCTT
The DNA here is from genome assembly GCA_964541155.1 of uncultured Flavobacterium sp. GTDB lineage: Bacteria > Bacteroidota > Bacteroidia > B-17B0 > Aurantibacillaceae > UBA4416. Next base: position 329,571 of record CAZIPC010000002.1, read on the forward strand.
CTGTTATAAAACGTAATAGGTAATATTTTAAAAAGAATTTCAAAAACCATCCAGGTGTGAAGTAAAAAAAGTCTTTTGGGTTCTTGTATAATTCTAAATAAGGTAGCTAGTCCTATTTTTTTAATCCAAGTTGGGCTTTGTTTTGTATATCCTGCAATTACATCAATCATTCCACCGCAAGGAATAATAATATTTGCATTTAAATCTTTTTTATAAGTATATACAAACTCTTCTTTAATAGGTGTTGAAATTCCTACTAGTAATATATTTGGATTTAGTTGGTTAATATTTTCGACAATTTTCGTTTCATTGGATTTAGAAAAATAACCATGTATGCCGGGAAGAAGTTTAATGTTAGGGTATTGTTTTTTAATATTATCACACGCCTTTTGATTGATAGCTTCTTTTGCGCCAAATAATAATACACTTAGATGGTTTGCATTTGCATATTTTAAGGTATTAATTGTAATATCGGGTATTGAAATAATTGTTTTTAGTTTAAAATTATTACGTTGGCAATACCAATTAAACTGAGTGCCATCACATACCAAAAGATCAAAAGAGTTAATGATTGGGAATAATTGTGGATATTTTTTAAATAACGTAATATATCCTAAAGAATGACCAAACACAATAATAGATTTGTTTTCTTTAATAGTTGTATCAAATAATAGATTAACATCAGCTATTTCGAAATCGCTTACTTTTAATCCAAATATATTAAGTTGATTAATCATTATTTAATTCCATGCCATAAGTTACTCAATTTCGCATTTCCCACTATTAGTTTCAACACCCTCCAAGAAGTGTTTTCAATGGTATATTCCTCGGCAATTGTTTTATAGCCTTTTGTTTGTTTAAACTCATTCATAACAAGTGCAACAGAGTCAATTACAATTTGCGTGTCAAAACCTGTTAGTATAATAGTTCCAGCATCTTGAGCTTCTGGCCTTTCCATAGATTGTCTTAATGATATGGCAGGGAAATTAAGAATGGAAGACTCTTCGCTTATGGTACCGGAGTCTGATATAGTACAAGCTGCATTCATTTGCAGATTAACGTAATCTAAAAATCCAAAAGGTTTCATAAATTGAATGAGTTTATTTAATTCAATATGTTTTATTTCATCTAATCTTTTTTTGGTTCGAGGATGAGTAGATACAATTATTGGATATTGATAAGTTTCTGCTAGGTTATTTAATAGAGATACAATTTTTATTAGGTTATCTGTATTATCTACATTTTCTTCTCTATGGGTTGATACTACAAAATACTTTTTTTGTTCTAGGTGTAATATTTCAACAATTTTAGATTGATTAATTTTTGGTAAGTAATAATACAGAACTTCATTCATAGGGCTTCCTGTAAGGTATATTCTTCGGTGAGGAATGCCTTCGCTTAATAAATGCCTGCGAGCATGTTCTGTATATACTAAATTAAAATCTGATATATGATCTACAATTTTTCTATTAGTTTCTTCAGGAACATTAAAATCAAAACATCTATTACCTGCTTCCATGTGAAAAATAGGAACATGCAATCTCTTAGCAATATATGCAGCCAAGCAGGAGTTAGTATCTCCTAATACTAAAAACGCATCTGGCTTTTCTTTTTTTAAAATTTCTTCAGTTTTGCGCATAATATCGCCTACAGATGATCCTAAAGAAGATACATCTGCGTTCATAAAGTAATTTGGTTTTCTTATTTCAAGTTCATCAAAAAATACTTGATTAAGTTCATAGTCATAATTTTGACCAGTATGAACAATCACATGATTAAGATGATGATCAAGTAAATTCATCACTCTTGATAATCGTATAATTTCCGGTCGTGTTCCTACAACTGTAACTACTTTTAGTTTTGCTTGCATGTGTTGTCTTAGTCTTTAAAAAATTAAATATAAGTATTTATACTGTTTCAAAGAATGTATCAGGGTCTTCAGGATTAAAAAATTCATTTATCCAAAAAATGGTATAAAGATCTTCTGTTCCAATGTTTTTAATGTTATGAGTATACCAAATAGGCATATCAACAAATGAAGGCTCATTGCCATCGAGTTCAAACGATAGTATTTCTGTTGTATTTATTTTTCTGAGTTGGATTAGAGCTTTTCCTTTAATAACTGCAAATCTCTCTACTTTTCTAGTATGATAATGATTGCCTCTTGTTATTCCTTTGGCAGTAGTGGAGAAAGAAATTTGCCCTCCACTATTTAATTTTATGGTTTCAACAAAAGATCCTCTATCATCAGTATGTTTAGTGAGTTTAAAAGGGAAAAATGATTGATGGTTGATGTATGTTAAAAAGGTGGTAAATAATTTTTTTTCTAAAGAGGAACTTAAATTTGGGATCATCCCATTTTTAAAATATGCTTCTTTAAAATTATTTAGTTTTTCTAATAAGTCGCTTACTTTTAAAGTATATCTGGCTTCAATTTGTATAGTACAAATGTGTTGTTGTTGTTTTGTATGTATTAATGCTATTATTTCTTTTATTAGTTCGTCAATATAAATAAGTTGCATATTGCCATTTATATCAATTTTCGGCGTTTCGTTATGAGTAATTTGATGACAGAATGTTGCCACAACAGAGTTATAGTATGGTTGCCCAAAAGGCCCAAAAACATTGGGAATTATAAGTCCTGTAAAATAATTTTTGGTTTTATTTGCCCAGTTTTCAAATAAAATTCTTCCTTCTTTTTTTGAATTCCCGTAGTGATTATTTTTTTCTTCTTGAGTTGAAGACGAAAAAATAATATGCAGTTTTGAATTTGTTCTTTCGCAAGAGGAAATAATTTTATGAGTTAATTCAATATTAGTTTGATAAATGATTTCATTATCATGATGTCTGTTTAACCCAGCTAAATGAATTAAGACATCGCATTGTTTTATAAAATTATCTAATAGCGTGTTGTCGTTAAAATAATTTTTATCAAATGAAACGCGTTCATATTGATTTGGATATAGGCCCAATGTATTATATAAATGGGAACCTATAAAACCAGTTTGTCCTGTTATTCCAATTTTTATTTTAGTATTAGAGTTCATACTTTTTTAGAAATAGTATTATAAATTTAAGTCTGAACGAATGAGATCTAATTTAAGTAATAAATTTTTGGTTTCCTCTAGAGATAACATTGTTGTATTGTGTGAGTGGTATTCTTCAACATCTGATAATTCTTTTTTTCCTTCAGAGAAGAATGATTCATAATTTAAATTTCTATCGTCAGCAGGAATTCTATAATAATTCCCCATATCAATAGCTTTTATCATATCTTCTCTATTTACTAAGGTTTCATAGAGTTTTTCGCCATGTCTTGTGCCTATTATTTGTATATCTGCGTTAATATTATACAACTGCATAAGTGCTTTTGCTAATGTATGAATTGTGGTAGCAGGAGATTTTTGAACAAAAATATCGCCAGGCTTTCCATTTTTAAATGCATACAATACTAAATCTACAGCATCTTCTAAGGTCATCATAAATCGAGACATATTAGGGTCTGTAATGGTTAATGCTTTACCTTTTTTTAATTGATCTATAAATAATGGAATAACGGAACCTCTCGAGGCCATTACATTTCCGTATCTTGTTCCACAAAACACGGTTTTTTCTGGGTCTAAATTTCTTGATTTGGCAACCATAACTTTTTCCATTAATGCTTTAGACATTCCCATGGCATTAATTGGGTAGGCGGCTTTGTCGGTACTTAAAACTACAACGCGTTTTACTTCAAAACGTTCAGCAGCATTGAGTACATTATCTGTTCCTAATATATTTGTTTTTACTGCTTCAATTGGAAAAAATTCGCATGAAGGAACTTGTTTTAAAGCAGCTGCGTGAAAAATATAATCAACTCCTTTTACGGCTTCATCAACACTTCTTTGATCGCGAACATCACCTATGTAAAATTTAATTTTAGAATTATTTAATGCTTTTCGCATATCGTCTTGTTTTTTTTCGTCTCTACTAAAAATGCGAATTTCACTAAAACTCTCTGTCTCTAAAAATCGTTTTAAAACAGTATACCCAAATGATCCAGTGCCTCCTGTTATTAATATTTTTTTATTGTTTTCTGTCATGATTTATTTCGTTTAAACAGCTGTTAAATACATTAATCATATTTTCTTCAAATGATTCGGTTGTAAATTTTTCAAAATAAATTTCTCTACCTCTTTTTCCTAATTGCAAACATCTATCAGGATGTTGAATTAAAAAAGTCATATAATCTAATAGTTTTGTTTTATCATTCTTAGAGTAAATATAACCAGATTTTTTATCTTCTATTATTTCTGGTATAGCTCCTTCATCTGTTGCAATTATAGCTAATTCAAATTGCATGGCCTCTAATAAAACAATTCCAAAAGCTTCATTTTGGGTAGGAAAAATAAAGGCATCTGCATTTTCAAAAAAATGAATTTTCTCGCTTTTATATTTTCCTCCATGATAGAATACATGTTGACTTAATTGTAGTTCTTTAATTTTTTTTACTAATTCTTTTCTACTTATATCACCTTCGCTACCTATAATATCTATACAAAATGACAAATTACTATTTTTCAATTGATAAGCTGTTTCAAGTAAATCAAAAACCCCTTTGCTTTTAAGTAAATTTGATAGAAATAAAAAATGTACAGTGGATGATGTTTTAACTTTATGACCAGTAAAATCTTTAATTAATAAGGGAATGCCATTATTAACAACAAATATTTTTTTTGGATTTAAAAAAGTAACATCCTTTTTTTGGTTTTCCGAAAGCACGATAACGTATTGATTTTTAAATCCTAATTTATATATCCATTTATGAAATCTACTTTTTTGAGAGTATTTGTAAATCCCTTTTCCATGTATATGTAAAATAAATTTTTTACAAAACAACTTTCCTATTAATATTAAAAAAAGGTCTCTTAAATACGTTATACCATTTATAGAAGGTTGAAAATAAATAACGCTTATTTTTTTAAAAGTTAAAGCACTTAGTAACTTAGTAATAATAGAAAAATAAATTACTATTTTTTTTATTTGAAAATGACCAAGTTTTTTAACTGAGCTAGAGTAACTAATTCCTATTTTTTCAATACTAAAATTGCTATTTATTTTTTCACTTTCAAATACGCTATTATTCATAAAAGTAGCGCCCGTATTTGGCGGTGGAATTTTTAACAAAAACAGTATTTTTTTACGATTCATTAAATGAAATAGAATAAAGTGAAGAAAGTACTAATTGAAAATCTTTGTGAATATATATTGGGTCCTCGATACTATGAGTTGAGTTAAAAACAGAAATTGTTTTATTTTTGGATGAATAAGAAAAAGGACCTATTAAATTATTTTGCAGTAATAATTGATGTACTTCACAGTGATTTTTGGTTATTTCAATAAATAATATTTTTATGTTTTTAAGTTTCTCTTGAAATCCATTTAATACCTCTAATTCAAATCCTTCAACATCTATTTTCACAATATCGGGAATAATATTGTTTTCATTACAAAAGTCATTTATGGTTATTGCATCAACCTCTATTGTATTTTGATTAATACCTGTAACAATTTTATTTATTGAACTACCATTTACATTTGTAAATGTTACTTTTCCAGTTGTGTTACTAATAGCTTTATTATACGCATGTATATTATTCCTCTGATTTAAACTTATTTGATAATTTAAAATATTGAAAGTATAAGGGTGTGGTTCAAAACAAAAAATCTGAGATTCTTTAGATTCAGAAGCAATTAAAGTGTAAACGCCAATATTTGTTCCGATATCAAAAAATGTAGAAGGGTTAATGTTTAATATATACTTAATTAAATTCATATTATTATAATCATACATTTGTTGAGTATACATTTTTGTACCGCCCTCCAATGCTATTTTTTTATCTTGAATTTCTATTATCGATTCTGAAATTTTTATTTTGATAGGAAAACGATTGCACATTTTAATTAATTGCCATTCAATATACTTTAGTAAAGCAGTTGCTTTATTAATATTTTTGTTTTTTAAAATATGATTGATAGAGTAATAAATAGATTTTAAACTCATTTTAATACAAAATTTATGGCATTAATAATTCCTTGAGCAGCTTCTTGTGCATTATATTTTTGAATTTGACTTAAGCTATTTTTTGAAAATTCATGGTACATTTTACTATCATTTAGTAATTGCATAACATGATCTGCCCAAATATTTATATCTAAAGGCAGAACAAATCCATTATAATTATGTATAATTAAGTCCCCTGCAGATCCAGCATTATTACAAGTAATTACTGGTGTTCCAACAGCACAAGCATCATTTGATACAACTCCCCATGAATCTAGCTTTGTAGGAAATAAAAAAATTTTTGATTGAGCATAATATTTAGGTAATTCGTTTGGTTGAACAAATCCTAAGTAAGTGTAATTTATATTTAATGTTTTTAATGTATCAATAGTTTGGTTTCTTAGAGGACCGTCTCCTAACAGTAATATTTTTATATCTTTTTTTACATAGCTTATTTTTTCAATTATTTCGCAAAAAAAAGAAGGCATTTTTCTGTCAATAAACTGTCCTGAAAATAATAAATCAAATTGTTTTTCTGTATTTATGAAACTACTACTATGATGATTATCTATAGCGTAATGTGAAATAAAAATTTGTTCTTTTTTAATCCCATAATTTAAAAAATTTAAATACCCTTTTTTACTTACTGGAATGAAGGCATGCATTTTTTTATATAAAATTTTCCTGATTAAAATATGTAAAAAAGAATATGATTTTTCATTCAACTCCCATGCATCTGTATTAGCAATTAGTTTTTTGTGATTGATTAAACCAAATAAGATAGCTTTTAGCATTGTGGGATTGAAGCCACATGTGATAATAACGTCTGGATTAAATTTTTTTAGTTTTTTATAAATTACTTCTTTTTTATCAAGATCATTATTTGTAGTTTCATTTAAGAATGAATGATTATGATATAATATTGTTTTTTCCCACTTAAAAGCAGGATGATTTGAAGAGGTGTATATAACTAAGAAATCGTCACTTATTAAACGGTTTATTTCGTTAAATACGGTTACTCTGTATGGAGAAGGAATACTTGTAATTAAAACAGTTTTCACTATTGATTAGTAGCAGTTGTTTTGTTGTAAAATGAAATTTCTTTCTTTTTTTTATAAAAATGTAACAATAGTAATCGTTTAACTATTCGTACTATTTGATAAGGTATTCGTATTAATGCAACATATTTAAACGGAAGGATTTTAGAGATCATAAGAGTATGGTATGCCATTTCTCGTTCTTGAAGAACTTCTCTCTTAACTAATTCATCCCATTTAGGATTGCTTTCTGATGCTTTTGTATGAGGCTGTTTTCTGAAATTTGCCAAAGAAAAATTTATTTTTTTAATCTTTATATTTTTACATAATCTAGCGAAGAAATCTCCATCCATATTACACTTTAAATTTTCATTAAAAAGTCCGCTTTTTTCCATAGTTGTTTTCTTCCAAAACACAGCGTTTGAGCTTAAAATTGTTGTAAAACCTAATAAGCAACCAGTTACATAATTAAAATTTAAATGTCTTCTGCGATAAATAAAATGTTCGTTTATATCCATAACATTCATATCTCCAAAAACAACATCAAGGGTATTGTTTTTGTAAAAGCATTCTACTACTTTGCTAAAAGCTTGCTCGCAAAAAGTATCGTCAGAATTTATCCAGCATACAATATCTCCAGTTATTCGTTTCATTCCAGTATTAATAGCACTAGTTTGCCCTTTATTTTCTTGTTCTATTAAAAATATATGATTAGGGTATTTACTAGTATATTGTTTAATCACTTGTACTGAGTTGTCAGTAGAACCATCGTCTACTATAATGTATTCGTAGTTATTGTAATTTTGACGAATTACACTTTCTATAGTTTTTCCTATAAAAGCAGCATAATTATAATTTGGAGTAACTATGCTAATTTTCATTTAATTTTTTTGACTGGTTTAATTTTTGTGAGAGATACTCGTTTTGTAATTAAATCATAGCCGGCATAAACCATGCATAAATAAATAACTAAATAAAATGGATTTTGTCCCATTGCAATTGTTAAAATTGAAGATAAAAAGAAAACAAAAAATAATTTATTAGTTTGTTGTTGTTGCGTGTATAGTTTATTTATTCTAATAATAAAAGTTACTAAAAGATACATATACAATGACCATAACACTAATCCATACCTTGAGGCTAAGCCAACTATTCCTAAATAGCTATTGCTATATCCAATTTCTCTTTCTTCATCATTTAAATATCTTACCTCACTATATATTCCTCTTCCTGTAAATGGATATTCTTTTATTATATCTAAATCAACTCTAGCACTTAAAAATCTTCCTCTCCTCGCAGGGTTTTTAGTCGAATGATATACATTCATTTCATCGTTAAAAGCTTTGTTTACTTTTTCGTACATAAACGGAAGTTCTGTAACAGAGTAATAAATCATAAATGCTACAACTGGCAATAGCAATATGGTTAAGGCAGTATTTCTGATACTTATAATTGCAAATAAGAAAAAAATAAGTAGGGCTGAATATCCTGCAGTAGACGCGGTTGTTAAAATAGTGATTATAAAAACCATATTTTCTTTCGAAAAAAATTTACCACCAATACTATTAAAGTATAATGCTGGAATGATAAAGGTGCAAAACAATCCACCTTCTGCTGTAAATCCTGAATTTTTAATAAATCCAAAACTAGATCTACTTAACTCAATATTATAAATAATTAAACTTTCATTACTTTCTGGATCTAAATGTAGAGTTTTTGATACAGTTTTAAGGTATTCTCCTAGTTCAGGAATAATATTTATTATAGCCCAAAATACTAATGAAATAATACACAGTGTATAGATTATTTGAACAAAATATTTAAAATATAACAATCCAATAGCTCTGTATGCAAAATAAGGAATTAAAAATATCAAAAAAATTCCTCCAAAATTGTAGTAATTAAATGCACCAAAAGCAAATGCTTGACCTAAACCAATCATAAGCATTAACAATACAATTACATAAAATAAACCATCAAATCTACCTTTCTGAGCCAAGTAGTAATAAGCAGCCATTACAGCAAAAATAACATTAAAGATACTATAAGTTGCAAGTGTTACATTACTTAAAAATATTGAGAATATTGCTAGTAAAAATTTTGCGTTATATCTTCCTAAAAATGTAGTAGCCATGTTAATTTGCTAATATTTTACGATACACGTTTAATATATTATTTGAGTATATATTTATATCGCATTGATTTTTTATTTGATCATAGCCATTTTCACCCATCTGTTTCATTAGTATGGGGTTATTTATTAATTCAATTATTTTTTCAGATAATTGATTGGCATTTCCAGGTTCTATTAAAAATCCAGTTTTGTTTTCAGTAATAAAAACATTACTATTTCCGGTAGCAATTATTGGTAATTTTAACGCCATGGCTTCAATAATATCTCTGCCCCATGGATTTCCTGATAAATCGGGTCTTATGTATATATCAATATTCAACAGATGCTCAAAAACATTGATATTAAAAGGCACAATTGTTAAGTTTTTTATTTGTAATTGATTTAATTTTTTATGAAAGGTTTTTAAGTAATTATTACCTAAAATATAAGTTTTTATAAATTGAACTAGTTTGTTTTTAAATATGGGATAACCAATAATTTTAAATCGAACTGTATGACTCAAATTTTTCTCGTTAACTATTTTTATTGCGTCTAAAAAAATTAAGTGTCCTTTTATTGGATTAAAGTTAGAACACATACCGATAGTAATTTCTTTTTTGTCAAGGTTCTTTTTCTTTAGGTAAGAATCTGTTTCGCTAAAATCATGGGGGTTTGGAATAATAAATGTTTTATTATTAAAGTATGCTACTTCATTAGCTGATATTCCTATAATAGCATCGGCATATGTTTCAGCTTGATTAATGATGTATTGGTCAATAAGATGATTGCCTTGGTGCTTAAGAATTTCTCTAAAATGTACTACTATTTTACAATTTGTTTTTTCTTTTATTTGCTTTAAAATATTACAAAATACACTTGAGTTTATGTGTAAAATATCAATTGTATGTTGGTTGATATAAGTAATAATTTCGTCTATGTTGCACCGCTGTGCTTTTATTAAATCTTTATAACTAGAAATTCCTTCAGAATAACTATAAACTCCATCTATATCAACTTCTTTAATGTCTTTAGAATAAATAAATTCTTTTTTAAGAAACTTATTCAATCGTTTATTTTTTTTTGTAATGGTATGAATTTCTATTTTATCATGTAAAGATTTTTGCATGACTAGTAAACTCTTAGTAGCCCCTCCATAACCTAATCCATGTTGCAAGTATAATACTTTCATTTATTAAAAACAGAACGATATATTTTTCCTATTAAATATTTTGTTTTAGCAAATGATTTAAAATCCCAATGATTTTTCGGCTCTCTATCCATTATTTGTTTAAACTCTATTTCAGAAAGTTGCAGTTTTTTAAAAAAATAATTTAAGTTTTTATGATATTCTTCTTCGTTATACAAAGGTTTATTTAATTCAACTAATGCCTCTTCTCTAGTAATTTGATGCGAACATATTAAACTTGATAAATGAGCTTTTCGTTTATCTATGTTAAATTTTTTAGGGAGAATAACATCTTGATAAAATTTTGTAAATATAGATTCGTCGTGCTTATTCCCATAATTTCTCCATCCCAACTCTTTTTCTAAAACATGTAATGCTTCTTTTTTATTATAGTTTAAGTAGTTTAAAATTGGGATTAATTGCATAGAATTTTTCCCATAAAATAAGTATTCAAAAAAATTTATGAAACGAAAACTTTTAATTTTCATTCCATTTCCATGCTTTCTAAAAATATCTTTAATATTTAAACTATCCATTTTATTTGGATATAACCATGCGCTTGGCATAATAGACTCTGATTGATAATTATATCCAGATAGAAAATATTTTATTCCATATTTTTTACTTGCTTCATACAAGGAAATGCCAATGGCATGGTCAGTCAACATTTCTATATCAACTACAGAGGCTTTTAAAAATGCCAGTTGCAGCGCTTTAAATTCTTCCCAATTTAATACATCTGTATGTAAATCTATATTTAAAATTTTAACAATATTATTAATGTTTGATACCGCAAGTTCACTATTCCAACCATTATCTAAATGAATTGCTAATGGCCTTAAGCCAAACTGTTTCACAACAATGTAGGCTAAGTAAGAACTATCTACACCCCCACTTAATCCAATAATACAGTCGTATGGTTTATGTTTACCTTCTAATTTTATTGCATTTAAAACTTCATTTAACTTTTTAGTTTTTAAATTTTCATCAATAAATATTTCTTTTTCTAGTCTAGTAATTGCATTTGTGCAATGATTACAAATTCCTTCATCATTAAATGTAATATCAGGATCACTCGTATCCATAATACATCTATTACAAATTTTATATTCTTTTAAATCATCCGTTGTCATAGAGCTTGAAGTTGATTCATTAGTTCAGGAAATAATTTATCGGCATTACATTTTTCTTCCCAAATTTTTCTCGACGCAATTCGCATGTTATCAACATTAACTGTGTTATTTACAAATGCATTTAGTGCATTTGTAATTTCTTGTATAGTGGGGTTACTGCTCAATAAAATTCCATTTTTTTTAGTAACAAGTTCAGGTATGCCTCCTACTTTTGTTGCTATAATAGGTATATGGCAACAAATAGCTTCCGTTATAGAAACTGGACGTCCACCTTCTGAGGCTGATGTAGTAATAAAAACATCAACACTATTTTTTTTATAAAAATCTAAAATTTCATAATTAGATACTTGGCCTTTAAAGTCCACAATAATATTTTTAGTTACTATAGTTTTAATTAACTCATATATTTTACTTTTTAGTTTACCATCTCCAAAATGCGTCCAACTTATTTTTATATTTGGATTACTACTTGAAAATTTTGAAAGAGATTTAATAATAAGATCTAGTCTTTTGTTTTCATCAATTGAAGAACAAGATACAATATGAAAACAGCCATGTGTTGATTTTTCATTTTTTATATTAAAGTCAACAATCCCAATAGGAGAAAGTTTTACTTTTAATTTTGTATTATCATATCTTTCTGTCATGTAGTTCTTGCCATATTCAGAAACTACAAAAATTTGTTCTAAAATATTTATGGAGTATTGTCTAAATGGTATATAGTTTTCGTTACGTTCTTCAAATAAATCAATACCGTGTGCTCTTGTAATTACTTTAAATTGATTGTTTTTTTTTGAATATAAGCATGCTGCTGTTGTAATGGGTGTAAACCAATAAGTATATATTATAACTGATTCATTTTTTTTATTTATAAAATAAGATTCAAAAAATTTTAAGTAATGAATAATTAATAAATAGTCTCTGATAGCTTTTTTTAAATTTTTAAAAGTAGGGTTGTGTTTTAAAACCCATAATAATTCTTTAATTAAAAATGATGGCTTGTGAAATAAATTAAAAGTTAATTGTTTTACTTTATAATTTGATAAAGATTCATCTATTGAAATATTTTTTTCAGTTAGCGCTTTATCTCCAAAACAGTTACTAGGCAAAAAGGTAATATTTGAAAATATATGTTTATAGTATGTAATTTCATTACTTAAAAATGTATCTTCTTTACCGATACTATAAGGGTATGAATAAGGTATTAAAATTAAATCTTTCAAACTCTTTTGTATATATAAAAATCTGAAATTGATGAATTGATTTCGTCTCCGTTATATGGATATTTATTAGGAATAAATTGTTCTAAAACGTATGGTATGTTTTGTTTTTCAATCCAGTCAGTAAATTTTCTTTCTAGTACATGTGGGCATCTTTTTTTTGGATTAATATTTGTATTTGAAGAATAAATAATAACATATTTATTATTTATATTGAATAATTTTTTCATATAATCATCAAAAACATCATCTTCTATTAAATGATAAATAACATCAATACTCATTGCTAAATCAAAACCTTCAATCGAGTAATCAGTTATTAGTTTAAATTTTTTTGTAAGATCATTTTCGAAAATTTTTTTACAAATATTAATTGACTCTATACTAACATCATATCCTGTGTATTTATTTAATGCATAGTATTTTAATTGATTTCCATCTCCACAGCCAAATTCAACTACAGTATCTATGTTATTTTGTTTAATAAAATTATTTATAACCTCTGCCTTAAATTCTGCTAATAAATTATAAGAACCAGTCCCCGAATTTCCTCCTTTTTTGTATCGATTCTGCCAGTAAATAGCCGAGCTTTTAAATTTTTCTTTAAAAAATAATTGTTTAATAAGTTTTTTAATTTTTCTTGAAATTATTTGTTTAAACATTATATGATAATTTTTTGCTTTTGCGTATGTAAAATAATTTTCTTAATCCAAAATAAAATCATTGCCATGATTAGTATGTTAGTTATGGAGAAACTGATGATTGAAATTTTTAATTCAACAAATTGTTGCGACATGATGTATAAAACAATTAAAGGCATTATATTATAAAATACAGACCATTTAAAAAATGTTTTTTGTTTTTTTAATATTATTGGAATTGATCCAAAAGGCGAGGATATAAAACTTACAAATAACCAAAATATAAGAATTTCAGAAAAATATCCTGCAAGCTTCCAATCTTTTCCAAAAACTAATATAAAAACATTTTCTCCAAACAAATACATTATTATTGCAAACGGAAGCCCTATAAAAAATAAAGTTAAAAACGTTTTTTTAGAAATAGAAAAAATATCACCCGTATCTAAATATTGTTTACTAGCTCTTTGGTAAAAAACTTGACTAACAGCTCCGCTTATAATTTGTAATGGACGCATTAAAATGCTTTTAGCAAAAGAAAACGATCCTAATGCGGTTGTGCCAAAATAAAAAGAAATAATCCACACTAAACTACTTTCTTTCAAACTATCTAAAAAACCTTGTGGTAAATTATATATTGGAAAATCTTGATGTAATTTAAAAGAACGTTTTAATCTAACTCTATTAATGTGCGCTACCAGATGTTTGTCTTTATGATATGTTTGAAATAGTAAAATCATAAAACTCATTATCTGACCAACTACTAAACTAACTAGTAATCCTTTTTCATGAAAATGGTAGTATCCCAATAAAACTGTGATTAGTGCGGTTATACTTGATGTTATTATTTTATTATTAGCTAGCTGTTTGTATCTACTTTTTCTATTATTCCAAAAATTTAATGTTTGATATCCTCCTTGAAAAAATACTGTCACAGGAATAATAAACATCCAATTTCCAACAGAATTTAAATAAGGCGCATTTAAATATTTTAATATTAATATAATAAGTAAAGTTATGGAACTAATAAAAATGGTTATAATTAATGCTATGCTTGCTGTATTGATAGCTATTTTATCTTTCTTATCTAACATAAGCGCACTGTCGTACATGCCTGTTGATAATATTGTTATAATAGCAGTTATAGCAGTGTAAGAAGCAAGTAGAGCATAATCGGTTGGAAAATAAAGCCTTGAAATAATTGGTGCAATAATAAATGGGATAATTTGAGATATAATGGTACCCGAGGCTAGAATACTAGCCCCTTTTATAAAATCATTTTTAGGAATAGTTTTTATATTATGTTTTATTCTCTTTATCATCAGCTACTACTCACTTGCTTCAAAGGTTTTCATTAATTCTAATTTATCTGGATAATTTATTAATACTCCTTTCATAGCGCCATGGTATACAAATAAACTGCCAGCTGCAACTGCATGAGCCCCATGTTTTATGGCTTGATTAAAATCTGTTAATTTTCCTGCACCACCGCATACAACCAAAGGAATAGTAATTGCAGAACTAATTTCTTCAATTAAATTAATTGCATAGCCTTTCATGTGTCCATCTAAATTTATGCAATTTAAAAACACTTCTCCAGCACCTTTTTCTTCAGCTTGTTTAGCCAGTACTAAAGGATGTTTTCCTGTGTTTTTTGTTCCAGAGCAAGTATATGCCTGCCATTTTCCTAACCAATTTTTTTTTGCATCAATAGATACAACTACACTTTGATTACCTATTTCTTTTGCTATGTCAGATACTAAATCAGGCTGTTCATTAAATGCAGAGTTAATAATTATTTTCTCTGCACCATATTGTATAAGTTTTTTTGCTGTTTCTAAATCCTTAATACCTCCACCAACTGCAAATGGCATATAGGCTTCGTCTGCTATTTCTTTTACAGTCTTTAAATCTATACTTCTATTTTCTTTTGTTGCTTGTATATCTAAAAAAATAAGTTCGTCTGCTTCTTTTTCATTAAAAATTTTAACCGCATTAATAGGGTCTCCAATGTAAGTTGTTGTGTTAAAGCCAATGGTTTTAACCAAACCTTTGTTTTTTAATAATAGTACAGGAATAACTCGAGGTCTGTACATCTTATTTACAAGTTTACAAAATTTTGCATGAGCTGTATGCCTGCTTTATGGCTTTTCTCAGGATGAAATTGTACGCCGTATATATTATTTTTTTGAAAACCTGAAACAAACGAATTTCCATAATTAGTTTCAAATAAAACATCATTGCTGTTATTACATTCAACATAGTATGAATGAACAAAGTAAAATGAAGAGTCGTGATTTAAATTATAAGAAATGAGATTATCTTTTTTAATGTTAATAGAATTCCATCCCATGTGAGGCACTTTTAAGTTTTGGTTACTTTCAAGTCTTTTAGTTCTTGCATCTATCCAGCCTATTCCCAATGAATCACCTTCTTCACTGTGTTTAGTCATCAGCTGCATGCCCAAACATATACCTAGTATAGGAATTTGCTCTACAAGTACTTTTTGGTTAAGTGTTTCTAAAAGCCCCGAATTTTTTAAACTACTAATGCCATGCTTAAAATGACCAACTCCTGGTAGTATTAATTTACTTGCTTTTAAAATTTCATTGGGAGCGGACGTAATTTTTATTTCTTGATTAAGGCGCAGAAAAATTTTTTCTACCGATCTTAAATTACCTAGTCCGTAATTAATAATTGTAATCATTCAGAGTGATAAGTTAATTTAAAGATATGTAACACGTTTTCACAGCTTCGCCACCTCAGTTACATGATTAACTGATTACTTTTTAGAAGTACAAAGTACGTAATTTTTTGCACTATCTTCAAATAAACACGCACTTAAATCTATCTAAATATGAACGACTTAGGTAAAGATTTTATTGAGAGATGTAGGGTAGGGGGAATATTTATGATAAAAACTCTTACGATTATTTTTTATAAAACAGATTTAATCTCTTCAATATCCATAGTGTTAATTGATTCAAAGTATCCTATACCTTTAGGTAAAGCAAAACCTATTTTGTGATGTATATTTTTTTTATCATGTTTTAAAAAATCTATTACTATTTTTTTTGCAGTTTTAGTTAAGATTATTTTTGTGTATATCGATTCAATATATTTACAAATCGATTCGTATTCTTTTTTTGTAATTAATTTATACTCGTAAGCAATTTTTGACTCTATAACTAGTCCAAAAGCAACGGCATATCCGTGTAAAATAGGCTTATTCAATTGTAAAAAATAACTTTCTAAAGCATGTCCTATGGTGTGTCCAAAGTTCAAAGATTTTCTAATAGTAAATTCATATAAATCTTTTTTCACAATGTGATTTTTTAATTCTATAGCTTTTGCAATAATATTTTCCGAATAAAATTCTTTTGTATGGTTAAGTTTTAATAGTTCTCTCCATAGTGTTTTATCTGCTATTAATGCTATTTTAATAACTTCAGCATAGCCACTTTTAATATGCTCTGTCGGTAGTGTTTCTAAAAACTCAGGATTAATAAAAACACCCTTTGGTTCATAAATAGAACCAATGTGGTTTTTAATTCCTTCAAAATCAATCCCGGTTTTTGCGCCAACGCTAGCATCCACCATACTTAATAATGTGGTTGGAATATTTATAAAATCAATTCCTCTTTTAAATACAGAAGCTACAAACCCACCTAAATCACTTATTACACCACCACCTAAATTAATAATTAAACTTTTTTTATCAGCATCAGTATCTGTAAGTGCTCCCCATATTTGCACACATGTTTCTAATGTTTTTTTGTCTTCTCCACTCTCTAGCTCAATAATTTCGGCATTATTTAAAATTGGTGAGTGAAATAACAATGTTGGTAAACAATATTTAAAGGTGTTTTCGTCGCAAATAATATAGTAACTGCTGTATGTATTTTTTTTAAGAAATGTATGAAGTGAATGTAAGCTGTTATTTCCTATATGTATAGAGTATGTTGTAGATTTTATAGTTCCCATATTAACGCATCTGTTTAATTTGATATAAGGCATGTTTAGCCTTTAAATGATTAGGATTATGTTTTAATAATTTATTTAAATATAATTTAGCGGTTAAAAAATCTTTTTTATAAGCAAAAAATCCAGCAATATTTAATAATAAAGCATCATTATCAGGATCGAGAGAAAGCCCTTTAAAATAAATATTTTCAGCTGATTTAAAGTCACCTTTGCATAATTTAATATAGCCTAAATTAGTTAATGCTGATATATGTTTAGGGTTTTCAGATAATATTTCACTAAAAATTATTTCGGCATTTTTTAGTAGCCCTTTTTCTGCTAACACACTGCCATATTTGTTTTTAAAATCTAATATAAAAGGAGCTAAGTCCGATGCTTTTTTATAATAGTTTGTAGCTCTTTGTATGTCTCCTGTATTGTAAAAAGATTCGCCTATTCTGTAACAAGTCCAAGCATTATCGTTAGAATAAGTTGTATTGATTAAAAGTTCATTTAAAAGAGTAATATCTGTAAGAACATTTACGTAGTTAATTATTTTGTTATAATTATTTTTTATAAAATTTAATTGAACTAACGGCTCTATATTTGCCCTTATTTCCTTTATGGTTTTATCTTTTAAATAAGCTTTTGCGCTATCAAGTAGGTAGGTATTATTTTCAAATTTTTCGTACTGATTTAAGTAAGCTCTAGCTTTAGTAATATTATCTGGTTTTTTTTCATTGATAGCATACAGGCCTATAAATTTTTTAATTTCTTGTTTGTAGTGCTTGGTTATTGGTTTTCTAATGTAATGGTCGTGAACAGTAACATGCGGAATGTCAATTGAACCTGATTTTGGCATGTGACAGCTCACACAGTTTGAAGTAATTGTAATTCCTCTTTTATTACAAGTTAGTCTTGATTTCCCATTTACATGATGACATGAGTTACAGGCGTCGTTAAATACATTTGGATTTGTTTCTCTTACACTCAGGTGTGGGTTGTGACATGTTACACATGTTATCGCTTCTTTGTATGGCTTTAAAGATTTTGTATGATTTGATTTTGCTCTTTCAAAAGATTTAATAAAACATGAGCTTTGTTTTAATCTATCAGCGTGAGATGCCATAATAAACTCATCATCCGCGTATTTGTATTTTGGTAAAAATACGGTCATATAATCACTCAACTTCATCCCAGGTTTAAAGTCATAAAAAGATTTTCCTTCTTTTAAAATTGTGTTTCCCTGTAAATGACAACGTTGGCAAATATCAAACTGTGCATCAATACTTAGTTTTGCAGGATTTACTATACTATAGTCAATGCTTTTTGAAGTGTCTATTTTAATACCAGCTTGTTTTTGAGTCACGTGTATGCTTCCTGGCCCATGGCAGCGCTCGCAACTAATGCCTTCTGGAATAGATGTAAATTTATTTTCGGAACCTAAAACAAATTCAGGATAATTATTATGACAACTCATACATTCTAATCCAATTTTCCTCATAAATCGGCTATTATGCCCATTTTCAAAACCAGGAGGTAAATCCCATGTTTGTTTTTGTGTATAAAAAGTCATAGGCATTTGATTTAAATACCCATTTACAGATTGTATGTGTGAGTTGGTATGTTGTCCTGAACCAATAATATAATTTACATGTTCCAATCGTTTATAAATAGTATCTTTTCCTTGTAACCTGTATTCTAAAATTTGCATACTATCTTTCATCCAAAAGGCTCTGTAATAAAAATTACCAATTTTATCGTATATAACAGAGTTATGATAATTGCCGGCTGATTTTAATTTAGAAGCAACATCAAATGATTTTCCCATTCCTGTTTTGATATAAGTATCGTATATTTTTTGGTGACATAGTTTACAAGTATTTATTCCAACATAGCGAGCTGAATCAGTATGATTTAAATACACTAAAGAATCGGTATGGATTATTTTATGTTTATTTTCTGTTTGGTATTGGTTACAAGAAAAAATAAATACACACGTTATGAGCAAAATAAAACCAAATAAATATGTGAAGAATTTTGACAAAGTTGTTTAAAAACTCAAATTTAACATAACAAATTAAAAAGTGCGACACTAATCTATTACATAAATCAATCTAAAACCGTTAAATTAACTATTATTTAATCCCAATTACTACATTTTCAATAAGATAAATTGGTTTCTCGCTTAAAAAGAACTACTTTTGCGCCCTTATTAAAATATAACATGTCAGAAATTAGAAACATTGCCATCATTGCCCATGTCGATCACGGGAAAACAACATTAGTAGATAAAATTTTACATCAGTGTAATTTATTTAGAGAAAATCAAGCTTCAGGTGAGTTAATCCTTGATAATAATGATTTAGAGCGTGAGCGTGGAATCACCATTTTAGCTAAAAACGTTTCGGTTACATATAAAGGAACAAAAATTAATATTATTGATACACCAGGTCACGCTGATTTTGGAGGTGAAGTAGAGCGTACATTAAATATGGCTGATGGTGTTATTTTGTTAGTAGATGCATTCGAAGGCCCTATGCCTCAAACACGTTTTGTTACACAAAAGGCAATAGCTGCAGGTAAAAAAGCCATCGTTGTAATTAATAAAGTTGATAAACCTAATTGTCGTCCAGAAGAAGTTCATGATAATGTGTTTGACTTATTTTTTAACTTAGAAGCTACAGAAGACCAACTAGATTTTCCAACAGTATATGGCTCAAGTAAAAATGGGTGGATGGGGCCTGATTACAAAACTCCAACAACAGATGTTACTTATTTATTAGACACTATACTAGAGAAAATTCCTACAGCCCCAGAGCGCGAAGGAACTTTACAAATTCAAATTACTTCTTTAGATTATTCTTCATTTATTGGTCGTATTGCAGTAGGACGTGTATTTAGAGGAATTATTAAAGAAAACATGCCTGTGAGTGTTGTAAAACGCGACGGTAGTATTCAAAAATCTAGAATAAAAGAATTATTTGTATTTGAAGGATTAGGTAAAGTGAAAGTATCTCAAGTTCAAACAGGTGATATTTGCGCTTTTACAGGAATTGAAGGATTTGAAATTGGCGATACCGTTGCTGATTTTGAAAATCCAGAAGCAATGCCTACCATGAAAATTGATGAACCAACTATGAGTATGTTATTTACTATTAACAACTCTCCGTTTTTTGGAAAAGATGGTAAGTTTGTAACTTCACGTCATTTACGCGATCGTTTATACAAAGAGTTAGAAAAAAACTTAGCTATGAGAGTTGAGGAAACAGCTTCGCCAGACTCATATTTAGTATTTGGACGTGGTATTCTTCATTTATCTGTATTAATCGAAACAATGCGTCGTGAGGGGTATGAATTACAATTAGGACAACCACAGGTTATTGTAAAAGAAATTGATGGACAAAAATGTGAACCAGTTGAAGTACTAACCGTTGATGTACCTCAAGAATCAGCATCAAAGGTTATTGATTTAGTAACTCAACGAAAAGGTAACTTATTAATTATGGAAGCTAAAGGAGATTTAACACATATTGAGTTCGAAATCCCTTCTCGTGGTATTATAGGTTTACGAAATAACGTTCTTACTGCTACAGCTGGTGAGGCTATTATGGCTCATCGTTTTAAAGATTATGAACCTTGGAAAGGACCAATCCCTAGTCGTATTGCAGGAGTATTAATCTCTAAAGATAAAGGAACAGCAGTTGCATACTCTATTGATAAATTACAAGATCGTGGTAAGTTTTTTGTTGAAGCGGGCGACGAAATTTATCCAGGAATGGTAATAGGAGAACATATTCGCCCTGATGATTTAGTAGTAAATATTTGTACAGAAAAACAATTAACCAATATGCGTGCATCTGGAACCGATGAAAAAATGCGTATTGTTCCAAAAATTAACTTCAGCTTAGAAGAAGCAATGGAATACATTCAAGGAGATGAATATGTTGAAATCACACCTAATCATATTCGTTTACGTAAAATTTATTTAGATGAAAATGAACGCAAACGCATGGGAAAAACATTAGTTTCTAAGTAAACTAAATGATAGTACGTATCAAAAGGCAAAGAATATTCTTTGCCTTTTTTGCTTTTACTCTTTTCTTATAACTTATAACTTATAACTTTGAGCTTTTTATGAAACCTAGTTACGAAGAAATATACATGGAGTTAGCTGAAAAGCTAGCATTACGCTCGCATTGTGTGAAAGCACAAGTTGGAGCAGTTTTAACTAAAGACACACGTATTGTTTCCTTAGGATACAATGGTCCTCCAGCCGGCACACATAATTGTGATACAGAATGGCCAAATGAAGGATGCCCAAGAGATAGCAAAGGAAGTTGTTCTTTGGCTTTACATGCAGAGCAAAACGCTATTTTATATGCAGTAAAAAACAATACATCAATTGATGGATCAACTTTATATGTAACCCTATCGCCATGTATTGCTTGTGCTAGAGTAATTTACACAATGGGTATAAAAAAAGTATATTATAAAAATAGCTATGCTGAATATAAAAATATACCTACTGATGAAGGAGTAGAGTTTTTAAAAAAATTTGGTGTAGAAGTAATTCATTATAAAGAATGATTAGGTAGCACGTAAAACGTTATAAATTAAAAGGATGATATTAAGAATAGTAATTTTGGTTTTTTTAATAATAGGATTCTCTCAAGATCTTTTGTTAGCGCAAGAAGGAGCAACGCCCCCTAAAAAAGAACAATCCATAAAAAGTAAACGAAAACAGTACAGAGAAGATAAAAAAAAGTGGAAAGAAGAAAGAGAACTAAAACGTGCTGAAGAAAAAAAAATAGAAGAACACCATAAACGGATTCAAACTAAAGAAGTGCAAAAAAGAATGAAAAAAAGTAGAGCACGAGCCATGAAAAATAATTCCCATAAACGTGATCCGTTTTTCCAAAGACTATTTCAACAAAAAAGAGGCAGAGCAATAAAACAATCAAAAGAAAGAGTGAGATAACTTTTTTACGATAAAAAATCATCGTATTTGTATTCGCCACTTATTTTTAAAATACTACCACTTACCAATTTTATAACCCCATTTAAAAGAGTAAAAATCAAACATCTCGAAATCATTGTAAATTTGTGTTAATTGTTGTTAAGTTTTAATAGCCTTTAACATAAAATATTTGGAAAATAACACACGCATAATCAGAATATTACAAAAAACGCTTAGAAAAATTTGCACTAATAACCTATCATTTATATATTTATCCACTCGAACAAATCGAACGTAATTAAAAAATTATCAATATGTTAAGAAAAATTTACTTTTCAATCGTAACACTTTTACTTGTTAGCGCTTCTTTGATGGCTCAAAATGGCGGTGGTGCCATTAAAGTTTTATTAAAAGATAAATCTAATGGAGAAACTATTCCATTTGCAAATGTAGTTGCTTATCAAGGAGGGGTTCAGGTAGGAGTTGGTACTACAGATATGGATGGTTATGCTATGATTAAGCCTTTGGCGCCTGGTAAATACGATGTAAAAGGAGTTTATGTTGGATATCAAACACAAGAAGTAAAAGGTATTGTTGTTGGTGAGTCAAAAACAGCATACATTACAATTGAGTTATCAAATGGCGGAGGTGTTGATTTAGGTGTTGTTGATGTAGTAGCTTATCAAGAACCATTAATTGATGGTGATATGAAATCAGGAGGAACTGTTACTCGTGAAGAGTACCAAAATATGGCTACAAAAAACATTAACTCTGTAGCAGCAACAACAGCAGGTGTTTATCAAGCAGATGAAGGGAGTTCATTAAACGTTCGTGGAGGCCGTTCTTCTTCTACAATTTATTTTGTTGATGGTGTTAAAGTAATTGGTGGATTAGGAGTTCCTCAACAAGGGGTTGAACAGTTAAATGTTATTACAGGCGGGGTTCCTGCACAATACGGTGATGCTACTTCAGGGATAATTTCTGTTACAACTCGTGGACCTCAAAGTAAATTTTTTGGAGGTGTAGAGTTAATCTCTTCTCAGTTAACAGATAAATATGGATATAACTCATTAGGTTTCTCAGTAGGAGGACCTGTATTACAAAAAAGAGATTCCACTGGGCAAAAAAAACCAGTTATTGGTTTTTTCTTATCTGGTCAAGGAACATATGAAAAAGATCCAGCTCCTTCTTATGTTAATATGTGGAAATTAGATGATGATAAGTTAGCTCAGTTAGAAAAAACTCCTTTACGTTTAGTAACAGTTGGAGCAGATGATGTATTTTATCGTGAGTTAGACTATGTTACTAAAAGCGATATGGTTAAAACACCTATCCGTCAAAATGTTGCTAGCAGGGCAGTTCAATTAAATGGTAAATTAGATTTTAAATTAGCGCCAAATACTAATTTAACTATTGGAGCCGCTTTTGATTATGGTAATAGACATGATTTTGTTTATACATATTCATTATTTAATCCTCAAAATAATCCGCAAACAATCAATTCAACTTGGAGAACATACGCTCGTATTAATCAAAAATTTGGAACAAATCAATCAGGAACTGAAAAAGAAAAATCTCAAGCAACTATTTCAAACGCGTATTTCACTTTCTTAGCTAGTTACGAAAAATCAAAATCAAAAACACAAGATGATACCCATAAAGATAAAATCTTTAATTATGGATATCAAGGAAAATATAATTGGACAGTAGATACAACTACTAACTATGCTCTTAGATTTGATGAAACAAATTTAAAATACTATTTAGATTATCAAGGCCCTCAAAGAAGTGCTGTTTCTTATGAAAGAAGTGAATTAAATCCAACAACTGCAAATTATTCTTCACAAGTATTTGATTTCTTTGGAACATTACCTACAATTCAAGCAGCACAATCAAATTACGCCTTCGTAAATGGAGATAGACCTCAAAGTATAAATAGTTTATTTGCATCTACAGGTCGTCAATATAATGGTTACAGTATTTCTGAATCTACTCAATTACGTTTTGCTTCCAGTTTTTCAGCAGATTTTAAAAATCATGCTATCATGGCTGGAGTTGAGTATGATCAAAGAAACCAAAGCGGATATCAAGTATTACCAATTGAATTATGGACTAGAATGAGAAATCTTACAAATAGCCATTTAACATCATTTGATACAGCAAATCCAATTTTAATTCCTGGAACAAATGGAAATTTAGATAAAATTTACTACAGATACATTTACAACTCAACAAACCAAAATCAAATTGATAAGTCAATTAGAGAATCTTTAGGATTAACAGATGATAATCAAACAATTATTAATACTGATGCACTTAATCCAGATGATTTAAAATTAAGCATGTTTAGTGCTCAAGATTTATTACAAAGTGGTCAAAACCCATTGGTTGATTATTATGGATTTGATTATTTAGGAAATAAAGACAGAAATTCAACAAATCTTAATGGTTTTTTAAACGATAGAGATAAAAATGGAAATCAAACATTACACGTAGGTGCGTATAAGCCTATTTATGTTGCTGGATACATTCAAGATAAATTTGATTTTAAAGATATTAAATTTAATGTAGGTGTTCGTGTAGATCGTTTCGACGCTAATCAAAAAGTTTTAAAAGATCAATATTTATTTCATGAAGCATATACTGCAGGAGAAAAATCAGACGGAAGACCAGATAACATCAAAGATGATTATGTTGTTTATGTTGACAACGTGAATTCATCTACTCCAACAATTGTTGGTTATAGAAACGGAACTACTTGGTATAATTATGAAGGAAAGGAAGTGACTGACCCTAAATTATTAGCGGTAGACGGTAAACTTACTCCTTGGTTAAAAGACGCGGATTTTGCTAGTAAAAATGCATTTAGCGTGAATGCATTTAAAGACTACGTTCCGCAAATAAATGTAATGCCTCGTTTAGCATTCTCTTTTCCAATTTCAGATGTGGCTAATTTCTTTGCTCATTACGATGTGTTAACACAACGTCCGTCAGATGGATTAATGCGTTTTGATCCAAAAGATTATTATTTTATAGGCTCAACATCTAGTAGCCCTTTTATCACAAACTCTAATTTAAAACCAGAAAAAACAATTGATTATGAAATAGGATATAATCAAGTGTTGAATCAAAAGAAAAATGCAGCCTTAAAAATAACTGCATTTTACCGCGAATTAAGAAATCAAATCACGTTAGTATCATTAACTAATGCTTATCCAAAAACTTATCAAACTTATGCTAATAAAGATTTTGGAACGGTAAAAGGATTAAGTGCTGAATTTGATTTACGCCGTTCAGGTGGGGTTTCATTAAATGCTAACTATACTTTACAGTTTGCAGAAGGCTCTGGTTCAAATGCTAATTCAGGAGCTAATTTATCAGGATCTGATCAACCAAATTTACGTATCACATTACCATTAGATTATGATCAACGCCATACTATCACTATTAATCTAGATTATCGTTTTGGAGAAGGAAAAGATTACAAAGGACCTCAGTTTGATCGTAAGAAAAAAGATGATGCCGTTCAAACAGTACAAGTATTTAAAAATGTTGGCGCTAACTTAATTTTCCGTATAGGTTCTGGTACTCCTTATACACGTGACGTTTCTGCTACCCCAGTTGGAGGTCGTTCTCAAATTAGCGGGTCTATTAATGGTTCTTATAAACCTTGGCAATTCAGAACTGACTTCAGATTAGATAAAAACATAGAACTATCTTGGGGTAAGAAAGATGACGATAACAAGAAAAAAGCTAACTTAAATATTTATTTACAAGTTTTAAATTTATTAAATACTCGTAATATCTTAGGTGTGTACAATTACACAGGAAATCCTGATGATGATGGTTACTTAACTTCTTCGCAAGGAACTTTGTATGTAAATAACAATCCATCTACTGCAGCTTCTTTTACAGATCAGTATAGAATTTATATTAATAACCCTGGAAATTATGGTAGACCTCGTACTATCAGAATAGGTGTGTTATTAGACTTTTAATTATAAAACGAATTTATCATGGAAACTATGACTAAGTTAAACAAACATCTATTAATTGCAGCAGTAACATTAAGTGTTGCATCTGCTAATGCTAGAGAAAAATACGGGAATGTATTTAGAAATACGTCTTCAGAGAGAGTAATGGCGGGTTGTAGCCCAGCCCAGTCTTCTGCTGAATTATCAGTAAATAATGTTAGAACAATTATTTATTCTGGTTCAGATATGTGGTGGGATTTATTCGGTGGAGGAAATCCTTGGTACATTGTTCCGAAAGTTGAAGATCGTTCTAAGGGAGCTTCATCAAACTTTGCAGGGAATGTTTGGTTTGGTGGATTAGATGTAGGTGGGCAATTAAAAATTGCAGCTCAAACATACCGTCAAGGCGGTGTTGATTTTTGGACAGGACCTTTAAGTACCATTGATGCAACAACAACATCTGATCAGTGCCAGAAATATGATAAAATATTTAAATTAACTCGTTCAGAAGTAGATGAATTTGTATTATCTGGAGGACCAATCACAACTAATATTAAAGATTGGCCAGGTAATGGCGATATTTCATTAAATCATGCGCAGTTGTTAGCGCCATTTGTTGATATTAATGGAGATGATGTATATGCTCCTGAAGAAGGAGATTATCCAGCATATGATGTGTATAACACTGGCTTAAAAGATAATTTAGGTGTATGTAAAGCTCGCGTATTTGGTGATGAAACATTGTGGTGGGTATATAATGATAATGGAAATAATCACGTTGCTACAGGCGGAAAAGCGATTGGAATGGAAATTCGCGCTCAGGCATTTGCTTTTAAAACCACTGATGAAATTAACAACATGACTTTTTACAATTACCAATTAGTAAATCGTTCATCTTTTGCATTATTAAATACATATATGACTGTTTGGACAGACGCTGATTTAGGGTATTATTTGGATGATTATATTGGTTGTGATGTTAAAAGAGGATTAGGGTATATTTATAATTCAGTAGGACCAGATCCTAGTGTGTCTGGTACTGTTGGTTATGGTGCATACGTTCCATCATTAGGATGTGATTTCTTTCAAGGGCCTATAAATACAACAGACGGTATTGATAATAATGGAAATGGTTCAATTGATGAACCAGGAGAGCAAATGGGAATGACTAAATTTTTATATTTTAACAACTCTTTCCCTGGAGTACCTCTACAAACAACCGATCCTCAAAATGCCGCTCAATATTATCAGTATATGACAGGGTTTTGGAGAGATGGTTCTCCATTTACATGTGGTGGAAATGGTTATGGAGGAAGCATCTCTACTAATTTTGTTTATCCAGGAGATAGTGACCCTACGGGACCTTGTGGGATATGGTCTGAGTCTGGAACTGCAGGTGATAGACGTTTCATGCAATCTTCTGGCCCATTTGAATTACAGCCAGGTGCCGTTAACTATATCACAGTTGGATTGCCTTGGGCACGTACAACATCTACAGATCCTAAAGCATCTGTTCCTTTATTAAAAATTGCGGACGATAAAGCACAAGCTTTATTTGATAATTGTTTCCGTGTATTGAGTGGACCAGAAGCTCCTGATATGACTATTCAAGAAATGGAAAATGAATTAATTATTTATTTTTCAAATAAGCCAGCTTCAAATAATTATTTAAATCAATATAAAGAGTTAGATGTTTCAATCATTGTTGATCCTAACCATTATCCTGCTCCTGTAGATAATTACTACAGATTTGAAGGATTTAAAGTATATCAATTAAAAAACAGTTCAGTTGTTCAAGAAGAATTAACAGATCCTTCAAAAGCAAAATTGATATTTAATTGTGATATTCAAAATGGAATTACTCGTTTAATTAATTACGAATATGATGCGGCTACTGGTGGTGATGTTCCAAAAATTAAAGTAGATGCAAATGATTATTCAGATAAAGGAATTAAAACATCTTTCCGTTTCACAAAAGATGAGTTTTCTTCTGCACAAGACAAAAAAGTAATTAATAATAAAGAGTACTACTTTTACTGTGTTGCTTATGGATATAATCAATATGGTCAATATAAAGAAGACCAACCATTTACAGCAATAGGCGTTGCATGTAGCGAAGGGCAAAAACGACCTTATTTAGAAGGCAGAAAATCTAAAAAAGCATTTGGTGTACCTCATAATCCAGCTCCAGAAAAAGGAGGTACTATTACAAATTCATCTTACGGTTACGGGCCAAAAATTACTCGTATTGAAGGACAAGGAAATGGAGGAAATAATTTAGAATTAACTCAAGAATCTGTTGAGAAAATTTTAGCAAATGGAGATAGAGAAAATGTAATTACATATGAAAATGGACGCGGACCAATTAACATCAAAGTAGTTGATCCATTAAATGTACCAAATTCTAATTTCTCATTAACGTTTTTGAATAGAAACTGGTATCCTGGATCTACACAACAAATTACCCAAGATTCTATGAATTCTGATCCTTGTAGACAATCTACCTTCCATAAACAATATCCATATCGTAAGTTAGATATCAAACACACTCAATTTGGTAATGTGATGTCTGACTCTACAACATGGGTTTTAAAAGATTTACAAACTAGTAAGGATTACTATCCATGTAAATCTATTAAAATAAATGAAGAATATTATTTTAGTGATTTAGGATTGTCAGTTTCTATTGGCCAAGCTCGAGATGTAGCGCAAGTTAATACGCCATCTACATCATTAGATAGAGTAGTTCAAAACGGCGACATCTTAAATGGATCAGGTATGGAGTTTGCAAACTCAAGCATCAGTTGGTTAACAGGCGTTGCCGATATTGATGGTACAAGTCCTTATAATTGGATTAAAGCAGGTAATTATGAAAATAGCACAACTACGATTGATAATGATATTAAATCATCATCAGTTGCTGGTTTTGCTGATCCAAATAGTTATTTTGAAAATATTATCGGAGGAACATGGTCTCCATATTGTTTAGTGTCAGCAGCAAAAAGCACAAGTGTAGTTGCAGCTCCTGGATTTGGACCATATACCTCAGCTACTCAGGTGTTATCTACATCATATGATTTAAGAGGGTTAGCAAGTGTTGATATTGTTTTAACAAAAGACAAAAGTAAATGGACAAGAGCTATTGTTTTAGAACAATCAGACGATGCTGCAAATAATCCTACAGGTGCTAAAAAATTAGAACCAAGAAGAAGTAGATCAGTAGATAAACAAGGTATTCCATTAGGAGCTCCTGGATGTGTTACTTCAGAGGCAGCGCTTGATTCTATTTCAGGTATTCCTTTCCAATATGGACTATCTTGGTTCCCAGGTTATGCAATTAATTTAGAAACAGGAGAGCGCTTAAACATTGCTTTTGGAGAAGATTCTTATCAAGATGTTACTAATCCTTTAGCTCCAAACAACGGAGCAGATATGATGTGGAATCCAACTAGTAATCAAACTCCAAATCCTGCATATCCATATGCATTTGGAGGCAGACATTATATTTATGTATTTGGTCATAATAGAAGTAATATGACATATGCAGGCATTACCTCTTCAAACGCCGGATTAAATGGTAAAAAAGTAGGTGTAGGAACTTACAAAGATTTTGCTGATTTCGCCTTCTCATATAAATTAGCATATAAAAATAATGCCACAAATATGTTACATAATATTTGGTCTGAGGCAATGTGGGTAAACATCCCTGTTTTAGCAGATTCAAGATATGCATTTAAAAATCCATCTGATATGCCTTGTGATGTTAAGGTAAAACTAAGAGTTAGTAAGCCGTATAGATATGGTATGAGCGGAGTTTACACAAATACATTATCAGCATATGTAAATGGTACTGTTCCTAGCCCTATAGTTCCAGATTTAACAAGTAATTCATACACACGTTTAACACAAGATGTATTATCAACACCAATAAATAATAATTTTGGAATGTATACTTTTAGCACGTCAGATATTTATACTGAAGTTAACAATAGTAGCAAGAGTAAATCTGCATTAGATTTAATTAATGTAGTTCCAAATCCTTATTACGCATATTCTTCATACGAAACAGGAAGAATTGATAATCGTGTTAGAATTACTAACTTACCTAACAAGTGCAAAATAAAAATCTTTACATTGAATGGCACTTTAGTAAGAACATTTGATAGAGACGTTAGTGGTCAGGAAGATTTAACCCTAACTGATAATGCAGATTTTGTAAAATCAAAACGTTTATCATACCAAGATTGGGATTTAAAAAATCAAAGTGGTATTTCGGTAGCAAGTGGTTTATATATCATTTATGTTGATGTTCCGGGTGTTGGCGAAAAAATATTAAAATGGTTTGGAGTAATGAGACCATTAGATTTACAAAGTTACTAGTTGTTAATAGTATTAATTATAATAATATGAAATCGTTTTTAAATATATCGTTAAGTGTTGTTTTAGTAGGGAGTTTTGTAGCGTCTAGCTATAATGCATCTGCTGGTAATCCTGAGCGTGCTGGTCAAGCAGGAGCATCACAATTATTAATTAATCCATACGCTCGTTCATCAGGGTGGGCTGGAGCTAATGGCGCTCGTACTAAAGGATTAGAATCTCAGTATACAAATGTTGCAGGAATTGCAGGAACAAGAAAAACTGAATTAATGTTTATGCGTTCTGCATGGTTAGTTGGAACAGGCATTAATATTAATACTTTTGGATTGACCCAAAAAGTTGGAGAAACTGGAGCTATTGGTTTGGGCATAATGTCTATTAATGCAGGAAAGATTGAAAGAACAACAGAAGATCAACCCGAAGGAGGCTTAGGAACATTCACACCTAGATTTACAAATATTGCCTTATCATATGCAAAGGGATTTTCAGATAATATTTCAGGAGGTGTTACTTTAAGAGTAATATCAGAAGGAATTGATAATGTGAAAGCTCAAGGCGTATCGATTGATGCAGGTATACAGTATCATACAGGAAAAAATGATCAAATACATTTAGGAGTTGCATTAAAAAATGTGGGACCTAAAATGCAATACAAAGGTGATGGATTATCAACTCAAAGAACAGTTACAAATGCTTATGGTAACGACTACCAATTAACTATAAATAATAAATCAGCAGCTTTTGAACTACCAGCACTATTAAATATTTCTGCAGCTTATGACATTTATATGTTAAAAGATTCTACAGGAAAATCAAAAACGCATAGATTAACTGTAGCGGGAAATTTTACTTCTAATTCATTTACAAAAGATAACTTTTTAGTAGGGGTAGAATATGGATGGAAAGATATGGTAATGGTTCGTGCAGGTATGGCTACAGAGAAAGGTATATTTAAAGGGGAAGGAAATCGTACTACAGCATTTACAGGACCATCTTGCGGAGCAACAATTGAAATTCCATTTGGAGAGAAAAAATCAACATTTGCATTAGATTATTCTTATCGTTTCACTAATCCATTTGGTGGTGTTCACTCATTTGGAGCAAGAATAAATTTATAATTACTATATTTGTTTAACGCAAATTATTTAAGAGTCCCGAATAGTATTCGGGATTCTTTTATTTTAAAAAACACAGATACAATGGCAACAGTTGCATATTATACAGAAGAAGGATTGCAAAAACTAAAAGATGAGCTTCAACAATTAAAAATTGTAGAACGCAAAAATGTAATTAGGCAAATCGCAGAAGCAAGAGACAAGGGTGATTTATCAGAAAATGCCGAATACGATGCGGCAAAAGAAGCTCAAGGATTACTAGAAATTAAAATAGCTAAACTAGAGGAAATAGTTGCAAATGCAAGGGTTGTTGATAGCTCGAAATTAGATATTACAAAAGTTAGTATTTTAACTACTGTAAAAATTAAAAATTTAAAAAACAACATGGAGATGAAATATACCATTGTTGCTGAAAACGAAGCTGATTTAAAAGCAGGTAAAATATCTATTGATTCTCCTATTGGAAAAGGATTGGTTGGGAAAAAAGTAGGAGATAAAGTAGACGTAACTGTACCCGCAGGTGTAATTACTTTTCAAATTATTGAAATTTCAATTTAAATCATGGCTAGTATTTTCTCTAAAATAATAGCTGGCGAAATACCATGTTATAAAATCGCTGAAAATGCAGATTATATAGCGTTTTTGGATATCTTTCCTTTAAAAAAAGGACATACATTGGTAGTGCCTAAAAAAGAAGTTGATGATTTTTTTGAATTAGATGATGAAACTTACAATGGGTTAATGCTATTTGCTAAACATGTAGCAAGTGCAATTAAAAAAGCCCTGCCTTGTAATAGAATTAGCGTTACAGTTATAGGATTAGAAGTTCCTCATGCTCATGTACATTTAATTCCTATTAATACCATGAACGATATGAATCCTGCAAATGATAAATTAAAATTATCTAAAGAAGAATTTGAGCATATTCAATCTTTAATTACACAATATATTTAAGCAGATAAATTGTTTTTGCAATTTTTTATTTAACCACCTTTGGTTAATTCTCCTTAATAAAAACACGTATATTTGCACCCAAAAAATAATTTCCCATTATGGATAAAAAATCACTTATCGGATTAGGATTGATAGCTGCAATTTTAATAACATGGTTAGCATTAACAGGACCAACTAAAGAACAAATTGCAAGAAATAAACAAATTAAAGATTCTGTTGAACTTGCAACAAAAATAGCGGAGATTGAACAACAGGCAAAAGTTATTGCTAAAAAAACAGAACAAAAAACGGATACGATTACAAATAATTCAGGTTTAGATTCGTTACTTCAATTACAAAAAAATAGATTATACAAAGACTTTGCCCTAGCAACAAAAGGTAAATCAGAATTAGTAACTCTCGAAAACGAGCATTTAAAAGCCTTTATTTCTACTAAGGGAGGCGGTATTAAAAAAGTAATATTAAAAAACTATAAAAGATATGGTAAAACAGAACCGTTGATTTTATTTGATAAAGATTCGACTTCACAATATTTACAATTTGAAGCCTATTCTAACTCTGTTAAATTTTCTACAGATAGTTTTTATTTTACTACCACAACTATAACAGAAGTGGCTACAGGTAATGAAACTAAATCAATAGTTTTAAAATTAAATACATCTAAGCCAGAAAGCTATATAGAATATATATATACGTTAAAAGGTAATACAGATATTCTTGATTTTGATGTGAATTTTGTAGGATTAGGAAATATTATTTCTTCCAAAACAAACAAAATAACATTACACTGGTCTCAAGCATTGCCATCACAAGAAAAACATATCACAAAAGAAAGAGAACATGCAACAGTTTATTATAATCAAGTCAATGAAGGAGTAGATTACATAAATGCTCGAAAAAGTGAGGAAGTTCAGTTAAACGAAGATAATATCAAATGGGTTAGCTTTAAACAACATTTTTTTAATTCAACACTTATTGCTGATTCTGAATTTTTAAAAGAAGGCAGTTTTGTAAAAACATCTGAAAACCCAAAATCAAAAGAGTTTGTAAAAACAATTACTGCCGAATTATCTATTCCTTATAAACATTTACCTTCTGAACATTTTGGTATGTCATTTTATTTTGGACCAACCCAATACCAATCATTAAAAGCATATGATTTAGGATTAGAGAAAATTATCCCATTAGGATGGAGTGTATTTAGTTATATAAACAAATGGATGATTATCCCTTTATTTGATATATTATCAAGATTAAATAGTGGAATTATAATTTTAATTTTAACATTAATACTAAAAACACTTTTATTTCCTATAGCTTATAAAACATACATGAGTAGTTCAAAAATGCGTGTTTTAAAACCCGAAATAGATGAAATAAACGCAAAATTTGAAAAAGTAGACGATCCATTAAAAAAACAACAAGAAACTATGGCTTTGTACAGAAGAGCCGGAGCTAATCCACTTTCTGGTTGTTTGCCAATGTTATTACAATTCCCAATATTAATTGCTTTATTTGGATTTTTTCCAGCAGCGTTTGAATTAAGACAAAAAGGATTTTTATGGACGGATGATTTATCTACCTACGATTCTGTTTACAATTTTGGATTTGAGGTTTGGGGATTTGGAGATCATGTTAGTATGTTTGCAGTGTTAATGTTTGCATCAACCATTATTTATACATGGATGAATCAATCTATGTTGCAGCCACAACAAACTCAAATGCCTGGCATGAAATACATGATGTACTTAATGCCAGTAATTTTTTTAGCAGTGATGAATAGTTATGCAGCTGGATTAAGTTGGTATTATTTCTTAGCCAATATCATTACTTTTATACAAACATGGGTAATGAAAAAGTTTATTGATGATACTAAAATAAGAGAACAATTGTTAGCTAATATGAAAAAACCAGAAAAAAAATCTAGTTTTCAAACTAAGCTAGAAGAAATGGCAAAACAACGACAACAATTGCCAAATACAAAAAAATAAAATCTAAAAGCCGTTTAGTTTAAACGGCTTTTTTTAAGAATACTATTAGTAATTTATTTTTACAATCTTATACTTGCCTAATCTTATTAATTCTATTAGATTAGTAATTTAGTCTTAAGTTCAAAATACGTCATATGAAATGTGTAATTAAAGTAATAGTTGTTTTATGGTTAATAATACCAAACACTACAAATGCCCAAACATGGGTTAATAAAATGCATGATACTACTCAAAATTTTTATTCTATACAACAAGAATTTAACACCTATTGGCAAGGAAGAACATATGAAAGAGGCAAGGGATACAAAGCATTTAAACGATGGGAGTGGTATGCTGAGCCAAGAGTTTACCCTTCTGGAGATATGAAATTAGCCTCTCGTTCAAAAGCATTGGAAGAGTTTAAAAATTACTTATCTCATAATCCTATAGCTGTTCAAAGAATACAATCATCTACTTCTACCACTGGAAATTGGACACCAATGGGACCATTTGGATCTCCAATAGGAGGAGATGCAGGTAGAATCACGTTTATTCGATTTATGCCAGGAAATCAAAATACTATTTTTGTAGGAACTGGAGCTGGCGGATTATGGGTTTCTACAAATGCGGGTGCAACTTGGACTACCAATACAAATTCTTTAGAAGTTTTAGGATGTTCAGATTTAGCTATAAACCCTACAAATACAAACATAATGTATTTAGCCACAGGGGATATAGATGCCGGGGATACACATTCTACTGGTGTTTTAAAATCAACTAACGGAGGTTTAACCTGGTCACCAACAGGCTTAACGTGGGCAGTTGCAAACCAACGTTCTATTGGAAGATTATTAATAAATCCACTCAATCCTAACATCCTATTTGCAGCTACTTCTCTAGGAATATATCGAACAAATAATGCAGGGTCAACATGGTCGTTAATTAAAAGTGGTAATTTTAAAGACATGGAATACCGCCCTACAGACACAAGTACTGTATATGCGGTTACAGCAACCTCGTTTTTTAAATCAACAACGGGGGGTAATACCTCTGCTTCATTTGTTCAGGTTACCTCAGGATTATCAACAACTGGTGCACGTCAAGTAGTTTCAGTTACACCAGCAGATCCTAATTATGTTTACGTTTTAAAAAGTGCAAATGATAATTCTTTTGGAGGATTGTATCTTTCTACAAATTCAGGAACAAGTTTTGTTTTAATGTCTAGTACCCCAAATATATTTGGATGGAATACAAGCGGAACAGATACAGGAGGACAAGGATGGTATGACATTGCTTGTGGTGTTTCTCCAACAGATCCAAATGAAGTAACATGTGGGGGAGTGAATTCATGGAAATCAACAGACGCAGGATCTTCTTGGGTATTAAATACTCATTGGTATGGCGGAGGAGGAAGACCTTATGTACACGCCGATTTACATGCTGTTGAATA
The DNA here is from genome assembly GCA_964541155.1 of uncultured Flavobacterium sp. Classification (GTDB taxonomy): domain Bacteria; phylum Bacteroidota; class Bacteroidia; order B-17B0; family Aurantibacillaceae; genus UBA4416. The sequence goes on from CAZIPC010000002.1 coordinate 365,704, forward strand.
TGCATCGGGAACAACATGCTATTTAGGGCAAGATGGCGGAATTGCTAAAACAACTAATGGCGGAACAACTTGGACTACTATTAATGGACAAATGAATATTGCTCAAGTATACCGTATTGGACAATCTACCACAACCGCAAATTACGTTCTTTCAGGACATCAAGATAATGGCTCTAATTTATTAAATGGAACAACCTGGACAGAAGTATATGGTGGAGATGGTGCAGATTGTTTTATTGATTGGAGTAATAACAATACCATGGTAGAAAGTTATGTAAATGGAGATTTTAATATTTCAAATAATGCAGGTGCTAGTTGGACTAATATAACTAATGGATTAACAGGAAATGCAGCATGGGTAGCGCCAATTATACAATCTCCACAAACTCCAAATACTTATTACTGCGGGTATGATCAGGTATTTAAATCAACCAACAAAGGAACAACTTGGACTCAATTAGGAACAATGAGTTCTGGAGGGTCCATATTATATCTTGCAGCAGCTCCTTCAAATTCATTAGTTTTATATGCTGCTACAAGCACAAGTTTATTTAAAACTATAAATGGTGGAACAACATGGTCTAATATAACATCTGGGTTACCAACCGCATCTGCTCAAATTTCAAGAGTTGCTGTTGATAATACAGATGCTAATAATGTATTTGTTACATTCTCTGGATACTCAGCAAATAATAAAATATTTGTTACAACTGATGGTGGTGCTTCATGGACCAATATATCATCAGGGTTACCTAATTTACCTGTAAATTGTGTTGTTTATTCAAACAATTCAAATGATGCTATTTACGTAGGAACTGATGTTGGTGTATACTATAGAGATGGAAGTATGACAACATGGACACCCTTTATGTCGGGATTACCCAATGTTATTGTAAATGATTTAGAAATTTTTTACCCTACAGGTAAAGTAAGAGCAGGAACTTATGGAAGAGGTGTGTGGCAATCAGATGTTTTTTCTAATCCATCATCAGTTCCAATTGCAAATTTCTCAACAACATATCCATCTGCTTGTGTAAACACTCCTTTTGTTTTCTCAGATCAATCCTCAGGAACACCAACTGCTTGGAGTTGGACTTTAACTGGATCATCCTCTCCTTTATCTTCAGTTAAAAATCCAACTGTAACATATACTTCACCTGGCATGTACTCTGTATCTCTTGTTTCTACAAATGCTAATGGCTCAAGTGTAGTGTATACTAATACAATTAATGTGGTTTCTGCACCAATTGTTTCTGTTCCTTCTGCAACAGTTTGTCAAATACAATCAAAAGCATTGGTTGCTAGTGGTGCAACTACCTATTCTTGGTCAACAGGCTCTACATCATCTATTTTAATTGTTACACCAACAGTTACTACTGTTTATACCGTTACAGGCTTTGTTGGGGGGTGTAGCGCTTCGGCAACAGCAACAGTTTTTGTTGGAAACTTTCCAGCTACTCCTACAGTTACACAAAACGGAAATACACTAACATCGAGTTCTACTACAAATAATCAGTGGTATTTTAATGGAACGTTAATTCCTGGAGCAACAGCACAAACCTATACTGTTATTCAAGATGGAAATTATACAGTAGTTGTAAATGGTATTTATGGTTGCTCTAAAACATCAGCTGTATCTACAGTTACATTAACAGGAATTGAAGAGCAAATTTTAGTAAACACTATTCAACTAAGCCCTAATCCTGTAAAAGACGTAATTTTTGTAAATACATCATTGAAACAACAAACAGCTGTTAATTATTCAATTTACGCTGTATCAGGGCAATTGGTTAAATCAGGCATTATTATACTAAATAATAATCAATCCATTTCTATCAATGATATAGCGTCGGGTGTTTATGAAATAAAGTTTACATTAAATCAACTAAATACAAGCCACAAATTTGTAAAAGAATAAAATTTATACAAAAAAATAAAAAGCCGTTAATTGTAAATTAACGGCTTTTTTTATGACATAATTTTTAAACATAAAAACCTTTAAAAAATTAGATTTATTATTTGATGAATTACTTAAAAATGGTTAATCTTACAATCAATATTTTAATAGTTATTTATGAGTTCACAATCATCACCTCTAGATTATTTGCCAGTATTGTTAATGTTTGTTGTTGCGCTAGGATTTGTAGTTACAACAATGCTTGCGTCACATTGGTTAGGTCCAAAACGTAAAACTAAAATAAAATTAGATTCATTTGAATGCGGTATTGAGTCAAAAGGAAATGCACGCTTACCATTTGCTATTAAGTACTTTTTGGTAGCCATTTTATTTGTATTGTTCGATATTGAGGTTATTTTTATGTATCCATGGGCTGTAAACTTTAAAGAGTTAGGAATGTTAGGTGTTATAGAAGTATTTACTTTTATTATTTTATTATTAGTTGGATTCTATTATATGCTTTCAAAAAAAGCATTAAAATGGGAAGAATAAATTTTCAACGTTAAAAAATTAAACATGGCAAAAGAAATTATAAAACGCACAAAACTAGAAATCGCTAAAAGCCCTGAAGGGCTTGAAGGACCTGGTTTTTTTGCAACAAAATTAGAAGACGCAGTTGGATTAGCCCGTAAAAATTCATTATGGCCATTACCATTTGCAACTTCTTGTTGTGGTATTGAATTTATGGCAACGATGGCGTCTCACTACGACTTAGGTCGTTTTGGATCTGAACGTTTAAGCTTTTCTCCACGTCAAGCTGATATGTTGATGGTAATGGGAACTATTGCCAAAAAAATGGGACCTACTTTACGTCAGGTATATGAGCAAATGGCAGAACCACGTTGGGTTTTATCTGTTGGAGCTTGTGCTAGTACTGGTGGTGTTTTTGATACATACTCTGTTTTACAAGGAATTGATAAGATAATTCCAGTAGATGTGTATGTGCCAGGTTGTCCTCCACGTCCAGAACAAATTTTAGAAGGCGTTTTAAAAATTCAGGAGATGGCTCAAAATGAATCTTTCAGAAGAAGAGAATCGGCAGAGTATAAGAAAATGTTAAACTCATACGGAATAGAATAATTCAAATATACTATGGAGCTTTTAGAAATTGTAAATACTAAATTGAAAGAAAACTTTGCAGATGCAATTGAATCAGCAGAACAACTTTACGATTACCCTGTTTTTACCGTAAAAAACGATAAAGTGCATGATATTCTTAAATTCTTAAAAGAAGATGATACTTTAAACTTTCATTTTTTAACTGATTTATGTGGCATGCAAACCGCTGATGAAAAGCAACTAGGCGTGATTTATCATTTACACAACATGCCAAAAAATTACCGTATTCGTTTAAAAACATTTTTTGATATCAATAAACCAGAAATTCCTACAGCTACTGATTTGTGGCCGGCAGCAAACTGGATGGAACGCGAAACATATGATTTTTTCGGAGTAAAATTTAACGGTCATCCAAACTTAAAACGCATTTTAAATGTTGACGAGATGGATATTTTTCCTTTAAGAAAAGAATATCCTTTAGAAGATCAAACTAGAACAGACAAAAAAGATAATATGTTTGGTCGTTAATTAAATTATATTCAACTCATGAGTAAAAAAGAAACACATACAAACGTTAATCAAGAAGTAATCGAAGAAAAAGAATATTCTACGCTTAATCTTGGGCCTACACATCCTGCAACGCACGGCATTTTCCAAAATGTATTAAAGATGGATGGCGAAATTATTCACGATGCTGTTCCTACTATTGGATATATACACCGTGCATTTGAAAAATTAGCAGAGCGTCGTCCGTATGCACAAATTACACCTATTACAGATCGTTTAAACTATTGTTCTTCTCCAATCAATAATATGGGTTGGTATATGACAGTAGAAAAATTATTAAAAGCAGAAATTCCAAAACGCGCACAATATCACCGTGTTATTATTATGGAATTATCGCGTATTGCTGACCATATTATTTGCAACTCGGTTATTGGTGTAGATACTGGAGCTATGACCGGGTTCTTATACATCTTTCAATGGAGAGAAAAAATTTATGAAATCTTTGAAGAAATTTGTGGTGCTCGTTTAACTACTAATATTGGTCGTATTGGAGGTTTTGATAAAGAGTGGAGCAAAACTGCTTGGGATAAAATCAACGAATTTTTAAAAGAATTCCCTAAAGGATTAAAAGAATTCTCTAATTTATTAGAGAGGAATAAAATTTTTATGGACCGTACCATTAATTGCGGACCAATATCAGCAGAAAGAGCGTTAGCTTACAGTTTTGTTGGACCTAACCTACGTGCCGCAGGTGTTGATTATGATGTTCGTGTAATGAATCCATACTCGTCTTATGAAGATTTTACATTTACTGTACCTGTAGGAACCCAAGGCGATACTTACGATCGATTCATGGTTCGTCAACACGAAATGTGGCAATCATTAAGCATCATTGAGCAAGCAATCAAAAAAATGCCTGAAGGACCAATGCACGCTGATTTACCTGATTTCTTCTTGCCTCCAAAAGAGCAAGTATACAATAGTATGGAAGCGTTAATCTATCACTTCAAAATTGTGATGGGAGAAACAGATATTCCTAAAGGAGAAGTTTATCACTGCGTTGAAGGTGGAAATGGAGAACTAGGATTTTATTTAATTAGCGACGGCGGCAGAACCCCATTTCGTTTGCATTTCCGAAGACCATGCTTTATTTATTATCAAGCATATCCAGAAATGATTAAAGGAATTATGCTGTCAGATGCTATCTTAACAATGAGTAGTATGAACGTAATTGCTGGAGAATTAGACGCATAATTTTAATTTAGAATTTTAGAATTTAAATAAATGGGATCACAAGTACACGGAGCACAAAAATTTGATAACGCTAAACGCGCTGAAATAGTTTTTAGTGAAGAAGCGATGAAAACTGCACAAACCATTATTTCTCGTTATCCAGAAGGAAAACAAAAATCGGCTTTATTGCCAATTTTACATTTAGCACAAGCTGAATTTGGAGGATGGTTAAGTCCTGAGACGATGGACTATGTGGCTTCTATATTAAATATTAAACCGGTTGAAGTTTTTGAGGTAGCATCGTTTTACACGATGTATAATTTAAAACCAGTTGGGAAATGTGTATTAGAAGTTTGTCAAACAAGTTCTTGTTGGTTAAATGGAGCTGAAGACATCGTAAAATACATTGAGAAAAAATTAAGCATCAAAGTTGGAGAAACAACTAAAGATGGTATGTTTACTTTAAAAGTAGCAGAGTGTTTAGGTTCTTGCGGAACTGCACCAATGTTGCAATGTGGAGCTAGCTACCACGAAAATTTAACTTATGAAAAAGTAGATGCTATTTTGGAAACCTACAAAAACGAAGGTAGATTAAGAAGTTATACTGATTTAGATTATAAAAACACTCTTTAATATTTTGTCACTTCGAGCGTAGTCGAGAAGAAAAAATAAAATTAAAATGGGAAGAAAATTATTAATACACAACGATAAAGTACCTAACATTCATACGTTAGAAGTATATCGTGCACATGGTGGGTATGCTTCTGTAGAGAAGGCATTAAAAACAATGCAACCAGACCAAATCACTGAAGAAGTTAAAAAATCAGGATTAAGAGGTCGTGGGGGTGCAGGTTTCCCTACAGGAATGAAATGGAGTTTCTTAGCTAAACCAGAAGGAGTTCCTCGTTATTTGGTTTGCAATGCAGATGAGTCTGAGCCAGGAACATTCAAAGACCGTTACTTAATGGAAAAAATTCCTCATGCATTAATAGAAGGTATGATTACTTCTTCTTATGCATTAGGCGCAAAACAATCATACATTTATATACGTGGCGAATATTTTTATGTAGCTCGTATATTAGAAACAGCCATCGCCGAAGCATATGCTGCAGGTTGGTTAGGTAAAAACATTTTAGGCACTGATTACTCTTTAGATTTATCAGTACAAGTTGGTGGTGGAGCATATATTTGTGGAGAAGAAACTGCCTTATTAGAATCATTAGAAGGTAAGCGTGGTAACCCACGTATTAAGCCACCATTCCCGGCTGTTGCAGGTTTATGGGGTTGTCCAACGGTAGTTAATAACGTTGAGACTATTGCCGCTGTTGTTCCAATTGTAAATATGGGTGGAGAAGAATACGCTAAAATTGGCGTAGGAAAATCCACAGGCACAAAATTAATTTCTGCTTCCGGACATATAAATAAGCCAGGTGTTTACGAAATTGAATTAGGTATTACGGTTGAAGAATTTATTTATAGTGAAGAATATTGCGGCGGTATCCGTAATGGAAAAAAATTAAAAGCAGTAGTTGCAGGTGGTTCTTCGGTGCCAATTTTACCTACTGAATTAATTTTAAAAACTGCTAAAGGCGAGCCACGTTTAATGACTTATGAAAGTTTATCTGACGGTGGTTTCCAAACAGGTACCATGTTAGGTTCAGGTGGATTTATTGCCATGGATGAGGACACAAGTATCGTTAAAAATTTATTTACATTCTCTCGTTTCTATCATCATGAGTCTTGTGGGCAATGTTCTCCTTGCCGTGAAGGAACTGGTTGGATTGAAAAAATATTAAAGAAATTTATTGATGGAACTGCTAATGAAAGTGATGTGGATTTATTGTGGGATATTCAAAGTAAAATTGAAGGAAAAACAATATGCCCGTTAGGTGAAGCAGCAGCATGGCCTGTAGCAGCAGCACTTCGTCATTTTAAACATGAGTTTATCGAAATCGCACAAAAGAAAAAATTTGTGGATATCAGTCATTATAACAGATTAAATAAAATAATAGCGTAATGAAAGTTACTATTGATGGAATAGAAATTGATGTACCAAAGGGTACCACAATTCTTCAAGCAGCACGAATGATAGGTCCGGAGGTAGCTCCGCCAACAATGTGCTATTATTCTAAATTAAAAACTAGTGGTGGATACTGCCGTACTTGTATTGTTAAAGTAACACAAGGTAGCGCAGCTAATCCTACTCCAATGCCTAAACCTGTTGCGGCTTGTCGAACCGAGGTGATGGACGGAATGGTTGTAGAAAATACCATTAATAAAGATGTTTTAGAAGCACGTAAAGGCGTGGTAGAATTTTTATTAGTAAACCACCCTTTAGATTGCCCTGTCTGTGATCAAGCAGGAGAATGTTCTTTACAAGACTTAGGTTACGAGCACGGAGCTGCCACATCCCGTTACGAATTTCCTAGAAGAGAATTTGAACGCATTGATATTGGTAAATACGTACAATTACACATGAACCGTTGCATCATGTGTTTCCGTTGTGTGAAAGTTGCAGATCAACTAACAGATAAGCGTGTGCATGGTGTTATGCATCGTGGAGATGCAGCTGAGATTTCTACATACATTGAGAACGTAATTGAAAATGATTTTTCTGGTAACGTGATTGATGTTTGCCCTGTAGGAGCTTTAACAGATAAAACATTCCGGTTTAAATCTCGTGTTTGGTTTACTAAACCGGTTGATGCAAGTTGTGATTGCAAAAAATGTTCTGGTAAAGTTCGTTTATGGTACAAAGGCGATGAGATATTAAGAGTAACTGCTCGTAAAGATCAATGGGGAGAAGCAGAAGAATTTATTTGCAACGAATGTCGTTTTGATAAAAAGAAAACTTCTGATTGGAAAATCGAAGGTCCTACAAAAGTAGATCGTCATTCAGTTATTTCACAAAATCATTACAATCATTTAAATGAGTTAAAAGTACAAGTGTTGAAACAACAAAAAGCACTTGGATTTATGGATATTAATAAAAGACCTTAATCAATTCGTATGACAGCATTTATAATATATAAAGCAATAATGTGTGCGGCAGTGTTCCTGTTATCTTTAGGGGTAGCAGCTTACGCAACGTTATGGGAAAGAAAATTTGCCGCTTTTTTACAAGACAGAAAAGGTCCAAGTAGAGCGGGTCCAGGTGGATTATTACAACCAATTGCCGATGGTGTGAAAATGTTTATGAAGGAAGAAATTATTCCTAATGTTTCTAATCGTTCATTATTTATTTTAGGACCATGCTTATTTATGGTAACTGCTGTTATGACAAGCGTGGTAATTCCATGGGCTAAACCAATGAACATTGGCGGGCATTTATACGACTTACAAATCACAGATATTAATATCGGTACTATCTATTTATTAGGTGTGGTGTCAATTGGAGTTTACGGTATCATGATTGGAGGTTGGGCATCAAATAATAAATTTGCTTTATTAGGAGCTGTTCGTGCGTCATCACAAATGATTAGTTACGAAATTGCAATGGGTATTGCTTTAATTGCATTAATTATTTCTTCTGGTGGTTCATTAAGTTTAAAAGATATTATTGAAGGTCAAGACAAAGGCTTTGCAAATATTGTTTGGCAACCTTTAGGATTTTTAATATTCTTTATTTGCGCGTTAGCAGAAACTAACCGTGCACCATTTGATTTGCCTGAGTGTGAAACAGAGTTAGTGGGAGGTTATCATACAGAGTATTCATCAATGAAGTTAGGCTTATTCTTATTTGCTGAGTACATCAACATGTTTATCTCTTCAGCAATTATGGCTGGTTTTTATTTTGGTGGATATAACTTCCCATACTCTAGTGAGTTGTATACAACATTAGGATTGCACGAAGGAGATTGGTTAATTTCATTAATTGGCTTTGGAGCATACTTTACAAAAATCGTAATTTTCATTTGTGTGTTTATGTGGGTTCGTTGGACATTGCCTCGTTTTCGTTATGACCAATTAATGAATTTAGGTTGGAAAATTTTATTACCCTTATCTTTATTTAATTTAGCTTTAACAGTAGTAGTAGAATATTTTAGAGGAAATATTCATTTTTAAAAATATTGAAAATGCAATTAACAAATAGAAAAATAGTCGTATCAAATAAACAGCAAAGTTTTGCCGAAAGAATTTATTTACCTGCTATTGTAAAAGGTATGATGATTACGGCAAGCCATTTATTTAAAAAATCACCTACGATTAATTACCCAGAACAAAAACGCCCTATTGCTAATGTATATCGTGGGCAACATGTTTTAAAACGTGATGAAAATGGAGCAGAACGCTGTACATCTTGTGGAATGTGTGCTGTAGCATGTCCTGCAGAAGCAATTACTATGACAAGTGGAGAGCGTAAAAAAGGCGAAGAACATTTATATCGTGAAGAAAAATATGCAGCAACTTATGAAATTGATATGTTGCGTTGTATTTTTTGTGGATTATGCGAAGAAGCTTGTCCGAAAGAAGCTATCTTTTTAACAGATAGAATTGTGGACGCAGGATTTGAACGAAAAGATTTTGTTTTTGGTAAAGACAAGTTAGTAGAAAAAATAGATCAACGTATTGATGTTACTAAACGTCAAACACCAGAAGTATTAGCATTCAAAAAAATTCCAGGTTTAAAGCACAATGAATTATTTGATGCAAAAAAATTAAATAAAGGACACAAACACTAAAATTTAAATATGTTAGGATATACAATTACACAATGGCTTTTTGGGATTTTATCATTTCTTGCTATTATGTTCGCACTTATGGTGGTTTTTACTCGTAACCCCGTTAATTCAGTTTTATACTTAGTACTTACCTTCTTTTGTATTGCAGGACACTACTTGCTATTAAATGCTCAGTTTTTAGCAGTAGTTCATATAGTAGTATACGCGGGGGCTATCATGGTATTATTTCTATTTATTATCATGTTAATGAATTTAAATGCCGATACCGAACCTAGGAAGCATATTGTTACCAGAGCTATTGCCGGCATAGTAGGTGGTGTTTTGTTATTTGTAATGGTTGGTGCTTTAAAAGGAGCAGAGCAATTGCAAATAGTGAGAGGGGGATCTTCTCAAATAGGGTTAGTTAAAAATTTAGGTAAAGTATTATTTAGTGAATTTTTATTCCCATTTGAAATAGCATCCATATTATTATTAGCAGCCTTAGTAGGCGCTATTATGATTGGTAAGCGCGATACAAACATTAACTCAAAAGAAACTATAAACTAATATAATCATAATCATACTATGTTAAACGGAATTCCTATTAATTTTTACATCATGTTAAGCGCAGTGCTTTTTATAATTGGTGTTGTTGGCGTTATGGCTCGCAGAAATGCCATTATTATTTTTATGTGTATTGAGTTAATGCTTAATGCAGTTAATTTATTATTGGTAGCGTTTTCAACTTTACATAATGACGCCTCAGGACAGGTATTTGTATTCTTTATTATGACAGTTGCAGCCGCTGAGGTTGCAGTAGGTTTAGCTATTTTATCGATGGTGTATCGTAATTTCAAAACAATTGATATTGATTTATTAAGCAGATTAAAGAACTAAGTATATGATTAAATTAGTAGCCCTTATCCCATTATTTCCTTTATTAGGTTTTTTAATAAATGGATTTTTTGGTAAAAAAATTAGTAAAAGCTTATCTGGATGGATAGCTAGCATAGCGGTGTTGGCATCGTTTATAGTATCAGTATTAATCTTCATAGAGCTTGAACATTCTGCTGAAAAATCTCATATTGTTACTTTATTTTCATGGATAAATTCCGATACTCTAAAAATCCCATTTGAGTTTTTAATTGATCCATTGTCGTCTTGGTTTTTATTAATTATAACAGGCATTGGATTTTTAATACATATATATTCGATGGGGTATATGCATGATGATGACGCATTTGCTAGATTTTTTACATACTTGAATTTATTTGTATTCTTTATGTTGTTGTTAGTATTAGGGAACAACTACTTAATTATGTTTGTAGGCTGGGAAGGAGTAGGGCTATGTTCTTATTTATTAATTGGTTTTTGGTTTAAAAATACTGCGTACAACAATGCAGCAAAAAAAGCTTTTATTATGAACCGTATTGGTGACTTGGGCTTTTTAATGGGGATTATTTTAATATTTATCACATTTGGAAGTATTTCTTATAACCAAGTGTTTACGATTGCGTCTAGCGGCAATGAGGGAACTGTTACAGTAATAGCATTGTTGTTATTTATAGGAGCTATGGGAAAATCGGCACAATTGCCTTTATATACTTGGTTACCAGACGCAATGGCTGGCCCAACTCCAGTATCTGCATTAATTCATGCAGCAACGATGGTTACAGCTGGTATATATATGATTGTTCGTTCTAATATTTTTTATTCAATGTCTGCAGAGGCTTCAGAAGTGGTTGCTATTGTTGGCGTAACAACCGCATTATTTGCAGCAACAATTGGTTTATTTCAAAACGACATTAAAAAAGTTTTAGCATATTCAACAGTATCTCAATTAGGATTAATGTTTTTAGGATTAGGAGTTGGGGCTTATAGTTCATCAGTATTTCATGTTACTACACATGCATTCTTTAAAGCATTATTGTTTTTAGGTGCTGGTTCTGTAATTCATGCTATGGGTGGCGAACAAGATATGCGTAAAATGGGTGGTTTATGGAAACATTTGCCAATAACAGGAAAAGTAATGGCAATTGGCACCTTGGCAATTAGTGGATTTCCTTTATTATCAGGATTCTTCTCAAAAGATGAAATTTTAGCACATACGTATGAACATAGCCCTGTGTTGTGGTTTTTTGGAATGGTAACATCAATATTAACCGCCTTCTATATGTTTAGATTATTTTTCTTAACATTTTTTGGAAGCTTCAGAGGAACCCACGAACAAGAACATCACTTACACGAATCTCCAGTAACAATGACTATACCTTTAGTTGTATTAGCTATTTTATCTGTATTTGGTGGAATTTTAGGCTTACCCGAATTTTGGGGAACAACCAATTGGTTTCATCATCATTTAGATTCAATTATTATTCACAAAAACCCAAGCATTTTAAATCACGAAAAAGAATGGGTATTGATGGGATTAGCTACTTTGGCAGCTTTAGCTACTATTTTCTTTGCTTATATGGTGTATATTAAAAATCATATTTTACCTGAGCCAAAAGATGAAAAGCTATCAGGCATTAAAAAAATAATTTATAATAAATATTATATAGATGAAATTTACGATGTAGTTATTCGTAAACCGTTAGATATATTATCTGAAATATTCTATAAGTTTTTAGATTTACAAATTGTGGATGGAATTGTTAATGGCTTTGGAACTGCCGTAACAGGCGTTAGCTCATTAGTTCGTAAAGTTCAAACCGGACATATTGGGTTTTATATTTTTGGAATGGTATTAGGAATTATTGCCATTTTATTTTTCACATTTATTAAATAGTATTAAAAAAGTAAATCATAAAAAGATATGTTAGTAGGATTATTAATTATTGTACCTCTTATAGCAAGTTTGCTAGTGTTTGTTACTAAAGGAAACACAAGTAGAACAGTTGCTTTAGGTTTATCTATTGTTGAATTTATGTTATCGCTGGTAGTGTTATTTCAGTATAAATATAATCCAGCAAGTGCTGATTTGATGTTAAACTGCCCTTGGGTTGAATCTTTAGGAATTCACTTTGCGGTAAGCATCGATGCTTTATCAATGTTAATGGTATTATTAACAACCTTCTTAGTTCCATTAATTATTTTATCATCATTTAATTCTACTTACGAAAAACCAAATTCATTTTATGGATTAATTTTATTGATGCAGATGGCGTTAGTAGGTGTGTTTACGGCAAATGATGGTTTCTTATTTTATGTATTTTGGGAATTAGCTTTAATTCCAATTTATTTTATCTGTTTATTATGGGGCGGAGAAAATCGTGGACGCATCACTTTCAAATTTTTTGTTTACACCTTATTTGGATCTTTGTTTATGTTAATAGGGCTAATTTACTTATATAATCATACTGGTCTCGAAACAGGTGTTAAATCATGGGCATTAACAGATTTATATCAAGCGGGTAAATCATTAACATTACAACAACAATCGGTTGTATTTTGGTTCATCTTTTTAGCCTTTGGTATAAAAATGCCGATATTCCCTTTGCATACATGGCAACCAGATACATATGTTAACGCTCCTACACAAGGAACGATGTTGTTATCAGGTATTATGTTAAAAATGGGAACATTTGGATTAATAAAATGGTTATTGCCACTTACACCATTAGCTCTAGCAGAATGGGGATGGTTAGCAATTGCATTATCAGTGTTTGGAATTTTTTATGCTTCATGTATTGCTATCGTTCAAAAAGATTACAAGCGTTTAATTGCGTATTCATCTATTGCCCACGTTGGATTAATTGCGTCAGGAATTCTAGCAGCGAATCAGCAAGGTATACAAGGAGCAATGATGCAAATGTTAGCTCATGGAGTGAATGTTGTTGGATTGTTTTTAATTGCAGATATTTTAATGCGACATACTGGAACTCGCGAAATAGATAAATTAGGAGGTATTAGAAGTATGAACGGAAATTTTGCCGTTTTATTTTTAATCATCATGTTAGGATCAGTGGCATTACCATTAACAAATGGTTTTGTAGGTGAGTTTTTATTAATTAATGGAGTGTATCAATATGGCTCATGGGTTGCTGCATTTGCTGGGTTAACAGTTATTTTAGGAGCCGTATACATGCTTCGTAGTTATCAAGCTATTATGCTTGGAGAGCGAAAAGACTCGGCAATTGCCTTTGGTTCATTAGCAAATTCAGATAAATGGGTATTATATATAGTTTGCGCAACAGTTATTTTTTGTGGAGTTTATCCAAAGCTATTAAATGACTTGGCTGAAGAGGGAACAAAATTAATCATGATGAATTTAAAATGATAACCAACATCAGTAAAAAACATTAGTTAACATTTAAAATAAAAAATATTTAAAATCATATGAAAGGTCTTTTTATCATTAGTGCACTAGGAATTTTAGCCATGTTAGCTGAGATTTTTAAATTAAAAAAAATACTATATCCAATTGTATTAATTGGTATTGTAGCAGCATATGTTACTAATTTTATGGAATGGAATCATAATGCAAGCATATCGATGTTTAGTAACATGATGCGTTTTGATAATGTAGCTTTAGCTTTTAGCGGTGTGATTTTAATAACAGCTTTTTTTTGGTTTATTTTAGCAAACGATTATTTTGAAGAAGACCATGTAACAGATCATTTTGCATTAGTATTGTTTGCATTAGTAGGTGCGGTTATGTTAACCGGTTTTAGTAACATGACAACATTGTTTTTAGGGATTGAAATTTTATCAATACCGATGTATGTTTTAGCAGCTAGCCGTAAACGTCAGTTAGCATCAAACGAAGCAGGGTTTAAATATTTAATCATGGGATCATTTGCTTCTGGATTTTTATTATTTGGTATAGCATTAATTTACGGAGCTATAGGAAGTTTTGATTTAATGGCAATTCGCTCATTTATTTCACATGCAAACGGTAATTTACCCACATTCTTTTATGCGGGTGTTTTATTAATTATGGTTGCTATGTTATTTAAAGTAAGTGCAGCACCTTTTCATTTTTGGGCACCTGATGTCTATGAAGGATCTCCAACTGTAATTACAGCTTTAATGAGCACAATAGTTAAAACAGCTGCATTTGCTGCGTTTATGCGTTTGTTTTTAGTTGTTTTTGGTGGTGTAAATAATACTTGGAGTATGGTATTAGCAGTAGTTATCGCTTTATCGTTAGTTGTTTCAAATATAACAGCAGCTACGCAACAAAGTGTAAAGCGTATGTTGGCATACTCTAGTATTAGTCATGCAGCTTTTATGTTGATGGCTATTTTAGCTAATCAAAGAGGTATGAGTAGCGTGAGTGCTATTTTATATTATTCATTAGCATATTCTGTAGGATCAATTTTAGCATTTACGGTATTATATCATATTTCAAAATCAAAACATAGCACTTCTTTAGAAGCATTTAATGGCTTAGGAAAAAGACATCCATTTATGGCGTTTTGCATGTTAATTGCTATGTTGTCATTAGCTGGTATTCCAATTACTGCAGGATTTTTTGCTAAATATTTTATATTTTCTGTAATGATAGGGACTACTTTTAAGTGGCTTTTAATAATTGCTATTTTAACCTCGACGGTTGGTGTTTATTATTACTTTAAGGTTGTAATTGCTATGTATTTTAAACAACAAGAAACTAACCATGAAGAAATTAAAATAGGAACCATGCATTTATTGTTATTAGCACTTACTACTCTTGTTACTCTTGTACTTGGTGTTGTTCCTAACTATGTAATTAATATTTTCAGTTAAGATATCTAATTAGATAATAATTAATATTCTGATAACATTTAAATTAACTTAAGTTAAAATCATAGCACCATATTTGTGTTATGAAAAAGCAATTACTTTTTATTTTTATTTTAATAACTTGTGTTTATTGTTCAGGCTTTTCTAATGATAAGCCAAAGCCAGTAAATACTAAATCAATCATCTTAAGCGGAAAAATTATTGACTTTTCAAACAATGAAAATTTAGCAGGGGTAAAAATCACATGTGCTACTTGTAATAAAACAATTTACTCGGATTTAGATGGAAATTTTTTTGTATATCTGGAAGTGATAGCAAGTGAAAATTTAACATTGGAAGTTTCTCAAATTGGATATTTAACAAAAACGCTTAATTATAAAGCTCTACAGGGCAATTCAAATAATCTTATAATAAATCTAGAATCAGAATAAGGCTATTTGTTATGTAAACTTAAAGTTAAGTTTTAGTTATCGTTATGCTAATTTTGTTTTATTGAATTACATTTGTGTTAGAAATCAGTAGTGATTTATCAGTTCTAACATTTAAATCTCGTAATCATGAAACATTTAGTTTTAATTGCCTGCTTATTTATTGTAAATAGCATCAACTCACAAGACATTTCTTTTGATGGAAATGTCTATTCTCAGAATAAAATAGCATACACTGGTAAACATACATTATACCATAGCAATGGTAATGTAAAAGAAACTTTTACATTAAAAGATGGAATGCTGAATGGTGAAATTATTAAATATGATGAAAATGGAATTAAAACAGAAGTTGGTAATTATGAAAATAATGTAAAATTTGGACTATGGACAAGATATAATGCAAAAGGAATTGCAGTCGCACAAGCCTCATATAAAAATAATAAAAAGGATGGAATATGGATGGTTTATAACAACGAAGGGAATAAATTATTTAAGATGGAATATAAAGATGGTGAAAAAGTAGGCACATGGATACAGTGGGACGAAAAAGGCGTAGTTATTAAAACTACAGACTATTCAGTATTATAAGTTTTAGTTTATATAAAAAGAAAGCCATCTGACAGATGGCTTTCTTTTTATACTGTAATTTTAAAAATAATTAAATAGATGTGGTTTTATGTTTTTCCATAAAATCCATAGCAGTTGTCATCATCTCTGTAGAGCCTAAAAACAAAGGAGTGCGTTGGTGTAACTCAGATATATCCAATTCCATAATACGCTTATAGCCATTTGTAGCAACACCACCAGCTTGCTCAATAATAAATGCCAAAGGGTTGCATTCGTAAAGTAAACGCAATTTACCATTTGGAGATTTTGTGGTTGTAGGATAAATGTAAATTCCTCCTGTAATTAAATTACGATGAATATCAGCTACTCCAGAGCCAATGTATCTACTGGAATAAGGTCTGTTAGTAGCTTTATCTTCTTCTTGGCAGTATTTTATGTATTTTTTAACTCCTTCTGGAAAATGTAAATAATTACCTTCGTTAATTGAGTATGTTTTTCCATTTTTTGGCATTTGCATATTAGGATGAGATAAGCAGAACTCTCCAATACTTGGATCTAAAGTAAATCCATTTACGCCTTTACCTGTTGTATATACCAACATAGCCGAAGATCCATAAATAATATAACCAGCAGCTACTTGTTCTGTTCCTTTTTGCATAAAATCTTCGTGTGTGCCAGGCCCACTTAAACTCACTCTTCTATATATAGAAAATATTGTGCCAATAGAAACATTAACATCAATGTTAGATGAACCATCTAATGGGTCCATTGCTACCACATAGCGGGCATTTTTTGAAATTTCAGAATCTATAGGTATAATGTCCTCGTTCTCTTCGCTGGCAATTGCACAACATTCACCACCCGCTTTTAATGCTGCAATAAATTGGTCGTTTGCAAATATGTCAAGTTTTTTTACTCTTTCGCCTTGAACGTTTGTTTCACCTGTTTCTCCAAGTATCTCCACTAATCCAGCTTTAGTTACTTCTCTGTTTACAATTTTAGCTGCTATTCCTATGTCTCTAAGTAATCTGGATAATTCTCCTTTTGCGTATGGGAAATCGTTTTGCTTTTCAATAATAAACTGACCTAAAGTTGTAGCGTACATGAATAATTAATTAGAGGTTAAGGTATATGATAATTAGATAATATTTGATGTTTTTAGCAAAGGTAAATTTATTATACAAAAATAAAAAAGCGCCTTTTTAAATAAATACTTTTAAAAACTACTGCACATTTTATTTACTGTATTCGTCTTTTAAAAATTCTTTCCAATCTCCTAAATTTGAAATAACTTGTAATTGACGGTAATGTATGTGAAATTGCTCTTCATCTTCTTGCGAATTGAGGATATGTAATCTGTATTTGTCAAAATTAGCTAATGCAAATTTTTCCTCGGCGCTTAAGGTTTTTCCACTAAATTCTTTATCTTTCAAGTCATTAATACTTTCTGTACCTCCAATGTCTTGTTTAATAAAAAAACGTTTTAGTATATCGCTCCCAAAATTCATCATGAACAAATATATGAAAGGGATTTGCTAATTTAAATATCCACGTATTCCTATTGCTAACACAGTTATGTTAAAATTTAAATATATATTAATTACGTTTACTTTTCTAAACACACTCTTGGCTATAAATATGTACTCTCAGCATCCAATTAGTAAATATGAGAAAAGATGGGCTTTTTTTCATCCAATAACGGCTTTAAAAGTTCAACATCATTTAAAAGAGTCGATGTGCGTTTATTCTTCTGTGAAAAAAGATAGATTGTTAGATACTCTTGAAAATGGAGGAATTATAGATGCATTTAGGCACATATATACTATGGCATATTTATCTCGTTTTGTGAAAATAAAGTATTTACGACAACTAGGAATATTACACGAAAAGGGGAATAAATATTTTTTTTCTAAAAATAGACAAGAATATGGAGAAAGAGCAGATAGTTTATCTTGTGTTATGGATTTACGAAATAATGAAATTGGGTTTAATATTGGAATGAATAATATTGGAGCTACCAAAGAAGAATTAATAAAAATAGTAATAGAACATATAAGAGTAGGAAATGCTTGGTATTTTAAAAGAAATGAGCAAAAAAAGTACGTTTCTTGCAAAAATGAGATTATAATTATCGAAAATTATAAAAATAAATGGTTCATTCCAAAATGTTTAATTAGCACTAATAATAGTTAAAATTCTGAAAATCAGATATTTAATTTAATTTATAATGAACTATTGTTTTTTGTTAATCTTGTTGAAAAGATTGAAAAAAAGTGTATATTTGCCGTCCATTTTGGAAATAAGCTATGGGTAAAAGTCATTACAAAATACAGTTTGGCGGTTTATCAATGGGTGAACACCAATTTGAATTTGATATTAAAAGCAAGTTCTTTGAGCAATTTAGCGAAAGCGAAATATCTGAAGCTGATATTCAGGTTAAAGCTAAACTCGTGAAACAAAATACGCTAATGCATATTATGTTTACGTTTGATGGAACAGTTAAATTAAGCTGCGACCGTTGTTTAGTAGATTATAATTGTCCTATAAGTGGCCAAGAAAAGTTAGTCATCAAGCATGGCAATCCAGAAGAGAGTAATGATGAAATATTGGTACTTAAAGAGGGTGTTGATGAAGCTAATTTCGCACAATATTTATATGAATATATTGAATTGGCTGTTCCGAGCAGAAAGATACCTTGTGAAGATGAAGAATTAGATATAGATATTGAATGTGATGAAGAAACGCTAGCTAAATACAATGAATTAAAAGTTGAAGAAGAACCATCAGATAACCCTGAATGGGATAAATTAAAAAATATAAAGTTTAACAATAATTAAAATTAAATACCATGCCTAATCCAAAACGAAAATTATCCAGATCACGTAGAGACTCTCGTCGTTCTACATACAAAGCACCAACAATGACGATTGCAAAAGATACAACAACAGGTGAAGCGCATTTATTTCACCGTGCTCACTGGTTTGAGGGAAAACTTTACTACAAAGGAAAAGTAGTAATGGAAAAAGCAGTTAAAGCTTAATTTTTTGAGTACTTATACATTCAAAAAACCTTCTCGTGAAAACGAGGAGGTTTTTTTGTTTAGGTTAAATATTTTTATTTCATGCAAAAGACGGCCAGTCAAAAATTGTGTAAAAGATGTATGAATACTTTTACGTGTTATGCTCAAAATATTGAATTATGTAATTGTTTCAACGTTAAGTTAACTAAACATGAATTAGAATATATTTCTACTAAGTATTTTAATTGTGTTTGTAATAATTGTTTATTGCAATTAAAAGATGAATATCAGATTAGTAAGGGCTTTGTTTTCTGATTATTTTCCCAAATAATTTAGGAAAAAAACGTTTAATTTTTACAGCTAATAATTCTTTTCCTCCAATAAAAATTTCTTCTTTTTCTTGTATAATTCCAGTTATAATTTCTTTTGCACAGGCTTCAGCACTCATTGCATGTTCATGGCTATCATCCATTTTATTATGTGGTGTGCCAGAAGGTGAAACAGCATTTAATGATACATTTGTTTTAATTTTTCCGGGGCAAACGATTAAAACACTAATTCCCTTATTTTCTAATTCTAAACGTAAGCTTTCGAAATAGCCGTGAAGCGCATGTTTTGCGGCAGAATATGAAGAGCGAAGATAAAACCCAAATTTGCCAGCAATACTGCTAATAACTACTATTTTTCCAAGTTTATTTTTTATCATAAATGGCAAAACGGCTTTTGATAAATTAATAGAACTAAAGTAATTAATTTCAAAAAGCAATCGTTCTGTGTCTTCGGTGGTTTCAATAGCTTCGGAGCGTTGGCTTTGTCCACCATTATTTATTAAAATATCTATTTTTCCGAAAGTAGATATGATCTGTTGTGCATATTCATGGGCTTTATGGCTATCAGATAAATTAAACGGAATAATTAGTGAGTTGTTTTTATTTAAATTAGCTGCTTTTACTACACGTTGCAATTCTTCTACTCTCCTAGCAGATAAAATAATTATCGATTTTTGTTTTGCAAATTCATATACTAATGCTTCTCCAATACCTGAAGAGGCTCCAGTGATCCAAACAACTTTGTTTTCTAAATTATTCATTAGTATTAATTAATTTAATAAGTTCAGCGGTTTGTATTTCTCTAATGCAATGGCAATCCATGGTTTTCCGACAATCGTTGCATGTTTTGTTTACTACTAAATAACAAGCATTTGCGCCAATAGGCTTCCATCTTCCTGGATGTATAGGATGCATTGGAGCAAATAGCCCAATAGCTTTTTTGCCTAGTGCCGCAGCAATGTGCAGAGGGCCTGTACTGGCTGCAATTAAAATATCGCAATGGTTTATAAAAGCAACAAATTGTTGTAAAGATAATTTCCCAGTTAAATTTACAACATCGGAGTGTTTATTGATTAAATCTTTAAGTAATTCACCCTCTTGAGCTGTTCCACTAATAAAAATTTGATAATCGGTTTTATTAAGTTGAGAAATTAATTGAGAGAAATTATCAAGTCCCCATTCACGAGCACTTCCTTTAGATTTTGGATGAAGAATAATTGTTTTTTTTGAAGTGTTTATTAAACTTAATAAAGCTGGCTCTAAATTTGAAACTTTAGTGAAACCATAAAAAGAACTTAATTCGTTAATCTCAAAACGCTTATTAATGCCAAGCGGCCTCAGTAATATTGTATTTAACTGAGCTTCGTGTAAATTTGAATTTTTTCGAGATAGTGAAATTTTAATGTTACAAGTAAACCAATGGTATAACCTGTTTTTAGTCCCAATTCTGTTTTTAATGCCAGCCTTTTTAGCTAGATATGCAATTTCTTTAACAGGAAATACATGTATAATATGTGAAGCATTTAGAGCTTTTACATAATTAATTTGTTGTGTTTTATTTAAGAGTACTATTTCGTCATAACTTACAAATTCATCAATATACTTTGATAAGTGAATAATATCCTTTGTGTAATTTCTTCCTAAAAAAATAATTTTACATTGAGGTATAAACTGTTTAATAATACCTGCCATTGGCAATGTTAATACTACATCCCCAATACTATCTGTTCGGCTAATTATTATTGTAGGGTTATTTTGCAAAGGATTGCTGTTTATATAATTCTCTTATTTTTTTGTATTTTAAATAAGTGGCGTAAGCAGATATTTTAGAAATCAAATAGCCCGCTTTGCCATCTAAAAAGCCTAAATGTAGTAAATAATGATCACTAAATTTTGCAATTGGATTTATTATTAATTTATATAATGGCGCTTTTTTACCTGCTTCAATAAATGCTTTTGCTGCTATATTAGTAAAATATTCAACTTGTTTATAATGGTCTTCTAGAGTATAGTAGCTGTAGTGTAAGATATCGCCTTTTAAATGTTTTGTGTTTTTATCTCCATAATGTAATTCGTATTTATCATGAGGATTAATTCCCGTCCAGGATCCCTTTCTGCTATCCCAAAGGCGCAATTTTGTATCTGGATACCAATTGCAATGCCTTACCCAATGCCCGCAATAATTGGTTAAGCGATTCATATAATAACCATCATGCGTCCAATTTTCTTTTATATTTAAGATAGATTTTTGTAATGTATCATCTAAAGCTTCATCTGCATCTAAAGATAAAATATGCGGAAATGAAGCATAAGTGATGGCTCTATTTTTTTGTTGAATATGACCATCAAATGCATGTTCAAAAAATTTTACACCATAAGATAAACAAATTTCTTTTGTTTTGTCTTTACTAAATGAATCAAGTACAACAATTTCGTCAGCTACAGATTTAACTGATTCTAGACAACGAGCTATATTTTTTTCCTCGTTAAATGTTATGATAACTATTGATAGTTTTGGCACGATGTAAATTTAAGATTTAGTTCGTTTGTTTCTATACAAATCTTAAATTTGTTTTTAATTAAAATGATAAACGAAAGCAATAATTTAAAAGTAACAATTAAGTATACGCTTTTATTAGGCGTTGCTGTGACTTTGATATATATGAAGTTGTTTTCGGCTAATTTTATTAGTTGGGATGATGGCGAAGTATTAGTTAATAATACAGATGTTCATCAATTTAATATATATGCTTTTTTTACTAATTATTATGTTGGTAATTATGCTCCTTTTAGTATGATTGCTTTTGCCATTGAGTGGCTTATCTTTAAAGGAAATCCTACAGCTCATCATGTTATGAATTTATTATTACACATGATTAATTCTGTTTTGGTATATAAACTTGTTTTATTATTATTTAAGGATAAAACCAAAGCTTTTTTATGTGCAATTATATTTTGTATACATCCATTACAGGTAGAAACAGTAGCTTGGGTTTCTGCAAAAAATAATCTATTATACAGTATGTTTTTTTTATTGGGACTAATAAATTATTCTAGATTTATATTAGGAAAAACGACAAAACAATACGTGTATTCTGTTTTATTCTTTATTGTATCTGTATTATGTAAACCATCAGCAATTTGTTTTCCATTAATATTAGTTTTAGTAGATTATTTATTAAAACAAACGCAAAGTATTAAGACGTTAATTTTAAATAAAATACCATTTATTACCATAGCTTTACTTTTTGGATTTGTAACCATATACACCAGAACTGAAGATAAATTTATAAATCAAAATCATGCTTATGCTATTTATGAGCAAATTGGCTATGCAGGCTATGCAATTTTACAATACGTTTATAAATTTTTAGTTCCAATTAATTTATCTGTTATCTATCCATACCCACAAAATAAATTGATGAGTATTGTTTTAGGATACATTGTTATTTTAATTTTAGTGGTATTAATTTATAATTTATTTAAATCGTCAGTAAAAACTATAGTATTTGGTATAATGTTTTTAGTTTTTAATTTAATTTTAGTATTACAATTTATTCCTTTTGGAGAAGTATTAACAGCTGATAGATACATGTATTTGCCTATAATTGGAATTTCTGCAGTAGTATTATCTATTGTACCATTAAATAGTAATTATTTGAAAGTTGTAATAACTAGTTTATTTGTAATATATGGAACTTTAACTTTTATACGAGTTGATATATGGAAAAACAGCATTTCTTTATATACAGATATATTAAAAAAATATCCTCATTCGTATGTAGCATTAAATAGTTTAGGAGCAGAGTACATGCTTGCGAAAAATTACGATATGTCTGTTAGATATTTAAATGCAGCAATAAATGAAAATAGAAACTACTACAAAGGATATTATAATAGGGGTTTGTTATATGCTCAAAACAATCAAATAACAAAAGCAATTAACGATTTTGACAAAGCCATTGAATTAAAACAATATCAAAAGGCGTATATAGCAAGAGCTAATGCTTATTATACATTACGGGATTTCCCTAAAGCAATAAGTGATGCTGAATATATATTAAAAAATGATTCTAGTAACTTTAAGGCATTTTTTGTATTAGCAAATTGTTATGACGATTTAAATCAGTTAGAAAAAGCTTTAATATATTATAATAAAGCCATTTCCAAAAACACATTAAATCCTTTGTATTATATGCGAAGAGCTATTTTGTTCGGGAAAATGCAGCAATTTCAAAAATGTTTAAAAGATTTAAATCAGTGTACGTTTCTTGATAACACTTATGCTGAAGCATATTATTGGAAAGGAGTTGTAAAAGTAAATTTAAAACAAAATCCCTGCGCAGATTTTAAGCAGGCATTGAGTTTGGGATATACAGCTGCTCAACAGCCTTTATTAAGCTATTGCCGATAAAGTACTATAATTTATTATTAAATTAAATTAAAGTTTTTTGTTTACTTTGTATCTATTATAAACGTGGAAATACAAGCATTACATAATTGGATTACTAAAGATAATCAGCCATTAATTATAGCTGGCCCATGTGGAGCAGAAACAGAAGAACAAGTATTACAAACAGCCTTTGAGTTATCTGCAACTGGAAAAATTAATTTATTTAGAGCAGGTATTTGGAAGCCACGTACACGACCAAATGCTTTTGAGGGAGTAGGAGAAAAGGGGTTGATTTGGTTATCAGAAGTTCAAAAACAATATAAGTTAAAAACTGCGGTTGAAGTAGCAAATGCTCAGCATACAGAGTTGGCTTTAAAGCACGGAGTTGATGTATTATGGATTGGTGCTCGTACTACAGGTAATCCATTTAGTGTTCAAGAAATAGCAGATGTTGTAAAAGGAGTTGATATTCCTGTGTTTATAAAAAATCCTATACATGCTGATTTGCAATTATGGCTGGGAGCTATTGAAAGACTTGCAAATTCAGGCGTTACAAAATTAGCAGCTATTCATAGAGGTTTTCATTATGCTGGCAAAACAAAATATCGTAATAAACCTTTATGGGAAATTGCTATAGAATTAAAAACAATTATTCCTCAGCTTCCTATCATATGCGATCCAAGTCATATTTCGGGAAACAGAGATTTAATTTTTAGCGTAGCGCAAAAAGCTATGGATTTAGGCATGAATGGATTAATGATAGAGTCTCATATAAATCCATCACAAGCATTAAGCGATGCTCAACAACAATTAACCCCAGAGGCCTTAAAAGAGTTGTTAAACAACCTGGTATTTCGCCAAACTTTTTCTCAAAATCAAGAGTGTGTTGATAAATTAGGACAGTTTAGAACTATGATTGACGAAGTAGATGATGAATTGATTAATGTATTGAAAAAACGCATGTCGATTATTGAACAAATAGGAGAATACAAAAAAGAGCATGATTTAACAATTTTTCAATTAGGTCGTTGGCAAGAGATTTTAAGAACGCGGTCGCAGTGGGCAGAAAAATTAGGAATTCCAAGATCACATACTGAAAAAATATGTCAACTTTTGCATGAAGAGTCTATTAGAATTCAAACAGAAATAATGAATAAAAAATAAGTTTAACTTATCACTCGTTTTCCAACTATAATCAAACCTCTTTCGGCATCAGTCATATCTGCTATTTTTGGAAGATGTGCCCATTTTTCAAACCCCATTTTATAAAATAAATTTAAGCTTGTTTTGTTGTGATCAAAAATAAAGCCTAATAAGGTTTTAATATTTAATTCTTTACAAGTTTCAAATGCTTTATTTAAGCAAGCTGTTCCTAATCCTTTTCCTCTGTACTTTTCTTCTATATAAATACTAATCTCAACAGTTGCATCATAGGCAGGTCTTCCATAAAATGAATTAAAACTCATCCATCCAGCATACTCGTTATTTACATTAATAACCCATAAAGGTCGTTTAGTTTCATTGTGCGTGTTAAACCAATTTTTTTTACTTTCAATGGTTACTGGATTTAAATCAGCAGTTACTAATTTCGAAGGAATTGTAGAATTGTAAGTATCAACAATGTTTTTTAAATCTTCTGCTTGAGCATGTATAAAAGTTATTGTCATGATTTAGTGGGTTATTTAAAGCAATGTCTGATAAATTTTTTTAAGGCGGTATTACTTACTCTCGGGCTTTCTAAAAATCCCATATGCCCATCATGCTCTAGGTATAAGATATGTTTGTTTTTAATTAAATCAGATTGTTCTAATAATTGTTTGGCTGGTAAAACATTATCATGCTCACCAATTACCATCATAATAGGGTAATGCGCCATTCCTAAAATAATATCTCTGTTTGGCCTGTCTTTCATTCCTTCTAAAGATGCGATTATGGATTGTTTTGAGCAAGTTGAGCCAATTTTTTGAGCAAAGGCAATTTCCTCTTTTAAATATTTTAAATTTTTTTCAGCAAATAAATTTTTTATTACTTCGGTAGTATAAATTTTATGATTAGACTTTACAATTTTAATAGATCTCGATCTATCTTTCTTTTTTTCTTCACTATCAGCATATGATGTAGAATGGTATAAACAAAGTCCTCTTAAATTATCAGGATACATATCAGCAAATGCAAGCGCTGCATACCCTCCCATACTATGACCTATGATTACATATTTTTTTAATCGTAAACTATCCATAACAGCTTTTACGCTTTTTGCCATCAATTCAGTTGTATGAACATAACCAAAACAGTCAGTTTGACCATGACCAGGTAAATCAATACTAATTACCCTAAAATATTTTGATAGAAAATGGATTGTTTTTTCCCAAATAACATGTGATCCTAAAAAACCATGAAGTAAAACAACTACTCTTCCTTTTCCTGTATCCGAAAAAGAAACGATTCCATTTTTAAATTGAGTAGTTTTAATCATTGTTAATTTTCAAAAAATTCAAGTTCGTTACTAATATATTGTTTGTTTTTTGATGTCTTATCCAAAACATCTAAAAAATAAAGTTTTAACTCTAATTCAGAGTTAAATAAAACAGGAGATGTTATCCAATTTTGGTATTGAATAATGCTATCAAAACCTCCATGTATACTATTATTTAAGAAAATTTTCTCTGCATTCCAATGTTTCCCTAATACGCATTTCCAATATATACCATCTTTCGGAAGCATTGAAAACTCAACTGAATACGAACTTTTTAAGTAAGCGTGTTGTAAATAAGAATGAGTTTTTTCGCTAAAAATTATAATCACAGCATCATAAGCGCTTGAGTTGTTAATTTGAAGTGTGTATTTAGTGTTAAATGTTTTAATATCTCCAAAAAAAATACGGTAAGGCATGCTACCATTATTTAATGATATAGTTTCAGCATACGTTGTAGTATTACTAGCAAATGTTTGAGAAGAAATACTTTTTGGTTCGTTATTAAAAAAAGAAATAATGAGCATTAATAATCCAATAGCAATAGGAGTTGCAAATAAGATAGATTTATAATCGCTATAGCTATTTGCTGTTGAGGTTGCTTGAGTGTTGTATTTTATATGTTGATATTGAGTTTTATAGTACTCTCGGCGTTTTATGTCCTCTTCAGTCGTACTCCATTCTTTTTGTCCCTTTTTTCGCGAATTATTGGATTGATTTTTTTCAATAGTAACTTTATGATGAATGAATGCATCATCATACTTTTTTCTAGACTGAGGATTAATGAGAGTGTTATATGCTTTTAATATTATTTCAAATAGATGCTTTGCATTTGGATCATTGGGGTTTTTATCAGGATGATATGTTTTAGCTAATTTTCTGAAGGCAGATTTTATTTCAATATCACTTGCGTGTTTTGAAAGCCCTAATATTGAGTAATAATCTGACATTTAAATAAGAATAGTAAATACAAATACTTGTAAATTAATAACAAAAAATAGCCTTTTATTGTGCATTTATGTCTTTAAAAATTGGTTGTCATTTTAAAGTAACCGGTTAAAATTACTAATTAATCGACTATTTAGACAAAACTCCTGGTAGAATTACCTAGTTTTTAAATAAAAATTGGTTTTTATTTTGTTTTTCGCAAATATCGTTTTAATATTGCAAGACTTTTCGCAGAAGTGTAAAAAAACCAAACCATGAAAAAAGCGTATTCAATACTAGTATTGTCTCTCATTTTCCTTATCAAAGGATTCTCACAAGGCGTTATTATATTAGAAGGTAATTATCAAGGTAAAAACCTTTACGTTCAAAATCCATTTGGCAGTGGAGGCGTTGGTTTTTGTGTTACTGAAGTTTTTGTTAATGGAAACATTACATTAGATGAAATTAACTCTAGTGCATTTGAAATTGATCTAAAACCCCATAAGTTAGCTATAGGAGAAAAGGTAGAGGTAAAAATAAAACATAAAGAAGACTGTAAACCCAAAGTTATTAATCCTGAAGTTTTAAAACCAAAAAGCACATTTGAAATTGTATCGATGACAATAGACAAAGATGGTGTCGTAAAGTGGTCAACAAAGGCAGAAACAGGAAAATTATCCTACGCTATTGAGCAGTTTAGATGGAATAAATGGGTAAAAGTTGGAGAAATAGAAGGTGTTGGAGCGCCAACAATTAATAATTATTCGTTTAAAATAGAACCTCATTCTGGTAAAAATCAAATTAGAGTTAAACAAATTGATTATACAGGACAGCCTCGTATTTCCAAGCCAATTGATTTTATGTCAGATGTGCCAGAAATAGCTTTTGCACCTGTAAAAGTATCCAAAGACATTAATTTTGTAGTGAGTGATAAGCCTCATGAAACAATGTATGAAATATATGACCAATATGGAAACGTTGTGAAACGTGGATATGGTTCAAAGGTAGACGCCTCTAATTTGGCTAAAGGAGGCTATTTTTTAAATTATGACAATAAAATGGGCGAATTTATTAAAAAGTAGAAATTCATTATAAAAAAATAAAAATGCTCTGATTTTTTTCAGAGCGTTTTTATTTACGCCAATTTACTTTTACATTTGCTTATATGTATACAATAAAAGTAAATGGTTCAAAAGAGTTTAAAATAGAACTCGTTAATCAAAAAAATAGCACCATAGAAGGCCAATTTAATGGGCAAAAATTTTCGGCTGATATTATTAAAGTTAGAGACGGTTTTTATCATCTGTTAAAGGATAATACATCATATAATTTAGAGCTTGTGAAGTATACTCCTGATGAAAAAAAGATGGTGGTTAAAATTAACAACACATCTTATACATTAGATATAAAAGATAAATACGATGATTTATTACACAGTTTGGGATTAGATAATTTAGCAACTAAAAAAGTAAATGATATTAAGGCGCCAATGCCAGGAATGGTTTTAAATATCTTAGTACAAGAAGGGCAAGAAGTAAAAAAAGGAGATGGTTTAATAGTGTTAGAGGCAATGAAAATGGAAAATATTTTAAAATCACCAGCTGATGGAGTTATTAAAAAAATTGCCATTACTAAAGGAATAGCAGTAGAAAAAAATCAATTATTAATACAGTTTTAAAATGAATGATAGAAGAGCATTTTTTAAAAAAATAGGGTTATTAGGGCTTTCTGGAATTGCAACCAAGCTAGTAAGTAACCAGCAACTAAATGCTTTGGAAATCATTGCTCAACAATCTTCACAATTTGTGCCCTTTACCCTTCCTTTGCTGCCATATGCTTATAATTCTTTAGAACCATATATTGATGAACAAACCATGAAAATTCATCATACTAAACATCATCAAGCATATATAGATAAATTAAATAAAGCGTTAGAAAGCACAACAACCGATTTTAAACTAGAGGAGGCATTTAAAACCATATCTAAAATGGATGTTGTTATTAGAAATAACGCAGGCGGACATTATAATCATAGTTTATTTTGGCAATTAATGAAACCTTCAGCTGATATGCATAACAAGCCTGCAGGTAAACTTGAAGAAGCAATTATTAGAGATTTTAAATCAGTAGAAGAGTTTAAAAAAGAATTTACTGAAAAATCAATCAAATTATTTGGCAGCGGGTGGTGTTGGCTTATTAAACAAGATGGAAAATTAAAAATAACTACTACTACTAATCAAGATAATCCTTTAATGGATGTTGCAACAGAAAAAGGGATTCCAATTTTAGGTTTAGATGTTTGGGAGCATGCATATTATCTAAAATATCAAAACAAACGTACAGATTATATTACTAATTGGTGGAACATCGTTAATTGGGAAAAAGCTGAGCAATTTTTTAATCAATAAATTAACTACATTAAAAATCCTAACTATTATTTAGTTGGGATTTTTGGTTTCTATATCTCAACGAATTTAGGTAAATTAGAGCCTTAAATTTTTTACTATGTTACGTACACATACTTGCGGCGAATTAAGATTAACAGATATTAATAAACAAGTTACACTTTGTGGATGGGTTCAAAAATCTAGAGACTTAGGTGGTATGACGTTTATTGATTTAAGAGATCGTTATGGAATTACACAACTAGCCTTTAATGAAGATGTTGATAAAGACATGAATAGTTTGGCTCGCAAGGTTGGTCGTGAATTTGTTATTCAGGTTACTGGTATAGTAATTGAACGTGAAAGTAAAAATAAAAATAACCCTACTGGTGAAATAGAATTATTAGTAAAGCAATTTAAAATATTAAACGAATCAACAACCCCTCCTTTTACCATTGAAGATAATACTGATGGCGGTGATGAACTTCGCATGAAGTATAGGTATTTAGATTTACGCAGAGCGGAAGTACGTAAAAACCTTGAGTTACGTCATCGTATGGCTATTGAAACTCGTAATTATTTAGATAAATTAAATTTTTTAGAAGTAGAAACACCAGTATTAATTAAATCAACACCTGAAGGGGCTCGAGATTTTGTAGTACCAAGCCGAATGAATGCTGGACAGTTTTATGCGTTACCACAATCACCACAAACCTTTAAACAGCTATTAATGGTTGGTGGGTTTGACAGGTATTACCAAATTGTAAAATGTTTTAGAGACGAAGATTTACGAGCTGATAGACAACCTGAATTTACTCAAATAGATTGCGAAATGAGTTTTGTTGAACAAAAAGACATTTTAGATACATTTGAAGGGTTAGTTCGTCATTTATTTAAATCTGTAAAAAATATTGACATGCCTAACGTTCCGCATATGACCTATGCTGATGCTATGAAATATTATGGGAACGACAAGCCTGACACACGTTTTGAAATGAAATTTGTAGAGATGAACCAAGTAGTTTCTGGTAAGAATTTTAAAGTATTTGACGAAGCAGAATTAGTAATAGCTATATGCGCAAAAGGAGCTTCTGAGTACACGCGTAAACAGTTAGATGAGTTAACAGAGTGGGTTAAACGTCCTCAAATTGGAGCAACGGGTTTAGTATACGCTCGTCATAATGCAGATGGAACTATAAAATCGAGTGTAGATAAATTTTATAATGAAGAAGATTTAAAGGCTTGGTCTGTTGCCTGTAATTCAGAGCCTGGCGACTTAATATTACTATTAGCTGGCGCAGATGAAAAAACACGTAAGGCTATGAGCGAATTACGATTAGAAATGGGCTCAAGATTGGGACTAAGAGATAAAACAAAATTTTCGGCATTATGGGTCATTGATTTTCCATTATTAGAGTGGAATGATGGCGACCCTAATTTGCTAGCATCATTGGCTGGCAGATGGCATGCAAAACATCATCCATTTACTTCTCCAAACCCTGATGATGTTGAATTATTAAAAACAAATCCAGGTGCTGTTAGAGCTAATGCGTATGATTTAGTGATTAATGGTGTTGAAGTAGGAGGAGGAAGCATTAGAATTCATAATAAAGACATACAGGCTCAAATGTTTGATTTGCTTGGATTTACAAAAGAAGAAGCTCAAAAGCAATTTGGTTTTTTAATGAATGCATTTGAGTACGGTGCGCCGCCTCATGGAGGATTAGCATTTGGTTTTGATAGACTATGCTCGTTATTTGGAGGAAGCGATAGTATTAGAGATTTTATTGCGTTTCCTAAAAACAACTCAGGAAGAGATGTGATGATTGATAGTCCTAGTGAAATTAGCGACGAACAATTAAAAGAATTAAATATTTTATCTACTGTAGAAGCAAAATAATTGATTATAGGAGGTTGTATAGCTTTTTTATTAATCGGGTTAATTCTAGGATTGATAGGTGGCGGAGGCTCTATACTTGGAGTGCCTATTTTAATTTATATATTTGGATATAATACAGATGAAGCAACCAGTTACTCGTTGTTTATTGTTGGAGTTACTTCATTAGTGGGTGCTGTAACTTATATCAAAAAAGGCAACATTAGTATTGAAGCCATTTTGCAATTTGCCATTGCGTCATTACTTACAGTGTATTGTGTTCGTAAATTTTTAATGCCTATTATTCCTACTTCATTTTATGTTATGCATTTTAAAATATTAAAACATACTATGATTATGATCATGTTTTCAATTTTAATTTTATCATCTTCTATTAGTATGATAAAAAAGAAAAAGTATGATAGAATCAATGAAGTAAAATGGGATGAATTTTCAAAAAGCCCATTAGGTATTCCATTTGTAATCATATTAGGTATTTTGGTAGGATTTATAACAGGTTTTGTAGGTGCTGGCGGTGGATTTATAATTGTTCCTGTGTTAATTTTCTTTTTAAGATTAAATTTAAAAAAAGCAATCGGCACTTCTTTATGTATTATTGCAATTAATTCGTTAATTGGGTTTATAGGTAATATTGGCAATCAATCAATTAATTGGAAAGTTTTATTTTTAATCACGGCTATTTGTATGGTTGGTGTTTTTATTGGAAGCTTATTATCAAACAAAGTATCATCACACAAACTAAAACCAGCATTTGGTTGGTTTACATTAATAGTTGGTATTTTTATTTTATTAAAAGAAACAATAGCTTAATATCGTGGCAAAATCAAAAGGAAGTTTATTTAAAAAAAGCATACTATTTTTAGTACTACTAACACTAATGTTAGTAGGATATTGGGCCTACGAAAATATTATTAAAAATAACGTGCACCTGGATGGTAAAAAGTATACATACATTTATATTAAAACTAATGCAACGTTTGATGATGTATTAGATGAATTATACAATCAAAATATAATCGACGATCATCAAAGTTTTGAATGGATGGCAAAAGAAATGGATTTACCACAACATATTAATTCTGGAAAATACAGGATCGATGCAAAAATGAGTAATCGTTCTATTATCAAAATGATTATTAATTCCAAACAAGAAAAAGTGAAATTGTATTTCAATTCTCAAATAAGAACAAAGGAACAATTTATTGAGTATGTTTCCGAAAAACTTGAAATCCATAAATCAGAATTAGAAAATTATTGTTCAGATAAATCTGTACTGGCTAATGAATTTGGATTAAATGAAGATAATTTTATGGCTTTAATTATTCCTAAAACCTATGAAGTAAAATGGACTACCCATCTTAACGATTTGTTCTCATTATTAAAACAATCCTATAAAGCAGTTTGGACAAAAGACAAGATTGCTAAAGCAAATTCCATAGGATATTCTGCCCCTGAAATCACAACACTAGCATCTATTGTGCAAAGTGAAAGTAGTATTGTATCAGAACAAAAAAAAATAGCAGGTGTTTATATAAACAGGTTAAAAAAAGATATGAAACTACAAGCAGATCCAACTATTGTATTTGCTAATCAAAAATTTGATGTACAGCGTGTTTTATCCGCCGATAAAGACATAGATTCTCCATATAACACATACCGTTACAAGGGATTACCTCCAGGTCCTATTTGCATTGTAAATCCACAAAGTATTGATGCTGTTTTAAATTACACAAAACATCAATATACTTATTTTTGCGCTAAACCTGATTTTAGTGGTTATTCAAGATTTACTGTAGATTATAAAGTGCATCAAAAAAACGCTAAAGAGTATCAGCAAGCATTAAATGATAAAGGAATAAAAAGATAATCTAAAAATATGTTTACCGAAAAATTAAATAAAAAATTATCAACGGCTTTATTAGAACAGGGTTTTGTAGAGCCAAAACCCATACAAGTAAAATGTATTCCAAAAATTAATGGAGGTGCTGATGTAATTGGTATTGGACCAGAAGGCTGTGGCAAAAGTTTTACAATACTTACTACAGCCATGCAAAAATTAAACTATGCTTTTGAAGATGCACCAAGAGCTTTAATTATTGTTGCAGATGAAACTAAGGCGCTGGCAATGTTAGAGCAGTTTAAACTATTATCTTATAACTCGGATTTAAGAGCTGAAGCCGTTTATGAAAGCGGGAAAATAGACAAACAAACAGAAGCCATTTATTTTGGAACTGATATTGTTATTGGAACACCAAAACGAGTGATGGAAATTTATTTTAAAAAGAATTTTAATTTAAATAAAATTAAATTTTTTGCTATAGACGATGCCGAAATGATGATTAAAAATTCGGCACAAGGCCAAATAGACAGATTAGCACTAAGTTTACCAAAATGCCAACATCTTGTGTTTACAAACCAATTAACCGAAAAAATAGAAAAGTTAATAGAAAAATTTATTGTTGCCCCAGTTATTATTGAGGTAGAAGAATAATAATTGTTATTTATTTTAATCGTTCTAAAACACCCTTTCGTTTTACAATATTTTTATAATCCCATTGTATGATTTTTGATTTTTTAAGCCAACGTTTCAAATCTTTGGTATTAATTTGTTTAGGAGATGTATAAAAAATAGAAGCATCTTTAAACTTTCCACTTTTTCCTGGTACTAACAGTTCTTCTTCAAAACTTGCTCCACTCCAAAATAATAATTGCAGTCCTGCTTTTAGTTTGCTATATCCTACAATAGGATTACCAGCTAAAAACCAAACAGGATGGCCATGCCAAATCTTATGATCGGCATCAGGCAAATGTTTACAAATTTCTTCATGCAATTTATCACAAATTTCTCTGTCTGTTGTTAGTTGAGAATTATGATAATCTTGTATTTCTTTATTCATCATTTAATAGCACCAAAATATAAAACATAGATTTTGATTAACTTTATAAATATATTTTAATAGTTATAAAGTATCAACTTTTCATATAAATAAAAAACTGCTTTTATTCCCTCAATTTTTTTATATTTAATGCATATTATTTAGTTTAATTATGAACGCACTACAAAATTATGCTTTAGGACAATGGGCAGCAGGTTCTGAAAAAGGACAAGAATTATATAATGCTATTAATGGTGATATAATAGCCACCGCAAGTAGTAAGGGATTAGATTTTGGTGCCATGTGCCATTATGCGCGCACCGTTGGTGGACCAAAATTACGTAACATGACATTTCAACAACGTGGGTTAATGTTGAAGGCATTAGCGTTACACTTACAAAGTAAAAAAGAAGAATTTTATAAAATATCATGGGCAACTGGAGCAACGCGTATTGATAGTTGGGTAGATATTGAAGGTGGTATAGGAAATTTATTTACCTATGCCTCTTTGCGTCGTCAATTTCCTAACGAAACATTTTGTTACGATGGTGATGTTGCCCGTTTATCGAAAAACAACACCTTTATTGGTCATCATATTTGTGTTCCAAAAGAAGGTGTAGCCATTCATATCAATGCATTTAATTTCCCGGTTTGGGGTATGTTAGAAAAAGTGGCTGTTAATTGGTTGGCTGGTGTGCCTGCTATTGTTAAACCCGCAGCTTTAACATCTTATTTAACCGAAGCCGTTGTTAAAGAAATTATAGCAAGCAACATTTTACCAGAAGGCGCCTTACAATTAATTTGCGGAAGTGCAAATGGAATTTTAGATCATGTAGAAAGTCAAGATATTGTTACGTTTACAGGGTCTGCATCTACAGGCAAAATGTTAAAGGCACATCCACGCTTATTGCAAGAAGCGGTTCATTTTAATATGGAAGCAGATTCTTTAAACTGTTGCGTATTAGGTACAGATGTAACACCGTCAATGCCTGAGTTTGATATATTTATTAAAGAAATTGCTCGAGAAATTACAACTAAAGCAGGGCAAAAGTGTACAGCTGTGCGTCGTGTTATTGTACCCGAAAACATGGTTGAAGAGGTACAAATTGCATTAGGTAAACGCTTAGCGCAAAATGTTATTGGCGATCCAAATGTTGAAGGTGTTCGTATGGGCTCATTGGCAGGTCAATCACAATTAACAGAAGTAAAAGAGAAAGTAGAGTTGCTTTCTAAAACACAAAAAATAATCATTGGTAATTTCGAAAACTTTGACGTAAAAGGAGCCGATAAACATAAAGGCGCGTTTATGCCACCAATTATTTTTTATAATGATAAACCATTTACAAATACAGATTGCCATAACATAGAAGCCTTTGGGCCTGTTAGTACAATTATGCCTTACAAAACAATTGAAGATGCTATTCAGTTATCTAAAATGGGAAAAGGAAGTTTAGTAAGTTCTATTGTAACAGCCAACGAAACGCTTGCTCGTAAATATGTTATTGGAGCAGCATGCATGCATGGTCGTATTTTGGTTTTAAATAATGAGTGCGCAAAAGAAAGTACTGGGCATGGTTCTCCAATGCCAATGCTTGTGCATGGAGGTCCAGGTAGAGCTGGAGGCGGCGAAGAAATGGGCGGAAAACGAGGAGTATTTCATTATTTGCAACGCACAGCTATACAAGGTTCACCTTCAATGATAACATCTATTTTAAATAACTATCAAGTTGGCGCTAAAATGATTATTAAAGATGTGCACCCGTTTCGTCAATATTTTGAAGATTTAGAAGTTGGTGAAACAACTATTACTCCAACACATACAGTAACTGAAGATGATTTAGTAAACTTCGCTAATTTAACAGGCGATAAATTTTATGCCCACCTTCAAGCAGATGCATTAGAAGGAACAATATTTAAGCGAACAGTAGCACACGGCTATTTTATTTTATCTAAAGCAGCTGGATTATTTGTTGATCCTCCAAAGGGCCCTGTATTATTAAATTATGGAATTGATGAATGTCGTTTTACCCGACCAATTTATCCAGGCATGACAATTGGTGTAAAATTTACATGTAAAGAAAAATTAGAAAATGACAAGCCATTAACTGCAGCTAATGGAGAAGAAGTAAAAGTAGGAATTGTGAAGTGGGTAGTTGATATTTATGATGCGAGTTCAATGGATATTTTAGAAAAATACGATGCTGTAGACCAAGCTGGTCAAACAGTTGGAATTGCCACCATTTTAACAATGGTAAAGCTGAGAAATCAGAATTAAATTTGTACTTGTACTAAACGCACGCATGTTAACATATATAAAAAGATACTACATAGTAGTTTTACTATGTAGTTATACACTGTTTAATAAATTGTATTCTCAAGATAATATCTTAGAACAACAATTAGCTATTACTAAATACGACACAGCAAAAGCAAACGTGTATTTAAAATACGCTTCTTTATTAACTTCAGAAAATCCTATAAAAAGTTTTGATTATGTAAAAAAAGGAATTTATATTTCTAAGCAATATAATTTTGAGCAAGGGATAGCTAGTGGTTATTATGTTTTAGGAAAATTATATGATAATATTTCTACAGATACTTCTTACTTTTATTATATAGAAGCGCTTAAAATAGAACAAAAACTAAAACGTATTTATCAGATAGCTCAAATTTATAATTCTTTAGGCACACATTTTCAGAAACTACAAAATCCCAATTTAGCATTAGTTTATTATTTTAAGTCAATAAAAATTTTTGAAATATTAAACCATGAAAATGGTATTGCAGCTTCTTATATGGGAATTGGTAATGTTTTTTTAAATAAACAAAATTCAAAAAGAGCATTACAGTATTATCATCAGTCAATAGATAGTTATAAAAAAACAAAAAGCCCAAAGATATCTGGCCCAATGGCAAATGCGGCTATTATCTATAATGAACTTGGTCAAACAAAAAAAGCAAAAGATATGTTAGAGCAGGCTTTATATATTTCAATAAAAAATAATGATTTTTATTATGGAGCTTATATAACAGATGAGATAGGAAACCTATTATTAAAAGAAAAAAAATACAAAGAGTCGTTAGTTTATTTTTTTAAATCATTAAAAATTAAAAGAGAAAAACAATTAGCAAATGCATTGTTTGCAAATTCATATAGTTATATATCTGAAACTTATCTTGCGATAAATGAAAATGAAAAAGCACTATCTTATTTAGATTCTTTAGAGCCTATTGTTTACCAATTAAAATCAAATAACTTAAAATTATCTTTTTTAGAAGATAAAAGTAAGTACTATAAAAATATTGGCGATTATAAGAATGCCTATAACTATATATCTAGCTATAGTTTTTTAAAAGATTCATTATCAACAGATGAAATGTATAAGAAAATAGCAGAAGCTGACGCTAAACATAAATCAGAAAAAAAACAAAAAGAAATTGAGTTACTAAATAAAGATAATTTAATTCAAAAATTAAAAATAGATGAAAATAAAAAACAACGAAATGTATTTATTATTGGTGTAATTTGTTTATTGTTTTTATTAGCTTATATATATAAACAATATATACAAAAACAAAAAATAAACGAACTTATTGTTTTACAAAAAAAACAAGTAGAAAATAAAAGTTCTATAATTGCTCAAAAGCAAAAAGAAATTTTAGACTCTATAAATTATGCCAAAAGAATCCAGTACGCACAATTAGCTAACGTTAATATTTTAACTAAAAATTTAAATTCTTATTTTATTTTTTTTAAACCTAAAGATATTGTAAGTGGTGATTTTTACTGGGCTACAGAACATAATAATAAATTTTATTTAGCAGTTTGTGATTGTACAGGACATGGTGTTCCGGGAGCTTTTATGAGTTTATTAAGTATTAATTTTTTAAACGAAGCAATTAAAGATAAGTGTATTATTGAACCAAATAATGTTTTAAATTATGTAAGGCAGCGAATAATAGATAATACAAATACAGATAATGCTTATGATGGAATGGATGGAATTTTACTGTGTAAAGATTTACAAACTAATCAAATTACATATTCTGCATCTAATAATAATCCATTATTAATTCAAAACAATAAATTAATTGTTTTGCCAAAAGATAAAATGCCAGTAGGTAAAGGAGAAAAAACGAACAGCTTTACTTTGTTTAATATTAATGCTCAAAACGGAGATGTTTTATATTTACTCACTGATGGCTATGCTGATCAGTTTGGAGGACACAAGCAAAAGAAATTAAAACGTACTTCGTTATATCAGCTTTTAGTTTCAGTTAGTGAACAACCAATTAACTTACAACATAAAATAATTGAAGACTCTTTTAACTCATGGAAAGCTGATTTAGAACAAGTAGACGACGTTTTAGTAATAGGCATTTCTATATAATTAAACTCGTATGTAAAAGTTTAAAATGGCTTAAATTTTCACATTTAGATATAAAAAGTATCTTTGTAATTATGTTTATGGCACTACATATTTTATTTATAACATTTAGTATTACTGATGCGATTGATATTTTATTAGTAGCAATTATGCTTTATCAATTATATAAAATGGTAAAGGGAACGGCAGCAGTAAATGTATTTATAGGATTGGCATTAATTTATATAGTATGGATAATAGTTAGGGCTTTTGAATTAAAATTATTAGGCTCAATATTAGGAAAATTTATTAATGTTGGTGTAATAGCCGTTATGGTTGTTTTCCAGCAAGAAATAAGAAAATTTTTATTATATATTGGCTCAAACGAATTTTTAAAAAATAAAAACTGGAAAACACTATTTTCTTTTTCTAATTCATCAAATACAGCTAATCGATTTATATTAGATGTAGATGCTATTATTAATGCATGCTATAGTATGAGTGAAACAAAAACAGGAGCTCTAATGGTTATTTCTCGAAAATCTGATTTGAAATTTTATGTTAATACTGGCGAAATTGTAGATTCAGCATTAACTGATAAAATGCTTGAAAATATTTTTTACAAAAATAGCCCTATGCATGATGGTGCTGTTATTATAAAAGACAATAGGATTATAGCAGCACGCTGTGTATTACCAGTTACAGAAAAAGAAAATTTTCCATCAAATTTTGGAATGAGACATAGAGCAGCTGTTGGCTTAACAGAAACAACAGATGCATTAGCTATTACTGTATCAGAGCAAACAGGGAGTATTTCTTTAACCGTTAATGGAGAAATTAACTCAAATTTAAATAAAGAAAAACTCAGGTACCTAATCGAAAAAAACATTAAAAATTAATTTAATAACATAT
This sequence comes from uncultured Flavobacterium sp., assembly GCA_964541155.1. Taxonomy (GTDB): domain Bacteria; phylum Bacteroidota; class Bacteroidia; order B-17B0; family Aurantibacillaceae; genus UBA4416. The sequence goes on from CAZIPC010000002.1 coordinate 405,423, forward strand.
TCAATTTGTGCTTTTTGATTAATCTTTGCGCTCTTTGTGATTAAAAAATATATAAAACTATAATGAATCTTCTTTCAGTAAATCAATTAAGTAAAAGTTTTGGCGATAAAGTTCTTTTTAAAAACATTAATTTTGGAATTAATTATGGCGATAAAGTTGCTTTAATTGCAAAAAATGGTTCAGGAAAATCTACATTATTTAAAATACTTCAAGGAATAGAAATCCCTGATAGCGGTGATGTTACTTTCCGAAAAGAGTTGCGAATTTCATTTTTAAGTCAAGAACCTAATTTAGACGACAATCACACTATTGAACAAGCTATTTACGCAGGAGATAGTGATATGGTTAAAACAGCTATTGATTATGCTCATTTAGTAGAAACTCATTATGCCAATCCTACAGAAAAAACCGAGAATCAATTGGATGTTTTAACTAATAAAATGAATGATTTAGAGGCTTGGAATGTAGAAACACAAATTATGCTTGTGTGTGCTAATTTAGGGCTTAATGATTTAAAACAAAAAGTAAGTACACTTAGTGGTGGACAAAAAAAGCGTTTAGCATTAGCTCAAGTGATATTAAACGAACCTGATTTGCTGATAATGGATGAGCCAACCAATCATTTAGATGTAACGGTTATTGAATGGCTAGAAGAATATTTACGCAGTTATAAAAAAAGTATTTTACTAGTAACCCACGACAGATATTTTTTAGATGAGGTTTGTGATAGAATTATAGAAATAGACAATCATTCTCTTTACGAATACAAAGGCAAATTTGCATATTATATGGAAAAAAAAGCCGAAAGAGAAATTATGCAAGCTTCAGAATTAGAGAAAGCAAAAAATTTATATCGTAGAGAACTAGAATGGGTAAGGAAACAACCAAGAGCACGAACAACAAAATCTAAATCACGTGTAGATGCTTTTTATGACATAGAAGCAAAAGCAAGAAAAAAGAGTTTTGATAAAAAAATAGAATTAAGCGTAAAAGTAGAAAGAATAGGTAGTAAAATTATTGAAGTTCACAATTTAAAAAAAGCATTTGGCAATAAAAAAATACTAGAGCCATTTTCCTATACATTTATTAAAGGAGAAAAAATAGGTATAGTAGGACCCAATGGAATTGGTAAAAGTACTTTTATAAATATGCTTCAAGGTATTGAGCCCCCTGATACTGGTAAAGTAACTGTTGGTGATACCATTGTGTTTGGATATTATTCACAAAAAGGAATTCAGGTAGCAGATGATAAAAGAGTAATAGAGGTGGTAAAAGATATTGCCGAATTTATTCCTTTAGCTAATGGTACATCATTAAGCGCTTCTGGTTTACTAACTCGCTTTAATTTTCCTCCAGAGGTTCAATATGGTCATGTTAGCAAATTAAGTGGTGGCGAAAGACGTCGTTTATATTTATTAACTGTGCTTGTAAGAAATCCAAATTTTTTGATTTTAGATGAACCAACTAACGATTTGGACATTGTAACTTTGCAAACACTCGAAGAATTTTTATTAGATTTCCAAGGATGCGTGTTAATAGTGTCGCACGACAGGTATTTTTTAGATAGGTTAGTAGATCATGTTTTTGCTTTTGAAGGGCAAGGAATTGTTAAAGATTTTCCTGGAAATTATTCAGAATATCGTCAATGGAAGTATGATTCTGAGGCAGAGGCCGAAGAGTTAGCTAAAGAACACAAATCAACACCAATTCCTTCTCTAGTTATTGAATCAACAAAACAAACAAAAGATGTTGCTTCTTCTAAATCAGTTATTACAGAAAAAAAGAAATTATCATTTAAAGAGCAAAAAGAATTAGAAGCATTAGATATTGAGTTACCTAAATTAGAAGCTAGAAAATCAGAGATTGAAACTCTTTTAGCTAGTGGCATTAACGATGTAAAAGAAATCGAAAAACTCTCTAATGAATTTACATTAATTTCCAATCAAATAGATGATAAAACTATGCGCTGGCTAGAATTACAAGAGTAGTATACCCTTGTATAGAAAATAAAAAGCCCTTAGATTTCCTAAGGGCTTTAAAATAATTGATTTTTAAAATTACTCTGCAATAACTTCAAAGTTAATAGTTGCAGAAATTTCTTTAAATAAACGAACCTTAGCTGTATAAGTACCTAAAGCCTTAATAGCTTCTTCGTTCATTTCAATGTTTTTACGTTCAACATCATAACCAGCTTTTTTTAATGCGTCAGCTAACTGAATGTTAGTTACCGAACCAAAAATCTTTCCAGATTCTCCAGCTTTTGCACCAACTTTAACAGTTACATCAGCAAATTTAGCAGCCATTGCAGTTGCTTCATTACGTAATTTTTCTTCTTTAAATGAGCTTTGTTTAATTTCTTCCGCTTGCATTTTTTTGTTGCTTTCAGTAGCTAACACTGCAATACGTTGAGGAATTAAAAAGTTACGACCATAGCCATTTTTAACTTTTACAATGTCATTTTTATATCCTAACCCTTTAAGGTCTTGTTTTAATATAACTTCCATGTTGTTTATCCTCTTTTAATTATTTTAAACCATCTGCTAAATAAGGCATTAAAGCAATGTGACGAGCACGTTTAACTGCCTGAGATACCTTACGTTGAAATTTCAATGAAGTTCCAGTTAAACGACGAGGTAATAATTTACCTTGCTCATTCACGAACTTTAATAAAAAGTCTGCGTCTTTGTAATCAATATATTTAATACCTAACTTTTTAAAGCGACAGTATTTTTTCTTTTTAACCTCAGCACTTGGAGGATTTAAAAAGCGTACTTCATTTTTTGCCATTTTGTAATTCTTTTTTTGGAGTTAATAAATTAAGCTTCTGCCTTTTTAGTTTTAGCAACTTTAGCTTCAGATTGTTTTCCACGTCTCTTGTCTGCCCAAGTAGCTGCATGTTTTTCTAAAGCAATTGTTAAGAAACGTAAAACACGTTCATCACGTTTAAATTGTAATTCTAATTCTGCAATCTCAGTTCCTTTTCCAGTATAATCAATCAGGTGATAAAACCCAGTTGTTTTTTTCTGAATTGGGTAAGCCAATTTTTTTAGGCCCCAGTTTTCTCTGTGATTAACTTTTGCTCCCAAATCCGTAAGGATTTTTTCAAACTTTTTTGCGGCCTCCTTTGCCTGATCTTCAGACAAAACGGGAGTTAAAATGAAGACCGTCTCATAGCGTTTTTCCATTATTATTTATTTTAAATTAGGGCTGCAAATATAGGCTAATTATTTGATAATGATACGTTTTACATAAAAAAATACCATATTCGTTTAAATATTAAATTTTATTTTTTTCTTTAAAAATATAACTTAATGATTTACAATACTTTAAGTTATTTTGAAGTTTTATCAGATAAGAACTTTTTTTAAGTGTTTTTTAGTTTTATTCAAAAAAATATAGACGTTATTTTAGTATTTTTAACCAACATCTAACATCTATCATAAGTAAATGTATAGTATTATATAATATTATTAAAAAATGAAGAGTATAATACATTAATTAAAATTATGAGTTTTTTTATTTCTTTAATACTCACATTAAAAATTGCTATTTCTCCACCAGATAGTAGCATTGCCTTTGATTCTTCTTTTGATATCCGTCAGGAGGTTATTTCTGTTACAAATGTAAAAACAAACGAAAAAATAGATTTTGTGTTTTGTAAGCAAATATATGAACTTGGTTGTGATACAATGCCTAATGTTAAATTTTGGCGAAATATTATGAATTTACATAAAGATTCTGCTTTATTTAATACACCGCATGATAGAAATGTATTAAGTAAAACTCATATAAGAAAATGGGAAGAATTAGATTTATTAAAAAAATCATGCTATAAAGATAGCCTCAGAAATTGGTATTGTTTATCAGATTCTGCAAGAATATTATTAACAAATGGTAAAAGTTTTTTTTATGATTTTGAAAAAGCATCATCTAATTTTAGTAGAGGAATAAATGATTTTATTTTAAATGGAGTGGATCCATGGTATGCACAAGCTATTTTAATGATTGAGAGTCCAAATAAATTACAAAAATCAAATGCTGGAGCATATGGTTCGTTTCAATTAATGAAAGATGTAGCTCGATTATTTGGATTGAAAATAAATAAACATATTGATGAGCGTGCTGATTTTGACAGATCGGCTTTTGCAGCCTCAAGTTTGATAAAAAAAATATGTATACCAAAAACCAAACAAATATTAGATTCGTTAGGGATTGTAAATTATAAGGAAAATGAATTATGGTTTCGTTTATTGGTAATGCATGCATACCATGCAGGAGCAGGAAATTTAAGAAAAGCTTTATTCACTTTTAATCCAACACAGGGAAATATGAATTTGATTTATACTCTCTGGCATACTGAAACTAAACAATTTAAATCTGCTTCTCAAAATTATTCGCAATTAGTTTTAGCGGCTATGCTTGAAATAAATAAAAAATATAATTTAGAACCAAATACATTACCTGTAAACATCAAGTTAAACCAAAGTGCTTTATTAAAGTAATTAACTTAACAAAATAGTTAAAAGTAAATTATTGTTTAATATTATTTTATGTAGCTTCACTTTTTTATTTTTAAAACATGAGCGTTTCAATTTGGCACAAGCAACCTAATTTAGCAGATATTAATGTATTAAATAATAATACATTAGGACAAAATTTAGGAATTGAATTTATTGAGGTTGGTAATAATTTTTTAGTAGCTAAAATGCCTGTTGATGAAAGAACAAAACAGCCTTTTGGATTATTGCATGGCGGAGCAAATGTGGCATTGGCCGAAACGTTAGGTAGCGTAGCATCTTTATTAGTAGTTAATAGCGATTTATTTATTGCTGTTGGTATTGAAATTAATGCAAATCATATTAAAGCTGTATTAACTGGTGATGTTAAAGGAGTGTGTACTCCTTTAAATATTTCCGGTAAAAATCACGTATGGGATATTAAAATTTATAACCAATTAAATGAGTTAACTTGTGTATCTCGTTTTACATGTACTATCGTTCCCAAACAAAAATTTAGCATATAATGTTATTGATAAAACAAGCTATAAAACATAGTATCATAATAATATTAATGATGCTTTCGTTTTCTGTAAATTCTCAAACTAAGTTAAGACCAAATTTTAATGCCTCTGAATTTGTTGATGTTCTTCATTTAGAATGGTCTCATCAAGACAGTATGAGTAAATACGCTCCTACTAGTTTGCCTAAAAATTACAAGCGATATTACCGCTCAGCAGAAGTAGGGTTAAATAATAGATTTGATTTTTGGTTACGAGACGATTCTGTAGGTGTAATTTGTTTAAGATATACAGTAGGAGGTACAAGCTGGTTAGAAAATCTATACAGTGGTATGATTAAAGCAAAAGGTACTTTACATTTAAACGATACAACTCATTTTGAGTATAATTTTTCTGATAATGAGCAAGCTTTAGTGCATCATGGCTGGGCTATTGGTATTGCTTATTTAGCGCCATTGGTAACCAAAACTATAAACGAATATTACAAAAAAGGAATAAAAGAGTTTATTATAGTTGGGCATAGTCAAGGTGCAGCATTAGCCTTTTTAATGCGTTCGTATTTAAACTATGTATCGGATGCAATTATACCTAAAGATATTATTTATAAAGTGTATGGTAGTGCAGCCCCTAAACCAGGCAATTTATTTTATGCATATGATTTCGATTTTATTACTCGAGGAGGATGGGCATATCGTATTGTAAATACTAGCGATTGGGTTCCTCAAACTCCTTTTTCTGTGCAAACAATTAATGATTTAAATCTGGTAAATCCTTTTTCAAAAAGAAAAGAATTGATGAGTAAAAGTTTTAAGAAGCCTTTACTTAAATGGTATATTAATTATGCAATAAATGATATGGAAGGAGCAGCACAAAAAACCAACAAAAAGTATGAAAAATACCTTACCAAAAGAATGGGTAAAATCATTAAAAAATCTTTAAAAGAGTATAAAGCTCCTATTACTCAAAAAAGCAATTTTTATATGCCTACTGGAATTCCTATTATTTTGAAGGCAGATAGCGCTTATCATCAAAAATTCAAATTTGATGGTAAAAATGTATTTATTCATCACTTATTTGAATCATACATTTATCTAACAAAATATTACTATTTAACGAAGTAAGTGTTTTTAAATAAAACCATACTTATTCTAAATAAATCTATTAAATTAGCCCCGTTTAAAAAAATCAAAATCTTATGAAAAAAATAATTTTATTTATTATTACCTGCTCTTTTTTGTTGAAGCCAATTGCTAAAGCAGATGAGGGAATGTGGTTGCCAATGTTGTTAGGTGAGCAAGTATATGCTGATATGGTCAAAAAAGGTCTAAAAGTTTCAAAAGAACAATTATACAGCATGAATCAGGCTTGTATTAAAGACGCTATCATTATTTTTGGTGGTGGTTGTACAGGCGAAATTGTAAGCAAAGAGGGTTTAATTTTTACCAACCATCATTGTGGATATAGTGCTATTGCAGCAGCTAGCACCGTGGATCATAATTATTTAAGAGACGGCTTTTGGTCTAAATCAAAATCTGAAGAAATATATGCACCAGGAGTACATGCTCAATTTTTAATAAAAATTATTGATGTTACTGATAAGGTAAATGAGAAAATAAAAAATATCCCTTCTTTAGAATTAACTCAAAAGTTACCTGCGATACTTACTGAAATGGCTAACAAAGAAACGGAAGGTTCTGGCTATGAAGGTCGTATTGCTTCTATGTTTAAAGCAAATCAATTTTTATTATTTGTTTACGAACGATACAAAGATGTTCGCTTAGTAGGAACACCTCCTGAGAGCATTGGTAAATTTGGGGGCGATACAGATAATTGGGAATGGCCTCGTCATACAGGTGATTTTTCAATTTTTAGAGTATATACAAATAAAGAAGGAAAAGCAGCAGAATATGCTGCAGATAATATTCCATTAAAATCAAAATATTCTTTACCAGTTTCAATTAAAGGTGTTAAAGATGGTGATTATACTATGATTTGGGGATATCCGGGGGGAACAAATCGTTATGAAACATCTTATGGTGTAAAATTAAAAACAGACATCGAAAATCCTTCTTTAGTTGATTTACGTGACGCTCGTTTAAAATTTATGTTAGAAGAAATGAAAAAAGATCCTGCAGTAAAAATTCAGTTAGCTGGAAGTTATGCGGGGATTGCAAACTATTGGAAGTTTTTTGATGGAGAATCAAAGCAATTACTAAAATTTAAAACTTATGAAGAAAAACAAGCTAACGAAGCAGCATTCTTAGCATGGGCAAAAGGCAAATCTGAATTTGAAAATGTATTTAATGATTATCAAAAAATATATGATGCTTGGCGTCCGTATGCTAAACAACGTGTTTATATGACAGAAGGTATTTTTGGTTCACCATTAATTGCTTTTGCTTCATCATTACAAAAATTAGATGCGGTTTTAACTAAAAAAGATGCTTCAAAAGAAGAAATCACTAAGGTTATAGATGCTTTGAAAACAGCACGTACAAATTTTATAAAATCAGAAAATAGCGTATCAGATAAAAACATTTTAGCATTTGTTACACAAGCGTTTTATAACGATATCGATGCTTCTCAGCACCCTGCTAATTTTTACACAATGGTAAGTGCAAAGTTTGGTGATCTTAAAAATAAAACAACTTACGATGCATTATCTAATTATGTATTTGCCAATACAGCAATTTTAGATAATTCTAAATGGGATGCAATGATGGCTAATCCTGATACTGCAACTTTACACAAAGATGCTGCATTTATGATTGCTAATGCATTTAACACAAATTTTAACACTAAATATGCAAAAGCATTTGCAGATTTTAATGCTCAAAATTTTGTACTTGGAAAAACATATTTAAAAGGTGTTTTGGAAATGAATAAAGGAAAAAAAATGTACCCAGATGCTAATTTTACAATGAGAGTTAGTTTTGGAAATGTAAAATCATATTCTCCTAAAGATGCAGTAAAATATAGCCATATATGTACGCTAACTGGAGTATTAGAAAAGTATAAACCAGGAGATTATGAATTTGATGCGCCTGTTAAGTTAATAGAATTAGCTAAGGCAAAAGATTTTGGTCAGTATATGGATGCTTCAGCAAAAGATATTGTAGTTTCTTTTATCAGCTCAAATGATATTACTGGAGGTAATTCTGGATCGCCAGTGATGAATGCAAAAGGCGAATTAATTGGATTAGCATTTGATGGAAATTATGAAGCATTAAGTCACAAAATTAAATTCGACAAAGATTTAAACCGTACAATTAATTTAGATGTTCGTTATTTGTTATGGGTAGTAGAAAAATTAGGAGGAGCAACTAATATTATTAATGAATTAGATATTAGAAAAAATTAATTTTAAATTCATTTTTTAAAAAAGCGAAGTGCTATTTATAGTACTTCGCTTTTTTTATAAATCAGTAGTAAAATCAATTAATAGATTGCATACTTCTAAATACCTTGTAAGGGGTAATGTTTGCTCTACATCGTAAATATCATGATAAGCTTGTATGCCTCCCATAGTATATATAAAAAAACTTGGCACACCTTTTTCTGTAAACCAGTAATGGTCGCTATTAGCTGCTTTGCCACGAATTTTTATTTGTTTTAAATAATGTTTTGTAATATTAATTTGATTTAATAATTCGAACTGAGGTTTAAAAACAGAAGCATTTACTACAGTAATACCATCATCGCCAGTTCCTAATAAATCTAAATTAGTTAAAAATTTAATTTGAGATAAAGGAAATATTGGATGTTCGCTGTAGTATTTTGATCCCAATAATCCAGCTTCTTCGCCGCTAAAAAAAATAAAAGCAACAGAATACTTATGAGGATGTGATTTATAGTATTTGGCTAAATTTAATAAGGCACTCACCCCACTTGCATTATCGTTTGCCCCAGCAAAATAAGTTTCTTGGCCTATAGTTCCTAAATGGTCGTAATGAGCCGTAAACACTATAAAACTATCTGGGTATTGAGTCCCTTTTATAAAACCACATAAATTTTCGCATTTGAAATTTGAAATATACTTATTTTCAATTCTTATTTCTCCGCTAGTTAAAGCATTTGGAAACGAGTCTTTTAGTAATTCAATTAGTATATTTTTTGATAATGTGGTGCCTACAGTATAGGTTAATTTTTTTCGTAATTTAATTTGTAATGGCAATTCATTTTTTTGATCATAAGCTTGATATGTTGTGCTATCTTTTTTAATGAGTGTAAATGATTGCTCGTATTTAGGACAAGTAGCAGAAATTAAAAAATGTTTCCCAGCAATGAGCTTTTGATTATTAATCATAACAGATACTGGTTTAGGAAATGTATTTACTGAAAATGAATAATATTGCGAGTATGATTCTCCAAATTTAGAAACTCCAATAGTTTTTAATTCTTTAGATAAAAAATTAGCAGCTTTATTAACGCCATTATTTACATACCCTCTTCCCAGTAGCTCTTTAGAGCATAGTTTTTTAATAACTTCACGAGCATAAATTGTATCTTGACCATATATAATCGAACAGAAAGCTATCAAAAGATACACTAAAAGATATTTCATGCGTATTAATTATAGTTATACAAAACGTTTTTTTGTAATCGTATAAAAATGCTTTACAACTTCATTAGTTTCTTTCCATAAATAAATTGATTGTAATCCTTCTATAAAAGTATTATAATCATTTAATGACGTTAGGCTATTTAATTGCTCAATTGCCACATTAAATTCTTCAGCATTTGAATCAAATAATTCGTTTATAAATCTAAATTTATCATTAATGCTAATTGCAATTTTAGGTAATTCTTTTATTTCTTCTTTTTGTATTACTTTGTTTTCTAACGGTAAATTATCTGAGTTTGGTTTTAATTCATCAATAATCTTGATATCTTCAGTAGGTTCGCTAAGGTTAACTTCTTGTTTTGTGGATTCAAATAAAACATCATTTGTAATGCTTTCTTTCAAAGGTTCAACGATATCTGTTTTTGTGAATGTTGAATTTTGCTCTTGTAAAATAAGGTGAGCAGATACTAATGTATTTGTTTCTTGAATACATGAATGTAATTTTTTTATATATTCTTTGCTAGGAGTTGATTGTTGTTCAAACTCAGTAATGATGTTTTTTAAAACAGTTAACGAGGCCTGGAGTTGTTTTTGTATAAAATCCGTTTGCATAATGTGAATAATTAAAGACTAAAAATACTTCATTTTAAGGATACTTAGTTTATTTTTAGATTTTGTTATTAATATATAATAAACATGTTTTTAGAAAACATTAAACATAGTAAAGTACGTAAAGGATGGATTGAGGTTATTTGTGGCTCAATGTTTTCAGGTAAAACAGAAGAATTAATTCGTCGGTTACGAAGAGCCCAATTTGCCAAACAAAACGTGGAAATTTTTAAGCCTCAAATAGATACTCGTTATCACGAAGAAAAAGTAGTATCTCATCAAGGAAATGAAATACACAGTACGCCAGTTCCTTCAAGTTCTAATATATTATTACTGGCTAATGATGTTGATGTAGTTGGCATTGATGAAGCTCAGTTTTTTGATATGGAATTGGTAAATGTTTGTAATCAGTTAGCGGATAGTGGAGTTCGAGTAATTATTGCAGGATTAGATATGGATTATAAAGGGCAACCTTTTGGGCCCATGCCAGCACTTTTAGCTTGTGCCGAATATGTTACAAAAGTTCATGCAATTTGTATGCACTGTGGTAGTTTAGCACATATATCACACCGAACTTCAAAAGAAACAAGTTTAGTATTATTAGGCGAAACAGATAGTTACGAGCCATTATGTAGAGATTGTTTTAATGAGGCAAACAAATTAAAATAAAACTATTTTTTAGTTTTAAGTATTAGTTCTTTTATGGCATCAATTACTAAGTTAGGTTCTTCTTTTTGTATGAAGTAACCACTTTTTAACGTTGTTATAATCTTCACATCTGGATTAATAGATTTCCATTTTTCAAAAAATTCTATTTTATAATCTATTTCTTTGTTAATATATGCGTTTTCTACATCTGCTTGTTTTGATATAATAATTGTGATTGGAATTGCTTTTGGAATAGGAAGATCTTTTACTATTTTTTGATTGCAAGAAAAACCTAAACTATCAAAATTAAAAGCTTGTTTTGATTCAGTTTTATAAGCTTTATACTTATTTTTTATTTTTAAGTAATTACGAAATTCTGTTTTAAAAACAGTTTTATCAGAATCATTTCTAATTTCTAAGCCATATTTATATTCATATTCATGAGCAGGCTCAATAAAAACCATACCAGCTATTGTATTAGGATACATATTTGCAAAACAACGCATAATATATCCTCCCATTGAATGACCAATTAATATATAGGGTGGCGTAATATTTTCTTTTATCAGTAACTCATGTAGCTCATAAGCCATCGTATCAACGGTTCTGGTGTTTTTTATTTCTTCAGATTTACCAATTCCTGATCTGTCATATGAAACAATTTTGTTGGTAGTTTTAAGTTTATGATATATTTTTTTGAAATCAGTTTCTGGACGTGCTTTACCACTTAAAAAAACAAGTGTTGGTTTTCCTTCTCCTTGCACATGTATGTATTGTTTTTTCCCTCTTAAATCAACATAATACCCTTTATTATCCTCTTGAGATAAAAGGAATAATGATTTAAAACATAAACCTATTACGAGTACTATTTTTATAACTACTGCCATTAGGGTTAATTAAAAAATGTATTAATTTTTAATACCTAATTTATCAGAATATTTTTTCTGGAGTTTGTTTTGAAAATTTTCAATGTTTATTGATCTTCCATTAATATATGCTAAAATAATTTTATTGGTTTTCATATCTAAAATATCTCCTTCAGAAACTACAATAGAAGCCAGTTTCCCTACTTCAATACTTCCTATTAGATGATCTATTCCTAATATTTTTGCAGAATTTAATGAAATACTTTGTAAGGCTTGTTCTTTTGTTAATCCATAACAAGCTGCAGTACCTGCTAAAAATGGAATATTACGAGCGTTCATAGCTTCCATATCTCCTTGATTTTGTAAGCAAAATAAAACAGAATCTTTTTGTAATAAGTAAGGTAATTTGTATAATAAATCAGTTTCAGCTTCTGGCAAATCTGGTAAATCATGTAATCTATTTAGCATTACCGCAATATTATTTTCTTTTAATAGTTTAGTTATTTTATAGCTATCCTTTCCACCAACTATTACTATCTTTTTAATATTAAATTTTTTACAAAAATTAATGGAGTTTATAATATCTTTTACATAATCTGTATGGATGTACAAATTTTTAGTTCCATTAAAAATACCTTTCATTGCCTCAAATCTTAAGTTGCTTTCTTTATGATTACTTGTATTACAGTATGCTAAAGCATTTTCAAAAAATAGTTGTAATTCGTTTAGTTGCTCAATGTATTTATTATTGTTTTCACTAGGTTTTGGCTCTGCCCACCAACCATTTTTAGTAATTGATTTTGGAAAATTTAAGTGAATACCATCATCTGCTTTTATAACAGCATCCTCCCAATTCCAACCATCAGTAGCTAAAACAGATGACATGCCGCTAATTGTTCCTTCGCGTGGAGTAGATTGTGTATATAATATACCATTAGCTTTAACTGTTTCTAAAATTTTACTTTCGGCATTATATGCAATTAAACTTCTTATATGCGGGTTATAGTTCCCAACTTCAGCATAATCACTAGTTTGTCTAACGGCTTCTGCTTCTTGCAATCCTAAAATACAATTTGGAGCAATTAATCCAGGATAAATATGTTTCCCAAATAAATTTATAATGGTATCAAATTTTGACGCATCAACTCTTATGGATCTAGCATCAGCTACTAAATCTATTTTATTATTTTTAATAGAAACTAGTCCATTTTCTATTATATCACCATTGCCTATGTGTACTGTCGCATTTTTTAATAAAATATGTGGTTTATTTTGAGCAAATACTTCAAATGAAAGTACTGCAAATAATACTAAAAGTTTAGTCATAGTGTATATGTTGTTTTAGGTAAATATAATAAAAAAATAAAGTAACTTCGAGCTTTAAAACATAGAGTTCATGGGTAAAAAAATAATTAAGCAAGCAAAACCTCATCGTATATTATTACAGGTTGTTGTTAATGCTTTACATACTATATTTAATGATAATAAATATGCAGATAAAGTCATTGAAAAAACCTTAAAAGAAAATCCAAAATTTGGGAGTAGAGATAGGCGTTTTATTGCCGAAACAACCTACGATATTGTTAGAAATTATCGTTTATTGTGTTATCTTGCCGATACTAAAGATAATTTTTGGCAAATATTAGGAGTTTATTTTATAGTGAGGCATTTCCCTATTCCTGATGAACGCGATTTTAAAAATCTAAATGAAAAAATAATTTTAGATAAATATAAAGCACTTTCGGATCAAAAAATCATTCAATCATATCCTGATTGGTTGTGGAATTTATGTGAAACAGAATTAGGAAAACAAATTTGGGAAAATGAATCTAACGCTTTAAATAAACAAGCTGAAGTTGTATTACGTGTTAATACTCTTAAAACAAAAAAAACTATATTAAAACAACATTTAGCAGAGCAAGAAATAGAGGTTGATTTTTTAGAAGATTATAATGATGCTTTAGTACTTCTTAAAAGACAAAATTTATTTCAAAATCCATTATTTAAATTAGGATTATTTGAATTGCAGGATGCGGGTTCTCAGTATATTTCAGAGTTTTTATCTGTAGAGCCTGGTATGAGGGTAATTGATGCATGTGCTGGCGGTGGCGGAAAAACCTTACATATATCAGCTTTAATGCAAAATAAAGGCCGTATTATTTCTATGGATATCACGCAATGGAAATTAGATGAATTAAAAAAACGAGCTCGTCGTGCTAATGCTTCTAATATTGAACCCCGTTTAATTGAAGGAAGCAAAACAATTAAACGCTTAGAAAATACAGCTGATAGATTATTGCTAGATGTTCCATGTAGTGGAACTGGAGTTATTAAACGAAATCCAGATGCAAAGTGGAAATTAAATATAGAGTTTATAGAACGAACAAAAGATATTCAGAAAAAAATATTAAATGATTATTCGCCTATGACAAAAATTGGAGGACAACTGGTGTATTCTACATGCAGTATTTTACCTAGCGAAAATAGAAAACAGGTTGATGAATTTTTGGTTAATAATAAAAATTATGAATTCATTAAAGATAAAACAATTTTACCAAGCAGTGGATTTGATGGTTTTTACATGGCTTTAATAAAAAGAAATTCATAATATAAATAATGCTTATTAATGATTAAAAACAATAGACATATGAAAAAAATAATTACTGCTATTATTTTAATAGCTTCAACAATTGGAATAGCTCAAACAAAAATAGAAAATGTAGATGCTATTACTTTTAAAAAATTGATTGATGAAAAAAAATCATATTTAATTGATTTAAGAACGGATGACGAATTAAAAAATAAAGGTTTTATAAAAGGTGCTGTACAGATAGATTATTTTAGAAAAGATGCAGAGATTGTGATTTCTAAGTTAGATAAAACAAAAACCTATTTGATATATTGTGCAGGCGGTGGCAGAAGCGGAGAGTGCGCAGAGCTAATGAAAAGTTTTGGATTTGCCCATATTGTGAACTTAGAAAAAGGATTTGATGATTGGAAGAAAAAAGGATTTGAAGTAATTACTAAATAATACTAAATACTTTTCATAAAAAAAGCTCCTCGAAAGAGGAGCTTTTTTTATGTTATTGGTTAGATTATTTTCCTTTAAACACGGTAATAAAGCCATTGTATTTTTTATCATCTGGAATTTCAATTACATAAAAATAAGTCCCATCTGATAAGCCATCAGCTTTCCATTCATTCTTATAGTTAGTGTTTTCATAAACTTTTAATCCCCATCTATCAAATATTGTTACAATTGTATTTGGATGATACTCCATATTTGATAATTTAAAATAATCATTAACGCCATCTCCATTAGGAGTGATAACATTTGGAATATCAATACTGCACGGAGGTAAAACATTAATTATTTGGTAGTCAATGTCATTGTATCCACAACTATCGCTAAGATATACAGATACGGTGTAGTTACCTGGTGCTAATGGGAAAGTAGAACTAAAACTAGAACCGTTGGCTAAAATACTAGAGCTAGGAAGCATAGTCCATTGATAGTTATAAGCAGGGTAACCTCCAGTAGCTAATGCATTTAGTGTAAATGGTGTGCCAGCACATCCAAAAACAGAATCTACTATAGATATAGCTAAGTCGTTCACAAAATTACTAACAACAACCGTATCAGCAGTCGAATTAGCACATACTCCACTAACAGTTACAACTAACGTAGTAGTTGAGTTACTATTAATAGTATAGTTTGGTGCATTAGTTGCCCCTGGAGCAATACCATTTCCTGGTAATGTTGTCCAACTGTATGTGTATGGTGTTCCACTATTACCAGCCATTGCCGATCCCACTGCTGCATTTAATGTAAATGATTTATCTCTACATTTTGTTACATCAGGGAGCGGAGTAATCAATAAATTAGTAATAGGAGTTACATTTATAGTAATTGTTTTTGTATCAGGTGCAACTGATGGACAAGGAGCATATCCAGTTACTACATAAGTATTTAAACCAATTGCAGGAGGTGTTACTGTGATTAATGTAGAGGTTGAGATTGGAACCAATGTTCCTGCTTGATTGTAAAACCAACTATAATATAAAGCACCATTTACTGATAACGTTGCGTTTCCACCTTCACACATTGTATTAGTTGATGCAGCGGTAGTAATAGTTGTTGTTAAAGGAGGGTATTGAATTTGTAATGTTTTTGTAGCAACACAGCCTCCAACTGGATTTGTAACAGATATAGTATAAACAACAACGCCATTTGGTAATGGAGGAGCTGAAAATGTTGGTGCTATTCTTAATGAGTCATTTGCATAGTTTGCTGTAATCGTTCCATTTGACGATACTGATACAGAATAACTAGCAGGATTAGATGCTCCACAATTTCCAAATCTAATATTTGGACGATACGTATTATTTGGAGCATAAGAACTTGCAGTTGCAATTGGACAAGCTGGTGTTACATCACTGTTATACCATCTTACCGATGCATATGGAGTAATAGTATAAGGAGTTGATGAATTATAAGTATAAGACGGGTTGGTAATACTATTACATACATCAATTAAAATATTAGATACTCCATCCCATTCATAGGCCGTTGAAAAATTATAAGTATTCCATCCTGTTGTAATATTAGCACTTGCAGCATAATATACCTGAATTAACCCTGTTTGATCAAAAGAGGTACTAGCTAAATCCTGTGCATTTGTACATTTAATTTTTATGGAAAAATCAGGATAACTTGTAATACCATTTATAGCAGATATGTTAAATGCTATACTAGAAATTTTACCAGCCTGAACACCAGCTGCAAGTAATTCACTGGCTTTATACAAAATTTGATGTCTTGTATTTCTATACCAGTTACCATAAACTGCAGGATAGCTAGTTGTTGAATTAGAAGCAGTTCCATATCCTAGTTGAATAATATTTGGAGATGAACATGAACCAGTTGTAGATAAACCACAAGCTGTTGGAGAAGTTTCTCCGAAATCCATATTCAATTTCACTTCTTCTGGATAACACAATAATGTGTGAGTAGGCGTCATAGTAAAGTTAGTAGCAATTACACCTACAGAAACAGTATTATTGTAAGCACATAACCCATCGCTTAAAACTGCAGTGTAAGTGCCTGGAGCTAAGTTTGTTAGTGTTAATGTAGTCATGCTTCCTACAGTGTTAGTTACCACTCCAGATGGACCACTGATATTATATGTATAAGGAGGACTAAATGGTGTGCTTAAATTAAGAACGGTTGCTCCATTTGTAAATGATGGACAAACATTACTAGTATTTGAAAAATAAGATGTTCCTCCTGTTACTTGAGTTAATTGATATCTAACAGAATCTCTGCAACCTTGAGCATTGGTATATACTACAGAGTATATGTCATTATTAATTGCATTTGTAATATATAGAGTATCATTTGTACCTACAGGCGCAGCAATAGCGTTAGTTCCTTGATACCATGTATAGTTTGAGCCTCCTGGCTGAGGAATACTAGTTACATTACCACAAAAAGGTTTGGTTAAACTGTAAAAGAATGGAGGAGAAATTCCTACAGAGATACCTCCAGATGCTTGACCACATGTGGTTGAAGCCACTACCACACTGTACGATCCTGGAGATAAGCCAGTAGCGGTTTGTGAATTAGAAACTGGTAACCCTGTTGCTAAACTCGTCCAGGTGTATGTGTAAACTCCATTACTACCATTAGCTTGAACTATAGCTGTTCCTGAATTACCTCCAGCACAAGAACTGGTTGAATTCATATTAATAATGTTAACAGTAGTTAATCCAATATTTACAGTTTGAGAAAGTGCACACCCTCCAGGTGAAACCATATTTACCGTATATGTGGTTCCTGGTGTTGCTGGTGTTAATATTAAAGTATCATTAGTTGCGCCCGCAATTGTACCACTTGGACCTACCCACTGATAAGATTTAAACCCTGTTGGAGCAACTAAAGTAGCAAAGTTAGACCCAGAGCACATGTTTGCATAAGGTGTTCCAACACCTCCACACTCTGCATCCACATACGCATATCCCCAGTGACCACTTTGAGTACATCCACCTACTTCAAAGTTAATAGATACGCTAGTTCCTATTGGTAAATTTGATAAATCTACTGAATAGTATTGCCATTTTCTGTAGAAAGTAGGGTCTGTTGTACTTCCTGTTGCAGCTTGTTTTAATGAATCGGCAGGCACTGTTGATTTTGGATTAAAAGTATATGATGTACAACCTGGTAATATTGTACCAGTTGTTTCATTTTTTACTTCAACTTTAAAATATGGAGACTCATTAATTAAATGTCCTGCAGGATTTTGTAAAACAACAGCATAACTAAATGAAATTCTTTTATTAATAGCAGATGAAGTTGTTACATATTTTAATCTACAAGCTCTGTAGTTTGCATTTTGTCCATTCATCCTAACAGACACAGGGTCAAAACTAAAAGGGCTTCTAAATGGAATATCAGAAACAATAGCAGTACCTATAGCTCTTGTAGCATTTGCATCCCAACCATTAATAGTTGCTAAGTTTCTGTTTAAAGGAGGCAAAGTCATAATAGTATGATAATTAATTGTATTTGTAGTAGGAACATTGTTACCAGCAGAATTGATAATTGTAGTTCCTGTAGAAGTATAATTAGGTAATCCACCGCCAGGACCAGTAGATACAGTTCCTATGCCTCCAGTCCATCCAGTAAAGTTAAATTGTTCAAATCCCATATTAGGACAACCTACACTCATAGGTTGATTTGGCTCTAAATAAATTACCGTTTCTTGTATTCCGGTACTACCTTGCTCATACGGAGTATGAATATGAGTTTGCTTAGCTAAGTCTTTTTTAGAGAAAAAATCATTTTTCAAAAACTGCACATAACCAGCAATTTCTGATGGCTTAATGCCTTTGGCTTTTGCTTGCTCTATAGCTTTTTGTTCATCAAACTGATTAGGGTCGATTTTTTTATTACCTGATTGCCCAAAAGTAATTTGCGCAAATCCTAACGAAATAAGGGTAAAGGAAAAAAATAAATGTTTTTTCATGTTTCTTTTTTTATTTGTTATAAAGCTATTTGTTATCAATTACATAAACTAATGTTAATGTAATTTTAAAGCTATTTTCCATTTTAGTGTTTCAAATATATATGTATTATTTTAGTTTAACAAGTATTTAAAGAGTCAAAAAACGCACTTTAATAACTAAAAAGCCTCTTTTATTGGATTTCTATTTTTTATACTAAAATTTCCTAGTCTAATCATTTACATTAACTTTGTGATTCAATTTATTATGGCAGTTAATCACTTTTCTAAATATATTCGAATCACTTGGCTTTTAATTTGGGCGCCGTTTATCATTCTTTTTTTTATCGTAAGTCTAATTTCATTAGAAGTTTTTATTGATTTGCCAAGTGTTGTAGAGTTACAAAATCCTAAAAGCAATTTAGCTACAGTGATATATAGTAGTGATATGAAAACTCTAGGAAAATATTATGCCGAAAATAGAGTTAGTGTTAAATATTACGAATTAGATAAAGATTTAGTAGATGCCTTAATAGCTACAGAAGATGCAAGATTTCATAATCACAGTGGTGTTGATTTAAGAGCATTAGGAAGGGCTGTTTTTGGAGCGGTATTAGGAAAATCTAGTAGTGGAGGAGGAAGTACATTATCTCAGCAGCTAGCAAAAATGATGTTTCCTAGGCAAAAGTTAAGTAAACCTAGAATGATTTTGCAAAAGCTTAAGGAATGGGTAATTGCAGCAAGATTAGAAAAAAATTATACAAAAGACGAAATACTAGCTTTATACTTAAATAAATTTGATTTTTTAAATCAAGCGGTGGGTGTTAAATCAGCAGCGCAAATATATTTTAATAGAACTCAAGATAGTTTAGAAATACAACAAGCGGCCATGTTAATTGGAATGGCAAAAAATCCATCTTTATTTAATCCAATAAAAAAACCAGAAGCCACATTGCTTAGAAGAAATGTAGTAATGATGCAAATGGTTGTAAATGGTTTTTTATCTAGAGAAAAATACGATAGTTTAAAAACATTGCCTTTGGGCATTATGTATCATCCAGAAGATCATAATGATGGATTGGCGCCTTATTTTAGAGAGTATTTAAGAGAATATTTCTTAAAAGATTGGTGTGCTAAACATATTAATCCTGAAACAAATAAGCCTTACAACATTTATAAAGATGGATTAAAAATATATACTACGATTGATTCAAGGATGCAAAAATATGCTGAAGAGGCTGTTTTTGAGCATATGACGGATTTACAAAAAATGTTTTCTAAAGAATGTAAAACAAAAAAAAACGCACCATTTGCATGGAATGTGAACAAAGAACAAATTGAAAATATAATGATGAGTTCAATGAAGCGAAGTGATCGCTACCGCTCATTGAAAAATATTGGTTTAACAAAAGAAGAGATATTAGTAGAGTTTAAAAAGCCAGTATCTATGACTGTTTATAGTTTAAGAGGAGACATAGATACTATGATGTCTCCTTGGGACAGTATACGTTATTATAAAAGCTTTTTACATGCTGGTTTTGTATCTATAGAACCAACAACTGGCTATGTAAAAGCATGGGTTGGTGGTGTAAATCACAAGCATTTTAAATTTGATCATGTAAAAGTAGGTCGTAGGCAAGTGGGCTCTACATTTAAACCATTTGTTTACGCATTAGCTATTCAAGAGGGATATTCCCCTTGTTATCAAGTACCTAACGTTAGAACATGTATAGAAATTCCTGGACAACCTGCTTGGTGCCCAGATAATTCAGATGGAAGTAAAGGAACTGGCAAAATGGTAACACTACGTTACGCGTTGGCTGGCTCCATAAATTATGTAACAGCATGGGTGATGAAACAGTTTGGGCCTGATGCTGTTATTAATTTAGTTCGTCGTTTAGGAATAACCGCCCCTATAGAATCAGTTCCTTCCATCGCTTTGGGAACCCCAGATATTTCGGTGTTTGAGATGGTAGCTGCCAATGCTACGTTTGCTAACAAAGGAACGTATATACAGCCTACTTATATTACTCGTATCGAAGATAAAAATGGTAAAGTGTTAGATGAATTTTTTCCAACTACAGATGAGGTATTTAGTGAAGAAAAAGCTTATGCAATGATTCAATTAATGAGAGGAGTAGTAGATTATGGAACAGGAAGCAGATTAAGATTTAGGTATAATTTGAGAAACGAAATTGCTGGAAAAACAGGAACAACTCAAAACAATGCGGATGGTTGGTTTATGGGATTAACACCTGATTTGGCAGCAGGTTGTTGGGTAGGCGGAGAAGAAAGAAGTATTCACTTTAATTCAACTAACGAAGGTCAAGGAGCAAGTATGGCTTTGCCTATTTGGGGTAAATTTTTTCAAAAAATTTATGCTGATCGTACATTAAAGACAAGTAAAAATCCTTTTCAAAAACCAACAAACATGGGAGATATAGAATTAGATTGTAGTGCTTATGATGCGCAAACAGAAAAAGATATTCCTATGGAAGATTTAGATTTTGACAGTGGTGATAAATAAACAAAACAGATATGATTAACAGAGTAGTAAAAAACGCAGAAGAAGCAGTAAAAGATATTACTGATAATATGACTTTATTAGTGGGAGGCTTTGGATTATGTGGTATTCCAGAAAATTGTATTTCTGCTTTAGTAAAAAAAAATGTAAAAAATTTAACTTGTATAAGTAATAATGCAGGTGTTGATGATTTTGGATTAGGATTATTGCTTCAAACCAAGCAAATTAAAAAAATGATTTCATCATATGTTGGAGAAAATGCTGAGTTTGAGAGGCAAATGTTAAGTGGAGAATTGGAAGTTGAGTTAATACCTCAAGGAACGTTAGCTACTCGTTGTTTGGCTGCAGGTTATGGAATGCCAGTTATTTATACACCAGCTGGTGTGGGAACAGAAGTGGCTATTGGTAAGTCTTCTCGAACATTTACGTATAATGGCGAAACCAAAGAGTATTTAGAAGAAAAGGCCTTTGAAGCTGATTTTGCATTAGTTAAAGCATGGAAAGGAGATACTGCTGGTAATTTAATTTTTAGATCAACAGCACGTAATTTTAATCCTATGATGGCAATGGCTGGAAAAATAACGATTGCTGAAGTAGAGGAATTGGTTGAGGTTGGACAATTAGACCCAGATCATATTCACACACCCGGAATATATGTTCATCGTATTTTTCAAGGAGAAAAATATGAAAAAAGAATTGAGCAAGTTACTGTTAGAAAAAGAGTTTAATTTTAGTATATAACACTTTGTTAAAATTAAATATAACTACAAAAGTTGATTATAAAAACATCATTTCCTTTGTGTTTTTGATGATTTTTTTTTCAATATCACTAGTTAATCATTACAATTATCGAACTTTTTCATTAGATCTTGGTGTTTTTAATCAAGCTTTATGTGATTATGCCCACTTCAGAAACACAAGTTATTCGATAATGAAAGACGCCTATACATGTCAGTTAGGCGATCATTTTTCTTTATATTTTATTTTACTTTCGCCTTTATATTGGGTTTTTGGAACCTATACGTTGCTTATTATACAAGCATTATCAGTAGTAATTGGTGGATACGGAATATATTATTATGCAAAAATCAAATGTCATTATAATAAGTGGTTGCCACTTTTATATATGACTCAGTTTTATTGTGTTTGGGGCATATATACGGCTTTGTCTTTTGATTATCATGATAATGTAGTTGCAGCCATGTTATTGCCTTGGTTTATTTATTTTTTCGAAAACAAAAACCATAAAAAAGCCGCTATTTTTTTTATATTAATTATTATAGGAAAAGAAAATATGGCTTTGTGGATGTGTTTTATCTGCTTAGGACTTTTATTGGGTAATTTAAAAGACAAAAAACAATTGAAGTTATCAGTATTACTGAGCATGGTAGCCTTTGTTTATTTTATAATCATTGTTAAACTTGTTTTACCATTTATCAATCAAGCAAAGGGAGGATATGCGCATTTACGATATTCTGTTTTAGGCGATAATCCTATAGCTACAATTATTCACGACCCTATAAAAATGATAGAGTTATTTTTTACAAATCACCTACACGACCCTTATTTTGATGGAGTAAAAGAAGAAACATTTGTTATGTTTTTGGTGTCAGGAGGAATACTGTTAGTTTTAAAGCCAAGGTATTTAGTTATGCTAATTCCTATATTTGCTCAAAAGATGTTTTCTGATGATTTTGGGAAATGGAGTATTAGTGATCATTACAGCATAGAATTTGTTCCGGTTCTAACAATAGGAGCAATTAATGCTATTGAAACTTTTAAAAAATATTACATCATCCAGTTATTATTAGCATCTTTTTTAACAATTAGCACAGCCTTATTCACTTATTTTAAACTCGAAAAAATGACTTTCCCTTGGCATGAAAAAACGAGATCACAGTTTTATACAAAAAACCATTATGTGAGTAGTTACAGTTTAAAATCTATTGAAGAGGCCATAAACTTAATTCCACAAAATGCTAAAATATGTGCTTCTAGTGTATTAATACCACACATACCAAATTTCAGATACATTTATAATTATCCTGAATTTAATGATGCAAATTGTTTTTTCTTACTTGAACATCCTGATAATATTTATCTTTTTACTCAAGAACAATTGGATAATGATATTAGAAAAATGAGAAGTGATAAATTTATTGTAAAATTGTATGATAAAAATGGAGTGTGTCTTTTCTTTAAACATTAATAAATAATAGTTGAGTATGTTAGATAAAAATGGAATTGCAAAACGAATAGCCAGAGAGGTAAAAGATGGTATGTATGTTAACTTAGGAATTGGTATACCAACACTGGTAGCAAATTTTATACCTGAGGATGTAAACGTTGTGTTACAATCAGAAAATGGAATTTTGGGAACTGGCCCTTTTCCCTTTGAAGGCGATGAAGATGCCGATTTAATAAATGCAGGTAAGCAAACAGTTACATTGTTAAACGGAGCCTCTATTTTTGATAGTGCTATGAGTTTTGGTATGATAAGAGCACAAAAAGTAAACTTAACTATTTTGGGAGCTATGGAAGTGAGCGAAAATGGAGATATTGCTAATTGGAAAATACCTGGTAAAATGGTAAAAGGAATGGGAGGGGCAATGGATTTAGTTGCAAGTGCTAAAAACATTATTGTAGCCATGCAACATGTAAATAAAGCAGGAGAATCAAAATTACTGCCAAAATGTGATTTGCCTTTAACGGGAATTAAATGTGTAAAGAAAATAGTTACAGAATTAGCAGTATTAGATGTATTACCTGAGGGTGGATTTAGATTGCTTGAAAGAGCTCCTGGCGTTACTGTTGAGCAAATTAAACAAGCAACTGCTGGCAAATTAATAATTGAAGGTGAAGTGCCTGAAATGGTATTTTAAAAAATATTTTTTGTATAAAACAGCATTTACTTTGTAATAAAAAATGATAAAACTTTCTATAGTAATTCCAATTTATAATGAATCTAAGATTATTTCTGAGCTTCATCAACGATTAACAAAAACAATTGATTTAATGAACATTGAATTCAATGTTTTGGCAAACGAGTTGGAAATTATTTTTGTAAACGATGGTTCTAAAGATGATTCTTTGAGCCAACTAATAGCTTTATCTAAAACTAATAAAAATTATAAAGTCGTAAATTTTTCTAGAAATTTTGGTCATCAAAAAGCGGTTACAGCAGGTATTGACGTTTCAGTTGGGAATCATGTAGTTTTAATTGACGCTGATTTACAAGATCCACCTGAGTTTATAATTGATTTGTACAGAAAACAATTAGAAGGCTATGATGTTGTTTATGCAGTTAGAAGTAAACGTAAGGGGGAAAGCTTATTTAAAATGACAACAGCAAAATTATTTTACAGATTGTTATTTAAAATGACTGATATTCATATTCCTTTGGATACAGGTGATTTTAGAATTATGAGATCAAATGTTGTTGCTGTGATGAAACAAATGCCAGAAACTCACCGATTTATTAGAGGAATGGTTTCATGGGTTGGATTTAAACAAATTGGCATTGAATATGAAAGACAAGAGCGATTTGCTGGCGAAACAAAATATCCATTAAAAAAAATGTTTGCATTTGCTATTGATGCATTAACTTCTTTTTCTTCGGCACCTTTAAAATTAGCAACGTATTTCGGTTTTTTTGTATCATTAATAGGATTATTAGGAATTGTTTGGGTTCTTTATACTAAATATTTTACTACGAATAATATTACTGGATGGAGTAGTATTATGGTAACTATTTTATTTATGGGAGGCGTTCAATTATTAACTTTAGGAATAATTGGCCAATATATAGGTAGAATTAGTGAAGAGAGTAAAAAAAGACCTTTATATATTATTGAAAATATTTATACTGAAAATAGTAACTCTTAATTTTAAACATAACGCATAAATCATTAAGTTAGTTTTAAAATATACACAAATCATTAATGAATTTTTTTACACGTGCTATAAACATTAACAACAACAATAAGCTTTTGTATGTTAAGTACTTTTTATTTTTCGTTGTAGTTTACTTTTCAGTTTTTTACAACTTAAATGATATGTACATTATGATATGGGACGAAGCACGAGTGGCTTGTAGTTCATACGAAATGCTTAAGAGTGGAAATTATTTTGCTGTAACATATTTAGATGCGTTGGATGATTGGAGTACAAAACCAATATTATTAAACTGGATACAAGCTTTGTTTATTAAAATATTTTCTTTCTCAGAACTATCTGTTCGATTACCAAGTGCGCTAGCAAGTTGTATATTATGTTTTGCTATGCTTATTTTTTTTAAAAACAGATTGTATACTTTAAGTTTTGGATTTATTATAACCTTAGTTTTAGTAACGTCTTCTGGATATACTCATTTCGATCATTCTGTTAGAACAGCAGATTATGAAAGTGTATTAAGTGTATTTATGATTACAGGATGTCTTCAGTTTTATATTTATATTAATGAAAATAAAGATAAAAATTTATTATGGGCAATGCTTTTATTTGCCGCTGCTGTTTTAGTGAAAGGACCAGCAGGATTGTTTTTTGCGCCTAGTTTATTTATTTATACACTAATAAAAAAACAATTTATTAGAACATTAAAGAATAAATATTTTTATTTTGGATTAGTTAGTTTCATTCTTTTAGTTGGTACTATTTATTTTTTAAGAGAAAAAGCACATCCTGGGTACTTAAAATTATTTAATGAAATGGAATTCTTAGGTCGTCAAAACAAGGCTATAGAAGGCCATGAAGGTAATTTTTGGTTTTACTTAAATGCTTTTATTGATTTAAGATTTAAAGCTTGGTATACATTAGTTCCTATAGGTCTTTTTATTGGACTTTTTGTTGCAAAAGAAAAATTTATTAAAAACCTGTCTCTATATTTTCTTATTCTATTCATAGGATTTTTTCTTGTAATTTCTACAGCAAAAACAAAATGCGGATGGTATGATTTTTCGCTATTTCCTATTATATCCTATTTTGCAGCATTGCCAATTTGGTATTTTTATCAATTTATAATTACCAATAATTCATTGTATCAAATGCCTATTTACAGCAAAATATTTGCGTATAGTTTTATATTTAGTACATTTTATTTACCATATAAAAGTGCCTGCATGCATACTATAGATCCAGGAGAAGAAGGGTTTCAGCATTACAATACAGTTCAACATTATTTAAAATTAAAACGACCTGTTATTGAAAATTCTACAATAGCAGTTGATGGATATTTTTCCCCACAATTATTTTATGTATACAAACATGATTCGTATCATTTAAAAATTCAGAAATATCAAAAAGAATATTTTTCAGGAGAAAAAGTAATTGCTTCAGAACAAAGTGTTATTGGGTATATCGAAAGCGCATACAATGTTGATGTTTTAGATACTTTTGAAAGTTTAAAAGTATTTAAAATAATAAGTAAAAAATAACTTTACTGTAAGTTCGCGATTATTTCGCCACAAATAAATTCGGCAGCTTTCCCATCTCCGTAAAGCTTTGGAAATTCCATATTTTTTGTAGTAGTAAGAGATGTAAAGGCATCTATTATTTTTAGTTCATTTGCATCTGTAATAATGGCTGTTCCACACTCAATAAGTTCTATCCATTCTGTTTCCGGACGAAGTATTACACATGGTTTTTCAAAATAAAATGCTTCTTTTTGAACACCGCCACTATCAGTCATCACAATTTTACAATTTTTTTCTAGGGCAATCATTTCAATAAAAGAAACCGGTTCAATAATTTTAAAATTATTGCTAGATTTTATTTTGTCATGTAATTCATTATCTAAATTAAAGGCAAGTAGTTTTGCAGTTCTTGGATGTAAGGGAAGAATTACATCTAATTTATGCTTTTCGCTTATTTTATAGAGTGCGCTAAATAATGCGTTTAATCTTATTGGCTCGTCAGTGTTATTGTTACGATGAATCGTTGCTAAAATATAGTTGTTTTTTTCTAAATTATTTTTAGAAATAATAGTTGTTTTTTCATTAGCAACTTCACTAAAATATAAACTATTATCGTACATCACATCTCCACAATGGTATATTTTAGGGTTGTTTATAGAGTAAGGTTTATCATTATCAATTTTAAATCCTTCTTTTAATAAATTATTAAACCCTGTTTTAGTTGGAGAAAACAAAAATGTAGAAACGTGATCGCACATAATCCGATTAACTTCTTCGGGCATTGTTTTATTAAATGAGCGCAATCCAGCCTCGATGTGTACAATTGGAATATGAATTTTACTGGCCGAAATAGCCCCAGCTAACGTAGAGTTAGTATCCCCATATAAAATGATAGCCTGTGGTTTTTCTTTTAATAAAATATCTTCAATTCCAGTAATCATAGTAGCCGTTTGCTTTCCATGACTTCCACTTCCAACATTTAAGTTGTAATTTGGCGCAGGTATTCCAAGTTCATCAAAAAATACTTGGCTCATATTATCGTCATAATGTTGGCCAGTATGCACTATGATTTCGGTAATAATTTCAGAAAATTTATTTTTGATAGCTCTACTTAAAGCAGCAGCTTTAATAATTTGTGGTCTTGCACCAATAATGGTTACTAGTTTAATCATATTTTTCTTTATAAAATTCCTTCATCTGCAAAGCTAAGATAATTTTGGTCTCCAATAATGAGATGATCTTGTAAAGATATATCCATCAGTTTCGCAGAGTCTTTTATTTTTTTTGTTAAGTGTATGTCTTCATTACTGGGTTTTAAATTTCCAGAGGGATGATTGTGAGCTAGGATAATTGAACTTGCTAAATATTCAATTGCTGGTTTTAAAATTAATCTAATATCAACTATAGTACCACTAATGCCACCTTTACTAATACATTCTGTTTTTATAATTGTGTTTCTTCTAGTCATATATAATACCCAAAATTCTTCGTGTGGTAAATCAGATAATTTTGATTTTAAAATAGAATAAGCGGATTGAGAAGAAGTAATTTGAGTTTTGTCTGAAATAGTTTCTTCCGATTTTCTTCTTCCAATTTCTAGTGCTGCCGCAATAGTTACTGCTTTTGCCTCTCCTACACCTTTAAATTTTTTTAAGTCATTCAGTTGTAATTTAGCTAGTTCATTAATTGAATTTTTTGTTTCGTTTAATATTCGTTGCGCTAATTGAACAGCCGTTTCATTTTTGTTTCCGGAGCCCAATAAAATAGCCAATAATTCAGCATCTGATAGAGTATGTCTACCATTATTAATTAGTTTTTCACGAGGTCTATCATTTTCGGCCCATGATTTTATGGTTAAATGCGTATGTTGAAATTCTTTCAATATGTTTTTAAAATTAATGCTTTTTACTAAATTTTAAAATAATACTTTTACAAAGTATGTCTTTCATAACATCTTTTCAAATACTAAAACATAAAGAGTTTAGATTATTTGTGATTGCCCGTTTTTTTTTAACACTGGCTATTCAAATGCAAATGAGTACAATTAATTTGCAAATTTATTATGAGTATTCTAAAGAAGAAATTATATTAGGAATGATTGGACTAACCGAAGCGTTGCCATTTATAGCCACATCCTTTTTTTCGGGACATATAGCAGATATGATAAGTAGAAGAAAGATATTATTAATTGGTTGTGCAGCATTGTTATTTGGTTCTTTATTATTATTTGGTTTTAGTAATTCTTTTTTTTCCTGGTTACAAAGTTTTGGATTGTACACTTTGTTTGGTGTTGTATTTATTTTTGGAGTGATTCGCTCGTTTTTAGCTGTAAGCACACATCCATTTATGAGCCAAATTATTCCACGAGAGCTATATACTCAATCAGCAACATGGAATAGTACCGCTTGGCATATTGGCTCAGTTTTAGGTCCGGTATTAGCTGGTTTAATGTATGGATACAATCACACTTTTCATGCCAATTGGTGTTATGGTATTACATGTATATTATTTATTTGTGCGTTTATATGTTTTGCTTTTATTAAACCAAAGCCTATTCCTGTTAAAACAAAAGAAGAAACATTTTTAGAGAGCATGATGGTAGGAGTAAAATTTGTATTTAAAAATAAATTGATATTAAGCGCACTATCCCTTGATTTATTTGCTGTTTTATTTGGAGGAGCTGTTGCTTTGATTCCTGCATTTACTGATAAAATTTTAAATTTAGGGCCTGAGGCATATGGATTATTAAGAACAGCACCTGCAATAGGAGCAGTATTGATGGCTTTTTTTATGGCAGCAAAGCCACCAGCAAAAAATGCAGGAATTAGTTTATTACTGGGAGTTGCAGCATTTGGACTATTTACTATTTTTTTTGCTTTGAGTACTAATTATTGGATGGCATTTTTAATGTTGTTGTTTACTGGCGCATTTGATAATATAAGTGTTGTTGTACGGCACAGTATATTACAGTTAAGTACACCAGATGAAATGCGAGGCAGAGTAGCTGCAGTTAATAGTATTTTTATTGGAAGTAGTAATGAAATTGGTGCTTTTGAATCAGGTGTAGCCGCTCGACTGTTAGGTTTAGTTCCTTCTATAGCATTTGGTGGTGTAATGACTATTTTAGTTGTATTTGGTGTTCATAAATTAAATCCAGATTTAAAAAAATTAGATATAACTACATTAGAATAGTGAAATTGTGTTTACCCGAAATAAAAGAATTATTAGATGAAAAATATTATCAATTTAATAATACAGCTTTTATACATACAGATCCTATTTCTATTCCCCATCAATTTTCAAAAAAAGAAGATATTGAAATTGCTTCATTTTTAGTAGCCACAATTGCTTGGGGGCAAAGAGTTACAATTATTAACAATGGACATAGATTAATGAATTTGATGAATCACGAGCCTTATGATTTCATATTAAATTTTTCGAAAAAGGATGCAGAGCGATTTCAACATTTCGTACACCGCACATTTAATGCTACTGATTGTGTGTTTTTTTTAAAGTCACTTAAAAATATATATCAAAATCATGGCGGACTAGAAAACGCTTTTTCTTTAAAATTAACTAAAAACGAATTAAATATTAAGCAAGCTATTATTGATTTTAGAAATTTGTTTTTAAGTACAGCTCATGAAAGTAGAGTAAAAAAACATATATCAAATCCAGCTGATAAATCAAGTGCCAAAAGGTTGTGTATGTTTTTGAGATGGATGGTTAGAAAAGATAATTATGGCGTTGATTTTGGGATCTGGACATCTATTCTCCCAAACCAATTATGTTTGCCATTAGATGTTCATACTGGAAATGTTAGTCGTAAATTAGGGTTACTTCATCGTAAGCAAAATGATTGGCAAGCAGTAGAGGAAATAACGGATTTATTAAAAAAATTCGACAGCAGTGATCCAATAAAATATGATTTTTCTTTGTTCGGATTAGGTGCATTTGAAGGATTCAAGTAATTTGTAATCTGTATATTAATTACCAAGAAGAGGCTTATTATCTACAGATTTAGTATCTAATGCATCGCGTAAGCCGTTTCCTACCAACATAAAAGCAAGTACTAACACCATAATTGCTAATCCTGGAACAAAAGCCAAGTACGCAGCATCTACTAAAACATACCCCCTGTGTGCATTAATCATTTCTCCCCAAGATGGGGTTGGAGGTTGAGCGCCAATTCCTAAAAAACTTAATCCTGCTTCGGTTAAAATAGCAGAGGCAAAATTAGCTGCGGCTATCACAATAACTGGCCCCATAACGTTTGGTAAAATATGATTTAAAATAATTCTCATATTTTTAAATCCTAGTGCTCTCCCTGCTTCTACAAATTCTTTTTCTCTAATACTTAATATTTGTCCTCTTATTAATCTAGCAACATCTACCCACATAGTTAATCCAACAGCAATAAATACCTGTACAATACCTTTACCTAATACTAAGGTTATTGCAATTACTAACAATAACGTGGGGATAGACCATACAACATTAATTAACCACATTATGCAATCGTCTATCCATCCTCTAAAATAACCAGATATAGACCCTAGTAAAATACCTATAACTATAGAAATAATAACCGAAATTAAACCAACAGATAATGAAATTCGTGTCCCTATCATTAAACGACTTAACAAATCTCTTCCAGCTAAATCGGTACCTAAAATATAGCTTTGTTGTTTAATACAATTTGTTTGTATTATTTTTTGTAAATCACTCACGCTTAGTTTTAGTTTTTTTCCTGTACTTAATTGATAAAATTCTATGTATTGATTAATACTATCATTTTTAATTGGGTAATTGGTATTAACATCATAAACTACATCGGCAATATTATATGCAATTTTATTACCATTATTATTTATTTCATTTCCTGTATATTCTTCAATAAGAATATCAAAGCCTACAAATTTAAATGAGTAAAATGGGGTAGACGTGAAATCACTGATTTGACCGAATAACATTTTATTTATCCAGTTACTAGTATGAGGCAATTCATTTTTTTTAGAAATAAGCATTTGAGTTTTAAAACCCGGTTTTTTAATATGTAATTCAGGTTTTTGATCGTTAGCAAACGGAGATGAATCAGGTGTAATTAAATAACCTAAAGTAGATATAACGGTTGCAAATATTATTAAAAACAAACCAAACATCGCTAATTTGTTTCGTTTAAAGCGTCTCCATGTTTGTATGGATAGTGATTCTGAACTATAATCTTTATGTTTTTTCTTAAACATTAATATGTTTTTTTTCTTTCCAAGTTGGTTTATAAAATATTGAGCCTAATGCTATACATAAAGCATAAATCCAATAAATTGCGTTAAATGGCACAATCCACCAGATGTATTTTAACCGCTCTATAAAATTTGCTGCTAAAAATAACAACAAAAAATCAAAAACACACTTTGTTATTGCTAAAATCAATAAGTAAGAAAATAGAATAGAATTTTTACAGTATGCAATGTATAGTGCCAAAAAAATTAAATTTGCTATTACTACCGTAAAAGCAATAATTGAGTTTAATGGGTTATTATTATATCTTGTTTTTGATGCCCATCTTATGCGTTGGCATATAAAGTTCGAAAAATTAGTAATGGCAGCTGTTTTAACAATTAATTCTTTTTTTAAAGTATAGTGTACTAATTTTGGATTTAGCTTTTTAATACCCTCTAATAAAAACACATCATCCCCCGATAGTATATGAAAATGACTATGATAGCCATTTACTAAATTATATGCAGTTTTTGTAAAAGCTAAATTCGCACCATTGCACATAAAAGCGTTTTTAATACCGGCATAGCCTGCTGTTATACCAGTTAAGGCAATATTTTCTGTGATTTGAAATATAGATAATAATTTTGTGTTGGTTTTAAAATCAATAGGCATAATTAACATGTTAGGATTGTAATCTCTAAAATAATTTGAAATAGTTTTTAGCCACAATGAATGCCTATAAATCACATCGGCATCTGTTGTAATAATTACATCTCCTCTTGTTTTTTCTATTGCTAAAGCTAGGCTTTTCTTTTTTCCCTGATGATTAGGTTGTTTAATTAATTGGTAATTTAAGCTTGATGTTTCTAAAATATCAAATGCTTTTTTGTAAGTGTTGTCTTCAGAATGGTCGTCTATTAAAATGAGTTCAAAATTATTTTTCGAAAAATCTTGTTTGATAATTTCATAAAGAAAAAATTCTATTGTCTCTTCTTCATTTCTAGCAGAAGAAACGATTGAAATAAAGTTAGACTTTTTTTCAGAAATACTATTTGGTTTAATTTTTAATTTATAAAACCCAATAATAGCAATTGTTATAATTAATGCATATATACTAATTATAGTAGCAAATATATATAACTCAATGCTCATGTTTTAGTTTAAAATCTATTTTTTCTCTTAAAATAATACTGTATCCAATAATACTAGGAATAATAACATTTATAATCCAAATAAAAGTGGATGCTAATATAACGGTTACAGTATTGTCTCCATTATTAAATACAAATAATGCGATAGCTGCTCTAATGGCAGGTTCAATAAAACTAATCATTGGAACCAAACTTGTTAGCATAAAATAAGCGGATATACTCATAAATGTTTCTAAAAAACTTAAATTTGGAGACAGTGCATTATAAATAATATAAAATTGCATTGTAAATACAATATATCTTATAATAGATAAACCACCAAGTTTTAAAATAAGTGTTTTTGAAAATGTAATACTTTTGGTATCCTCCATTTTTTTAAACCATTTAATAAATGTGAGCTTTTGTTGAATCCAAGTTACATGCATAATTGCCCAACAAAAAAATAAAATAATAACAATGCCGCCACCAATAACACTGTATATAAAAGCAGACGAATGATGATTTTTGTTTATTTTATAAGCTATTGCTATAATACCAACAGTAACAGTTATAAGCATTTGAAACATTCCATTTATAAAATGTAACACTGTTATACTGGGCCTGTGATGTGGTTTAAAAAAAATAATTTTCGCCAAAAATTCCATCGCTCTACCAGGTGCAATATTTCCAACACAAATTCCCGAAAACACCGATTTTATGGCAATTAAATAAGAAACAGGTTCAATTTGAGTTGTAATTAATTTCCATTTATAGCTTTCAATGCCCCAATTAAAAGGCATTAGCAATAAAACAGACAATAAAACAAAATACATTTTTGGTTCATGTAACCAATACATACATTGTTCTTTAAATTGAGAAATTTGATTTAAACGATGGTATATAAGCCAAAAACTTAAAACACCAATGAGTATTTTAATTAAAAAGCTAATTGTTTTTTTATTTAGTATCAACACTTTATTTTAAAAGTGTTTAAATTTACACAATAATGGTAATTAATGATAGAATAATACTTGGGATTGATCCTGGAACTTTAGTGATGGGATATGGCATTATACATGTTAAAAATAACAAGTTATCATTAGTTAAGTTAGATGTGATTAAGCTAGATAAGTTAGATGAACACGCCGACAGATTGAAAATAATTTTTGAACGAGTAGTAGCTCTAATTGATGAGTTTAAACCAGATGAATTAGCTATTGAGGCTCCTTTTTTTGGAAAAAATGTGCAATCCATGTTAAAGCTTGGAAGGGCGCAAGGCGTAGCTATTGCAGCAGCTTTATCTAAAAACATTCCAATGACAGAATATTCTCCGAAAAAAATAAAGATGTCTATTACTGGTAATGGCAATGCCTCTAAGGAACAAGTAGCTGCTATGCTCGAAAGCTTATTAAATTTTAAACATACAAACAAATATTTAGATGCAACAGACGCTTTAGGCGCTGCTGTTTGTCATTATTTTCAAAATAAAACAACTTCTGATGGGATAAAAAAATCATATTCTGGATGGGATGCTTTTATTAAAGATAATCCTAAAAGAAAAGTATAAAATATTGATTTACCATAAATAGTTTCTTACCTTTCTTTTTTAATTTAAGTATATGACAAAGTCAAAATTTTCAAAGCTTATAATTACAACGCAAATTGAGGTATATGAGTCTGCAAAAAACTTACATAAAAAAGATGCAGAGCTGTTAAAAGAAGCACAAAAAATGGTGAAAACAGCCTATGCGCCATATTCAAATTTTCAAGTTGGTGCAGCTGTTTTGTTAGACAATGGTAAAATTATTACTGGTAATAATCAAGAAAACGCAGCTTATCCCAGTGGCTTATGTGCCGAAAGAGTTGCTATTTTTCACGCATCCTCACAATATCCTAATATTGCTGTAAAAACTATTGCTGTTGCTGTAAAATCTAAAAACATCATAGTTAATGAGCCTTTATCACCTTGTGGTGGATGCAGGCAAGTTATTGCAGAATATGAAAACAAATTTACTTCACCAATTCGAATTATTATGTCGGGCGAAAAAGGTCAAATTTATATTGCCGAAAGTATAGAAAGTTTATTACCTCTTATGTTTAGCAAGAAATATCTGTAAATACCTGTTTTTAAAGGCTTTTAATGGTATTTATACGATCAAAGTAAATAACCTTATTTTTAAGATGCTTAATCATGGTTATTTAACAAATTCTCTTATTTTTGTACCTTATTAAATTGTAATTTATATGGCTAAAACAGCTGAAAAAAAGAGCAAGTTTTCAAAAGAACAATACCTTAAATGGTATGAGTCAATGTTATTGATGCGTAAGTTTGAAGAGAAAACGGGGCAAGTATACGTTCAACAAAAAATTAAAGGCTTTTGCCATTTATACATAGGTCAAGAAGCCATAGTGGCAGGAACCGTTAGTGCTACTAAAAAAGATGATAAACACATTACAGCATACCGTTGTCATGCTCATGGCATTGGATTGGGAATGCATCCAAAATATATTATGGCCGAAATGTATGCAAAAGTTACCGGATGTTGTAAAGGAAAGGGAGGCTCAATGCATATCTTTAGTAAGGAACATAATTTTGTTGGCGGACATGGTATTGTTGGAGGACAAATTCCGTTAGGTGCAGGGATAGCTTTTGCTGATAAATTTATGGGAAATGATAATGTATGTGTTTGTTCAATGGGCGATGGAGCTGTTCGTCAAGGCGCATTACATGAAGCATTTAATATGGCCATGAATTGGAAATTACCTGTAATTTTTATTGTTGAAAATAATATGTACGCTATGGGTACTTCTGTAGAACGTACTAGTAACGTTCATGATCTATGGAAATTGGGATTAGCCTACGACATGCCAAGTAAACCAGTTGATGGATTAACGGTAGAGGCTGTTCATGAAGCTATGGAAGAAGCTGTGGCTAGAGCACGTAGAGGAGATGGCCCAACTTTTTTAGAAATGAAAACATATCGTTATAAAGGGCATTCGATGAGCGATGCTCAAACATATAGAACCAAAGACGAAGTAAAAGAATATCAAACTCAAGACCCTATTCAAAAAGTATTAAATACTCTAATTGAAAACAAATGGATTGATGATGCCGGGATTGAGGCTGCTGAAGCAAGAGTAAAAGCCTTAGTAGATGAGTCTGTTCAATTTGCTGAGGAAAGTCCATTTCCTGAACCAGATGAGTTATACAAAGATGTTTATGCTGAACCAAATTATCCTTACGTATTAGAATAATGATAAATAATTTAAAAAAATTATCATTTAAAACTTAACATTATAAAACATGGCTGAAATAGTTAGAATGCCCAAATTAAGCGATACCATGACAGATGGTGTAATTGCTAAATGGCATAAAAAAGTTGGAGATAAAGTTAAAAGCGGCGAATTGCTTGCAGATATTGAAACAGACAAGGCTACAATGGAATTTGAATCCTTTCAAGATGGGATGTTATTACATATTGGAGTTCAAGAAAAACAAGCTGTACCAGTTGATTCTATTATTGCTATTTTGGGTAAAGAAGGTGAAGATATTTCGGCTTTATTAAATCAATCTTCGGCAGCACCAAAACAAGAAACTGTTGCTCCAGTAGCAACACCCAATCCTGTAACATCTGCTAATAAAGCTTTACCTGCGGGCGTTGAAGTTGTTCGTATGCCTAAGTTAAGTGATACGATGACAGACGGTGTGATTGAAAAATGGCACAAAAAAGTAGGTGATAAAGTAAAGAGTGGAGAGTTACTAGCTGACATCGCAACAGATAAAGCAACGATGGAATTTGAATCATTTCAAGATGGTGTGTTAATTCATATTGGCGTTCAAGAAAAACAATCTATCCCAGTAGATAGTATTATTGCTATATTAGGAAAAGGTGGCGAAGATGTGAATGCAATTTTAGCATCAATCAATTCTTATAATTCTGCCCCTGTAACTACTTCTGCTCCAAAAGCTGAAGCGCCTGTTCAAACAGCTGCGCCAGTTTTAAACACAACAACAACTTCTTCTTCAAATGATGGAAGAGTAAAAGCATCTCCTTTAGCTAAAGCATTGGCCAAAGAAAAAGGAATTGATATTTCAAAAGTAACAGGTTCTGGTGATCATGGTCGTGTTACTAAATCAGATATCGAAAACTATAAACCTCAAGCGTCTAGCAGTAGTTCAAAAACTGTTAGTCCATCATTTATAACTGGTGCTGAAGGATTTACTGACGAACCAACGTCGCAAATGCGTAAAGTAATTGCTAAGCGTTTGTTAGAAAGTACAAACGGTGCTCCACATTTCTATTTAACGATTGAAGTAGATATGGAAAATGCGATGCAATCTCGTAATGCCATCAATGCAATGCCTGATACAAAGGTTTCTTTCAACGACTTAGTAATTAAAGCTTGTGCAGTAGCATTACGTAAACATCCAAAAGTAAATTCATCTTGGATGGGAGACAAAATCCGTTACTACTCTCACGTACATATTGGAGTGGCAGTAGCTGTAGAAGATGGTTTATTAGTTCCTGTAGTTCGTTTTGCAGATCAAAAATCATTATCTCAAATTAGCGCTGAGGTAAAAGATTTAGGTAAACGTGCAAAAGATAAGAAATTACAACCTGCTGATTGGGAAGGCAACACATTTACAGTTTCTAATTTAGGAATGTTTGGTATTGATGAGTTTACATCAATTATCAATACTCCTGAGTCTTGTATTTTATCAGTTGGTGCAATTCGTCAAGTACCAGTCGTTAAAAATAATCAAGTAGTACCTGGTAATGTGATGAAAGTAACGTTAGCTTGCGACCATAGAACGGTTGATGGAGCTACAGGAGCAGCTTTCTTACAAACTTTAAGAACCTATTTAGAAAATCCAGTTACGATACTTGCTTAATGATTTTGTATTTTGTAAATTAGTGTATGCGTCCGTCAAAAGTTAAAATAAAAAGAAACTTAGCAATTCCAGGAGAACCAATGTCTCAGGAAGAGTTTGTGGATTTAATTAAAGAGGCCGAGAAAGGTCCTTTTTATACTTTAGAGGAAGTTCAAGCTAAAATGGAAGTATGGAAAAAGTCATTAAAAAAATAGCTTACAGCGCTGTTTTTTATGAAGATTTAAAATCCATTTATGCGTATGGTTTAGAAATTTTTGGATTAATCATGGCTGAAATTTTACAGGATCAAATTCTTAATCACACTTCCGGACTTTATATACAGTATTATTTAAATCCCGAGTGTCGTCATCTCGAAACTAAAACTCAAATTTACAGAAACATTATTCTAGGAAAGTACTTGATTATTTATCGAATTAGAGCCAATAAAATAGAAGTGTTACGAGCTTTACATGGAAGCCAAAGCCCTAAAATTATTAAATCTATTAAAAACTAAAAACTAAATGATATTTTAAATGGAAGGAACAATTAAATCAACAGTAGAAAACGGAATAGGAACAATTACTTTTTTTCATCCTCAAAGTAATTCAATGCCAGGTGTTCAATTAAGAAACTTAGCAGCTGAGATTGAAAAATTAGGAAAAGTTGATAATGTAAAAGTAATTGTACTAAAAAGCGAGGGAGATAAAGCATTTTGTGCAGGAGCAAGTTTTGATGAATTAATTTCAATTAAAGACAAAGAAACGGGGTTGGTTTTTTTCTCGGGTTTTGCAGCAGTTATTAATGCAATGCGAAAAGCGCCTAAGTTTATTATAGCTCGTGTGCAAGGTAAAGCAGTTGGTGGTGGTGTTGGTATTGCCGCTAGCGCAGATTATACATTTGCAGTAGATACCGCTTCTGTTAAGTTAAGTGAACTAGCAGTAGGTATTGGTCCTTTTGTGGTTGGCCCAGCAGTTGAACGTAAAGTTGGAACTTCTGCTTTTTGTCAATTAACCATTAATGCAACAGAGTGGCAAACTGCTCAGTGGGCTCGCGAAAAAGGTTTGTATGCAGAGTTATTTAATACAACTGAAGATATGGATAAAGGGATTGATGCTTTAGCAAAACGCTTAGCATCAAGTAGCCCAGAAGCAATGGCTATGTTGAAAAAAGTAATGTGGGAAGGAACAGAAAATTGGGACTCTTTATTAATTGAAAGAGCAGGAATGAGCGGAACGCTTGTATTATCTGACTTTACAATTAATGCCATTAATAAATTTAAGGCAAAAGCTTAATAAAATATTTTAACAAAAAAGGCTGAGATTTTCCTCAGCCTTTTTATATTCCAATATCAATTTATTAAGCTTTCTTTCCTTGACTATGCGCTGCTAAATTAGCAATGCGGTACAATAAACGGGCTGCTACATTCGCATTCCATTCATCTTCGCCACCAACTTCATTTAAGTCAAATGCAATAAATGTTTTACCTGCTGCAACTATTTGTTCTAGTAAATAAAGTACTTGGTCTGTTTCAAACCCTCCTGCTACAGGTGTTCCAGTGCCTGGACACAATTTTGGATCTAAACCATCAATGTCAAAACTTAAATAAATATTTTGTGGTAACTCGGCAATTATTTCTTTACAAATGGTATCCCAGCTTTTTCCTTTGTATTGTTGTTGTTTAATATCTCTATCAAAAAATGTTTTCACGCGCCCGTTAGAATTATTAATAATATCTAACTCTGCTTGACAATAATCTCTAATACCAACTTGTACTAATTTTTGTACACTATGTCTTTTTAATGCATTATACATAATTGATGCATGAGAATATTCAAAACCTTCGTAAGCCACACGTAAATCAGCATGCGCATCAATTTGTAAAATTGCAAATTCTCCAAAGTGTTCTCCTAAAGCGTCAATCATGCCTAATGGAGTAGAGTGGTCGCCACCAATTAAACCAACATTTTTATTTTGTTTTAAGAAATGCAAAACACGTTTTTTAACCCATGCATTCATTTCTTCACAAACTTTATTTACGTCTTTTATTTCATCAATTTCAGAAGCGGACTCTCCGTTACTTTGTCTGTCAATAATAATTTCAGCTACTGGACGATAAATTTCACTTTTCTCTCGTAATTCTTCACTAAAATCATCCATCGCAATTCCCATCTTCCATGCATCTTTCACAATGGGGTCGTATAAATCTACTTGAAAAGAAGCATCAAATATTTGTTGAGGTCCGTCAATAGTTCCGCCTCCATAGCTTACAGTTACTTCCCAAGGTACTGGGATTAATACAGTTTCAGATTCTTGAGTTGTGAACGGCAAACCAAACATGTTTGCATTGATATCACCAACGCTATTAGGATCAAAGTTTTTTATTTTTTCTTGCTTGTTCATATAAATTAGCTATTTAATATAATTTTATAATGGTTAGATAATATTCGGCAATCGAATAGTAATAATAAAAATGTGTCCTTTTTATGGAGCTAGTCTCTCTATTCTCCAATTACCATTTTCTAAAGTAAAAGTAATTCTGTCGTGTAAACGATTTTTACGTCCCTGCCAAAATTCGTAGTAGTTTGCTTTTATAATGTAACCTCCCCAAAACTCAGGACGAGGAATTTCTTGATTATAAAATTTAATTTTATTGTTTTCAATAAATGAATTTAATTCATCTCTGTTGGTTAGCACTTTACTTTGCGGCGAGCTCCAAGCTCCTATTTTAGAGTCTTGTGGGCGAGCGTTAAAATACGCATCACTTTTTTCTGCTTCTGCTTTTTTTAAGATTACGCCTTCAATTCGGATTTGCCTTTCTAATTCGGGCCAAAAAAAAGTTAAGCACACATTTGGATTTTCAGCAATTTGTTTTCCTTTTCGTGACTCGTAATTGGTATAAAAATAAAATTCGTTGTTCGAAAATTCACGTAAATAAACAATACGAGCAGAGGGCTTATTATTTTTGTCAACTGTTGATAAATTACATGCTGGCACTTCATTTACTTTAGCATCAATTGCTTCCTGCATCCATTGTTCAAATTGTAAATCAGGTAATTGATGTAATTTATCTTCAGTTAATTCGCCTTTTATAAAATCTTCTCTTAGTTGAGAAATGTGTTTGTTTACGTGACTCATTTTACTAATTTTATGCAAATATAACGAGTATTCTTGATTAAAGTAGGAGATATATTATTAGCAAAACCATATACGCAAGATGTTTATTTTAAACGTTCTGTTGTTTATTTATGCGAACACAATCAGCATGGTAGTTTAGGATTTATGTTAAACAAATCAAATGGTTTAGTATTAAAAGATATTTTTCCTTATTTAAAAAACGCTGATTTCCCTTTATTTGAAGGAGGGCCAGTATCACCTAATCAATTATTTTATACTCATACATTAGGTGATAAATTAAAGGGCAGTCATCATATCATTGATAATGTATATTGGGGTGGTAATTTTATGCAATTATCAGAAATGATAGAAAGCAAACAAGTTTTTTTAAATCAAGTTCGTTTTTATATTGGATACACTGGTTGGAGTGCTGAGCAGTTAAACGAAGAAATTGATTTAGAGAGATGGCTAATCAATAAAGCTAATTATGATAATTTAATGAAAATAAATCCTTTTGAGATGTGGAGTTATGAACTTCTTAAATTAGATTCTAGGTATAAAGTATTTACAGATTATTCTTTCGAGCCTTCTTTAAATTAATAGTTACAATAGATATTTATTTTTTATAAAACACAGGTTCTAGATGATTCATTTCTTCTTCTGTAAACATTCTAGAGCGAATTAAAAAACGTTTTCCTGTTGGTATTTCTAATGAGAAGCTAGCGCCTCTGCCATCTACAACATCTAATGTTAATTGTGTGTGTTGCCAGTATTCAAATTGATCTTTACTCATCCAAAATCCAAATCCTTCTACATGCCCTAAACCAACATCACTCTCGCCAATTTTAAAATCGTCTTTTTGAAAACACATTGGCGCTGAGCCATCACAGCACCCTCCACTTTGATGAAACACTAAATCGCCAAAACCAATTTTGAGTAAAGTAATTAATTCTGCTGCAGCTGTTGTTACTAAAACTCGTTTAATGTTATTCATATTAGATAGAATGTTTTAAAAAATAACTAAAAAAAGAGGTTGCTTAAAAGACATGTGTTGTAACTAACTAAATTAACCTATTTTTTATCTTAAAAGCAACCTCTTGATTTTATATTAGAAGAAACCTAATTTTTGTTTGTTGTATGAAATCAACATATTTTTTGTTTGACGATAGTGTTCAAGCATCATTTTGTGATTTTCTCTACCAAAACCAGATTTTTTATATCCACCAAAAGGTGCATGAGCAGGGTATGCGTGATAGTTATTTACCCAAACACGTCCAGCTTGAATAGCACGAGGAACTTGATAAATCTCATGCGCATCTCTTGTCCAAACACCTGCACCCAATCCATATAATGTGTCATTAGCAATAGCAATAGCTTCTTCTGTTGTTTTAAATGTAGTTACACAAACAACTGGCCCAAAAATTTCTTCCTGAAAAATTCTCATTTTATTATGCCCTTTAAAAATAGTTGGTTGAATATAAAAACCACCAGCTAATTCGCCAGCTAATGAATTAGCTTCTCCGCCACATAATACTTCGGCACCTTCCTCTTTACCAATAGTTAAATAAGATTTAATTTTTTCAAATTGATCATTAGAAGCTTGAGCACCCATCATCACTGTTCCGTCTAAAGGATGACCAACCTTAATAGCTTTAGTTCTTTCAATAACACGTTTCATGAATTTATCATAAATGTTTTCGTGAACTAATATTCGCGAAGGACATGTGCATACTTCGCCCTGATTTAAGGCAAATAAGACAGCGCCTTCAACTGCTTTATCAAAGAATTCATCGTCAGCATCACCAACCGATTCAAAGAAAATATTTGGAGATTTACCACCTAATTCCATAGTAGCTGGAATAATATTTTCAGAAGCATATTGTAAAATTAATCGCCCAGTTGTTGTTTCTCCAGTAAATGATACTTTTGCAATTCGAGAAGATGTAGCTAACGGTTTACCTGCTTCTAATCCAAAGCCAGTAACAATATTTAAAACACCAGCTGGTAATAAATCACCAATTAATTCCATTAAACACATAATAGATGTTGGTGTTTGTTCAGCAGGTTTTACTACACAACAACACCCGGCTGCTAAGGCTGGAGCAATTTTCCAAGTTGCCATTAGTAAAGGAAAATTCCATGGTATAATTTGTCCTACAACTCCCAATGGTTCATGTAATACTATACTTACTGTATTTTCATCATGTTCAGAAATTGTACCTTCTTCTGCACGAATAACTCCAGCAAAATAACGAAAATGATCTACAACTAAAGGTAAATCAGCTGCGCGAGTTTCGCGAATAGCCTTACCATTATCAATTGTTTCAACTGTAGCTAAGTATTCTAAATTATCTTCAATTACTTGTGCAATTTTTAATAATAAATTACTTCTGTATGTAACAGATGTTTTGCTCCATGATGGGAATGCTTGATGCGCAGCATCTAGTGCTAATTCGATATCTTCTTTAGTTGAACGTGCTGCTTTTGTAAACACTTTTCCATCTATAGGAGAAGAATTGTCAAAATAGTCACCTTTTACTGGAGCTACAAATTTTCCGCCGATGTAATTGTCGTACTTACTTTTAAAGTTTGGTTTTTTTGCTAAATTTTCCATTTTATATTTATGTTAGTTGATTAGTTAATCCAAGTTCGATATTCTTATCTCTAATAGGTTAGCACAAAACATTCAATACATAGCATTTTTTATTCAACTTGTTGTTTTTTCCATTTTTTGGTCTAAATAGTAGCACAAATCGTTCAAAAAAAATCATTCAATTGTAATTCTATCTCAAATAATTGTTTTTTTATGTTTAATTAAATAATTTTAGTTAAATCAATTAATTACAGGAGTTATCATGTCAGTAAATCATACTATTAAAACAGTGGCACTTTCAGATAAACGTAATCTGAAAACATTAGTTGAAAATCGAACCGCATACACTTTAGAGAAATGCGAATTAAATGTGTTTGAAACTCATGCATCTTCATTTATGGTTCCGCTCACGTTTAATGATTTTGTTGTAACTAGTATGTTACGAGGTAAAAAAGTGATGCATTTGTTTGATAAATCTGGATTCGACTATTTACCTGGTGAAACAGTAATTGTTCCGGCAAATACAACTATGAAAATTGATTTTCCTGAAGCCCATGATCATAACCCTACGCAATGCACAGCGCTTGCTATTGAGGAAGAGCATATAAAAAGAACTATACATTATTTAAATGAAAGTTTTCCTAAAGAAACAGATAAAGATGGTTGGAAGTTAGATTATAATCAGTATCATTTTTATAATAATGAAGAA
Source organism: uncultured Flavobacterium sp. (assembly GCA_964541155.1). Lineage (GTDB taxonomy): Bacteria > Bacteroidota > Bacteroidia > B-17B0 > Aurantibacillaceae > UBA4416. Next base: position 449,705 of record CAZIPC010000002.1, read on the forward strand.
ATTGCATTATTAGTAAATAAATTAATTACGGTTTGTTCTAGTAATTCTCTTGGAAAAGATATATTGGCTGACTTAGCCGTAAAAGAATTATTATTTAGAATCATGCAAGTTCAAAATTTAAATACAACAAATGATTATTATATAAATGCTAATAATTCTAATCCTCTGGCTTTTATAGTAGGTTATATTAAAGAAAACATTTCTAATACAATGAGTATTGAGGATTTAAGTAATAAAGCTTATATGAGTAAATCTACATTTTATAGGGTATTTAAAAGAGAGCTAGGATTAAGCCCTCAAGAATATATATTACAGGAAAAAATAAAACGAGCTAAAAAACTACTAGAGAATCCACATCATAAAATTGCATCCATTTGTTCTGAAACTGGCTTTCAGGATGTAAATTATTTTACCCGTTTATTTAAAAAGATGGAAGGCACAACCCCTTATCAATACCGATTACAAGTTGTAAAACCTAATTAAAAGTTAATTGTAAAAATTACAAATTAGTTTATTTATTAATATTAAAAAGTGGCTCCGGTAGGAATCGAACCTACATCTAAAGTTTAGGAAACTTCTATTCTATCCATTGAACTACGGTGCCAATAATAATATGTTGCGAAGTTACAGTTTAAAAATAAAAAAGCCACCCGACATTGGTGGCTTTTGCTCCCTCTCCTGGGCTCGAACCAGGGACCCCATGATTAACAGTCATGTGCTCTAACC
>CAZIPC010000003.1:0-321389 GCA_964541155.1 uncultured Flavobacterium sp.
TGCTGATAATATTGAAGAACCTCCATTGCATACTAAAGTTGTTGTAGCAGTTGTATTTATTGTAGGTGTTGGAAGAATAGAGATTTGAACTGAACTTGTGTAAGAAGAAATGGCTCCCCCACAATTAGATTCGTTTAAAATAGCAGTATAAACACTTGTGGTAGTAGGACATGGAGTTGCATTTAATCCAGTTGCGCTAAATCCATTCGGGCCAGTCCAAGTTACGGTATAAGAAGGAGCTCCAGTTGGAGTAAATCGCCACCCTTCATTGGTTGCAGTCCAAGGCGTTAAAACATTTCTTCCAGGAGGAGCAACTACTGTGCTTGCTGAAGCATCTTGTATTCCTATTAGCCCTCTGCCATTATTCCATGCAGCACAGCTGTTACTATTTTGAATTAAAACATCAATAATATTTGATGTTTCGTATAATGCTATCTGAAAAGTAGATGTAATTGAATTACAAGGTCCTCCATATAAAGGAACAATACTCCAGCTTGCAACAAATGTTCGGCAAGGAGCAGTGCCATAGGTTGTATAAGTAATAGTAGCAGTAGTTCCTACAGATGGATCTATATCTCTATAAGGGCCACAAATACTATTTGGTTCATGTTCAATTAAGTTTGGAAGAATTGTAGTAGTAGTATATGATTCAGAAGTGTTAGCTGAAGAGATATTAAAGCTTAATTCTCCATTACTACCAATTATTAATTGGTTAAAAGAATTTCCAAAAAAACAAAAATTAAAACCTATGTTGACTACTGGACTCCATCTATCATCAATATTTGAAGTTGAGTAAGTTGCACCAGCAAAAGGAAAGGAACTATAAGGGATACTTCCAACACTGTATGTAGAAGTTGTATTAACTGCAGAAACGCTAGCGGTTAAGTTAGCACATTGTCCACTGCAAATTATTAAATTTTTTCCAGCCGAAATACTTGAAGTAGGACATGTTTGAGCGTGTACATTAAATTGCCATAGTAAAATGAAAGAAAGTCTAAAAAATAATTTTATCAGAAACTTCATAGTGTTTTATTGAATAGTTAAGGAATTATTTCTAAGAATTTGAGGATTCAAGATATCTAAATTATTGATTTCTTGAATTTCAGTTTCAGAAAGAATGGTATTAATATTTTTCTTGGTTGGTTTTAAAAATAATTTTTCGTTTTCAGTTATTTCATAAAAATTTACAGATTTGTTATTGTATCTTTTTAAAAACTCTACACACTCTTTTCGAACTGAGTACGCGTAATAAAAACTAACGTCTTTATTAGAGTTGTATAACTTAACAGATGATTTTTGTTTTTTTAATAAATCTTTAAAATTTAGAGTATCATTATGGTTATTTGTAGTAAGTATAATTTTTTGAACACTACTTATAGCGGTATGATTTTTATTTATAAAATCTTTTAAATCGATGTTAGATTGTGCTTTTGTTAATAAACAAAATGAAAGTAGAATTAGTAATAAGTTAAGTTTCATGGCTTTTTATTATAATATGTCGTAAGATTATAAAGTTACAACAATTGTTAACATGTTTTTAACAAAATGAGTAAGCCGTGCACATATTTTTATTTAAATATTTGATAATCAATAAAATAACTATTTTATCCATAACAATTTTAATTATTAAATCTAGTTAAATAAAAAAACCGCTTTTAGCGGTTTTTTTATTTAATTGTTAGGCTATTCCTACTCCGTGACAATTTTTATATTTTTTACCACTTCCACAAGGGCAAGGGTCATTTCTACCTATTTTTTGTTCAACACGAATAGGTTGTTGTTTGGGTTTTTGTGGTTCTTGAGACTCGCCTTCTTCAGTTCTACTTTCAACTAATTTTTCTTTAGGACGATTATAGCTTTGTTCTTGAGTAAATTGAGCTTTTTGTAGTTTAGGATGATTAGTATTGTTTTCTTCAATAGGTAAACCACCTTTCATTAAAAAAGAGATGATGTCTTTACTAGTTTTAGCAATCATTTCTCTAAATAAATTAAATGATTCTAGTTTGTATACTACTAAAGGATCTTTTTGTTCTAAAGATGCATTTTGAACAGATTGTTTTAAATCGTCCATTTCACGTAAGTGTTCTTTCCAGGAATCATCAATCATTGCTAAAATAACTGTTTTCTCAAATACAGAAACCAATTCTCTACCTTTAGTATCAAACGATTTTTTTAAGTTAGCCATTACTTGAATAGCTCTAATTCCATCAGTAAAAGGAGTTACGATATTTTCAAAATTATTATTTGGATTTGTATAAACATCCCTAATAACAGGGAAAGCCATTTCGGCAATTTCCATTGATTTTAACTTATAGTGACGCTCTCCTTCTTCAAACAATTTTTGAATTAAATCATCTTCTTTTAAAGATTTGAATTCTTGTTCGGAGAATGGAGATTCTATTCCAAAGTTTTTAATACATTCAAATGTAAATTCTTCGTAATTTTTAAGTGGATAAAATTCGGCTACAATGCTTTCTGCCACTTCATAAATCATATTTGCAATATCAATACTGATACGATCTCCATTTAATGCATTTCTTCTTCGTTTATACACAACATCACGTTGAGCATTCATTACGTCATCGTATTCTATTAGTCGTTTACGGGTTCCAAAATGATTTTCTTCTACTTTCTTTTGCGCTCTTTCAATAGATTTAGAAATCATAGAATGTTGAATAACTTCGCCTTCTTGTAATCCCATTCTATCCATTAAACTAGCAATACGTTCACTTCCAAATAAACGCATTAAGTTATCTTCTAATGAAACAAAAAATTGAGAACTTCCAGGATCTCCTTGTCGTCCTGCACGACCTCTTAATTGTCTATCAACACGTCTAGATTCGTGACGTTCTGTACCAATAATAGCTAAACCTCCAGCTTCTTTAACACCAGTACCTAATTTAATATCTGTACCACGGCCTGCCATATTTGTAGCAATAGTAACGGTTCCTGCTTGCCCTGCTTCGGCAACAATATCAGCTTCTTTTTGATGTAGTTTAGCGTTTAATACATTGTGTTTTATATTTCTTAATTTAAGCATACGGCTTAATAGTTCTGAAATATCAACAGTTGTAGTGCCTATTAATACCGGACGTCCTTCAGCTACTAGTTTTGCAGTGGCCTCAATTACTGCATTATATTTTTCTCGTTTAGTTTTGTATACTAGGTCTTGTTCATCTTTTCTAGATATAGGACGGTTTGTAGGAATAACAACTACATCTAACTTATATATATCCCAAAATTCATTTGCTTCGGTTTCGGCTGTACCTGTCATCCCTGCAAGTTTGTTATACATACGGAAATAATTTTGTAAAGTAATGGTTGCGTATGTTTGAGTAGCAGCTTCAATTTTTACATTTTCTTTTGCTTCTAAGGCTTGATGTAATCCATCACTGTATCGACGACCTTCCATAATACGGCCAGTTTGCTCGTCTACTATTTTAATTTGGCCATCAGCAATTACATATTCTTGATCAATTTCAAATAAAGAATACGCTTTTAGTAATTGATTTACGGTATGTATACGTTCGCTTTTTACACTAAAATCTCTCATGAGAGATTCTTTTAACAGTATTTTTTCTTTTGGGTCGGCAAATGTTTGTTTTTCTAATTCTGCAATTTCCCCTCCAACATTTGGTATTACAAAGAAATTAGGATCGTCTGTAGTTCCTGTAATTAGGTCAATTCCTTTTTCAGTCATATCAACAGAATTATTTTTTTCATCAATTACAAAAAATAATTCTACATCAATTTTATGCATTTCCTTTTGTTGGTCTTGCATGTAATAATTTTCTGTTTTTTGAAGAAGTGCTTTAACACCAGGCTCACTTAAAAATTTAATTAGAGCGCCGTTTTTTGGTAATCCTCTATAGGCACGTAATAAAGGAATTCCTGCATCTTTTTCATTTCCTTCTGCAAATAGACGTTTAGCATCTGTTAAAAAAACTTGTACGGCCGCTTTTTGAGCAGCTAATAATTTCTCTACACGAGGTTTAAATTCCATGAATTCGTGTTTATCTCCTGTAGGAGTTGGGCCAGATATGATTAATGGAGTTCGGGCATCATCAATTAAAACTGAATCGACTTCATCCACAATTGCAAAATTATGTTTACGTTGAACTAGGTCAGATAATTCTCGAGCCATGTTATCTCTTAAATAATCAAAGCCAAATTCATTATTTGTTCCGTATGTAATATCTGCTAAATATGCTTGACGACGTTCTTCAGTGTTTGGTTCGTGTTTATCAATACAGTCTACACTTAATCCATGAAACTGAAATAAAGGAGCGTTCCATTCACTATCACGTTTTGCTAAATAGTTATTTACTGTTACAACATGAACACCTCTGCCAGATAGGGCATTAAGAAATACGGGTAATGTAGACACTAATGTTTTACCTTCTCCAGTTGCCATTTCTGATATTTTTCCCTGATGTAAAACAGTACCTCCTATCAATTGTACATCATAATGTACCATATTCCATGAAACTTCTGTTCCAGCTGCAATCCATTTGTTTTTCCAAATAGCTTGATTGCCACGAATTTCAATGTTTTTATGTGTTTTTGATAATTTTTTATCGAATTCATTTGCAGATACAGCGACCTCGTTGTTTTCAGAAAAACGACGTGAGGTATCTTTTAAAATTGCATAAGCTTCTGGCAAAATTTCATTTAAAACTTCTTCAATTTTTTCGGTGATTTTTTTCTCTAGAGTGTCAATTTCTTTATAGTAGGATTCTTTACTATCAATATTCATATCAAAATCGTTGTCAATTCGAGTTTTAATATCATTGATTTCCGTTTGCTCTTCTTTGATATGGTTTTGAATTTTTTGTTTTAACGCATCAACCTTTGCTCGTAACTCATCATTTGACAAATTAGCAAGTGTGGGATAAATTTCTAAAATACGATCAACCAGTGGTTGAATCGCTTTAATATCTTTTTCTGATTTTGTACCAAAAAATTTTTTCAGGAAAGTTAACATAGTATGTTTTAAATTTAAGCTAACGAAAATACAAAAAATACACGTTCCTTAGTGATAATTTTCTTTAAATAATTAGTTGATTATCAGTGTATTTTTATGAAGCAATGCCATTAAAGTGATATTTACCTTATTAGTTTAAAAAATTATACTAAAAGATTATCTATCGGTTTTAACCATTTGTTTTCATAATTACGCCACTTAATAAAAATATGTAGCTGAACTAATTATAAAATATTACTTTAGTGTAGCTACTATGCCGTTATTATTTAAAATACTTAAAATACGTTTATTTTTTATTGGACTTTTATTATGTCTGTTAAATAAACAATTTGCACAACAGTATAATTTTAAAAATTATTCGGTTGAAAGCGGATTGCCTTATGTTCAAATTTTTGCCATGTATCAAGATCATAATGGATATTTATGGAGTGGAGGATATGGCGGTGCTAGTAAATTTAATGGAAAAACTTTTCAAAATTTTTCTCCAAAAAATGGGCTAGCAAATCATTGTGTAAATGCAATTATAGAAGATCAATATGATTTAATTACAATAGGTACAATAGATGGATTAAGTATTATTGATAGAGACAAAGGAACAATTTCTAATTATTATGCAAAAGATGGATTGCCCTCAAATCATATTACGAGTTTGTGTAAAGAACAAAGCGAAGGTTTATGGGTAGGAACTAATAAAGGGTTGTGTTTATGGAATAATAAAAAAGCATCTTTGGTACCGTTTTTTAAAAATACATCTATTACATGTATTATACATTCTCAAGCCCATGGTTTACTTGTTGGTACAAACAAAGGATTGTATTTAAGAAATAATAATTCTAAAATGTTTCATTTGATACTTGATAGTATTACTATTACTTCATTTTCTTTATCTAAAGACGATCATCACTTATATACAGGCACTGATAATGGGTTATATGTTTTAGATTTACAAAAAAACACTTCACAATTATTTCATGTTAGTAACGGACTAATAGACGAAGAAATAACAACTGTTTTATGCCAAGAAAATGATGTTGTATGGATTGGTTCTAAAACTGGATTAATTAGTTTACATCAATCCGAATTTTCGTATTATAATATTGGATTTGATAACAATTCCAATCATATACGCTCTTTATTGATTGATTTTGAACAAAACTTATGGATAGGAACACACAGCGGTTTGTATAAGTACAGAGGAAAAGGTTTTGCCGTTTATGACAGACAAAATGGATTAGGGAGTGCTTTTATTTATCAAATAATTAGAGATTATAATAATAATTTATGGTTTGGAACTGAAAGTAACGGAGTATTTAAGTTTGTTGACGGATATTTTAAAAATTATTCTACAAAACAAGGATTGTTAAGTAATAGAATTTATGCAATATTACCATTAGAAGATGGTTCGGTTTGGCTTGGTAGTGATAATGGAATTTCTATTATAAAAAACGAAAAAATTGAAAACATTCTTTCTGAAAAAATAATGAAGCAGAAAGCTCCAATTAATTGTTTTTACAAAGACAGTAAAAATGTAATTTGGATTGGAGGGCAAAATGGACTTTGTTCTGTAAAAAAAAATAAAAACGATTACACTACTACTTGTTATAAATTACCAATAAAACCAATAGAAAAAGATGGATATGCTATTTGGTCTATAATAGAAGATAATAAAGGAAGTATTTGGGCAGGTACTTATTTAGAAGGATTGTTTAAACAAGAAAACGGAAAGTTTAAAAAACAAAAAATAGCTAATATAGAGGCAATGAACACTGCGTTAGATATTTGCAAAGATAAGTCGGGGAATTTATATATAGCCACTTTAAATGGGGTGCTAATTTTTGATGTTAAAAAACAAACGTATAAATTAATTTCTGAAAAAGAAGGATTAAGCTCTGAACTTGTATATTCAATAGCTATTACAAAAGATAATAAATATTTATGGGCAGGTACAAATCAAGGGGTTAATAGAATTGATTTAAATAAGCTTAAATATGGATTTATTGACATATTGAAATATGGAAAAAATGATGGTTTTTCGGGGGTAGAATCAAACACACATGGCATATTTGAAGATGCAGATAGTAGCATTTGGTTTGGAACTGTAAATGGATTAATAAAATATTCTCCCAAAGAATTTATACAAAATGAGTCTCAAACAAAACTTACCATTTCTAATATTAAATTAACTTATAAAGATACATTGCTAGTAAATGGCTCTGTGTTGCCCTATTCGTATAATAATATTAGTTTTTATTTTGATGGCATTTGTTTAACATCGCCTGAAAAGGTTTTATATTCTTATAAATTAGAAAATTATGATAAAGAATGGAGTCCAAATACAGATATTAATTATATTAAATATGATAATTTACCACCTGGTAAATATAATTTTAAAGTAAAAAGTTGTAATAATGAGGGTGTTTGGAATATTGAACCTGTAACATTTACATTTACGATACAAGCACCTTTTTATAAAACATGGTGGTTTATAGTGTTATGTCTAATTAGCATCATATTTCTTGTTATTTTAATTTTTAGAATACGAGTTATACAAATCAAGCGAAAACAACAACTCGAATTTGAACAATTGGTAGAGGTTTCGAAGGCAGAATTAAAAGCATTACGCGCACAAATGAATCCACATTTTGTTTTTAACTCGTTAAATTCAATACAACATTATATTTTGAATAGTAAAGGAAATGAGGCGGCAAAGTATTTAAATAAGTTTGCTAAGTTAATTCGAATTATTTTGAATAATTCAGAAAAATCAACTGTTACAATTAATGAAGATATTGAAGCGTTAAAATTATATTTAGAATTAGAGAGAATGAGATTTGAAAATAAGTTTGATTACTCTATTGTTATTGATTCTTCAATTGATGGAGATTATGATGAAATTCCTCCAATGTTAATTCAACCCTATTTAGAAAATGCTATCTTACACGGAATTAATCCAAAAGAAAAAAATGGGCATATTGATATTAATATAAAAATAGTTAATCAATTTATAAAGATTTCTATAACAGATGATGGTATAGGTAGAGTTAATTCTATGGCTTTAAAAAACATACAGCCTGCCGCTTGGCATAAATCTTTAGGAATGAAAATTACAGAAGATAGACTGCGAATTTTAAATAAAATACATCAATCTAAATTAAATGTAAATATTATAGATTTATATAATAATAACAAAGAGGCGATAGGTACACAGGTTGATTTATTTATTCCTTATGTGAAATAAAAACATATAAAAAAAACAAAATGAGAGCTTTAATAATAGAAGATGAAAAAAAGAGTTTAGAAATGCTTGCTGAATTATTAAAAACTAATTTTCCTCAAATTACTATTTTAGGATTAGCTAAAAGTGTAGCTCAAGGAGTTGAATTAATTCAGAATTTAAAGCCAAATTTATTATTCTTAGATATCAGCATGCCTGATGGTACCGGGTTTGATGTTTTAGAAAAAGTGCAAGGGTTAAAATTTGATATTATTTTTACAACTGCAACAGATAAACACGCTTTGAAGGCAATTAAATATAGTGCGTGCGATTATTTATTAAAGCCTATAGATATTGATGAATTAAAATTAGCAATTAATAGATTGATTGAAAAAAGAACCTCATACATGCCAAGCATGGATAATCTACAATTTTTAATTCAAAATTTAAAACGAACAGATGATAATTACAATAAGATAACCCTACCAACAGGAAATGCATACGAAATAATAAGTATTAAAGATATTATTCGTTGTGAAGCTGATGGTAGTTATACCAATTTTTATTTAGTAGGTGGCAAAAAACTTATGGTGTCTGCAAGTTTAAAACATTATGAAGATTTACTTCCATCTCATGATTTTATAAGAATTCATCATCATCATTTAATAAATATGAACCATGTAACACGATTTTTAAAAGTAGATGGAGGGTATGCTATTATGAGTGATGGAACTCAATTAGAAATTTCTCGCCGTAAAAAAGATGCTTTTTTAGAACGATTAAATAAACTTTAGTTTTTTTGCTTTAAGCTAATATTATTTAAAGGTTATTATTGCTAATTATTTTAAATCATAATTAGCTATTTAAACATTTCTATGTTTATTTCTATTTCTTATTTTTTTTCTTTATTGCTGTTTAAAATAATAGATTTATAGTAAACCAAAAATCTAAGTTTTATGGCAAAGAAAACTGTTTTAAAAAAGAATGAGAAAAAAATTTTTGTTCTTGATACTTCGGTCATTATTTATGATCACACAGCAATTAAAAATTTTAAAGAGCATGATGTCGTAATTCCAATAACTGTATTAGAAGAGCTTGATAATTTTAAGAAAGGAAATGATACTAAAAATTTTGCTGCCAGAGAATTTACTCGTTATGTAGATAATATGTCGGGAGATAATTCTTTACAGGAATGGACACCTATCAATGGTAAAACGCATGGTTATTTTAAAATAGAAATGCATAATGCTTCAGAATTAGATGCGGAAAAAATATTTCAAGAGAGAAAGGGAGATCATCGTATACTAAACGCAGCGTTATATACAGCAGAAACCAATCCAGGCAGAAAAGTTATTTTAGTTACTAAAGACATTAACTTAAGAATTAAAGCAAAATCGCTAAATCTTCATGCCGAAGATTATACTACCGGAAAAATTTTAGCAGTAGATGAATTGTATACAGGTAATAGTTTAGTAGAAAAAGTAAATCCTGCAATTATTAATCAGATATACGAAAAAGGAAGTTGTTTGGCCAAAGATGTTATTAAAAAAGAGAAGCCAGAATCTAACCATTATTATATTTTAAAAAATGGTAATGCATCTGTTTTGGCACGTTACGAAGAGTCTTCTAAATCTTTAAAACGAGTAACAAAAACTTCATCTTATGGCATTATTCCAAAAAATGCAGAGCAATCTTTTGCATTAGATGCCATCATGAATCCTGACATTAAATTAGTTACCATCCAAGGCGTTGCAGGTACAGGAAAAACATTGTTGTCTTTAGCTGGCGCATTAGAGCAACGTCGTAATTATCATCAAATATATTTAGCTCGCCCTATTGTGCCACTAAGTAATAAAGATATTGGATATTTGCCTGGTGATGTTACTTCTAAATTAAATCCATATATGGAGCCATTATGGGATAATTTAAAATTTATTAAAAGTCAGTTTTCAGATAAAGACAAAGAATTGAAGCAAATAAATGAAATGATAGAAAATGAAAAAATTGTGATTTGTCCCTTAGCATTTATTAGAGGTAGAAGTTTGAGCAATATGTTTTTTATAGTTGATGAAGCTCAAAATTTAACGCCTCATGAAGTTAAAACCATTATAACAAGAGCAGGAGAAAACACTAAAATTATTTTCACAGGAGATATCTATCAAATAGACACACCATACTTAGATGCGCAAAGTAATGGTTTAAGTTATCTGATAGATAAGGTAAAAGGGCAACCGTTATATGCTCATATTACTCTGCAAAAAGGTGAACGAAGCGAATTAGCTAATTTAGCTAATGATTTATTATAGTGTGAAATTTTGAACAACAAAGATTAATGATAATTAATCTTTGTTGTTTTATTATAAGCCTGGTAACATTCCATTTGCAACTTGTTTCATTTCATTTTCGTTTAATTCATTAGCTTTAATTATCGCTTTATTTAATGTTACTGTTAGTTGTTCTTCTAGCTCTTCTTTATTGCCATGTTGTAAACTTGCCGATATATTTATTGATTTTATTTCCCTATTTCCAGTAATTGTAATATTTATATCTCCTCCAGCCCCTTCAATAGTTATAATGCTTTTGTCTAATTTTTGTTTTATTTCATCAGCTTTACGCTTCATTTCTTGAAGTTTATTCATCATATCGCCAAATTTTCCAAACATAATTTTATATTTAAATGTTAATGTAATTATTTTAAAATTCTGTATTCATTGGGTAAGTAATTATTTAATCTATTGCCTAAATGTTTAATCCATCCAATTCCAAAATGATTGAAAGTAATTAAATTCCATCCTTTATTGCCGTTAATTAGCTGCAATTCTTTTTTTAAAAATTTTAGTGCTTCGTCAGTATTGCATTCTATAGTGAGTATTTTTTTTGATCGGTGAATACTCCATGCTAAATCATGATTGGGGATGATATCAGTTTTAATTAAGCTTCCTATAGTTGTACCAACTTTTTTAAAATATAATTGGGGATATTTATTAATGAAGTTTAAAACAGTTTGATTAGTGAGTAAATAATCATCTTTAAATTTAGTAATCTGATGATTGTCTAAATGATCTATCCAATTTTCAAATAACTCTTTTTCTTTAGGGTTAATAATAGAGAATATCTCGAATTTAGATTTTTTAATTTGTTGATGTTTTTCTTCTGAAGACGGCTTTTTAAATATTGTACAGAAGAATCCTTCTGATTGAGTTTTATCTGGGTAAAATCGGTAGCCAAAAGCTTGCTCTTCACTAGTTGTTTCTACAATTCCCCAGTTATTATCTAAAGGTATTTTAACACTAATTAAATCAAATTCCTGTATTAGCCAATCTGCAATATCCTCATTTTCTGATTTAGAATAAGAACAGGTTGAGTATACTAAAATACCGCCGTCTTTTAAAGATGGAATACTATCAGATAAAATTCTTTTTTGTCTTTGTGAGCATAAATTTACATTATCCAAACTCCACTCATTAATAGCATCGTGCTGTTTTCTAAATAGTCCCGATCCGCTACAGGGAGCGTCTACTAAAATGATATCAAAAGTATTTTTAATATTAGTGTAAGTATTAGGGTCGTTATTGGTAACAACAACATTACAAGTGCCCCATTTACTTATATTTTGTACTAATATATCAGATCTTTGTTTTACAATTTCATTGGCTACTAAAGCACTTTGGCTATTTAGTAAAGAATTTAGTAAAGTACTTTTACCTCCTGGAGAAGCACATAAATCTAAGGCTAATAATGTTTGATCAAAATCAACACAAGATTTTAAAGCATGTTCAATAAACATAGATCCAGCTTCTTGAACATAGTAGCATCCTGCTTGAAATAGTATATCATAAGTGAAATTAGGCCGTTCATTTAAATAAAATCCTTGCTTATTCCAAAAAACAGGGGTATCTAATTCGTAATCAAGCACAGCTGGTTTAAATGGATTAAGACGAATGCTTGTTGGTGAATTTTTTTGATGAGCTTCGATAAAAGCTAGCTCATTAAACCCTTGACAACAAGAAATAGAATTAATAAATTCGGTAGGTAATTGTAACATATTTATAAATCAAATATAAAGAAATATTACTTTTGTTTGTGCTCGAAAAAAAAACTTCAGTAAAAATAACCGATCCGCATATAGCATTAATTAAAATGCAGTCTTGGTGTGCTTATCAGGAGCGTTGCCAAAAAGATGTGCGCGATAAATTGTATGAATTGGGGATGTGGACGGAAGCAGTAGAGAACATCATTGCTCGACTAATAGAGGATAATTTTTTAAACGAAGAAAGATTTTCTGTTGCATATGCGCGCGGCAAATTTGTAATAAAAAAATGGGGACGTATTAAAATTAAACAAGAATTAAAACAAAAGAGAGTAGGTGATTATTGTTTGAAAAAAGCACTTCAACAAATTGACGAAACTGAATATCTAGAAACGCTTAAAAAAATATTAGATGCCAAGCGAAAGTTAATTAAAGAAAAAAGCCCAATAAAATTAAATTATAAATTAATGAATTATGCCTTATCTAAGGGATATGAAAAAGATATCGTGTTTGATATTCTTAATCAAACAAATCACTAGCAATTTTATCGGCAAATAATTTTCCTTTGTTAGTTAAGCAATAAGAGTTGTCTTTTAGGGTAATAGTTTCATTTTTAATGTAAGTAGTTATTTTATTTAAGCATCTTTTTACTATTTCCGAATTAAAATTAGAGTTCAAGTATTTAATATTTATACCCCATATTGTTCTTAATGAAGTAAGAATGTATTCATTATATTTTTCTACCTCTGTTAAAATTTCTTTTTCAAAATACAATTCTTTGTTTTCGGAAATATATTTAATGTAAGTAGTGTTGTTAGAAATATTCCACTGCCTAGATTTACCATCAAACGAATGAGCAGACGGACCTAAGCCTATATAATTCTCGCCTTTCCAATAATTGGAATTGTGTTTACTGAAAAAATCTTTTTTTCCAAAATTTGAAATTTCGTAATGAATAAAATCTTTTTTTTCTAGTTGATTAATCATTTCTAAAAAGAGTTCAGCGCTTTTATGTTCGTCAATTTCTGATTCTTTTTTAATTTTTAAATCATAGCCTAGTTTTGTTTTTTCTTCAATAGTTAGGTTGTAGCTTGATATATGTTTTACATCTAAATCTATTGTTTTATTTAATGTTTTTTTCCAGTTTGCAAGGTTAGAAAATTTAGATCCATATATTAAGTCAATAGTAATATTCTCAAATCCTCTGTCTTGAGCTCTTTTTACACTGGCTTCACTTTCTGATGCGGTGTGAGCTCTATTCATCCAAATTAATTCTTCATCAATAAAACTTTGTAATCCAATACTTAATCTATTTATCTCTAGTCTTTTTAATTCTTTAAGTTTTTCGCCTGATAAATCATCAGGATTACATTCTAATGTTATTTCAACCGTATTAGAAACATTATATCGTTTGTATATTTTTTCCAGTAATAAAAAAATTTCTTTTTCCGACAATAAACTGGGAGTGCCACCGCCAAAGTATATGGTTTCAATATTTTTATTTTCTAAATAATTAATACGTAAGTCAATTTCTGTTAAGATACTTTTTACAAGAGCTTCTTTGTTTTTTAATGATGTTGAAAAATGAAAATCACAGTAATGACATGCTTTTTTACAAAAAGGAATGTGAATATAAATTCCGCTCATGTTTTATTAGTGATGATTGATTATGAAACAAACTTAATATTAAAAAGTAATTGATGAGCGCTTATTCAAATAAATTTCCGGATGATAGTTGCCAATTTATGGGTTTAATATTTTTTGAATTTAAAAAAATATTAGTTTGAGAAAAATGTTTACATCCAAAAAATGCACCTCTAGCTAATGGAGAAGGATGAGGGGCCTCTAAAACTAAATGTTTATGAGCATTTATGAGTTGTGCTTTTGATTTTGCGAAGTTTCCCCAAAGTAAAAACACACAATTTTCTTTTTCATCAGAGATGAGTTTAATAATTTCATCTGTAAATATTTCCCATCCTTTTTTTTGATGACTACCAGGTTCACCTGCTCTTACAGTTAATGTAGCATTTAATAATAAAACACCTTGTTTTGCCCAATCTGTTAAATTGCCATGAGTTGAGTTTCTAACGCCTAAATCTGAATAAAGTTCTTTAAAAATATTAGATAATGAAGGTGGAATTTTTACTCCATAATTAACAGAAAAACTTAAGCCATGCGCTTGATTAACCCCATGATAAGGGTCTTGGCCAATAATAACAACTTTTACATCGTTTAAAGAGGTATAATTTAAGGCATTAAATGTATCTATTGTTTTAGGGTAAATCGTGTAAAAATCTCGTTCTTTTTGAATAAAAAGCTTCAGTTCTTTAAAATATTCTTTTTCAAATTCAGAATGAAGTTTTTTTTTCCATAATTCGTTAGATATTAATTCAGTCATAATAACATGTTGGAAAAATCTATGAGCTTTTTTTTAAACTCAATAAAATTACTTTATATTTGTTTTGTAACAAAAAAATAAATTTATGAAAAAATTAGCTTTATCAACAGCTTTATTAATCGCTTTTTGTGCATCATTAACATCTTGCAAATCGCACGAAAAATGCCCAGCCTATTCTAAAGCTAACAAGGTAGTTTCTACTAAAAAATCTGTTTAATTCATGCATTGGCATAATCTTTCAGATATTGGTGCTTTAAAAGAAATTCAAGCTCTTTCAAAAGAACAGCATATTAATGCTGTTCTTTTGTTTAAGCATAGCACCAGGTGCTCTATCAGTTCTATGGCGCTTAATCGTTTGGAGACAAAATGGATAGATGATGATAAAATCCCAACCTATTATTTAGATTTGTTAAATCACAGAGATATTTCTAATGAAATAGCTTCTCTTTTTAATGTAGAGCACGCTTCTCCACAAGTTTTATTAATAAAAGATGGTAAATGCGTGTATCATAATTCGCATAATGGAATTTCAGCAACTGAAATATTACAAGCTTTAAAATCTTAAAATGACGCTTTTACCAAACAAATTCAATAATTTGTTTAATATCTGGATGTAAGCTTTTAGCTACAGGACATGTAAAAGCAGCATGTTCATATATCTTTTTTTCTTTATCAGAGTAGTTGTTATTAGGAAATGTAATTTTTACATGAATTTCGCCAATACGTCTTGGTTCAGCATACATAATTTTAGTAACCTCCGCAAAAGTCCCATCAATTGGAGTCATGTTATCTCTCATGGCAACAATTCCCATAATCGAAATCATACAGCTTGAAAGAGCCGTTGCTACTAAATCAGTTGGCGAAAACATTTCTCCTTTTCCATGGTTATCTTTTGGTGCATCAGTATATAGTGTTGAATTAGATTGAATATGGGTTGCTTCTGTTCTTAAACCTCCTAAATAGCTAACTTTACTGGTAATCATAAATATAATTTTATATCAAAGATAATAAAGCATTAGGTATTTTATTAATAAATTATTAATTACTTTTGTTTGTATATGGTTAAACGATTTTTATACTTTTTTATCCTGGTTTTAAACTATGAGTTGAGTTATTCTCAAAGCACAACTCAAGCACTTGAGAGTGGGCAGGATCCAAATGTATTATATCGAAATGAACTGTCGTGTGGTATTTTTGCTCATAGCAGAGGTATTGGTATTAATGTAATGAGGGCTAAACATGTAACGGGCACACGCAAACGTTTAGTAGAGTTAGAACTATTAAATTTAAAACACCCTAAAGAAATTAAAGTATCTAACAGTATTAATAATTCTAAGCGATTTGTTTATGGGAAATTAAATAATGTATTATTATTAAGGGCCGGAGTTGGTTACCAGAATACATTATTTAAAAGGTCTGATATGAAATCAATAGAAATTAGAGCGTCTTACTATGTTGGTGGAAATATATCATTTGCCAAACCAAATTATATTTTGGTGTATAGAGAAGGATTTGGAGGTACAAAATATCAGGAGTCGGTAAAGTATGACCCTGCTATTTATACGATTGACAGTATTTCTGGAAAGGGACCATTATTAGAAGGCTTATCGGAAATGAAAGTTTATCCAGGATTGTATGCTAAATTAAATTTAAGTTTTGAATATGCTCCTTTTTCAAATAAAGTAAAAGCAATAGAAACAGGTGTTATATTTGATTATTATCCTAAAGCATTGCCTATTATGGCCCATAACCCGGCCGAAAATTTTATTATCACATTATATGTTGGTTTTGTGTTTGGAAAAAAATGGTATTAAATATGGAAAATTTAAATGAAAAAATAATTATAGATAAGCCTCGTAAGCCAGATTGGTTAAGAGTTAAATTACCAATAGGAGAAGAATATCTAAAAGTAAGAGGTATTGTATCAAAACATAAATTACATACAATTTGCGAAAGCGGAAATTGTCCGAATATGGGAGAGTGTTGGGGTGCAGGTACAGCAACATTTATGATATTAGGAAATATTTGCACTCGTTCTTGTGGTTTTTGTGCAGTGGCAACAGGCAAGCCAAAGCCAGCAGATTGGGATGAGCCAAAGCGAGTTGCAAATTCGGTTAAGTTAATGGGGGTAAAACATTGTGTTATTACCTCGGTAGATAGAGATGATTTAAAAGATGGAGGCTCTATTATTTGGGCAGAAACCATTAAGGCCATCAGAGAAATTAGCCCTGAAACAAAATTTGAATGTTTAATACCTGATTTTGCAGGTAAATGGGAAAATTTACAACGTATTATTGATGTTAAGCCGGATATTGTTTCTCATAATATAGAAACAGTGAGGCGATTAACGGCCCAAGTTAGGATTCAAGCAAAATACGATAGAAGCATGGAAGTTTTAAAACGTTTGCATGAAGCAGGGGTAAGAACAAAATGTGGATTAATGGTGGGACTTGGAGAAACAGAAGATGAAGTATTAGAAACTATTAATGACTTAGCGGCTGTAAATTGTGATGTTTTAACCATAGGCCAATATTTGCAACCAACACCAAAACATTTACCCGTTGCAAGATATGTTCATCCAGATGAATTTAATAAATGGAAAGAAATTGCTTTAGCTAAAGGATTTAAGTATGTTGAGAGTGGTGCTTTAGTGCGTTCATCGTACCATGCCGAAAAACATGTGTTTTAATTATTTTTTATTTCTAAACTAATATTATGAATTCTTTATTTTCAATACTATTAAAAAACAGTATTTTACTGGCGCTTATTACTATTAGTTTAATATTTGTTTTAACTCAGCATATTGGATATAAAGAAATACGATTTATTTTTGCAAGTGTAGGAATTTTGTATGTTTTATCAGCATGTTATGAGGCGTATGCTTTATCTATAGTAAAACAAGGTACTCGAAAATTTATTTATTTTACAGATGGATTTATTGCTAAAAGAATAATAAAAATTATTTCGTTTACATGTATAGGCATATTAATGTATACTTCGGGAAGCATTATAAAGTACATGTCGTTTATTTGTTTTTTAATTGCTTTTACTGAAGTAGTATTAACATTTTGGCGTAAACTCAAGCATTTGAGTTTTGTTGCTTTTGAATCAGATTTAATAATTGTTTCTACTAATAAAATAGATACGATATCTGTTAAAGAAATTCAAAAAATAGAAACCAGACACGGGTTAACGTATTTTGTAAAATATAATAAAAACACTATCACGCTTCGAACAGATATGATGAGCGAAGCAGACGAATTTAAAGTAGCTTTGAGTAACTGGATTACACACTACAATTTAAATGATAAAGTGGTTGTTGGATAAATTAATCCTCCATTCCTAAATGAATAAGAGCATCGCCTTGGTTAACCACTGGTTGGTTATTAATACCAACAATATAACCATCTATTGTGGCATGTATTTTATGTTCAATGTTTCCAAATGGATTACAAATTACCCCAAGTAAATCGCCTTTAGATACATAAGAGCCATTTAGTTTATTCATATGAAATAAACCACTGCTATGTGCTCTTACCCATGTGTCTTTTTGTAGTTTAACAGCATGGTTTTGTGGAATATCAATATCTATCATATGATAGCTTTTCATTAATCTTAAACAACCATTTACTCCTTCGTTAATTGCAGTGTAATCAAAACGCATACTTTCACCTCCTTCATAAACTAAAATAGGTTTATCTTTTTTGGCGGCTTCTTTCCTAAAGGTTCCTTCTCTGTATTTACTATCTATAATAAGAGGCGGAGAGAATTTTTTTGCCAAAGATATGTTTTCAGGGAATTCAAATACGCAACGTATTTGAGGGCTATTATTTATTTTAGCCCCACCTGTATGAAAATCAACACCAAAATCAATTAATGGAACAATATGCTTCATTAAATCGTACGCAATTCTACTTCCCAAAGAGCCATTTTTATTGCCCGGAAAACATCTGTTTAAGTCTCTTCCATCTGGTAAATCTCTGCTGCCAAATAAAAATGATACACTATTAATAACAGGTATAGCAATTACATTACCACAATTTAAATTTCTTACTTCATCACGAGTTATTATTTTTCTGATAATTTCAATGCCATTTGTTTCTTCTCCATGCATTCCGGCAGATAGCAAAAGGGTAGGTCCTTTATGCTTGCTCCTAAAAACAAATACCGGAATTTCAATATTTGTTTTAGTATGAAGCTCATATGAATTTAATACAATTTGTTTGTACTCTCCAGCTTTAATAATTTGATTATTGATGATAAAATCTTCCATTATTATTGTCCGGGAGCATTAAATTCATTACGTTCCACATATTCAATGATTTTACTTGCGATGTCAATTCCTGTAGCGCCTTCAATGCCTTCTAAGCCAGGAGACGAATTTACTTCCATAACTAAAGGACCTCTATTGCTTTGCAATAAATCAACACCTGCAATTCCTAACCCTAATTTTTTAGCAGCTTTAATTGCTGTGGCTCTTTCTTCAGGCGTGAGTTGAATTAAAGAAGCTGTTCCTCCGCGATGTAAATTACTTCTAAATTCTCCGTCTTTGGCTTGGCGTTTCATTGCCCCTACAATTTGACCATCTACTACAAACACTCTCAAATCTGCCCCTTTAGATTCTTTAATATATTCTTGTACCAACATATTAGCGTCTAATTTTAAAAATGCTTCAATAACAGATTTTGCGGCTTTATCATTTTCTGCTAAAATAACTCCAATGCCTTGAGTACCTTCAAGTAATTTAACAACACATGGAGCCCCACCAATACTTGCAATTACCGACTCAATATCTTTTGGTTCATTAGCAAAAGCAGTTTTAGGCATTCCAATACCAGCTCTTGCTAAAATTTGTAAACTTCTTAATTTGTCTCTTGAACGAACTAATGCTTGCGATTCAACAGCTGTAAATATTTTCATCATTTCAAATTGACGAACAACCGCTGAACCGTAAAATGTAGCACTGGCGCCAATACGAGGTATAACGGCATTTACACCTGTTACTTCTTTACCATTATAGTAAATGTGCGGACGACTTTGCTCAATAACCAATACACATTTCATGTGGTCTAATACTAACACTTCATGTCCTCTAAGCTCCGCAGCTTCTACTAATCGTTTAGTAGAATAAAGATTTTTGTTACGTGATAAAATTGCAATTTTCATATATGGTTTTTAGTTTAAGTTAATTCCGTTGGTGTGTATTAAATTAACATCAATGATAAATTTTCTTTTTAATAATTTTCTTCCAATTAAAACTGGATAACGCATATTCTCTCTGTCGCTTAAAGATATGGTAGTTTTGATTTTTTTACCACCTATTGAAATGAGCGTTTTTATAATAAAACGTTCTTCCATTTCTCCAAACGAATTTTTTATTTTTTTTCGATAAAATTCATCAAAGCTATAAATAGTTGAATCTAGTAATTGAAAGGTTAAAATGGATTTACTATTTTCTTTTTTCAAAGTAATATTATGGCAATGAATGGCACAAGTATAAGCGCCTGTATCTATTTTTGCTTCAATGTGATTTATATTTAATAGCGGAAAATCAACAAACTCTCGTCGGCCTATTAAGGTAATATTTGGTGTGTGATTTGTCATAAAATATAACCCCAATTTAATTTATTTTTTTGAATAAAAACGATTTGGATTAACTTCTTTATCTAGCAATTGTTTATTCTTAAAAGATTCGATAAACTGTTTAGCAAAGTAAGGGGCTATCATTACCGCTTTTGTTCCTAAACCATTAAACACATGCATATGATGATACTCTGGATGATTTCCAATAACAGGTCTTCTATCTATTACCGAAGGTCTAACTCCTGCATCGTGAGAAATAATAGTATAAGGTGTTGTTAC
This sequence comes from uncultured Flavobacterium sp., assembly GCA_964541155.1. Lineage (GTDB taxonomy): Bacteria > Bacteroidota > Bacteroidia > B-17B0 > Aurantibacillaceae > UBA4416. Next base: position 20,489 of record CAZIPC010000003.1, read on the forward strand.
AACTGAATCTAATTTTTTTAAGAGTTCAGTTTTAGCTTTATCTGTTGGAAAATCGTTTAATTCATCCCACTCATAAGTAGCACCTATTTTAAATAAATTATTTCCAAGCGGCATTATAAAGAAGCCTTTATTAAAAATATCATTTTTTAATTGTATATAATTACTGTGAATTGTTAATGTTTCTCCTTTTGCTGGCTTCATAGGTATCCAATTAAAATAAGGATTTTTTGAAATGAGATGTCCTTCACAAAATATAATTTGATTACTAACGATATTATTGTAAGTAATTGTATTTGGCAAAATGGTTAATTTATGGTAGTCAAATTCTTCTTCAACATAGCTTTCCTGATGAATTAAATACTGTTTTGTGAAATTTAAAAAGTGAGGAACGTCTATATTTCCTGCTTGTAATACTTTAGAGTAAGAATCAACTTTATAATTGTTATCAATGGTTAAATTTTCATATAATAATTTGTCTAAAAAGTGATTTTCATGCTCTAAATCATTAGCTTTTTTTAACCATAATTTTTTTTCTTGTTCTTCTGTAAAAGGTTTAATAATAGTTTTATGATGAATAAAAGAAGTATTAAATTGATTTTCCCAATATGAATAAAATGTTATTAATTCAGGAACTAATTCATCCGCTAACCAACTTTTTGTTAATCGTTTAAAAACAATTGGATTCCATATTCCACCTGCAACTTTTGAGCTAGACGATAGGGTACTTTTATCAATAACAAGTACAGAGTATCCAGCTTTTATTAATGATAATGCAATTATAGATCCAGCAATACCCTGGCCTACAATCATAAAATCAACACTTGAATTATTTCTTTTTGACTGGCGCTCTGTATCCATATTTTATACCTCGGTACGAACTAGAGAAGTAAGCAATAAATCTTACTCCATATACCATTTGCACTTGATTGTAATCGCAAAAAATTTGCCCGCCAATACCAATATCATATTTAATTTTATACACAGCTTCAATAGCGGCATATCCTCCCATTAAATTGTATACAGTTGCTAAATTATAATTTAAGGAATCTCGTAAAGGCCTTCTAAAATAGGATGATGAAGCACCAATAAAAGCAGATAAATTATATTTTTCTCTTTCTTTTCTTAGCCCATAACAAGCATGAAAACTATAGTTATTTGTTGATGTATAGTTGGTTCCACTCATAAATCCACCTATTCTAAAATAATTTGTTTTGATGTGAAAACTATAATCAACGCCAATATTTTTTTCGTCTTTTGGCCAGTTTGTATTATAATTTGCTCCAACACCAACAGATAACCAATTGTTGTGAACTCGATAGCGTTTGCCATCATATACTATTTCTGCTTTAGGATTATATTTTACAGAATCTGATTGAGCATAAAATAAATTTGTAAAGCATATGCTAAAAGTAAGTATGAATAAAAATTTCATAAAGACGAAGATAGAAAAAACATTTTAAGTATTATTTTAAATACTCATTTAGGATACTAATGAAAATAATCTGTAGTGACTTATTTAGCCATTACCCATGCATTTGGCAATTTAGTTTTAATAGTGTGCAATAAATTAGTGGCTTCTTTTTTAGAATTAAAACCTCCGCAACTTACCACATGTAATCCTTTAGAGTTTAATCCACTAATGCCTGCAGTTATATTTTTTTCTTCTAATTCTTTAATAAGCTTAGAAGCATTTTCCTCAACGCCAAAACAACCAACTACAACTTGATACTTACCATCAAATGAATTTATATTATTTGTTGTGAAATTAGCAGAGTTAACAACCGAAGTTTTATCTGTTTGGGCAATACTATCGTTCATATACGCCACAAGCACATTTCCATCATCAGACAATTTAAATGTAGCATATCCATTGGCATCAACTAATAAAGATGGTTTTTGAATAGGATTGATAAAAAAAGCTTTATCGTTTTTTTGATTTAATGGAGAGTATGTTTTTTCTGGAGAATAAAAAGGATTAAATGAAGATTGTAATAGAGGTTTCATTGGCTTTGAATATGCTGCAAATAGCATAAAAGCTAATGTTACAGGAACTCCAATAGCTAAAGTAGCTATTTTGGTGTAAGATTTTTTTCTAGTAGTAATACATACAGGATCTGAAGTAATCTTTCTGTCTTCAAATTGTTTTATTGGTTCTTGCTTTTTTACTTCAATTTGCAATTCATTTGCCACTACTGGTTCAAATCCAAAAGATTCTAATAAAAAATTAACATCTGATTTTGCCTCAAATCGTAAAATATTTTCGGAATCAAAATATAATAACCCAATGTTATTTAATTCAAAACGCTTTTTTATGCTTAATAAAGATTGAATATAGTCTACATAGTCTTTAATTAGCCTCGTTGCATCATCATTTTGAATGTTATTTTTATGCATTAATGCGGAAATTAATAACCCGTCATTATGTATTAAATTTTTATTAAATAAAATGTGTTTAGCTTGAGGAAATAATACATTATTGCCTTTGCTAAAATTAGAACTATACTTTTGAGCAACAAATCCACCGAACTCTGGAAGTATTACACAGTTGTGTTTAAACAAAAGCTCAGCAATTAAATCAGTTATATGTTGGTATTGTAACATTCTAAATCCAAAAGTACAGTTTTTTATTTACCATCTTCCATTGTAAAATTAGTAATAAAAGCATCTTTTTCTATATAACTAACTGTCAGATTGTTATGATTTTTCAATAGAATTCAACAGTTTATTCACAATTTTTAAAGATTTCACCAGAAAAACAACCATTACAACACTTAATTACTTGTTAGCCAATTTATTAAAGATTTACATGATGATTTTTATTTATTTAGATATAGTTTAAATAAGTTTAATATTTATTAAAGATTATTTTAACTTTGCTGCCCATGTTAAAAGTTCGCACCTACATACGTTTATCACTTATTTTATGGTTATTATATAGTGGTACTATTTTATCTCAAAATCAGCCAACAACTGCTAAAGACATTGTTTTTAAAATGATTAAATCAATAAATGATTTAGAAAGATTGAAATATAGCTTAAAGATAGTAGAGCGAGGAAAAAAAGGGTTCAATTATTATGAGTCGTCGGTTAAATTAAATAGAAAGCCTCGTAAAATTTATTTATATATTAAAGGTATTGAACTATTATGGGTTGCTGGTTGGAATAATAATAAAGCATATGTTAAACCGAACTCTTTCCCTTACGTTAATTTAAGTTTAGATCCTTTAGGATATTTGATGCGACAAGACCAGCATCACACATTAAATGAGATGGGAGTTGATTATTTTGCCAGTATTATAGAGTTTATAGCTCTTAAAAATATTAACAAGTTTGATTCATATTTTAAATACGAAGGAGATGAAAGAGTTAATAATAGGCCTTGTTATAAAATTATAATAGATAATAAAGATTTTGCTTATGAAAACTATACGGTTGGAGATAACGAAAGTATAACCTCGATAGCCCGTAAATTGCATATTAGCGAATATATGATATTAGAGGTTAATCCTAACTTAAATGATTATTTTCATATATTAAAAAAAGGTCAACTTTTAAAAGTGCCAAATGCTTATGCTAAACATGTTACATTGTATATTGACCAGCTTTATTTTTTACCTATTAGCATTAAAATTTTAGATGATAAAGGTCTTTATGAACAATATGATTACCATTTTTTACAAGTAAATCCTAAAATTGATGATGCAGAATTTACTAAAGATTATAAAGATTATAAATTTTAAAAATAAACAAAAACAATAGTTTTACGTTTATACAGTATAATGAGCGCCATCATAATTACAAAAAATACAGAATTAATGCAACGAGTTATTGATGAGATCAAAACTTGTTATGACCCTGAAATACCCGTAGATATTTGGGAATTAGGACTTATATATGAACTGGATTTAAATGAAGAGAATGATCTTAAAATAACGATGACCTTAACATCACCTAATTGCCCTGTTGCCGAAACCTTACCTGCTGAGGTAGAAAACAAATTAAAGTTACTTCAAGGAATAAAATCTGCCACTTTAACTTTAACTTTTGAACCAACTTGGACAAAAGATATGATGAGTGAAGTTGCACAACTAGAGTTAGGTTTTATGTAATTTTAAACTATAAAATCATGTCGGATGAAATAATAAATAAAGTTGCTAATAGTGGATTAGTAACCATAGATTTGGAAGAGTTTTATCCAGTTGGACAAAGAGTTGTTTTTGATCTTAAGCCATTGTTATTTCAAGAATTAATTTTAAAAGAAAAAGATTTTCGAGATTTTATTAAGCAACACGATTGGACTCAATACAAAGATAAATTTGTAGCAGTAATGTGTTCGGTTGATGCTATTATTCCTACTTGGGCTTTTATGTTAGTAGGCATAGCATTAGAACCTTTTGCTAAAAAAACAATTTTCGGCAGCTTAGAAAACCTCGAGACAGCTTTGTTTAACGAATCGCTTCATAGAATTAATTTTATAGATTATATAGATAAAAGAGTTGTTATTAAAGGTTGCAGTAATCTTCCAGTTCCTATAAATGCATACATTGAATTAACTCAGAAATTAAAGCCATTTGTTAAATCAATGATGTACGGGGAACCTTGTAGTACTGTTCCACTATATAAGGCTCCAGTCTTAAAATAGTTGTTTGTGTCGCTTATTTTTAATAAGGGATATATTGTATATTTATAATCTTGACAAAACAATTTAAATATTTATTTTTTGTAGTGTTTGTTTGTTTGTTTGGCTTTGCTTTAGCTCAAGAAGACGGAGGTAAGCAATTAAGAAACAAACGAAAAAATCCACTTTTTAAAACAAGAATAGGTTTATCTCCTATGTTAGGATTTTATAACCCAAATAAAAATCATACTACAGGTCCAAAGCCTAAAATGGCCCTTAATTTTTCTGTAAAAGAAGAGATAAGATTGAATAAGCATAATACTGATTTTTTATTAATAGGTGCTGAGTATATGTATCATGGTGTTAGTTTTAATACATATTTTTTTTATAATGATAGCATACGTTTATATACACCTAATAGGCTCAGATACGAGTATAATCTTAAAATACATGAGTTAGATTTCCCAATACAATTTAAACATTCATTTAAAAAAGAAACAAATGCGTTACTTTCTACCTATGCATATGCAGGATATTGTTATCGCTGGATAATAGATAGTTACTTAACTGTTTTAGAAAACGGAAATGATGTTTTAACCAAGAGCGAAAAATTAAAATTTAAATCACCAGCCTTTAATCCTGTAAATAGCTCTTTTTTAAATTTAGGAATTGGATTTCAAAAAAATGAACCACTTCGTCATAATGCATTATTCGGCGAAATCCAATTTCGATATGGATTATCACCCTTTTATTTTAACGAATCTTTTGCTCCTACTAGTATGTTTATTGATGATCATTTTCTTTTACTAACTATTGGATTTAAATTTTAATGCAACTTACCTTACATAAACCAAAAGCCATAAAATCAACAACCATATTATTACCTGGTTCAAAGAGCATTAGTAATAGAGTATTAATCATAAAGGCATTATCTGGTTTATCTTTTTCTATTCAAAATATATCAACCTCTGATGATACAATAAATTTACAAAAAGCATTAACTAATAGTTTCTCTGTTATAGATGTTGGGCACGCCGGAACAGATATGCGTTTTTTAACTGCTTTTTTTTCTATTCATAAAGGAACCGTTGAATTAACAGGCTCAGAAAGGCTTAAAGAAAGGCCTATTAAAGATTTGGTTAATGCTTTAAGAGAATTAGGCGCTGATATTGAATATAAAAATACAGATGGTTTTCCGCCGTTATTAATTGCAGGGAAAAACTTAGATGGCGGAAAAGTATCAATTAACGGGAACGTAAGTAGTCAGTTTATTTCCTCATTATTATTAGTAGCGCCTTATTTTAAAAATGGTTTAGAATTAATTATTACTAATGAAGTAGTTTCTAAACCTTATATAAAAATGACTATTGATTTAATGAGAGATTTTGGAGCATCAATTATTGAAAAAAATAACACAATTATTGTTAACCCAGTTCCTTATTCGTATCATCAAAATTCTTATTTTGTTGAGAGTGATTGGAGTGCAGCATCGTATTATTATAGTTTAGTGGCTTTATCGCCAATTCACACCAATATAGTTTTAAGTGGATTAGTAAAAAACAGTTTACAACCAGATGCAGTATGTGAATTAATTTATGAAAATTTTGGAGTAGAAACAATATATTTAGATGGGAAAGTAAGTATATCTAAAAAACAATTTCAAACAATATCAGTATTACACTATAATTTTATTAATTGCCCAGATATAGCTCAAACAGTTGTTTGCACCTGCATAGGGCTAAAAGTGCCTTTTAAAATAAATGGTTTACAAACCTTAAAACTAAAAGAAACAGACAGAATTATTGCTTTAAAAAACGAACTTAGTAAATTTAATATACATCTTGAAGCCACTCCTGTAAGTCTTGCGTGTATTGATTTTAAGCAACAAAATAGTATTTCATGTATTGAGATTAATACATATAATGATCATAGAATGGCAATGAGTTTTGCTCCTCTGGTTTTAAAGTTTAATCAATTAGTTATTAATAGTCCATCAGTTGTTTCAAAATCGTATCCTTTATTCTGGGAGCATTTAATTCAGTTAGGAATAAATAGTATATAATTATGAATTTTATAGATATTATAAGTGCAGTAGGGGTATCGCTTATATTACTAGCTTTTATTTTAAGCACTTTAAATTACATTTCAAATACTAGTAAACTTTATTTTGTGCTAAACAGCATAGGCGGAGGATTTGCCTGTTATGGTAGTTATTTATTACAATCAATGCCATTTATTATTTTAGAATTTACTTGGACATTAGTAGCTCTTGTAGGTTTAGTTAAGTGTTTAAAACAGTAAATTTCTTTTAGCTTTTTTATCCTTTAAATCTTCAATAAATAATTGTTGTACAATAATAAATGTTGGATTTAATCGAATGGATTCAAAAATAATATGATTATATAAATAACGAGTATCTCCTTTAATAATTAAGAAGTAATCAGATTTCTCAAGTTCAGGAATTAATTTTGTTGTTTGTTCAATATCTCCTTCAAAAAGATCAATAGTTTTTTGAGTTATTGTTTCTGACTTGGGTTGAAAGGATGTTTGATTAGGGAGTAAGTTAAACTCAATATTTAATGCTTCGTGTTCAAAAGTAAAAAGGGGAAAATAAAAATCTTCCCCTTCTTTATGTTTAAAATCAAGTAAATCATTAAGCTGTAAATTGATACTGAGTGCTTGATTAAGCTCAAAAACAACTTTATAAATACTTTCAGTGCAAGTAATTGAAAATATATCAAAATCAAAAATTTCTTCAGCAAAGTTATCTAAACTGTATGTTGCCATTTTAGTTTAAGCTGAAGAATAATTTTATTCAGATATTTTTTCCATTAGTTCATTGCTAATACCTGTAGCGCTATATCCGCCATCATGATATAAATTTTGCATAGTAACCATACGTGTTAAATCTGAAAACAAACTAACAGTATAGTTTGCACAATCATCTGCACTGGCATTTCCTAGTGGAGACTGTAAATCTGCAAATGTGTAAAAATCAGAAAATCCTTTAATTCCACCACCTGCGGTTGTTTTAGTTGGCGATTGAGAGATGGTATTAATTCTTACTTTCTTTTGTTTACCATAATGATATCCAAAAGTACGAGCAATACTTTCTAACATTGCTTTAATATCAGCCATATCAGTATAAAAAGGATATGCGCGTTGTGCAGCAATATATGATAACGCTACTACAGAAGCATGATCATTTAATGCATCCAATTTATGAGCTGCAGCTAACATTTTATGAAATGATAATGCAGAAACATCAATCCCTTTATTATAAAAGTCATAGTTTAATTCTGTATAAGGAATATTTTTGCGAATGTTAACGCTCATTCCAATAGAGTGAAGAACAAAATCAATTTTCCCTCCCAAAACATCCATTGATTCGGTATATAATTTTGTTAAATCTTCCATACTAGTTGCATCAGCAGGAATTATTTTTGATCCTGTTTCTTCAGCTAATTTGTTAATTTCACCCATCCTCATAGCAATAGGAGCATTTGTTAGAGTAAAGGTAGCACCCTCTTCGTGGCATTTTTGAGCCACTTTCCAAGCTATAGAATTTTCATCTAATGCACCAGTAATAATACCGCGTTTTCCTTTTAATAAGTTGTATGCCATAATGTTTATTTTAGTTTTGTAAATATACGATTTACTATATAAATGTTAAATACTATTTAGCTTTATTTATTGGGGTAAATAGTATTCTTTTTTTATAAAATAGTTTGCTGATTGATAAATATGCATCATGTTTTTTTCTAGGCTATCAGCTTTTTTAAAGTTATAATTTATATAATTGATGGAATCTAGGTTTGTATATTTTCGTAAATATCGTTCGCTATTATTAAGCATTTTATAGTAAAAATAACCTTGATTGTCTACGCAACCAATTTTATCATCTGCAGAAAACACCACAAAGGGATGTTTTTCTTTTAAAATATTAATCCCAAAAGTCTCATTAGTATATGAGTATCCTAAAAGTCCCATAACAGTTGCAGGAATATCAGGTTGATAACATGGTGTAGAAATTGTATCTGGTTGTAATTTTCTAGGTTGATGTATTATGCAGGGTATGTGATTATAACTAATAGGCATTTCATAAGTGTGATTTAAGTTAAAGCCATGATCTCCTACGAAAATAAAAATGGTGTTATTATACCATGCTTGTTGTTTAGCTTTAGCCATAAATTGTCCGATAGCCCAATCTGCATATAACGTGCAATTTTCTTGTTCATTGTTTCCAGTGGGTTTAAATGAAGTATTATTTGGTATTTTCCACGGGCCATGATCGCTTGAACTCATTAGTACACCTAAAAACGGAATTTTTGTTTTTTGTTTATTTACTTGTGAAATAAATTCATTATACAAAACATGATCAGGTACTCCCAAAGTACTAATTACATATTTTGAAGGCATTGTGCTTTGACTGATAATGTTATCAAAATGGTTTAAACGAAAAAAACCTTCCATGTTATCAAATTGAGAATCATGAGTGGTGCCAAAATACGTTTCGTAACCTTTGGTTTTTAAAAGTAATCCTAATCCGTTAAAACTTTTTTTAGTATAACGTTTTAATGACTGCTCGTCATAAATTGCTGGAAAGCCTGTTGTTACGCTAAACAAACCATTAAATGTATGAATTCCTGATGAAAAAAAATTAGAAAAAAATATAGATTTTTTATTGAGTTGATTTAAATGGGGTGTAAGATTAGGATAGCCGTAATAACCCATTTTTGCTATTGACATACTTTCCATAATCACAATTACAACATTGTATGGAGTTATAGAATCATCATTTGTTATTATAGTTCTATTAATTGTTTTTTCATAAGAGCTTGTGATATTTAAATATTTTCTTGAATAGGTAATATCGCTATCAATATTTTTAGGTATGATATATATGTTTTTATAATTAGATTTTAAGATTGATTTTAAAAATGTAAAGTTTGGATTTAGTCCAGTATTATTAATGATTTGATTTGAACAAATAATAGAAAACCCTTCATGGATGGTTGTTTTTTGAGAAGTTGTACCTCTAATCCCTAAAAATAATAACGCTCCTAAAATCGTAAATTGTATAAATTGAGATGTTTTGGTTTGAGGATGAGATATAGTAATATTTATATAAAATTTTTTGTAGAAATAATTAAATACAACCAATGAAACTATAGCCAAAATAATAAAGAGCAATAAAAATCCCCAGTAAGAAATGTTTTCAAAAATAAAACCTATTACAAAGGCTCCTTCATCTTTCCATAGTAAAGCTTGTTTATTAAGATGATTGCCAAATTGCTTATAATATGGGATGTCTGCTGCCCATATAAATTGATAGAATACTAAAACTATAATTGTAAAATATTTAACAATGTTATTAATAAGCCAAAACTTATAGTTTAGTGCATGATTAATACTTAATAATACAAAAGGTAAAGCAAGTGAATAACAAATGACAACTAAGTCAAATCGAAGACCAGATAAAAAACTATAAAAAATTAATGAATTATCTTTTTCATGTATATCTATCGACATGTATTTTAAAAAAAATAATCTATAGAATGCAAAAACAGCTAATTCAAAAACAAGCATATTAACACATAGTGTTACATGTGGTATATTTCGAATATATTTTTTAAACATTCAACAATTCTTTTGCGTTTTTTAATGCTGTTTCGGTTGGTATACCGGTACTTAGCATTTTAGCTATTTCATTAATTCGTTCATTGTTGTTTAATTGTTTTATACTTGAGGTTGTTTTATTTTCAAAATCAGATTTGTATACAAATAAATGGTTACTGCCTTTGCTTGCCATTTGAGGTAAATGCGTTATCGTAATAACTTGCATTGTTTTTCCCATATCAAATAGTATATTTCCTATTTTATCAGCAACATCACCACTAACTCCTGTATCTATTTCATCAAAAATAATAGTTGGTAATGATTTTCGGTTTGCTAGTAATGCTTTTAAACAAAGCATTAATCTCGATAATTCACCACCTGATGCGGTTTTGTGTAATTCTTTATATTCAATCCCTTTATTTGCTGTAAATAAAAAAGAAATATTATCTAGTCCGTTAATTGTTAAATTACTTTGTTGTGCTAATTCTATTTTAAATTGTGCATTATTCATAGATAAAGCATTTAGCATATCTTTTATTTTTTTTTCAATAAAACTTATGGATTTTTGTCTTTTAGAGGATAAATTAGATGCTATAGCCAGACATGTTTTTTCTAATTCTGAAATTTCTTGACAGGTTTTGTTAATAGATGATTCTAAAGAGGAAAATTGATGTAATTTATTTTCAATTTCATGTTTAATATTTAGCAACTCTTTTTCTGAACTTACATTATGCTTTTTAAATAAACGATTTAATTTGTCAAGTTGAGTATTTACATCTTCTAGTTTTACTTGATCATACAATACGTCTTCTTCAACATTATTAATGTCATTTCCTAGTTCTTTTAAATCAACAATAATAGAATTAAGACGTTCAAATAATTCGTTAAATTGTTTGCCAAATTTACTAATACTTTGTAATTGCTGTTTTACAATTGATAAAGAAGAAACGATACTTTCGTCTGAACCTGTAATTATATGGGTTGATTTTAATAAATTACTTTTTATAAACTCTGCATTCTCAAGAGTTTCACTTTCATCTTCTAATTGTTGAAGAATACCTTCTCTAATAGTTGTTTCTTCTAATTCATTAAATTGAAATTGAAAATAATCAAGTTCTTTTTTTGCCTGAATTTCTTGAGCGTATAATTCTTCTAATTGTTTTTTTAATTTATGAAGTTGATGAAATTGTTTTTTGTAATCAATAAATATAGCTGTTGATTCGGCAAACGCATCAATTAATTCAAATTGAAAATCGGTTTCTTTTAATAATAGTGTTTCGTGCTGAGAATGAATATCTATTAACTTTTCGCCTAATTCTTTTAAAACGCTTAATGTAGTTGGAGTGTCGTTAATAAAGGCTCTTGATTTTCCTTCTGATGTGATTTCTCTTCTAATAATTGTTTGTTCTTCAAAGTCAAGCTCATTTTTTTTAAAAAAAGAATCAAGGTTGTAAGCTTTAATGTTAAACTGAGCTTCAATAATGCATTTTTTAGTTTTGTCATGTAATGAGTTAATATCTGCTCTGTTTCCTAATGTTAAACCCAGCGCGCCAAGTAAAATAGATTTACCAGCCCCTGTTTCTCCTGTAATAACAGTTAATCCTTGATTAAAATTAACCTCAGTCTCTTCAATTAATGCAAAATTTTGTATACGTAAAAGTTGTAGCATATGTAGTATAAATATCGGAAAATAAAACTCCCGCTAAGCTATAATTTTCTCATATTGCTGAGCCATTTTTCAACAATTTTTCTTTTTTAAAAAAAGCCCCTAAACCAAATTTATGGTTCAATCAATTAAACTTATTACTCACTCAAAACCGTGTAACTAATTTATATTATCATCGTAATATGAACTGTAAAGTAGGTTGAGCCCTTTATTTATTAGGGTTTTGTAAACGTATCGCAAAGTATAATTTTAATATTTAACATATGAGACAGTTAAAAATAACCAAACAAATTACTAACAGAGAAACAGCTTCTTTAGATATGTATTTGCAAGATATTGGACGTGTTGAATTAATTACAGCTGATGAAGAAGTGTTACTAGCTCAAAAAATAAAACAAGGAGATCAAAAAGCTCTTGATAAATTGGTTAAAGCCAATTTGAGATTTGTTGTATCTGTCTCAAAACAATATCAGAATCAAGGGCTGAGTTTACCTGATTTGATAAATGAAGGAAATATGGGCTTAATAAAGGCGGCCCAAAGATTTGACGAAACGCGTGGTTTTAAATTTATTTCATATGCCGTTTGGTGGATTCGTCAATCTATTTTACAAGCATTAGCCGAGCAATCTCGTATAGTGCGTTTACCATTAAATAAAATTGGAGCTATTAATAAAATTAATAAAACCTATGCTAAATTGGAGCAGGAGTTAGAAAGGGAGCCTATAGCAGAAGAGATTGCTGAAATTTTAAATATTTTGCCTGAAGATATTAGAGAAACAATGAAAAATCAAGGAAGGCATATGAGTATGGATGCGCCTTTGGGAACTACCGAAGATGGAGGAAGTATGTATGAATTAATGGAAAATAGACATGAAGCAGCGCCTGATAATGAATTAATGCTTGAGAGTTTGAGAAATGAAATCTCAAGGGCATTAATGTCTTTAACCACAAGAGAGGCGGATGTTGTTAAATTATATTATGGATTAAGTGGTGGACATTCTCATTCTTTAGAGGAAATTGGCGAAAAATTTGACTTAACAAGAGAAAGAGTGCGTCAAATAAAAGAAAAAGCTGTACGTCGCTTAAAACATGCTTCTAGAAGCAAAGTTTTACTGGGATATTTAGGTTAGTTAGTGTTTGTGTATAGTGTGATGGGGGAGGTTTGTGTTTAGCCTCCCTTTTTTATGCTTTTTTGGTAATTATTTACTATAGTTAAAAACAAAATCTGTATAAAATCTGTTTAATTTTATAATTTTGAGCTTCATTAAATTATTATGTCACATAAAGTAGCCCCATCAATTTTATCTGCAGATTTTGGAAACATACAACACGATGTTGAATTCATAAATAACTCTGATGCCGATTGGTTTCATATTGATATTATGGATGGTGTGTTTGTTCCAAATATTTCATTTGGATTTCCTGTTCTAAAATCCATTAAAAAACATGCACAAAAACCATTAGACGTACATTTAATGATTATAGATCCTGACCGTTATGCAACAGCATTTAAGGATGCAGGGGCTGATATTTTAACAATACATTTAGAGGCATGTACTCATTTACATCGCTCTATTCAAAATATTAAAAGCTTAGGAATGAAAGCCGGAGTAGCTTTAAATCCTCACACATCAGTACATTTATTAGAAGATATTATTGAAGATGTTGATTTGATTTGTTTAATGAGTGTGAATCCAGGATTTGGAGGACAAAAATTTATTGAGAATACCTATTCAAAGGTGGTAGCTCTTAAAAAAATGATTACCGAAAAAAAATCTCAAGCTCTAATAGAAATTGACGGAGGTGTTGATTTAAATAATTATAAAAAATTAATTTCTGCTGGTGCAGATGTTTTAGTGGCCGGTAATACTGTGTTTGCTAGCCCGAACCCGTTACAAACAATTTCTCAATTAAAACAAATATAAACCCTAAAAAACAAATAATATGTCATTTGAATTACCTCAATTAACTTATGCGTATACTGCATTAGAACCTCACATTGATGCAAAGACAATGGAAATACACCATAGCAAGCATCATCAAGCGTATGTTACAAATTTAAATAATGCCATTGCAGGAACAGATGCCGAGAAGATGAGCATTGAAGATATCTGCAAATCGATTTCTAAATTTCCAATGGCTGTTCGTAACAACGGCGGCGGTCATTATAATCATTCATTATTTTGGCAAATAATGACACCTAATGGTGGAGGAATGCCAACGGGTGATTTAGCTTCAGCTATCGAATCAGATTTGGGAGGATTTGAAAAATTTAAAGCAGATTTTATAGCTGCAGGAGCAACACGTTTTGGTTCTGGTTGGGCTTGGTTATGCGTTAAAGCAGATGGAAAATTATGCGTTTGCTCCACACCAAATCAAGATAATCCATTAATGGATATTGCAGATTGTAAAGGAACTCCAATCTTAGCAATGGACGTTTGGGAGCATGCTTACTATTTAAATTATCAAAATCGTAGACCTGATTATATGATTGCTTTTTTTAATGTTATTAATTGGAATAAAGTAAGCGAATTATACACATCTGCTAAGAAGTAATTTTAGTGTAAAAAATACAAAAAAAATCCCCTTACAATTGTAAGGGGATTTTTTATTTAACTAAATTATTAATCAACGTTATCATGTAAAAATGAGTTATTAGGTCGTATTTCATTGTTTTCTCCTAAAGTATAACGAGAAACTTGTGAATCTGTAGATGGTGTAGAATTGCTATCTAAGTTTACTTGTTTACGTTGCCAAGCCGATTCTTTTTCTAAATGAGCTAGACCTTCAGGAGTTTTCATTTTTAATGTTAACTCTTTTAATTTTTTTATGCGTTCTTGAGCTAAACGAATTTGCTCTTCACGGCTATTATTCTCAACTGAAGCAGTTTCATTAATTTCTGTTTCAGAAGAAATATCATTAATAATGAATTCTTGTTTAGGAGTTTCATTAACAGGTTCTTTTATTTCATTGATGAACGTTAATGGAATTTCAACTTCTGGGTTTTCATCTAATGAATAAATTTTAAATGCAGGTTTTTCCTCTTCACTAATTTTATTTTCAGTAGTATTAATTATATCATCTACTTTATTAATAGTTGCGTTTTCTACATTCTCTGATTTTGTAATGATAAAAGGTTCTTCAGCTTGGATTTCATCAATAATAGAGGTTTGTATTACTTCTGCTTTTGGGGCTTGAGGCTCATCTAATCTTACAATTTTACGTTCTTGAAAAGTAGGAGCTTCATAACCTGAATTCATTTTTGAATTAAAGCCAGTTGCAATAATTGTAACAGATACATTGTCACCTAAAGAAGGATCTGTACCATAGCCTGTAATTAATTCTGCAGAACCGCCAGCTGCTTCTTGAATAAAATCTGTTATTTCGCCAAATTCATCCATTTCAATATCATCACTTCCACTCATGATGTTTAATAATACATGACGTGCTCCTGAAATATCATTGTCATTTAATAAAGGTGAAACTAATGCATTTTCCACTGCTCTTAAAGCACGTTTTTCTCCGCTAGCAATTGCAGATCCCATGATTGCAACGCCGCTGTCTTGCATAACGGTTTTAACATCATTAAAATCAACATTTACGTGCATATGTAAGCTAATGATTTCAGCAATTGATTTTGCAGCACTTGTTAATACGTTATCTGCATGTGCAAATGCTTCTGTCATTTTTAAGCTTCCGTAAATTTCACGTAGTTTATCGTTACCAATAACAATAAGTGTATCTACATATTTTTTCATTTCCTCCAAACCTTTTTCGGCTTGTTCTCTACGTTTTTTTCCTTCAAAAGAAAATGGGATAGTAACAATACCAACTGTTAAAATACCTAATTCTTTTGCAATAGATGCGATTACAGGAGCTGCTCCAGTTCCAGTTCCGCCACCTAAACCAGCAGTTATAAAAACCATTTCAGTGTTGTCTTTCAATAGGTTTTTTATTTCTTCTATGCTTTCTAATGCAGAGTCTCGACCAACTTCTGGTTTAGCACCAGCACCAAGGCCTCTAGTTAAAGAGTTTCCTAGTTGTATTTTATGAGGTACAGGGCTTTTTCCTAATGCTTGTTTATCTGTATTGCATACAATAAAATCTACACCTTTAATTCCTAGGCGGAACATATGATTAACAGCGTTACTTCCGCCGCCGCCAACGCCAATTACTTTAATAATTGAACTTTCTTCTTGTGGTAATTCAAATTGCATCATGATAATATAGTTTTAATTTTTTTGATTCTTAAATTTTACCTTTATATTTTTATTCCACATCGTCACTCATCCAGTCTTTGGCTTTATTAATTAAAGAGTCAAAGAAGCTGCCTACTTTTTGTTTAGAGTGACCTGTTATTTTTTTCTCTATTTTTTGTTTTGGTTCAGTTGTTTCTACAACTATTTTTTCTTCAATAGGTTTAGCAGAGTTCGTTCCACGTTTTGCTTCACGCTCGTATTTTTCAATACCTTTCATTACTAAGCCTATACCAGTTGCGTACATTGGATTTTTTAATTCGTCATCTGCGCCAGCTAGATGCTCATTAGGTGTCCCAATTCTGCAGTCCATACCAGTTGTTAGCATTACTAATTGTTGTAAATGCTTTAATTGAGCTCCACCACCAGTAACTACAATTCCTCCAGCTAACTTACGTTCAAATCCAGAGCTTTTTATTTCAAATAAAACAAACTCTAAAATTTCCTCCATTCTGGCTTGGATAATTTGAGCTAAAGTATTTACTGAAATTTCTTTATGTGCTCTTCCTCTTAATCCTGGAATAGAAATTACTTCATTCATTTGATTTTCTTGCGCGAGTGCAGAGCCGAATCGTATTTTTAATTGCTCAGCTTGTGTTTTAATAATGCCGCAACCTTCTTTAATATCATCTGTAATAATATTTCCACCAAAAGGTATAACAGCTGTGTGACGAATGATACCATCATAAAAAATAGCAACATCTGTTGTTCCTCCGCCAATATCAACTAATACAACTCCTGCTTCTTTTTCCTCATCGCTTAAAACGGCATCAGCACTTGCTAACGGCTCTAAGTGTAAATCTACAGTAGTTAATTTAGCTCTATCTACACATTTAAAAATATTTTTTACAGCAGAAACTTGTCCTGTAATAATGTGAAAATTTCCTTCAAGGCGTATACCTGAATGACCAATAGGGTTTCTAATTCCGCTTTCGTTATCGATAATGTATTCTTGAGGAATAACATGGATGATTTCTTCTCCTGGATTCATTACTAATCGATGCATATTATCAATTAATTGATCTACATCGTTTTGAGAAACCTCTTCATCTAAAGATTTACGAGTTACCATTCCGCGGTGCTGCATACTTTTTATATGTTGGCCAGCAATACCTACAATAACCTCTTCAATATCAATATTAGCTTTATCACCAGCAAGTTTTATAGCTGATTTAATAGATTCAATTGTTTGCTCAATATTAGCAACTACGCCTCTGTGTACGCCCAGCGATTCGGATTTACCTATGCTTAAAATTTCTATTTTACCGTGCTCGTTTTTGTATCCAACAATAGCGGCAATTTTAGTTGTTCCAATATCTAGTCCTACAACTAGTTCAGCATTTTCAGGCATTTCTTTTTTTATTTGTTTATTGTCCATAAACTTGTTTTTTAGTGCAAACCACTTGGTTTTTATATTTTATATTTATTGTTGAATATTTATTCCAACTGTCTGTTTTGTTTAATCCTTCTGTATAGAATAATTTTAATTTGTTAAATTTTTCTTCCATGTTTGTTGCATCTCCAAAAATTATTTTATGACTTCCTATTGAAGGATATAATTCTATTTCTTTATCATTTGTGATGTTTATTTGATGTATCAGGTTTGTTAAAATGGAATCTTTTGATATAAATACGGATATGTTATAGATGTCATCTAATACGCTTACTTTACTAAATAATTCATTTTTAGAAATGTTATTTACAGAAAATTGATATCGTGAAGAGAAAGGTTCTAAAATAAATCCAGTTGCTATTAATACTCGAGCTGTGTATTTATCGCTTAAAGGCATTAGTTTAGATTTGTCATCTATATAATAGCTTTCTCCATCTAAGTTTATTATTCTTACTATAGGTGTTCGTTGACTTACATCAATCGTTACATCTCCATTTATATCAGCAGCTATATCTGCATTTTCAATTACAGGATGTGAATTTAGAGCTTTTTCTAAGCTATTTATATGTATGTTTTTAAGAGAGATGTTTAAAATAGAATCATTTCTTTCTTTGAAAAATTCTTTAATATCATCCTCGTCAATAAATGTATTTACATCAGAGTTATTAATTGAAATATAGATATTTTTTACAATTGTATCTTTTTCTTTACTACTAGCAAAAGCTAAAGATGCAAACAAGCCTGATAATCCAATAATCCAAAGAACGGCAATTATTATATGTTTTAAATTTATTTTTTTCATTTTTTTATTTTCAGTAAATCTTCAATAGGTTGGATCAATGTATCTATATCTCCTGCTCCTAATGTTATTACTAATTCGCATTGATGTGTTTTTAAAAAATCAATTACATTTTCTTTTTTTACTAAAAATTTTTGTTTGATTTTCATTTTATCTAACAACATCTGTGAGTTAATTCCTTCGATTGGTTTTTCTCTGGCAGGATAGATATCTAGTAGTACGCATATATCTAGTAAATCTAAACTTTCAGCAAAATTATCAGCAAAATCTCTGGTTCGTGTAAATAAATGAGGTTGAAAAATGCCAGTTATTTTTTTATCCGGATATAATTGTTTTGCAGCTGTAATAGCTGCTTTTAATTCTTCTGGATGATGGGCATAATCATCTATATATACAACCGATTTTGTTTTTACTCGATAATCAAATCGTCGTTTCACTCCTTTAAAAGAACGTAAGGCGTTGTTTATTATATCACCTTTTATACCTAATTGCTGTGCTACAGCAACTGCGGCAATTGAATTTTCTACATTGTGTAAGCCTGGTAATCCAATAGCTACATCACTTATAAACTCTATAGGACTGTTAATGTTGTAACAAAAATTTCCGTCATTAATGTGTATAGAATCAGCAGAATATTCCGTATCTAAATTTAGTGAGTAGATTAGGTGTTTAACCTTGAGACTCAAATCATTATCAACATTTTTTTTAACAATTAAAAATCCGTTTTTTTGAATCTGATTAGCAAACTCACTATATGTTTGATGCATTGATTTAGCGTCTCCATAAATATCTAAATGATCGGCATCAACGCTTGTAATTACAGTTATATATGGGTGTAATGTTAAAAATGAGCGATCATACTCGTCTGCTTCAACTACTACAAAGGCATCATTATCATCAGCGTTTCCAAGTAATAAGTTGGTATTATAGTTTTGAGAAATGCCCCCTAAAAAGGCAAAACAATTAATTTTTGCTGTTTTTAATATATGAGTGATTAACGTAGTAGTGGTAGTTTTTCCATGAGTGCCGGCAATAGCAATTGTTTTAAATTGTTTTGTGATTTCGCCTAAAACCCATGCTCTTTTTTGAAGTTGATAACCGTTTTCTTTTAAATAGATAAGTTCTCCATGGTTTTGAGGAATTGCAGGAGTGTAAATTACTAAAACATCTTCTTTTTTATACTTTGAAAATAGAGTTTTTAGTAAAGAAATGTTTTCTGTAAAATGCAATTCAGTTCCTTCGTCTTGTAGTTGTTTGGTAAGTTCTGTTTCGGTTTTATCGTAGCCATATACCGTTTTTTTGTAATGATTAAAGTAGCGTACTAGAGCACTCATTCCTATGCCACCAGCACCCAGGAAATAATATAATTTATAATCTAGTATTTTCATTACAGGGTATAGTTAGCTAATTTTAAAACTTCTTGGGCAATGATATTTGTTGAATTCGGTAAAGCTAGCAATGCGCAGTTTTTACTCAATTCTTGTTGTAAAGATGTGTTATTTGCTATAGCAATAGCTTCTTTAATTAATTTTGTTTTCGTTTGATCGTCTCGTATTAAAATGGCAGCTTTTTTATTCACTAAAGACATCGCATTTTTAGTTTGATGATCTTCGGCAGCTGTTAATAATGGAACTAAAATACTTGGTTTTTCTACTATGCATAACTCTGAAATCGCTCCAGCTCCAGCCCTAGAAATTACTATATCAGCGCAAGCATATGCCAAATCCATTCGGGTAATAAAATCAACTGCTTTTATGTTTTTTGATTCGAATTTAGTTGTTTGTTGTTTAGCTAATTCAAAGTATGTTTTGCCTGTTTGCCAAATTAATTGAATATTGTTTTCTGCGAATTGTTCTAAGCCCGAACTTATTGCTTCGTTTATACCTTTGGCTCCAAGGCTTCCTCCAATTACTAATATTGTTTTGTGGTTTTTATTTAGTTTAAAAAAGTCAAAGGCTTCATCACGTTTAGTATTAATACTTATGATATCCTGTCTCACTGGGTTACCGGTTAGTATAATTTTTTCTTTAGGAAAAAAATGTTCCATCCCTTCATAAGCTACACAAATTTTACTGGCTTTTTTTGATAATATTTTATTAGTGATGCCAGCATAAGAATTTTGTTCTTGTAATAATGCAGGAATACCTTTTGATATTGCCGCTTTTAATAATGGACCCGAAGCATAACCACCTGTTCCAACAACTACATGTGGCTTAAAATCGTTCACAATTTTTCGTGTTTTTATAAGAGATTGAATGATTAAGAATGGTAATTTTAAATTAGAAAATGTTAATTTGCGCTGCAAACCAGCAATAGGTACACCAATAATGTTGTAGCCAGCTGCAGGAACTTTTTCCATTTCCATTTTTCCTAAAGCACCAACAAATAAAATATCGGCATGTGGTACAATTTTTTTTATTTCGTTAGCAATAGCTATTGCAGGAAATATATGACCTCCAGTTCCTCCCCCGCTTAGTATTACTTTTAATGGTTTCATGTTTTATTCTGTTATTACTTCAGGTTCTTCTTTTTCTTCGTTAGATTTACTTACACTTAAAATGATTCCAATAGAAATACATGTAAACCAAATGGATGTTCCACCCATACTTACCAAAGGAAGTGGTTGGCCTGTAACAGGGAATAAATTAACAGCAACTGCCATGTTTATTAGTGCTTGAAATACTAAGCTAAAACTTAATCCAACAGCCATTAGTCCTCCAAATGTTTTTTCTGAATCACGTAAAATTCTAATACCTCTAAATAATAATATCATATATAAGAAAAGCATTATTAAACCTGTAAATAATCCGTATTCTTCAATTATGATTGCATAAATAAAATCTGAGGAGGCTTGTGGTAAAAATGCTCGCTGAGTACTATTTCCAGGACCTTTTCCAATGATACCTCCGTTTGCAATTGCAATTTTTGCTTGTTCACTTTGGTAATTGCTTTTAGAGTCTCCTTTACTAAAATTTTCTATTCGTGCTTTCCATGTCGCTCCTCTTGGTATTAAATCGGGAAACTGATAAATTATAATTCCTAAAAATAATGCAAACCCAATACATCCGCCAAGTATATACATTATAAACTTTAATTTTACTCTCCCAACAAACATTAAAAATAAACAGTTAGAAAACAATAAAGCGGCTGTAGAAAAATTTGCCGGGAAAATTAATATGCAAATGAAACCAACAGGAAGTAGTAAATATTTTATTACTGATTTAAAATCATCTAATTGGTCTTGTTTTATAGTTAATGTGCGTGCAACAAAAATCAATAAAATAATTTTTGCAATATCAGATGATTGAAATGTTAACCCTAACCCAGGAATTTCAACCCATCTATTGGCTTCGCCAGCACTTACACCTTTTAATAAAGTAAATAATAATAAAGGTATTACTAAGAAAATTCCAATTTGACCTACTCTTGAAAATAAGGTATACTTCAGTTTATGGACCAAATACATAATAATTAAACCTCCTAAAATTGTAATAGCATGTTTAACTAAATAAGCTTCAGTATTTCCTTGTTTATATTTATGAGCTAATGTTACAACTGAACTATATACTACTAAAATAGAGAGTAAAGACAATAAAAAAACTATTGCCCAAATTACTCTATCTCCTTTTAAGTACGCAAATTGTTTCATTAGTGCTTTTTTATGTTATTAATTTTATATGATTGAATAATGATTTATTTATTTATCATTATTATATATTATGTATGAAATTACTTATTGTTTTAAAACTAGTTCTTTAAACTTATTACCTCTATTTTTATAATTATCAAAAGGGTCAAAGCTAGGACATGCAGGTGAAAACAAAACTGCTTGGTTTTTAATTGCTTTTGTTTTCGAAACATTAACAGCACTTTCTAAATTATCTACTACAATTACCATAACATGTTTATTGAAAATGTTTTTTATTTCAGCGAAACGCCTGCCGTAATATATAACAGTTTTGATGTTATAGTAGTTTATATTAGTAAACCATGAATAGTCTGTTTTTAAATCATCTCCACCTAATATTAAAACTATTTCAGCATCTAAAGAGTTTATGCTTTCAACAGCATGCTTTGCATTTGTTGCTTTTGAATCATTAATAAATGTAATGTCATTAATAGTTGCTACAAATTCAAAACTATGATCTGTTTCTCTATTAATAGAGAATGTTTTTTTATCTAAAGCAAGTTCTTTCATACTAAAGGCTTCTTACTGCAGATTTAAATTGAACACCTCTATCTTCATAGTTTTTAAATAAATCAAAGCTGGCACAAGCTGGAGATAATAATACCGCATCGCCTTTAGCGGCTAATTTATAAGACATCGCTACGGCTTCTGCCGCTGAGCTTGCTTCCATAATTTTTTCTACAGAACTACTAAAAGCTTTAATGATTTTTTTATTATCAACTCCTAAGCAAACGATAGCTTTTACTTTTTCTTTAACTAAATCAATTAATTCTTCGTAATTATTTCCTTTATCTTGTCCACCAAGAATTAGGACTGTTGGTTTTTGCATACTTTCTAAAGCATACCAAGTTGAATTTATATTTGTTGCTTTTGAATCATTAATAAATTCAATTCCATTAATAGATGCAACAAATTCTAGACGATGTTCAACATTTACGAAGTCTTCTAAACTTTCGCGAATAATGTCTTTGCGTATATCTACTATACGTGCGGCCATTGAAGCGGCCATTGAATTGTAAACATTGTGTTTACCTGCCAAAGCTAATTGTTCTAGGGTCATAATTAAGGGTTTAGGGTTATTATTATAATTAAGGGTTATTTCATTGTTTTGTAAAAAGGCGCCATTGCCCTCTATCGCTTTCTTAATACTGAATGGGATGCAATTAGCTGCGATAGAATTCTTGTTCATGTATTCTTGTATTGTAACATCATCAGCACAATACACAAATGAATCTTTTTCTGTTTGGTTTTGAGTAATGCGAAACTTGGATGCTACATAATTCTCAAATTTGTAATCATATCTATCTAAATGATCAGGGGTAATGTTTAATAAAATTGCTATATCCGCTTTAAACTGAAACATCCCGTCTAATTGAAAGCTGCTTAACTCTAAAACATAATAGTCAAAATTTTCTGTTGCTACTTGATAAGCAAAACTTTTTCCAACATTACCACCTAATCCAACATTGTAGCCAGCTTTTTTTAGAATATGGTATGTAAGTAGGGTAGTGGTTGTTTTTCCATTACTACCAGTTATGCATATTTTTTTTGCATTAGTATAACGACCTGCAAATTCTATTTCAGATATAATTGGAATATTTTTTTCTTTTGCTTTTATAATCAATTCTGATTTATCAGAAATGCCAGGACTTTTTATAATTTCTAGTGCATTTAAAACTAAATCTTCAGTGTGATGTTCCTCTTCAAATGCAATGTTATATTTTTGTAGTTCTTTTTTATATTTATCTTGAATTAAACCTTTGTCGGATACGAACACGTTAAAGCCTTTTGACTGTGCTAATATAGCACTGCCAACTCCGCTTTCGCCGCTACCTAATATTACAATTCGTTTATTCAATGTTGTATTATCTTAATTTTAGTGTTACAATAGTTAAAGCCGCCAACATAATTCCTATGATAAAAAATCTCATAACAATTTTTGATTCATGAAAACCTGATTTTTGATAATGATGATGTAGTGGAGCCATTTTAAATAAGCGATTAGCTCTGGCGAATTCTATACCATGTTTCTTCTTTTGATACTTGAAGTAGTATACTTGTAGAATTACAGACACATTTTCAACCAAGAATACACCGCATAAAATAGGGATTAATAATTCTTTACGAATTGCGATAGCAAATACAGCTATTATCCCACCTATAGCTAAACTACCTGTGTCTCCCATAAACACTTGAGCAGGATAAGCATTGTACCATAAGAATCCAACACAAGCACCAACAAATGCAGCCATAAATACTACAAGTTCTCCAGTATTGGGGATATACATAATATTTAAGTAATCAGCAAAAACTGTGTTACCACTTACATAAGCCAAAATACCTAAGGTTGTGCCAATAATAGCACTTGTTCCTGCAGCTAAACCGTCAATGCCATCTGTAATGTTAGCACCATTAGATACTGCTGTTACTATTAATATTACTATTGGAATAAAAATCAACCAACCATATTTTTGAGCATTATCTCCCATAAAAGACAATACTTTAGTGTAATCAAATTCGTTATTTTTTACAAAAGGTATTGTTGTTTTAATTGTTTTTGTTGAGGTTGAAGCATATTTTGGAATAGTTAAATCTCTTTTTCCTCTTATTGCTTCGTCAAAAGAGTAGGCAGATTGTTGGTTGGCTGTTACTCTTTCTTTAATAACAACATCTGGATGAAAATAAAAAACGGCTCCAACTAATAGTCCAATTCCTATTTGCCCAACTACTTTAAACGTTCCTTTTAATCCTTCTTTATTTTTCTTAAATACTTTTATATAATCATCTAAAAAACCAATACATCCAAGCCAAACAGTTGATACTAGCATTAAAACAATATAGATGTTATGTATTTTAGCAAATAATAATGTTGGGATAATAATTGCGGCAAGGATAATTAATCCACCCATTGTTGGAGTTCCTGCTTTTTCATTTTGTCCTTCTAAGCCTAATTCTCTGATAGTTTCACCAATTTGTTTTTTGCGTATGTAATTTATAATTCGTTTACCAAAAACCATTGATATGATTAACGATGACAATAATGCTAAAGCCGCTCTAAATGAAATGTATTGAAAAACTCCTGCCCCTGGGAAGTTTAGTTGATCTAAATAATGGAATAAATAGTAAAACATTTTATATTTCTAGTGTTTTAAAGTTTTCTTTTACAATTTCGAAATCATCAAATGGATGTTTAATGCCATTTATTTCTTGATACTTTTCGTGACCCTTTCCTGCTATCAAAATAATATCTCCAGTTTTTGCAAATGATACAGCTGTTTTTATCGCTTCTTTTCTATCGCTGATGCGTAGTGTTTTTTTTAGGTCTGTAGGATTAATTCCTGCTTGCATTTGATTTAAAATATCTTCAGGATTTTCACTACGAGGATTATCACTTGTTAATATAATTTTATTACTAAACTCACATGCTATCTGAGACATTATTGGGCGCTTAGCAGAATCTCTATCACCTCCACAACCAATCAAAGTAATTACTTGTTCGTTTCCTGTTCGGATATCTTTAATAGTTTCTAGTACATTTTTTAATGCATCAGGAGTATGCGCGTAATCTACAATAGCAACAATGCCATTTTTAGATTTGATATATTGAAAACGACCTTCAACTGAATTTAAATTGCTTAGTGTAGTTAGTACCTGAACTTTATCTTGTTTTAATAGTAAAGAAATTGCGTATACTACCAATACGTTATAGGCATTAAATGATCCAATTAATTTTACCCATACTTCTTGATTGTCAATGCTTAATAACAAACCGTTTAAATGATTTTCAATAATTCGACATTTGAAATCTGCAACTGATTTTAATCCATATGAATATTTTTTTGCTTTTGTATTTTGTAACATTACATTGCCATTTCTATCATCCTTATTAGTTAAAGCAAATGAATCATCTTGTAAATTATCAAAAAACATTTTTTTTGCTTTAATATATTCTTCAAACGTTTTATGATAATCTAAATGGTCGTGTGTAATATTTGAAAATGCTGCTCCAGTAAATTTTAATCCTGTAATTCTGTGTTGTACAATAGCATGAGAGCTCACTTCCATGAATGCGTATTGACAACCAGATTCAACCATTTTAGCCAATAACTCGTTAAGCGATAGCGCATCCGGGGTAGTGTGAGTTGATGGTATAACAGTTGTGTTAATTTTATTTTCAACAGTAGATAACAATCCAACATTGTACCCTAATCCTCTAAATAAATTAAACAATAAAGTAACCGTTGTTGTTTTGCCATTAGTTCCGGTTATTCCAACTAATTTTAATTTTTCAGAGGGGTTATCAAAAAAATTACAGGCAATATAACCTAATGCAGAGGATGAATTTAAAACCTTTACATAAGTAATGTTATCTTTTAATATTTCTGGCAATTCTTCACAAACAACAGCTACTGCTCCATTTTCAATTGCTAATTCAATATAATGATGCCCGTCAGATGCTGTTCCTCTTGTAGCAATAAATAAACAATCTTTTTTTGCTTTACGAGAATCAAATGTAACAGAAGAAATCGCTACGTTAGTAGAACCAATTATTTCTTCTAATCTTGTTTTATATAATATATCGCTTAATAATTTCACTCTAACTAAGTATTAATGTTATTTTGTCGCCTTTATTAAATTTTTTTCCAGCGTCAATAGATTGTTTTTTTACAGATCCAATGCCTAATATCTTCACATGAAATCCAGAATTTTCTAATAAAAACATGGCATCTTTTGCCGATAATCCATTTAAATTTGGGACAATTCCTTTTTTTAACTGGCTTTCTATATTTGTTGTTTGTAGCGAAATTTTAGCAGAATCATTTAGATCTCTTGATACAAAATCATTTTCAGAAGCATTAGTTTTACTATTTAATTTCAGGGCTTTTGAAACCTGAATAAGTTCATCATTTTTAGATTTTATACTATTAGGTGCTTTTGTAATAACATTTTGTTTTTCGTTGATTGGAGATATAAAATCTAAACTATTAGAGTACACTTTTTCTGCAATTTCTTTAAAAACAGGCCCTGCTACTAACCCCCCGTAGTATATACCGTTACTAGGAGAATTTATGATAACAATACAAGTGTATAGTGGATTATCGGCTGGAAAATACCCAACAAAAGAAGCTTGGTAATTTCTATTTCCAACATCTCCGTAAGCTGTTTTTCCACTTCCTCGTTTTACACCAATTTTTGCAATTTGCGCTGTTCCTGTTTTCCCCCCAACTTTAAATGCGGTTATATTTAATCCTTTTCCACTTCCATGTTCAACTACACCTTCTAACATTTCTTTTGCTTTTTTTATAGTAGATGGCTTAACAATATGTTCTACTATTACTTCTGTAGTAAATGTTTTTACAGTTTTTCCATTATGTTTTATCTCTCTTTCAAAACGAGGTTTTACCATTTTTCCATTATTAGCAACAGCGTTATAAAGCGTTAATGTTTGAAGTGGAGTAATTAAACTTTCATATCCATAACTTATTTGAGGTAGGGTTAATCCTGACCAATCTTTGTTTTTAGGTTCTTTAATTAATGGATTTGCTTCGCCTGGTATAGATATTCCTAATTTTTGATTTAAGTGAAATGATTTTAATTTATTGATATATTGTTGAGGATTTTTAGAATAATATTTTACAATAGTTTTAGCTGCTGCTACATTTGACGAAACTTCAAAAGCTCGTTTAAGAGTTAAAACAGCTGTTTCAGGAGGATGAGCATCTTTTATTGTTTTATTATAATAAGTAATTTCTCCATTACCAACATGTATTTTTTCGTCCAAACTTAAATCATAATCATCCATTACCGCTAAGTAAGATGCCAATTTAAAAGTTGATCCCGGTTCAGTAGCATAACCAATGGCATAGTTTAAACTTTCGCTGTATGCACTTGAATCTTTTCCATCTCTTGTTAAATTAGCAATAGCTTTTATCTCACCTGTTTTTACTTCCATTAATATAGCACAACCATGAGAAGCTTTGTTTTTGATAAGAGTATTCATTAATGCATTTTCTGCAACATCTTGTATGTTAATGTCTATAGTTGTATATAAGTCACTACCATCTTTTGGTTCAATTTCATTTTCGTCGTTAATGGGTCTCCACACATCGCCAGCAATTTTCTGCATTAATCGTTGTCCGCTAATACCCATTAATACTGAATCATAAGCACCTTCTAATCCAACAGGTTTCACTCCTTCTCTTGCCATTCCAATAGTTCTGGCTGCTAACATTTTAAATGGACGTTCTCTCTTATTTGTTTGAAGTGTAACTAACCCCCCGCGTTTGCCTTTTTTTAATATAGGAAAGGTCTTAAGTTTTTGTAAATCTTTATAAGATACGTTGCGTTTTAAAATCACATAACGGTCTCCGCTTTTTCTCGCTCTTCTTAATAATTTTGTGTATTGTTTGGCAGATTTATCTTTAAATAAATCCGATAGCATAAAACAAAGTGAATCTATTTTTGATTCAAATAATTTTTTATCAATAGAAGGCGCATTAATATCAATTGCTACTTCGTAATAAGGTAATGATGTGGCTAAAAGGTTTCCGTTTATATCAAAAATGTTTCCTCGTGCAGCTTGTATTTCATGAACTTGTGTGTTAAACGCTTCTGCTTTCGCTTTCCATTCAGCCCCTTCTTTAAATTGAATAACACACATTTTGTAAAGAATAGAAAGAGCAAATACACATAGAAATATGTATACTAAATATGTTCTAGATAATATGTCTTTTTTATTTTCCAATTTTTATACTATCTGTTTCTATTTTTATTGGTGCCACTACTGGTTCTTTCAACCCAAGAGATGTTACCGCTTTAGCAACCTCGCTTTGTTTACTGATAAACATTAAATCTGATTTTGATGAAATAAACTCAGTTCTCAATTCTTTTATTTCATTTGTCACTTTGTTTACTTCTCTAATTTTATCATCAGCATAGTATCCATTTGCGATGTATAAAATGGCAATTAACCCAAGAAATAAAATAAATGGCATGTGTTTTACAGCCCTTTCATCACTTAAAAAACTCCCCCCAAAGATTTTAGATAATGCCTTAGCAAGCACTCCTTTTTTTGTAGTCTTTGTAGGCTTAGATACAACTTTAGAATTTTCTTCAACTTCCTCTAGTTCAACTAATTCTTCTAGTTCAACTATTTCTTCTTTAGGTATGTCTCTAAATTTGTTTGCCACTTAAGATGATTTTTATTTTTTTTAGTTTATCTTATGTATTATAGTTTAGTTGCTATTCTTAATTTTGCACTTCTTGCTCTCGAGTTTATTTCAATTTCTTTTATATCTGGTACTATTGGCTTTGAAGTAAGAGACTTGAAGTATTTTGTTATTTTACCAAACACGATGTCTTTTTCTTCTTTCCCATCTACATTACCTGAACGTATGATGTTCTTAACCAATCTATCTTCTAAACTATGGTAACTCATAATAACTAGTCTTGAGTTTGGTTTTAATAAATAAACACATTGTGTTAAGCATTCTTTTAAGGCCTCCATTTCCTGATTTACCTCAATTCTTATAGCTTGGTATACTTTTGCTAGATATCTACTTTCTTCAAATTTTGGAGTACACGGCTTAATAATATTTTTAAATTGAGCTGTAGTTTCTATAGGTTCATTTACTCTAGCTTCAAAAATTAGGTTAGCTAGTTTATATGCATTATCAACTTCACCGTATTCTCTAAAAATTGCAGTTAGCTTTTTTACATCATAGGTATTTAATACTTTTTTAGCTGTTAAATCTGATTTTTGATTCATTCGCATATCTAAATCAGCATCAAAACGAATAGAAAAACCACGCTCTCCTTTATCAAATTGGTGAGATGAAACACCTAAATCACCTAATATGCCATCAACGTGTGTAATCCCGTATAATTTTAGGTAGTTAGAGATGTATCTAAAATTATGAGGAATGAATGTTAAACGCTCATCTTCTGGAATATTAGCTTTAGCATCCTCATCTTGATCAAAAGAAAATAATTTTCCTTTTTTTGAAAGATGTTTTAAAATTTCTTTTGAATGTCCGCCACCACCAAACGTTAAATCAACATACACGCCATCAGGATTTATGTTAAGTCCATCTATGCAAGGTTGTAAAAGAACGGGGATATGATAAGTGCTATTACTCATCATCTCCATCATTAAAATTTAAGTTTCCTAAAACATCTTCTGCTAATTTCTCTATATCAATATCTTGACTTAAGAATTGTTCGTATAATTTTTTATCCCAAATTTCAATTACATTATTGCTTCCTAATACTTTGATATCAGATTTGATATCAGCGTATTCTACTAATGGTTTTGGCAATAAAACACGCCCAGTGTTATCTGCATCTGCGGCTGTTGCCCCCCCAGTAAATTTTCTAACAAATACATCATTAGATTTAATTAAACGATTAAGCTTGCTTAATTTTTTGTTTAGCTTATTCCATTCATTAATAGGATAAAGCACTAAACATTTTTGATGAAGATTTCGGTTAATAACAAACCCCTTATCAAATACTTCTTCCAATTGCTTCCTTAAATTCACAGGAAACATAAAGCGACCTTTCGCATCAACTTTACATTCGTATTCTCCTATAAGGCTTGTCATTATTGGATTTAGTTTTAATTAGGTCAAAAATAATTAATTTTTTACCACTTTCTACCACTTTTGCCCATTTTTTACCACTTTTGTTGATAAATTCAAACTTGTTAATAATTTTGAAACGAAATTATTACTAAGTAATTTTTAGAACTATAAATCATAAGCCCTGATTTTATTGGTGATTTGAGTAATTGGCAACAGGCGATACTTTTTTAAAAAGATTTTTTTGATGATTGAGATATTAACAATTGTTTTATCTTTGTTGTCCTAGTATGGAGAACAAAAAATTTATAGATATTGAAAAAGTTTTAAGAGAAAAGGCGTATAAACTTTATAAATGGTTGCCTCGTTTTGCAATTAATTGGCTTAAGAAGAAATTGCATGAGGATGAAATTAACGCAGCAATGCGTGATTTAAAAGACGAAGAAGGATTAAATTTTAATACAAAAGCTTTAGAAAGATTAGGAGCAAAAGTGGAATCTAAACATTTAGAATTGGTTCCTTTAACCGGCTCTATTATTATTGCCGCCAACCATCCATTAGGTGGCTTAGATGGAATGGCTTTAATAAAATCTGTGGGAGATATTAGGCCCGATGTTCGTTTTTTTGTAAATGATATCTTAAAAAATTTAAAAAATTATGGCGATATTTTTGTTGCCGTTAATAAAGTGGGGGCGTCTTCTACAAAGTCATTAAGAACGATGGAGGAGGTTTTTATGACAGAATGCGCAGTTTTGTTTTTTCCGGCAGGAATGGTTTCTCGAAAACAAAATGGCTTGGTAAGAGATTTAGTTTGGAAAAAAAGTTTTGTAACACAGGCTATTGATCATAAACGAATGATACAGCCTGTTTTTATTGAAGGAGAAAACTCTAAATTCTTTTACAATTTCGCAAATTTTAGAAAAAAAATAGGCATTAAAGCAAATATAGAAATGTTGTTTTTGCCAGACGAAATGTTTAAAGGCAGGAAAGAAACAATAAAAATACATTATAGTAAACCTTTTGATTCAAGTATTTTACATGATGGTAAAACCCATAAGCAATGGTCTGATTTAATATATCAGTACATTTACTCTAAAGAATTTATGAAGGGTATTCCTTTTGAAGAATACATGAAGGCGTTTTAATAAGATAAAAAAAATATGGTTAATATAAGAGTAGGTTTTGGGTATGATGTTCATCCTTTAGGCGAGGGTAGGGAGTTGTGGTTAGGTGGAATAAAATTAAAATTTGATAAAGGTTGTGTAGGGCATAGTGATGCAGATGTATTATTACATGCCATTTGTGATGCGCTATTAGGCGCAGCTAATCTTAGAGATATAGGATTTCACTTCCCTAATACAAATCCAAAATATAAAGGAGCAGATAGCAAGTTGTTATTAAAAGAAGTTGTGAATTTATTAGATAATAATGGATATGCTATCGGCAATGTTGATGCTACATTAAGTTTAGAAGCGCCAAAAGTAAATCCTCATATTACAGAAATGCAAAATGTATTGGCGCCTCTAATGAACATAACGCCAAATGACGTTTCTATAAAAGCCACTACTAACGAACGCTTAGGCTATGTTGGCAGAGAGGAAGGAGTTAATGCTTATGCTGTAGCTTTAATTTATAAAAAAACTAAATAAATGCCTACATTATTCTTTTTTTTCTTGACATAATTCAACTAAAACACCATTAGTACTTTTCGGATGTAAAAAGAAAATTAATTTATTATCAGCACCACTTTTAGGCTCCTTATTTAACACTTCAAATCCCTCGGCTTTTAAACGATCCATTTCATAGTATATATCATCTACCTCATAAGCTATATGATGTATTCCTTCGCCTTTTTTATCAATAAATTTAGCAATAGCACTATTCGAATTTGTGGCTTCTAGTAACTCAATTTTTGTTTCCCCTAGCATAAAAAAAGAGGTACTTACACCTTCGCTTTCAACTGATTCTACTTTATAATGATCCTTACCAAACAATCTTTTAAATAAATCGTTTGAAGTTTGAAGACTTTTTACGGCAATTCCAATATGTTCTATTTTTTTTATCATAAAGCTCTATTTTTCTCAAAAATAACAGATTTTCCTTAATTTGCTTAAAACTAATAAATACGTATATTTGTAATCTAAATTTATAACAATGACACAAGCATTAATCTTAGGTTTTTTAGGTGGACTAGGAGCTCCAGAAATTATCATCATTTTAGTAATCGTTTTATTAATGTTCGGAGGAAAAAAAATCCCTGAGTTAATGAAAGGTTTAGGAAAAGGAATGAAAGAATTTAAAGACGCTTCAAAAGGCGAAAGTTCTTCAGAATCTGAAAACAAATAATTTTATTTAATTGATTATATAAGCGTCATTCTTACGATTGGCGCTTTTATTATTTAATATATAAGCCGTGTATACATTTACAACAATTAAAAATCTACAAACTGATTTAGTATCTAAAAAAACATCTTGCATTCAGCTAGTAGAAGATTCTATTAAATTAATAGAAAGTAAAAAACATTTAAATATTTTTTTAGAGGTATTTGCTTCGTCGGCTTTAGTCCAGGCTAAGTTAGTAGATGAGAAAATTGCAAATAAAACAGCTGGTAAACTAGCTGGTGTTATTATTGGATTAAAAGATAATATCTGCTATAAAGGTCATAGGGTTTCTTGTTCTTCTAAGATTTTAGAAGGGTTTGAATCTTTATATTCATCTACAGTAGTTGAGCGTTTACTTGCTGAAGATGCCATTATTATAGGTCGTTTAAATTGTGATGAATTTGCTATGGGAAGTAGTAATGAAAATTCTGCTTTTGGAAAAGTATTAAACCCATTAAATGAAAAAACAGTGCCCGGTGGTTCTTCTGGAGGTTCGGCAGCAGCAGTAGCTGCTAATTTATGCCATGCTACTTTCGGTTCAGATACAGGCGGGTCTATTCGACAACCAGCTTCTTTTACAGGAACAGTAGGCTTAAAACCTACATATGGAAGAGTATCGCGTTGGGGATTAATAGCGTACGCTTCATCTTTTGATCAAATAGGCCCTATTACTAAAACTGTAGAAGACGCGGCTTTATTACTTGAAATTGTTTCAGGAAAAGATGATTTTGACACCACAGCATCTCAAAAACCTGTACAAAAATATACAGATAGCTTAACAGAAAACAAAAAGTATAAAATTGCTTATTTAAAAGAATGTGTAGAGTCTAACGGTTTGGATATTGAGGTTAAAAAACAAACTTTGGATACATTACAAAAACTAAAAGATGCAGGTCATGAAATTACTGCTGTTGATTTTCCGTATTTAGATTTTTTAGTTCCTATATATTATGTTTTAACAACAGCAGAAGCATCCTCTAACTTAGCTCGTTTTGATGGAGTTCATTTTGGTTACAGAAGCTCTAATGCTACTGATTTAGAAAGTACGTATAAAAAATCTCGTAGCGAAGGATTTGGTAAAGAAGTAAAACGTCGAATTATGTTAGGAACATTTGTTTTAAGTGCAGGATATTATGATGCTTATTATGGTAAAGCCCAAAAAGTAAGAAATAAAGTGCGGTTAAAAACAAGAGAAATTTTAAAACATCACGATTTTATTATAACACCATCAACGCCAGGTACAGCCTTTGAATTTGGTAAAAACAGTAATGATCCAATTAAAATGTACTTAGAAGATATATTTACTGTTCAAGCAAACATTGTTGGTTGTCCTGCTATTTCAGTTCCTAATGGCATACATAGTAATGGGTTGCCTATTGGATTACAAATAATGGGTCGTGATTTTGAAGAAGACAATTTATTAAATTTAGCTAATCAAATTTAAAGTATAATTCATTTTGCAAACTAGCCTAATATTGGCGCATTTTGCATTAAATATAATAATATGCCAATCACAGTAGACAGCGTTTTAGACGCTTTAAAATACGTAGACGACCCTGATCTTAAAAAAGATTTAGTGACTTTAGGAATGGTGAAAGATGTTGTTGTAGATGGAAAGAATGTTTCGTTTACAGTTGTACTAACAACTCCTGCTTGTCCTATGAAAGATATGATACATAACGCGTGCGTTAATGCTATTAAACATTTTGTAGATAAAGATGCTGTTGTAAATGTGACTATGACAGCTAATGTTACATCAACAAGAGATAAAGATTTGGGTACTCTTTCTAACATTAAAAATATTATTGTAGTTGCTTCTGGTAAAGGAGGAGTTGGTAAGTCAACAGTGTCGGCTAATTTAGCGGTTGCTTTAGCAAAGCAAGGAGCAAAGGTGGGCTTAGTAGATGCGGATATTTATGGACCATCTCAAACAATTATGTTTGACGTGCAAAATGATATGCCTGGAAAATCAGAGTATGAAGGCAAACCCAAAATGAAACCAGTAGAAAGTTATGGAGTAAAATTAAACTCTGTTGGTTTTTTAGCTGGTCCTGATCAGGTAATTGCTTTACGAGGTCCAATGGCATCTAAGGCATTAACGCAATTATTTACAGACACTAATTGGGGAGAGTTAGATTATTTAGTAGTGGATTTACCTCCTGGAACTGGAGATATTCAAATTACATTATGTAGCACTATTCCTATTACGGGAGCTGTTATTGTTAGTACACCTCAACAAGTAGCATTAGCAGATGCTCGTAAAGGAATTGCTTTGTTTAAATTACCAGCGTTAAATGTCCCGGTTTTAGGAATCGTTGAAAATATGGCTTATTTCACGCCTGAAGAATTACCAGATAATAAATATTATATTTTTGGCAGAGATGGAGCTAAAAATTTAGCAGCCGAATTAGATTTACCATTATTAGGTCAAATTCCATTAGTGCAAAGTATCAGAGAAGCAGGTGATGTTGGACGCCCTGCAATTTTACAAGAAACAACGCCTCAAGCATTAGCTTTCAGAGAAATGGCGCAAAATATTGCTCAACAAGTTGCTATTTTAAATGCAAATAAAGTAAAAGAAAAAGTAGAAACAAATAACTGATATTTATAAGATGATTGATAAATCGTATTTTTATGATTAGAGTTATTATTGGAAAATGATTACGAGTTAGTTATAATTTGAGATGAGTAACTTTATTTAAATAATTAGTTATGCAGGTATTTAAGTTTGGTGGCGCATCTGTTAAAGATGCAGATGGTGTAAAAAACGTGGTAGAGGTTTTAAAACAATTTCCTAATCAAAAAATTAGTATTGTTGTTTCTGCAATGGGTAAAACTACTAATGCCCTAGAGCACTTAGCCAAAGCGTATTTTTATAAAACCGAAAATGCAGAAATGCTTTTAGAAGGAATTAAAGATCATCATATAACTATTTGTAAACAATTATTTTTAAATCCAAGCCATTTTATATATACGGAACTAGAAAATACTTTTGTTGAGTTATATTGGATTATAGAAGATGAACCTACTCGGGGATTTGATTTTGAATATGATCAAATTGTGAGCATTGGAGAAATTATTTCCACTAAAATTATATCAGCGTATTTAACGGAAGTTGGAATAAAAAATAAATGGGTAGATATTAGAGGGTTAATTCAAACTGATAATGCTTATCGAGAAGGTAAAGTGGATTTTGAATTAACTGAAAAATTAATTCAATCAGAGTTAAATCCTATCTTTAATACCTATGATATTATTATTACACAAGGATTTATAGGAGGTACTTCCGAAAATTATACAACTACTCTCGGTAGAGAAGGTTCAGATTATACAGCATCCATACTAGCATTTTGTTTAAATGCTAGTAGTGTAACAATATGGAAAGATGTGCCAGGCGTATTAAACGCCGATCCTAAGTGGTTTAAAAATACTCAAAAAATAAATGAGTTGTCGTATCATGATGCTATCGAGTTAACATATTATGGAGCCTCAGTTATTCATCCCAAAACAATTAAACCCTTACAAAATAAACAAATACCATTACATGTAAAATCTTTTTTAAATCCTAAAGAAGATGGAACGGTTATTAAAGATGCAGAAAAACGATTAAATATTCCATCATATATTTTTAAAACAGATCAAGTGTTACTTTCTATTCAGCCAAAAGATTTTTCGTTTATTGCTGAAGATAATTTAAGTGATATATTTGAAGTGTTTGCTAAGTACAGTATAAAAATTAATTTAATGCAATTATCCGCTATTAGCTTTTCTGTGTGTTGCGATAATCACGAAACAAAAATTACAGATTTAATTAAAGAATTACAAAAGCAGTTTAAAGTATTGTATAATTTTGATTTAGAATTAATGACTATAAGATATTATACACAAGAAATAATAGATACATTAACTGCAAATAAATTAATTTTGCTTGAACAGCGCAGTAGATTTACTGTTCAAATGGTTATGAAAAACGAGACTTTAGAGTAATCATTTTTTTAATTAAATATCCTATGGCTCAAAAAACAAAAGATATTGGCGTACCTCCAGGAACTTTGTTTTATACTGGAGATCAGCGAACAGATAGAATTAAAATTACCTTAATTGAGTATAATGATTCTGAATTTTTTGAAGCAGAATATTATGATTTATCAGAGTGTTTATCACATGTTAAACCTAATATGATAAAATGGATAAATGTTGAAGGACTTCATAAAATTGAATTAATTGAGGCAATTGGTAAATTTTATAATATACATCCATTAACAATGGAAGATATTGTTCATGTAGATCAACGTCCTAAGTTTGAAGATTATGATCATTATGTTGTAGCTATTATGAAAATGATTAGCTATACAACGGAAATAAAATCAGAACAATTAGCTATTCTGCTTTGTGAAAATACAGTCTTATCATTTCAAGAACCACATAGTGGAGATGCCTTTGATATTATTAGAACACGACTACGACAAAGTAAAGGAAGAATAAGAAAATTAAACGCCGATTATTTAGCATATGCTTTAATGGATGCAGTGGTAGATTGTTATTTTTCTGTTATTGAAAAAATAGGAGATATTATTGAAGAAATTGAGGAGGATATTATAAGTAATACAGATAAAAAATCATTATTACAATTATATCATTTAAAACGAGAAATGATTTATTTACGCAAACAAGTATGGCCAATGCGAGATATGATTAATAATATGATTCGGTCTGAAACAAAATTAATTAATGATTCAAGTGATATTTATTTAAGAGATTTAAGTGATCATGTTACACGGATTATAGATACAGTTGAAACATACAGGGATTTATTATCAGGGATAATGGATATTTATTTAAGCACTAATGCTAATAAAATGAACGAAGTAATGAAAGTGCTAACAATTATGTCTTCCATATTTATTCCTGTTACTTTTATTGCTGGTGTTTATGGAATGAATTTTGAAAATATGCCTGAGCTGAAATCTCAAAATGGATATTTTATAACATGGGGAGTTATGCTACTAGTTATTGTTGGATTACTTATTTATTTTAAACGAAAAAAATGGATGTAAATTAACTCATGTTATAATAAATTCTTAATCCTATCCCATTTTGCAGCTTAAACTGAGGGCTGTAGCCCATATTAACTCTGTCAAATGATGGAGAGTATAATAATTGAATGGTATATTTTGGATTCATAGTTAAGTGAAGACCTATACCCCCATAAAATCCAATTCCACCACCAATTAAATATTTTGCACTATAGTAATTATATGGAGATTGATTGTAAATAGACATTAAATCAATTGTAATATTATTTTGCCCACTATTAGGATTGGCATTTAAAATGGCTTGATTTTTTTGAGCTTTAGAAAGTATAACATTTAATCCGCCTTCCATCATTAAATTTAGTTTTTCATCATTACCAATAATACGTTGATATCCAAACTGAAACATAATTCGTTGTTCAATACCAACAATTGTAAATTGATTTAATGTAACTTGATTTGTAACAGCTGTAGGAGTTCCTACACTAGATGGATTTGAATGAATTGTAAATTTTCCGTTTACGGTTAATTTAGTGGCATTAATATTTAATGTAATATTAGATTTTTTGTTGACTTTGTATCTAGTATTTAAACCAACTAAGTAAGTAGTGGTATATTTTAAATTAAAAGGCATGTCCTGTTCATTAAAATACCAGTCGCCATGATTAATATTTAATAATTGTGCAATATAATCCACGCCTCCATTTCCACCACCATAAATATTTACAATTTGATTATATAAAATACTATTTCCAAATGTGTTTCTTTGTCCATTAATATCAAACCCATATCCATCATATACGTATGCGGTGTTTTTATTAGCCCAAAAGGCACCCACATATAAACCTGCGTGAAATCCTTTGTTTTTAGATGGTGTATAAGAGCTTGTGTCATTATTATAGAGCTCAGCATCTATTTCTTGAGCAAATGTACTTACGTAAAAAAAACATAAGCTAATAAAAACAATTTTAGAAATGGGTTTAATTATAATCATAACTCAAAAGTAAACTTAATTTATAATTATAAAAAAAGGATTCTAATATTTAGAATCCTTTTTGTTGTGTTTTAATTCATGGAATTTTCAATGGCAACCATTAGCTGTTTTCGGGCTAAAAAAATTCTACTTTTTATAGTTCCTAAAGGTAATTGCATTTCTTGAGCAATCTCTTCATACTTAAATCCGGTGTAGTATTTGGTAAAAGGTATTTTATATTGATCTTCAAGATTTTCAATTTTATTTAAAATATCTTTAGCTGCTAATCTTGATTCAGTAATATCTTGATGGTTATTTTTAAATGCTTTTGCCATTGCTAAATCTGCATTGGTTTGTATAATTTGTTTTGTTTTTACAGCACGACGGTAAGAATTAATAAATGTATTTTTCATGATAGTAAATAACCATGCTTTTAAGTTGGTACTATCTTCAAACTTTTCTCTATAAGTTATTGCTTTTACATATGTATCTTGAAGCAAATCTAAGGCATCATCGGCATTATGTGTTAAGCTAAGAGCAAAGTTTTTTAAAGATTGTTTTTCATTTAATATTCTGGTGTTAAACTCTACTGCTGTCATGATATTATGTGTTTTGTTTAATTAAAAATTATAATTGTTAAACAAATATACATATTGTTTAATTAAAATTAAATATTATTAAACAAAATTATGTATTTTACTGATAATCAATAGTTTGAATTTTCATATTTTCATTAAATAAGGGTTAAGCGCTTGCTTTAATGTGAAATAGTTGAAATGTGTTATATACTATAATATTAATAGTGCAACTATCATAAACCTCTAACATATTAATAAATTGTGAATAGATAGATGTTTTGAATAGATTATAAACATTACGAATTATGTAACTTCGGGCAAAAATTACAAAACATGTTTCAAGAGCTAAGCGAACAAGAAGAGTTAAGAAGAGGAAAACTAGAAGAATTAAAAAAACTAGGTATTAATCCATATCCTGCTGAGGAATTTAAAATAAATGTAACGGCACAAGATATTAAACAAAATTATGAGCACGATAAATTAAATTATAAAGACATAAAATTTGCAGGACGTATCATGAGTGTTCGTGATATGGGCAAAGCAGCATTTGCAGTTTTACAAGATAGTACTGATAGAATGCAAATTTATGTTCGTAGGGATGATATTTGTCCTAATGAAGAAGATAAAGTATTATATGATATAGTTTGGAAAAAATTAATTGATTTAGGCGATATAATTGGAGTAGAAGGATATGTTTTTACTACAAAAACAGGAGAGATATCGATTCATGTAACATCGTTTAAATTATTAAGTAAATCTTTAAAACCTTTACCAGTAGTAAAAACAGATGCGGATGGAAACGCATTTGATGAAGTAACTGATCCTGAATTTCGTTATCGCCAACGTTATGTGGATTTAATTATTAATCCAAACGTTAAAAAAACATTTGAGCAACGTACAAAGATAATGAATACGATTCGTCAGTTTTTAAATGATGGCGGAGCATTAGAGGTTGATACTCCTGTATTACAATCTATTCCTGGCGGAGCAACAGCGCGCCCATTTTTAACTCACCATAATGCGTTAGATATACCTCTTTATTTGCGTATTGCAAACGAATTATATTTAAAACGTTTAATTGTTGGAGGATTTGATTGGGTGTATGAATTTAGTCGTAATTTCCGAAATGAAGGAATGGATAGAACACATAATCCTGAATTTACCATTTTAGAATTTTATGTTGCATATCGCGATTATTATTGGATGATGAATACCACAGAAACCTTATTAGAAAAAATTGCGACTGATTTACATGGCACAACCGAATTAACAGTAGGTGACAAAGTGATAAATTTTGCAGCGCCATTTAAACGAGTATCCATATTTGACGCAATAAAAGAACATACAGGAATTGATGTTAGTAAGATGGATGAAGCTAGTTTAAGAACTGTTTGTAAAGAGTTGCATCTTGAAATTGATGAAACAATGGGTAAAGCAAAATTAATTGATACTATCTTTGGAGAAAAATGTGAAGGCAATTATATTCAGCCAACATTTATTACAGATTATCCTGTTGAAATGAGTCCTTTAACAAA
Source organism: uncultured Flavobacterium sp. (assembly GCA_964541155.1). GTDB lineage: Bacteria > Bacteroidota > Bacteroidia > B-17B0 > Aurantibacillaceae > UBA4416. The sequence continues at coordinate 61,608 of CAZIPC010000003.1, forward strand.
AAAACATAGAACTGAAGCTGGACTAGTAGAACGTTTTGAATTAATGATCAACGGTAAAGAAATAGCGAATGCTTATTCAGAATTAAATGATCCAATTGATCAACGAGAAAGATTTGAAGAGCAAGTAAAATTAATGGAGAGAGGAGATGATGAGGCTATGTTTATTGATTATGATTTTTTACGTGCACTAGAATACGGAATGCCTCCAACAGCAGGAATAGGAATTGGTATAGATAGATTATGTATGTTAATGACTAATCAGCCATCAATACAGGATGTGTTATTGTTTCCAACGATGCGCCCTGAAGTTCAAAATACAACTACTGAAGAAACAGAAAAATAACAGAAGATGAAAAAAATATTTATTTATACGTGTTTACTATTTATAGTTTTTGGATTTTTTTCTTGCAAAGAAAATGTTGATGTTAATAATGAAAAAAAAGCGCGAATATTCCCTGAGTATAACGAAGCCTTAGATGAAATTATTAGAAGTAAAGATGGCGTAATTAGAGGTGTTGACTTGAACAGTAAAGCTATATTAATTACAAAAACTGAAACAAAAGCGCCATCTGAAGTAGCTCATGATTATTTATATTTTGAATATACAATTGATAGTGTAACTAATTATTCTGTAGCCTATAATTTGCAAAAGGATAGTTTAGATGAAGTAGAGGTTCAAATTAATTGCAAAGATTTAGATTTAAGTGCACGCTTATTTACAGATTTAAAAACGTATTATGAAAAAAAATTACCTAATCCTACAGAAGATAAAGGATTTGTAGTTTATAATTGTTTTGAAGGTCAACGTAAACCATTTGTGGTGTCGTTAACCGATAATAGTACTCCAACACAAGGCATTATAAATTTGTTGATTTATAGAGACAAATAATTTTTTTGTTAATTATAATATTCAGTTTTATAATTACTAAATTAATGTTGTAATTATTAAGTTATTTCTTTGAATACTTTAAATTGATTTAGCAATATTTTTTTAATTTTTTCAATTGATTATTTTAAAAAATAATTTAATTTTGGTTTAATCGCATAATTAATAACGTTAACCAAAAGAAAAAATGAAAAAAATTATTTTATTAGCTTCGCTAATTTCTAGCGTTGTTCTATTCAATGTATCTTGTCAAAAAAATCAAATTCATCCAACGCAGAATGCTGAAAATCAACCGACTTTTGATTTTAGAACCGATGAAAAGTTTAATGATTTATTTAAATCTAACAAAGTAGATGAAACATTTCAATTAAGAATTAATAATTCAAAAATCATAGAAATTGCAAACATACAAGATGAAGAATTTAGAAAATTAGCAGTTGCAACTTTAAATTCGGAAGAAAAAGTTGATTTTTGGAATTATATAATTGAATATCATATTGAAAATGACCATTATACAAATGAACAAAAAAAATTAATGACTGCTTTGAAAAATGCTACAGTAAAAAAAGAATTTTTTGAGAATAAAAATTTAAGTGTTATTTTAAATAGTGTATTTATCCCTCTCATAAAAGAACAATTAAATAATGCTGGAATTTCAGATGCGAAAATGTCAGCAGCATTTGCAGATGGAAGATTAATTTATATTGCACCGGTTGCTCAAAGACCAGGTCCAGGCGGACAAAAATTAAATTGTGATTGCAGTCCTTCAACGATATTTACAATGTGTAGTAATTGCAAATCAACAGATAATTGTACTCAAGTTACAAATTGTGGTTTTATGTTTGGTTCGAATTGTGACGGATTGTGCCCAAAATATTTACCTACAAATTACCCACTTTAGTTTATGATTGATAAATTTAAAAATTATATCAAAAATATCTTTAAAGGAATAATAATTGCTTTTACTGTAATTTCATTATACTTTTTAACAGACTATATATACTTTAATAATCAGTTAGTATTAAATGATCATATCAATATTATAAAAGAATATGTAGTCGCGATTAGTATTGTAATTTATTTGTTATTAGGTTATTTTTTTTACAGGTATTCAAAGAGTAGAAGTTTCGTTAGTTTTATTTTAATACAGGCACCATATTTTTTAATTCTTTTTATAACTATGTTAATGTCATTCAATATACCAAGAATGATTGATATAGTATATATCATATTTGGCCTTATTATACTATATTATATTTTCATTGAAAAAACATTTATCAATAGACATAAATATTTATTTATTGTTTTTTTATTCTTCATTATAGCAACCTATCCATTTGTATTTGAAAATATAAGTTTTGCATATTATAAAAGTAAAAAAGAAAATTTTCCAGTTGAAGGGAAATATAATTTTTCAATTATAGATAGAAAAGGAAATAAAATTAAACTTTCAGAATTAAAGTCAAAGACTGTATGTATTGATATGTGGTCTAGTACTTGTGGTGGATGTATAAGATCAATGCCAGAGTTTGAGAAATTAAACATTTATTATAAAAATAATCAAGAGTATAAAATTATTTCTTTGTTTTGCCCTATGAAAGAGCATGAGACTTATGAATGGTTTTTAGAATATATAAAACAAGATTTTAATTTTAATATAGACTATTATTATATAACACGAGATGAATTTAAAAAATTAGGTATATATCAATTTCCTGAGTTCTTATTATTAAATAAAAATAATAAAATTGTATATAGAGGTATTGTTACATATAAAAAATCTACAAACGATAATATTTACCAAATGTTAGAAAAAATAAATTCAAATGAATAAATATTTTATCATAAATGCTATTACAAGTTTATTACTAATCATAGGTTGTAAAAATGAAACCACACAAACTAAAGATAATTTTGTAAAAACTTCACAAATTAAATTTTCAAAAAATAAAGTTAATATAGGTAAATTTAAATCAGGTTCTTCTCAAAGTATTAATTTTTACGCAAAAAATATGTCAGAAACTCCTCTACTAATAGATACTATACAGGCAAGTTGTGCTTGTACAATTGGTAAGTTTCCTAAAAAACCTATTTTAAAAAATGATTCAGGATTAATAGTAGTTGCCTTTCAACCAATACCTGGTGTTTTGGGATATTTTGAGAAGAGTATTGTTGTTTCGTCTAATACAAAACCAGTTTTTACAGTTTTAACTATTGAAGGAGAAATAGTGCCTTAGTTTTTTAATATTCATAAATTAATTTCACAATCCGTAAACTCTTACTGTTAGGATCTCTAATAATGTATGAGTTTAATTTTTTAGAAGCATCTGTGATATAACTGATCTCCCGAATTAGTTCGTTGTTTTTGTAATGTTTTTCAGTTAATAAACAATCATTCATATCATATTCATAGGTTTCTATAAGATTAATATTGTCGTTGCTATTACTGTTGTATGTAGCTTTAATTAATTGGCCTTTTTTATTGTAATCAAAATTTTTATTTTCAATAATCCATGATGCGGTATACTGTTCGTTAATAGAAAGTATTTGTGAGGAATCATTTAAATTATATATTATTTCTTTAAATGACCTATTTTCATTATTTAGGCATGTTTTTTTAAATTGAACTTTACTAATTGGTAGATACCTATAAGACTCCTCACTTATCAGTGTTTGCTCTCCTAATTTAAAAACTGATTTTATTTCAGAAACGTTTGTTTCTTTGTACCTTCTTTCTTTTTCTAATTGCCCATCCTTAAAATAGTCTAAATAATAACTTTCGTAATAATTGCCATCATTATAGCGTTTTAGTTGTAGTAAATTAAATTCGTTATAAAAATAAGTTGTAATAATTGTATCATAGATGTATTCGTTTTTAGTATAACGATGTCCATTACTTATTTTACGATGACGTTTATATATAGGAGCAGAATGATATTCTTTTTCAATAATTTTTTGAATGGATGTATAGTAATATTTAGTTAATAATCCATTACTGTTAAATTCAAAAAACATTTTCAAGCCTTTATTTTCAGCTATTTGTAAATCTTTTTTGTCAATAATTTGACAGGAAATTGATTTTATTTTTTGAGATTGAATAAATTGAATATGAAGAGGCAGTTGATTACTAAAGGCGGTGTAGGCATTTGGAATAATTAGTTGTGCAAATAATAGTTGATTTCCTACTATCACAAAAAATAAAAAAACAAGTATTGCTTTATAAATTTTTAAAAAAATATTTAGTGTTCTCTTCAATTTGTTCTAATGCTTCTTTTACAGATTTTATAGGCAATAAACAGCTGTTGTTTTTGCAAACATAAATAAATGTTTCATCTTTTATATATCTGTTTTTTGTGAGTTCCAAATTAGATTTTTTATTACTTACTGCAAATATCACATTAGGTGGACTTTGGTTATAAATAGCTTTTAATTTTTCATCAACATCTTTACCAACAATAACAACTTCTATTTGAGGCATTATCTTTTTTAGTAATAAAATAGCCCAGTTGCTGTATCCAGAACCATAGTTTTCAATTTCATGAATTACATTTTTTAAAAGACTATTTGATATTTCGAGATAATAAGGGTTGTTGAAATAAACAGATAATTGATGTAAATTGATAGCCATTTGAGAGCTTGATGAGGGGATAACATTATCGCTCCATTCAGATTTTCTAACAACTAATTGTTCTTTTGAGGCATCAGTAAAAAAGAATGTGTTTTGATTGATGTCATAAAAATACTGAATGCTATAATCAGCTATTTTTTTTGCTTGTTCTAACCACAAATCATCTGCGGTAATTAAATAAACATGCATAAAAGCATCAATTATAAATGCATAGTCTTCTAAAAAACCATGTATGAAGGTAGTGTTATTTTTAATTCTAACTATTTCTCCATTCTCTTTACAGTAGTTGGTCAATAAAAAATTAGCGTTTGCTAGAGCTATTGTTTTAAATTTTTCGTTTTCAAAAACCAAATATGCTTCAGATAATGCTTTGCATGCTAACCCATTCCAAGAAGCCAATATTTTAGTATCAATACTTGGTTTTATTCTTTTGTTTCTGATCTCTAGTAGTGTTTTTTTACAATTTATTATTTTAAGTAATAGTTCGTCAATAGTTAAATTGTATTTGATAGCAATTATTGATTCATTACTATTTCTAATTAAAATGTAATTTTCTTTTTCCCAATAACCAATTTTATTGATATTATAATATTCGGCAAATACATTAAAATCGTCTTTAAGAATGTCTTGTAATTCTTGTTTTTTCCAAACGTAAAATTTACCTTCTTCTCCTTCTGTATCTGCATCTAGGGCTGAATAAAAGCTGTAATCTGAAGTTGTTAGTTCATTTAAAATAAAGTCAACGGTTTCGTAAACTATTTTTTTATAAAGTTCATTTTTGTTTTGCTTATATGCTTGAGTATAAAGACTAATTAATTGGGCATTATCGTATAGCATTTTTTCAAAGTGTGGTACTTTCCATGTAATATCTGTACTGTATCTAGCAAATCCACCAGCTAATTGATCGTAAATCCCACCAAAAGCCATTTTTGTTAGGGTTAAGTTTACTTGTTTTTTAACAAAAACATCGTCTTTAAAGGCTGCGTATTGCAGTAAAAATAAATAGTTATTAGGTAAAGGAAATTTCGGTGCTTTATTTTGGCCTCCATTTGTAGTATCAAATAAAGGTTTCCATTTATTAATGGATTTGTATAATGTTTCTATTTCAAAAGTAAAAGTATTGGTTGCATTTGGTATTTCAAGTTGTTCAAGTCCATTGGTTAAATGAGCAGCGTATTCGTAAGCTTTATTTGGATTGCCTGCAAACAAATCAGCTAAACTATTTAGTACATTTATCCATTGTTTTGTAGGAAAATAAGTTCCTCCGTAAATTGGTCTTCCATCAGGAAGTGCAAAGCAATTGAGTGGCCATCCCCCTTGTCCTGTCATTAATTGTACGGCACCCATATATAACATATCTATATCGGGCCTTTCCTCTCTATCAACTTTAATGTTAATAAAGTTTTTATTCATTATGCTAGCTACTTGTTCATTTTCAAAGCTTTCACGTTCCATTACATGACACCAATGACAAGCACTATACCCAATACTAATTAAAATTAATTTATTCTCTTTTTTAGCTATAGATAAAGTTTCATCATTCCAAGCATACCAATTAACAGGGTTTTTGGCATGTTGTAATAAATAAGGGCTACTTTCTTTACTCAGATGATTAGCCATATTATGTTAAAAAAGGATTGTTGAGTTTTTCGAAACCAATACTAGTAGGTATGCCATGTCCACTGTATACTTTTATGTCATCTCCCAGTGGAAATAATTTTTCTTTAATAGAATTAATTAATGTATCAAAATTCCCCATTGGTAAATCAGTTCTCCCTATACTGCCGTAAAATAGAACATCTCCAGAAATAATAAATTTATCTTCATTACAATAAAAAGAAACACTTCCGGGTGAGTGACCTGGAGTGTGAAGTGTTTTAAGCTTTGAATTTCCAAAAGAAATAATATCACCTTCTTTTAAATATGATTTTGGCATTGGGCTCTGTTCCGCAGAAATACCATACATAGTAGCAGTTTTCATATGGTTCTCAATAAAAAACAAATCATCTTGATGTACCTCTGGTAATAGATGATAGGTTTCAAAAATATAATTATTGCCATTAATATGGTCGATGTGAGCATGTGTTAAAATTAAACGTTTTACGATTAAGTTATTTTTATCAATGAAATCACTTAATAGTTTGTTTTCAGAAAAAGAACTATTTCCTGGGTCTAAAATGATACATTCTTTTGTTTCATCCCATAAAATATAAGTGTTTTCTTGAAAAGGACCAAAGGTAAAATAGTGTACGTTTATCATAGTATCTTAAGTAATTATTTGCTAAATTTAGGGCTTATAATCAATTAAATGAAGCGGTTATTTTTATTATTTCTGATAATCATTGGTGTTAAAAGTACACATGCCCAATTTTATTATGGATCTCAACAGGAGTTTGGTAAAAATCGAATGCAGTATCAAACATTTAATTGGACTTATTTTGATTTTGAAAGATTTAGAGTTTATTTATATGAAGGAGGGCAAGAAATTGCAAAGTATACTGCCACATCTGTAAATAGGCAATTGCCTGTATTAGAAAAAAGATTAGATTTTCAGTTAGATGATAAAATAGATGTGATTGTTTATAATAATCAAAATGATTTTAAGCAGAGTAATATTGGGTTAGCGGGTGATGAAAATGGAAATATTGGCGGAGTAACCAGAATTATTGGTGATAAAATATTTATTTATTTTACTGGTTCAAGAGCGGATTTAGACAGGCAAATACGCGAAGCGTTATCTGAATTGATGATTGATCAAATGATGTATGGAGGAAGGACGAGAGATGTTGTTAGGAATTCTACATTATTATCTTTACCAGATTGGTATAAAAATGGATTAATATCATACATATCTGAAGGGTGGCATTCATCTATTGATAATAGAGTGATGGATGCTATACAAAACGATAGATTTACAAAGTTTAATAAATTAACAGGAAAAGAAGCAACTATGGCTGGTCATGCTATGTGGTATTACGTGGCCGAAGAGTATGGGGAAGCGGTTATACCCAACTTGTTATACATGACAAAGGTTACCAGAAATCCAGATAATGCATTTTTATATGTATTAGGATTGTCGCTTCAAAACATTACAGATGAGTTTACTAATAAAATGGCAAAACGTTATTTTGATTACAAAGATAGTACTCGAAAAAATCCAACTTCAGAAACCGGCTTAAAAAAAACAAAAAAATCCAAACATTATTATCAATTAAAAGTTAGCCCGGATGGGCAAAAAATTATTTATGCTACTAATGAATTAGGACAATATAAAGTTTGGGTAAATGCATTAGGTGATAGCAAGAGCAAACGTCTTATCAAATTAAATCCAAAGTTAGAGCGAATAGAAGACAACTCTTATCCTTTAATAGCATGGCATCCCAACAATTCAGTTATTGCTATGATATATGAAAAGAAAAACATTATATTTTTTAGAACATATGATTATGAAACAAAAGATGTAAATAAGCGACCAATTACGGGATTTGAAAAAATAAATAGTTTCTCTTTTTCGCATGACGGTAAACGTATTGTAATGAGTGCCATTAAAAAAGGTAAGGGTCAATCTGATATTTATATATATACCCTAAATTCAGGAGGCGTAGAGCAAATCACAAATGATGCATGGGATGACTATAACCCAGTTTTTGTTGATAATTCAAAAGGAATTTTATTTGAGTCAAACAGATTGCATGATACCATTAAAGCATCAGAAGATGCTAAATTAAATTTTAAATTTTCTAGAAACAATGATGTATTTTATTATAATGCTAGTTCAAAATCAAATGTATTAAATCGTGTAACCAATACCCCTGATGCTAATGAAACAAACCCACAAGAATACAGTCAAGGCATTGTTTCATATTTAAGTGAAGCAAATGGAATTTATAATCGCTATATTGGTCAATTAGACAGTTCTATTTCTTTTATAGACACTATAGAGCATTATCGTTATTTTTATAATACTAAAGCTATTACTAATTATCAGAAAAATATACAAGAACATCATATTAATTCAACTTACACCAAGTATGCTGAAATTATTATTGATAATTTAAAAGAAAAACTAATCGTTTCTTCTTTATCACCTCTAAATAATACAATTACTGTAACCCCACAAAAAACATGGTTTAAGTCAGTACCTAAAAATAATTTAGCAGAACCTGATAAAATTAGTATAGTGAATCCTATTAGAAGAGATGAAGACATAGGCATTAAGTTAATAGATTCAACTAATACTAAAACAGAAGGAATTGATTTTGATAATTATCAAATAGATAATCAAGAAAAAAGAAAAGAACAAGAAGAGAGGCGGCCTATTGGAAGTGATTATCCGCCACCATTAGTTAAAAAACCAAAGGAGGCAATTATTAAATCGTCTGGTGAATTAAGATTTCCGATACAACAAAATTACTATACTAGTTTTAAAACAGATCAGGTTGTTTCTCAATTAGATAATTCTTTTTTAGGAACCAATTATCAAAGATTTACGGGCGGCGGCAGTCCTGTATATTTAAACCCTGGATTAAATGCTTTATTTAAAATTGGATTAAGTGATTTATTTGAAGATAAAAGAATTGTTGCTGGATTTAGAATTTCGGGAAGTTTAGATAATGAGTATTTATTAAGCTGGGAAAATAGAATTAAAAAAATTGACAAACAGTTAGTTTTACATCGTCAATCATTTTTAAAAGTAAACGGTTTTTCAGGTGTTACTAAAATTCAAACTCATGATATTAGGTATACTTGGAAAATACCATTTAGTGAGGTAGTTGCAACTAAATTTTCTATTTTATATCGAAACGATAGAATTGTTTACGCGTCGGTAAGCGATGAAAGCTTAGCAAAAACTAATATTTATGATAATTATGGAGGCGCTAAAGCCGAATTGATTTTTGATAACACTAGAAAAAAAGGATTGAATTTGTACAATGGCACTCGGTTTAAAATGTGGGCGGAGTATTGGAGGTTAATAAAAGAAGAACAACATGATTTAGTAACACTTGGTTTTGATTTTCGTAATTATAAAAAAATACATAGAGATTTTATATGGGCAAATAGAATTGCTGGTAGCAAATCTTTAGGGAAAGATAGATTAATTTATTATTTAGGAGGCGTAGATAATTGGCTAAATCCTCAGTTTAACCAATCTATTAATATTGTTAAGCCCGAGCAATACCAGTTTCAAACATTAGCAACTAATATGAGAGGCTTTCAACAAAATATTAGAAATGGAAATAATTTTATTGTTATAAATAGCGAGTTGCGATTACCTATATTTAAATATTTAATGAATGCACCTATTCGTTCAGATTTTATTCAAAATTTTCAAATTATTGGATTTGGAGATTTAGGAATGGCTTGGTATGGCTCAAATCCATATAGCGATGCTAATGTTTTAAATAAAAATGTTTATCCTGGAAACCCTGTAACATTAACCATATACAATCAAAAAGAACCTATAGTTGGCGGTTATGGTTTTGGATTGCGTTCTCGCTTATTAGGATATTTCATTAGAGTAGATTTTGCTTGGGGGGTAGACGATAAAAAAGTACAAAAAGGAATGACATATATTTCTTTAAATACAGATTTTTAAACTTATGAAATGTAGTAAACCTATGACAATACAAACTATATTAATTTTATTGGCAGTTGGTTTAGCTGCAGGATTTTTGAGTGGAATGATTGGTATAGGAGGTGGAATTATTATTGTACCCGTGCTTGTATATTTTTTAGGATTTTCCCAACATCAAGCACAAGGCACTACTCTTTTTATGTTTTTATTACCAATAGGAATACTAGGTGTATTAAACTATCATAAACAAGGGTTTGTAGATTATAAAACAGCTTTAATTATATGTTCAACATTTATATTTGGAAGTTATTTTGGAAGTAAATTATCTATTTCATTAGATCAAAAAACAATTAAACAAGTTTTTGGAGCCATTATTGTTATCTTAGGTATTAAGATGCTATTGGGTAAATAAATATTTGACATGGCATTTATTAATAAATTACTGTTGAAATAAAACTTTTTATTAAATTAAATTAACACATATTAAGGCGAAATTTGAGTTATCGAAACAGACGCTCAAAATATAGACCCTCAAATCCAATCAAAAAAAAAATCCATTTGGAGATTTATTAAACGATTAAGTTTAATAATATTAATATCTGCAATTGTAATTATAGGTAGTTCTGTTTTTTTAGTTTTTATTTATAAAAACGAGGTTATAAACCTAATTATTAAAGAATTAAATAAACACCTTAAAACAGAAGTTCGAGTTGATCCTAAAAACATTGATCTAACTATAATTAAATCGTTTCCAAATTGTGCTATAGAGTTTAAAGAAATAACAGCCATTGAATCAAAAGAATTTAAAAGTAATGATACATTATTATATGCAAAGAAATTAGCTCTAGAGTTCAATATTAAAGATTTATTTAATAAAAATTATACGGTTAAAAAAATAGAATTAGAACACGCGCGATGTTATCTTAAGATTGATAAAAATGGAGTTTCTAATTTTTCCGTATGGGAATCTGATGGCGAAAAAACTAACAATGACAGTTTAAAGTTTGCTTTAGAAAAAATAAATTTAAAATCTATTGATTTATATTTTAAAGACAGTAAGCATAAAATTAAATTAACTACAAATATTAAAAACTTATATTTTAAAGGACATTTTAATCAAAATAATTACACATTAAATTCGGATGGAGCTTGCTATGTAAATCTTTTTCAGTGTGAAAAGGTGAAATATTTACAAAATAAATCTCTCAAGTTTAAAGTAGAAGTTGATGTGGCAAATGACACATATAACATTAAGCAGTCTGAAACTTTTATTAATGAAACCCAACTCATTAGTAATGGCTCGTTTGTTTTAAAAAATCAATTACAAAACTTAGATATTAGTTTTAAAGGTAAAAATTTAGATATCTCAACTACTCTTTCGCTTTTACCAGAACGTTATAAACATAAGATTGATGATTATGAAAGTGATGGAGAATTTTATGTATCAGGAGAATGTCATTACAAATTAGGTAAGCCCTTTGATTTAAAAGCTGATTTTGGAATTAAACAATCAAGTATTACACATAAAAAGCAAAATACCACACTTAACAATGTTAATTTATTTGGAACAATTGAAATAAATGAAAAACGAAGTGTTTTGAAATTAAAAGATATTTCGGCCAATCTAAATAATAATAATTTTAAAGGCGATCTTGAGCTATCTCATTTTGAAGATCCTTATTTAAAATTAAAATTAAGTGCCAATACAAAACTCGAAGAATTAATTGCGTTTTATCCGATTGATACATTACAAGAGTTGAGCGGTAATATTAGTCTAAACGCTCAATTAGAAGGACTTATCTCTGAAATAAGATCAAATGCCTATAATCCAAATGTTATTGCAAATGGCAAGGTTTTGATAAGTAATTTAAAAGTTAAATTTAAACAATCTGAAAAACAAATTAATATACCATCAGGAGAAGTTGAATTAAGTAATAGGAATATAAGCGTTAAGCATTTAAAAATTATTAAAGGAAACTCTGACATTACATTAGAAGGAGAATCTCCGAATTTTTTAAATTATTTATTTGATCTAAATACACCATTTACTGTTATTGCAAATGTAACAAGTAATAATATCGAATTAGCAGATTTTTTATTTGGAACTAGTCAATCAAGTCAATCTAAATCCATTATTATTTCGGATAAATTAGATGTTAATATTTCGGTAGATATAAAACATTTAACTTTTTCAAAATTTATTGCAGATCATGTTACAGGAAATATTTTACTGAAAAATCAAAAAATTGCAGGAAAAGATATCCTTTTAAAAGTGACTGATGGTGAACTAAAACTTAATGCATTTGCTGATGCTTCAGGTGAAACAATAAAAGTATCTGGAAATGCTGATTTAACTAAATTAAATATTCAAAAGTTATTTTATCAATTAAATAATTTTGGGCAAACGGCTATTCAAGACCATAATTTAAAAGGATTTGTAACAGCTAATATTGATTTTTCAGGAGTTTGGAATAAGGAGTTAAAAGCAAATTTAAGCACAATAAATGTTGCGAGTAATATTTTAATTGAACACGGGGAGTTAATTAAATTTAAACCCCTAGAAAGTTTAGCAAAGTACATTGATGTAAATGAGCTTAAGCATATTAAATTCTCCACACTTCAAAGCTCAATAGATATTAAAAATAAAATGATTACACTCCCAAAAACATCTATTAAATCAAATGCTATTAATTTAGAATTATGGGGAAAACATACCTTTGATAATGGAATAGAGTATCATATTCAATTATTATTAAATGAGTTGTTAGCAAAAAAACAAAAAGCTAATAAAACACTTGATGATGAATTGTCTTTAGTAGAAAATGACCCAGAAAACAGACGTTCTGTTTTTATTTTAATGACCGGAACTATTGATAATCCAATTATTAAATACGATAGAAAAGGTGCTAAAGAAAAAATTAAGCAAGATATACAACAAGAGAAACAAAATTTAAAACAACTTTTAAAAGAAGAGTTTGGTTTTTTTAAAAAAGATACTATTAAGGTTAAAGAAATACAAAAATCTAATCAAAAATTCCTAATTCAGATTGGTGATGAAAAACCAACATCTACAAAGCCACTTCAGCCAAAACAAAAAGATGAAGAAGATGATTTTTAAAAATAACGCTCTAAATTTTTAGTAATAAAAAAAAGCTTGTTGAAATTTCAACAAGCTTTTTTGTTTTTTTAATACTATAAATTATGCTACACCTGTTTTTCTAACACTAGCTGTTTTTTTAACGCCAGTAGTTGTTTTAGGTTTAGCAGTATCTTTAGTTGCTGTTTTTTTAACAGCAGCCTTTTTTTCTGTAGCCGCTTTTACAATTTTTTTCTCATTAGATGACTCAGCGGTTTCAGTTTCTTTTACTTTTAAGTTTCCAGAACTTTGTAAGCCATTATACCAGTTAAATAATTTACGCATATTACTTGTATAAACACGTTCTTTATCATAATCTGGTAAAACACTTTCAAAATAAGAAACAACAGCCTTGTCGTCTGCTTTCGAATCAATACAAGCCCCTCCTTTTTCTTTATCAAAAATAGATTTCATGATTTCAGCTACAGGTTTATCTTCTCCTGTTGTAAACATGCTAATATCTTCTAATGAACTCACTTTAGCTGTAGAGCTAATAGAAGTACGTTTTTTATCGGCTAGTCCTTCTACAATAATTCCGTTTTTAGATTGAGCAACCACTTTATACAATCCTGGTTGTCCGCTAATGGCAATAATTCCTGTTAAATCAATCATCGTTCTTTTTTAAAAAATTTAGATAACAAAAATAGTATTTTTTTACTATTTACCATACATTTTACTAAAAAACTAAATGATGCTTTTAGTATATAGGCTTATTACTAGGCAATATATTATAAATTTTAGCTGTTATATTTTTTAATTATTAATTAAGAAATACTGTATAATTTTGAGGTCGAAATTTTTTTTGTTTCTTTAAGCAATTATTAGTTGTTATTAATTAAAACACCCTATTTTAAAGGCTTTTAAAAGCATATTTTATTCTAAATAAGCATAAAAATTAATTCTCTTAACAAAAAAATAAATACATCAAACATTTATTTTTCACTTTTTTTTATAATTTCTTTAAATGCTTGATACAGAACTAAATCACTTTTTTTTCAACGATAAGTGTTAGTTATCAATGTTAAAAAAACAGGCGTAATGTTAATTTCATTTTTAAAAAATCCGCTAATTTTTAATCAGATTTGTAAAACACAAAAAATAAAATGCAATTCGTCTTATTAAAAGTATTAATAAAGATAAACAGTAAATAAAGAAACTATGAATGAACCAATACTAGCAGAAAATAAAGATCGCTTTGTATTATTTCCAATTAAATACAATGATATTTGGGATTTTTACAAAAAATCAGAAGCGAGCTTTTGGACAGCCGAAGAAATTGACTTATCCAATGATATTAGTGATTGGAATAATAAGTTAAATGATAACGAGCGTCATTTTGTAAAACACGTATTAGCATTTTTTGCTGCTAGTGATGGTATCGTGAATGAAAATTTAGCGATTAACTTTTTAAATGAAGTTCAATATCCTGAAGCACGCTGTTTTTATGGGTTTCAAATAATGATGGAAAACATTCATTCAGAAACATATTCTTTATTAATAGATACTTATATAAAAGATCCTATAGAAAAAGATAAATTATTACATGCGGTTGATACTGTACCTTGTGTTGGCAAAAAGGCTGATTGGGCATTGCGTTGGATAAGTAATGGTACTTTTTCTGAACGATTAATTGCTTTTGCCGCAGTTGAAGGCATCTTTTTTTCAGGTTCATTCTGCTCAATTTTTTGGTTAAAAAAACGAGGATTAATGCCAGGATTAAGTTTCAGTAACGAATTAATTTCTCGTGATGAAGGCTTACACTGTGATTTTGCATGTTTATTGTACACTTCTCATGTGAAAAATAAATTACCAAAAGAACAAGTAACTAAAATTATAACAGATGCAGTTATAATTGAGAAAGAGTTTGTCTCAGATGCTATTCCGGTTCGTTTAATAGGAATGAATGCTGAATTAATGTGCCAATATATTGAGTTTTGCGCTGATAGGCTATTGCTAGCTTTAGGATGCGATAAATACTATAATGCTTCAAATCCATTTGATTTTATGGAAATGATTTCATTACAAGGTAAAACAAACTTCTTCGAAAAACGAGTTGCAGAATACCAAAAATCTGGTGTAATGAACAATAAAGAAGAAAACAATGTTTTTAATTTAGACGAAGATTTTTAAACGAAATCCGTTCGCTAATTTAAAAAAATCAAAAAAACGCAATTAAACCATATATAAGATGTTCATCTTAAAAAAGGCTCTGCCTCAAGAGATATTTATGCTCTAATTTTAGTGAAAATCTTAAAAAAAATAATTAACCGTCACTTTGTTAATATTAAGTGGCTATCACATAAAAAATAAAAAATTATAGTTATAACTTGTTATAACGAAAAGAGACACTCAAAAACTAAGTAAAACCAATTTAAAAATTAAAGGCAATGTTTGTAATTAAAAGAGATGGCACTCAAGAAACTGTGAAATTTGATAAAATCACAGCTCGCGTTCAAAAACTTAGCTACGGCTTAGATGCACAACATGTAGACCCAATTCAAGTAGCAAAAAAAGTGATTGATGGGGTATATGATGGTGTACATACTGCTGATTTAGATAATTTAGCTGCAGAAACAGCTGCGTCATTAACTACAAAGCATCCAGATTATGCTTTACTTGCATCTCGAATTGCAGTAAGTAACTTACATAAAAATACAATTAAATCGTTTTCAAAAACGATAGAGATACTATATAATTATGTAGATCCAAAAACAAATCAAAAAGCATCATTAATTGCCGATGATGTTTATGAAATTGTAATGAAAAATGCTCAATTATTAGATTCTTCTATTATTTATGATAGAGATTTTGGGTATGATTATTTTGGTTTTAAAACACTAGAACGTTCTTATTTATTAAGAACTCATGGTAAAGTAACCGAACGTCCTCAACACATGTTAATGCGTGTATCTATTGGTATTCATAAAGAAGATATTGCAGCAGCAATAGAAACATATAATTTAATGAGTGAGCGTTGGTTTACACACGCAACCCCAACATTATTTAATGCTGGAACTCCAAAACCACAAATGAGTTCTTGCTTTTTATTGCAAGCAAAAGAAGATAGTATTGATGGAATTTACGACACCTTAAAACAATGTGCTCGTATTTCTCAATCGGCAGGAGGTATAGGATTAGCTATTCATAAAGTACGCGCTACTGGCTCTTACATCAAAGGAACTAATGGAACTTCAAATGGTATTTTACCAATGCTAAAAGTGTTTAATGAAACGGCTCGTTATGTTGATCAGGGTGGTGGAAAACGTAAGGGTTCTATAGCTGTTTATTTAGAGCCTTGGCATGCAGATATTTATGAATTTTTAGATATTCGTAAAAATCATGGTAAAGAAGAAATGCGTGCTCGTGATTTATTTACAGCGTTATGGATTCCAGATTTATTTATGAAACGTGTAGAGGCAGAAGGAACCTGGAGTTTAATGTGCCCTAATGAGTGCCCAGGATTATATACTTCACATGGAGCAGAGTTTGAGGCGCTATATACTAAATACGAAGCAGAAGGCAAATTCCGTAAGCAAATTCCAGCACGCGATTTATGGGCGGCAATTATTGATTCTCAAATTGAAACAGGCAACCCATACATGTTATATAAAGATGCGTGCAATTTAAAATCAAACCAATCGCATTTAGGAACTATTCAATCTTCTAACTTATGTACAGAGATTGTTGAATATACCAGCCCTGATGAAGTTGCTGTTTGTAATTTAGCATCAATAGCATTACCTCGTTTTGTAGATGAAAAAGAAGGAACATTTGATCATCAAAAATTATTTGATGTTACATATACTATCACTAAAAATTTAAATAAAGTAATTGATCGTAATTATTATCCAGTACCGGAGGCACGTAATTCAAACATGCGCCACCGTCCTATAGGATTAGGAGTTCAAGGATTAGCCGATACGTTTATTTTAATGCGTTTTCCATTTGAAAGTGAAGAAGCTAAAAAATTAAATGCAGAAATTTTTGAAACGATATATTATGCTTCAATGACAGCTTCTAAAGATTTAGCTATCAAAGAAGGGTATTATGAATCATATCCTGGCTCGCCATTATCAAAAGGTATTATGCAATTTGATATGTGGGGAGTTACTCCAAGCCCACGTTGGGAGTGGGATGTGTTAAAAGAAGAAGTGAAAAAACACGGTGTGCGAAATTCATTGTTATTAGCACCAATGCCTACAGCTTCTACGTCTCAAATTTTAGGTAATAACGAATGTTTTGAACCCTATACATCAAATATTTACAGTCGTAGAGTTTTAAGTGGTGAATTTGCTGTTGTAAACAAACATTTATTACGTGATTTAGTGAAATTAGGAATGTGGAATGACGCGTTGAAGAATAAAATCATTGCATCAAACGGATCTGTACAAAATATACCTGAAATCCCTCAGAACATTAAAGATATTTACAAAACAGTTTGGGAAATTAAACAACGTACAATTATTGATATGGCGGCTGATCGTGGCGCATTTATTTGCCAATCTCAATCATTAAACTTGTTTATTCAAGATGCAAACTTTGCAAAATTATCTTCAGCACACTTTTATGCTTGGAAAAAAGGATTAAAAACTGGTATGTATTATTTACGTACAAAAGCAGCAGCGGATGCTATTAAATTTACAGTAGACCAAGCAGCTTTATCTGTGCCGGTATTAGGAAATGAAGACCAATTATTAGTAGAGCGTGGTCAAGCACATGTATTAAGTTACGAAGAACAACAAGCTCAATTATCATGCTCATTAGATAACCCAGATGCTTGTGAAGCTTGTGGATCTTAAAAGAAAATAAGTTTAACCCTGAAAAAGCCTCTCTAATATTTAGAGAGGCTTTTTATTTTAGTAGATTTATAAACTAAAATAAAAAGAAAAGAAATTTTATATTTACATCTCAAAAATTATTAAATAATTACTATGAACCAAGCTATCAGACAATTAGAACCTAAAGCAATGTGGAATAATTTCACAGATTTAAATGCTGTACCACGTCCTTCAAAAAAAGAAGAAAAAGTGATTGCATTTGTTAAAGCATTTGGAGAAAAATTAGGTTTACCAACTACGGTTGATGAGGTAGGAAATGTGATTATTAAAAAGCCTGCTACAAAGGGCATGGAAGATAGAGTGACAGTTGTGCTGCAAAGCCACTTAGACATGGTTCATCAAAAAAATGCAGCTACTGATTTTGATTTTAATACTCAAGGCATTGAAATGTTTATTGAAGGAGATTGGGTAAAAGCCAATGGCACTACTTTAGGGGCAGATAACGGTATTGGAGTTGCCTCAATTATGGCTTTATTAGAATCAACTAATATACCTCACCCGGCTTTAGAAGCATTATTTACAATTGATGAAGAAACAGGTATGACAGGCGCTTTAGCGCTAAAGGGAGGTCTTTTGAATGGGAGCATTATGTTAAATTTAGACACAGAAGATGATGATGAATTAACAATTGGATGCGCTGGAGGTGTTGATGTTACAGCTAACGGCATATATAAATCAGATATTCCAAAAAATAAGATAGCATGTATGTTATCGGTAAAAGGATTGACAGGAGGGCACTCTGGAATGGATATCCATAGAGGAAGAGGAAATGCAAACAAAATCATGAATCGTTTATTGTTAAGTTTAAGTAACGATTTACAAGTAGAAATATCTAGTATTGATGGTGGAAGTTTAAGAAATGCCATACCCCGAGAATCAGTGGCTATAATTACAGTTGCTGATAAAAACACATTAAAAAATAAAATTCAAGAATTTGAAAAAATTGTAAAGGCAGAATATAAAACAACCGATCCTAATTTAGTTATTTCTAGTGAAGGCATTGATGTTCCTGAGCAAGTATTAAATCAAGAATTTCAGTATAAACTGCTGCGAAGCATATACGCTTGTCCTAATGGTATTTACCGAATGAGTTCGGACATTGATGGCTTAGTGCAAACATCAAATAATATAGCAAGGGTAATCGTAAAAGATGGAACATATCAAATACAATGTTTAACACGTAGTTCAGTTGATTCTGAAAAAATAGATTTACAACAAGCTATTACATCTACTTTTGAACTATTAGGAGCCAGTATAACAGCTACAGGATCATATCCAGGATGGACACCAATACCATCATCTTCGATTGTAACATTAATGAGTAATTTATATAAGGAACGATATAATTCTGAAGCTAAAGTAAGTGCATGTCATGCAGGATTAGAGTGTGGTATATTAGGTACTAATTATCCTGATATGCAAATGATTTCTTTTGGACCAAATATTAAGGGGGCTCATTCTCCTGATGAAAGAGTGCAAATTAGTTCTGTGCAAAAATATTGGGGATTTTTATTAGAAACATTGGTTAGAATTCCAAAAAAATAAACGATGCATACTCTAGAGCAATTACAGTCTGGTAAATTGTTAGGAAGTTCATCAATTAAAATTTCTTGTGGATTAACAGATTTTCCGTTAGAGTTACTTGATATAACAAATACGTTGGAAATACTTGATTTATCGGGAAATAAGTTAAGCGCACTGCCTGATGAATTTGCTAAGTTTACTAAATTAAAAATTGCTTTTTTTTCAGATAATTTATTTACAGAATACCCTAAAGTATTATCTCAATGTCCTTTATTAGAAATGGTTGGATTTAAATCTAACCAAATTAATTATATATCAGAGGAAGCAATTTCTAAAAATATACGTTGGTTAATTTTAACTAATAACCGAATTAAAACTTTGCCAAAATCTATTGGACACTGTGTTCGATTACAGAAATTAGCATTATCCGGAAATCAAATTTCGGAATTACCAGAAGAAATGGCTAATTGTAAGAACTTAGAATTAATTCGTATTGCAGCTAACGATTTAAAAATAATACCAAAATGGTTGTTTTTTTTACCACGCTTAGCATGGTTAGCATATTCGGATAATCCTTGCTGTTTTATAGCACAAACTACCAAGCCGTTACAACAAATTTATTGGAATGAATTAGAAATAAATCAAAAGTTAGGCGAAGGAGCTTCGGGATTTATATACAAAGCAAATTGGAAAATTAAACGTAAAAACATTGCTGTAAAATTGTTTAAAGGAGAGATGACCAGTGATGGATTGCCTTTTAGGGAAATGACAACATGTGCTCATGCAGGTAAAATTAATGGATTAGTAACATTATTAGGAAAAATAATAAATCATCCCGAAGAAAAACAAGGTTTAGTATTTGAATTAATACCTTCAACGTATAAAAATTTAGGAAATCCCCCTAATTATGATACATGTACTAGAGATACTTTTAATTCTGAAATTAGACTAAGCGTGCATGCTTTTCAAAAAATTGCTCTAGAGATGGCATTTACACTTTTGCAATTGCATGATAAAGGTATTATGCACGGTGATTTTTATGCTCATAATATGATGATAGATAATGAAGCAAATACTTTGTTAGGTGATTTTGGCGCAGCAACCTTATACAATCAGAATACAGATATAGCTGAATTACATCAACAAATTGATGTTAGAGCATATGGTTATTTATTAGATGATTTAATAGAACGAGTTTTTGATTCTGATAAGCAAGTTGAATTGTTTAAGAAAATACTATTATTAAAAAACGAGTGTTTAAAAGAAGAAGTAGTTAAACGACCTCTATTTAAGGATATTTTTCATTCATTAAATTCTTTGGTATAAATAGCTTTTAAAACATTAACTCATTTAGCTGAGAGCAAATACGCTCTAATATCATACTAGTAACACGTTTCACAACTTCTTTTTTGTTGTTATAATAAAATTGTAATTCTTGGTTTGTAAAATGAGCAATAACAAGGCCTATTAATAGTTGCTTTATTTGTAAGTTATGTTTTACAATATCATTTATTCGCTCAGTTTTTTTATGATCAGTTAAATTTTTTACTATTAATTTATGTTCTGATAAGTGTTGGTTTATTAAGGATAAGATAATTTCATTTTGTAGTTTAAGTATAGGTCGTAAACTTACACTTTGAAACATTTCTAATTCACTAGACTTAGAATTATCAATTTCTATATTTGGCCTTATACTTTTTAGTAATTCAGATCTATTATTCATATGTTGAATATACTTATAATAACATCATAAACAATTAATATTTAATTTAATAATTAATATTTGTAAATATTCAACTAATTTAAAGCCATAAATAGTT
Source organism: uncultured Flavobacterium sp. (assembly GCA_964541155.1). Lineage (GTDB taxonomy): Bacteria > Bacteroidota > Bacteroidia > B-17B0 > Aurantibacillaceae > UBA4416. The sequence goes on from CAZIPC010000003.1 coordinate 83,015, forward strand.
TATCTTTAGAAGATGATTTTTAATCAATTACAAAAAAATAAATATCCCTCAGATGAATTATTTGATGCTATTTATCCAAAACAATATCAAAATCATTCAGCTAGACATTTTACACCTGTTGCTGTTGCTATTAAAGCTGCTAAATTATTAGTTGATCATCCTACAGATAAAATATTAGATATTGGATCGGGTGTTGGTAAATTTTGTTGTATCGGCGCTAGTGTAACAAACGCTCATTTTTATGGAGTGGAGAAACGTAAAACATTAATTAATTTATCAAATAAAATTAAACGAATTTATAAATTAAAAACAACTCATTTTATTAATAATGATTTTACTAAGTTAGATTTTAAAAAATTTAATGGCATTTACTTTTTTAATTCGTTTCATGAACAATTAGACGAAACCTGTGTTTTAGATGAGAACTCAAGAGTTTCGATAACAGAATATAAAAAATACCATAACAATTTAATATTAAAATTAAACGAATGTGAAAAAGGTACTAAGCTTGTTACATATTATACATTTAAAAATAAAATACCGCATACATATCAATTTATTGATTCTGATGAAACCGGATTGTTAAAATTTTACATAAAAAAATAACCACATTAGTATATATTTTCGTAACATGTATTCATCTAATTTTGTTAGAAAATACTATAAAATAGTACCTTTATACAAATGAAAGTTCTACTAACAACTCTTAATGCAAAATATATCCATACAAATTTGGCTATTCGCTTATTGTATGAGATGAATTACGAAAAACATCAAGGTTTAAAGTGGAAAGAGTTTACAATTAAAGAAGATAAAGACGATGTATCAAGTTATTGCTCTAATTTTGATATAATTGCATTTAGTTGTTATATATGGAATATTACTCAAACATTAGAGGTTGCAAAAAAAATAAAGCAACTTAATTCTGAAATAAAAATTGTATTGGGAGGTCCAGAAGTAAGTTATGAATATGAAGATATTATAGCCTTAGATTACATTGATTATATTATAGTAGGGGAAGGAGAAATTGCGTTTGAGGAATTTTTAAATCATTTTCCTAATGTAAATGATGTGCCAAGTTTGGTATGGAAAAATGGAACGAAAATTAAAGAAAATAAAATGGCTCCTATGTTTGATGTATCAAAGTTTCAACATTCTATGCCCTATCGTTTTGATGATCCAAATGAGTTAGATAACAAAGTGTTATATATTGAAACATCTCGTGGGTGCCCTTACAAGTGTGAATTTTGTTTAGCAAGCTTAGATAATAAAGTTAGGTATTTGCCAAATGATATGATTAAACGTACTTTATTATATATGATGCAACACGGAAAAGTAATTAAATTTTTAGATAGAACATTTAATGTAAAAAAAGATTTTACTTTAGATATTTTTCAATTTATTTTAGATAATTATCGTCCTCAAAATGTATTTCAATTTGAAATAACTGCAGATATTTTACACCCAGATATTATTCAATTCATTCATGATAAAGTACCTCATAATTTATTTAGGTTTGAAATTGGAATACAAACCGTTAATCAAAAAGCTAATTTAGAAGTAAAGCGTAAGCAAAGCTTTGATAAAACCACTAGCATTATAAAGCAACTCGATTATAAAGTAGAAATGCACTTAGATTTAATTGTAGGTATGGCTTTAGATTACTGGGAAGATATTAAATATAGTATCGAACAAGTATTTCAATTATTTGCTCCAGAAATGCAATTAGGTTTTTTAAAATTTTTAAAAGGAACTCCTGTTCGTAAAAAATATCAAGAACATGGCTTTCAATTTGACCCTAACCCCCCATATCAAATTATAGAAAGTAATTATTTGTCAAAACAACAATTACATCAAATAGTAGAATTAGAACATGCTTTAGAAATATATTGGAATGGTAAAAAAGCTATTCATACTTTAAAGTATGTAACACAACAATACAGTATTTTTGATTTTTTATTAGGGCTGGGTCATTTTTTTGGGACTCAAAAAGATTTTCATAAATACTCATTAACAGATGTATTTGAAATCATGATGATTTATTCTAAAACTATATATCCTAATGATATGGTTTTACATCAATTAATAGCAATTGATTATTATTTACATTTTAAAGTAAAGCCCAAAATTTTATTTCTAAAAGAAATAGATCATAGTGAGAAAAATAAAATTATAGAAAAATTAAAATTAAATCATCATAAATATAGATTTGTGATACTCCCTTTATCATTTGATTTTAAAAGCTTTATTAATAGTCAAATGATTAATAAAGAAAACAATTATTTAATAATTCAATACAACGGAAATACTAAAGCCGAGGTTATTTAATTTTTTTGTTATTTATTATTGTTTTGCTACAAATTATAGCAATCAATTGCTATTTAATTCATATAACTTTACATTAAATAATAAAGTTATGGAAAACATCATTGTTAATTATTTTAAAGGAAGAGGCGCTCAGTTTAATCCTATTAATAAATTTGATAAAAATCAATACGTACAAGAGCATGTAGAGGGCTTAGATGAGGAGTTTTTAAGAAAAGAAAAAACAGAGATTATTTATACTTATCCAAAAACAATTATCAATAAAGTAGAAAGTACGGATATAGGAATGGCTTATTCTTTAAATCCATATCAAGGGTGTGAACACGGTTGTATTTATTGTTATGCTCGAAATTCTCATGAATTTTGGGGATATAGCGCTGGTTTAGATTTTGAACGAAAAATAATTGTTAAAAAAAATACAGTTGAACTACTAGAAAAACATTTTAGTCAAAAAAACTGGAAACCTAAGCCAATTATGTTATCAGGTAATACAGATTGTTATCAGCCAATTGAAAAAGAGATGGAGCTAACACGCAATATTTTAAAAACATGTTTAAAATATAGGCACCCTATTTCAATAATAACTAAAAATACTCTTATCACAAGAGATTTAGATATATTAACTGAATTATCAGAACATAATTTAGTGCATGTCATGATTTCTATTACAGGAACTGATGAAAAAATTCGTCAATTTTTAGAACCAAGAACCGCCACATATAAGAATAGAATAAAGGTTTTAGAAACATTGTCTAAACATGGAATTCCATGTGGTGTTATGGTTGCCCCTATTATACCTGGTATCAATAATCATGAAATACCTAATATTATAGAACAGGCAGCCAATTCAGGCGCAACATCGGCAGGTATTACTATTGTAAGATTAAATGGTTCTGTAGAACATATTTTTAAGGATTGGTTATTTAAAAATTTTCCAGATAGAGCAGATAAGGTTTGGAATCAAATTATAGATTGCCATGGAGGTAAAGTAAGTGATAGCAGAAAAAGTATAAGAATGAAAGGTGAAGGTAAAATAGCAGAATCTATTATGCAACTTTATAAAGTATCAAAAGACAAATACATTCCTGTCGAATCTAAGTTTGTGTTTAATACCGTTTCGTTTAATCATAAGGCGGGAGATAATCAATTAAGTTTATTTTAGAAATTAATTTTGTTTATATTTATTTAATCATAAAAAATAAATTAAATATTTATGAATAAATTATTTGTTACAAAAGAAACAATTACAAATATTAATGGCCAACTTAAATTATCAGACAGGCAGGATTACGAAAAATGTGAGTTTGTTAATTGTACGCTTACTGATATTTCAAATAGTAATTTCATTGAATGTAAATTTATAAACTGTAATTTAAGTAGTTGTAAAGTTAATAACACAAAGTTTCAAAGCGTTAAATTTGTTGATTGTAAATTGTTAGGCTTAAATTTTTTTCAAGCGAAAGATTTTGCGTTTGAAGTTTACTTTGAAAATTGTGTATTAGATTACGCCTCTTTTGATAGTAAAAAATTAAATAAAAGTATATTTAATAAATGTAAAATGCATGAGGTTAATTTTACTAATTCAGATTTATCTAAATCTTTATTTATAAGTTGTGATTTATATGAAACTTTATTTTCGCAAACAAATTTGAGTGGAGTGGATTTTACAAACGTGATTAACTTTTCAATTGACCCTGAAATTAATACAATAAAAAAAGCGAAGTTTTTATTGCATGATTTGCAAAGGCTTTTATATAAACATGATATTATAGTAGAATAAAATAGTTGTTTTGTATTTTTAAGTATTAAAAAAATTATGAATTATTATCGAATTATATTAACACTAACTATTTATATGCTCGTTTTTTTTGCTAAGGCGCAATTAACAACTAGCAACTATAAAATATACTCAGTAAAACTATCTAAAGAGGTTTCTGTTATGGATATTGTGAATGATATGAAGAATTATGATGTGTTGTTTTTTGGAGAAGAGCATAATGATTCTGTTGCTCATTTTTTAGAACATCAAATTTTAGAAACATTGTATACTCAATATTCTAATCATATTTCCTTATCTATGGAAATGTTTGAAAGAGATGTTCAGCCTATTATGCAAGAATATTTAACATCGGATATTAGAGAAAAAAATTTTAAAAAAGATGCGAGAGTATGGAGTAATTATAAAGATTACAGACCGATGATTGAATTTTGTAAAAATAATAAATTGGATGTAATATGTGCTAATGCTGCTGGGCGTTATTCAAATTTAGCAGGGAGAAAAGGGCAAATTGGATTAAAAAATTTACCAGAAGAGTCTAAAAAATATTTTGCACCATTGCCATACGATACAGCTTCTGGTAAATACTATGATAAATTAATGGGATTAACAGGGCATGATACTACTAAAAAATCATCGACAATAATGGGAATGGGGAGTTTTAATTTAATTATGGCTCAATCGCTTTGGGATGCAACAATGGCTTATTCAATTTCAGATTATTTAAAAACACATCAAACAAAAAAAATATTTCAAGTAAATGGTCGATTTCACAGCGACGAAGGGTTTGCCGTAGTTACTCAGTTGAAAAAATATAACCCAAAAATAAAAACACTTATAATCTCTGCTTTTTCAGACGATTCATTTTCTTTGGTTAGCTGGGAAAAATTTGCAAAACAAGGAGATTACATTATTGTAACAGATCCTAATATTCCTAAAACATATAAAGATTAGTTCTGTTTTAAATAAAAAAAGAAATAATTGTAAATGTTGCGAATACAACACTTGCAATGCCATTAGTAGTCATAAAAGCAATATTTACTTTTGATAAATCATTTGGTTTTACAAGTGTATGTTGATAAATAACCAATCCTGAAAATAAAGTTGCACCTATCCAGTATAAAAAATTAAAATGACCTACATAACCAGCTATTAAAACAAAAATAATTGAAAGTAAATGCAATACTTCTGAAAAACGAAGCGCACCTTTAGTTCCAAGTAAAACAGGAATAGAATTTAAATGATGATTTCTATCAAATTCTTCGTCTTGTAAAGCATAAATAATATCAAACCCACTTACCCAAGTTATAACAGTAAACGAAAAAAGTAATGGTAGCCAATTAAAAACACCTGTAACAGCTAAATAAGCGCCTATTGGAGCTAATGCCAAGCCTAAACCCAATACTAAATGACACAAAGGAGTAAAACGTTTAGTATAGCTATAAAACAACACAACAAACAAAGCACCTGGTGAAAGATAAAAGCAAATTGTATTAATAAAATATGTTGAGGTAATAAACAATAAGCAATTTATAATTATAAAAAACAATGCATTTTTAGGATTAATTATTCCAGAAGGAATTTCTCTAATAGCAGTTCGAGGATTTAATATATCAAATTTTCTATCAATATATCTATTAAAAGCCATTGCTGAATTTCTGGCAGTAACCATGCACAACAATACCAGTAAAAATAATTTTAATGAAAATGTACGGTTCTCTAATAATGCTAGTGAAAATCCAATACAAGCAAATGGTAATGCAAAAATAGTGTGACTAAATTTAACTAATGATAAATAATTTTTTATACTCCCCATAATTAATGATGTTTAACAATTAGAGTTAATACAAATATTACTGGGAATGAAGCTAAAATTAACCCTATATACCCTATACTAAAATTACTTTTAGTTATTTCGTATTTGGCATTTAAATAAATATTAATAGTAGAAAATAAATATGCAATAATGGTAAATAAAAAAGTAAATGGAAGTAATGTTGGATAAAATAATAATATACAACAAGCAACTCCGCACACAATTGATATAACGCCAGATAATTTAAAAAGATTCATAGGTTATAAAACGTTATTAGTTTGTTCTTTAATTTTTTCTAATTCATCTTTCATAAGAACTACCATTTTCTGCATTTCTGCATCATTTGCTTTTGATCCAATGGTATTAACTTCTCTTCCAATTTCTTGTCCAATAAAGTTTAATTTTCTTCCGCCAGCAGGCTCTTTCATTGTTTTTATAAAATAATCTAAATGTGTTTTTAATCTTACTTTTTCTTCGTTAATGTCTAACTTTTCGATATAATAAATTAATTCTTGTTCAAAACGATTTTGATCAATTTTATCTTTACCAACTGCTTCTTCCAAATTTTTTTTAATTCGATCTCTAATAGCTTGAATACGGCTAGCATCATGTTCTTTTATTTTTTCAAGAGAATCGGAAATAATAGTTAGTCGAGTTTGAAAATCTTGTTCTATAGATTGACCTTCATCTTCTCTAAATTTATTTAATTCATGAATAGCCATTAAAATTACTTCACGTATTTCATTCCAATCTTTTTCGTTTGGTTCTTTTCTTTCTGATTTTAAAACATCAGGCATCTTTAATACATACGACATTAAATTGGTTGTTGGTTCATTTAACTCAATAGCTAAATCTTTTAATTTAGTGTAATAGGTTTTAGCTAATACAGTATTTATTTCAACAGGAGTTTCAGCTACTTTAGGTTCAATAAAAACTGATAAATCAACCTTACCTCTTTCTAATAGTTTTGTAATTTCACTTTTTAGTTCGTGTTCTTTATCTCTATAGGTTGATGATAGTCTTAAACTCAAATCTAAATTTTTACTGTTTAAAGATCTTATCTCAACACTTACGATTTTATCTTCAAATTCTTTTTTGGCTTTTCCAAAGCCTGTCATTGATTTTAGCATGCCTTAAAATTAATGAATTAAAGCCTAATTTAGCACTCAATTTAAAATTATTGTTTTAACTTTATTTTTTTAAAAATTACGTTTATTACAATACATGAAACATACATGAGCCATGCAATTGCCATTGCATTAAAGGGTTTTGGCTTTGTTGCGCCTAATCCAATGGTTGGTTGTGTTGTTGTACATGATTGTAACATAATTTCTGAAGGCTATCATGAATTTTTTGGTGGACCGCACGCAGAACCAAATGCCATTAAAAAAGTAGATGACTCATTATTAAAACAATGCACATTGTATGTAACACTTGAGCCTTGTTCTCATTATGGAAAGACTCCGCCTTGTGCAGATTTAATTATATCTAAGGGAATAAAAAAAGTAGTAGTTGGTAATTTAGACTCAAATCCTTTAGTGGCAGGAAAAGGAATTGAAAAATTAAAAGATGCTGGTATAGAAGTTGAATATGGCGTTTTAGATGCAGAATGTAGGCTACTTAATAAGCGTTTTTTTACATTTCATGAAAAAAAACGTCCGTATGTTATTTTGAAATGGGCGCAAACTCAGGATGGATTTATTAGTAAAATACCTGTACCAACAATTCAAGAAGAAAATTGGATTACAGGTAACGAAAGTAAATTATTAGTTCATCAGTGGAGAACTCAAGAACAAGCTATTTTAGTAGGCTATCACACACTTATAGCTGATAATCCTTTGTTAACATCACGATTGGTTAATGGTAAAAACCCTATCAGGCTGGTGCTTTCTAAAACTGTTGATTTTTCTACTGATTTACATGTTTTTAATAAAGATTCGAAAACAATAATATTTAATTCAGTTAAAGATGAATTATTTCAAAATATTGAATTTGTAAAAATAGATTGGTGCAATAAAGAATCAGAGGTTATGAATTATTGTTTTGTAAATCATATTTCAAGTATTATAATAGAGGGAGGGACAAAAACATTAGATGGTTTTATAAATAAAAATATATGGGACGAAGCAAGAATTTTTATTAACCCAAATAAAACGTTTAATCAAGGGGTTTTTGCACCAGTTATTAATTTTAAAAATGTTTCTCCAAATAATATTGGAGAAGATTTATTGTATACTGTAATTAATTCATAAATATGTTATTCTTATTGTTTTCTGTTCTTGTATCTACTTTATTTGGAATTTCATTTAAGTTGATTTCACTAAAAAAAATTAATTCGTTTCAAGCAATTATTGTAAATTATGTAGTTGCTGGGTTTTTAGGTTTTTTTACAACAAAATCTTCTGTTAATCCTTTAAATGTATATAACGAACCGTTTTTTTTAATAGCTATTTTGTTAGGAATTGTTTTTATTGCAAGTTTATTTGTTATAGCTGAAACAACTTCTAAATATGGAATATCAGTTGCTCAAGTTGCAAATCGAATGTCGGTGGTAGTACCTATCGGTATTGCAATTTTAGTTTATGGAGATGCAATATCAATAATTAAAATTATTGGTATTATGTTAGCATTAATATCAGTATACTTAGTCTCTCATAAAGAAACGAAAGATGTATTAACTCAAAAATTTTGGTGGGTTTTTCCGCTTATAATTTTTATTTGTAGTGGTATTATAGATTCATCAATAAATTATGCTCAGAAGTATTTATTAAATAATACAAATTTTGATGCGTTTTTATCTACTATATTCTCTTCAGCTTTTGCATTTGGTTTTATAATTTTATGTTATCAATTAATGATAAAAAAAGAAAAATTTCAATTAAAAGCTATTCCAGCAGGAATGATATTAGGAACTATCAATTTTGGAACAATGTATTTTATTATTGCTGCTTTAAATGCTGATGTCATGGAACCATCTATTTTATTCCCAATTAATAATTTAAGTATTTTAACATTGTCAACTGTTATTTCAGTTGTTTTTTTTAAAGAAAAACTATCATTAAAAAACTGGATTGGGATAGGATTAAGCTTGTTAGCTATTCTTATTTTAGGATTATTACCTCAGTTTATCAACTAATTTAATGCTTTTTTCAGACACATATTTAACTATAGAGAAATCTTCTGAAGCTTTATTTAAAGATAAAGGAAGTAAATTTTTAGCATTTGCTTATCACGTAGATAGTGAGAAAGAGATAAAAGATATTTTAATAAAACTTAAAAAAGAACATCATACGGCTAATCATCATTGTTATGCATATCGTTTAGGAGCAGATAAATTAAATTATCGAGCAAATGATGATGGGGAGCCTAATAATACAGCTGGTAAGCCTATACTAGGACAAATTCAATCGTTTGATTTAACAAATATTTTAGTAGTAGTTGTTAGATATTTTGGAGGAACACTATTAGGAGTGAGTGGATTAATTAATGCCTACAAGAATTCAGCAAACGAAGTTATCAAAGCATCTACTATTATTGAAAAACAAATCTTATATAATTATACAATTAATTTTTATTTTGAATACTTAAACGATGTTATGAAACTATTAAAACAGTTAGATTGCAAAATCAACAATCAACAGTTTGATAATAATTGTGAAATCAGTTTTGCTATCCGCAAGGCTAATAGCGAACAATGCGAAGAAAAACTAAAAAAAATAGAAGGATTAAAAATAGAATATAAATAACTCTATTAGAATTAAATGTATTCTTGCATTAAATTTTTATCTTTGTTTTATGCCAATTTCTAACCGTCAACTATTTTTAAATCATATCGCTCAAGTATCTCCAAAACCCATGGATTTAGAGATTGTAAAGGCTAGTGGTATTTATTTATATGATGTGAATCAAAAATCATATATTGATTTTATTTCTGGTATATCGGTTAGTAATATTGGGCATTGTCATCCAAATGTTGTTAAAGCAATACAATCGCAAGCTGAATTATACATGCATTTAATGGTTTATGGAGAGTATGTGCAAGCTCCTCAAATTAAATTAGCAAAAGCAATTACTGATTTATTACCTGAAAAATTAAATTCAGTATTTTACACCAACTCAGGAACCGAAGCAACCGAAGGTGCTTTAAAATTAGCAAAACGCGTAACAGGTAAAACTGAAATTATTTGTTTTAAAGATTCTTATCATGGAAGTTCTCATGGTTCATTAAGTGTAATGGGTAATGAGGAATTTAAGCAAGCATTTAGGCCATTGTTACCAGATATTAAAATACTAAATTATAATTCAGTTGATGAGGTTAATAGATATATTACTTCAAAAACAGCAGCTGTTATTTTAGAGCCAATTCAAAGTGAAACAGGTTATACTGTTGCTTCACATGAATTTTTAGAAGCTATTAGAAAAAAATGTGATGAACATTGTGCTTTAATGATTTTAGATGAAGTTCAAAATGGTTTTGGTAGAAGTGGTACTTTTTTTGCATTTCAACAAACCCACATTATTCCTGATATTTTATTATTAGCTAAAGGAATGGGAGGGGGATTACCCATAGGTTGTTTTATAAGTTCACAAAAATTATTAAATCAATTTACCCATAATCCAGTGCTTGGAAACATTAATACATTTGGAGGTAATGCTGTATGTTGTGCCTCATCTTTAGCTTGTTTACAAACAATACAACAAGAAAAACTTCTGGATGATATTGAACGAAAATCTAATTTAATACGCTCTTTGTTAATTCATCCAGCTATAAAGTCTATTAAAGGAAAGGGCTTTATGTTGTCTTTAGATTTTGGAAACACGGATTTGAATTTTAAAATAATAGAAGCCTGTATTAGTAATGGATTGATAGTAGATTGGTTTTTATTTAATACTCATAGTATGCGTATTGCTCCACCATTAATTATTACAGATGAACAAATTAATGAAGCTTGTTCGATTATTATGCAATCTATACAAGAAGTTTTAAATTAACTTATAATTCAACCATACTTACCAATAATTTCTCTAGTTTCAATTTCATTTCTTTAGCAGAACAGTCGTAGTTATTTATTATAATTGAAAAAGCCAGTTCTTTTCCAGATTTTGTTTTTACATAGCCGCAATAACTCCTCACTCTATTAATATAACCAGTTTTGGCTCTTAAGTTGTTTTCGGCAAATGTTCCTTTACATAAATTAGCCATGCTCCCATTTTTTCCCGCAATAGGTAACGAATTATTAAATGCAGGGTATATTAAACCATCTTTATATATTTTTGATAGAACTGTAGCTTGAATTTTTGTTGTAATTGAATTAGCTCTCGATAATCCGCTACCGTCTTCCATGTGAAGTCCAGAAAGATCAATGCCTCTTTCTTTCCAAAAATTTTCTAAAGCTAGTATGCCATTTTTTGTATTCCCTTGCTTAGCAGATGTAATACCTCCAATAGTTTTAAGGATACTCTCGGCATAATGATTATTGCTTTTAATATTTGTATAATATATCAGTTTTTCAAGTGACGGAGATTTATGAGAATAAATTAATTTAAGTGATTTAAACTTATCGCTATATAAATAATTTGTGGTGATTTCTTCATCAATCTCTGCATTTGCTATATTGTTTTTTATCAATTCATTTTTTAATTCATAAATAAAAAAATTTACAGGATTAGGCATTTGTGCTTCAACTTCATAGTTTTTTTTATGAGGCGGAATGTATCCTTTTATTTTTCTGAAGTATCCATTTGGATCACCAAAAACAAAAGCATCATCTTCTGTTCCAAACGCAATAACATCAGATTCGATAGTAAGTTTATCTTTAAAATAATTTGGAAATATAGATGTTATTGTGCTTTTAGTATTTGGCTCACCACTAGAATAAAAAATTGAAAATTTATTATCGTGATAAGAAAGTGAATTAGCATTAGCCCCATAATAATTTCCTATATCAGCCCAAATCCAAGATTCAGGAATTTCATTATCAAAACAACTTGCATCAACAATAATGGAGCCATTTATTTTATTTAAATTATTATTTTTTAAGGCATTGATTATTGGACTAAAAAATATAGAATCCGTTTTAAAAAAATAAGATGAATTAAATGAAGGATCGCCACTACCTTTAATTATTAAATAGTTTTTAAGGCTATTATAGCTTGAATCTTTTTTTTGAAAGCTAAAAAAATCTGTTTTATAACAATAATCTTTCCCTAATATTCCCAAAGCAGCCGATGTAGTTACAATTTTTAAAGTACTGGCAGGAACAAGTGCTAATTCTGAATTGTATTCTTTTATGAGTCTTCCAGATTCAGCTTCTAAAATACAGACACTATACAAAGCATGTTTTAAATCTTTATCTTTTTTGTATAAATTTATAACATCATCAACTGTTAATTGAGATACTAAAATGTGTGGAATTATAGTCCAAAAAATAAATAATAAGTATTTCATTGTAATTAAAATATCAATTAAAGTTAAATCTTAATTTAAATAAAACTATGTTCTTTCATTTTTGTTTTTAACTTTATATAATTAAAAACTCCAAATATGATTTATGCCCAGTACTTCTTTTGAATTCAAACAATTTAAAATACATCAAGATAAATGTGCCATGAAAGTTGGTACAGATGCAGTTTTATTAGGGGCTTGGGTTGAACCTAATGGAGCTGAAAAGATTTTAGATATTGGTACAGGTACAGGAGTTGTAGCACTAATGTTGGCTCAAAAAACCTCGGCTCATATAGATGCTATAGATATAGATGAGAATGCCTTTATTCAAGCAAATCAAAATGTTTCAGAAAGCAAATTTTCTGATCAAATAACAATTATTCATTCTTCTTTACAAGACTTCTCGTCTCAAACCCATAACACATATCATTTGATAGTTAGCAATCCTCCTTATTTTGAACAATCTTTAAAATCAATTGATGAAAAACGTTCTTTTGCTAGGCATGCAGATGTGTTGCCATTTGAAGATTTAATAAACGGAGTTATTAAATTATTAGATAAACATGGTAAATTTTATCTCATATTGCCAACTTTTGAAGCTGAAAAATTTAAATTATTAGCCAAAAAAAAAGGTTTGATTTTATCTAAATTATTAAGAGTTAAATCTAAAATAAATAAAGATATTGATAAACGTCATCTAATGCAATTTGAGTTTAATCCTACTGATTTTTCAGAAGAAACAATTGCAATAGAACTTGAAGAAAGGCATCATTACACAAATGAATACAAGCAATTAACAAAAGATTATTATTTAAATATATAGATGATAATGGTTTCTTAGTATCTTTGCAAACACTTATTTAATATCATATTATGAATACTGAACAATCTCAAAAAAAGAAATCCCTGGTAAAACAAATTATTAAATGGACAGGATTATCATTTTTACTTCTTTTAATTATAATTATAATATCTCCTTTTTTATTTAAGGATAAAATTATTCAAATAGTTAAAGAAGAAACTAACAAAAGTTTAAATGCAAAAGTAGATTTTGGAGATTTTGATTTAACTTTATTTAGTTCATTTCCTGATTTTAGATTTAAAATTAATAACGTAAGTGTAATAAATGTTGAGCCATTTAATGGAGATACTTTGGCATTTATAAAACAGTTGTCGTTTGATTTAAATTTAAAAAGCGTAATTAGTGGACAACAATATCAGATTAATTCATTACTTATTGATGAGCCTAAAATTAATGCAATTGTTCTACCTAATGGTAAATCAAACTGGGATATATCAAAACCTAGTAATGATACTTTGGCTGAGCAAAGCGTTGATACAACTTCTTCTAAATTTTCGCTAACATTAAAATCGTTTAAAGTTACACATGCCTACATTTCTTACAATGATATGCAAAGTAATTTATCCTCTGTTTTAAATGATTTAAATTATACGCTAAGCGGTGATTTTACTCAAGATAATTTTACCTTATCTAATGTTTTAGATATAGCAGAAACTAATTTTAAAATGGGAGGAATAAATTACCTCACAAAAGTTAAAACTCATTTTAAGGCTGATATAGATATGGATATGCCAAGTATGAAGTTTACCTTTAAAGAAAATGAACTGGCTTTAAACGAATTAGGATTTAATTTTGATGGATTTATTAGTATGCCAAAAGAAGATATTACGATGGATTTGAGTTTTTCTGCTAAACAAACAGAATTTAAATCAATTTTATCATTGATACCAAGTGTGTATAGCAAAGACTTTGAAAGTATAAAAACACAAGGTAGTTTAAAGTTAAATGGTTTAGCTAAAGGAACAATGCATACAAGTACGGATGGAAAAAGCGACACCTATCCTTCTTTTGCCTTAAATTTAATGGTTTCTGATGCTATGTTTAAATACCCATCTTTACCAAAATCTGTAAATGATATAAATATTGATTTACATATAGAAAATAAAAAAGATTATTTAGATGCAACTGTAATTGATATTAATAAATTCCATATAGAAATGGCAGGTAATCCAATTGATATTTTAGCCCATATTAAAACTCCAATTTCAGACCCAGATTTGTTAGCTCAAATTAAAGGAATGGTAAATTTAAATTCAGTTAAAGAATTTATTCCTCTTGATAAAGGAGATGCAATGAGTGGCTTAATAAAAGCAGATATTACCGCATCTGGTAAAATGAGCAGTATTGATAAAAAACAATACGATCAATTTAAAATGAACGGAATGATGGAAATTGATAAAATGAACTATAAAACATCAACATTACCTTATAGTATTGTTTTAAATGTTATGAAAATGAATTTTACGAATCAATTTGTTGAATTATCTGATTTTGATGCATTAATGGGTAAATCAGATATAAAAGCAAATGGAAAAATTGAAAATTTTATGCAGTATGTATTTAAAGATTCATTAATTAAAGGAAACTTTAATATGCAATCTAATTTGATGGATTTAAACGAACTAATGAGTTCAAATACACCAACAACATCAAATGTTACTACTGCTAAAGATACTACGCCTATGACTATTATTGAAGTTCCAGGTAATATTGACTTTAATTTGAATGCCTCTATTTCTAAAATGTTGTATGATAAATTTGTAATTGATAAAACCAATGGAAACATTGTTGTGAGACAAAGAAAAATAGATATGACTAATTTAAATTTATCTGTATTAGGTGGTAGTATATTAATGAATGGTTATTATGAAACAACCAATCCTAAAAAACCAAGCGTAGATTTAACATTAAAATTAGACAATTTTGATATTCAAAAAACATTTTCAGCCTTTAATACAGTTCAAAAATTAGCTCCAATAGGTAAATATGCTAGTGGAATGTTTACTGCAACTCTTGAGAATTTTAAGGCAGATTTAGATTCTAAGATGGAGCCTGTATTAACTACAATGAAAGGGCAAGGAGTTTTTAAAACTAATAGCGTTTCTATATCAGGGTTCCCAGCATTCGAAAAATTAGGAGATGCTTTAAAAATAAATCAATTAAAAAATTTAACCATACAAAATGTAGTAGCAGATTATGAATTTAAAGATGGAAGAGTCAACTTGCGTAATCCGGCTAAGGTTAAAATTGATAAAATAGATGCGGAGATTACTGGATCAACAGGATTTGATCAAACTATAGATTATAATTGGAAAATGAATGTACCTACCGAATTATTTGGATTGCAAGCAAATACTATGGTAAGTAACTTATTGGGTCAAGCTAATGTAAAAGCTGGAACCAGCTTAAGTATGCCTAAGACTGTAAAAGTTAATGTTGGCTTTGGAGGTACTATTACTAGTCCAATAATAAAAACAGGAATAAAAAATGATGGAAAGTCTAATAGTGAAGTAGTTAAAGAACAATTAATTAATACGGCAAAAGATAAGGCAAATGAAGAGGCACAAAAAATTTTAACAGATGCGCAAGCTCAAGTAGAAAAAATAAAAGCCGAAGCTCAAGTAGCGTCTGATAAATTAAAAGCAGAAGCGTATGCTGCTGCTGATAAACAAGTAGAAGAAGTTAAAAATCCATTAGCAAAGATAGCAGCTAAAAAAGCAGCAGAAATAGCTAAGAAAGAAGCGGATAAAAAGGCTCAAAAAATAATTGACGAAGCAGATATAAAGAGTCAAAAAATACTAGATGATGCAAAAGCAAAAAGTGCAGCAGCAGCTAGTAAATAAAACAAAGGGGTGCAAAAGCGCCCCTTTGTTTTATTTATATATTAATAGTTTATTAATATATAAAATATATTAGCTTAATAGTTGTGTTATACATTTGAAAAAACTTAACATGTATAGCAAAAGAGACTTACAACTTTTGGTTATTAGCGATGTACATCTTGGCACATATGGCTGCCATGCTAAAGAATTACTTCATTATCTAAAAACGATTAATCCTAAAACACTAGTTTTAAATGGAGATATTATAGATATGTGGAATTTTAGTAAAAATTATTTTCCTTCTGCTCATATGGATGTCATGCGTTATATAATGAAAATGGCTAGCAGAGGAACACATGTGTATTATATAACAGGTAATCATGATGAAATGTTAAGAAAATATACAGATTTACA
Organism: uncultured Flavobacterium sp.; assembly: GCA_964541155.1. Classification (GTDB taxonomy): domain Bacteria; phylum Bacteroidota; class Bacteroidia; order B-17B0; family Aurantibacillaceae; genus UBA4416. Next base: position 99,476 of record CAZIPC010000003.1, read on the forward strand.
TTTGGGTAATTTGGAGATTGTAGATAAGCTGGTATTAAATTTAGATGGTAAACAAACATGGATTTTTCATGGCGATGTTTTTGACTCAAGTACTAAAGGTTATGCTAAAATATTAGCAAAATTAGGAGGTAAAGGCTACGACTTTTTAATTTTAATAAATCGATTTATAAATTGGATACTACAATTTTTTGGAAAGGAAAAAATGAGCTTTTCTAAAAAAGTAAAAGAGAGTGTAAAAAAAGCAGTAGCATTTGTTAATGATTTTGAAACTACAGCTGCTGAATTAGCTATAGAAAAAAAATATCAATATGTTGTTTGTGGACATATTCACATGCCTCAAATTAAAGAAGTAAAAACGGATAAAGGTTCAGTAGTATACTTAAACAGTGGAGATTGGGTTGAGAATTTAACTGCCTTAGAATATAATAATGAACAATGGGATATTTTTAAGTACGATAATAATTATTTTGATTTAATTTATCCTAATGAAAATTTTAAAGATCAAGATATTGTTTCTAAAATTTTAGCTTCTTAATAATTTAATATGAAAATATTTTATGCAGTTCAAGCTACTGGTAATGGACACATTAGTCGTGCTCAACATATTTATCCATATCTTAAAAAATTTGGAGAAGTTGATTTTTTTTTAAGCGGTAATAATTCAAATCTAGATTTTTCAATACCAGTAAAATACCGTAGTAAAGGATGTAGTCTACATTATAGCGAATGTGGTGGATTAAATTACGGGGCAATATTAAATAATATAAAGCCTTATATGATATTTAAAGATGCAAATTCTTTACCATTACATCAATATGATATCATAATTAATGATTTTGATTTTGTTACTTCTTTAAGTTGTAAATTAAAAAATATACCTTCAGTACAATTTGGACATCAAGCAAGTTTTCAATCTAATGCAACACCCAGACCGTTTAATAAAAGTAAAACAGGAGAAATAATTTTAAAGAATTATGCTTTAGCTACTAATTATATTGGATTGCATTTTCAAGAATATGATAAATTTATTTTCCCACCTGTTATTAAAGATAATTTTATTAATACTGAAGTAACTGATTTAAAGCATGTAACTGTTTATTTACCATCTTTCCAAAAAAAATGTTTATTGGAGGCATTTGGAAAATTAAAGCATATACAGTTTCATTGGTTTTTAGAGGGAATAAAAACTATTCATTATGATGATAATATTGTTTATTATCCAATTAATCAAAGCTTATTTAATAGCAGTTTAATAAGTTGTCATGGATTAATTACAGGAGGTGGATTTGAAACTCCTTCAGAGGCATTGTATTTAAATAAAAAATTAATTAGTATTCCTATTCAATCTCATTACGAACAAGCTTGTAATGCTTCTGCACTAAAGCAAATGGGAGTTTTAGTATTAGATAGTGTTGGAGAAGATTTTTATCAAATTATAAATAAATGGTATGAATCAAAACTAGTAAATTTTAATATTAAGGCAAATAATATAAATGAAACCCTAAGTTTTTTAATAGATACATACCCCAGTAAAAAGTAATAAAAACTACTTAGACGAAATTCCATCCATATTAAAAGTATAACCTATGCCTTTACTGGTTTTGATGATGTCATTCCCTAAAGTTTTACGTATATTTCTGATATGAATATCTATTGTTCTGGTATTAGCAACATCAGGAGATTTCCAGATTAAATTAGCAAAATCTTTTCGCGTAAATGTTTTATGAATGTTTTGATACATCAGGTAAACCATTTCAAATTCTTTTCTAGGCAAACTAATTTTACCCTTTTTTGTAATGATTAAGTATTGTTCTTTGTCTACAAAAAAATTTGTGTTATATATTGGTTTTTCTATTTCTTGCGATTCAGCTTTTAAGTACCTTTTTTTAATTCTTGATATTCTTGCTTCTAATAAAATTGGCTTTATTGGTGCTATAATAAAATCGTCAGCTCCAGCATTTAAAGCAGTAATTTGAATATAATCATCTTGTTTGTTTGAGAAAATAAAGATGTAAGGTTGGTATATTTCTTTTAAATTCTTAATATCAGAAGTTAGAGAGATCCCATCTCTAAACATGTAATCTAACTCTATAATAATTAAGTTTATGAATTTGTTTTTTATTAAATAAATGGCATCCTCATCAGATTTTGCTATAGTTACAGTATAATTTTTTTCTAAAAGAAAATCAACCGTCTTTTTAATGGGAGTTCCTAAATTAGAACAAATAACTATATGAAATGATTTTGGCATGTATATAAAAAAGGCGCAAACAATTACGTTCGCGCCTTTACTAATTATTATATTATTTAGTGATGATTAATTTTTTAGTCTCTTTACCAAAGGTTGTATTAATATTTACTAAGTATATACCGTTTGATAAATTATCAGTTTTTATAGTAATTTCATTTTTCCCTTCAATAAGTGTTGCGTTTTGAACTGGAGTATAAATTAATTTTCCAGTATAGTCATAAATCGAAATTGAAACTATTGAATTAATTGAAGAGTTGATTATAACAGATGTATTGTTTTCTGTTGGATTAGGAAACATAGTAATATTACCTAATTCTTTTTCAAATTCATTAATTCCAACACATGCACTTACAGATATTGTATTAATTGCAGATGCTGAACAGTTAGTATTTGAATAAGTATATGTAATTGTATAGTTTCCAACACCAGCTAATGAAGGGTTGAATACATTTGATGATACTGCAATCCCTGAATACGTTCCACCTGTTGGTAAACCACCTGTTAATACTAAAGTTGGAGAGTTAACACAAGTTGTGCCTAACGATGCTAATGTTGCTGTTGGTATAGTGTTACATAAGCCTGAAAAATCAGCACCATTTGCTGCTACTGAACTAGCATTTAATCTATAATCTGGCACATTTCCTAATTGTGTAAATGCATTTACAAAGTTAATTTGTGATGCTGTTGTAGTAGTATCAATGTTGTTTGCTGCTGCATAAGTATGGTACCAAGCTTGAGTAAAAACTGTACCATCGTTTACAAATGTTGCTTGATTTATCGTTAATGTACCAGCTGTTGCAGCCACGTCTGTTATTACGTTAGTTTTAAAAGCACAAGAACTATCAGCATTTGTAGAAGTAATATTATCTAAAGTACTAGCTTGTTGATACCTTAACCCTTGTGCCCAACCTACAAATAATGTATTATAAACAGATTGCGCCATGTTTCTTCTTAAATGAGCAGCGGCTTTATGGTGTGTATTTACACCAGCTACATCTCCATATGCAGTTCCATCTCCGTAAGGACCAACCATTGTCATGTTAGAGAAAATAGCTTTTGTTACGGGTAATCCAAAATATGAACCAACACCATTATTATCACATTCAAAACCATTTGAAGCATACGTAGGATCAGAATCATCAGCGATGTAAGGATCTTTAATAGCTAAACCAAATTGAACTTTACCACTAAATCCGTTATCAGTATCAAAATCATCATCTTTACCTCTGTTAGCAATTAAATATTTAGCATTTACTGTTCCTCCAAACCATTCAAAAGAATCGTCTCCAGAGAAAGAAACTTGTATATGATCTAATTTAGTACCAGAACCAACTCCTCCTAATGTTAATCCATTTATTTCATTGTTTAAAATAGATGGATTTAGCGACACTCCAGCAAATTCAATTCTGCAATATGAAATTTCACCAGAGTTATCAGCATCATTATTTCCTCCAAAGTGTCTGTAACCGTTTGGTTCATCTGTTACAAAACCTTCAACTTTCATTTCATTAAATGCACCTCTTGGTGTAGTTAATGTATGTAAATTTACGCGAGCATTACCGCATAAAACAACTCCTCCCCAATCTCCATAAGCACGACCAGAGTTAGCTGGTTTAATAGATGTAAATACAATTGGATTTGTAGGAGTGCCTACTGCATGAATTTTAGAACCTCTAGCAATTACTAATACTCCAGGTGTAACGGTTACATCTGTTTGTTTACCTCTAATAACAGTTCCTGGAAGGATAGTTAATTCTGCATTATTGATAACATGAACAAATCCATCTAAATAGACAACGCCACTCCAAGTGGTATTTGTACTAATGTTACCGGTTACAGTTTGAGTAGGAGTTGCGTAAACTTTAGCCTCAGGATTCCATTCTGTCCAACCAGACGTCCAGTTAGTTGCAGGTGTGTTGTCAGTAACTGGGAAAGCTCCTTTATAAGGAACAACATCCCATGTAAATGATTGAGCATTTAATAGCACGCTAGCTAATAATGCTGTTGCTGATAAGTAAATTTTTTTCATTTGTAGTGTTTTTATTTGACAAAATTATTTCAACAATCTTCAGTTTTTATTAAACTAACTTTACCATTTACTTACACTTACATTAAATTAATGTTACTTAAAACTACTTATATTAAGTATTATTTAATACAAAATAATAGTATTAATAAATCTTATATGAAAACGAGAAAGATAGAGTTGGCGCTACTTTCGTATTCATAAAAATATTATCATATTGATGTGAATGTGTTAGGTTTTGATTTTCAAATTCTGAACCTTTATCTAATTTCCCATTATTATTTACATCTTGGTATCTAATTTGATTTTGAGCTAAAGCATCTCTTAAATTCAACTTTAGTTCATACTTTTTCTTAAATGTTTTTGAAAATTGAAAATCTAAAACATTTCTTGGATTTTCCCAAATACTAGGGTTATTTGTTCCACCAACAATTACTATACGTCTGCCAATTAAATTGTAAGAAACACTAACTCCCCAATTTTTTTCTGGATCTAAGTATTGTATTCCAGCATTAATAATATATGGAGATTGACCTTGTAATGGTCTTACATCTCCACCATTTGTATTGGTGTTATCTATTTTAGATTGTATGTAAGCAAAATTTGAAAATAACGTTGTATTAGATAAAAAATTACTAGAATCATTTTTGAAAATTGTACTTAGTTTAAAACGGTATTCTAGTTCGCCTCCTATATTTTGTGCCAGAGATGCATTAGCATATGTAGTTGCAAAACCTCCAGATGCAGTAACACTTGGGTCAAGCACTTGCTCTATGGCGTTTGTTATTTTTTTGTAAAATCCAGAAATAGATACAATTTGTCCAGTTCCAGGATACCATTCAGCTCTTATGTCATAATTATCTATACTCGATCTTTTTAAATTTGGATTACCAGAACCTGTATAATTTGTTGTGAAATCTAAAAATTGAAATGGCGCAAGTTCTCTAAATTCGGGTCTTGCAACTGTTTTAAAATAAGCTAAACGAAGATTGATTTTTTCTGTAATACCATACACAAAATTAATAGAAGGTAAAATATCTACTACTGTTGTATCAGCTGTTCCATACACACCATTTACAACTGTAGTTATTTTTTGATTATAAGATTCAACTCTTGCTCCGTATATAAAACGTAATTTGTTTTCAAAAAATCTTGAGTCATTCATTATATAACCAGCATTTAACATAGATGAAGCAGTATATTTATCAGTAGGTGTAGTTGATTCAACTACTAAAAATCCTCCATCTCTTCTGCCAGGCCCATTCACAATGCCTATGTTTGAGCTATTAAATATATTTGCATCGTTTAAGTATCTGAGACTATCATTTGCAAATACTTGTGAACCGTATGTATAAAAATTGTAACCCAATAATCTTGCTGCAAACTCTCTTTCTCTGTATATATGACTTCCTCCAATTTGCACTTCATGTTTTGATTTACCAATTGTATAGGCCCTACTAATATCATATCGCATACTTTTCATTGATTCTAATGTTTTTTGAAAAAGCATAGAACCACAACTACTTGGAGATACGCCTTGTGTTGGAATAACTGCAATATATGGTATTGAATCTTCAGGAGAACTTTTAGCCCTTGTCATTCTTCTTAAATTAGGAATTTCTCTTTTAATATCACTATATCCAGCCACCCATTTTATTTTGATTTTTGATTTTTCAATATAATGATCGCCGTTTAATTGCGTAGAATAAATATTATTTTGAGTAAACCATCTAACACTAGATTGCTCATATATTCCTGAAACGATGTCTGTGCCTCCAGTCCTTGTAATTACTTTATCTTCAGTATTTATACTGTATAAATTTTTTAATCCAATTTGATGATTAGAATTTATTTTGTAAGATAAATTCCATAAAGCGCTTGCTAGTGTAACTTTTGAAAATGTAGTATCTTTAAAATCAGTTAATTTAACTAAGTCATAATTAGAGCCTTGGTCGTTATAATTTCTTCGATTTGTATAAGTTGTGTTTATGTTATTATTGTATGTAATTGCAAAAATACTACCTATATCGCGTTTAAACATTTTCCCAACATTAGCTAAAGTATATTGAAAATTCAAATTAGGCATAGCTTTTTGATTTTGAAGAGTCCAATCGTAATTGAATAATCTAGCATCTGCTATTTGTTGTTGTTTATCTGCCGTAAATCCAGGGTTAGGGTATTTACTAGGCATTGCTCTTGTTCCATCATCTATACCAAGCCAATCTGTTTTACCTCCAGCATAGGTTGTAAAATTTTTAAACGTTGTTTGAGAATTGTATCCTCCACCAATTGAAATACTTTGTGAATTTTTTTCAGGAATACTTTTTGTGTTAATATTAATAACACCTCCTGCAAACTCACCTGTCATATCTGGTGTTGCGGTTTTTAAAATTATTATATTGTCCAAAATATTTGCTGGAAAAATATCAAACGAAAATGCTTTTTTATCACTCTCAGAGCTTGGTAGTGGTGCTCCGTTTATAAATGCTGAGTTATATCTATCACTCATACCTCGTATGATAGCAAATTTATTATCTTGAATAGTTGCTCCGCTAATACGCTTAATTACATCACTTGTACTTCTATCAGGTGTCTTTTTAATACTTTCAGACGAAATCCCATCGCTTACAGTAGCGTTGTTTTTTTGCATTACAATAAGCGTATTTGTGTTTTCCTTATTCATCTCTGCTTGAATAATTACTTCTCCTAAGTTTTGCGAATTAGATTGATCTAACCCAATATTAAAATCACGCACATCCCCTGCTTTTACTATTACATCTATAAATTTTTTATTATCGTATGTTATAAAACTTGCAATCAAAGTGTACTTGCCAGGTTGTAAACCTGCTATCACATAGTTACCATCAAAATCAGCGGAAGCACCTTTAGTAGTCCCTTCTATTAATACTGTAGCTCCAGGTAATGTTTCTCCAGTTTTTGAATCAATTATTTTACCAACTATTTTGCCTGTTTGTGCAACCGTTAATAGTGTTGATATTAAAAGGGAAATACTGAGGATAATTTTTTTAAACATATTGTCGTAATTTTACGACGCAAAAAAACAACACCCAGTTAAGTTTAATATCAATTATATATTACCTTAACATTAAATCAATACTTTTAAAAGTAAAATAAATTAATATTAACTTAACACAAGTTTTAATAATAAAATTTTAGCAAAAAATTAATCTACCTTATTGTTTTTAATTTTAATTAAATTAGTATTTAGTATTACTATACAGTTTATTCCTAATTGAGCAGTTTCAAATATTTTTTTCTCGGGATATTGATACTTCAATTCTTTTGAAATAGCTTTGTACAAGCTAGTAAATAAAACAATGTCTTTAATTGTTTTTTTTGATAGTTTTGTTTTTAGTGATGGCCTTACACTTAATTCTTTTTTAATATGAGCTATTAAATTAGATGTTTTTATTTTGTTTTCAATAAATTCTTGTTTCAATTCATCTTTAGCAATCTGCTTTAATCCCTTATTAATAAGAATATAAGATAAACTAATTGATTCAATAAAATAATTATTATCAAAAGCTTTCTTGTTTTTATCCATTAATTGTTTAATAGTTGTTGCCATATTTATTTATTTTGCTGCCAAACTATGTAAACATTTGTAAACTTTTTATTAAATCTAGTTGGGTTGCTTACAACATAAAATAGAAAGTTTTTGATAATAAAAACTACAATAAAATACGCAATATTACTATAATATTAACTATATGATATTTATTAAGCATATTTCTTAATATTTATTTAACTTTAAACTCAATGTTTAAGATTAACTTTGTGCCAATACAATACGATGAGTACAGAAAACAATTTATATAAAATTTTACTTGTTGATGATGAACAAGATATTTTAGATTTTTTAAGTTACAATCTTAAAAAAGAAGGATTTCAAGTATATACTGCCCTTAATGGTAAGGATGCAATTAATATAGCCAAAAAAGAATTACCACATTTAATAGTATTAGATGTAATGATGCCAGAAATGGATGGAATTGATACTTGTAGAGAAATTAGAGACATTGCATCTTTAAGGGATGTAATGATTGCTTTTTTGAGCGCCAGAAACGAAGATTATTCCCAAATTGCTGGTTTTGAAGTAGGTGCTGATGACTATATTACAAAACCAATCAAGCCAAGGGTTTTTATTAGTAGAATTAAAGCTCTTTTAAGAAGATATGCGCCTGAACAACAAAAACTTTCTCAGATAGATTTAGGGAATATTAAAATAGACCACGAAAAGTACTGTGTTTATAAGGATGATCAAGAAATAACTTTTCCAAAAAAAGAATTTAAATTATTGTCTTTATTAGCTAGTAAGCCTGGTAAAGTATTTACTCGAGAATTTATTTTAGAGCAAGTATGGGGTGATGAAGTAGTTGTAGGCGATAGAACAATAGATGTTCACATCAGAAAATTAAGAGAAAAATTAGGTGATGATTATATTAAAACAATAAAAGGCATAGGATATAAGTTCGAATTTTAAAAAATAGCGATAAAAGTATCGCTATTTTTTTTGTGCGTTATATGTTTTTATATAATCAGGCCAAGGTGTTGTTTTATATTTATCTTCGGCGTAGTACGTTAAAATAGGTAGTAAAACTTTTGGACTTAAAAAAGAACCTAAAGCATCTAATGTATTTTGCTTATCATCCAATACAGCAATTGTTGGAAATTGTAATTTATTGTTTGTAATCTTAAATGCAAAAGTATGTAACGGATATCCATTTATTAAGGTTTTAAAAAATTTTTCATTTTTAAAAATAATTGTGTCATTACTTTCTGCATCAAAATTCATTACATAAAAATGTTTATTGATGTATGTAGCAATCGCACTGTCTCTTATGGTGGTAGCATTTTGTACTTTACAAGAATTACAAAATCCTGCATAAATATTAATTAAAACTTTCCTTGGATTTTTTTTCTGAAGTTTTTCAATCTCATTTAAAGAGTATGTTTTGATATTTACTTTTTTAAAAATTGTGTCATAAAATGTGTGATTAAACTGAGCTGAAAAATCGTCATAAGGCGATGATTTATACACATTTTCTACTGTGTATATAAGTAATGGTTCTATCTTTTGTTCATCTAAAAATCCTTTAGATAGTAAGCTGTATTCAAAATTAGTGCCTACAAAAATCGTAGATGGATAACTTAAATTATCTCCTAAAAAATGAATAGCTAACTCGTGTGGTGTTTTTGGATTAGGAGATGTTGGTTTATATGTTTTGCCATTGTATTCTATTGTGTCTTTGGTTTCTGCATTAAATTTTACAGGATAAAAAAATTGATTAATGTATCCTGCAATATTTGGATTAGAATAAGTAGTTTTTATCATATGCTTACACCAACCACACCAATCAGTGTAAATATCAATTAAAAAAGGTTTTGGTTGTTTTTTATTAAGGTCTTGGGCTTCCTTTATAGTTAACCATTTAACAAGGCCATCCTCTGATTGACTAAGTAATTTAAAACTTAATAATAATGCTAAACTTAAAAATAGTATAATACGCATAGGTGAAATATTTGTAGTCATGTAAATATAAAATTTTATTTTTACATGAAACCGTACATAAAAAAGTTAGATTTTATTTTTTATAAGTTATTACTTCCCAAGTATGGTCTCCCAGCATTTTAACTGTTCCTATGTAGGTTAATGTTTCTGGCATTTTGCCCCAATCCTCAGGGCCTATTAGTAGTAATTTATAAATCTCATTTCTTGTATATAAGTGATACACATGTCCTATAAGTGGTTCAAAAGATAGTTCAGCTTGATATATTTTTTCTGATATTTCTATTCTTTCTTTTAATTCATTTGCTTGTTGAACAAGTAGTTCAACCTGTTTTTGAATTTGATTCATTTGAATAGTAGTTTGTTCGCGCATTGCTGTTAATGCTCTTGATTTTATCTTTCCATTATCTTCTGGTTTTATTACAATTCCTCCTACGTGATGTGAATAGGGAAGTAAGCCCGGATTTTCGGCAACTTTATCTTTATCAATAGGGTTTTTAAACTCCATAAAAGTTAGTTTATTTAGTTTGTATTTAAAATTTAACTATATAACAACAAATAACAAGGCTTGTTTAGTTTTTTGTATAAGAATGTAATAAATTAGCATTTTACAAAAGGCTATAAGAAATTGAATCACCAAAAGGATATTTATTTTTATTTGAAAAAGTACTGGGGTTACGATACATTTCGACCTTTACAAGAAAATATTATTCAATCAATTCTAGACAATAAAGATACATTAGCTTTATTGCCAACTGGTGGAGGTAAATCCATTTGTTTTCAAATACCTGGGTTAGTTATTGGAGGAACGTGTTTAGTTGTATCTCCTCTAATAGCTTTAATGAACGATCAAGTACAAAATTTAAAAAATAAAGGTATTAGCGCAGTAGCAATTACTTCTGCCATGAATCCTAAAGAAATTGATACGGCTCTAAATAATGCTGCTTTTGGTCATGTACAGTTTTTGTATGTTTCTCCAGAAAGAATAGAAAATGAAACGTTTCGTCAACGATTATCTTATTTGCCAATAGGTCTTATTGCCATCGATGAGGCTCATTGTATATCTCAATGGGGTTATGATTTTAGACCTAGTTATTTAAAAATTGCAGACCTAAGAGAATATTTTCCGTTAATTAATATTATAGCTGTAACAGCAAGTGCCACAAAAGAAGTGGTTGAAGATATACAACTTAAGTTAAATTTTAAAAATCAACAAGTATTTAAGCAATCTTTCGAAAGAAAAAATATTAGATATGTTGTTCAAATTGAAGAAAATAAATTTGAACGGCTATTAAAAATAATTCACAACGTTGGAGGTACAGGCATTGTTTATGTTCGTAATAGAAAAAAAACAGAAGAGATTAGCAAATGGCTTAATCAAAATAATATAACATCTTCATTTTATCATGCTGGAATTAATTCAACAGATAGGGCATCTATTCAACAAAATTGGATTGAAAATAAATCTCAAGTTATTGTAGCTACCAATGCTTTTGGTATGGGCATTGATAAACCAGATGTACGTTTTGTTGTTCATTTAGACTTACCCGATAGTTTAGAGGCTTATTTTCAGGAAGCAGGGCGAGCGGGTAGAGATGAAAAACCAGCTTATGCTGTATTACTTTGTAATCATTTTGATGTGAGTTCTTTAAAAGAACAATTTGAAGAAAAAACACCTACTATTGAAAACATAAAACAAACTTATCAAGCTATTTTTAATTTTTATCAAATACCTGTAGAAAGCGGTGAGGGCTTATCGGTTGTTTTTGATATAAATGAACTAACCCGTAATTATAATTTAAAACCAATTACGGTGTTTAATTCAATTAAATGTTTAGAAAAAGAAGGGTATTTTTCATATATAGATGTTGGTTATGAACCTTCTAAAATAATGATAGTAATGGGAAAAGATGATTTGTATAATTTTCAAATTAAATTTCCAAAATATGAAGCTTTAATAAAAGTATTACTTCGAAGCTATGGCGGATTATATGAGCAATACGTTACTATCAAAGAAAAAGATGTAGCTTATCGCACTAAAATTTCTGAACATGAGTTAATGTTACAATTAGAAAATTTAAATACTCAAGGAGTAATTTCATTTATTCCTCAAACAACTTTACCGAAATTAATTTTTTTACAGAACAGAATTAATTTAAAATTTGAAGCTATTAAACTTTTAAATTATCCCATTTTAAAAGAAAAGGCATTAACCAGAATTAACAGCGTGATAAACTACGTATCAAAGCAAAATATTTGTCGTAGTAGATTATTATTGGCTTATTTTGATGAAACAGATTTTAAGGATTGCCAATATTGTGATGTATGTGTAGAAAAATATAAAAGAAATTTAGAAACAGATGACGGTTTAATTGAAAATATAAAAATAGAGTTAATACAAAAACCAATTCCATTAGCTGATTTAATAAACAAATTTCAAACTATAAATAGTAAACGTATAAATGCTATAATTAATAAACTGATAGATGATAATGTTTTATTAATTGATAATCAAAAATACATTTATTTAAAAAAATAATATGACTACATACGGAACTTTATATTTACTGCCAGTTGGTTTAGGTGATACATCAATAGAAAATGTTTTACCAAAACTAAATTTAGAGTTAGTAAAAACATTAACTTATTTTATTGCAGAAAATGCCAAAGAAGCACGTGCTTTTTTAAAACAGTGCGCTTATCCCGAAATTAGTAAAGCACAATTATTTTTAATTAATCAACATGTAAAAACAGACGAACTAACTACCTTTTTAAATCCATTGTTAAATGGAGAAAACATGGGATTAATGAGTGATGCAGGATGTCCTGGTATTGCAGATCCTGGAGCGGATATTATTAAAATTGCTCATAAAAAAGGAATAAAAGTTGTGCCATTAATTGGACCAAGTTCAATTGTACTATCAATTATGGCAAGTGGCTTTAATGGACAAAACTTTGCATTTAACGGTTATTTACCAATTGATAAAAAAGATAGAGTTTTAAAAATAAAAGATCTTGAAAAATATTGTTTAAAAAACAAACAAGCTCAGTTTTTTATTGAAACGCCGTATCGTAATGCTAATTTATTTGAAGACCTTTTAACTAATTTAAGCGCAACTACTCAATTATTAGTTGCTACAAATATTACATTAGAAGATGAATCTATTTTGGTGAAACCAATATCTGTTTGGAAAAAATCTCCACAACCTAATTTTTTTAAAAAACCAACCGTATTTGGTATTTATTTCTAAAATTAATGATGTTAAAGTGAGCATTAAATTTTGATTTATTCATAAAAATTCATTAATTCGTAATACGTAAATCTAATTTTATATGAATAAAATACTACTTTGTATAATAGCTATTGTTAGCTATTCTTTTAATTTATTTGCTCAAACACCTCCTCAAAGAACTTGCGGAACACTTCAGCATCACCAATATCTTCAACAAACACGCCCAAATTATACTAATGAGTTAAATCAGTATAATCAAATTATAGAGCAGTATTTATTAAATAAAGCTGCAAATGCAGCTGCTGGAAGAACAACAAATACAACATTAACACCCACAATTATTCCAGTAGTAGTTCATGTGGTATATGCTAATGCCACTCAAAGTATCTCATTAGCACAGGCAATATCACAAGTACAAGTATTAAATGATGATTTTGCTAAGTTAAACAGCGATGCTATTAAAGTAACTCAGCCTACATTTTCAACAGTAGCTTCTGGAGCAAATATTCGTTTTTGTTTAGCTCAAAGAGACCCAAATGGAAATCCTACAACTGGCGTTGATTATAAGTTAACAACCACTGCATCATTTTCTACAAATGATAACGTTAAACACGCATCAACTGGAGGCGCTGATCCTTGGGATGTAACTAAATACGTGAATATATGGGTATGTAATTTAGGTTCAACATTATTGGGTTATGGAGAGTTTCCTACAACTTCGATTAGTCAAACATGGGGATTGGTGTTACATTATAAATATACAGGGAGTGGTGGTTCTGCTATTGCACCATATAATTTAGGAAGAACAGGAACTCATGAGTTTGGTCATTGTTTTAATTTACTTCATATCTGGGGAGATGATGGAACGGCTTGTACAGGAACAGATCAATGTTCTGATACTCCAAACCAAGCAGGGGAGCATTATGGATGTTTTACACAAGGGTCAATACAAACAGATGCTTGCTCTCCTTCAAGTCCAGGTACAATGTGGATGAATTATATGGATTATACAGATGATGCGTGTATGTATATGTTTACTGCTCAACAAGTAGCCAGAATGGAAGCTGTTGTTAGTACAGCACCTTGGAATGTTTTGCAAACTTCATTAGGCTGTACACCTGTTTCATCCTTAGATGCAGGTATATTAAATATTATGAATCCTATAAGTAATACATCAAATTGTAATAACAACATAACTCCAAAAATATCATTAAATAATTCGGGATCTAATACGTTAACATCAGCGATAATTAACTATAAGATGGACGCATTACCTACTCAAACGTTAAGTTGGTCTGGTTCATTAGCTTCAGGTACATCTACAGTTTTAACATTAAATACATATACTGGGTTATCAGTTGCAGCTCATACATTTTCAGTTTGGGTTTCATCTCCAAATGGAGGAGTTGATCAAAATGCTTCAAATAATAGTTTAGCAGCTACATTTACAGTAATAGCTGCCCCAGTAGGACAAACATTACCTTTTATGGAACGATTTGATGCAACCACTTTTCCACCTACAGGATGGGTTAAATCTTCTCAAAATGTGGTTAATGCAGCCACAACATGGTCTAGACTTGCAAATGCCACAGGAATACCAGTTGTTCCAACAACAAGTGCTTGTGCTAAGATGGACAATTTTTCGAGTGCCACTGATATTACAGGACAAAAAGATATTTTACAAACGCCTGCTTTAAATTTAACAGGCGCAAATAGTACGTTAAAACTAAAATTTGATGTTTCTCATAGAGTATATAATACCATAACTTCAGATTCTTTAAACGTTTATATCTCTACAGATTGTGGCTCAAGTTGGGTAAGATTATATACAAAAGGCGGAGCACAATTAGCTACAGTTGCAGGAGCTTTAACTTCGGCATACACTCCCACGACAAACGCACAATGGAGAAGAGATAGTGTTAGTTTATCTGCATATGTTGGGCAGCCTAGTGTTTATTTGAAATTTGAATCTAGAAGCGCTTGGGGTAATAATTTATATTTAGATAATGTAAACGTATTGTATACACCTTCTAATAATCCACCTGTTGCTAGTTTTTCGACTACCGCTAATAAGTGTGCTGGGTCATCTTTTACATTATCAGATCAATCAACGAATAATCCAACAAGTTGGTTATGGTATTTTCCTGGAGCTTTAACTCCAACAACTACAGTTCAAAACCCAAGTGTAACTTATACAGCAAGTGGTGTGTATACGGTTACTTTAATTTCAGCAAATTCTTCAGGAACCAGTACACCTGTTTCTCAAACAATTACAATTAATCCTAACCCAGCAGTTTCTGTAACAAATGCCACAGTGTGTTCTGGAAATTCTGCTAGTTTGATAGCAACAGGTGCTACAACTTATAGTTGGAATACAGGAGTTACAACAGCATCTGTATCTGTAACGCCATTAACAACTACTGTATACACGGTTGTTGGAACTACAAATGGTTGTACTAATACTAAAACCCTCTCAGTAACTGTAAAAAACACACCAACTGTTGCAATAGCAAGTTCCACCATTTGTTCTGGAAATTTTGCTAGTTTAATAGCAACAGGTGCAACAACTTATATTTGGAATACAGGAGCTACAACGGCATCATTATCTGTTAATCCAACTGTAACTTCTGTTTATACAGTTACTGGAACTACTAATGGATGTAGTAATACAAAAACTCTTTCGGTTACTGTAAAAACTACACCAACAGTAAGTGCTACAAATACTGTAATTTGCTCAGGTAATTTTGCTAACTTAGTTGCAACAGGTGCTACAACTTATAGTTGGAGTACAGGAGCCTTATCGTCTTCTATATCTGTTAATCCTGCAACAACAACAGTTTACACGGTTACTGGTACAACTCTTGGCTGTATAGATACTAAAACTGTAAATGTATTAGTTAATCCAAAACCCGTAATATCAGCTTTATCTCCTACAATTTGTGTTGGAACAACTACAAATATTATAGTTAGTGGAGGATTAACCTATAGTTGGAATACAGGAGCAACAACATCTTCTATAACTGTTACTCCAACGCTAAACACTACTTATACTTTAGTAGCAACAAACTCTGTAGGATGTAGTAATACAAAAACAATTAGCGTTATAGTTAATCCTTTACCTAATATATCAGTTAATTCTACTACAATATGCGCGGGTTCAACGGCTACACTTGTGGCTTCAGGTGCTAATTCATATTTATGGAATACAGGAGCGTCAGTTTCTACTATTACTGTTAATCCTACAACTACAACGAATTATACAGTTACTGGTACATCGGCATTAGGGTGTGTTAAATCAAAAATTGTAAATGTTGTTGTAGCTAATGCTCCTGCCATATCAGTTAATTCATCTACTATTTGTGCAGGCTCTTCTGCAACTTTAGTAGCTTCTGGAGTAACAAGTTATACATGGAGTTCAGGTTTAAATACCAGTTCTGTAACTGTAAATCCTACATCAACAACAGTTTATACAGTAAGTGGTAGTTTAAATGGGTGCACATCAGTAGCAACTAAAACAACTATTGTAACGGTTAATCCATTACCTAGTGTAACTTTAGGAAGTATTACAAATCAATTGTGTGTAAATAGTAATTCAATTATTCTCTCAGGAAGCCCAGCAGGAGGTACTTATTCTGGTACTGGTGTTGTTGGAGCAAGTTTTAGTCCTGCTTTATCAGGTGCTGGAACATTTACTTTATCGTATTTATACACGAATTCAAACGGATGCTCTGCTAGAGCAACTCAAACAGTTAATGTAAGTTTATGTACGGGTATTGTAGATTTTAATGCAAATTCAATATTTGTATACCCTAATCCTACAAAAGATGTTGTATCTATAACTACAGACCCATTACTGGTAAATCATTTGTCTTTTGAAATATATAATTCAATTGGACAACTTATAATATCTGAAAAAGTAAAACAATCAACAATAACTGTATCTCTTAACGATTATTCGAAAGGAATGTATACCGTTAGATTTTTTTACGAAAACAAACAACATGTTATAAAGTTAATTAAAGAGTAGTTAATGATAATTCAAATAAAAAAAGGCTCCTATTAAGAGCCTTTTTTTATTTGAATTATTTTATCGAATGCTTTTTTTGTCTTAAATATAAAACATCTCCAATTTTTAATTTGTCGTTAGGAAGCAAATTATTTTTTTTACACAAGCTACTTAGTCTAATACCATGTAATTGCGCAATAGATTTTAATGTTTCGTTTTTTTGAACAACATGAATTGGTTCTAATGCCTTTCTTCGTTTTTTTTCGATATATATTTTTTGACCATAATTTAATTTTTCTGATTTAGTTAAGTCATTAAATTCAAGTATGTCTTCTAATTCTATATTAAAGTCATGGGCTATTTTAAAAAACGAATCATTTTCTTTAGCAATTACAAATTTTATTCGATTGAATCTATAAACTTCTCTTATTGATAAGTCTGATTTAATGTCAGTTTGTGATGTTAAGTTTTGTATTGGAGTATTTTCAAATACAATTAAGTCTTGTAGATTATATTTTTCAATTAAGTCAATAAGTCTTTGTGGGTAGGTAGGATCTGTTGCATATCCAGCATTTTTTAATCCATAACACCACCCCTTGTAGTCGTTAATTGGTAATTCAAATAATGGTGCGTAACGAGATCTTGAAAATAAAAATAAACTATGATCGCTGTATGAGTCTAGCACATCATTATATTTTCTAAAGCATTCATTAACGGAATCATCATCCATAATATAAGTTTCGCCTCCCCATTCTTTATGACATTTAATTCCAAAATGATTATTTGCATTTCTAGCTAATGCACTATTTCCATTCCCACTTTCTAGCATGCCTTGTGCAAGAGTAATACAAGCTGGAACTTTATGTAAATACATCTCTTTTATAGCATCTTCTTTGTAAGTTGCTATATACTCTTCGGGGGTCATTTTTTTTTGAGCCCAATAATTTTGAGAGAAAATAAAAACAAGAAATACATAAACATGTTTCATTATTTTTTTCGTTTTAGTTTTAATACATGTTTTTCTTGCATAGTCATTTTTTCTATACAAGTTGTGAACGCTATGGGACTAATATTGTATATGTTTTTTGAAATAAAATTATAAGTTTGTTTTGGATAAACATTATAGCTTTCTCTAAGGGTCCATCCAACAGCTTTTTGAACAAAATATTCTTTGTCGTTAAATAGAGGAAATACAATTTCTTTTGCAAATTCAAAAGGGACATACTCTTTCTTTGTTTTAGCATAATAAAATAAAGAAATTAAAGATTGACGTCTTTCCCATAAATTATCAGAAGTATTCCATTTTCGAATAATTGAATACATCGTTTCACGTGTATTTTTGTCTTCTATTAATTTCGTTAAATATTTAGATAAATTATCTGAATGTGACCAATTATCAATATAATTTACCCAATTTGGTAATGTGTTTAACAATGTGTTTAAAGAAATATGTTTATGATGTTTATTTAAAAAAATAAAGGCTTGATTTTTAACTTCAAAAATTTTACTATGTCTATATATAGTGTCAAAAATCAAAAAAATGTTTTCTGTTTCATTATGAAAAAAACTAAATCCTTTTTTTTGAATTTCAACTTGAGAATTACTGCTTATACCTAAAACATTTAAATTTGTGCCAATATATTTTTTTAATTTTTCTGATTTTTCATTATTAGCTTTTAAATTTAGGTTTTTAAACTTTTCTTCTACTTCTTTTAAATGCTTATTAGATGTTGGTTTCATTTTAAATAAAATTATATACAATAATTCTCTTTAAATTAATTTTTTTGAAACTCTTTCCACAGTATTATGTTTAATACCCAGTTTATTGAAGATTTTTTAGGTATTAATTATAATTTGTTGTTTATCTGTTGTAATAGTTTTTTGTACTTTTAAACTCTAAATTAAATACATAAATAAATGAACCCTATTTTAGGAATTATTCCAGCACGCTATGCTTCTAGTCGATTTCCAGGAAAACCGTTAATTGATATTCTTGGGAAAAGTATGATTCAACGTGTATATGAGCAAGCTTCAAAATCTGCGTTATTAACCGATGTTGTTGTAGCAACAGATGACGAAAGAATATACCATCATGTAGAGTCTTTTGGTGGTAAAGTTGTTTATACAAAAGAAAATCATCCGAGCGGAACAGATAGATGCTTTGAAGCTTTCCAAAAAATGGAAGACGATTATGAGTATGTTATAAATATTCAAGGTGACGAACCTTTTATTGATCCTTCTCAAATTGATTTACTTTGCGAAGTATGTACAGGAACAACAGAACTTGCAACTTTAATGATTCCTGTTGATTCTCATGAAGTTTTATTTGATATGGGAGAAGTGAAAATTACCTTAAATTCAAATATGGAAGCTTTGTATTTTAGTAGAATGGTAATTCCATTTATTAAAGGAAAGCCTCAAGAAGAATGGCATAAATATCATAATTATTATAGGCATGTTGGTATGTATGCATACAGAGTAGATGTATTAGAGAAGGTTACTAAATTAAATCCTTCTTCCTTAGAAATTGCAGAATCATTAGAGCAATTACGTTGGCTTGAAAATGGATTTAAAGTAAAATGCGCTATCACAAACTTTGACAGTCATTGTATAGATACCCCTGAAGATATAGAAAAGGTAATACGTTTAATGAATATTAAATAATGGAAGAAAAAAAAATAATTTTTATAAGTGGATTTATGGGTTGTGGTAAAACAACTCAAGGTAAAAAATTAGCTAAAGAAATGGGTTATTTTTTTATTGATTTAGATGACTATATTTCCAGTAAATACGAAAATACGATAACAGATTTATTTAAAGAAGTAGGAGAGGATGAATTTAGAAACATTGAAACAGAAGCACTGCAAGAATGCATTAGAGACAATTTCAAAGCTTTAATAGCAACAGGAGGAGGCACGCCATGTTTTAATAATAATATGGATTTAATGATAGCTAATGGTAAAGTAGTTTATCTAAAAATGACTGCAGAAGAACTTTATAACAGGCTGTTTAATGCTAAAAATGAAAGACCTTTAATAAAAGATAAAGCAAATGAAGAAATGCTTTTGTATATTGAAAATTTATTAAAAATACGAGAAGTATATTATAACAAAGCTCATGTAATAACCAGCGGAGTAACAGTAGATATTATTGATTTAAAAAATCAACTTTTAAATAGTAAAGCCTAATTTATGAAAAGAATAAAATTCATTTTCATATTTGTTATTGGATTTTATTCTTCGTTTTTTTCTCAATTAGTTATTTCTCAAGATTATGGATTTAATGTTGGCTTGATTAGTTCATTTGGAACTCATTTTCAACGATTTGGCGTTGTTGTTCAGGGGTATGCTTTGAGAGATTTTACTCAAATTAATGCTTCTTTAAGAATCTACAATAATTTTAAAAACATAGGACCTAAAATAGAACATGCAGAGGCAGTAGGATCAATAGGTTTTTGCGTAGGTTATGGAAAAAAAAACAATGAACAAAATACAGTTATAAGTTGTATTAGTAATCAAACAAAGTATAAAAATTCAATTGCTTATTCTTATAATTTATATTTTAATAAAATTAAAACAACTCAAGTTACGGGAATTATATCACTTCAATTTAATCGGGTTTCTGTTATTACAGAAAATGATTTATTAGCAAAACCTACTTTAGATAGGTTTAGAACTGGAGCGTTTTTATTTCAATATCAATATAAAAATTTTCAATACGCAATTAATTGTACCATGTGGACTGGCCAAATGGGTTCAGGCGTGAGAAACGATACATTGTTTCCAGGGGTAGGATATTTAAATGATAATGGAGGACTTTATTCAAATCTATCACATGGCTTATTAAGTGCTCAAATTAAATGTGGCAATGAGTTTGGACAATATTTACAATCTAATTTTGGTATTGATGATGAGAGAGTAAGAAATGCTGTGCAAAATAAAATGATTCATGACATGCCTTTTATTCCAAATAAGTGGAATAAATCTAAAAATTTACACATACCAATGATTGATACCGAGGGCAGTCAGTACTTATATAGAAAAGGACAAAAAATCCAAAAAACAAAAGTGTATTTTAATCAACATCTTTCTCCGAATATCTTTTACTAGTTCTTAATAAAAGATAAAATATTATCTATCATTTTTCTATCATTGTTTAAACGAGGAACTTTAAACTGTCCGCCTAATTTATGATTTGCTTTAAGCCAATTATAAAATGTTCCTTTTTTTAAAACTTTAATTACAGGTTCTTGCAATATATAATTATTAAACCGTTTTGCTTCATAATCAGAATTGATATGTTTTAATGTATCATCAAGTATACTTTTAAAATATTCTAAATTTGTTGGCATTTCTTCAAATTCAATTAACCACTCATGAGCTCCAGTATTTTGATTCATAAAAATAGGGGCAACTGTAAAATCAATAATATGAGTTTTTGTTTTTTCGCAGGCAGTTTTTAAAGCTAATTCTGCATTGTGTATCATTAATTCTTCTCCAAAGGCATTAATGTATTGCTTTGTTCTACCAGTTATTATAAAACGATAAGGGCTTAAATTTGTGAATCTAATAGTATCACCAATTTGATATCGCCATAGCCCAGCATTAGTAGTTATTACCATAGCATAATCTTTATTTTTTTGAACTTCAGATAAGTTATAAACGTAGGGGTTTTCTTTTCCTATTTCTGAGGATAAGATAAATTCGTAGTAAATGCCATAATCTAGCATTAGTAACATTTCATCACTTAATTTTTCATCTTGTATCCCAAAAAAACCTTCTGATGCACTATATAGTTGCATAAAAGATACTTTATTATTGTTAAATAATTGATCAAATAATTCTTTATATGGAGTAAAACTTACACCTCCATGAAAGTATACTTCTAAATTTGGCCATACCTCTCGTAAGGTGTTTGCTTTTTTAATTTCTAAAATTCGCTTAATAAGTACTAGCATCCAACTGGGAACTCCTGCTAGGCTTGTAACATTTTCATTAGCCATTGAATGAGCCATTTGTTCTAGTTTATCTTCCCAATTATCCATTAAGGCAATATTTACATCTGGAGCTCTAAAGTATTCTGCCCACATCGGTAAATTTTGAATGATGATAGCACTCACGTCTCCATGATATGATTGGTAATCTCCAAAATCATCAGTTTTAAAACTGCCGCCTAGTGCCAAATTTTTTCCAGTAAACAGTTTTGTTTCAGTATTATTAATACATTGAAATGTAATCATGTCTCGCCCCCCATTATAATGGCACCCATTTAAAAATTCTTTACTTACTGGAATATATTTGCTTTTATCAGTTGTTCCACTACTTTTAGCAAACCATTTGATTTCACTGTTCCATAGTAAATTCTGTTCTCCTCTTCGTGTTCTTTCAATTAATGGTTTCAAAGTTTCATAATCCTGAAGAGGAATATGCTTTTTAAACTGTTCATAATTAGTGATGAATTTAAATCCATGTTTTTTCCCAAATTCAGTGTCTTTGGCTTCACTTATTAAATTTTGCATCCATTCATTTTGAACATCATGAGGATATTTCATAAATAGTTCAATTTGATGCATGCGTTTTTTCATGAACCAAGATGCTATAGAATTAAGAATAGCCATTTATTTTTTATAATCTTTTAAAAATGTTTCAAACTTGTTTAAGTTCATTGCATTTAAACAATATTCTTTTGTTAACATACCTTTCCTTGCTATGTAGGTGCCATATCGCATATCATGATACCCTTGTAATTGATGAGCATCAGGATTAATAGAAATCATCACTCCTTTTTCTATACAATATGGTATCCAACGCCAATCAATATCTAAACGGTAAGGATGAGCGTTTAATTCAATCACTACTTTATTGGCAGCGCATGCATCGATAATTTTTTTATGATTTATAGCATATCCAGGGCGCCCCAATAATAACCTACCTGTTGGATGTCCTAATATTGTTGTATATGGGTTTTCAATAGCTTTTATTAAACGAGCAGTTGCTTTTTCTTCATCCATTTTTAAGTTAGAATGAATGGATGAAACAATAAAGTCAAATGTTTTTAAAATGTCTTCTTCATAATCTAAATCGCCATTTCCTAAAATATCACTTTCAATCCCTTTAAATATTTTAAATGGAAACAATTCTTTATTAAGTTTTTCTATTTCTTCATGTTGTATTAAAATAGTTTCTGGTTTTAAGCCATCAGCATAAACAGCTGATTTAGAATGGTCACATATCCCAAGATATTCGTAGCCTAATTGTTTACAGTATACAGCCATTTCTTTTAGGGTATTCATTCCATCGCTGTATGTTGAGTGATTATGAAGTATTCCTTTTAAATCACTATATTCTATTAGTTTTGGTAACGCTCGATTTTTAATGTTTTCTAGTTCAAACAATCCTTCTCTTAATTCTGGCTCACAATACTGAATATTTAAATTAGAATAAACAGATTCTTCACTATCGTATTTTTTAGTTTCTAGTGTTTTAAAGTTTATTCCATCTAAATGTTCTTTAGTACCAGATGTTTCAACTAGTTTTCTGTAAAATAAATTAGAGTTAACTCGAATAAAATTTAAAGGAATAGTTTCTGAGAAAAAATCGTCTAAGTCAATTGTTTCATCTCCAATCAAAATATCTATTTCTTCTATAATTTCACATCGGCGGTACATCGCTCCCGTAAAGCTTACTAAATCTGTATATTTTTTTATACTATCTATAATTGGCTGACCAATTTTTTCGGCATAGGCATAATGAAACCACCCAGTATTCTTGTTTTTAAATTCAATGTTTTGAATAATAGTGTTTTGAGTTTTTTCGCCAAATCCTTTTAATTCTAGTAATCTATTTTCATGACAAGCATACAACAATTCGGTTACACTTTCAATTTCCAGTTTTTGCCATAATTGGCGTACTTTTTTCGGACCAAGTCCTTTTATGCTAAGAATATCAATTACTCCTTCAGGAGTTTTTTGTATTAAATCCTCCAATTCTTTACTGGAACCTGTTGTATTAAATTCAATAATTTTTTCGGCTAAACTTTTACCTATACCTTCTAGTTTAGTTAATCCTTCAACTGTGGGTTCTGTTAAATCGATTCGTGTTTTACTTAACTTATATGCTGCGCTATTGATTGATTTTATTTTAAATGGATTTTCGTTATGAAGTTCCATTAATTTTGCAGTAAGTTCTAATTTATCAGCAATATCTTCTGTCGTCATCATAAAAATAATTCAGCAAATTTTAAATCGTATGGATTAGTAATTTTTATATTTTCTATGTTTCCTTCCACTAAATTAATCGATTCGTCTATGCCTTCTAATACAGTAGCGTCGTCAGTAAAAAAAGGCGAATACTCTTGTTCAAATGCTTCTTTAATTTTAGAAACAATAAAGCATTGTGGTGTTTGAACTATTTTATAATCATCTCTACTTACTGCTTTATTAATTCCATTTGTAACCATTCTTAAGCTTTCATTAACAGGTATTATAGGGATAGCATTTCCTTTATCAGCAGCTGTTTCAAAACAACGTTTAATAGTATCTATACTTACAAAAGGCCTAGCGGCATCATGTATTCCTACTACGTCATTTTTGTTACTAATACAATTTAGTCCATTTCTCACAGAATGAAAGCGAGTTTCACCACCACCAACTAATTTAATGTCTTTTTCAGGAAAATATTCGGCTAGCATAAAGTTTGCATCAGACATATAATCTTTGTGAACACAAACTATAATGTTTATGAATTCGTCAAATTCAATAAATTTTTCAATGGTATGAATTAAAACAGGTTTTCCTTTTATTTCTATAAATTGCTTAGGAACTGTAGACTGCATCCGGGAACCTGTTCCGCCTGCAACAATAATGATATTATAATGTGAATTCATAATTTAAAACAGCAGAAAAAGAGCCTTTTAAAAGTGTCGTGATGCTTATAAAAGTACTTATAGTTTATATTTTATACAAATTAATTCATCTTCAATAATTATCGAAGTAAATGAATTTAAGAGTTTCTATAATTAACAATCTTTTGTTGGAAATATTAATACCTCTAGAAAAATAACCACTTTTTTTAAGATAAATTAGATAAAATTTTTGCTAGAATGCATAAAATCATTAATTTGGTGCTGTTAAACCAAATAAATATGAAAAAAAGCTACGTAAATTTGTCTTTACTATTTAGTTGCTTTGTATGTATGCAAGCATCTTTTGCCCAATTATCTGTTACTGGTAGGGTTGAGTCACTAAAGTTTTTGGGTGATGTAGGTAAAAAAAGCAATGCCAATTATTTTAGTGATAACCGTTTAGGTTACAATATAGGTATTGAATACCGATTAGGAAGAATGTTTGGCGTTGGAATAGATGGTATGTATGGTAAACTAGCAGGTACAAATAATGATATTAGTTCTCACTTAAATTTTCAATCCACTATTTCAGGAGGGGCTGTAAATGCTTTTGCTTTTTTTGATAAATTACAAAGTGAAGAAAAAGAAGTGGCTCCATACATCCATGCTGGTTTTGGTTATTTAAAATTTGATCCTTATGGTGATTTAACTGATAAAAACGGAACCTTTTATAAATACTGGAATGATGGTTCTATTAAAAATTTAGATCAATCATCATCTAACGAACCATTAGCTACAGCTATAAAAAGAGATTATACTTATGAATCACAATTAAAAGATACATTAGTAAATTATGCTAGGCATACATTTTATATTCCATTAGGAGCTGGTGTTAAATTTAACATGAATGAGCGTGTAAGCTTAAGATTGGGAGTTACGTATAATTTGTGCATGAGCGATTATGTAGATAATTATAAGTCTGGAGGTAATGATAGTTGGGCTTCTGCAAATGCAGGAATTAGCATTTCATTTGGTAAAAAAATGTCGCCATCTTATAGTGGTGTAAATTTTGTATTGTTAGATAATTTAGACTCTGATTTTGATGGAATAAAAGACTTAAATGATAAATGTTTAGGCACACCAAAAGGAGTAAAAGTTGATGCTAAAGGATGTCCGTTTGATACAGATGGGGATGGTATTTATGACTATTTAGATAAAGAATTGAAAACTAAAAAAGGAGCAATTGTAGATGGCTTTGGAGTTACAATAAACGAAGAAGAGCTAGCAAAAAGGCAGTTAGCTTGGGATAGTTTATCTGTTGAGGCTGCCGAAGAAAATAATTTAGCTAATAATACATCTAATTTAAATCAACAGCAAGTTAATAGTTTAAGTAACGATTCTGGCTTATATGAAAAAGACACCATGCCTTATGATTTTATTGAAGTAGATAGTGATAATGATGGAGTGATTTCTGTACAAGAAGTTAGAAATACGATTAATGATTTTTTCGATGAAAAAAACACTTTAACAGCAGATAAAATTAACCAGCTGATTGATTATTTTTTTGAACAATAATACAACTATATGATAAAACCACTTATTATTTTGTTTAATACTGTATCAGTATTTTTATTTAGTGTTTTTTTTGGAGACAGTCCGGTAACTGTTACTGGATTATTCCCTAAAACAACTAAATCAACATCCGAATTTATAGCTGAAATAAAAATTAATAAAGCAGATGTAAATGGATTTGGAAAATTTCAATTTGAAGTTCCTCAAGGCTTTACAGTGAAAGAAATAGATAGTCAAAGTGGTAATTTTTCGTTTACAGAAAATACAGCTAAAATAATATGGACAGCACTACCTAAAAATTCTGAAATGACTCTTAAATTTTTAATTAATGTAGATAATGCTTCTATAGGAACAAAAACAATACACTCTAAATTTTCTTATGTAGTGAATAATGAGAAACAATTTACAGAAATGCCTCCAGTTGACATTTTAATTGAAGATGGTGTTTCGGAAGTTAAACCATTAATTTCCTCTTTAGATTCAATAAAATTATTAAATAATAAAGCTCAAAATCCTACAGGGGCTGAAATTGCTATAAACTGTTTTAGAACAATAACAACTGGAACGAGCCCTAATGAATATAATATTGAAGTAAAAATTATAAAAGGGGAAACCAATGGTTTTGCAAAATTCCAAGAATTACTTCCTATTGGATATACTGTTAAATCTGGTAAAACAGCAGGTAGCGCTTTTTCTGTATCAGATGGTAAAATTAAATTTGTTTGGGTTGCACTACCTACAGAAACTGAATTAACATTATCCTATACCCTTCAAAAAACAGATGTGATGTCTGCAGCAACGTCTTTAACTAACGGAGAGTTTTCGTATTTAAAGAATGATAAAAGTCAAAAATTTAAATTACTTGAAGATGTTATTGATAAAAACGCACCCATTTCTGTAGTTAAAGATGAAACAAAATTAACTGATAATTCTTCTGAAAGTAATAATGTTTCTCAAAAAAACACAAACGAATCATCTCAACTTATTTCTAAAAAACAAGGAAATATATTATACAGTGTTCAAGTGGGGGCATTTATTAATGCTATTAAATCCGAAGTTTTATCTAAAAAATTTAATATTTCTGAAATTATAAAAAGTGAAATGGCAGAAGGTTATAGTAAATTTATGGTAGGTGATTTTGCTGAATATAAAAAAGCACGAGATCACAGAGAAACAATAAAAGAAAAAGGATGCAAGAGCGCATTTGTAGTAGCCTA
This sequence comes from uncultured Flavobacterium sp., assembly GCA_964541155.1. Taxonomy (GTDB): domain Bacteria; phylum Bacteroidota; class Bacteroidia; order B-17B0; family Aurantibacillaceae; genus UBA4416. The sequence goes on from CAZIPC010000003.1 coordinate 127,153, forward strand.
TAATGGTCCAAAACGAATTACTGTTCAAGAAGCATTGATGATAACAAGTCAGAAATGGTTTAAATAAGTGTAATGTATTCCAATAAAAAATGTGCCAAAGTATTAAACTTTGGCACATTTTTTTAATACAATATATTTCAAGATAAAAAGTAAACATTGTTAAATTACCGTTCAAATAAAATGTTTTAAACAAGCATTATTTGTTTATACATTTGCTTTTCAATTTTTGTAAATAAAAATAATAGGGTTAAATTATAAAATGTAGTGTTTTATAATCTTTAATTAAATAGCTAAAAAAATTAGTAGTACATGAAAAATATTTTTATACTCTTTGCATTTTTTTTAATTAAACATTCAATTTCTCAAATACCAGGAGGAATGGCCGGAATGAAAAACATGAAGGATCCTAAGTTGGGTCGTGTGTATGGTAAAGTAATTGATGCTTCTTCTGGAAAGCCAGTTGAATATGCGTCTGTTCAGGTATTATGGTTTAATAAAGATAGTTTATTAGGAGGCTCTTTAGTAAAAGAAAACGGAGATTTTGCAGTAGAAGGACTACCTTCTTTTGGACAGGTGAGAGTAAAAATAAAGTTTATTGGATATAAAGATTATTCTCAAAAAGTATTTATCATGCCGCCCGATAAAATAGACCAAGATTTAGGAGATATCAAATTAACATTAGATGATAAACTATTGAAAGAAGTAGATGTGGTTGCTGAAAAAAGTGCTGTTGTTTTAAGTATAGATAAAAGAACGTATAATGTAGAAAAAGATTTATCTGTAAAAGGAGGAACGGGAGTAGATGTGATGAAAAATATTCCTGGATTAACCGTAGATGCAGATGGAAACGTACAGTTGCGTAATCAATCTCCAACTATTTTTATAGACGGAAGACCAACAACATTAACTCTTCAACAAATTCCAGCAGATCAAATTGAAAGAGTAGAAATTATTACCAATCCATCTGTGAAATACGATGCCAGTACAACAGGCGGAATATTAAATGTTGTTATGAAACGAAATACAAAACCTGGGTATAATGGAATGGTAAATTCGAGCATAGGAACAAGTGATAGGTATGGTTTTATGGCTAATCTTAATGTTAAGCAAGGAAAATGGAACACCTCCTTAATGTATTCATTTAATCAAGCAATTAATAAAACCACTGGATTTACAAAGAGAACTCAATTGAATAATGGCACAACCCTAGGATATTTTAATCAAAATAATAATACCCAAATGCTCAATGCATTTAATTTTGGGAAATTAGGGCTTGATTATTACATCAATAATAGAAATACTATAAGTTTAAATGGTATGATTATGGGTGGTGAATTTAAAACAACTGATAATCAAACTTACGAAGTATTAGATAGCCTATCGGTAAAAAAATTATTTGGTAATCAAGTAAACAATCAAAAAGCAGCATTTCAAAATTACAATGCACAAGTATTGTATAAAAAAACATATCCAAAGGTTGGTAAGGAATTAACTATTGATGCAAATTATAATTATACAACTTCTAAAAATGGTTATTTATTTAATACAAGTACAACTCAAAGCCCTTCTTCTTCAGATATTCCAACTACTTATCAAAAAAATAGTGGATCAACAATTTCTAATCAATATGTTTTTCAGATGGATTATGTAAACCCAATAAGTGATACTAAAAAATTTGAAGCAGGAATAAAATCGTATTATAAAAATTCAAATAGCGAAAACAATACATCTCGAGCATCAGGAAGCGAAGAAAATTATCAAAAAGATTCAATAATGAGTAATAAATACGTTATAGATGATATAGTTAATGCAGCATATATTAATTATAATGATCAATTGGTTTGGGGAATAGGATACCAGGCTGGATTACGATTTGAACAATCGTATTATGCTGGTAATATTACAGATAAACAACAAAAATTTTCATATAATTATCCTGGAACATCAGATGACATATTAAAGTCATTGTTTCCAGGGATATATTTTTCTAAAAAAATAAAAGGTAATAATGAATTTCAATTAAATTTTAGTAGAAAAATATCTCGCCCAAATTTTTTTCAACTTATGCCTTTTATAATGTTTGCTGATAAACAAAATTATAGGATAGGTAATCCTCAATTAAAACCTGAATTTAAAAACATTGCTGAATTAAATTATAATAAACTATTTTCAAAGGGAAGTTATTTAGCATCTGGCTATTTTCGTTACGAAGAACAGCCAATTACAGATGTTGCATACCCAGATCCAGATCCACTTAAAAAAGATGTGTTGGTTAATACAACCATTAATGGTGATAATGCAATACGTTATGGTATAGAAAACACTTTTAAACGCACGTTTTGGAAAAATTTAGATTGGACAATTAATGCTAACGCGTATTATATATACATAAAAGGAAAAATAGTACCAACAGAACCAGAAGTTAAAGCAGAAGGTTATGCATGGAATGGTAAAACAACTATTTCGTATAAGTTTCCTAAAAATATAACATTGCAAATTAATGGTAATTATGAATCCCCCAAAATTTTATTATTGGGAGTAGCTAATCCAATTTATTCAATGGATATTTCATTAAATTATATGATTGGAACCAAGTGGATTTTTAATGCCACTTTGAGCGATGTATTTAACACGAGAAGAATGGGAACTCATTATGAAACGCCTTATTATTTACAAGATTTATCTAGACGTCGCGAATCTCGTTTTGCTCGCTTTACAGTAACTTATTTATTTGGAAAAATGGACGCTTCTATTTTTAAGAAAGGCAAACAAATGAGAGGCATGGGCCAAGAAGGTAATCAAGATGGATTAGACTTTAAATAATATTTAGTGTATTATATTTTTGTTAAAATATAGTTATAGCCAGGTAAGGTTTAATTGCCGATTTTAAATTTCTTAATCATTGATTTTGATAATGTATTTTAATTATCTTAGTCATCTAAAAATAAAAATAATATGTATTTAAAAATTATTTTACCATTAGTTTTAGTGTTTTCTGTTGTGAGTTTATCTGCTCAAGCGCCTTCATCTAAATCTAAACCATTAACATCTCCAGAAGTTTTAAAAGAAGGTTCTAAAATACCTTCCATTAATTTTGAATATGCATTAAACGATCCTTTTAAGGCAAGAATTTATACCTTAAAAAATGGATTAAAAGTGTATATGACTGTATACAAAAATGCTCCTCGTATACAAACATATATTGCTGTAAAGGCAGGAAGTAAAAATGATCCAGCAACCGCAACTGGTTTGGCTCATTATTTAGAACATATGGTTTTTAAAGGAACAGATAAGTTTGGTACAAAAGATTTTTCTAAAGAATCAATAGAGATTACTAAAATAGAAAACTTATATGAAGTGTACCGTAATACAAAAAATGAAACACAGCGTAAACAAATTTATCATCAAATAGATAGTATTTCGGGTGTTGCTGCAAAGTATGCAATAGCAAATGAATACGATAAAATGTTAGCAGGCATTGGCGGTCAAGGAACCAACGCTTTTACTTCTTTTGATCAAACAGTTTATGTAAATGATATTCCCTCTAATCAATTAGAAAATTGGCTGAAAATAGAAGCCGAACGATATAGAAAACCAGTGTTACGATTATTTCATACAGAATTAGAAGCTGTGTATGAAGAAAAAAATAGAGGTTTAGATAGTGACAATAGTAAACTTTGGGAAGCAGTATTTGAAGGATTATTTAAAAATCATACCTATGGAACTCAAACAACCATTGGAACGATTGATCATTTAAAAAATCCTTCAATGAAAGAAATTATGAAGTATTTTAATGCAAATTACGTTCCTAATAATATGGCTATTTGTTTGAGTGGAGATTTTGATCCAGATGCTACTATAAAATTAATTGAGCAAACATTTGGCCCAATGCCATCTAAACCAACAACGCCATATGTTTTTGAAAAAGAAGCGCCTATTACCCAAAAAATTGTAAAAGAAATTATTGGACCTGATGCAGAAAATGTGGCTATGGCATGGCGATTTGAGGGTGCAGGTAGTAAAGATGCTGATATGATTACTTTAATCAATTTATTATTAACTAATGGCAGAGCCGGATTGTTTGACTTAAATTTAAATCAAACACAAAAAGTATTAACTAGCGGTAGCGAAAGCTATGTTTTAAAAGATTATTCTACACATATACTCTATGCAGAGCCTAAAGAGGGCCAATCACTTGAAGATGTAGAAAAATTATTACTAGCGCAATTAGAGTTACTTAAAAATGGAGATTTTCCTGATTGGTTAATGAACGCAGTAGTAACAGACATGAAATTAAAGAAAACAAAAGAATTAGAAAGCAATGAAATGCGAGCTATGGCTTTTGTTGATGCCTTTGTGAATGATATTAAATGGCAAGTAGCAGTTAATTCAATTGATCGTTTATCAAAAATTACAAAGCAAGATGTGATTGAATTTGCTAAGAAAAATTATAACTCAAATAATTATGTAGTGGCTTATAAGAGAGTAGGAGAAGATAAAAATATTCAAAAAGTTGAAAAACCTCAAATTACGCCAGTTGAGGTAAATCGAGAAGATCAATCGCCTTTTGTAAAAGAAATTTTATCTTCTAAAACATCTGAAATTCAACCAAAATTTATTGATTATGAAAAGGATGTTATAAAATCTACTATTCATAATACTATACCATTTGTATATAGTCAAAATACCGAAAACCAATTATTTGATTTGTATTATGCATTTGATATGGGTTCTAATAATAATAAGTTACTACCAATTGCAATTGATTATATTTCTTATTTAGGAACCAGTAAAATGTCTCCTGCCGAAGTACAACAAGAGTTTTATAAATTAGGTTGCTCATTTAATGTATTTAATTCAGAAGATCAAACATGGGTTAGTTTAACAGGTTTAAGTGAAAATTTTGAAAAAGCAACCCGTTTATTTGAAAGTTTACTGCAAGATCCACAAGTTGATGATGGAACTCTTAAAAATTTAGTTTCAGATATTATAAAAAAACGAAGTGATGCAAAACAAGATAAACGAACTATTTTGCAAAAAATGATGGTTAATTATGCGAAGTACGGACCATTAAATCCTGCAACAAATGTTTTGTCTGAAGATGAATTAAATAAATTAGAGCCATCTCAAATTATTGATTTAATAAAATCATTACTAAGTTATCAGCATAAAATTTTATACTATGGTCCTAAGCTAGTAGGTGATGTAAAAGAAGTATTAAACTCTATACATATAGTTACTTCAATAGAATTAAAACCTATCCAAAAAGAGTCTAGTTTTGTATTACAGCCATTTAATAATACTGTTTATGTTGTTGATTATGACATGAAACAAGCGGAGATCGTAATTTTAACAGAAGGTGATAAATATGATGTTAAAAATATTCCCTTAATAAATATGTATAATGAATATTTTGGAGGAGGAATGAGTTCAGTTGTGTTTCAAGATTTAAGAGAATCAAAAGCATTAGCTTATTCTTGTTACTCAATCTATAGAGCACCTAAAAACCCTAATCTACCTTTTTATAATTTTTCGTATATAGGCTCTCAAGCCGATAAACTTCCTGAAGCAATGGCGGGTATGTTTAATTTATTAAATAATGTTCCTAAATCGGATATATCTTTTGGGGCAGCTAAAGAAGCTATTTTACAAAATATAAAAACTGAGCGCATAAATAAATCTGACATTTTATTTAATTATCTAAATGCCGAAAAATTTGGATTAAAAACTGATGTTAGAAAGGATGTATATCAAAAAGTATCTGCCATGCTATTTGAAGATGTGAAAAAATTTCAGGATGAGAAAATTAAAAATAAACCAACTACTATTTTAGTTTTAGGAAAAAAAGACATGCTTGATGTTAAAACACTTGAAAAATATGGTACTGTAAAGTATCTTACTTTAAAAGATATTTTTGGATATTAATCTAATCATACATTACTAAAAAAGGCTCGCTATAAGCGAGCCTTTTTTAGTTTAGAGGTAGTTTAATCTTTAAATAAAGGATACTTACTCATCATCGAATTAATTTTAGTTTTTAGTTTTTTTAATTCTTTTGGATTGTCTTTATTTTTTAGAGCAGCATCAATAAAATCAACTATTTTTAAGCAATCTTTTTCTTTAAGTCCTCTGCTTGTTATGGCAGGTGTACCTATTCTTATACCAGAAGTAACAAATGGAGATTTATCATCAAAAGGAACCATATTTTTATTTACCGTAATGTCAGCTTCACCTAAAGCTTTTTCAGCTTCTTTGCCAGTTAATTTTTTATTACGTAAATCAATTAACATGCAATGATTGTCAGTTCCTCCAGAAATAATTTTGTAACCTTTGCTAATTAAAGCTTTTGCCATAGTTTGTGCGTTTTTAATTACTTGCACACAGTATAACATATATTCATCTGATAAACATTCGCCATAGGCGACAGCTTTAGCCGCAATCACATGTTCTAACGGTCCACCTTGAGTTCCAGGAAAAACACCCATATCTAAACATGCACTCATCATTTTTAATTCTCCTTTTGGAGTTTTTTCTCCCATCGGATTTTCAAAATCTTTTCCCATCATAATCATACCACCTCTTGGCCCACGAAGTGTTTTGTGAGTAGTAGTAGTAACTATATGGCAATGAGGTAATGGATCGTTTAAAATTCCTTTTGCAATTAATCCTGATGGATGAGAAATGTCTGCTAATAATATAGCTCCAACAGAATCGGCAATTTTTCGTAAGCGTTCATAGTCCCAGTCACGAGAATAAGCAGAAGCACCACAAATAATCATTTTTGGCTTTTCTTTTTTAGCAGTTTCTTCAACTTTATCATAATTTACTTTTCCTGTTTTTTCTTCAACACCATAAAATGTAGCGCGATATAATTTTCCAGAAAAATTTACTGGAGAACCATGTGTTAAATGTCCGCCATGTGATAAATCAAACCCTAAAATAGTATCTCCTGGTTTTAAGCAAGCTAACATTACAGCTGCATTTGCTTGGGCTCCTGAGTGAGGTTGCACGTTTACCCATGCAGCTCCAAATAATTCTTTTGCTCTATCTATTGCTAATTGCTCAACTTTATCTACCACTTCACAGCCACCATAATAACGCTTTGAAGGTAACCCTTCTGCGTATTTATTAGTAAGTACACTACCCATAGCTTTCATTACTTGATCACTTACATAGTTTTCGCTTGCAATTAATTCAATACCTCTAGTTTGACGGTCTTTTTCTTCTTTTATTAATTTAAAAATCGCAGTGTCTTTTTTCATAATGTATTATATTTTAGTATTATTTTCAATTTTAAAATTAAGAGTATTTGACGCTATTATAAAAAATGCTATTAATGGAGATTGTCCAATACCCATAAGCCATCTGCTAAAGGTGTATTGATCTCCTTGTAATTGATTATTTATGATGTAATTGTAAATCATTGATACACCAGACAAAGCTAATAATAAAGCATAGATATATACAACCCAAATGCCATTTTTTTTATTACCATTTATTTTTACAGTAGCAAAATAGCTTGTAATTAAATAAGCTATAAAATAAATAGTAGTTAGTGGGTATTTTAAAAAATACAAATTTTGATAACTGATTTGTTTTAAAAAAAATAAGCTATTCGGTAAAATATAATTAGACTGATGATAATATAAACTGTATAGTTGGTTATTGATATTTACAAATAAATATTCTCTGCTAAACCCTAATACTGCAAATATGAGGATATAAAAAAAATATTTTGAGAAATTTTTCAATACAATTAATTTTTAGAAAATTTATTTACCCATAACATCCATAATGCAAATACAGCCATGTAGGCTAAAAACGTAAAGGTATATGTGTGATTAAAATCTAAAAAAGATGGGTAATAGTGCTCAATAAAAACTAATCCAATAATTCGAAAAATATTAATAAAATGAACAATTAAAACACCTAGTGGAATATACCATAATTTGTTTTTAAAGTTTCCTGGATAGGCAATTATAAAAACAGCAAATAAAAACATAAGTGTTATGCCGTTACACGGTCCCCCAATCCAAACGCCATTTGACCCATCTATACCAAATACTTGAACATCGTTTACCTCCTTGCTTGCAAAAGTTAGGTACCCCATTTTATTTAAAATCCAGCTACAAAAGTTAATGATTTCTCTTATAAAAAATTGGTCTCCTTTGGTATTTCTTTTTATTATAAATTCATATAAAAAATAACAAATACAATATAAAATGCCTGATTTAAGGATGAATAATACAAAAGAATTATTTTTTATATATTTATACATTAAGATAAAACCCCCCATAAATGGAGGGTTGAGCGTTATGAGTTGTTTTTTCTGTATTTAATATTGTGTAATTTTTTGCCACCATAAATAACTCCAGCAGCTATTAACAAGCTAATGCCTCCATCAACAGGCACACAAGGAGGGGGCCAGCAGCCTGGAGCATCTCCGCCACCAGGAGGAGGAGGTGGGGGTGGTAAACAAATACTAAGCTTAGAAAAACCCACCAAAAATATAAATAATAGTAAAAACTTTTTATTCATCAGCATTGCATTATTTAGAGGTAAATATATAAAAAAGAATTGTAAAGCCAATTGATACTCGATAATCTTACCTAAATTATTATATTTGTGTTGCTTAAAATTTATTTGTGGAACAAAAAAAGAATAATTCACCAATACAAATTAATGACTTCAAAATTATTTGGAGGATTTTTGCAAAAAATTGGTACATACCAGTTTTAATTGTTCCTATTTTTTATCTTATTGGATATTTTTATGTTTATAAGATAGAAAATGTTTATCAGGCCTCTGTTGAGCTACTAAAGTCTAATGATACTTATTATGAGAAAAGTGTAATCACAGATAATGCGTTTTATAATACAGCAAGATCCTATGTTGATAATTCAAATGAAATAAGAATTATAACATCTTATGATATCATGAAAGAAACCGTTGATAAATTAAAAAATCAACTTCAGGTATCGTATTATCTTGTTGGAAGGGTTAGAACCACAGAGCAATTTACGGGTACCCCATTTCATGTTGTGATTAACAATATTAATCCAAGCTTATATGAACTTCCTATTGATTTTAAAATAGTAGACTATGACCATTATGAAATTAAATATTTAATGAATGGAATTGAAGTTAGAAAAGTAGGGAAATTTGAAAAAAATTTAATAGATGTTGATTTAAATATAAAAGTTAATAGAGAAGGTGGTTTTATGAAAAATTCTGCCGATCAATTAAAAAAATTAGATTATCAAATTCTTATTCATAATTTGGATAATTTAGTGTATAATTTTAGAAGCGGTTTAAAAGTTGAAAACCCAGATTATACTAATGTATTGGTTCTTACTTTAAATGACATTATTCCTCAAAGAGCAATTTTAATTTTAGATACCTTATCTAAGGTATATATAAATAAGTCACTTAATTCTCGTTTTGATATTAACGAAAGAACAATTACATATATAGAAAAACAATTAGAAGATGTTAGTGCCTCTTTAAAAGAAACAGAGGATACTATGCAGAATTATAAAAAACAAAGATCAATTTTAGATTTAGACTGGGAAAGACAAGATTATTTTGGGAAATTATCTTCATACGATGGTCAAAAATCCAAACTTCATTTAAAAATAGATGCCATAAATGATTTAGAAAGATACATTATTGAAGATAAAGATCCTCAATTTTTACCACCAAATATTTATTTAGTTGACGATGATGCATTTTTGCAGTCTTCTGTTACAGAATTATATAATCTACAAATAGAACTAAGTCGAGTTTTAAATATCTCTAAAGAAATAAATCCCTCGGTAATACAAATTAGGCAGAATATTAAGAAGTTAAAACAAAATATGTTAGTGTATTTAAATAATTCTAGAAATGCCACATTAAAAATAATTGAGAATGTTAATTCAGAAATAGGTAATTATGTTTCAGAAATCAAACAAATACCTCAAAAACAAAGAGATGTTTTAAATATTTCGCGAAAAGTTTCTGTTAATGAAGGATTATACACTTTTTTGTTACAAAAGAAAGCAAATATAAAAATCGCAAGAGCTTCAATAGTGCCTGATATTAAAGTTATTGACAGTCCAAGAAATAAAGGGATAATTAGTCCGGATAGAAAGAAAATCATGTCCGTATTTTCAACGATAGGTTTGGCCATTTCTTTATTAGTTATAGTTATTAAATTATTATTTTTTACAACCATAGAAACAGTTGAAGAGTTAAAAGAAAAAACAACACTTCCAATTATAGGTGATTTGCCATTTCAAAAAGGCGTATCTAATATTGGTTTTGTGGTAGAAGACAGCCCAACATCATATGTTTCAGAAGCTTTTAGAACGATTAGAACAAATTTGCAATATGTAATATTAAATTCTCCTAAAAAAACAATATTAGTTACATCTAATGCGCCAGGAGAAGGAAAAACATTTACTGCTATTAATATGGCAGCTATTTTAGCAAAGAGTGGTAAAAAAGTAGTAATGTTAGAATTGGATTTGCACAAACCTCGAATCCAAAAAGCATTAGAAATGAATGCTGATATTGGAATTAGTACATTTATGGTTGGTCAAAATACACTAGATGAGATTGTAAAACCAACACTTGTTACTAATTTATATACAATTTTATCTGGACCAATTTCTCCTAATCCCTCAGATTTAGTTTTATCAATTAAATTAAAAGAATTGATAGATTACGCAAAAGAAAATTTTGATTACGTATTAATTGACACACCTCCTTTAGGATTATTATCGGATGCCAGTTATTTAATGCAATATGCAGATATTAATCTATTTGTATTAAATGCAAAATTTGCTACAAAATCAGTATTAAATCAATTTCATAAATTGGTTCAAGATAATTCAATACAACATGTATATCTTGTATTAAACGGAGTAAAACGTAAACGTAGTAGATATTACTATTCAAAATATGGCTATGGGTACGGCTACGGCTATGGTTATGGCTACGGTTATGGATACAATAACAAAAAATCCTAAACACTTTTAATAGTTCTTAAATTTTGGCAATGGTAAATTGGTATGCGTTATATGTAAATGTGAAACATGAAAAAAAAGTGGTTCAAAAATTACAAGAAAAGCATATCGAGGCATATTCGCCAATTATTAAACAATTAAAACAATGGAGTGATAGAAAGAAATGGGTTGAAACCCCAATGTTAAGTGGATATGTATTTGTGCATATTACAGAATTAGAAAAGGAAAAAGTATTGCAATGTCCTGGAGTATTTAATTTTATAAAATTTAATGGACAAGATGCAAAAGTTAGAGAATCTGAAATTAATATTTTAAAATCCATTGAAATTAGTGGTTATGATGTAACTCAAAATTTGCAAAATTTTATTCCTAATAGTGAGGTTGAGATTATTCAAGGTTCGTTAAAAGGATTAAGAGGAATATTTGTACAAATGCTTAATACCCATTACGTTCAAATAAAACTAGAGAGTCTTCATCAAAATATAACTATTAAGTTACCCCAACATATTTTAAAAAATGTAAGTTAACTATAAAAATATGTTAATTAAAGGTTATGCTAAAAATATAAAAGAGTTAGATGGATTAAGAGGCTTAGCTTGTCTTTTTGTTCTTGTTCATCATTATTTTACTGGCATTTTAAAAGTGGAGCCACAAGGCTTAATGGGTACATTATTAGATATATTTCAAGTTTTATTTGTTAGTGGTGTTGATCTTTTTTATGTCTTGTCTGGTTTTTTAGTGGGAGGAATTATAATTGATAATTATACCAGTAAAAATTTTATAAAAGTTTTTTTTATAAAACGTATTTGTAGAATTTTTCCTATTTATTATGTATTACTAATTAGTTTTGTAGTTGGTTTTTATTTTTTAAATAACATTGAATGGCCTAAGCAAGCATTACTTAAACATCCTTTTCCTATTTGGACTTATTTTACGTATTTACAAAGTTATTTTTTTGGATTAGAAAATAATTCTGGACCCCTCTGGATTGCTGTAACATGGTCTGTTTCTGTTGAAGAACAATTTTACATATTAATGCCTTTTTTATTTTTATTTTTTGGTAAACGTAAGGCTTTTTTAGCTGTAATTTTAGGAATAATCATAGCTCCGTTTATAAGATATATGTTATTTCATAAATATGGTTTTTATGCCTCATATATGATGTTTCCTGGAAGAATGGATTCTATTTTTTGGGGAGTATTATTAGCTTTTTTATTACGTTCTGATAAATATAGGGAAGTACTTAATAGATATTCAGCTTATATTTTGGCATTAATTTGTCTTTTATTTGGATTACTTGCACTACATATTGGAAAAAATCCAACTTATAAGTTTTCTTTATTGGCTGTTTTTTATACATGTATTATGTGGGCTATTTTAGAGGGTAAATTACCCAAATTAAGCAAATTTTTAAATGTCAAATTTTTATCATTTACAGGTTTAATATCCTATGCAATGTATATGTTTCATCAATTAATTAATTGTTTAGTCCATGGCATCTTATTTTCATCAAAACCTATTATAGATAATTGGTATAAGGTAGGAGCAACATTTTTTTCTGTAATTATCGTATATGTAATTTGCATTGTATCATTAAAATACTTTGAAAAACCCATTCGAGATATTGGTGCAAAATTTCACTATAAATCCTAGTTTTTTGTACTTTGATAAACATTTGCATTTACCTCTAAAACACTTGCTTTTTTCATTAAATTGAGTAAATTTGTTACTCAACCATGATAGAAACATTAATTTCATCTAAAACTCGAATTAAATTATTGCTAAAATTTTTTTTAAACAGCAATACAACAGCTTATTTAAGAGGGTTGGAGGAAGAGTTTGGAGAATCTACAAATTCTATTCGTATTGAGCTTAATCGGTTTGAAAAAGCAGGATTTTTAGCTTCTTACAGCCAATCTAATAAAAAATTATTTAAGGTAAACACTAAACATCCGCTGTTTAAAGATATTAATAGTATTGTTCTAAAACTAGTAGGGTTAGATCATGTGATTGATTATGTTTTACAACATGTTGGTAATTTATCAGAAGTGTATTTAGTTGGAGATTTATCAAGAGGACAGGATTCTGATATTATAGATTTAGTTTTAGTTGGAGATATTAATGAACAGTTTTTAAAGGAATTAATTACTAAAGCAGAGCAAAAAATACAAAAAACTATAATTTACAGTAACTATAAAGATTCTGAATTTGATTTAAAAACTATAACAAGACCAGGAATACACCCTCTTTTGTTATGGCATAAATAGCTTATTTTAATTTAAAATAAGAGCAATACAACCACACTTAGTTACATGTGACTGAGGTGGCGAAGCCGTAAATAAAAATACTTACAAAATCTATGCACGAAAAAAATAATTGGGATTTAATAATTAAACCAAAGCATAAATGGCATCAAATAGATTTAATAGCTATTTGGAAATACAGAGATTTATTGATGCTGCTTGTTAGAAGAGATTTTGTGGCTGTTTATAAACAAACAATATTGGGACCATTATGGCTATTTATTCAACCAATATTACAATCACTTATATTTTCATTAATTTTTAGCAAAATTGCAAAAATAAGTACGGATGGTAATCCTCCTATTTTATTTTATATGTCAGGTATTATATTATGGACATACTTTGCTGATTGTTTAAACAAAACCTCCAACACATTTACGGCTAATGCATCTGTATTTGGAAAAGTATATTTTCCAAGATTAATTATTCCTCTGTCTATTTTGTTTTCTAACTTAATAAAATTAGCTATTCAATTATTAATATTTTTTACAATTTGGATGTACTATTTAACTACTACAAATCGATTTATACATCCTCAGTGGCAATTAATATGGATGGTTCCTGTATTAATTTTTATGATGGCGGGGTTAGGATTAGGTTTTGGCATTTTAATTTCATCCTTAACTACAAAATATCGTGATTTAACTTTTTTAGTAGGTTTTGGTATTCAATTGTTGATGTACGCAAGCTCTGTAGTGATTCCAATTTCTTCAATATCTTCAAAAATAAAATTAGTGATGTTGTTTAATCCATTAACTTCTATTATTGAATCGTTTAAATTTATTTTTTTAGGAAATGGATCTTTTGAAGCATTTTGGCTACTGTATGGTTTTGGATTTATGATAGTATTATTAACATTAGCAATTATTGTATTTAATAAAGTAGAAAAATCATTTATGGATACTGTGTAAATATGGGACAAACAGTTATTAAAGTTGATAATTTAGGAAAACAGTATCGATTAGGAAAAGTTGGTACAGGAACCATTGCTACAGATATAAACAGGTGGTGGCATATTACAAGAGGGAAAGAAGATCCATATTTAAAAATAGGATCGGTAAATAATAAACTTCAAAAAGCAAATAATAATGATTTAATATGGGCTATTAAGGATATTAATTTTGAAGTAAAACAAGGTGAAGTACTTGGAATAATTGGTAAAAATGGAGCAGGTAAATCAACTTTATTAAAAATTTTATCTAGAGTTACAGCTCCTTCTTTAGGAGAAATAAAGGTAAAAGGTCGTATAGCAAGTTTACTGGAAGTGGGTACTGGCTTTCATCCTGAATTAACTGGTAGAGAAAATATTTTTTTAAATGGTGCTATTTTAGGAATGAACAAACGAGAAATAAAATCAAAATTTGATGAAATAGTTGATTTTAGTGGTGTAGAAAGATATATTGACACGCCGGTTAAACGATATTCTTCAGGAATGTATGTTAGATTAGCTTTTGCTGTTGCAGCTTACCTTGAATCTGAAATATTGATAGTGGATGAGGTATTGGCTGTTGGAGATGCTGAATTTCAGAAAAAATGTTTAGGTAAAATGAAAGATGTGAGTAGTGGGCAAGGAAGAACAGTATTGTTTGTTAGTCACAATATGGAAGCAGTAAAAAATTTAACTCAAAGCTCTATTGTTCTAAAAAATGGAGAGCTTATATACTCAGGTGATACTAATTCAGCAGTCAATCAATACCTCAGAAACAATGATTTAAAGAACTATATTTATTTTGACTCTATGGCAGATGCTATAGGTAATGAATTTGTTAAAATAAAAAGTGTAAAGCTTATTCATAATAGTATGTATTTAAAAACAAATGAAGAATTTAAAATTGAAATTCAATTCTGGAACTTGTCAGATTTTGATGATATTTTAGTTGGATTTGATTTATTTCATATTTCAGGAACAAATGTATTTAGCACTGGAAAAAATTTTAAAACAAGAAAGAACAAGCTAAACACTGTTCAATGCTCTATTCCTGCTAATTTATTAAATAATGATATTTATTCAGTTTATCTTATGTTTTTTAATAAAAATATGTTACCCCTTTATTCAAAACAAGATATCATAACATTTGATTTAGAAGATTCATCAAGAGACTCAAATCATACAGGAAAAATTAATGGAGTAATTAGACCAATTTTAAGTTGGAATATAGTAAATGAGTGAGATTCAAAAAAAAATATTAATTACTCAATCAAATTACATTCCTTGGAAGGGTTATTTTGATAATATTAATTTAGTAGATGAGTTTATTGTATTTGATGATATGCAGTTTACAAAAAGAGATTGGCGAAATAGAAATCAAATTAAAACGCCTCAAGGATTATGCTGGCTTACAATACCTGTAGAAGTGAAAGGGAAATTTTTTCAGAAAATAAATGAAACTAATGTATCAGATAAAAAATGGGGAGATAAACACTGGAAATCACTAGTTGCAAATTATAGTAGAGCCCCTTTTTTTAAAACACATAAAGATATGTTTGAATTTTTATATAGAGATGAATCTGTTGTGGATTTAACATCTATTAATATTAGATTCATAAAAGCTATTAATACTATACTTGGTATTCAAACTAAAATTATTGATTCTAGAGAGTTAACTATTATTGATGGAAAAACGGAACGGTTAATTGATATTTGCTTAAAAAGGGAGGCTACACATTATTTTACTGGTCCGGCAGCTAAATCCTATATGGATGATCAAAAATTTAGAGACAATAATATTTTTGTTCAATATTTTAACTATGAAAATTATCCATTATATCCTCAGCTTTTTGGTTCTTTTATGCATAACGTTTCAATATTAGATTTAATTTTTAATACTGGAGATAAAGCTAAACATTTCATGAAAACATTTTAAATGAACAATTCTATTTTAAATCAAGTTAATAATTATTATACCAAAAAAATAATAGAAAATGGAGCAACACCAAAAGGAGTTGATTGGAATTCTTCTGAATCACAACAATTAAGATTTGAGATTTTGTCTACATTAATAAAGGAAAATCAAAAATTTTCGGTATTAGATTATGGCTGTGGATACGGGTCAATGTATGACTATTTTAAAACTAGATATAATAATTTTAGCTTTTTAGGATATGATATCTCACAAGAGATGATTAATGAAGCATTAAAGAGAAATGCCGATGATACAGCTTGTAAATGGCTAACATCCATAGATAAAAATGATGTGTTCGATTATACAATTGCTAGTGGAATATTTAATGTAAAGCTCAGTACCACTAACCAAGATTGGCTTAAATATGTTATAGAAACGCTTCATAAAATCAATAATCATTCATTAAAAGGATTTTCATTTAATGTGTTAACTAAATATTCTGATAAAGAGTATATGAAGGATTACTTATATTATGCAGATCCTTTATATTTATTTGAGTATTGTAAATTACATTTTTCAAAAAATGTGTCTATCCTTCATGATTATGATTTATACGAATTCACAATTATTGTAAGAAAATAATGGAAAAAGAAAAAATTATCATTTTTGGTACAGGAGATATTGCTCAAATAGCAAACTACTATTTTGAAACTGATTCTAATTATGAAGTAGTAGCGTTTACGGTTGATAAAGCGTATTGTAATAAAGATACATTTGAACATAAACCTTTAATTGCATTTGAAGATATTGAAACACTTTATTCACCAAATAATTATAAATTATTTATTGCATTAAGTTATACTCAAATGAATAAGCTTCGAGAAACAAAATATCAAGAGGCAAAATTAAAAGGCTACCAATTAGTTTCATACATCAGTAGTAGATGCACCTATCTTTCTCAATTTAAAACGGGAGACAATTGTTTTATTTTTGAAGACAATACCATTCAACCATATGTAATAATTAAAGATAATGTAACGTTATGGAGTGGTAATCATATAGGTCATCATAGTGTTATTGAAAGTCATAATTTTGTTAGTTCACATGTTGTTATTTCTGGTCATTGTCATATTCAATCAAACTGTTTTATAGGAGTAAATGCTACAATTGCTCATAAAGTAAAAATTGCCCCTCAAACATTAATAGGGGCAGGAAGTATAATTAGTAAAGATACGGAAGAGCTTAGTGTATATGTGCCTGCCAAATCAATCAAGCTTAATAAATCAAGTAATCAATTTACTTTGTAATGACCTGGAAAAAAATAAAACATATATTTGAACCAAATGGTCATTATCCCTGGATGCAAACACATGCAGCAAATCCATTTGCAGTTTGGCAATATGATGATGTATTTAGAATATATTTTACTTGTAGAAATCACCAAAATCAATCATATATTGCATTTGTAGATGTAGATTTTGGTGATGATTTTAAAGTTATAAATATTGCAGAAAAACCAGTTATTGAACCCGGAGATATAGGAATGTTTGATGATAGTGGTGTAGCAATGGGTTATTATATTAAGATGAATAATATACCATATATATATTATTTAGGGTGGAATTTAAAAGTTACAGTTCCTTGGTTAAATACAATTGGTTTGGCAAAATATAATAGTGTAACTGAAAAGTTTGAAAAAGTAAGTAATGCTCCAATTATGGATAGAAGCCATGAGGATCCGTTTTCTATATCTTATCCTTGTATTTTATTTGAAAACGGTATTTATAAAATGTGGTATGGTTCAAATTTAAAATGGGGAAATTTACAACATGAAATGAATCATGTTATTAAATATGCTGAGTCTTTAGATGGAATTCACTGGAATAGAAAAAATGTTATATCAGTTAATTTAATGCATCCAAATGAATATGCATTATCAAAACCAATTGTTATTAAACATAATGACAAATATCTAATGTGGTATTCATTTAGAGGTAATCATAACATTAATACTTATCGTATCGGATTTGCTGATTCTGTTGATGGAATTTCTTGGGAAAGAAAAGACAATATAGTAGGTATTGATGTTTCTAAAAATGGTTGGGATAGTGAAATGATTTGCTATCCGTTTGTTTTTAATCATGGCCAATCTATTTATATGCTTTATAATGGTAATGGCTATGGTAAAACAGGATTTGGTATAGCTATTTTAAAATAGTAATGATTAAAATTATTGACTCTATAGTTGCTAAAGTAGTTTTCTCTAATCAGCTAATTGCTATTAATGAAATAAAAAAAGCGGCCTTTTTAAGAATTTTAACAGGATTTATTATTTTAATAAGATTTGTTCAAATTTTTGTCGTTTCATATGCTTTAGAGGGAAGAAGTATTCATAACGGGTTATTATTTATTTTTATTTCTGTTAGTATATTATTTACAGTTGGTTTTTTAACACCAATAGTAAATTTTTTATTAATTATTTCGCTTCCTCTCATTGATAATTTATTTGATACGAATACTCTTGGTTCCACAATTGCAATAAATCTTTTAGTGGTTAATATATTATTAAATTCTGGACAATATTTTTCAATTGATAAATGGATTATAAATCAACGCAATAAAACTTCTAACTTATTTATTTCAATTTATAAAATAATAGGTATCCCCAATGAACAGGAAATTAAACGGGTTTATTTTTTAAGTTTTTGTTTGTATGCGATTAGTAGTTTTTATGCTTTAATAATTCATGTGCAAGACGACTATTGGATGAATGGCATAACAGTTAAAGCTATGTTAACTAATTCTTTTTTATGTAAACACGCTTTATTGTTTAGAAATATTGAAAGTAATATGCCTTTTCTTATTGATTTTATTAGTGTTTCTGGAGTTATATTTCAATCAATTTTTCAAATTTTAATGATTCCGCTTGTTTTTACAAGAATAGGAAAAGTATTTGTAGTTGTGTGGGGATTTATATTTTTTTCAATTTCACTATTATTCTTATCCCTCTCTTATCTTCCACATTTAGAAATAATAATTTGGTTTATAATTTTTTGTCCAATAGTTACTTCACAAGATAAAATACAAATTTTATATGACGATAAATGTAATTTATGTAAAAAGGCTCTTAAATTTTTCAAAACATTTAATATTAATGGAATGTATGAGTTTATGCCAATTTCTAAAAATCAATCATTCATAACAGAACATGCTTTAAATAACGATGACTTAATAATAAATATGACCGGAATTTATAAACAAAAAATATATAAGGGATATGATTTGTATGCATTAATATTTTTAAATAACCCAATATTATGTGTTTTATATCCATTTTTTTTAATTGGAAAAATTACAAAAATCGGATACTTAGTATATGGTTACATTTCAAAAAATCGTTATAAAATATTTGGTGTTTGTCAGATTTCTTACTTCGATGAAATTCAAAAAAATCTTGATTTTCCTGTTTCAAAAGGATATTCAAAAGGTGTGATGTATTTTTTTAATAGTTATACTATTATGATACTTTTATTTATTTTATTAAATAATTCATTATTCTCAAAAATTATTACTCCTCAATTTTTTTCTAATTACAAACATATAGGAATTGAAGTTCCAGATGTTTTTAATAAAACGGATTTATCTATGGGGGATAATTTTATGGTTGTAAAAAAACAAATTAATAATAATTGGGTTTTAGTTCCTATTACTGGAATAAATGGAGAGCGATTAAATTATTTGAATTTTGATATTTTATTATTTTCTAATCATAATTCTGATATTCTTTACTTTTCTCAAACATTAAAATATAGACGAAAATTAATTCATCAATTAAATAATGTTGTTTATTTTCATGAACATGGATTTGGTAAATCACATATAAATTTTTTAATTAATTACGATTATTATAAATGTAAATATACCCATCCAGTTATCTATACAATAGAGGTTTATTCGAGTAAGGCTTCGCATGCTTTGTTATTTAAAAATAATATTACCCGATTCAATACACATCTAATTTATAATAAAAACATTTTGTATTCTAAATCAATAAAATTATGATTGGATTTAATAAGCCATATTTATCGGGTAAAGAACTTGATTATATTGCTCAGGCAGTAGCAAACAAAAAAATATCAGGAGATGGATTATTTACTAAAAAATGCCATGATGTTTTTGAAAAAAAATATGGATTTAAAAAAGTTTTACTAACCACATCGTGTACAGATGCTTTAGAGATGGCAGCTATTTTGCTCGATATTAAGCCAGGAGATGAAGTAATTGCACCATGTTATACATTTGTATCTACAGTTAATGCATTTGCATTAAGGGGAGCTAAAATTATATTTGTTGATAGTAATAATCAAAATCCTAATATTGATGCTGATAAAATAGAACCTTTAATTACAAATAAAACAAAAGTTATAATTCCTGTTCATTATGCTGGTATAGCATGCGACATGAATAAAATTATGCATTTAGCAAATAAATATAATTTATTTGTAGTAGAGGATGCAGCGCAGGCAATAGATTCTTATTATGAAGATAAGCCTTTAGGAAGCATAGGTCATTTAGCAACATTTTCTTTTCATGAAACTAAAAATGTTATATCGGGAGAAGGAGGCATGTTAGTAATTAACGACCCTCGTTATTTTGAACGTGCAGAAATTATTAGAGAAAAAGGCACTAATCGTTCGCAATTTTTTAGAGGAGAGATTAATAAATATGGTTGGGTAGATATTGGGTCATCATTCTTACCATCAGATATAATCGCTGCATATTTATTGGCTCAATTAGAAAATATTGAAGAGATACAATTACGTAGAAAAAAAATATGGAATCAATATTATGAAAATCTTAAAATTTTACAAAAACAAGAAATACAATTACCCTTTATTCCCGTAAATGCAACAAATAATGCACATATGTTTTATATAATATGTAAATCATTGCAAGAAAGAACTGATTTAATTAATTATTTAAACTCAAAAAATATACAAGCTGTATTTCATTATCAATCCTTAAATAAAAGTTCTTATTATCAATCAATTTCTTCTACAACTATTGATTATTACCAATCAGATAAATATTCTGATAGGCTGTTGAGACTTCCTATGTATTATGAATTAACAGATGAAGATGTTAATACAATATCTCAATCTATTATTCAATTTTATACTCAAAAAACTATTTAATGAGTAAAAAAAATATTCATCTATTACCTGATTCTCCTTATTCTAATTGGTTTGTAGAAAACTGTTTGGAACTTAATTTAGGATTGAAAAATGAATTTTTTTGTATTTCAGAAAAAGTAAAGTATAACGACGAAACAAAGATTAACACGATTGCTGTTAAAAGTAATGATCTTAAAAGTATTGTTGATAGTTTAAATACAGTTAATAACACATCAAATTTATATATTCATTATTTAGATATTGAAAAAGCACAAGTTGTAAACTCTATAACAAACCCACTTATAAATATACTTTGGATAGTTTGGAGTGAAGATTTATATAGATTACCATTACTAAAATTTAATAAATACGATACTTACTCAAAAAATTATTTAAGCACTTTAAATAACAACAACTGTAAACGACCTAAAATTACCTTTAAACAATGGTTAGGTAGACAAAAAATGATTTATATTGATAGAATTGATTTAACACCTAAAGATGATTGGTATTATATTTACAAAGCAATTGCAAGAATTAACTTTGCAGTTACTACAATCAACGAAGAAATTAATTGTATTAAGCAAAATATTAATAAAAGTATCAAGCCGTTAAAATTTACATACATAAGCGCTACTAATGGCCTTGATATAAAAGATATTAATTATATACAAAAAGAATATATACAAATTGGTAATTCAGCAGACCCGTCAAATAATCATTTTGAAATTTTTAAAAAGATTTACGATTTAAAAATAGAAGATAAATTGTTAGTACAACTCTCTTATGGTAATAAAGCTTATTCAGAGAAACTGCTTAATGATATATCTAAGTTTATTTCATCAAATAAATTAATTATTCAGAATGAATTTGTATCTAAAGATGAATATTATAATAAATTAAAACAGGTAAAATCAGCTGTATTTGCACATAATATTCATCAAGGCTTTGGTAATATTATTGCTTTATTAGTTTTTGGTGCTAAAGTTTTTTTAAAAAAGAATAATCCTTTATTTACTCAATTCAAAAAATGGGAAGTTAAAATTTTTTCTATAGAAGACGATTTAACTTTTGATAATCTTACTATACCATTAGATAATATATCTGTTAAAAGAAATCAAGAGATAATTTATAGTTTATACTCAATAGATAGTGTTAATCAATATTATAAAAACCTTTTAAGTATTTAAGTTGATATGTGTGGTATAGCAGGCATTTTAAAATTTGATAGTACATCTGTGTTTGAATATGATTTAAAAAAAATGACAGATGTTATTGCTCATCGCGGACCTGATGGTGAAGGGCACTGGTTAAATAATACTAAAAAAATTGGTTTTGGACATAGAAGATTATCAATTATTGATTTAAGCTTAAATGCTGTTCAGCCCATGCATTATGCTAATGATAGATATACCATAACTTATAATGGCGAAATTTATAATTATATAGAAATACGAGATATATTAATAAAAAATGGATATCATTTTAAATCAAATAGTGATACTGAAGTATTGTTAGCGCATTATGATTTTAAAAAAGAAAAATGTTTAGAAGATTTAGATGGAATGTTTTCTTTTGCAATTTGGGATAATCATGAGCAAATTCTTTTTTGTGCTAGAGACCGTTTTGGAGAAAAACCATTTCATTATTACATAGATAATAATCAATTTATTTTTGGTTCTGAAATAAAGCAATTTTGGACAGTTAATATTAATAAACGAGTAAAAGAATCTAAATTATTAGATTATGTAAAATATGGAATAATAGATAATGATTTAGATGTAAACGATACATTTTACGATAATATCAAACGCTTAGATGCTGCTCATTATTTAAAAATAGATTCTAAAAATAATGTTGAGATAAGCAGATATTGGGATATCGATTTATCAAAACCTAAATTTAATGGTTCTCTAGTTGAAGCTTCTGAAATGTTTTTAGAATTATTAAAAGATTCTATAAAATTAAGATTAAGATCTGATGTTTCAGTTGGTTCAAGCTTATCTGGAGGATTAGATTCATCAACTATTGTAAAATGGATAGATTTATTTAAAACAAATAAAACAGAACAAAATACTTTTTCTGCTAGATTTAAAAATTTTGAAAAAGACGAAGGATTTTACATTAATGAAATTATAAAATCTTGCAGTAATATAAAGCCACACGATATATGGCTTGATAGAAAATATTTTGAAAATCATTTAGATGATGTGATGTACTATCAAGATGAGCCATTTGGTTCAGCAAGTATAATTGCACAATATGCTGTGATGAATTTAGCAAAAAAAAATAATGTCACTGTTTTATTAGATGGACAAGGAGCTGATGAATATTTAGCCGGTTATATGCCTAATTATGAAGATTATTTAAAGTTTTTATACACCGAAAACCCTTTTTTGTATTCTAAAGAGTATAGATCTTATTCAAATTTTCATCAAAAAAATTATCCTGTTTCTGATTTATCTAAAAATGAAACGATTAGAATGAAATTTGGTAGATACCGTCATGCTATATTTAATTTTAATAACACTAAAAATGATAATCAATTCAATTCAATTTTAAAAAATAGTATTTTTAATAATAGTTTAAAACAATTGCTCAGATATGCTGATAGAAATTCGATGGCTCATTCACGTGAAACAAGGTTGCCATTTTTAAGTCATAAGTTAGTTGAATTTGTTTTTTCTTTACCAGATCATTATAAAATACACAATGGATTTACTAAATATGTTCTAAGAAAATCTATGAATTCTTATTTGCCAAAATCAATATGTTGGCGTATTGATAAAATAGGATATGAAACACCTCAAAGTAATTGGTTACAATCTGAAGATATAAAATATCAAATTAATAATTGTTCTAAAATACTCAATATTTCACGCCTGGAAGAAATGAATAGCAAAAAGGCGAATCAACAAGATTGGAGATTATTAATGGCTTCTAAATACTTGAAATATGTTTAAAATAAAATCATATATTTTATCTAAATTAAAACATGCACTTTCTATTCTTGAAAAAGAAAATGAATTTAAAATTACCAAAGGGTCTAGTATTAGCGATTCGGTAAAAATTACAGGATCTCAAATCATTGGAGTTGCAGTAATAAATGATGATTCATTAATTAATAAATCTAATTTAAATGGTATTATTTGTATTGGTAGTAATGCAATAATTAATCATACTATTATAAAAGGTAATATTAAAATTGGAAATAATTCAAAGATAACAGATGGTGTTGAACTTTATGGCGAAATTGAAATTGGTAAATATACAACCATAAATGGACCAAATACAGATTTGAGAAGTTCAGTAAATAAAATCACAATTGGTAATTTTTGTTCTATTGCACGTTATGTTACTTTTCAAGAATATGATCATGATTTTAAAAAATTAACATCCTATTTTGTTAATGCCAATTTAAAAAAACAATCATCTAAATTAGATATTGTTTCTAAAGGAGCAATAACAATTGGTCATGATGTTTGGATAGGCACACATAGCGTTATTCTATCAGGAGCAAATATTGGAACAGGAGCTGTAATTGCAGCTAACTCAGTTGTTACAACAGATATTCCTCCATATTCAATAGTTGGTGGGGTTCCTGCAAAAATAATTAAATATAGATTTTCTGATGAAATAATAGCTCAATTACTAAATAGTAAATGGTGGGAAAAATCGGAAGAAGAAATAATTACATTGTATAATAATTTTCAAAACAAATAAATTACCTTGAGCCATTTAGTTTCAGTAATTATTCCAGTTTATAACAGAGAGAATGAATTAAAACGCGCTATTAATAGTGTGTTAAATCAAACATTTCAAAATTTTGAAATTATAGTTGTTGATGATTTTTCTGAGATAAATATAAATAGTATTGTGATTAGCTTTAATGATCCTAGAATTTTATATTATAAATTAGATAAAAAAAGAAATGCTAATGTTTGTAGAAATTTAGGATTAAAATATGCTAAAGGTAATTATATAGCAATGCTTGATTCTGATGACGAATGGTTGCCAAATCATTTAGATATTAGAATTAACCATATTATTGAAACAAATGCAGATGGTGTTTTTGGAAGTTATTTTTTAGATGATGCAAAAACAAAAAAAATAATTCATAGTAGACAGTTTCATCACAATGAAACAATGGCTAATTATTTACTTTCTGATGGTAAAGCAGTTACACCTTCACATTTTTATAAGGCAGAATGTGCAAAAAAAATATTATGGGATGAATCTCTTTATCGACATCAAGATTATGATTTCAGTATTAGGTTCTCAGAAAAATTTAAATTTATTCCTTTGGATAATGCAACCTGTATTGTTCATTGGTTAACTTCAGATTGTAGAACTGAACATTTTCAATCTCAGATAGATTTTATAAAAAAACATAAACTTAAAATCTCTTCAAAAAATTATCATGCTTATCATTGCAATGTGTATAAGCGAATTGAAAATAGAAAAGATGTAGCTTTGAATATCAAACTATATTTTAAAAATCAGCAGTATAACTATATACATGATATAAGTTATAATGAGTTTTTGTCTATTTTTAATTATCCTAAATTTTTACCTTTAAGAATTTATTATCGATTAAAATATACTGTTAAAGTATTTTTTAAATTATAAGTTACATTGAAACAAAATCTAATCTTATTTACAAATAGTTTTCCTTTTGGTAAGGGAGAAGAATTTTTAGAGACAGAAATACTTTTTTTATCTAAAGAATTTAAGTCTATTTATATTTATCCTTCTAATATTAAAGGAAATTTAAGAGAAGTTCCTCATAATGTTTTTATCAAAAAAATAGATTTTAAAAATGTATTTACTCCTAAAAAAATTATACTGAAATACATTAAAATATTTATTCTGATTTTGTTGTATGAACTTTTTTTATCAAAAAAACGATTTTATTTTTTTAAAAAAATAAAATTTTATTTTAATACTATTATATGGAAAATTAATTATGCAGAACAATTGTTTTTTGAATTAAAACAGTATGAAATTTCAAATACATTATTTTATACGTATTGGTTTGATAATTGGGCATTTTTAATGTCTGTTGTTAAAAAAATGAGTAAAAACAGAATTAATTTTATTTCTAGAATTCATGGGTATGATTTTGAGCCTCTTCGCTGGAAAAATCAATTTATTCCTTTTCGTTATTTTGAAATGAATCAAGTGCACCAAATTTTATCGAATAGCATTTACGCCAAAAAAATTATTAATAAACAATACCCTTTTTATAAGAATATATCTGTAAATAGTTTAGGAGTCTTAGATGTTGGTACAAATCCTATTAATACAACAGATGAATTTCATTTAGTTTCATGTTCGGGATTAACTACTTTAAAAAGAGTCTATTTGATTGTCGAAATTTTAAAACACATTTCAATTAAGTTAAAATGGACACACTTTGGCGATGGTTCTGAGATTATCAAAATTAAAGAAATGATATCTTTATTACCTAATCATATTTCTGTTAATTTAATGGGACATACATTAAATCAAGATGTGCTTAAGTTTTATAAAACTAATTCCATAGATTTATTTATAAATGTTAGTGAAATGGAGGGTATTCCTGTGTCTATTATGGAAGCTATCAGTTTTGGAATTCCATGCATAGGTTGTAATGTTGGAGGTATGAGCGAAATAATTACCAATCAAACAGGATTTTTAATTGAAAAAGAATTTAATTCGTTTTACACAGCAAAATTAATAGAAGAGTATTATAATAAATCTTTAGAATATAAATTAGATTTTAGAAATGGAGCAAAACAGTTTTGGAATAAAAATTTTAATGCAAATACAAATTATAAAAACCTCTTATTAAATTTTTAATATGAATGTATTGTATTTTGTATTAACTGATTTAGTTTCTGATTCAAAATCCGGAATTTCAAAAAAAATTAAAGCACAGATTTATGCTTTAAAAGCTCAAGGAATTAATCTAAAAGTTTATGGATTTACAAAAAATAATTATTATAGTCATGTTTTAAATGATGATATTTTAATAGAGACAACTACTGAAATTAATTTATACAAAAGAATAAATGATATCATATTAGATAATAGTAATTGGACCAGTAAAATACTATTTAGGTATCCTTTTGCAAGTTATGATTTGCTAAAATTAGTATCTAGATACCCTAATCAAATTTATTTTGAACACAATACATTTGAAGAAGTAGAGGCATTATTAAATCAAAAGAAACACTTTTATTCACTACCAGTTAAATTAAGTTATTCTTATTTTAAATATTGGATCCGCACTTTTTTATTTAAACAAACAATTGAAAAAAAAATTGGAACTAAAATATTATCTCTAGCTAAAGCGGGGATATGTGTGACACATGAAATTTCTAATTACGAAAAAAAACGATATAATAAATATAAAACAGCCGTTATTTCAAATGGTACAGAACTATTTTTAAATCAAGATTTAAAAGCTCCCGTTTTTGAAAACACATTAAAAATAGTAATGCTCATAGGAAATGAATCTGCTTGGCATGGTATTGATCGTATTTTTAAGGGATTAAAGAGATTTAAAAATAATGATTTTAATATTGTAGTGGATATATACGGCTCTGTTGGATTACATTTTAATCAAACTATTTTACCAAAAAATTGTAAAATTAATTTTTTAGAAAAAACAGATAAAACTGAACTTATCAATAAATACCATATTGCTTTTAGTTCCTTAGCAATGTATAAAATAGGAATGAATGAAGCTTGTTCATTAAAGCTTAGAGATTCAATGCTGATGGGATACCCTGTAGTATTAGGATATCATGATACGGATGTTTCAAATAATAACTTATTTTCTAATTATATTTTACAAGTTAGTAACACTAATCAGCCATTAGATTTCAATCAAATACTAAATTTTTATTTTAAAGTATCTAAGATTAATAATTATCAATTTAAGATAAAATCTTTAGCTGAATCTAATTTCTCATATGAAGTTAAAGCTAAAGAATTGATTAGCTTTTTAGAAAAAAATTAGATGAATACTAAAACGCTTTTCCTACTAACAAAAACATATCCCTTTGGTGAGAGAGAGCAATATATAACTGCTGAGTTAAATTATTTAAGTAAATCATTTAAAAAAATAATTATTTATCCAAATGATTATTATTCTGAAAATGATTATTACTTTAAAAAATTACCAGCAAATGTTGAAGTATTAAATCTTAATAAAAAATTAAATACCGAAAATAAATTTATACTAAAAGATTATTTATACTTGATTAAGATTATTGGTGTTGAATTTTTAACTACAGATGATAAAATAAATTTTTTAAAAAATTTTAAATGGAATATTGTTAATTTTTGGACTCAATATCGTATTCATCATTTATTTTCTGAGTTCTTAAAAGAAAATAAATATTCTCCTGATACCACTTTATTTTATAGTTATTGGTTTCATAAATCTGCTATTTTGCTGAGTATTTTAAAAGATAAAAAAAATATTTCTAATTTTTATTCTAGAGCTCATAGCATAGATTTATATCATGATAAATGGGGAATTATTAATAAAAACATAAAAGTTCCTCCCTTTAAAATGTTTAAGTTAAAACATGTTTCAGGTATTTTTACAATATCTGAACATGGATTAAATTATTTTAAAACTAAATATCAAAAATACTTTTATAAGGTAAAAAATAACTACTTAGGTGTTGATGTAAATAATACTGAAAATAATATTTATAATAATTCTATTTTTCATATTGTTACATGTTCGTCAATAGATTTTAACAAAAGAGTTCATGTTTTGGCGCAAGCCTTGTGTGAAGTTAAGGGTAATGTATTATGGACTCACTTTGGAGATGGCCCTATGCATTCAGAACTTAAACAAATAATTAAAGAATTTCCAGGCAATATTAAATGTCAATTAAAAGGAATTACAAATCATGATGATATTTTAAGTTTTTATAAAGAAAATTCTATTAATTTATTTGTAAATTTAAGTATAGTTGAAGGTTTACCAGTTTCAATATTAGAGGCAATGTCTTATAAAATACCTATTTTGGCAACAAGCGTTTATGGTACGCCAGAAGCCGTTTATCATAATAAAAATGGGTTTTTAATAGATGTTAATTTTTTAATAAAAGAGTTAATTAAAATCTTAAACTATTGTGTTGAACATAAAAAACAATTGCAAGAAATGGGTGAATTTTCATATCAAATTTGTAAAGAAAAATTTAATGCCAATATTAATTATACCAATTTTAGTAATTATTTAGCATCTTTATAATATGGTATCTATCATTATTACATCCTATAATTACGAAAAATATTTAGAAAGAGCTATAAGAAGTTGCTTAGATCAATCACTTTCAAAAACACAGTATGAAATTATTGTTGTTAATGATTGTAGTACAGATAATACAGAAAAAATTCTTGAAAATTATTCAAATGATATTAAAGTTTTTAATCTTAAAACTAATATAGGTTTGGCTGCTGCTCGAAATTTTGCTGTAAAAAAAGCATTAGGTCAGTTTATTATTTTTTTAGATGCAGATGATTATATTCAGAGAGATTTATTACTAATTCAGAAAACTTTTTTAACAGAAAATAATTTGTTAGATGCAGTGTCTGTGGATTATTATTTAGTAGATGATAGAGGCACCCATCTTAAACATGTTAATGCTGAGAAATTTCCTATAGCTTGCGGCATTATGTTTAGAAAAGACTTATTAGTGGATATTGGATTATATGATGAATCATTTCGGGCTAGAGAAGAAGAAGATTTAAGAATACGATTTTTAAAGAAATATACTATTTATAACATCATTTTACCTTTATATAGATATAGAATGCATGACAATAATTTAACGAAGAATGAGGATGAAATGAATAAGTATAAGAAAAGATTAGACAATAAACATGCCTAATAATGTAATATTAAAAGGAGAAAAAATCTATTTAAGATTTTTGTCTATCGAAGATGTTAATTTAAACTATTTATCTTGGCTTCAAGATAGTGAAATAATGCAGGGTATAGCAACCTCTGGATATACCTTAGAAAGCCTTAAAGAGTACGTTCAACAAAAGTTATCTGATAGAAATATTTCTTTTTTCGCTATTTGTACAATTGATACCAATGAGCATATTGGTAATATAAAAATTGATTTTCATGATTCGAAAGCAAATATTTCTGAATTGGGTTTGTTAATTGGAAATAAAAATTATTGGAGAAAAGGCGTTGGTTTTGAAGCTTGTCAATTAGCTATTAATTTCGGATTTCAAACATTAAAACTAAGGAAATTATACCTTGCTGTTTATGAAAATAATTTAAATGCAAAACAATTATATGAAAAAATTGGATTTAAAGTAGAAGGTATATTAAGAAAACATGTAGTAGTAAACAATAAATTATATGACAAATATATAATGGGTATATTTAAAGAAGAATTTATAAAATGAATCTTTTAATTATTCAAGCCCGAATGGGATCTTCTCGTTTACCTGGAAAAATACTAAAGGAAATTAAAAATCATACTTTATTAGAAATTCAGTATATGAGAGTGAATTCATCTAAGTATATTGATAAAATTGTTATCGCAACAACAAAAAACAAAGAAGATGATGTCATTGAATTATTTTGTAAAAAAAATAATATTAACTGTTACAGAGGAAGTGATTGGGATGTTTTAGATAGATATTATAATGCCTCAAATCAATATTTGCCGGATAATATTATTAGAATTACATCTGATTGTCCTTTACATCATCATTCGGTTATTGACTTTGTATTTTTAGAATATTTAAAGTCGGAGAAGGATTATTTTTCTAACAGTAATAATGAACCTCTATTTTTAGAGGATGGTTTTGATGTAGAAGTATTTTCTTTTAAAGCACTGAAAACAGCATACAACGAGGCAAAATTGTTATCAGAAAGAGAGCATGTAACTCCTTACATTAAACATTCAGGAAAATTTACATGTGGTTGGAAAAAATATAATCAAAATTATAATTACAAGTTATCGGTAGATACTATGAATGATTTTAAAGCAGTAGAAACTATATTTAATTCTTTTGATTCTTTGGTAAATTTTGGGATGGAGGAAGTTATTGAACTTATAAAAGCAAACCCAAATATTTTACAATTAAATAAAGATAGCGTGATTAATTCAGGATATATAAAATCAATTAAAAATGATAAAGAAATTTAAAATAAATGATATCAAATTTTAATAAATCAAATGAATATAGAAAAAAAATCCATGATTTAATTCCTGGAGGAGCTCATACGTATAGTAAAGGAGATGATCAATTTCCTTTATTATCTCCTGCAGCAATAACTCATGGTAAAGGAAGCCATGTTTGGGATGTAGATGGCAATGAGTACATAGAATGTCTTTCTGGATTGGCTTCCGTTAGCTTGGGACATGCCTACGAACCTGTAATTGAAAAAATAGCAGAAGAATTAAAAAAAGGAAATAATTTCTCTCGCCCATCAATTATTGAAAAAGAAATAGCTGAAAAATTTTTAGATTTAGTAGGATCACATGATATGATAAAGTTTGCTAAAAATGGTTCTGTTGTTACTACAGCTGCTGTTAAATTAGCAAGAGCATATACTGGTCGTAAACTAATTGCTAGACCAGTTGATCATCCTTTTTATTCTTATGATGATTGGTTTATTGGAAGTACAGATGTGAAAAATGGAATCCCAGATGATATCAGTAAGCTAACGGTTACTTTTAAAGCTGACGATTTACAATCACTAAGAGATTTATTTAATTTTTATCCTAACCAAATAGCCTGTGTTATCTCTGAACCAGAAAAAACAAATGTTTTAGAACCCAATTTTTTAAAAGATGCAATTGAATTAGCGCATAAAAACGGTGCTTTATGGATTATGGATGAAATGATTACGGGTTATAGAACTGATTTTCCTGGTTCAATGAAAAAATATAATGTAGTACCAGACATGACCACATGGGGAAAGGGTATAGCAAACGGATTTTCTTTTTGTTGCCTTACTGGTAAAAAAGAGGTCATGGAATTAGGAGGAATCAGACAGGAAGGAAAGGAAAAACTTTTTTTAATTAGCACAACACACGGTGGAGAAACATCTAGTATTGCAGCAGCATTAGCTACAATGGAAGAATTTAAAAAACATGATGTCATTCAACATAATCAAAGTTTAGGTCAAAAATTTATAGATGGGTCTAAGCAGTTGTTTGAAACACATGGATTATCACATTCAATAAAAAATTTACAATTTAATTGGCATGCATCTTTTGGTTATTTTGATACTGATGGTAACAATTCATTTGGATTAAGAACATTATTTCATCAAGAATTAATAAAACGTGGCATATTATTTCAAGGTATCTTTTGCCCTCATTTTTCTCATACACAAAAAGATGTTGAACATATATTAAATGCTATAGATGACTCTTGCAGAATATATAAAAAAGCACTAGAGGAAGGATATCAAAAATATTTAATTGGCGAACCTATTAAACCTGTTTTTAGAAAATATATTTAATTATGAATATTAAAAGAACAACGAACCCAAGTGAAATCAATTTTAAAGAAAAATTTGATTTAACAGGAAAAGTTATTGTTATATCAGGAGCATGTGGATTAATTGGGCGAGCTTTTTGTGAAGCAGTTGCTCAGTTTGGAGGACATGTTGTTGTGGCTGATATTAAAATGGCAAACCCAACAGAACTGGCAAAAGAACTTCAATTGCGTTATAACATAACATGTTTAGGCGTAGAAGTAGAAGTTGAAAATAAAGAATCAGTATTGTTATTAAAAGAAAAAGTCATTTCTGAATTTGGAAAGATTGATGGATTAGTAACAGGCCATCAAAATAAATCACATTTAATATTTGAACCATTTGAAAACGTTAGTGAAGAAAATTGGGATAAAGTAGTTGAAGTAAATTTAAAAGGAACATTTTTGTTATGCCAAATATTAGGCTCGTTTATGGCACAACAAGGTAGCGGCTCAATTGTAAACATACCTTCAACGTATAGTGTAGTTGCTCCTAATCAAAATTTATATAAAGGAACAAACATGGGATGCCCAGCAGCTTATTCTGCCAGTAAAGGTGGTGTACAAGCTTTATCTCAATATTTAGCGTCTTATTGGGCTGTAAAAGGTGTAAGGGTAAATATGATTACACCACATGGAGTTTGGAATAATCATGAAGAAACTTTTGAGGAAAATTTTTCGAATTTTAGTCCAATGCAACGAATGAGTTATAATCACGAAGTAGCTCCAGCATTAATTTATTTGTTAAGTGATGCGGCTAGTTATGTAACGGGAAATAATATGTTAGTAGAAGGTGGTTGGACTGCTTGGTAATTTTAAATATTAATTTTAAATAAAAACAATGAGCATTATAAATTTTTTAAATACATATGATTCAAAAAAAATCATTAAGCCATATATTATAGCCGAAGCAGGAGTAAATCATGAGGGGTCGATGGATTTAGCAAAACGCTTAATTAATGAAGCCGCCGAAGGAGGTGCTCAAGCTATTAAATTTCAAACATATAAAGCAGATACCATTGCAAGTAAAGATAGCCCCTATTATTGGGATATTTCAAAAGAACCAACTCGTTCACAACATGAATTATTTAAGAAATATGATAAATTTTGGAAGAAAGAATATGAAGAGTTAAAAGTATGTTGTGATAAAGCTGGTATAGAATTTTTGAGTACACCCTTTGATAAAGAATCAGCTTATTTTTTAAATGATTTAATGCCTGTATTTAAAATATCTTCTTCAGATATTACAAATTTTAATTTTATAGAATTACAATGTTCTTTTAATAAGCCAATTATTCTTTCTACGGGAGCCTCTAATTTATGGGAGGTACAAGAAGCTGTAGATATTATTGAAAAAAACGGAAATAAATTATGTTTAATGCATTGTGTTTTAAACTATCCAACTCAAAATAAAAATGCAAATTTAGGAATGATACATGATTTAAAACAACAATTTCCAAATCATGTACCTGGTTATAGTGATCATACACTTCCTCAAAATATGGAAGTAATTCATTCTGCGGTTTTATTGGGTGCTGCTGTTATTGAAAAACATTTTACTTTTGATAAATCATTACCCGGTAATGATCATTATCATGCAATGGATAAAAAAGATTTACGTGAATTTTGGCGTAGATGGAATATTACTCAAGAATTATTAGGTTCATTTAAATTACATTCGCTTCCAGAAGAAGAGCTAGCTCGAAAAAATGCACGTAGAAGTTTAGTAGCATCAAAGAATATATCTAAAGGTAAAATCATAGAAGCTTCTGATTTAACTTGGAAACG
The DNA here is from genome assembly GCA_964541155.1 of uncultured Flavobacterium sp. Classification (GTDB taxonomy): domain Bacteria; phylum Bacteroidota; class Bacteroidia; order B-17B0; family Aurantibacillaceae; genus UBA4416. The sequence continues at coordinate 161,787 of CAZIPC010000003.1, forward strand.
CCCAGCTCATGGTATTAGTGCTAAGTATCATAATCAACTTATAGGTAAAACAGCTTTAGTTGATATTAATGAAGATTGTGTTTTAAAATGGAATATGTTTGATTAAAGTGAAAATTTTTTTATTTATAACTCATTTATCCCCTAAATCTATTCGTTCTAGCTTAAGACAAGGATTAATAGATACAATGCAGCAATCTTTGTATAATCAATCGTATACTCATTGGAAAGCTTTATGGATAGGTGAAAAAGAGTATTGTGATGATAAAATAAAAGAAGTAGCAGTTACTCAAAAAGGTGATTTATCATTGATTTACCAAAGAAAAGACGTAATAGAGTATATTAATGATTGTGATTATATTATCAAATTAGATGACGATGATATTATATTGCCTAATACATTAGAAATAGCTTCCAATCTTGATTTTGATATGTATTGTGATGAGTACCATACTTTTTATGATATTTCAAGTGGATGTTTAACACAACAAAAACGTAATTGGATAGCTAGCACTTGTATACATAAAAAAGAATATGCATTCATACATCAAAATGGTTTTGAAAAGACAAGTAATTTCATAAATTCTATTTTTTATGGAGAGCATGGAAAAGATTGGATTGCCTTTTATAAGAACAAAAAAATTGTTTATGCGAATAAGAATATGCCTGTATATGTTAGAGTTTTATCTCCAACATCTATAACAGCAGGCGCAAAAATATTTCCTGTAAAATCAATCAATGATATTAATATTAATCAATATTATAAGTATTTAAAACAGTTTGGTGTGTGGGATCAATTAAGTTTAAAACAGTTCGAAATTTTTAAACAAAAATTAGAGCAAAGTTGGGAATATTTTGCGAATGCCAAACAAAAACCAATACAAGGTATTTCTAAGTTTCAAAAACTAAAGTCAAAAATTAAAAAATTATTTACATGATTGAAAAGCAATTAGAGGTATATTTTGATAAACTGTGGCCTATCTGTAGAAGTATTACTGGAAAGGGCTTAAGAGAATCGCTGCAAATTATACAAGAACTAATTCCATTACAATTAACTGAAATTCCTACAGGAACTAAAGTGTATGATTGGGAAATACCAAAAGAATGGAATATTTCAGATGCTTATATCATTTGTCCTGATGGTAATAAGATTATTGATTTTAAAATAAATAATTTACATGTAGTTAACTATTCAATTCCTACAAATAAAAATATTTCTTTTGAAGAATTAAAAAATCATTTACATTATATTGAAGAATTACCAGATGCTATTCCTTATATAACATCTTACTATAAAGAAACATGGGGATTTTGTTTAACTTACAATCAATTTAAACAGTTAAAAAAAGAAGGCACTTACAAAGTAGTTATCGATAGTAATTTATCAGACGGAAGTTTAACTTACGGTGAATATATACTAAAAGGAGATACAGATGAGGAAGTGTTATTTTCAACGTATTTATGTCATCCTAGTATGGCAAATAATGAACTTTCAGGCCCATTAGTAGTAGCTTTTTTATATAAATTGCTAGCACAATTACCTAATAGAAAATATACTTATCGTTTTTTATTTGCTCCCGAAACTATTGGTGTTATTGCTTTTTTGAGTAAAAATGGACTTTATTTAAAAAAACAATTAATTGCAGGTTATGTTGTAACTTGTTGTGGAGATAATGCTGATTTTGTATACAAAGAATCAAAACAATCAAATACATTAGCCGATCTTGTAGCGAAACATGTTTTAAAATATCAAGATATTCCTTATAAGATAATTCCATTTAGTGTAGGGGGGAGTGATGAACGCCAATATTGTTCGCCTGGCTTTAATTTACCAGTAGGTTCTTTAACCAGAAGTATGTATCAACATTACAAGGAGTATCATACATCTCTAGATAATAAATCTTTTATTTCTTTTTCGGCAATGAAAAAAACAATTGACATTTATTTTTCTTTTGCTAATGCTATTGAAGCAAATCATCTATATGAAAACACTATAACGTTTTGTGAACCCCAATTAGGTAAACGAGGTTTATATCCTTCTTCAGTAAACCCTACAGAGTCTAGAGATTTAATTCATAATCGAATGCATCTTTTGTCATATGCAGATGGAAAACACACTCTAATTGAAATTGCAGATTTGAAGAGTATATCTATTATGGATTTATTACCACATATTAAGCCATTAATGGAGGCTGGAATTTTAATAAAGAATAATTAACGTGAGTACTTTTACAAATTTTAAAACGCAATTTTATTCTCGAATTAATAATTTTGAGTTGTTTGATTGTGGAGATGTTAATCTTTTAAAAGTTGTATTAGATGGACTTAAAGTAAATTATATCAGCAAAGGAAATGTAAGAGCGTATATTTTTTATCCATTATTTATTTATAATTTTATTTCATTTATTAAAAGAGTATTTTTTTTAAAAAAAAATACTCAATTTAATAAAGATAATTTTTTTAAATCAAAAGAAAACACGCAATTTTTAGTTTCAGATATTGGTAGAATTATATATGATTCTGATAAAAATCCAAAATCAGTTTATTTTGATAACATTATAAAACACCTTGGAAGGCATGATTGTATAATTGTTTTAGATCAATTAATAGATAAGGGGTTAGATTATGATATTTGCGTCAGTAAAATCTATGATCAATTAATATATAAACCTTTATCTAAAGATGAAAAAATATTTAGAAAAAATTTACTAAATACATTTACAAACATTAAGAAGCAAAATATTTTTACAAGTAAAGAATTAAAAAATATACAATTCGCATTTCATTTGTTTTTTAATCAATTTAAAATATGGAACACATTGCTAAATTGTTTTCCTAAATTAAAAAAGGCTTATTTTGTTTGTCATTATCATAAAGAAGGCCAAATTTATGCCCTACGAAAAAAAAATGTTGAATGTATTGAGCTACAACATGGATTAATTGCACCGCAAGATATATTTTATATTTTCCCTCAACAAATATTAAGTATAAAACACAAGGCTTTATTTCCAGATAAAATATTAGTTTATGGCAAATATTGGAAGACAATTTTATTAAAAGGATGCGAATTTTCTGAAAACCAAATTAAAATATTAGGTTATTATTTATATGATAATTTTTCAAATTTTGAAATAGAAAAAAAACAGTTAGATAGTATAATAAATAATAAAAAAGTTATACTGGTAACTACTCAAACATTTTTACATGATTACTTTATTAAATTTATAAAAGAACTTGAATACAAGATTAATACTTTACATGCTGAATATATTATATTAGTTAAACCACATCCTTCAGAAAATATAATTTTATACACTTCAGAATTTAAAAATTCGGAGTGCGTTAACATATCAACTCTACCTGTAAATTTATTATTTCAAAAAACTAATATTCATATTTCTATATATTCTACAACACTTTATGATGCTGTAAGGTTTGGAATTCAAAATTATGTTTTTAAAATCCCTGATTATCAAGATTACACAGACGAAATTATTAAATCTGGTATAGCTAATGAGATCACATCTATACAAGAACTACTATCTAATAATGAATTACCAATTAAGTATTGTAATAATTTTAATTATTACTCAAAATTAGATTATACTGTTTTATAAAAATGAGTAAACAATTAACATATATGCCAAAGCTAGATGGGTTAAGGGCTATTGCTGCTATTATGGTTTTAATTGCTCATTATCTTGAAGATTTAAAGTCGTCTGTTTCGTTTTCATATGGAGGAAATGGTGTTCAAATATTTTTCACTATTTCTGGATTTTTAATTACATATATATTAATAAGTCAAAAAAATAAACTTATTAGTATAAGTAAAATGAAACAAATTTTAATTTTTATGTTAAAACGTGCCTTGCGTTTATTTCCAATATATTATTTGTTTATAACAAGTTTGTTTATTTTAAGCAAATATTCGGGCTTATGGCTTTGTAAAGATGGTACAGGATGGTATTATTTTTGTTATTTACAAAATTATTTATTCTACATTTTAAATTTTCAAAGTAATCTCTTAAATCATACTTGGTCTTTAGCTGTTGAAGAGCAATTTTATTTATTGTGGCCTTTTCTCATATTTTTTATACCAAAAAAACATGAATTAAAATTGTTAATTATTGTTTTTATGATCGGAATAATTTCTAAATTTTATTTCTACTATTATTATACAGGAATAGGAACTACCAAAGGTATAACATTAATGCATTTCGATACTTTAGGAATCGGTTCTATATTAGCATATGTTATATACTATCAAAAAAAATCATTAATTATTTTTTTAGAAAAAAAGTCTACTGTTTTATTTATAATATTGTTTTCTTTAACAGTAGTTTTTACTATGTTTAAACTAAATGAATTTTTATTGTCATTATTTTTAGCATTCATGTCTGTGTTATTAGTATTTATGGCTAGTTCCCAAAAATCTTTTTTCTTAGATTATTTATTTAATCTAAAACCATTAATTTATTTAGGAAAAATAAGTTATGGAATTTATTTATATCACAAGCCAGTTCCATTTTTATGTAACGCGTTGTTAAATAAACTCAATTTAGAATTTTCTGAAAATAAAATTATATTATTTTCTTTTTATGCAAGTATCTCAATTTTAATTGCTGTAATTTCATGGTATGTAATCGAGAGATTTTTTATTAAAATGAAAGATAAAATCGATATTCAAAAATGCTAGTTTCTATTATAATACCTTGTTATAATGTAGAAAATTACATTGAGGAATGTTTAAACTCATGTGTTAATCAAACTTATGAAAATATTGAAATTATATGTATTGATAATAATTCAAGTGATTTAACTTTAGTTAAATTATACGATTTTAAAAAAAAGCATACAAATATAATTATTCTTTCAGAATCAAAATTGGGAGCAAATGCTGCTAGAAACAAAGGAATATTATTATCCAAAGGAGATTGGATACAGTTTTTAGATGCTGATGATTTATTAGAACCTAATAAAATTAAACACCAAATAAATTTATTACATAAATGTAATTTTCAAACTTCATTTATTGCAGGAGCTTCAAAAAAATGTGATTTAAAAAATGATATAACGTTTGATATAAATTTAGAAGAAAATAAATTTATTGGGCCTTTTATCGGTAAAAGTGGTAATACTTGCTCTAATTTGTGGAACAAAAAAACTTTATTACAAGTTAATAGTTGGGATGAGTCAATTGCTAGTTCTCAAGAATCAGAATTAATGCTTAGAATTATTTTGAATAATGGTGATTACATATTAGATAATACTCCTTTAACAATCATTAGAGAAAGGAGATCAGGTCGAATATCAGATAGGAATCCTATTGAAAAATGGCATCAATATATCAGTGTAAGAATTTTATTTCTTCAAAAATTAAAATTAATATTTCCAATAGAGTATAAAAAATACAAATCAATTTATATATGGTTTCTATTAATATCTATTTTTACATTAATGAAGTTTGATAAATTATCAGGAATAAAACTATTTAATTTACATATAAAAAACAATTTAAAACTATCAAAGCGCCTCGGATTTAATAATATTAAAATAATATTAATTAAAATTCTAGGAATTAAATTATACTGTAATTTAATTTTAAAAAATAATCTCTTCAAATGAAAAAAAATATTTTAGTTGTTGTTGGTACTAGACCTAATTTTATTAAGGTAACTCAGTTTAAAAAATGCGCAACTCAATATGTTAACTTAGATTTTAAAATAGTACATACAGGCCAACATTACGATGATAAAATGGCTGATGTATTTTTTAGACAATTTAATTTATATCCCGATTATTTTTTAAATATTTCTAAAAGTTCAACTAGCTCTCAAATCGCTGAAATGATAATAAAGTTAGAGGAATTAATTAACAATCAATATAAACCCGATTTAATTATTGCTGTTGGAGATGTGAATTCTACACTCGCAGCAGCTATTACTGCAAATAAAATGAGCATTAAGTTAGCTCATCTTGAGAGTGGTTTGCGAAGTTTTGATACTACAATGCCAGAAGAGCATAATAGAGTAGTTACAGATGCTTTATCTAATATGTTTTTTGTTACTGAGCCAAGTGGTATAAATAATTTAAAAAAGAATAATGTTAATTCAGAAAATGTGTTGTATTCAGGAAACACAATGATTGATACATTAATAGCTTATTCAAAAGAAATTGATAAATCTACCATATTAGAAAATTTAAATATCAATACACATCAATTTGTATTAATAACAATGCATCGTCCTTCTAATGTTGATAATAAAGAAGGATTATTAAAATTATGTCAGTTGTTAAATACATTAACTTTAAAATATAAAGTTGTTTTCCCTATTCATCCCCGAACACTTAAAGCATTAGATGATTTTGATTTAAAACATTATATTGAAAATCAATATAATTTAATTATTGTTGAGCCATTAGATTATTTTTCTTTTCAAAAGTTAATTAAGGAATCTAAATTTATTATTACAGATAGTGGTGGTATACAAGAAGAATCAACATACCTTGGAGTTCCTTGTTTAACAATTAGACCAAATACAGAACGACCAATTACTGTAACACAAGGTACTAATACATTAGTTCATTTCGATATAGAATATATTAATCAATATATAGTTCAAATTGAAAAAGGATTGTATAAAAAGGGACAAATCCTGGATAAATGGGATGGAAATTCTACTTCCCGTATTATTGATTTTATAGATAAAAATATATGATCTTTTATCTTACTTATAACGATTTACCTAATGGCATTTTTAGTAGCCAAGTTATAGATGTTATAAAATATTTAAATCATAATTTTAAATCAAATATTAAGTTAATTTCTTTTATTTCAATCAGAAATTTTTTTTCTAACAGAAAAAAAATTAAAAATGAAATTCCAAATGCCATTATATTACCTATGTTTCCTGGCTTTTATAATTGGAAATATAATATATGGCTTTTGAAACTATTTGTTTTATTTAAAAAACCACATTCTATTATTGGAAGAAGTGTTTTAGCAACGCAATTGGCATTACAGTTAAAAAAAGATAATTATATTAAAACTGTTATATATGATGGTAGAGGTGCAATTTCAGAAGAATGGAAAGAATATAAAGTAGTTGCAGATTTAAATTTATTAAATGATATTCATAAGTTAGAAATGCATGCTGTTTTAAATTCAGATTTTTGTATTGCTGTTTCTGATAAATTAATTAAATATTGGAGATATAAATTTGAATACGAAAAAAATAATTATGTTGTTATACCTTGCACATTAAATACTCATTACGAAAAAATTTCTATTTCAGATCATATAATAGCCTCATCAAAAATAAACTTAGATATTTCTATTGATGATATTTGCTTTGTTTATAGCGGTTCTACAGCTTCTTGGCAATCATTTAATTTAATTTACGATTTTATAAAGCCTATATTAAGGTCTGGTATGAAATATAAAATAATTTTTTTATGTGAAACAAATAAATATATAGATAAATTAAAAAAAGAATTTACTACACAAATAATATGTAAACAAGTTAATCCTATTGATGTTTCTAAATATTTATTAGCAGCCGATTATGGTATTTTAATCAGAGAGCATTCTGTTACTAATCAAGTTGCTTCTCCTGTAAAATTTGCAGAGTATTTGGCATGTGGCTTAAAAATTTGTATTTCTGATAATTTAGGAGATTATTCTAGTTTAATTAAAGATAACACTATATTAGGACATGTATTAAATAATAGTTTAATAAATTACTCTAATGTTTTAGTTGAAGATAAAATTAAAATTAAAAATTTTGGTATTACTACCTTCTCAAAAAATAGTTTTAATAAAGCTTATCAAATTTTAATAAATAATATTAATGCATGTAAATAGTTTAAAAGATATCTTAAAAGATAATTCTGTACCAGAAAGTAATTCTAAGTTATTTAATTTTACAGAAGAGTCAAAATCTGCTAATTTTTATAAAAAACAATTTTCTTCTTCAGGTAATGAAATGAAAGAGGAAAATCCTGATTTTAGTAAGGTGCCACAAGAGATGAATGAACTCATATCCTTTTTAAAAACTAATGTTTCTGATGATTCTCTTATTATTGAATTAGGAGGGAGTAGATATCAACATAGAAGTGGTTATCCAAATTTTTATTTTAAAAACTATATTCCATTAGATATTTCATATACTAGCATTAAAGCATATGTAGATATGTATAATAAATATGGCATTGTAGCAGATGCCTGTAAGTTGCCTTTTAAAAATAATTCAATTGATGTTATTTTTACACATACATTTTTAGAGCATCCACTTAAACCTGAAAACGTATTAAAAGAAATTGATAGAGTTTTAAAGCCAGGCGGTTATGTTATTCATTCAGACGCTTGGAATTGCAGATGGTGGCAATGTTATGGAATAGTGGGGATAAAAAAAAACAGACCGTTAACAATTAAAGAAGCTACAATTATTATTTTAGCCAAAATCACAGAGTTTAAATTAATAAGACTGCCATTCATTGTTTTAAAACGTTTATATAGACTTACTTTTTTTTCTTATAAAAAACATATAAACCTAAAATATAAGAAATTAAACCCTAATTATGATCTTCATCTTTACTCTGATGAAGATGCTGCATCATCTATCGATCCTGTTAATGTTATGTTGTTTTATGAATCAAGAAATTACAAGAATATCCCTCAATTAACTTTTATTCAAAAGTTATTTTTCAAGCACCCAACCCTTTTTTTTCAAAAATCTAATTAATTGTTTAATAAAATTTAGATTTTAGTTTTATAAATTTATTTTCAAAAAAATAAAAAGATATACTTGCTATCATAATTGTTATCAATACTGTAAAAAAATAAAGAACAATATTTATACTAAATTCTGATGAATTTTTCATGTAGTTTTTACAAAAATAAATCAATATGGGTATCACCATAAAGTGATACATATATATACCATATGATATCTTACCCAAAAAATTCATAATACTATTCTCTAAAATAAAATTATTGCTTTGTTGAGATATATTAATAATAATTATTAAAAATAGAAATGAATAAGCTAAATGCATACCATCTTGTAAATAATCAGGTATAATTATTATTAATAATGGAATAAAAATGATTGATACAAATAATAAATACTTGTTGATGATGTATGTTACTATATTACTTTTTATAAATAACAAGTAGGCTCCAATTCCACCTACAGCCATACATTCAAATTTCGACATTGCTATTAATGATTTAAATGAAATATACCACCTGGTTTGTGAGTATAAAGGTGCTACCATTAATACTATTATCTTTATTAAGATGATAGCAAATAATATTATTATTAAAGATTTTAAAACATTCTTACTTTTAGATATTATCCATGGCCAAACAATATAAAATTGTTCCTCTACACCAATTGACCATGCTTGACCAATATTTGGAACAGCCTGAAATAATGAGAAAGCAATATTTGGTAAAATAAATATATATAGTAATAAATTAGAATTAAAATGAGCCAAGAAATTTCTTTCAAAATAAGGAATTGTAAATATTGAAAAATTAGGAAGTACAAAAAATCCTATAATCAATATCAGATAATAGAGTGGCCAAATCCTTAAAATTCGTCTTACATAAAAATGTTTAATTGAAATGTTCTTCGATATTTTCTTTTCAACTAGCAATAAATAAGTAATTAAAAACCCACTAAGCACAAAAAAAAAGTACACTCCAATTCCACCTAAATTAAAAATTAAGGAATTTTTCCAATAATTTTTCATGTCAAAATTTCCTTTTAATAATTCTATATGAGTTATTATAACAGCTAAAGCAGCTAAAAATCTTAGTCCATTGATTCCAGAAAAATAAACATCTTTAGGTGTAGCTGTATTCATTAGATATTAAAATGTATTCAATACAAAAATATCAATATTATACAAATAGAGTATTAAATTTAGGATATAACTGTCTTTCGTAATTTTTTATATTAAATAATGTTTATTTTTAAAGCTTAAATGATAGATGCAATCCCGTATATAAATCAAAGTAGAAAACATTTTTGGGTTGTTTTGGCAATCTATTTTTCTATTTTTATTAATTCTTACATTTTTTTTAAAGAACCGTTTGAATTTTATATTGGCTATTTAATATACATCGTTTTATTACCTGGCTTTATTTTTAGGTATGGATTTAATAAAAATATGGTTTATATTTTTTTAATTCTTTTTATAACAGGTATAGTTCATGTTTTAATTGGTAATAACACTTCTGCTCAATTTTTTAAAGTTTATCTAGGATTGTTTTTATCTTATTTTTTTTATTACTATGTTATTTTAGAATTAGATTTTGATATTGATCAATTGTTTAGATGGTATTTGAAGGGATCATATTTTGCATCAATAATTGGCGTAATACAATTTATTTCATTTAAATTAAATTTCAAACCCGGTTATAATTTTAACTGGATTTTAAATAAATGGAGTTTTATTGCAGGTGGAAATTTCGGAATTCGTGTAAATTCAATTTTCGCAGAACCTACACATCTTGGAGCTGTATTATCTGCCTCTTTTTTTGTTTCTCTTTATAATGTTATTTCCAGAAATTCATATGGTTTGTCAAAATTTCAAAGTTTTGTCATTATTATTGTTTATCTCCTTTCTTTCTCTGGATTAGGACAGGTAGGAGTTTTCCTCACGCTTATTTTTTTGGCTGTTAGTTATGGGTTAGTAAGGTATATAATAATATTGGTGCCAATTATTTTTTATGCTTTTAACTTTATGTATGATAATGTTAACGAATTTAAAATGCGTGTAGATAGCACATTTGGTTTATTTTTCGGAAATGAAAAATTCGAATTAGGGGTTACTCATGGTTCTTCATTTATATTATATAATAATTATGTTGTAGCTTTCGAAAACTTTAAATCAAATTTTTTATTTGGTTCAGGGGTGGGTTCGCATCCTACAGCCTTTGATAAATATTCATTAGCTAAAGATATCAAAGTATGGGGGTTTAATTTAAATTCAGCAGATGCAAATTCTATGTTTTTAAGGCTCGTTTCAGAGACTGGAGTTTTTGGAGTTGGAATTTTTTTGATATTAATTTTTAAATGTTATGTCAAGCGAGATGATAATTACCCTACATTTCATTGGTTAGTAAGTAACTCTATCTTAATTATGATATTACTTAATTTATTTAGACAAGGGCATTATTTTTTAAATGGCTTTCCATTTTTTGTAATACTTTATTATTTTAATTCAGTATCATACAAAGCGTATAAAGAGTCAAATCAATTACTTGCAAGCCAATAATTATTTTTTGAGGAATAAAATATTAATATTTAATTAATATTAATATATAATTTTTCTAGTAATTTGTTCATCATTGGATTGTATAATCAGCAAGTAAAGTCCATTACTTTTATCCAATGGCATTTCAATTCGATCATTAGTCACATTTAAATTCAAAGGTGATATAACCTCTTGGCCAGACAAATTTAATATCGATATTTTAACTGGAGTTTCTTTTAGCATATCAAATTTAATAACGATGCCAGAAGATGTATTATAAATACTCGTGTTTTCATTTAATTGATTAGTATTTATACTATTCGAATTAATAAATTCATTTTTGTTGTTAGAAAAATGAACAACAAAATGATAGTCTTTTTGAACATCATCACAATAAAAACTATAATCTTGATTTTTCATCAAATCAATTAATTTTCCTGTTTTTAAATCTTCTAAAAGTACTGTGTTATATTTTGAAAAATTTGTTAATCCATTTACCTTAAGATGATGCAATCCATATACTCCACTTTTAATAGTTAAAGACACGTCTTTTTTATAATCAGTTCCGTTTAAAGTATTTTTAAGCATCATTACATTATCAGCACTAGTTGACCAAATATTATCCGCATCATCATAAGGTGATGCTAGGAACGACAAATCTTTATCTATGTCAAAATTATCAGTAAAATTATCATTAAAATCTATAGTAGTGTTTCCACCTAATCCGTTAACGTTATTATAAACATTAAATGTTAAAGAATTTGGGTTTATACCTCTTAAAATATTAGGCAAAGAGCTTGTATTTTTACAAGCTTCAGTAAATAAAATGTTGCCACTTGAAGTTGCATTACAAAAAAATCCTTGATTAGGAGCAATAACACCACCGTTAGGATCTGTTGAGTATGCGCCGCTTTCTAGTAAAATTAAAAAACTTGAATTTAAATTTCCAGATGCAGCTACTACAGAGCTATAAGTGATTGGACAACCATACGGATTTCCAACTAAATTGTAACCATTTCCAGTACCTCCAGAGGTAATAGGAAAGGTTATATTGCCATAATTTGGCGTCCCTACACTGTTATAAATTAACGGAGCTGTTAGCCCTGTCGTATTATTATCAGCCATCCAAACCATAAAGCCTTTACCTGGTGTTAATATGGTTGAAGTAGTTGTGATATTTGTATATGCTCCTGATGCCGTATTGTATATTCTAACAGATTTAAAATTTCCAGCATTACCATCGTTACCACCAACTCCACTCATATAAAAGCGTGGGTCGTTATCCCAATCAGCTAAAGTATTGTTATTAATCGGACTCGATAACCATTGCCAACCTTTAGGAGCTGGACCAGCAATATAACTTTCAATCTTCCAGCCTGTACCTGTTAATGAACCTCCAACTGGTCCAATTCTTCCATAACTTGTTGCTGCTGTAGCAGGAATTGTTATCGCTCCTGATCCAGAAGTTCCAAAATTACCTGTTGTAACAGTTAATATATTTGAAATTTTAGAATTTGATGCAACACTTACTCCAGCTGAGTTCGTAGATATAACATCATAAAAATTAGTAGTTGACGAACCAGATAGCGTTTGGGCAGCTGCACCACTAAATTTAAATATATTACTTCTAGCATTGATCGTTCCGTTGTTAGTTAAGTTGCCTAGGATATTTACAGAGTAGTTAGAAGCAGAAGCGTCAAAAGTTCCACTATTAATCGTTAAATTTTGATTTATTTTAATATCTTTTGCTAATAAAACAGTACCGGTTCCTGATAAAATTAAATTTTTAAATGATTCGGTATTTGCCCTTGTAATAGTTTGTGTTCCGCTACCGTTAAATGTAATGTTATTTTGATTTAATATATCGGCATCATTACTATTTAACCAATTACCACCTACTGTTAAATCAAAATTATTAAGGTCAATAGTGCTTGTAGCAACACTAGATATAGTAAAATCATTTAACACGATTGTGTTGCTAGTAAATGTTTTTTTATACTTACCAGCTAATATTAGGTTATAATAGTTAATATTTTTAATATTAATTCCCGCAGCATTATTATTATAGTAGGCAACAGTATTACCTGTGGCAGTTGCTGTTAATACTCCAGCTCCTGAAAAATCAAGATTTACGGTTAATCTAGAATTTATTTCATTGATCCAAAAACCTCCTAATGTAACTTTTGTTGAAGTATATACCTCTCCAAAATTATAAACTCCAGTACCACCATATAAAGTGATGTTATTAGAAAAATTTAATTTGGTTCCTGCACTAATGGTAAGAGTGCCGGTTACTACAGAAAAGGCCGAGCCTGTGATTGGTGTTGTTGAAGTAATTGTACTCGTTGCTCTTGATAAAATAGAAACATTTGTTACAGAACCACTATTTGTTATATTCCCAGAAATAGACATGGCTTGTGCATTTCCTACAATAGCACCTGTTGCTTGAACTAACAATGTTTTACAAATACCAGTAGTAGATAAACTAATGCTATGTCCTGAATTTACAATAACATCATCATCTGCATCTGGTATCCCATTTGCATCAAATCCTGTAACAACCCATGTTGTAGATGTACTCCAATCTCCAGAAGACAAACTTGAAAACGTAGCCGCACTTAAAAAAGTGTTGTTCACTATTAAAAATAATATGGCTACTAACTTTTTCATTTCTATAACAAAGATAAAAATAAAAAGATTTTTTGCAATAAAAACTTTACCTTTTTTACAAAAAGATTTTAAATAAATAAGCCAACGGCTTATTTATTTAAAATCTTTTTAAGCTTGTGCGGTTGGACCTCCAAAATTTAATGGCAAGGCATTCATTTCACTATCTTTTATTTTGCCATGCATTTGTTCAAAACGTTGAACATTATCAGCTAAGGCTTTCATCAAGCGTTTAGCATGTTGTGGCGTTAACACAACTCGAGATTTAACTTTTGCTTTAGGAACTCCAGGCATAACTTTAATAAAATCTACCACAAACTCTGTTGGAGAATGCGTAATAATTGCAAGGTTTGAATATATTCCTTCCGCAATCTCTTCAGAAAGCTCGATATTTAGTTGGTTTTCAGGATTTTGATTTTCCATGATTGTTTTTTATTAAAGTTAATATTTATTTAATTTATCATCTCAACACTACGTTTTACAAATTTAGTTAATTCTTCGCCTTTTAATAATCCTTGAGATAAAAGTGCTAAATCAGCAGCTTGCTTAGCTAGTTGGCTTTGTTTAGAAGCATCTGTTTCTGCTAATATTTTACTAATTAATGGATGATTGGCATTTACTACTAAATTATACATGTCGGGCATTGAACCATAAAAATTCATTCCACCTCCCATTGCTTGCATGTCTTTCATTCGACGCATAAATTCTGGTCGTGTGATTAACATAGGTGAGTCTGTTTCACTCAAACTTTCAAATGTTACAGTATACTTTTCTTTAGCAACAACACCTTCAATAATTGGTTTTAATGTATTTTGTTCTTGTTCATTTAATTTGCTTACTTGTCCATCATCTTTTTTTATTAGTTTTTCAACTGTATCAGCATCTACACGTACAAATTGTGTATTGGTTAATTTGCTTTCTAGATGATTAATTAAATAAGCGTCTAACGGAGAATCCATTAATAATACATCATAGCCTCTTGTTTTTGCAGCATCAATGTAGGTATGTTGTTCATCCATGTTTGTGGCGTATAAAAACACGATTTTTCCATCTTTATCTGTTTGATTGGCTTTTACATGAGCATCATATTCTTCTAAAGTAAATGCTTTAGCTTCTGTGTTTTTAACTAGCGCAAATTTCACGGCTTTTTCATAAAACTTTTCATCGCTAATCATGCCGTACTGAACAAATATTTTTACATCGTCCCATTTAGCTTCAAAATCAGGACGTTCTTTTTTAAAAATTTCTTCTAATTTATCAGCTACTTTCTTGGTAATGTGAGCCGAAATTTTTTTAACATTGCTATCGGCTTGTAAATAACTACGGCTTACGTTTAGAGGAATATCAGGACTATCAATAACGCCTCGAAGCATGGTTAAAAAATCAGGAACGATGTTTTCTACATTATCAGTTACAAACACTTGATTGCTATATAGCTGAATACGATCTTTAGGTGCTTCAAATTTGTTTGATAATTTAGGAAAATATAAGATTCCAGTTAAATTAAAAGGATAATCAACATTTAAATGGATATGAAACAAAGGCTCTTCAAATTGCATTGGATACAATTCTCGATAAAATACTTTATAATCCTCATCTTTTAAATCAACTGGTTTTTTAATCCAAGCCGGAGTAGGGTTGTTTATGATATTTTCAATTTCAATTTCTTTTTCTTTATCAATTCCTTTTTCATCTTTTTCACCACTAGGTATCCAGTCTTTTTTAGTTCCAAAAACAATTTCAACGGGTAAAAATTTACAGTATTTTTTTAATAAGCCTTCAATTTTACTATTCTCTAAAAATTCTAAACTATCTTCGGCAATATGCAATACAATTTCAGTTCCTCTATCAGTTTTGGTAGTAATTTCTTCTAATTGGTATTCAGGACTTCCATCACACTCCCAGCGAACAGCTTTGCTACCTTCTTTGTGAGATAAGGAAAAAATTTCTACTTTTTGAGCAACCATAAAGGCAGAATAAAATCCTAATCCAAAATGCCCAATTACCACATTTTTATCTACTTTATCTTTGTATTTTGTAACAAACTCTTCGGCCCCACTAAAGGCAATTTGTGTGATATATTTTTCGATTTCTTCGCCAGTCATGCCAATACCTTTATCTTTAATAGTAATGGTTTTAGCAGCTTTATCAACTTTTACTTCAATTTTTAAATCGCCTAGTTCTCCTTTTGCTTCACCCATAGATGTTAAGGCTTTTAGCTTCTGAGTAGCATCAGTTGCATTACTTACTAATTCTCGTAAAAAAATTTCATTATCACTGTAAAGAAATTTTTTAATAATTGGGAAAATGTTTTCGGTTTGTACGTTAATTTTTCCAGTGCTCATATTTATTTTTTTTAATATTTAATGTATTATATAATGTTTATTTGCGTTTTAAGTGTTGTCAAAGGTTGTACCAATGATATTTAAAGTGACAAAATGTCAAGAGGAATAAAAAAGCCCTCTTAATCATTGACTAAGAGGGCTTTTTTCCGTTGTCCGACTAGGGCTCGAACCTAGACTCTACTGAACCAAAATCAGTCGTGTTGCCAGTTACACCATCGGACAATTTAAACTTGTAAAAAGTTCGGGGCACAAAAATAGTAAAATATCTTTATCTACAAAAAATTCATAAAAAAAAAGTTTCATTCAAATTAACTATGTTTTTTACTTAAATTCGCAACTCATCTGTTTTTAAAATAAAAATATGCAGTTTAAAAAATTAAATAACCTTATTGGCTGGATTGTTTTCGCCATCGCAACTTTTACTTATGTATCAACTATTGAACCCACTGCTAGTTTTTGGGATTGTGGAGAATACATTGCTTGTGCTTATAAATTAGAAGTAGGGCATCCCCCTGGAGCACCTTTCTTTTTATTAGTTGGTAGATTTTTTACTTTGATGGCAGGAGGTGATCCTGCTATGGCTGGTAAAATGATTAATATTATGTCTGCTTTATGTAGCTCATTTACCATTTTATTTTTGTTTTGGTCTATTACACGTATAGGCATCAAGGCTATACTTAAAAAAGGAGAAGAGTTTACTTCAGCTAAGCAATGGGCTGTAATTGGTGCAGGTATTGTTGGTGGGTTAGCATATACTTTTTCAGATTCGTTCTGGTTTTCGGCTGTTGAAGGTGAAGTATATGCAATGTCGTCTTTTTTTACAGCTGTAGTGTTTTGGGCAATATTGAAATGGGAAGAAGAAGACTCTGAAAATCCTGTTAGCGCTATGCGTTGGGTAGTTTTAATTGCTTATTTAATGGGATTATCTATAGGCGTACATTTATTAAATTTATTAGCAATTCCTGCAATTTGTTTTATTTATTACTTTAAAAAATATCCTTTTACTTGGAAATCATTTTTTATTACAGGAATTATTTCATTGATTTTGTTAGGAGGTATTCAAAATATTATGATTCCAAAAATTGTAAAATTTGCTGCCGATTACGAAATCTTTTTTGTTAATAAATTAGGAATGGATTTTAACATAGGTTCTGCATTTTATTTTATTATTCTGTTTTTAGCATTGGTAAGTTTAATCTTATACACCGTTAAAAAGAAAGAATCTTATTATAAATTAGGGTTTTATTCTGCTATTGTTTTTTCAGCAATTGCAGTAATATCTGCTAATACAGGTAGTGGTATGGTAACTCGAATCCTTGTTTTAGGAGGATTATTATACGGTATTAATTATTTAAAAGGTAAAAACATTAATACGTTAAATGTAATTTTAGTGAGTTTTACAACGCTAATAATAGGATATTCTTCATTTTTTGTTTTAATCATTCGTTCGCAAGCTAATACGCCAATGGATGAAAATGATCCAGAAAATGCTATTACAATGTTGTCTTACCTAAATCGTGAGCAATATGGTGATTGGCCTTTGATTTATGGACAATATTATAACGCGCCTACAGATAATGCTAATTTTAAAGATGGAGAGCCTGTTTTTGCTAAAGATGAGCTATCTAAAAAGTATAAAATTGTTGATGACAGAAAACGATCTATACCGGCGTATCAAAAAGAATATTGCACGCCTTTTCCTCGAATGTGGAGCCAGCAAAGTAATCATGAAGCGGCATATCGCTATTGGGGTGATGTTCAAAATCATCATAAGAAAAAAGTGACAATGAATGAACAAACAGGGCAAATGGAAGAAATTCAAATACCAAATTTTGTAGCTAATTTAACTTATTTTATTAATTACCAGGTTAAATACATGTATTTGCGTTATTTTGCTTGGAACTTTATCGGTCGTCAAAATGACATTCAAGGGTTAAATGCCAATCCATTAGAAGGAAATTGGAAAACTGGAGTTAAAGCACTAGATGATGTTTTACTAGATACAGATACATCTCTTACTCCACATGCCGCATCAAATAACATGGCAAGTAACTCATTTTATGCCTTGCCATTTATATTAGGATTATTAGGATTTTTCTTCCATTTAAAAAATAATAAAAATGATATGTGGGTAGTTACATTATTATTTTTATTAAATGGTGTAGCAGTTGTGTTTTATTTAAATCAGTATCCATATCAACCTCGTGAACGTGATTATGCCTATGTTGCTTCATTTTATGCCTTTGCTATTTTTATTGGGTTAGGCGTGTTATTTATTTTTGATTTTTTAAGTAAAAAAGTAAACGCAAAAACAGCTGCTGTTTTTGCGATAACTTTAGGCTTAATTATTCCAACATTAATGGCTGCCGAAGGTTGGGACGATCATAATCGTTCGAAAAGAACAATGAGTAGAGACTTTGCGGTAAATTACTTAAATACTTGTGCGCCTAATGCAATTTTATTTACGAATGGAGATAATGATACATTCCCATTGTGGTATGCCCAAGAAGTAGAAGGCATTAGAACAGACGTACGAGTAGTTAATTTAAGTTTATTGCAAACAGATTGGTATATAAATCAAATGCGTCGTGCAGCATACGAATCAGCACCAGTTCCTTTTACAATACCTGCCGAGAAGTATACCCAAAGTAAACGCGAAGTGGTTTATATAATGGATAAGGGAACAGGAGCAATGAGTTTAAAAAAAGCAATTGATTTCGTTGTATCCGACGATATTGAGAATAAATTGGATTATGGTAATAAACCGTTAGATTATTTTCCATCAAAAACTTTTTATGTTCCAGTTGATTCCGCTACTGTAATGCGCGAAAAAGTGATTACTGTTAAAGATACAGCTAGATTAGTTAAATCTATTAAATGGACAATTAATCGTCAATATTTAACTAAAAATGATTTAATGGTTCTTGATTTAATTGCTCATAATAATTGGAAACGACCTATTTATTTTGCAGTAACCACAGGTTCTGAAGCTTATTTAGGACTAGAGGAGTATTTTCAATTAGAAGGCTTGGCATTTAGATTAACGCCTATTAAAAATACAGAGAATGAAATGGCTCAAGGTGGTAGAGTAAATACAGATGTTATGTATAATAATATCATGAATAAGTTTGTTTGGGGCGGACTTGATAAACAAGGTGTAAATTTGGATGAAAACTGTTCTCGAATGGCTTCTAACATGAGAATGCAAATGGCAACTTTAGCAGGAGCTTTAATTAATAAAGGGCAAAAGAAAAAAGCAGAAAAAGTGTTAGACTTATGTTTAGAAAAAATGCCAGATGAAAATGTTAGGTATGAAGCAACTCTATATACCATTATTGCTGGTTATTATCAAATTGGTAACATGAAGAAAGCAACTGATTTATCTGCAAAATTATTTGATATTTATGAGAATGATTTAAAAGTTTATCAGTCGCAAACGTCTATTCATCGTGTAGCCTTTAATAGAGAGATAGGACAAGCTAAAGAAATTATGCGCCGTTTAGTAATGCTAGCAGAACAATTTAAACAAGAGGAGCATTCTAAACAGTTAATGCAACGATTAACTGCTATTATTCCTATGAATGAATTAATGCCCGAAGAACAGCAGCAGCAAGCTCCTCAGCAAGGATTTAATTAAAACAAAAAGCGCTTACATTGTAAGCGCTTTTTGTTTAAAATATGTTTAAAAAATGAATTCAATTATTTTTCCGGTTTATCGAAAATATAAAAACAATAAAAATTTTTTCAAAATTATTAGTGAAATAGAGTTTGATGAAATTACCTTTATAGGAAGTAAACCATATGTTACAAAGCATATAGCTAAAATTTTACCAGATAGAAATTTAATTTTTGATTTACTTTATGATATAGGAAATACAATTGAGTTATCTACAGAAGAAGAATATCAAAGTTATTTGAATTGCTAATTTTTTTCAATCCAATTAATAATTTCACTATCCATTGGTGTAACTGCCGAAGCTAAATGTTTAACTAAATGCCCCTTTTCATCTATTAAAAATTTATTAAAATTCCAATTAACTTTTGCATCTAACATGCCATTTTCAGATTTAGAGGTAAGCCATTTATAAATAGGGCTATTTAAAATACTTGTTTTTTCCATTATTGGAAAAGTAACCCCATAATTTTTAGTACAAAAAGTTTTTATCTCGTTAGCAGATCCAGGTTCTTGTTGACCGAAATCATTACAAGGAAATCCAATAATGATAAAGTTTTTTGATTTATATTTTTCATATAAAATTTCTAAATCTTTATATTGTGGGGTGTATCCACACTCTGAAGCTGTATTTACAATTAATAGTTTTTTGCCTTTTAAGGATGCAAAGCTAAAATCTTTGCCATCAATGGTTTTGCAATTAAACATGTAAATAGATTGTGAATTTAGATTGGTTGTATTCATTGCTACGAGTATAAATGTAAGAGCTAATAGTTTGTTCATAATGATTGTTTATTGTTTTAAACAAATATAAATTAGTATAGTTTACTAAATGGTAATTTATTTCATAAATTTGCGCTGCTTTGCACACAAATACACATACAACAAATAGTGAAACTATCATATACAGTAAGTTTAAATCGTTTTTAAAATTAACGAAGTTTACACTTTCTGCATTAGTTGTATTTTCAGCTATAATAACATTTTTTACAGTTGCTCAAGAGTTTAATTGGAAACAAGTATTTGCTATTTCTGTTGGTGGATTTTTGGTAACTGCTGCGGCTAATGGCTTTAATCAGATTATAGAAAAAGATTTAGATAAATTAATGAATCGTACAAAGCATAGGCCACTTCCAACAGGAAATCTATCAATTAATCAAGCGTTTATGTTTTGTGCCATATTTGGAGTTATTGGAACTATTTTATTATGGATATTTACAAATCCATTAAGTGGTATAATTGGGTTTTTATCTATCATTTTATACGCATTAATTTACACTCCTTTAAAACGTATAACTCCTTTTTCTGTATTTATTGGAGCAATTCCAGGTGCATTACCTACTTTAATTGGTGCTATTGCAGCAACTAATGGTTTTGGAGAAATTACTTTCTTTTCAATTCTACTATTTTGTATTCAGTTTTTTTGGCAGTTTCCTCATTTTTGGGCTATAGCATGGGTAAGTCATGATGATTATCAAAAAGCAGGATTCTTTATGTTACCATCAAAAGGAGGCAGAGATAAAAGTTCGCGCTCACAAATTTTGTTATACACTTTATCATTATTTCCTATTGCATTAACACCTTTTGTGTTTAATTATTCAGGGTGGATTTCTGCTACAATCGTTAGTTGCACAGGATTAGTATTTATTATTCAGGCGTATAATTTATATAAATCTGGAAAAATAGAAGATGCTAAAAAATTAATGTTTGGTTCGTTTTTATATTTACCAATAGTTCAAATAACATTAATGATTGGTCACAAATTTTTAATATAATATAGTTATGGAAGAAAAAATTAAACCTAGTCCAACGTATAAAGCCGATTTAAAAGCCGCTCAACAAAAAGCCGCAAAACCATTATTGTGGGTAGGAATTATTAGTATTGTTATGTTATTTGCAGGCTTAACAAGTGCTTATGTAGTAAGAGCAGATAATGGGAACTGGTTATTATTTAATTTACCGAGCGCATTTTATCTGAGTACGGCAGTTATTATAACCAGTAGTATTACCTTATTTTTTGCATTACAAATGGCAAAAAAAAATAATAATAAAGGAATAGTTGTTGGCTTGCTAGCCACTTTTGTTTTAGGTTTAATATTTTCATATCTGCAATATTTAGGGTGGAGTGAGCTTTATAAAAATAATATCGTATTTGGAGGAAAATCGTCAAATGCTTCTGGATCTTTTCTGTATCTTATTACTTTTTTACACTTATTACATCTTTTTGCTGGATTAATCTCTATATTAATAACTCTTAAAAACAGTATTAAAGGGAAATATAGTGCCCAAAATACCCTTGGTTTAGAACTTTGTTCAATATATTGGCATTTTCTTGATATTTTATGGGTCTATTTGTTTTTATTTTTGTATTATATTCGTTAAACTTGCACCATAATTTATAAAAATCGTTAAAACGTAAATTCTATTATGTCTCACAGTACAGAAATCGATTCAAAACACGCTTGGGATGGCGGTCAGTCACCATTTCGTATAAGCTATGGAAAAATGATGATGTGGTTTTTCCTAATTTCAGATGCATTAACCTTTGGAGGTTTATTGACATCTTATGGTTTTATCCGTCATAAATATGCAGATGTTTGGCCAAAAGCAGAAAATGTATTTACTCATTTTCCTTTCATTGAACAACATTTACCACTTGCGTATGTTGGTTTAATGACGTTTATATTAATTATGTCTTCAGTTACAATGGTATTAGCCGTAGAAGCTGGACATAGAAATGATAGACGTAAAGTTACAGTATGGATGTTTTGGACTATTGTTGGTGGAGCTACATTTGTTGGGTCCCAAGCATGGGAATGGTATCACTTTATTGTTGGTACAGAAACAGGTGCTTTACGACATGTTTGGAGCCAAGAGTTACATACTTATGTTGAACAAACTGTTTATGGAGCTAACATGACAGTTAACGAATATGGTGTACCTCAATTTGCTAATTACTTTTTCTTTATTACTGGTTTCCATGGATTTCACGTATTTTCAGGAGTAGTGATTAATTTCATCATTTTCTTAAATGTATTAAAAGGAACTTATGAAAAACGTGGGCATTATGAAATGATTGAAAAAGTTGGTTTGTACTGGCATTTCGTAGATTTAGTATGGGTGTTTGTATTTACATTCTTCTACTTACTGTAACAAAATTAAATTTAAAATAATTCACTAATTATCGAACTCAAAAAAATATAAAATTATGTCAGAATTTCACGACGATTACCCATCATATGAGCACATGGCTCATCATAGCGAAGAGGAAGGAAAAAAAGCACGCCGTACATTATGGAATGTTTTTTGGATTATGTTAGCCATTACGATTTTCGAATTAGTAATTGGATCTATGGCCCCTAGTCATGGTTGGTCAGGTACTTTATGGTTAAAAGTATTATTTATTGGATTAACAATTGCAAAAGCCGCAGCTATTGTGATGTGGTTTATGCACTTAGGAAATGAAGTTAAATTTTTTAAGTATGTTGTATTGTTACCATATGCTTTATTTATGTCTTACACTATTTTTATAGTATTAGATGAAGGTATTTACAGTTCTCATGCAGAAAATAGAACAAAAGTGGATCCTATATTAATTAAACAACAGCAGGATTTAAAAGCAGGTCATGGTCATCATGATGCTACAGTAACTTCACACGAAGAATCTCATGATGAAGCTAGTGCAGAACATCATTAATTTACTTTTTATAAAAAAAGCCTCTTTCTAAAAAAAGAGGCTTTTTTTATGCATTTTTTCTTACTTTTAACCTTAAAATAAATAAACCATTTTATGAAAAAAATTTACTTATCATTTAGTATTATTATTACTGCATTTTCTGCAAGCGCACAATTATCACTAACCAAAGCTTTTAATGAACCCATTATTGGAGATGTAGATTCTAGAGAATCATACGACTCCGTAATTGCTTTAACAAATACAATGGGAGCTAACAAACTTTGGGATTTTTCGTCATTAATTTCGAGTTCAGTTACATCAGTTGGAACATACACAACCGTTTCATCAACTCCAAATGGATCTAATTTCCCATCCGCAACACTAGCTAAAGATGATGGATTAGGCGGTTACACTTATTCAAAAGCAACTGCTACTCAATATGAAATAGTAGGGATAGATCAACCTAATTTAGTATTAAATTTTAGTAATACAGCTATTGCATCTGTTTGGCCTATTAATATGGGTTACACTAACACTGATTTATTTTCGGGAACTGCTGTTGCTAATACAACACTTACAGGAACAGCAAATGGAACGGTTACAACACTAGGTTCAGGAACTGGTACTTTAATAATTCCGGGCGGAGCTTCATTTACAAATATTCTTCAAGTAAAATCTAAACAGGTGATTAATGTAAATTTATTATTTGGGTTTGTAACGGCTACGTTAACAGTTGTAAATTACGATTACTACCATTCTTCACAAAAATTCCCTTTATTAACAGTAAGTTATACAGATGCTCAAGGGGCTTTTGCTAATACATCTGCTTCTATAGATGTTAACACAAATGTTATTACTGGAATTAATGATGTTAATTTTGATGCAACATTTGCTATTTACCCTAATCCAGCTAAAGACGCAGTTTCTATTAAATTACAAAATTCAAAAAACGAAAATTGTAAAGTAGAAATTATTAATTGCTTAGGCGAAGTTTCAGAAATATATAATTTTGGAAATTCTACAGATATTGTTAATTCTATATCTATTGAAAAATTAACGCCTGGTATTTATTATGTAAAAACAACGTTAGGTAAAAAAACATCAATAAGAAAATTAATTAAAGACTAATTCTCACAATAAAAAAAGAGTCGCTATTTATAGCGACTCTTTTTTTATTGTATAATATTAATAAGCCCTTTCATTTTTGCCTTCCATAAAATTTATGAATGCTTTATTAGCAACTTTATTTCCTCCAGGAGTAGGATAGTTTCCTGTAAAGTACCAATCACCTAAGTTTTGAGGACAAGATTGATGCAGCCCCTCTATAGTTTGATAAATAATTTGTAAATCTGCTTTTAAATCTGATGGACGAAGTAAATCGCCTATTTTTTGAGAAATTTCTTCATTAGAAAATGCTTTGTAAATTTCTTTAACAACATTTACTTGTTCTTCTTTTGGTTTTAGCAATTCGGCTTTAGCTTTTTCGTATAAATTATCTAAAATAGATTGTTTTCCTGTTTCTTTAATAAGAGAAATGGCAGCATCAAAGGCAATAAATTTACTTAAAATAGCCATATCAATACCATAACAATCAGGATAACGTATTTGAGGAGCTGAGGAAACAATGATTATTTTTTTAGGATGAAGCCTATCTAATATTTTTAAAATACTTTGTTTTAAAGTTGTTCCTCTAACAATACTATCGTCTAAAACAACTAATGTATCTATATCTTTCTTTACTGTTTCGTAAGTAATATCATATACTAAATTTACAAGGTTATCTCTACTTTCATCATCAGTAATAAAAGTTCGTTGTTTGGCATCTTTTAGTACTACTTTATGAATACGAGGATGTTTAGCTAATATTTTATTTAAAGATTCTTCAGATATAGAGGAGCCTAAGTTTAAAATTTCATCCTTTTTCTGTAAATTAATATGTTCATCTATTCCTTCTACTAATCCTCCAAAGGCTACTTCTGCAGTGTTAGGGATATAACTAAATACGGTGTTTTCTAAATCGTAATTAATTGCTTTTAGTACTTGGGGCACTAAAAAACGACCTAATTTTTGACGTTCTTTATAAATATCGGCATCATTTCCTCTGCTGAAGTAAATTCGTTCAAACGAACAAGCTTTTCTTTCAAGCGGTTCGATAATTTGTTGTTCTGAAAAAGTGCCGTCTTTTTTAATAATAGCAGCATATCCTGGATGTAATTCTTTAACAGAATTTATATCCACATTAAATACTGTTTGTATTACCGGACGCTCACTGGCTACAACTAGTACTTCAACATCTTTATATAAATAGGCAGGTCGTATTCCGTTAGGATCTCTTAAAACAAAAGCGTCTCCGTGCCCCATCATTCCAGCCATTACATATCCACCATCCCAACGCTTACTACTTTCTACTAATATAGATACTACATCTATGTTTTTTTGAATTTCTTTGGAAATTTCAAAATTATTAAGTCCTTTTTCTTTAAATATTTTAAATAATCTGTCATTTTCTTTATCTAAAAAATGACCTATTTTTTCCATTACAGTAACTGTATCTGCTTTTACAGTTGGATGTTGCCCTAGTTCAACTAAATGCCCAAGTAATTCATCAACGTTTGTTAGATTAAAATTCCCTGCTACCAGTAAATTTCTAGCCATCCAATTATTTTGTCTTCTAAATGGATGGCAACTTTGTATGTTATTTCCTCCATAGGTGCCGTAACGTAGATGTCCTAAAATTAATTCTCCCATAAAAGGGATGTTTTTCTTTTGCCATTCTACATCGTTATATGCTTCTGGATTTTTTAATTTAGCATCAATGTATAAATCGTTAATTTGAGAAAATATATCTTGAGTTGCTTTTGGTTCAATGGACCTCAATCTGTCGATATATGGCGTGCCAGGTTCAATATCAAGCTTTATAGTTGCTACACCTGCGCCATCTTGCCCACGATTAATCATTTTATCCATTAGTTGATACATCTTGTGAAGGCCGTATCTGCTACTACCATACTTTTCTTTGTAAAAACTTAAAGGCTTTAATAATCTAATTAAAGCAACGCCGCATTCATGTTGTATATTATCACTCATAATTTCAAAGCATAAATTTACCATTTACTTTGGAGTTAAAAAAGTTTGATTAAAAGAAACCCAAAATGTTAATTCTATAGAGATTTTGTTGAAAAAAGTTTACAGTAATAATTACATTCAAGTATTATATTTGGTTAATGGCATTATTAGAAAAAGAAACCGAAAAATTATTTTATTCTATTGGCGAAGTAGCCGATATGTTTGATGTAAATACATCTTTAATACGTTTTTGGGAAAAAGAATTTGATGTTATTACGCCTTCAAAAAATAAAAAGGGAAATCGTCTTTTTACAAAAAAAGATATCGAAAATTTTAAATTAATATTTCATTTTGTAAAAGAAAAAGGGTACACCTTGCAGGGTGCAAAAGATAAACTAAAAGGTGGCGTTAAAGAATCAGAACAAGTTAAAGTTGAGGTAATTGATAAACTCAAGAACATTAAGCAACAGCTTTTAACTATTAAAAATACCCTTTAATTTTCTTCAAAATACCTTATTAATTGGTATTATTTCTTTTAATTCATCTAATTTCTGTAAATTTAAACCATGGCATTAGATAGAAAGTTAGCACCCGAATTTAAAACCATTGATAAAATTAATATTCAACAGGCTGTTGAATATGTTTTAGATAATGGCATTAAAGTTTATACTATTGATTGTGGATCACAAGAATTAACTAAGATTGAATTTATTTTTAAGGCCGGTATGTATTATCAATCTCAACCATTGTTAGCATCAGCTGCTAATAATTTGTTAGAAACTGGCACTAAAAATTACACAGCAAATCAGTTATCAGATAACATAGATTTTTTTGGATCTTTTTTCGAATGTGCTGTAGATCAGGATTACTCTACTTTAGCTTTATTTAGTTTAAATAAGTATTTAGATAAAAGTTTACATTTTGTAGAGGATATTATTAAAAATCCCATCTTTCCAAAGGACGAATTTGAAATATATTTATCTAATAAAAAACAAAAGCATTTAGTTAATTCAGAAAAGGTAAATGTATTAGCTCGAAGACGTTTTACAGAATTGTTATTTGGAGAAAAACATCCATATGGTATTACTGTTAAAGATAATGATTTTGATAAATTAAGTTTAGATAAAATCATTGAATTTTACAAAACGTATTATCATTCCGGTAATTGCACAATTATTGCTTCAGGTAAGTTGCCCAAAGATTTAATAAATGTATTAAATCAATTTTTTGGAAAAGAACCATGGGGTTATGTTCAACCGTTACCTTCTCAAAAAGTTGAGATTGCAACTAGTACAAAACAAAAACATTTTATAGAAAAACCAGACGCTATTCAATCTGCAATTAGAGTAGGTAGAAAAATGTTTAACAAAACAAATCCAGATTATTTTAAATTTCAAGTTTTAAATACCATTTTAGGAGGTTATTTTGGTTCGCGTTTAATGGCTAATATAAGAGAAGATAAAGGATATACGTACGGTATAGGAAGTGCCTTGGCATCATTAGTGAATGGTGGTTTTTTTTACATTTCTACTGAAGTTGGGGCAGAGGTAACCAACAGTACGTTAGATGAAATTTATAAAGAAATACAATTATTGAGAGAAGAATTAGTTGATGAAGAAGAATTAGAAATAGTTCGTAATTATATTTTAGGTCAGTTTTTAAGGAGTGTTGATGGTCCCTATGCTTTGGCTGA
The DNA here is from genome assembly GCA_964541155.1 of uncultured Flavobacterium sp. Taxonomy (GTDB): domain Bacteria; phylum Bacteroidota; class Bacteroidia; order B-17B0; family Aurantibacillaceae; genus UBA4416. The sequence continues at coordinate 190,172 of CAZIPC010000003.1, forward strand.
TAAGTTTAAAGCAATTTGGGAATTTGGATTAAGTTATGATTACTTTGAAAAGTATTTTGAAGCAGTGAAAACAATTACTCCATTAGAAATAAAACAACTAGCAAATATGTATTTGCAAGAAAAAGATTTAATAGAATTAGTAGTAGGAAAAAAATAAAAGTGTGGCAAAGGTATTTATTATAGGTCCAGCATATCCATTAAGAGGCGGTTTAGCCACGTTTGACGAACTGTTTTGTGAAGCTTTTAATAAACAAGGTCACACATGTGAAATTATATCTTATAGTTTACAATATCCCAATTTTTTATTTCCAGGAAGCACGCAATTTGATACAAGTGGTAATGCTCCAAAGCATATTAAAATTCATACTTTAATTAATTCAATCAATCCAATATCATGGATTAAAACTGCACGATTTATAAAAAAACAAAAACCAGACTTTATTGTATTTCGTTTTTGGATTCCTTTTATGGGACCAGCATTAGGAACTATAGCAAGAATGGTTCGTAAAAGCGGGATAAAAGTGTTGGCAATTACAGATAATGTAATTCCTCATGAAAAAAGAGCTGGAGATGCAACATTAGCTAAATATTTCATAAATGGTTGTGATGGCTTTATAACCATGAGTAAAGCCGTGATGAAAGATTTAGAAAAATTTACCAATACATCATATAAAAAATATTTATTGCATCCATTATATACTTCTTTTGGAGAAAAATTAAATAAATTAAATGCAAGAATGGCTTTAGGCTTACCAAAGGATAAACAAGTTATATTATTTTTTGGATTGATAAGAAAGTATAAGGGCTTAGATATGTTGTTAGATGCGATGAATGAATTAAAATTTAATTCAAATATTGTGTTAGTTGTAGCTGGAGAATTTTATGATGACAAAAAGCCTTATTTAGATTTGATAGATAACTATCAAATACAAAATCAAGTTATATTGCATGATAAGTTTATAGCTAATGAAGATGTTAAATTGTATTTTTCATCTGCAGATATAGTTGCCTTACCATACAGAAGTGCTACACAAAGTGGTGTAACGCAAGTTTCATTTCATTTTGAAGTACCTACATTAGTTACAAATGTGGGAGGATTAGGAGAAATTATTCCTGATAAAGTGGCTGGATATGTTGTAGATTCAAATGGAAAAGCAATTGCAGAAGCAATAAAAGATTATTTTGAAAATAACAGAATGCATACTTTTACAGAAGGGATGATTAAAGAAAAACAAAAATACGATTGGAAAATTTTTGTTGATGAAGTATTTAATTTATTTAAAAAATTATAATGATTATTAGAAGTAAAGCACCTTTAAGAATTGGATTGGCGGGTGGAGGTACAGATGTTTCTCCTTACAGCGATATATTTGGTGGAGCTATTTTAAACGCAACTATCGATTTATATGCGTATGCTAGCTTAGAACCACTAAATAACAATAAAATAGAATTTTGCATTGATGGAACTGATAAAAGTTTGATAGTTGAATCTAATAAAGAATTACAATTAATAGAAGGATTTGAATTATTTATTGGCGTATATAATCGTTTAGTTAAACAATTTAATTTAACCCCTTTATCATTTCGTTTAACGTCTTATATCGAAGCGCCTCAAGGTTCTGGCCTAGGAACTTCTTCAACAATTGTTGTGTCGTTAATTGGAGCCTTTGTTGAATGGTTAAAATTACCATTGGGAAAATATGATATAGCCCGTTTAGCTTATGAAATAGAACGAATTGATTTAGGAATGAGTGGTGGAAAGCAAGATCAATATGCCGCCACATTTGGCGGAATTAATTTTATGGAGTTTTTATCTAATGATAAAGTAATTGTAAATCCATTACAATTAAAAGATGAAGTGCTTTATGAATTAGAATTTAACTTACTGTTATATTTTACAGCTACTCAACGATTATCTGCCACTATTATTAATGAGCAAGTTAAAAATGTAAAAGAAAATAATTTAAAATCTGTTGATGCTATGCATCATTTAAAAGAACAGGCACAACAAATGAAAGACAGTTTATTGCGCGGTGATTTAAACAAGATTGGTGAGATTTTACATTTTGGTTGGACAAATAAAAAACAAATTGCTCATTCCATTAGCAATGATTTAATTGATACTGTTTACACAACTGCCATTAATACAGGTGCTACAGGTGGTAAAATATCTGGTGCTGGTGGTGGCGGTTTTATGTTTTTTTATTGTCCAGGAGTAACTAAGGTTAAAGTAGCTCTTGCTATTGAAGGACTGGGTGGTAGAGTACAATCATTTAAATTCACACAACAGGGTTTAACAACTTGGACAAGTTTATAAAATAAGCTCTATCAGAATATTCTGACAGAGCTTAAGCTATGCTATTTTTAATTCAAATTTATTTCGAGTTTAGTTTGTAAATGAAATCATTTCGTTTTGAAGAACAATCAGTTGTATCTGCGTTAATTGATTAAGAACTTCTATATTGCTACCATTATAGTATTTATAAGATACATCAAATTCATCTTTATTTGAATTGATAACTATTATTTTATCTAAGGTTTTTGTTTTTGATTTATTCTTATATTTCTTAATTAGATTATTTAAGATTTTAATTTCATCATGTTTAAATTCATCAAAATTTCCAAGACCAATCGTTAAATTTTTAGCTTTAAAATCGTCTGAAATTTTAGAAACTCCTGTTTCTGCTATCACAATAGAACTTTTTATCTGGTCACATATATCAACAATTTGATTAGTTAGGTGTAGCATTTCATTTTTTGATGAATCATTCTTACATAAATTAGCACACAGTTTTTTTTCAGTTGCTACAATTTGTTCGTTTAGTAAATAAACAGTTGTGTTTTTAATCCGAATGATTTCCATACCTTTTGGAGATATTACCAAAGTTAGCCACAAACCACATACCATTATCATCACAATAGAAATAGCAATTGTATTAATTTTATTTTCGGGATTTTTGATGCCAGTAATGAAAAAAATTGGAAGTAAAACTAATCCTATTAAAATAATTGAAGAATATCCCAAATACATTACTCCTGGCCAATGCATAACCTTAAATAAAACAGATAAACTCAGTAATATACCTGCTAAAATTCCTAATCCAAGTAGGATTTTATCTTTGATTTGATGCTTGTCTTTTGATTTTAAAATAAATAAAAGTGGTAAGAATATTAAACTAGATAAACCTATGCCTAGTGTTATTAAAACTGAGGCTCCAGGCCAATGCATGAATTTGAATAAAATACCGAAAATCATTGCAGCAGCAGAAAATAATCCGCTTGTTATCATTATTTTTTTCATCGTATAATAGTTTTTATAAGTTAGTAATAGGAGAGTTTCTTCTTCGATTTCCCATAAAGCATCTTTGTAAAATGATTCAATGGTTTTCTTATAGAAGCTCTCGAAGTCTCCGTTTTCTTCGAGATTATTTTCAATGATACAACAAACATGATCTAATAGGTTTTGCTGCAGGCTTTCCATCTCAACGCCACGTGCACTAATGTCGTTAAGAATATAGTCTATTTGTTGCTCATTGATTTGATACATTGTTAGACAGTTTTTGGTTTAATGTCTAACAAAAATTTCATGGTTTCCATAAAGTCTGCTAACTCACTTACTTTTTCTTTAGTTTTATGTTTTCCACTAATGCTTAAGCTGTAGTATTTCCTTATTCGTTTCCCAATGTATTCAATTTCTGTTGTTACTAATCCATCGCTCTCTAAAGCATGTAATGTAGGATATAAAGCTCCTTCTGTAATTTGAATTTTATCCGAGGTTAACTCTTTTACTTTTTGAGTAATCTCATAACCGTACATTTTTTTATTATCTGCTAATAGTTTTAAAACAATAGTTTTAAGCGTTCCTTTTATTAATTCTGATGAGTAAATCATGATATGATAATTATATACTTAAGACAAATATACATAAGAAACCAATGTATATAACTATTATGCTTAAAATATTTTTTAAAATATTGTAAACCAGGTAAATAAAAATATAAAAGAGTTTATCAGTATATATTAACGATGAATAAAATTCGCTTAAAAATTATTTAAATTTAAACGGTGTTACCATAAAATTAAATTAATTTATAATCCAGCATACGAACATGTTCTTAATATTTGATACAGAAACAACAGGCTTACCACGCAGTTATAACGCGCCATTAACCGATTTTGATAATTGGCCTCGTATGGTTCAGGTTGCTTGGCAGTTACATGATGCTAAGGGTAATTTAATAAATAGTAATTCTATTATTATTAAACCCCAAGGTTATACAATTCCTTTTAATGCTGTTCAAATACATGGTATTACTAATGAGCGCGCTAATGAAGAAGGACAAGATTTAAAAACAGTTTTACAACAATTTGTTGATGTGGTTCATCAAGCTAAATATTTATGTGGTCATAATATTGAGTTTGATAATAATATTATTGGAGCTGAATTATTGCGTTGCGGCTTAGAAAACAGTTTAGCGGCTAAACCATTTATTGACACAAAAAATGATGAAACTACTGAATATTGCGCTATTCCCGGAGGGCGTGGTGGTAAATTTAAATGGCCTACATTAACTGAATTATATACAAAATTATTTAATGCTTCTTTCGAAGAAGCCCATAATGCTGCATTTGATGTTTTAGCAACAGGGAAAGTTTTTTTCGAAATCATTAAACGTGGTATTACAAAAGTTGCAGAAGTATTACCAACAGATTTACAAAGCATAAATTATCAAGCCCCAGATTTAACAGCCTTGTATCAACATGAGCAAGATTGGAAAGAACGTAAACATAAAAAATCAGAATCTACAGTATCTTCAGTTGAAGTTGAAAAAGATAACATGCCGACTGATAAAGCCAAGTTAAAATTTTCACACCTTCATAATCATACACAGTTTTCTGTTCTTCAATCAACAAGTGATGTAAAGGAATTGGTTAAAAAAGCTGTATTTTATGATATGCCAGCTGTTGCAATGACAGACCATGGTAACATGTATGGTGCATTTTTATTTTGGCAAGCTATTGATAAACATAATAAAAGTGTAAACGAACATAATGCCCAAATAACTAAAGGAGAGAAAGAAGGAGATCTACAAAATGAATTAAAATGTATTATTGGTTGCGAATTATTTATTTGCAAAGATCATAAAGATAAATCCAAACAAGATAATGGCTATACACAAGTTTTTATTGCAAAAAATAAAATAGGATATCAAAATTTATCAAAATTAAGTTCGGTTGGTTTAATTGATGGTATGTATTACGTGCCTCGTATTGATAAAAATTTATTACTACAATACAAAGATGGATTAATAGCTACAACAGGGTCTTTATCCTCTGAAATTCCATCATTAATTTTAAATGTAGGCGAAGAACAGGCAGAAGAAGTATTTGTTTGGTATAAAGATTTATTTGGTGATGATTTTTATGTAGAATTAAATCGTCATGATTTGCAAGAAGAACATCATGTTAATGATGTATTATTGAAATTTGCTAAAAAATATAATGTTAAATATTTTGCTGCCAATAGTAATTATTATCTAGATAAAAATGGATTTGATGCACATGATATTTTATTATGCGTAAAAGATGGCGAGAAAAAAGTAACTCCTGTTGGACGTGGCAGAGGATTTAGATACGGTTTACAGAACAAAGAATTTTATTTCAAATCTCCTAAAGAGATGATTGAATTGTTTTCCGATATGCCCGAAGCTATTGAAATGACTAATGAAATTGTAGCTAAGGTTGAACAATTTAAATTGGGTAGAGATATCTTACTACCTAAATTTGAAATTGCACAAGGATTTATTGATGAAAATGCCAATGAGATAAATGCATCTCATCAACGCATTATTGCTTTAAAAGAAAAAGGGTGGATTGAAAAAAAATTATCTGCTGAAGCGATTGAAATTCAAAAAGCAGAAATGCGAGTTATTGCAGAGCAGTTCATTTATATGTCGCATTTAACATGGCAAGGGGCTTATAAGCGTTATCCTGATATGACTCCTGAAACAAAAGAGCGTATTGAATTTGAATTAGCAACCATTGAAAGAATGGGATATCCAGGCTATTTTTTAATAGTAGCTGATTTTATTTCTAAAGCACGTGAAATGGGTGTGGCAGTTGGTCCAGGCCGTGGTTCTGCTGCTGGTTCTGCTATTGCATATTGTTTATGGATTACAAATGTTGACCCCATTAAATTTGATTTACTATTTGAGCGTTTCTTAAATCCTGATCGTATTAGCATGCCCGATATTGATATTGATTTTGATGATGAAGGACGAGATAAAGTGATAGATTACGTAATTAATAAATATGGATTTAATCAGGTTGCTCAAATTATAACATATGGTACAATGGGCGGTAAATCTGCTATCAGAGACACAGCAAGAGTTTTAGATTTACCTTTACCAGACGCTGATAGATTAGCAAAAGCTTTTCCTGATAGTTTAGATGCAAAGTTAAAAGCTTTATTAAAGCCAGGTGGCATTGATGAAAAATACTTAAGTAAAATTAAAGATAAACGAGAGGTTGTTGAGCAATCTCATAATTTTAGAAAATTAGCCGAAGAAAAAACTCCCGAGGCAGATGTATTGAAGCAAGCCTATGAATTAGAGGGGTGTTTGCGAAACACTGGTATTCATGCTTGTGGTGTTATTATTACACCCGATGATATGGTGAAATTTGTACCTGTTACAAAAGCAAAAGATAGTGATATGCTTGTTACCCAGTTTGATAACTCTGTTGCTGAGAGTGCGGGGCTTTTAAAAATGGATTTCTTGGGGCTAAGAACATTAACCATTATTAAGGATGCTTTAAGATATATCAAGCAAAATCATGGTATTGATATTGATATTGATGCCATACCACTAGATGATAAAAAAACATACGAATTATTTCAAAGAGGCGAAACAAACGGTGTGTTTCAGTATGAGAGTGCTGGTATGCAAAAATCTTTAAAAGATTTAAAACCCGATACATTTAATGATTTAATTGCAATGAATGCATTGTATCGTCCGGGTCCGTTGGCATACATTCCAAACTATATCAATCGTAAACATGGCAGAGAACCAGTGACATTTGATTTAGAAGGCATGGATGAATTTTTAGGTGAAACGTATGGTATTACTGTTTATCAAGAGCAGGTAATGCGTTTATCCCAAAAATTAGCAAACTTTACTAAGGGTGATGCTGATACATTGCGTAAAGCAATGGGAAAAAAAGATAGAGCAACGCTTGATAAAATGAAAGGAAAGTTCATTGATAATTGTAAAACAAATAATCACGATCCTGCAGTTGCCGAAAAAGTTTGGAAAGATTGGGAAGCATTTGCTAGTTATGCTTTTAATAAATCTCACTCAACATGTTATGCATATGTTGCCTTTCAAACAGCATACATCAAAGCTCATTATCCATCTGAGTTTATGGCTTCTGTATTAAATCATGCAGGTAGTATTGATGCTATTTCTTTTTTAATGGAAGAATGTAAGCGAATGGGTGTTAAGGTACTTGGTCCTGATATTAATGAAGGTTTCGCTAAGTTTGCCGTAATTCCAGGTGGTACAGATATTCGTTTTGGAATGGGTGCTATTAAAGGAGTAGGAGAAAATACCGTTAATAATATTATTGAAGAAAGAAATACAAATGGTAAATTTATTTCGGTATTTGATTTAGCAAAACGATTAGATAGCAAGAGTGTAAATAAAAAATCTTTAGAAGGTCTTGCTTTAGCAGGAGGCTTTGATAGTTTTGAAGGAATACATCGTGCTATGTTTTTTACACCAGATGCTGATGGCTTAACACTTACCGATAAAATGATTAAGTACAGCAATCAAATGAGCTTAGGCAATGATACATCCCAAGCTAGCTTATTTGGAGGCGATGATGAAATAGAAATTACAGAACCTCAATTGCCTCAAAAAATTGAACCTTGGGGCAAGTTAGAAGAATTAGCTCGCGAAAAAGAAGTAGTAGGTTTCTTTATCTCTGGTCATCCATTAGATCCTTATAAATTAATTATTGATCATAAGTGTAATGCAAATTGTGCTCAATTAAAAGCTGGATTAGAACCATTTAAAGGAAAAGATGTAACGTTTGGTGGCGTAATTACTGGGTTTGAAAACAGAACAAGTAAAACAGGTAATGCGTTTGGAAAACTAATTGTAGAAGATTATCACGGTTCTGTAGAGTTAATGTTATTTGGTAAAGATTTTGTAGAATACAGTAAATTTATGGTTTCTCCATTATTTGTGTATGTAAAAGCTAAAGTCCAAGAACGTTATAATCAACCTGGAAGCTTAGAATTAAAAATTCAAAAAATAGAATTACTTGAAACAGTAAAAGAAAATATTTTTACTACAATGAAATTAAAATTAGATATTAATGCATTAAATGATGAATTAATCGCCAATATTGAATCTATTTTTAGTGCTTCTCAAGGAAAATGCAACGTAGAGTTTTTTGTAGAAGACCCAGCAGAAAACTTAACCGTAAAATTATATTCTAAATCACAAAAAATAGCGGTAAGTTCAGATTTAATGAATGAAATTGATAAGATAGGTAGTTTAACTTACGAGTTAACGTAGAGTGATTACATAAGCGTAATTGAAACAATTCATGTAATCAATTACGCTTATGCAATTTAAATGATATTAATCAAAAAATATACTTAGCCCTTTTATATTGGCAAACAACCTCACCGTATCATAAATACGTTGTTGCGAACTTCCTAATTTTAGCAACGATTCTTCATGAGCATTAACACATAATTCGCAACCGTTTAATGAAGAAATTCCTAAACTCATTAATTCAAAAAATTCCTTACCCATAGTTGGGTTTCCCATCACCGTCATTTTTATGCCAGCTGGCGTTGTTTGGTAATATTCTTTTTTGGTAAAATGACGGAAACGATAAAACACATTATTAACGTTAAGTAATGATACGCATGCATAGGTTTCTAAAATCTCTTCCTGTGATGCGCCTAATGATGATACTTTTTCTAACAGAGCATGTTCTAACGTTTTTGTTTTTTCATTAATTGCCACACTTAATGCTAATAATGCACTTTCTTTTTCTGATAAATTCTCATATTTTAAAGCATTACTAACATTTATTTTTAAATCTTTTAAGTAACGCGCTTCTGTATTTCCCATCTTGGTTAATACTTCTGGTGCATTTTTGGTATAGCTTATGCTATTTAATAAGCCTTCTAGGGTTTCGTTAATTACTGTATTTTCCATTTTTAAAATGATTAAGCGTGAATCGTTTCTTCTCCTTTTTTCCAGTTACATGGGCATAATTCATCAGTTTGTAAAGCATCTAAAACTCTAATAACTTCATTTACATTTCGTCCAACGTTTAAATCGTATACGCTTACCCAACGAACCATGCCTTGTGGATCAACGATGTAGGTTGTTCTGTAAGCAATTTTTTCTTGTGTATCTAAAATCCCTAATTCTTCTGCTAACGATTTTGATGTATCTGCCAACATGGGGAATTTTAAATTTTTTAAATCTTCGTGGTTTTTTCTCCATGCTAAATGCACAAACTCTGTATCGGTTGAGGCACCTACTAACACAGTATCTCTATCCGAAAAATCTTGAATATGCTTATTAAATTCTGCAATTTCAGTTGGACATACAAATGTAAAATCTTTAGGCCACCAAAATTGCACCATCCATTTACCTTTTGCCAAATGAATATCGTTATTAATTATTTCAAATTCTTTACCTTGTTCTGTTGATACTACAGCTTGTTTGCTGAATTCAGGGAATTTAGACCCTACTGAGATAACTCTTGTTGTTTCCATTTTTTTAGTGTTTTAAGTTGTTAATTTATTTGATGATGCAAATTTGTAAGCTTTATAGTTATAAATCAAACTGATATTTTCTATATTTGTATAGATAAAATCTATAATAAATGAATTTACAACAACTAGAATACATTGTTGCTGTTGATAAGCTTAAAAACTTTGTAAAAGCGGCCGAGGCGTGTTTTGTAACACAAGCAACATTAAGTATGATGATAAAAAAGTTAGAAGACGAACTTGATATTAAAATTTTTGATAGAAGTAAACAACCTGTAAAAACAACCGATTTGGGACAAAAAATTATTTTACAAGCTCGTAAAATATTACTAGAATCAAAACAACTAAACGAAATTGTTAAACACGAAAAAGGAATCATTAGCGGAGAATTACACGTTGGTATTATCCCCACTTTGGCGCCATACTTATTGCCCTTGTTTTTAAAACAATTTACGTTGGCGTATCCTTTAGTAAAATTAATAATTAATGAGTTTACTACTGATGTTATCATTCATAAACTTAAAACTGGAGATTTAGATGCTGGTATTTTAGCAACACCTTTGCATGATGAGGCTATTTCTGAGCAAGTATTGTTTTATGAAAAGTATTTTTTATACGTTAACCAAAAAGAAAAAGGATTTGATAAACAATATGTTTTACCGAAAGACATAGATGTGAATAGGCTGTGGTTACTGGAGGAAGGACATTGCATGCGTTCACAGATTTTAAATTTTTGTTCTTTAAAAAAACAGTATGCTTCGCAAGAACAGTTTCATTATAATGCAGGTAGTATCGAAACTTTAAAAAACATGGTTGATACTGATTTTGGTATGACGATTATTCCTGAATTAGCGGCTCATCATTTAAATGCTTCGCAAAAAAAACGCCTTCGTCATTTTAAAATCCCCACGCCTGTTCGCGAAATTAGTTTAATTACCCATCGCGAATTTTTAAAAGCTAATTTAATAGCTTATTTAAAACAATCTATTTTATTGGCAGTTCCAGAGGATATGAAGAAAAAAAATAAAATTAATATCATTGATTTTTAATATCTAGTTAAAATCAAAGTACTATTTTATACTATAAATCTTCTAAAAAAGCACTGTTTTTTTGCATTTGCAAATCCTTTTTTAAAACCTTAAACTTGTGATAATAAACTAACTTAAAATGACACATAAATTATTTATTTTACCGATTTCAGCAGCTTTAGTTTTAGGCTCATGTAAATCCAATCAATCCGATTTCAATTCTCAGGAATCGATTTCTAAAAAAGATACCATTATGCAAGATTCATCTAAACCATTTGAATATGTTAGCGAACAATTTGCCGACTTAAGAATTTTACGTTACGAAGTTCCTGGGTTTGATGAATTATCTTTACAACAAAAAGAGTTGTTGTATTATTTATCTGAGGCCGCTTTATGTGGTAGAGATATTATGTGGGATCAAAACTATAAGTTTAATTTAACCATTCGTAAAACATTAGATGCTGTTGTAGAATCATATAAAGGTGATGTAAATAACGAAGATTATAAGAAATTTTTAGTGTACGCTAAGCGTGTTTGGTTTAGTCGTGGTATTCATCATCATTATGGTAGCGAAAAGTTTTTTCCAGAATGTACACAAGACGTATTTGAACAGTTTGTTGCCAATGTTGATGCAGCTAAACTACCTTTAAATAAAGGCGAAACAAAAGAAGCATTTATTGCACGTTTAATGCCTATTATTTTTGATCCAACTATTGCACCTAAAAAAGTAAGTTTAGATGCTAGTAAAGATTTAATTACCAATTCGGCTGTTAATTTTTATGAAGGCGTTAATCAAAAAGAAGCCATTGCCTTTTACGAAAAGCTAACCAACAAGGCTGATACAACACCTGTAATGATTGGCTTAAACAGTAAGTTAGTAAAAGAAAACGGTGTGTTGGTAGAAAAAGTATGGAAAGTAGGAGGGATGTATACCCAGGCTATTGAAAAAATTGTGTATTGGTTAGAAAAAGCCATTGCTGTTGCCGAAAACGAAACACAAAAAACAGCCTTACAAAAATTAGTACAATTTTATAAATCAGGTTCTTTAAAAGATTTTGATGAGTATAACATTGCTTGGGTAAAAGATACTGAAAGCGCTATTGATGTTACCAACGGATTTATTGAAGTATATGAAGATCCATTAGGAAAAAAAGCAACGTTCGAATCGGTTGTATCCGTTCGCGATTTTGAAGCCTCTAAACGCATTGCTACCATTGGGGCTAATGCGCAATGGTTTGAAGACAACTCTACTTTATTACCACAACATAAAAAGAAAAACGTAAAAGGTATTTCGGCAAAAGTAATAAATGCAGTTATGGAAAGTGGCGATGCGGCTCCATCTACACCAATTGGTATTAATTTACCAAACAACGAGTGGATTAGAGAAACGCATGGTTCAAAATCGGTAAACTTAGGAAACATTGTAGAAGCTTATGAAAAAGCAGCGGGTGGAAGTGTTGTAAACGAATTTTACTACAACGATGCCATTAAGAAAAATGTGTTAAACTATGCCGGCTTAGCCGATAAATTACACACCGATATGCACGAGGTGATTGGCCACGCAAGTGGGCAAATTGAACCAGGTGTTGGGCAACCACACGAAACCTTAAAAAATTATGCTTCGGCATTAGAAGAAGGCCGTGCCGATTTAGTAGCTCTGTATTATTTAATGGATAAAAAGTTAGTTGATTTAGGCGTGATGCCATCATTAGAATATGGCAAAGCAGCTTACGATGAGTACATTACCAAAGGCTTAATGGTACAATTATCTCGTTTAAAATTAGGCGATAACATTGAGGAAGCACACATGCGCAACCGCCAAATGATTGCCGCTTGGGCTTTTGAAAAAGGCAAAAAAGATAATGTGATTGAAAAGAAAATTGAAAACGGAAAAACTTATTTTGTTGTAAATGATTACATGAAACTACGTGTGTTGTTTGGCGATTTATTAAAAGAATTACAACGCATTAAATCTCAGGGCGATTATAAAGCAGGAAAAGCCTTAATAGAAAACTACGGCGTTAAAGTAGATAAAGCCTTGCACAAAGAAGTATTAGACCGTTACAGTAAATTAAACATGGCACCTTACCAAGGGTTTATACAGCCTAAGTTAACGCCAATAACTAAAGATGGAAAAATAGTAGATGTAAAAATAGAGTACCCAACTAATTTTACACAGCAAATGTTAGAGTATAGCAAAAACTATAGCTACTTGCCAGTTATTAATTAATTTAAAATATAATTTTAAATACAAAAAAAGGAGGATAATTTATCCTCCTTTTTTGTGTTTACAGTTCTAGAATATATAAATTATTAATGGATTGGTGCTTGCTGAAGTCGAGGTTTTTTGAGTATTAAATGTATGTCAAGACTGAACTTGAATAGAATAAAAAAGCTTCAAGTTTGCACGTCAGCAGGCCTGGCTCAAAACCTGTGTTAGAGGTTCGTTGTTTTGGTTAACTGTTGACCTTTTCTGTTATCCCATTCTCGTTTTAGCATTGCATATTGTAATTCACTCCCCCATTTTCCTTTAAAAAAAATATTTTCAATAAAGTAACCTTCTTGCCTAAAGCCTATGCTTTTCAATAGGTTAATGGAAGCTGTATTTTCTGCATCTGTAATTTCAACTACTCTGTGTATTTTTATTACGTCAAACAAAAAAGTCAAAATTCCAATAAGAACTTCTTTTGCAAAACCTTTTTTTTGTTCAAGATGAGAAATTGTTATTCCAATTTCTGCAATTCTAGTGTCGTATGGGGCAAGTTTAATTGCACAGTCACCAATAAGCTGTTTCGTTACTTTATTTTCAATGCCATACTGTACCCATTCTCCTGCTTTTCCAAAATGTTTTATGGAGTTGTTTTTAATGAATTCTTCGGCTTGTTCAATTGTCATAACATCAAAACCTTGATATTTTGTAACTTCTGGGTTAGAGCGATAAATATAAAAGTCAGATAAGTCAAATAAGTTGAGGTGCCGAATTATAAGCCTTGTCGTTTCTATATTTAATGTTTCCATTGTATGTATTTTTTCTGTTTTTTGATTTATAAGGGTTTGTTATTTACAATGCCTGATAACGTTTTGCGGCTTAGCGAAGGTGGCGATTTTCACCACAAATGTTGATGCGGAGAACAGAACTTTGATTAACCACAAATGTGTCTGCGGAGAACGAAACCGCCACTTTTGCCAAACCGCTGTTAGCACCAGTAAGTTTTCTGTCGGTCAAATGCTGTAAACTATAATTGTCGTTACTGTTGCGGAAAAGATGATACAATATGCCAATTCAATTAACGCAAGTCTAAAAATAGTTTGTTTCTGAAATTCGTGTCGTTTGCGAAATATTAGATTTGTCAGCAGAGACAATAAGTAAAATATAAATCCAACTGTCAAGCCGAACAAAAACTTAGTAAGAAAGAAACTCCAAAAATTTTCAGCAATCAATTTATCTAGTTGGTCTTTTGATAGCATATTAAATGCAATAGCAAATAGCATCGAAAAACTGCTTGTTAACAAGAGAATTGACTTGACAATTATATAAATGATTTTATATTTCTTCATGTTAGTAAGCCCAAGGCCCAGTGTAGGTATTGGTTGTCCCTGTTCCGTTATATTGAGTGCCTCCAAAATTTAAAATATTGAATTGAGTTCCATTTGTATTTCCAGTTGAATTGTATGAGTTGCTTGGCCCTGTAAATGTTCCAAATGGAGTGGACATAGTATTACCCGTGACATTCATTTGCATATTTTGTAAATCATTTACCATATTCCATGTACTACTTTGAAATTTTGTGTCTGCGTGACTATTCATATAATCAGAAACAAAATTTCTGTCTGTGCTAACTTGACCATAACGGTCAACTCCTGGAATCATATAATTACTTCCGCTATTTTTATACATTAGTACTGCATCGTTCTCAAGATTTAATTGCATTGTCGGGGCAGAACTTGATTTAAAACCACTTGGGTCTGCTGGTGATAGGTGAACAACTTGCTCAACTGCAATTTTTTGTTCTTGCAAATATTTTATCATTCCTTCGGAATATGCACCACCCATACTATGTGAAACAATCTTTACAGTTTCACCTTCTACCATACCTGCTGTAATTGTTTGTAGGTTAGCTTTTGCATACGCATAACCTGCATTAAACCTATCTTCAGCACTTGAATTCCAAGCACCTCTACCGTCAACAAATCCTTTATTGTTATCGTTGAAAAATGTTTGCGCTGATTTAACAAAACTGCTACCCCAATAACCTTGTCCGCCTGTTGTTCCAATCATATTTTGAGCAATACTTTTAGGCATTGTTCCATCTCCAGTATTATAATAGCCATTAACGAAAATAATTTTACGTCCATCTGGGTCAATTGCATTAATACAGTTGTTTGCTACAAAAGCATAAGGACTTATTGAAGGATATTCATTAGCTAAAGGGTCAGTAGATAACCAACGTAAAAGTTGGTCAGGCTGAATTTTTGTTCTACTTAAAATGCTATCGTTTAAACCTAAAAATAAAATGTATCCTTCATCCATATTAAACGCAATGGCTTTAGTTTTTGAACTCGGGTCGTTATTCGGGATTACAAAGAAATCCTTTACTTTAGTTTCATAAACTACATTGGTTTTGTGTCCGAAAATCGCATAAGGATTATCGTTCTGAGCATTAGCAGCGAAGCTGCTAATTGCTAATAAGGTTAAAAGAATTTTTGTTTTCATTATGCTATGAAATTTAGTGTAAATATAATTATTTTTTAGTTGTTTGATTTCTTTTGGCTTTTTCATTGTCAACCGATTTTACCCACTCTTGATATACTTCTGTTGGCATATCTTTATGCCCCAAACTGTCTATTGTTCCAATTGTTTTTTTGTAAAGAGCAATGTTATTATTTATAAATTCCTTGTTTGGATTGGCTTTTTTCTTTTCTGCTTCAATTTTGTCCCGAATACAATTTGCTTTCATCATTATTAAGGGAATACATTTAGGAAAATACTGTAACGCTGTATTTGCTGTTTGTAAAACAAAATCATCGTTACCAAATTGAAATTCATAAGCACTTGCTAAATCAAACATTGTCATTGCAATGCTTTCTTTTTGAGAAAGTGGGTTCATATAAATTCCGCTTTTAATTGCTTCTACTGAAATTGTCATTTGTTTAATAATCCATTGGTCTCTCGGAAAACCACCATTTGTAAGTTCTACGTTTGACCATTGTCCTTTTTCGTCAATGTGTTTTATGTAAACGTGGTTTGGTGCAAGTGCTAAACTTGCTTTTCCTCCAATTTCTTCGCAGAGTATTTTGTAATAATAAGGCAAAGAGTGGCAGTTGCCACTTCTTGTTTTTATTAATTTGGTAACAAACATTTTAGTCCAGTCTTTGTCGCCCATAAAATCGTCAAAGTCATAAGTGCAAGGCTTGAAATTGTTGATTGGCAAGCTGTCTGTCATATAGCTAAAAACCGCCCAATTACCTGCGGTCTTATAGTTTTGAAGTCCACGTTGTTTGATTAGTTCTTTCAATTGTTGTCCAGTCGCTGTTATTCCGTTGCAAAAGGTTTGATAATTCAATTGTCCTTTGTGGTAAGCGTTCTCGGTCAAAAATACCGCTCTTTTGAAGTCAATTGGTTTCTGTCCTTTGAGCATTTGTAGCTGTTCGCTGAATGCTTGTTTGTAAATTATCTTGGGGTCTGCCGTTTGTCCTAAGGTCAACAGTGTCCCGAAGAAGAAAATTGTCAATGTTGTGATTAGTTTATTCATTGCTGTGTCGTCTTTACTTATTGGTGCTAACTAGTCGCTAACCGCCACTTATTCGTTTGTAATTACTTACAATTAATTAAAAATGGTTTTATAGGTTTTATAATAAATTTAAATAATGCGTGTTTAGTTAAGTAAATCTAATTATTAATCATCAACATAAAAAAAATAAAACATTATTTATTATAGTTAGCAAATTAATACCTTGTATTTTCTTTTATTTACAAGTATTTTAAGGCACATATATCTTAATGTAGTGTTTGTAAAAGTTAGTGCAACCTGCTGGTGTAATGCAATTATTTACCCAACATCTCCTTAAAGGTTTCTTTACCTGGCGTTAAGTTTTTTAAATTGCTAATAAGCATAAAGGCTCTGTCTACTCTTAATAGTGGGCTTTTTACTGTGTTTACGTAATTTAAAATATAACGCTGCATGCCTGGTTTTAAGGCATCAAAGCGGCGCTTGCCTTCGGAGTCTTGCCTAAATAGTTCGGCTAATTCTTCGGGCACATCTACACCATATTTACTCGTGTCTTGGGTTAATGTAACGGTTACAATACTGCCCTGTTCAACATGCAGTGCTTTCATGCGTTTGCTGTTAATAGAGATGTAGGCTTTACCTTCTGGCAATGCCATTAGCCCGCATTGAAATTGTAATTGGTTATTTACATCACACAGCAATCGCAGCTTGCCAATGCCTCCAATTTTTAAAACCACATGGGCTGGTATTTCTAAATAACAGGTTTTTAAATAGCTAAGCTTATCTATATGTGTTTTAAAACGGATGGGTTTCATCATAATTAAATGTACTATAATTTTAAAATGCTACAAAATTAGCGCAATAATGTTGCTTGGCTATGCTATATAAAGCGTACAGGTTTTAATATAAAAAAATAAAAAAGCCATTTGATACTTCAAATGGCTTTTAACATCAATGCGTGTGTGTTTTAGTTTTTTAGCATCGTGTATAACGAGTCTTTTAAATGCACACGTTTTGCTCTTAATTCGTGCAAATGTTCATCAGTTGTAGCATTAGCGCCACTCTCGTAACTATGTATTTGATGGTCCATTTCATGGTATTCGTCAAATAGTTTTCTAAAATGAGCATTGGTTGTTTTTAATTCATGAATTTTATCTTTCATTTCAGGAAATTCGTGTAATAAATCGTGTTTTTGCATGGCCAATTTTTTTTAAATTAAGTAATGCTCAAAACTACTCACACGCTCTGTTTTTTTTAAAGACAAAAGTCAGCTCCAATTCTGATAAATGTCATAGTTCTGTAATGCGTTTTAGTTTAAAAAACTAATAAAACATCAGTTAGCCTAATAATACACACCACGCTTCTTTTACATGATTGGTAGTAAGAAGTGTTTTAGCGTATAGGTGTTTTTCGGTATCACTAGCAAAGGTTTTGGTAATAGTTTTGTTATGCTCAGCAATTTCAAGGCTTGTAGGCAGCGTTTCAATATTGCCTAACTGTCCTAAATCATTGCCCGATAGCACGGTACTTAATTTAATATGCTGTGGTATGGCATCAAAACCAATGCCAATGGTGGTTATAGGTTTTTCAATTTCAAATAGGGCGTCGCCATGCGCACGGCAATACCAATTACCACCCATGCGAGCTACTAAATCTATTTTTTGTTGGTCAATTAATTGTTGCTCATTTAATACAGATTCATCAATGTGTATTTTCACAATTTCGCACATTACTAAGTTGCAGTTACCAATTTCTTTTAATTCAAATACCTTACATTCTAGCTGCACAGGGCTTTCTTTTACGCGCATGGGTTTAACTAAATCTGATGCAAGGGTTGTAAAACCTGCTTTTTCAAATTCACTCACCCCTTTAGCAAAAGGGCTACTGGCTAAACTCATTTGATGAACCATATTGTAATTCACAATATTAATAACGCATTCTGGCACTTCTTTAATATTTAAATGGGTGTCTTTAGCTTGCCCTGTTCGGCCGCTTAAGTTTGGCGAAAAAATGGCAATTGGCGGTTTTGCACCAAATACATTAAAAAAACTAAAAGGGGCTAAGTTATGGTTGCCTTTAGCATCAACAGTACTAGCAAAACAAATAGGGCGAGGGCCAATAGCTCCTAATAAATAGTGATGAAGTTGCGCTGTTTGTAATTCGGATGGAGTTAAGGTTAACATAAAAAATATAATTTAAAAAAAAGATTTATCAATTGAGTTAATGCTATTATTTATACACTCAAAAGTATGAACAATTTTCATAAAATAAAGTTGAAGTTTTTAGCAATTAGTGTTACTTTTAAATCAATTAATACGAATGATCAAGCTATTTTATTTTTATTTTCTTTTGTTAGTTGTATGTTTTAGTACAACCCTTGTTGGCCAAACCTATACAATTTCTGGTAAAGTATTTGATGCAGATACCAAAGAGCCATTACCCTTTGTTCCGGTACTTATAAAAGGCACTACTATTGGTGCTACTACCGATTTTGACGGTAATTATTCCATTACTACTTCCAAACTAGCCGATTCTATTGTATCTATATATGTTGGATATAAAAAAACAACAAAAGCCATAAAGCGAGGGCAAAATCAATTAGTAAATATGCCAATGGTATTAGAAGGCGTTAATTTACTAGAAGTAGTTGTTAAAGCAGGCGAAAACCCAGCGCATCGTATCATTCGCAATGTGATTGCTAATAAAATAAATAATAATAAACGTAAGTTAGATGCCTATCAATACGAAACATACAATAAAGTAGAGTTTGATTTAAATCGTATTCCAAAAGAAATGCGAGAAAAGAAAATTTTTAAACCTATTCAATTTGTGTTTGATAACGTAGATAGTTTAAACTCTGGCGAAAAACCATCGTTACCAATATTTATTACCGAAGCTATTTCCAATATTTATTACCGAAGTAATCCCTCATTAAAAAAAGAAGTAATTATTGCTAATAAAATTACAGGTATCGAAAACCCCAGTATTACATCTGTTATGGGAGATATGTATCAAAATATAAATATATACGATAATCATATTTTAGTGTTTGGAAAAGATTTTGTGAGTCCTATTTCAGATAATGGATTGTTTTCGTATAAATATTATTTAGAAGATAGTTCGTTTATTGGAAATACTTATTGCTATCATATTCGTTTTAAATCAAAACGTTCTCAAGAGTTGTGTTTTAGCGGAAATATGTGGATTGCAGATACTACATGGGCTGTTAAACGCTTAGAAATGACCATCCCAAAGGAT
This sequence comes from uncultured Flavobacterium sp., assembly GCA_964541155.1. Lineage (GTDB taxonomy): Bacteria > Bacteroidota > Bacteroidia > B-17B0 > Aurantibacillaceae > UBA4416. The sequence goes on from CAZIPC010000003.1 coordinate 209,989, forward strand.
GCTAATATTAATTTTATTAATGCAGCAAACGTGGTGCAAGAATTTATAAAAATAGATAGTAGCTGGATGTTGAGTAAAGACAGATTAATAATTGATTTTGCATTAAATAAAAATAAAGTAGGTATTTACGGGCGAAAAACAACGTCTTATAAAAACTTTATCATGAATCAGCCTAAAGAACCAAAGTTTTATGAATTTGGAGATAAGGTTATTGTAGAAGAATCAGCATTAAAAAAATCAGATGAATTTTGGGATACCAACAGGCATGATAGTTTATCAATAAGAGAAAAAAAAATATACCACATGATAGATACAATAAAAACATTGCCAGTTTATAAAACATGGGTAGATGTGTTTACATTGTTTGTATCTGGATATAAAACAGTAAATAATTTTGAAATAGGACCTTATTTTAATTTATTAAGTTATAATCGCATTGAAGGACCACGTATTCGTTTTGGAGGAAGAACAAGCAGTAAGTTTAGCAGATGGTACGAGTTAAATGGCTATGTAGCATATGGATTTAAAGACGAAAAATACAAATACAGCATTGGCTTTAAAAGTTTTATTTCGAAAAAACCACATAGGCAACTGGTTGGGATGACCTATAAAAGTGATTATGAAATTTTAGGGCAAAGTCAAAATGGATTTTCGCAAGATAATTTATTTGCTTCTTTATTACGAACCAATCCATTAACTAATTTAACGAGAGTAGATCAAACTAGTGCTTGGTACGAAAGAGAATGGGTAGATGGATTAACCTCTAAAATAACCTTGGCCGGAAGAACGATTACGCCTTTATTAGCAAACTCCTATAAATACTATAAAAATGATGGAAGCATTTCTCAAAAAGAAAATATTAGAAATACGGAGGTAAGATTAAATGTGAGGTTTGCCTATAAAGAAAAGTACATTAATGGAGATTTTGCCAGAATTAGTTTAGGAACAAAATGGCCAGTGCTACAATTAAATTATGCAAAATCATTGCAAAATGCATTTCGTGGCGAGTATGATTATCAAAAGGTGGTATTAAATGTGAGTGATCGCATCAGATTAGCATCGATATTAGGTTATACAGATTATACAGCCGAAGTTGGAAAAATTTATGGTATAGTACCTTATCCTTTAATGGAATTACATGGAGGAAATGAAACATTTGTATACGATTATATGGCATTTAATATGATGAAATACTATGAGTTTGTAAGTGATCAATACGCTTCGGTAGGTATATTTCATCATTTTGAAGGATTATTATTTAATAAAATGCCACTCATAAAAAAATTAAAATGGAGAGAGGTAGTAACCTGTAAAGCTTTGTGGGGTAGTGTAAACAACAAAAATAAATCAACACTTATTTTTCCTACTACATTAAGTGCCTTAGGAAATGAACCATACGTTGAGTTTAGTGCAGGAGTAGAAAATATTTTTAAAGTGTTTAGAATTGATGCTTTGTGGCGTTCAACCTATTTAAGACCAAAAGCTATTGATAATTTTGGTGTTAAATTTGGATTCCAATTAACGTTTTAGTATAAATCGTTTTGTTTACATTTTTTGTCATTTTAGTTAGCATATCTTTGATTATATTTGATAGATATTAGTTTAAGCAAATGGTACTTCGTTCAGAAAATTTAGTAAAAAAATATAAAAATAGAACTGTTGCTAACAACGTTAGTGTTGAAGTGCATCAAGGCGAAATAGTTGGGCTACTAGGCCCTAATGGAGCAGGTAAAACAACCTCTTTTTATATGATTGTAGGAATGGTAAAACCTAATTCAGGAAAAATATTTTTAGATAACATAGATATTACCAGTGAGCCCATGTATAAGCGCGCTCAATTAGGCGTAGGGTATTTACCACAAGAAGCCTCAGTTTTTAGAAAATTAAGTATTGAAGATAATTTGAGAGCTGTTTTGCAAATGACTAAATTAACCACAGCAGAGCAAGAATATAAAGTGGAAAGTTTATTAGATGAATTTGCATTACACCATGTTCGTAAAAACTTAGGTGATCAATTATCGGGAGGAGAAAGAAGAAGAACTGAAATCGCAAGAGCATTAGCAACCGACCCAAAATTTATTTTATTAGACGAACCTTTTGCAGGCGTTGATCCAATAGCTGTAGAAGACATACAAAGTGTAGTGCGAAAATTAAAAGATAAAAACATTGGTATTTTAATTACAGATCATAATGTTCATGAAACATTAAACATTACTGATAGAACGTATTTGTTATACGCTGGAGAGGTTATTAAATCTGGATCTGCCGAAGACTTAGCAAACGACGAAATGGTTAGACGTGTCTATCTTGGTAATAATTTCGAATTAAGAAAATAGTTCAAAATAGTGGAACACCGTTCACATAAATCATTAGATGAAGTTCATGCATCTGTAAACACTTCAAATAAGGGAGGGTTTAAAAAATTATTAGCCTTTATTGGTCCAGCTTATATGATTAGTGTAGGATACATGGATCCTGGAAATTGGGCAACAGATATTGAGGGTGGAAGCAAATATGGTTATAGTTTAATTTGGGTTTTAGTAATGAGTAATTTAATTGCTTTATTATTACAAAGCCATTGTGTTCGTTTAGGAGTAGTGTCTGGTAGAGATTTAGCACAAGCATCAAGAGATCATTATTCTAAATTTATTAATTACTTTTTATATGCCCTTGCCGAAATTGCCATTGCAGCATGTGATTTGGCGGAAGTAATAGGAATGGCCATTGGAATTCATCTTTTGTTCCCATCTATATCAATTTTAGGAGGTGTTTGTATCACTGTATTAGATAGTTTTATATTATTGTTTTTACTAAATTCTGGAATAAGAAAGTTAGAAGCATTTATTATTTCACTTGTAGGTATTATTGGTGTTTCTTTTTTTATACAATTATTTATTGCAAAACCCGATATTTCTGAAGTAGCAAAAGGCCTTATTCCAGGCTTTGTGAATGAAAACGCATTGTATATAGCTATTGGAATTATTGGAGCAACAGTTATGCCTCACAATTTATATTTACATTCCTCTTTAGTTCAAACCAGGCAGTTTGATAGAACGTTTATAGAAATTAAAAAAGCTATTCGTTTTAATATTATTGATAGTGCTGTGGCTTTAAATTTAGCACTGTTTGTAAATGCGGCTATTTTAATAATAGCAGCTACTACTTTTTTTAATACAGGAATAGAGGTAACAGAAATACAAGATGCTCATAAAATGATGGCTCCTATGTTAGGAAGTACATTAGCTCCTTTATTATTTGCTATCGCATTAATTGCAGCTGGCCAAAGTTCTACCATTACAGGCACCTTGGCTGGCCAAGTTATAATGGAAGGATATTTAAATTTAAGATTGCAACCCTGGATTAGAAGATTACTTACACGTATTATCGCCATTATTCCAGCATTTTTAACAATTTACTTTTTTGGAGAAAGTAAAACTGGAGATTTGTTAGTGTTAAGTCAGGTAATATTAAGTTTACAATTAGGATTTGCTATCATTCCATTAATTCATTTTGTGAGTAATAAAAAAAGAATGGGCGAATTTGTCATTCCCTTCTGGCAAAAAATTGCTTCGTGGATTTCGGTGTTGGTTATTGTGTTTTTAAATTGTCAAATGCTATTTAATAAGGTAAAAGAATGGCTTCAAAATTCTGATTATTCTTTTATTATATCAATAACTGTAGTTCCATTAATGATTGCTTGCTTAGGTATTTTGCTATACATTATGTTTGAACCATTGTTTAAAAACACAAAACAAACGTTATCATCTCAATTTCATGGCGATGTTCCAAAAATTGTTTTCGAATCACCTAAGCCATATTCTTCTATAGCTATTACAGTTGATTTTAGTTCAAGTGATAATAAGGCCATTAACAAAGCTATTATGTTAGGAGGCAAACAAGCACATTATAGTTTAATACATGTATTAGAAACTACTAATGCCGTTTTTTATGGCGAACATACAAATGATTATGAGCGAAGTGAGGATAGCCTCAATCTATTAAATTATAAAAATCAATTAACCGAAAAAGGATATAATTGTGATTTTAAATTAGGATTTGGTAGCCCAAAATCTGTTATCCCCAATTTAGTGGTAGATTGTGATTTATTGGTAATGGGAACACATGGGCACACAACAATTAAAGATATACTTTTTGGAACTACAGTAGAAAGTGTTAGGCATAAAATTTCTATTCCTTTGGTTTTAGTATAATAAATTACAAAAACAGTTTTTTAAAGTTTAAAATTTATCTTATTTTGCAATAAAATATTCTATTGCAAATAGTAGTAAATACTCGACTTTTAATTAAAAATAAATTAGATGGTATTGGTTGGTTTAGTTATCAAACACTTAAACGAATTACCCAACAAAATCCAAATGTTCATTTTGTATTTTTATTTGATAGAAACTATGACAACGAGTTTATTTTTTCAGATAACATAACCCCCGTTGTTATTGGTCCGCAAGCCAGGCATCCTTTTTTATATTATTCTTGGTTCCATATTTCAGTAAAATCTATTCTAAATAAATTAAATCCTGACATGTTTTTGTCGCCAGATGGTTTTTTATCATTAGGAGCAAAATGCAAGCAATTACCAGTGATACATGATATTAATTTTTATCATAACCCTAAAGATTTAAAGCCTCTTACGAGTAAATATTATAATTATTATTTTCCAAAATATGCTAAAATAGCTACACGAATAGCCACTGTATCTGAATATAGCAAAAAAGATATTTCTGATAATTATAACATAAAGCCTGATAAGATTGATGTTGTATATAATGGCATAAACGAAGGTTTCGAAAAACAATCAGAAGAGCAAAAACAAAATATTAGAATTAAATATTCGAACGGAAAACCATATTTTTTATTTGTTGGATCTCAAAGCCCTCGAAAAAATTTAAAACGATTGGTGCAATCATTTGATGTATTTAAAGAAAAAACAAATTCAGATTTTAAATTAGTTTTAGTAGGCGCAATTTATTTAAATGATCGTAATCTTACTCAGCTTATCAATACATCTAAGTATTGCAATGATATTGTAATTGTAGGTCGACAGCCACAGCAAGAATTAGAAAAAATAATGGGAAGTGCTTTTGCTTTAACATTTGTTCCTTATTTTGAAGGTTTTGGTATTCCAATGATAGAAGCCTTTAAATCTGAAATCCCAGTAATTTGTAGTAACACCACGAGTATGCCAGAAATAGCTTCTGATGCTGCATTAATGGTAAATCCTTTTGAGGTAAATAGTATTAGTAATGGTATGATAGAACTTTATCGTAATTCCTCGCTTTATCAACAGTTAATTCAAAAAGGTAATATAAGAAAGCAAGCATTCTCTTGGGATAAATCAGCAGACCTGCTTTGGAAAAGTATCAATCAGTGCTTATGAGTTCACCAATTAGTAAATCGGCCTTTATTAAAGCAGAGCAATGCTTAAAACATTTTTATTTATACAAAAATCATCCTTACTTACGCGATTCTTTATCCAAAGAAAAGCAGTTGATTTTTAAAAGAGGAACAGATGTTGGTATTTTTGCTCAAAAATTATTTCCAGGAGGAGTTGATGTAACTATTGGCGAAAAACGTGATCAACAATTGTTTGCACAAAAAACAAAAGAATTAATAGAAAATGGTGCAACTACTATTTATGAGGCAACTTTTATTTACAATGATTTATTGGTAATGGTTGATATTCTTCATAAATATAACAATCATTGGATTGCATATGAGGTGAAAAGTTCATTAAAAATTACCGAAACGTATGTGAAAGATGCTTGCTTTCAATATTTTGTGATAAAAAATTGTTTACCAAATTTATTAGATTTTAATTTACTAACATTAAATCCAAAATATATTTTAGAAAAAGAAATTGATATTTCTAAATTATTTAAAACAACTTCTATACTTAATGATGCAATTAAAAATATAGATTATTTTAATCATAAAACGCAGATTGCTAAATTAACTTTAGAACAAGGTAAGATACCAGATATAAAAATAGGAATTCATTGTTTTCAACCATATGAATGTGATTTTTTAGGCACTTGCTGGAAAAACAGCAACGATCCAAACTCCGTATTAACATTAGGTAAATTAACAAAACAAGCTATGTTTGATTTGTACGATAATAACATTAAGCGAATTGATGATATTGATATTAATACAATTGAACAAAAAGAATTAAAAATACAAGTAAAAGCATCTAAAGAACAACTAGAACAAATTTATTTTGATGAAGTTAAATCCTTTACTTCAACTATTAAAAAATCAATTTGTAGTTTAGATATTGAAGTATGGATGCCAGCAATACCTTATTATTCAGGAACAAAACCATTTCAACAAATACCATTTTTGTTTTCGATGATTTATAAAGAGAACAATGAAATCAAAAAATACAGTTACTTTAAGCCTATTGAAGAGGATTTTAGAAAAGATTTTTTAGAACAAATTTTACAAGCAACTCAAGATTTTGAAACAATTCTGATGTTCGATAAATCCTTAGAGGAAAATGTCTTAAATCAATTGTCCGATTTGTTTCCTGAGTATAAACTAAAAATTCAAAACTTTAAAAATAAAATTGTTGATTTAGCTGATCCAATTAAGAAAGGAAATTATTACCATCCCGACATGAGAGGAAATTTTACTTTAAAAAGTTTGGCTCCATTAGTTAATCAAGAAGCTGGGTTTAATGATTTGGATATTCAATCAGGAATTAGCGCTATGTATATGTATGAGAGTTTACTATCACTTAACTCTATTGAAGCTGAAACAGTGAAACAACAATTAATAGATTATTGTGAAATGGATGCTCTTATAACGTATCAATTGTTGAATTTTTATAACAGTAAACTAGATTAATAAATTGTTCTTAAAATCATAAATTGTATTAATTTTAAACTTAATTATAGTAATTGATTTCAAAGAGAATAAGACTCTATTAATAAAAAATAAATACTATTATTTTAACTACAATTCGTGAATTTAAAATTTATAATCATCTTTATTCCTTTTGTTTTAAAAGCTCAAATTAAAACAGATTCTTTAAAAAAGGTAAAGTATTTAATGGCTCCAGTATTATTTAAAACACCAGAAACAGGTTGGGCATACGGAGTATCAGGCTCAACAAATTTTAAAACAACATTTAGATCTGATTCGCTAACCAGAACATCTGTTATTACAACCTTAGGTGTTTTTTCAGAAAAACAACAAAACGTACAAGCAATAGATGCAACTATATATTTTCCAAAAGAAAAATACGTACTTTATTCACAAATAGCCCATAGCTATTTTCCAGATAAATTTTGGGGCATAGGTTATACAGCAAAAGATAAAAACGAGGAACGTTATGTGTTTGAACAATTAACTATAAATCCTCATGTGAAAAGAAAAATTAAGAAGAATGTATTTTTTGGTGTATTATTTGACTATCAAAGCATCTTAAATTTAAAATACAAACAAGGGAGTTTAATGGAGTCTACCTTTTTTTATGGTAAAACCAACTATCATATATTGGGCTTAGGCATAAGTGCCAGTTATGATACCCGTAATTCTTCTTTTTGGCCTACTAAAGGAATATTTTTACAAACACAGTTCACAACTTACAATACATCTGTGGCATCGAGCTATACATTTAATAAATGGTTGTTGGAATGTAGGTTTTTTAAAAAACTATCTAAAAAAGGTGTAATTGCAGGACAATTTTATAATTATTTTACATTTGGTCAAACTCCTTATCGTTCACTTGCAAGTTTCGGAGGTGCAAGTAATTTACGAGGATTTTATCAAGGTAGGTATAGAGATAATGCCATGTATTCTGCAATAATCGAATATAGAGCACATCTTTTTTGGAAGATAAGTATTTGTTTGTTTTGGGGAGCGGGTAATGTATACAGTAATTTTAACAATATAAATCAACAGCCCATTAAACGTAGTTTTGGAGGAGGATTAAGATTTAAATTATTAGAAAAAGAAAATTTTAACTTTAGATTAGATTATGGTTATTCGGATAATTATAATAAAGGGTTTTATTTTACAGTTGGCGAATGTTTTTAAAAAAGCACTCGTTAACTGTATACATTTTTAATTATGAATTTTTATCTAAAAATTGTAATGGTACCAGCTTTTTTTACAGGCCCTTTACTATTGCTTTTTTTGTAAGTTATTACATAAGAATATACGCCTTCAGATACACTTTCTTTATTATGTATGCCATTCCATTTATCATTAATGTTATTACTTTTAAACACAATTGCACCCCATCTATTAAAAATTACAATTTCAAATTCTACTACACAATCACCTGTTATTAAATAATAATCATTAACATTATCATTATTAGGTGTAAATGTATTTGGAATATAAATATCAGGATTAACGTCTGATATATTGACTGATTTGGATATAGTGTTTATACACCCATTTTGCGTCATCGTTAAAGTAGTTTGGTAGGTGCCTGGCTCGTATTGATGATTGATTTGATTTGTGAAATTCGATGTATTTCCATCTCCAAAATTCATGTTATAACTGTAACCTGGTTTCCCTCCTGAAATTAAATCAAATTCTAAAATCCCAGTACATTCAGATTGAGATAAATCAAATAAATAATCATCAGTAGGCAATTCATTAACTGTTATGAAACAATTAGTAGAATTCGAACAATTATTAATTGTTCCAAAAATAGTAATAGTTTGTGAACTTGTTGGTGTGCTAGTGTATGTGTTGCCAGTTGTATTGGATGGAAACCATGTATAAGAATTAGCTCCACTTACAGTTAAGGTGGCAATTTGATTCTCACATATTGTGACATTAGAAACAGATAAAGTAGGGGTTTGGATTACAGTAACAGTAATAATAGCATCAGTATTACAATTATTAAGACTTCCTGTAATACTATATCCAGTTGTAGTTAAAGGATTTAAAGTGATACTATTTGTGGTTATACCACTTGGAACCCATGTATATGATGTTGCTCCATTTGCAGTAACTGTAGCTGTTTCACCCGAACATATTAAATTGCCAGAGGCAGTGATACTTGGTTTAGGGTTCACGCTAACCGTAATAATAGCATCAGTATTGCAGTTGTTAAGACTTCCTGTTATACTATATCCACTTGTAGTTAAAGGATTTGCAGTTATACTAGTTGTTGTTAAACCACTTGCTGCCCATGTGTAGGATGTCGCACCATTAACTGTAACTGTGGCTGTTTCGCCCGAACAAATTAAAGTACCTGTTGCAGTAATTGTTGGTGAAGGACTAACATTAACAACTAATACAGTATTGGTTACACAAATGTTATTACTAGCACTAATGCTGTATGCTGTAGTAGTTAAAGGATTTACAGTAATACTAGATGTTGTTAACCCGCTTGGCATCCATGTATAAGAAGCAGCACCAATGGCTGTTAATGTTGTAGTTTGTCCTGAACATATATTGTTTCCAGTTACGGATAATGCTATAGCTGTATCAATGGCAATAGGTTGAGATGAAAAATTCATAAAACATCCATTAACGGATAGTCCAAGAGTGTATGTCCCTTGATTTAAAAAACTAGCACTAGTAATTGTTGGAGAAGCTAAACTACTTGAATAAGACGAAGGACCTGACCAATTATAACTAATATTAGAACTTGTAAAAGTTGGAGATGTTACATTTAATTGTAGCGGTTGGTTTTCACAAGCTACAGATGGCGTAAATACAGGTGTATATGATGAACAGGTTCCTAATGTAAAATACATTTTTGTATTTGAATCAAAATTTTGCCCAGAAAATTCAATTCTTCCACCATTAATTGCTGTAACCGAGTATGATAGTGTTGCATTCGAAAAATCACCATCATCATCAATCAATAGTTGTAATGAAGTAGAAGATGTTCCTACAGGTAATAAACTTTGTTCAAATCCAAAAGTTGTTAATTGGCTAAAATTTGTACTTTGTGCTTTCCATACTTTTTCTAATCTGTTAACAAACCCTTCAGGAACATTAGTATTTGTTAAAGTAGCGGGTTGCCCATTGTTACCCCAGGTTAAAAACTGTTTGTTTCCAGAAATTGGATTAGGATTTGTGCTGTTTTCGGAAGCAATTACTAAGTTACCTATTGTAAGTAACTCATTATTATTTACACTCATTGATTGTCTTTTGTCTAATCCCGAATTATCATCTCTTCCAATTCCAGCAATATTAATATTATAACCACTATTAAGGGATTTGTCATAAATAATAGTCCCGTCAGATGCCACATAATTATAGATAGTTGAGGTTCCTAAGTTACCACCACGTGTAATTCCATACTTTATAGAAAGATAAGATTCTATTTTATCAAAGTCTGCTGAGCTAAGTGTTGTAGAATAAGTAATTACTTCGGCAATACTATTATTACAATATTCATTGTTTTGAGGGTTTGCTCCTAAAACATATCCAGCTGCAACCGCTGGGTTATAGGTAGTTGAGTTACAATTATTGCAAGTAGTTGTTAGTACAGAGTTATAGCGCATTTTTTGATTACTACCGGCTCCAAAACATGTTAATTCCTTTGCCGATGTATTTGGGTATTCGCTGGATAAAGTAAAATCAAATGTATATCCCGTTGTTCCATTACTTGTTGTTTGCACTCTAAAATTAGGTTTAAATTGATGTCTATTGGTGCCATATCTGTATGAAATAGCTGTTCCCACTATACCATCACCAATGTATATTACTGTTCCTGTAGACCCAACTAAATCTGCTGTTAATGTTGTTTTACTTAAAAACGTTTGATTAGCAGATATGAATGTAGCATAAGGCATATAGCTAAATCTTTTATAATTAGTTGACCCATTATTATAAGTTGGCCTTTTTGTAGCAACGGTTTGTGTAAGCGAAAAACTAGCGGTACTCCCACTGCCGCTCCAGCTTGATATAGGATTGCCAACAACACTAGAAGCATTATCTATTTTTAACCAACTTGTTAACCCCGCCGAAACCCCTCCTGGGCTTTGAGAAATCAGCAAATTTGAAATTAAAACTAAAATCAATAAGTAATATTTAGTAATCATAAATTAAATAATTAATATTATTTATAAATATAAATCAAAAATTAACTCTTACAACCATTTAGATTTTTTTTTGCCAAAAAACTAAATCTAATTTATCCTTTTTGATAGGCAACTTAATAAAGAAGATTATATAGCAATATATAGAGTTATAATTACGATTTTAACATGCTTTAGTTCATAGTTTCTTATACAATAATCCTAAATCTGAACACACAACTGTAACTTTAAATCTTAATTAGATTTTACTAATTAGTTACTAATAATCATTTTTATGTCTAAAATTAAAGTTGGAATTTTATTTGGAGGTCGCTCAAAAGAGCGAGAAATATCATTTGCCGGAGGGAGAACTGTTTATGATAATTTAAATAAATCTATTTTTGAGGCAATTCCTTTATTTGTTGATTCGTTTGGAAACATAGTGTTACTCGATTGGAATTATATTTATAAAGGCACAATCAGAGATTTTTATCCTCCAGTAGATTGTATTCCATTAAATAATAATGATTTTCAGTATTATGCAGAAAATTTGGGAGTATTATCTATACACCAACAGGATGAATTAATTTCTAAAATTGGTAAAAAAATAGATCCGAGTCAATTATCAGCAGTAATAGATTTTGCATTTTTAGCACTTCACGGTCCTTATGGAGAAGATGGTCGCATACAAGGTCTTTTAGAATATTTGCAAATACCTTATTCGGGTAGCGGCATACTTCCAAGTGCAATTGGGATAGATAAGAGTATTCAAAAAAAATTAATGATAAATTCGGGTTTTAATAGCCCTAATTATTTTACTATTGATAGAAATGATTGGCTTAACGGCAACGTTAAAGGAATTTTTGAAAAAGCAAAGTCAGATATAGGGTTTCCTATGGTTATCAAGCCTGCTAATCAAGGTTCTTCTATTGGTATTTCTATTTTTAATGAAGATAATCATTCTCAGTTTATGGAAGCAATAGAAAAAGCATTTTTTACTAAATGGCTCGTTTCTGCAGAATGGAAAAAATTATCTGAGATAGAAAAAATTGAATATGTTAGATTATTATCAGATATAAGAGAAGGTATTGGGATGCCTATAAAAATTGATTTAGGGCTTGCAAGCACACCAAAAATAGATGATCAAGAAGTATTTATTTTTTATAATCAATATGAACTTATTTCTTTTTTAAATAACCATTGTGATAAAACAGAAGGCTTTGTATTAGAAGCATTAGATGGAGAAAGTACGGTTATCATAGAAGGATTTATAGAAGGTAAAGAGTTTTCTTGTATAGTACTAGAAGATACCGATTCTAATAATAAACCCATTGCCTTACCTCCAACCGAAATTAGAAAAGGTAAAGAACTATTTGATTACCGTAGTAAGTATTTACCCGGTTTATCAAGAAAAATTACACCCATTGAAGCTTCAGATGAACAAATAAATAAAATAAGAAAAGAATGTGAACGCTTATTTTCTGAATTATGTTTTGATGTATATGCCCGTATAGATGGGTTTTTGAGTCTAGATGGTAAAGTTTTTTTAAATGATCCTAATACAACTTCAGGAATGATGCCCTCATCATTTTTCTTTCATCAAGCTGCAGAAATAGGATTAACGCCTTCACAATTTCTTACATATATTATTAGAACATCATTAAGTAAAAGAATTAAAAATAGCAAAGGCGCATCAGTTTACGAACCGTTATTACATAAATTAGATACGTTTTTATTATATGAAAAGAGTTCGATAAACCATAAAATACCAGTTGCTGTTATTTTAGGAGGCTATTCTTCTGAGAGACATATATCTGTTGAAAGTGGAAGAAATATTTTTGAAAAATTAGCATCTTCCGAAAAATACGCACCAATTCCAGTGTTTTTAACAGGTGATAATGATAATCATCTAATGTATCAAATTCCTATTAATGCTTTATTAAAAGATAATGCAGATGATATTAAAGATAAAATTAATCATTGGAAAATCCATCCAATAATCAATCAAATTATTACTGAATGTAAAACCATTACTAGTAAATATGGTTCTGAAACTAATTTAATCAACCCAAAACAATTAACGTATTCCGATTTATCCAAAGAAGTAAAACAAGTATTTATTGCGCTTCATGGTCGTCCAGGCGAAGACGGAGCTATACAAGAACAGCTTGAAAAAGTAGGATTAACCTATAATGGTTCTGGTAAAGAAAGTTCATCTATTACAATTGATAAATTTAAGACCAATGAAATTTTAATGAAACATGGGTTTTTAGCAGCAAAACATTGTTTAATATCTCAAAACGAATGGAGCACAAATAAGCATAAAATTAAGGAGTTATTAAAGAATGATTTTGTTTATCCAATTATTGCAAAGCCCGTAGATGATGGTTGTAGCAGTGCTGTTAAAAAAATAAAAAATTTTGAAGAATTTGAAGCATTTGCTACTTTAATATTTAGAGATTCAGAAGAGTTTGATATTAAAGCAGCTGAGAAATTACACATTAAACCAAAAGAAGAATTTCCTCAAAAACAAGTTTTATTAGTTGAAGAATTAATCAGTAAAAATGGAGCTAAACATTTTTTGGAAATTACAGGAGGAATGTTAACTAAGTATAACGCCACAGGCGAAATAGAATACGAAGTATTTGAAGCATCTGAAGCTTTAGCAGAAGGTGATATTTTAAGTTTAGAAGAAAAATTTTTAGCAGGCCAAGGTCAAAACATTACACCTGCAAGGTATTCGAGAGACAATCATGAAAGACAATTAATTTCAAATAAAGTAAAAGAAACATTGGGAGCAGCTGCAAAAGTTTTAAATATTGTAGGATATTGTCGTATAGATGCTTTTGTAAGAATATTTGATGTAAATCACGTAGAAGTTATTTTTATCGAGGTAAATTCTTTACCAGGCATGACTCCCGCAACATGTATTTACCATCAAGCTGCTATAAATGGATATAAGCCATACAACTTTATTGATCAAATTTTAAATTTTGGAGCAAATAGAAAGTGATACTTGAATAACCAAAACAAGCTTTTTTAAACAATTCGACTTGTTTTTATTAAATATTTGATTTTCAATATTTTGAATTTTTTTATAACATTCAATCAACCTATTATCAACTTTATTTAAACAGGTTTTTAACTCGTTTAGTGGGTAATTTTTACTCAATTCGTCTAATAAGTTGGTTTATTAACAATTTTACACTTATCTTTGTTAATAACTACAAAATATCATCATGTTTGAAATTTTAAAAAGCTTTGAAAGTAAATTTGGTTCTCTTAAGAAAAAAGGCTTAAGGATTGAGGGTTTATCAATGATAGATCCTAAAAGAAAAAAACATGTAATTATGATTTCTAAACCATTTTTATTCGATAATCGTCAGTTACCAAAAACTTATGAGGGTTTAGATATTAAATCAAAAATTGAAGGAGGATTACCTGAAGAATTTAAAATTGAAAAAGAGGCACTTAAAAAAGATTATTTATGGGCTCCAAATAAGTTTGAAAAATTTGTTGATCGTTGCGCAGAGGATATTAAAAAGCAATTTGGAAATCCAAACATGTCTCGTTCAGAAATGTTAGATGCATTGGCATTTGGTAATTTTGAAGACCATAAACAAAAAACATTAAATTTAATTAAAGAAGGAAAAATTCCTGCTATTAGTTTAAATTAAGATAAAGGCAATTGACTAGGGTATAATTAAGGGTTAAACTTTTAAAATTGCTTAAAATCCTCTCAGAGATGAGAGGATTTTTTATTTTATAAGTATTTTAGTTTTATTAAAATTTATAAGTAATTAAAAATATTAAATAACTGGATAAGGATTATAAAATCAAGGTTTTAAAGCCTATATTTACGCTACATTTTTTGCATAGTGAGTAATACAGTTGATCAAATAAAAGCACCTATTAATTTTCACATGGATGAGTTTGAAGTAAAATTTAAACAGTCTATGAAAAGTAGTGTTCCGTTGTTAGATAAAATTACAAACTACATAGTAAAACGTAAAGGAAAGCAAATACGCCCGATGTTTGTTTTTTTAAGTGCTCAAAGCGTTGGTTTAATTAATGAAAGCACATACAGGGCAGCTTCGTTGATTGAACTATTACATACTGCTACTTTGGTTCATGATGATGTAGTAGATGATAGTAATGAACGTCGTGGTTTTTTTAGTGTAAATGCTTTATGGAAAAATAAAATTGCTGTTTTAATAGGAGATTTCTTGTTATCAAGTGGTTTATTGTTATCGTTGGATAATAATGATTTTCATTTACTTAAAATTGTGAGTAACGCTGTTCGTGAGATGAGCGAGGGAGAGTTATTACAAATAGAAAAAGCTAGAAAATTAGATATTTCTGAGGAAATTTATTTTGAAATCATTACAAAGAAAACGGCTACTTTAATAGCTGCTTGTTGTGCTGCAGGAGTTGCTTCTGTTACGAATGATGAAAGTATTGTTAATCAATTTAAAGAATTTGGAATTAATACAGGGATAGCATTTCAGATTAAAGATGATTTATTTGATTTTGGAGACGATACTTCGATTGGTAAACCTACAGGTATTGATATTAAAGAAAAAAAAATGACATTGCCATTAATTTTCGCATTAAATAATAGTACTTGGTTAGAAAAAAGACGCATTATTAATATAGTTAAAAATCATAATGATGATCCTAAAAAGGTATCAGAGGTTATTAATTTTGTAATAGCAAAAGGTGGAATTGCTTATGCTGAAAAAATAATGCGAGAGTATAAAGAAAAGGCAATTGCTCAATTACATTCTGTGCCAGATAGCCCTGCAAAACACAGTTTGATACAATTAGTAAATTATTCAATTGAACGTAAAAAATAAAATATGATAAAACGAGTTGAACTACCATTAGTTATTTTAATCACATTAATTTTATTATTACCGAATTGTAAAAATTCTATTTCTGATGCTGAGAGACAAAAGCAAGATTCTATCAATGCAGAAATTAAAAAAGATTCTATTCAATTAGCGAGTGAATTAAATAAGTATTTAATTCAGCCTCCAAATCCTGATTATACGGGAGATTATGTAGACAAATATGCAAATGGTATAATTAAGTTTACTGGTTTTTTTAGATTTGGTAAACGTCATGGAGAGTGGATGGCTTTTTATGAAAATGGATTAAAGTGGAGCGATTGTTTTTATGATAAAGGGAAAAAACATGGTTCTACTATGGTATATCATCCTAATGGAAAATTATTTTATTCTGGATGGTATAAAAATGATTTAAGAGATAGCCTTTGGTTATTTTATGATACATTAGGAAAAGAAATAGATAGGCATGCTTTTAAAGATGATATTGAAACAGGATTAGTTTATTAATTATTTTGTCTTTTAATTTTTACAGCCTCTGCAAAAGAAATATTATGTATTTTAGAATCTAACCAAGCATAAAAGTTGAAGTATTCTAAAGCATTTTTTTCGTATTTATCATTAAATACATTCTTTAATTCTTCTTTAAATTTAATGTAAGTTTCTTTTTGTTTACTGTCTCTCTTTGAGAGAGCAATTTTTTTAAAATAATCTAAAAATAAAGTTTCAAATTTATATTGTTTTTCTTGCTGATTAAAAAATCTGACACTTGATTTATATATATATGATAATAAGTCATCATTACCTAATTCAAAATGAACAATTAAATTAATTAGTTTGGAGATTTTTATTATGTCTTGTCTTAAATCTTCGTAATTGGTATTTATTATTTTATTTAACCAGTGTAATGCTTTATTATATTCTCCAATTCCAAAATAAACCATGCTCATCGTATGATAAATTCGTACTAATTCTTCATTATTTATTTTAGATTCATATTTATCTAATCCTTTTATAACATTTGGAATGATATCAATAGCCTTATCATATTGTCCAATATAGGAGTATAAAATCATTTCTGTAATATAGGATTGTGTGAAAATAGTAATTTGTATGTCAGTAGCTTTAAACATTTCGTTAAGAGCTAATGATTTTAATTTGTCAATCATGGCTAAGCCATCGTTGTATTGTTTTTTAAAAATACAGCATCTTACTAAGTTTCCGTGAGCTACAATATAATAATATGGTATTTCTGAAATAATTTCAGGTTTATTTTCTAATTCAATAATTAATTCTGATAATGATTCATGTGCTTTATTCATTTCATTTAACAGCATATTTGAAACACCGTTAATGAATAAGAATATGATTTTAGATTTGTTAGATAAAAACCCTTCTTTACTAGAAAATTGTTTATTTGCTTTTAAAATATCAGAAATTTCACGTACATCTTCTTTACTTCTTGCAATCATTAATTTTGATGAAAGCACATTTAGTTTTGCTAATTGAAGTTCGTAAGCTGCATAATTTTCAATTCGGTTAAATAAATCATTTTCTTCTTCAATGAGTTCGTCTAATGTTTTGTAATTGATGTCTCCAAAATGAGCTTCCATATCAATGAGTACTTTTTCAAGTTCAACTATTTCTAGTAAACTATAAAATAGTTCATAATCATGAGCTTGTTTTTTTATGATACTTAATTGTTTACGAGCTTGTTTATATAATGATTTATTAAATAATAACTGAATATTTTTTATTTCTTCATCTATTTTAGCACTAGCGCTTGTTTCTTGACGATGGAATCGTAAACTTTTTAAAATATGATGTAGTAATTGATTTTTTTCGGAAGCAAAGTGATGAACAAATACCTCATCTTTAAAATGATTTTTTACATCTGTTTCATCATAATTATCTTGGTTTTTTATATAGTTATATAGTTTAATATAATTTTTATCACCTTGTTGAAGTGATGACAATAAGTTAAATTGTTTTTCTTCTTCAGGAGAAAGAGATTTTATTATATCGAATAACTGATTGGTGGGTTTCATTTGTATTAATAATCTTTTAATATTAGCTTAACCAAGCTTTTTTATATTTTTCTTTAAGTAATTGGTCCATTGATATATTTTTGATTTTAGCATCAATATATGTTTCTATGTCAAAATAAAATACTACATTTTTTTCATGAGAATCTTTCATAACTTCATCTAAATCTTTTTTAAAACTTATAAATATGTCTTTCTCATTTGCTTTATTTTTTATGTTAAGTTCAGAGAGTTTTTCGAAGTAGGATAAAATAAGTTTTTCAGTTTTAAAATAAGAAATTTGAGTTTTGTAATAATTTTTGATTGTAGAAATTATATATCCTAATTGTTTAAAATTATTTAATTCGTAATGTAACCCAATATTGATAACCTTAGCAAAAGATTGTAAATCTTCTCTTAATAAGTGATTACCTTCGTTTAATATCAATGAAATGTAATATTGTGCTTTTTGGTAATTTCCAAAATAGGTATTTGTAATTGCAATATTATAATAAAATACTAACTCTTCCTCTTTATTAATTTTTCCTTTGTAGGCAACAAGTTCTTTCTCTATCGCATCAATGTTTTCATTTGCTTCTTTAATTTTCCCACTATTTGTGTTAATAATTAATTTTGCATTTAAAACAGAAGTGAAAATTTTTAATTGTAAATCAGTTGTATTAAATGCCTTCAGGTTTGATTTTTCCTCTAGTTGTTTTATTCTGTATTCACAGGTTTTATATTTTTTTTCTTCGTATGCAATATTAATTAAATTGTTGAGTGTAGTTAAATATCTATTTGGCATTTCCTCAATAAGTTCTTTATTAGAATCCATAATATTTATTAAAGTTTCACATTCAGTTTCTCTGCTTTGATTATCTTGACATCTGCAAAATAAAATTGAACGACAATGGTGATAAATGATTAAAGCTTTATTTGACTTTACTAATTTTTCATTTTTTAGTAATGGTGAATTTAGAAAAGAGCTAATGATTTCTAAATCATGATCTGTTTTTGCTTTATTTTTTTGTCGAGTATTTAGATTTATTTTAGAGTATAGTAGAGTGTAGGTTCCTAAATTTTTTGCTTTTTCAATTATCTCTTGCTCTTCTTGCACTAAATTTTCAATCGTATTGTTTTTTATATTAAATTGACTTTCAATAGTAATCAACATTTTTTCTAAGCCAATTAATTCTAATATAAAATGAAATCGTTCAAAACGATACGCTTCTTGTTTTTGTTTATTTAAAATTTTTCTACACTGTTTATATTGAGCTTTATCAAATAAATTTAAAACGTTGGTAATTTCGTCTTTTATAATATTTGACGCATTACTCTCTGCATGAAATGATCGTAAACATTTTAAGATGAAGTTGTATAAATTTTCAGAGATTTGACTTTTTATTTTAACAGTATCTGATTTAGACAATTTGGTAAAAAAATCTTCTTTATATTCAGATGATGTTTCAATAGAATTAAATAATGTAATTATATTAGAATCTATGCCACTTGCTGATGCAGTAAGTTTTAAAAAACGTTTTTCAGATTTTGATAACGATTTTACTAGATCAAATAAATCTCTATTAGAAATTAAATTCATAGTAGCAGTTCAATTTTAAGTTTATCATTATAGAATTCCTATTGTGTTTTCAAATTAACTAAAAATAATTAACTTTATTGAAAAATAGTGATGATGAAATCAATTTATTCTTTTATTGTATTCTTTTTGGTATTCAAATATAGTATTCTTATCTCACAAAATGGTAATTGTCAGACCCGAAAAATCAGTAATAATTTAACATCTTTATATTATAATTCAGAAAATTTAAGAAGTGATACATTTAATATTTTAAAGTATACCATTAATTTGGATATTACTGATTTTACTAATCAAAATATAAAAGGTAGTACAACTATTCGGTTTGTTCCTAAAATGGGTAATCAATCAAAAATTAGTTTTGATTTACTTCAATTAAACATTGATAGCATATTTCAAAATACAACTGCATTAACATTCAGTTATAACGACACATTATTAAGAGTTAATTTATTAACTAGTTTAGCTATTTCTGATACTGTAGATATTACTATTTACTATCATGGTTCTCCTCAAGGAGATCCTGCAGGATGGGGAGGTTTTTCGTTTAATGGTAATTATGCGTATAATTTAGGTGTTGGTTTTGGTGCTAAGCCTCATAACTATGGTAGAGTATGGTTTCCTTGTTTTGATAATTTCATTGAAAAATCTAAATATGAATTTAATATTACAACTTCTATCAACAAAACGTCATATTGTAACGGTATTTTAGTATCTGATGTTGTAAATGGAAATTTAAGAACTCGTAAATGGATTTTAAATAAAGAAATACCCTCTTATTTAGCTTCTGTTGCGGTTGCTGATTATGCCCAAATTAATTGGAGTGTTAATGCCGCTAATGGTAATTTACCAATTGTATTAGCTGCTCGTTCGCTAGATACAATTGCTTTAAAAAATGCGTTTATTCATTTGCCTAATGCTATTTTAGGTTTCGAAAATTATTATGGACCTTATGTTTGGAATAGAGTTGGATATTGTTTAGTTCCTTTTAACAGTGGTGCTATGGAACATGTAACTAATATTGCTTATCCGCAAGCAGCTACATCTATTGCTTATGAATCTCAATTAATGGCACATGAATTATCTCATCATTGGTGGGGCGATTTAATGACTTGCGAAACTCAAGAAGATATGTGGTTGAATGAAGGAATGGCAAGTTACAGTGAGCGTTTGTTTTTGGAGTGGACTTATAATTATGATAAATATTTAACAGAGGTAAAAACAATACACGATGATATTGTGAAATATATTCATTTAAGAGAAAAAGGATTTAGAGCCATATCTGGAGTACCGCATGCTTATACATATGGAGATCATGTGTATCGAAAAGGGGCTGATGTAGCTCATACTTTAAGAAGTTATATGGGTGATACAGCATTTTTTAATGGTTTAAAATATGTTTTGCAACAGAAGGCTTATAAAAATATGAATAGTTTAGAGTTCAGAGATTTATTACAAAATTCATCAGGAATTAATTTAAATAATTTTTTTAACGATTGGGTTATGCATGGGGGGTGGCCACATTTTTCTATTGATTCAGTAAAAACAATTAACTCTACAGCTCCTTTTACATCAATTGTTTATGTAAAACAAAAATTATTTGGAGCACCTAATTTATATACAAATGTTCCACTAGAATTAACTTTTATGAATACTAATTGGATTAAAGAAATTAAAAAAATTAATATGGTGGGAGTCTCAAAATCTTTTACATTAACTACAAATTATAAGCCAATATACACCGGAATAAATGTTGATTCTAAAATTAGTGATGCTATTTCTTCTGAATATAAGATTATTAAAACTAATTCTACAATTTCTTATCCTTTAGGAAGAGCAACTGTTATAGTTTCTAATAAGGGATTGGATTCATCATACATTAGAATTGAGCATAATTTTGCGTCGGCAGATTCTATAAAAAATAATAGCAATCATTTTAAAATTAATACTCAACATTATTGGAAAGTAGATGGAATATTATCATCTGGTTTTGTTGGAAAGATTAGATTTAATTATGATGGAACTAAAAACATGTCTGGAAATAGTTACTTAGATACCTGTTTAACTGTAATAAATGGAGATAGTATGATATTACTTTATCGTAGAAATACGGCTGATGATTGGAAAGAAGTATCATCCTACAATAAGTTTAAAATATCAACTAAAACAGGTTTTTTTACTGTAGATACTTTAAAGTTAGGTGAGTATGTTTTTGCAAATGGAAAGAGTAATGTTTTAGTTGGAGTTGATGAATTACATGCCATTAAAGAAACTGAAATACATCTATTTCCTAATCCAACAACCACTGTTTTAAATATTCATATTAATTATTGTAAAATTAAATCATCATTACATCTTGATATCTATAACATAGAAGGTAAATTAGTTAAATCTTTAAATAAAATTAATAAAGAAAATATATTATCGGTAGTTGATTTTGCAAAAGGAAACTACGTTATGAGTTTAATGGATAATGATAAATTACTGGTTAGTAAATCATTTATTATTGAATAAAGTTAATTAGAAAGAACATTAATCATGGCTTTAGCTTTAAGCAGACATTCTTCGTATTCTTGATTAGCATCGCATAAATTAGTAATAGCGCTGCCCACAGTAAAACTTAAATACTTTTTTTCTTTATCGTAAAAAATACTTCTGATTAAAACACTTAAATCAAAATCTTCTTTTTCATCTATGTAACCCAGTGTTCCTGAGTAGGGGCCTCTATTGTATAATTCAAATTCATCAATCAATTGCATGGCTTTTATTTTTGGAGCGCCAGTCATACTTGCCATTGGAAATGTGGCATTAATTATGTCGTTAAATAAAATAGAATCTTTTACTTCACATTTAATAGTACTTACCATTTGATGAACTTGTTGAAACGATTCGATATTGAATAAAGCTTCAACTACAACACTCCCTTTTTTTGCAATTCTAGATAAATCATTTCTAGCAACATCAACAATCATCACGTTTTCATTTCGTTCTTTTAAATTATTTTGCAACTCATGTTTTATTAAGGCGTCTTCTTTGTTAGTTAAGCCTCTTTTTGCAGTACCTTTAATAGGCTTAGTAGTTATATGATTTCCTTTTTTAGTTAAAAATAATTCTGGACTTGATGAGATAATATATTGAGCATTAAATTTTGCTAATGCCGAATAAGGCGCACTGCTAATAGTATTTAATTTTTGATAAATAACTAAAGGGTTTATAGAAACGTCATAAGCTTCAAAAGTTATACAAAAGTTTATTTCATATATATCTCCTTTTTTTATATGATCTTTAAGTAGATTTATTTTTTTGATATAATCTTCTTTGCTTATGGTGGCTTTTATATTTATTTTTTGTTCACCAAATGCGGTTGTATTTATGTTATTGAGTTGAAATGCATTAATTGTTTTTTCCACTTCAATAAATAAACTTTTAGGAAATTGAAGAGGGTTATTGTTTTTTTCTATAAATGATTCTATTTGATTTTTAAAGTCATAATTTAAAAAACAAATTTGATTTTTATTTTTTAAATAACTGCTAGATGGCATTTTATTGGACGCAAGTAATTTAGTATTAAATCCAAGTTTATTATTTGAATTAAACAATATCACATGCTTGTAGTTAGATAAATATGATTCTATTGTTTCGATATCAATTAATTTAAGGCTATTTTTTTAATAGTTTCTACCCAATCATCTTCACTATTTAAGCTCTCTACTAATTGAATTTTATCTCCTCCGTGTTTATGAAAAATCTCTTGATATTCAGTACCAATTTCATAAATAGTTTCAAGGCAGTCTGCTGTAAATGCTGGAGAAAATACTAATATGTTTTTTGCGCCTTTTTTCGCTAATTCTTCTACAACTTTATCGCTAAAAGGAGTGAGCCATTTGTTATCTAATCGGCTTTGAAAACTGATAGTGTATTTTCCTTCAGGAATATTGAGTTTATCAACTACTGCTTTTGTAGTTTGATAACACCCAGCTTTATAACAATAGTAATTAGTGTCTGTTAATTCATTTTCGCAATGATGATCTTTACATAGATAACCATCTTGATATACTTTATCTACTTGTCTTTCAGGCAAACCATGGTAGCTAAAAATAATATGATCGTATTTTGAAAAATCATATTTTTTTCCTCTGTTAACAATACAGTTAATGTAGTTTTCATCATCAAAATATTGACTAATTATTTTTAATTCAGGAATAACCCACCATTTACTTACAATTCGCATAAACTCTTCAAGAGCACTTCCAGTGCTGCTTGAAGCATATTGTGGAAATAAAGGAAATACAATTATTTTATGATAACCTTCTTTTTTCATAGACTCTAGTACGCTCTCCATACTAGGGCTTTGATATCGCATCGCCATTTCTACTTTTATTTCTTGACCAACAGCTAGTTGTAATTTTTTTTGAAGATCAATGGTGTGTTTTAAAAGGGGAGACCCTGTTTTATCATCCCAAATAGCTTTATATAATTTGGAAGAATTACTAGAACGAAAAGGAACAATAATGCCATTTACTAATAATTTCCTTGCTATCCAAGAAATATCAATTACACGAGGATCGTTTAAAAATTGTGTTAAATATTTTCTAACATCTGATTTTTTTGGACTATCGGGTGTTCCTAAATTTAAAAGTAAAATAGCTGTTTTATGTTTCATTGATTGTATTTTTAAACTTAAGAGTTATTTTATAATAACACTTAATGTTTTAGTTTTAATAATTAATAGCAAAAATACATAACAAACTGAAATAGCAAATGTTTATTTAAATACTTATGGGCATATACTTTATTTTTTTAAACTTTTATAGTTAAAAGAATATTTCTTTAATCCTAAAATTTTCCCCATTTTTACACATTAAATGAATCAAGCTAAAAACCAACATAAAGAACCTAAACGTATTGCTATTATGGGGAGTACGGGCAGTATAGGCACGCAAGCGTTAGATGTTATTAGAGATAATCCATCGAATTTTGAAGCAGAGGTTTTAATTGCCAATTCAAATGCAGATTTATTAATAAAACAAGCTATTGAGTTTAAGCCTAATGCAGTTGTTATTGGAGATGAAAGCAAATACCAATACGTAAAAGAAGCATTGTTTACTCATGATGTAAAAGTATTTGCAGGAGCAAAATCCATAGAACAAATTGTAGAAATGGAAACTATTGATACCGTTTTAGCCTCTATTGTTGGCTATGCAGGACTATCATCAACTATTAATGCCATTAAACATAAAAAAGCAATTGCTTTAGCTAATAAAGAAACGTTGGTTGTTGCAGGAGATATTGTTACAAAATTAGCATACGAAAATGCAGTTAATTTATACCCTGTAGATTCTGAGCATTCGGCTATTTTTCAATGTTTAGTTGGTGAATTTGATAATAAAATCGAAAAAATTTATTTAACTGCATCGGGTGGCCCATTTAGAGGAAAAGACAGAGCATTTTTAGCAAATGTTACCAAAGCACAAGCCTTAAAACATCCTAATTGGGTAATGGGCGCAAAAATCACTATAGATTCGGCTAGTTTGATGAATAAAGGGTTAGAAGTAATTGAAGCAAAATGGTTATTTAATTTAAAAGCCGAACAAATTGACGTTGTTGTGCATCCACAAAGTATAATTCACAGTATAGTTCAGTTTACTGATGGAAGTATGAAAGCCCAAATGGGCTTGCCAGATATGAAATTACCTATTCAATATGCCTTTACATACCCTGAGCGTATTAAAACAAACTTTCCTCGTTTTGATTTTTTAAATTATCCACAACTTACTTTCGAAAAGCCAGATATAGAAACCTTTTCTAACTTAGCTTTGGCTTTTAAAGCCATGGAAAAAGGAGGAAATATGCCTTGTGTTTTAAATGCTGCTAACGAAATTGTAGTGCAGGCATTTTTAGAAGATAAAATTGGTTTTTTGAAAATGAGTGAACTAATAGAAAAAACCATGCATAAAATGCCATTTATTAAAACGCCAAGCATCGAAGATTACATGCAATGCGATAAAGAGACAAGAATATTAACAACAGAATTAATTAAAAAATAAATATGGGGACTTTCATAAACATAGCGCAATTTATAATGAGTTTAGGCTTATTAATTTTATTGCACGAATTTGGTCATTTTATTACAGCACGTATGTTTAAAATTCGAGTAGATAAATTTTATCTATTTTTTGATTTTTTATTTCCATTACCAGGCGTTTTAAATTTTGCTTTATTTAAAAAGAAAGTAGGAGATACAGAATATGGTATTGGCTGGTTCCCAATGGGAGGTTATGTGCAAATAGCCGGAATGATTGATGAAAGCTTAGATACAGAGCAAATGAATAAACCAGCCGAACCATGGGAATTTAGAGCACATCCAGCTTGGCAACGTTTAATTGTAATGCTTGGTGGGATTATTGTTAATGTACTATTAGCATTTATTATCTATGCAATGATACTCTTTACATGGGGAGAAAAAAAAATTCCGATGTCGCAGTTAAAGGATGGCATTTCTTGTATGGATTCCTTAGGGACTAGCGTTGGTTTTAAAACAGGAGATAAAATTATATCTGTTGATGGAAAGCCAATTGAGTATTTTGATGATTTACGTATTGAAATTTTGTTAGGACATAAAGTTCAAATTGACAGGCAAGGACAATTTATTGAAATTGAATTACCTCAAGATTTTATTGATCAACTTGCTAAGACAGATAATTTTAGTTTTATTTCAAGTAGAATGCCAGCTTACTTTATGGGTTTGCCTGATTCTTCTATTAATAAAGGAGTAGCTTTATTAGCTGGCGACCGCGTGGTAGGATTTAATGATACAATTAAATTTAAGTATCATGATGAACTATTATCTGAGATAAAAAATCACAAAGGAGAAAATGTGATGTTAAATATTATTAGAAAAGGGCAAGCGGTTAATATTCCAATAAAAGTTTCTGAAAAAGGGAAAATGGAAATGTTTTTCGCTAACAAATATGATGATATTGAAGCATTTGGAGGATTTACCTATGAAAGAAAAAAATATGGTTTCTTTGAATCTTTTCCAGCAGGAGTTGCAATGACGTTTGATAAACTTAATTTTTATGTTCGCCAATTTAAAATGATTTTTACCCCTAGTACAGGTGGATACAAACATATTGGTGGATTTAAATCTATGGCTAAAATGTTTGGAGAAGAATGGATATGGGAAGAGTTTTGGACTCGCACAGCTTTTTTATCAGTTGTATTAGCTTTTATGAATTTATTGCCAATACCAGCATTAGATGGCGGACATGTAGTATTTACTTTATATGAAATGATTACCCGAAAAGCACCAAGTGTTAAAGTATTAACATACGCTCAATATGTAGGCATGGCATTATTATTGTTTTTAATGCTATACGCTAATCTGAATGATTTTTTACATTTTTTTAAGTAATTGATTTATAAAATAAAAGCAGATATGATAACATCTATTTTAAAAAATAAAATCAGTATTGTTTTATGTTTTTTTACAACTGTGTTTAATGTTTATAGCCAAGATAAAACAATTGGTACAGGCAATAAACCCTATGCTAAGGATGTAACTTCAAAACATAAAATAATGGTGATTCCATTTGAAAGTAGAATGTATTTAAGTGAAATTGATTTTATGATTAATCAAGAAACAAAATTGAGTGCTAAGCAAATAAAAGCTACAATGCGAGATGGATTAAATGAACAATTGTATAAAAAATTAAAATCAAAAATGCCAGTAGTAGATTTATTGGAAGATACTACAAAAACTAAAAAAGATTTAGAAGATGTTTATCAATACTTAACCTATCAATATGTAAAAGTACCTAATCAAGATAGCTATAAGCCGCCAGTAAAAGAAAAAGATGAGAAAGCAATAGCTAAAGGGCAGTTGGTTGTAGAAAGTAATAGTGACGCTCGTTTTATGAATGCAAAATTAAAAAACGCAACATTAGTGCCCTATTTAGGAGGTAAATATAAAACGGATGTTTTTTTATTTATTAATGAATTAGACATTAAATCGTTAAATGGATTGCCTGGTGATTTTAACACCGCTTCTAATCGAAAAATTATTTTACATTATACCGTATATACTTTAGATGCAAAAGAAATAAATTCAGGAATTGCTGAGGTAAATATGCCTTCAAACGTTAATAACCCTTCTAAGATTATTAATTCATATTTTTCTCAGTTAGCTGAAATCATTGCTAATCGCATCGAAAAATCCTTAATATCAAAATAATTAACACCACACTGTGTTAATAAATACAGTATTAGCTTATTTTAACTGTACTAATTACATTTATTTTTGTTTAATATATATGTTGAAAAACATATAATGATGTATGACATTAAAACTATTAAACCAAAAATAATAACATATGAAAATGAAAACGGTCTATTCAGCTATTATTGCATTCTCCATTATAATAACATCATGCGTGCCCCAGCGTTTAATGGAAGAAACAAAAAATAAATTAACTTCTTGTGAAACTGAATCAGCTTCTTTAAGAAAAACAAATCAAGATAATGAAGCTACGTTAGCTGAATTGAAAGAGAAAATGACAAAAGAGGAAAAAGAGTTAGTTGGGTTACAAAGAGATACCTCTATAATGAGTACCAATTTACGTTTATTACAAAATAAATACGATAAATTAAATTCTGTTAACGATCAATTATTAGATAAATATAATCGCATGCTAGCAGGTTCAGAAAAAGATAATGCTAAGCTAAGTGGCCAATTACAATCAACACAAGAGCAACTTCTTAAAAAAGAAGATGAATTAAAAAATTTAGAGGCTCGATTAAATAAACAACAACAAGATTTAGATATATTATCTGTTGAGTTAAAAAAACGAGAAGCAAGGGTAAATGAATTAGAATCTATTTTAAAAAGTAAAGATCAAGCAACTGCTGATTTAAAGAAAAAATTACAAGATGCATTAATGGGCTTTGAAGGAAAAGGATTGACAATTACTCAAAAAAATGGAAAAGTTTATGTAAGCATGGATGAATCTTTACTTTTTGAAAGTGGAAAAACTGCTGTTCAGCCAAAAGGTGTTGATGCATTAAAAAATGTAGCAAAAGTATTAGAACAAAATCCAGATATAAATATATTGGTTGAAGGTCACACAGATGATGTGCCTATGGTTGGTAAAGGAGAAATAAAAGATAATTGGGATTTAAGTGTAATGCGTTCAACATCTGTTACTAAAATTATTTTACAAAATTCTAAAACAGATCCAAAAAGAATAACATCTGCAGGAAGAGCAGAATTTTTCCCTATAGACAATGCTAAAACATCTGATGCAAGAAAGAAAAATAGGAGAACAGAAATTATTTTAACTCCAAAATTAGACGAGTTATTTAAAGTGTTAGAGAGTAATTAATTTAAAAGCATATTTGTTAAACCAAGTATAAAACGCATATGGGATTTGTTTCTGAATTTAAAGAGTTTGCCATGAAAGGCAATGTGGTTGATTTGGCTATAGGGGTAGTTATTGGTGGAGCTTTTGGTAAAATTGTTTCATCGCTCATAGATGATGTTATTACCCCTTTAATTTTAAAACCAGCATTAGATGCCGCTAACTTAAGTAATATTGCTGATTTAAAATGGGGTGCGGTTAAGTATGGTAATTTTTTATCAAATGTTATTTCTTTTATTATTGTAGCAATTGTTTTATTTAGCATTATTAAAACCATTAACGCATCTAAAAAGAAAGAAGCTGCTCCCGTTGCTCATGCCTCAGAGCCTTCAAGTACAGATAAGTTATTGATAGAAATTAGAGATGCTTTAAAAAAATAAATTAATTCAGTTTTTGGGATGTTTTTTTATAACTCAATAGCTCATAATTTATTTTCAATCTTCATCTTATTTTTGATAAATATTTTATCATACTTAATTATGTGTTATGATAAATATCAATCAAAGCATAAAGGAAAACGTATTTCTGAAATTACATTGTTGATTTTAGCCACATTATTTGGGGCAATAGGCATATATATGGGAATGAAATTTCCTTTGTATCATAAGTCAGCAAAGGCAAAATTTAAAATAGGGATCCCAATCTTAATAGTATTAAATGGTATTTTAATTTATGTTATTTTAATTTTAAGATGATTGATATAAAAAAAGCTACTCAATAAGAGTAGCTTTTTATTTTTTAGTGGTGATGCCCACCTGGACCATGAACGTGACCGTGGTCTAATTCTTCAGGAGTAGCTTCTCTAATAGATAAAACCTCACCAACAAAATGTAAATTATGATCTGCTAAGGGGTGATTAAAATCCATGATTACGAAATCTGTTCCGATTTCTTTTACTAAACCCATTAATTGATTACCATCAGCATCATTCATCATTAATTCTTCATTTTCTTTAACTCTTTCTGAGTCAAATTCACCATCTACAAAAAATGCTTCCTTAGGGATTTTAGCAATCATTTCTTTATCAGATAAACCATATCCATTAGCTGGGTCTATTTTAAAATCAAATGTATCACCTACTTTTTTGTTTAGTAAATTTTTTTCAAAATCTGGTAATAATTGACCTACTCCAAATATAAAAGTAAAAGGATGTTCTTTAGATGTTTGCTCTACTAATTCAGGAGCTTCGTTGTTTACGTGAGATGATAAATGATAATTTACCGATACCACTTTGTTTTGGTTAATGGTCATTGATATTTGTTTTTGTTATTAATTTTTTACCTGATTAAAAATCAAATTTAATTCCTTGAGCCAATGTTAATTTTGTGCCGTAGTTAATTGTATTTGTTTGACGACGCATATATGCTTTCCAACTATCAGAGCCAGATTCTCTTCCGCCTCCTGTTTCTTTTTCTCCGCCAAATGCTCCGCCAATTTCAGCGCCACTAGTTCCTATATTAACATTTGCTATTCCACAATCACTACCATTTGCTGATAAAAATTGCTCTGCTTCACGCATATTTAACGTCATTATAGATGATGATAATCCTTGGGGTACACCATTTTGTAAAGCAATAGCTTCTTCAATAGTTTTATATTTCATGATATATAATATTGGTGCAAATGTTTCATGTTGAACAATTTCAAAATTATTATTTGCTTCGGCTATACACGGTTTCACATAGCAACCACTTTCGTATCCTTTTCCTTCTAAAACCCCACCTTGAACCAGTATTTTTCCTCCTTCTGCAACTACTTTTTCAATAGATGCCATATAATCTTTAACTGCACCTTTATCAATTAAAGGCCCAACATGATTGTTTTCGTTTAGAGGGTCTCCAATTCTTAATTGATTATAGGCGTTAATTAATTTTTGTTTTACATCTTCATAAATATCTTCATGAATAATTAAACGGCGAGTTGATGTACAACGTTGTCCGGCTGTTCCAACAGCACCAAATACTAGCCCTGGTAAAACATTTGGTAAATCAGCGTGTTGAGAAATAATAACTGCATTGTTTCCTCCTAATTCTAAAATTGATCGGCCAAAACGTTGAGCTACTTTAGTTCCAACAATTCTTCCAACTCTTGTAGAACCCGTAGCAGAAACTAACGGTATGCGATTATCTTCACACATTTTTTCTCCAATTGCACTAGGGCTTACTAATAAACAAGAAACGCCTTCTGGTAAGTTGTTAGCTTCAGCAACTTCATTCCAAATATTATGACAAGCTACTGCGCATAAAGGAACTTTACTAGATGGTTTCCATATACATACGTCTCCACAAATCCATGCCAAAGCAGTATTCCAGTTCCAAACGGCTACAGGAAAGTTGAAAGCAGAAATAATACCAACAATTCCCAATGGATGCCATTGCTCATACATTCGATGATTTTCGCGTTCAGAGTGCATTGTTAATCCATAAAGTTGACGTGAAACTCCAACGGCAAAATCACAGATATCAATCATTTCTTGAACTTCACCTAATCCTTCTTGTAAGGATTTTCCCATTTCATAAGAAACTAATTTCCCTAATTCGTTTTTCTTTGCTCGTAATTTTTCGCCGAACTGACGAACAATTTCTCCTCTTTTAGGAGCTGGAATATTACGCCACACTTTAAATGCTTGAGAAGCTATTTCAACAACTTTTTCATAATCTGTTGCATTTGCTACTTTCACTTTTGCAATTAATTTTCCATCAACAGGGCTATATGATTCTATAATTTCTCCACTAGCAAAATAATTTTTACCAGTTGAACATCCATTATTAATATCAGAAATACCTAATGCTTTTAATACTTTTTCCATATTAGTTAATCTTATTTTTTTATTTTTTTGAGAGGTTAAATATAAGAATTATCTGCATTTTAATTGCCAAATGCAGATAATTAAAAGCTCTTCTGTAACTAGTGTGAAATAAGGATATTATCCTTTTGAGACCGAATTGACTTTGAGATAATAAATATAAGATACTGTTAATATAGCAAACACTATTAATGGAAAAAATGCTAATCCACTTATTCCATCAATGGCAATTAGGCTTATAAAAGCTGCAATAAAATCTATCGCAAATCCAGCATAAGCCCATTCTTTAATGCGAGCAGGAATTTGAGGAATAATTAAAGCTAAAGCTCCACATACTTTAAATACAGCTAGCATAACTCCAAAATAATCAGGGTATCCTAAATGTCTGATTCCTTCTTTTGCCATTTCAGATTGGCTAGTTAAAGCAGGCATTACGCCTTCAAATAAAAAAATTAATGTAGTGGTTGTCCAAAAAATGAGTTTGTCTTTTTTCATAGCTTCTATTATTTTAATTGTTTTTTTTGTTTTTGTTTTTTTGAGTTTTCTTTTACTCTAAATTTAACTATTTTTTTTATTAAATCCAATGGTAATGGCTTGTCTAATGGAAACTGAACGGATCCTTTAGCATTTTTATAAATGGATAATTCTTTTTTAAATGCCGAAATACCTGATGCTGTTGGATAGAAGCCAATATGTTTTTTATACCCTGCAAAATAAACGAGCATTCCATATAATTTAAAAGCAGGCATGCCATAACTAATAACTTCTTCGGATTGAGGGGCTGCCTCAATAATAGCAGCTTTCAAGTCTTTTAAAATCGATTGTATTTCTTTTGGTTGATAAGCTATATAGGAATCAATATCTTTAAAATCGACTTTCATTTTTATGCATTTAATAAAGTTTCGATATCAAATTTTTTCATTTGTAAAAATGATTTCATTACTCTTGATGATTTTGATGGATCAGTCATTAATTTTCCTAATATACTTGGAATAATTTGCCAAGAAACTCCATATTTATCTTTAAGCCAACCGCACATACTTTCTTTTCCTCCGTCGGCAATTAAATAATTCCAGTAATGATTAATTTCTTCTTGAGTATCGCATGTTACTACTATTGATATAGATTCATTAAATGTAAAATGAGGACCGCCATTTAATGCATTAAATTTCATGTCATTTAAAGAAAAACTAACCGTTAAGGCTGTCCCTTCAGGCATACCATGATGTTCAAAGCCTTCTTTACCGTAACGACTAATGTGATGTATGGCTGAATTTGTAAAAATAGAAGTGTAAAAATTTACAGCTTCCTCGGCTTGGTTATTAAACCATAGACATATAGTCATATTTTGTTTTGTATTAATCATTGCAATATGTACTAAATTTGTTGCGGAAATTTACTCATATCCATATATCCTAATTCCCACTGATGCCCATCAGGATCAGCAAAACTATGTTGATACATCCATCCATGATCAGCGGCATCCATATATATTTCTCCGCCAGCTTCTTTAGCTATTGATACAAGCTCTTTTACTTTTTCTACGCTTTCTACCTCTATTGCTAATAATACTTGAGTTGTTTTTTTGGCGTCTGCTATTTCTTTTTTTGTGAAATTTTTAAAATGTTCATAGGTTAATAACATTACAAACATAGTTTCGTTTAAAACCATGCAGGCTGCAAATTCGTTTGTGAATTGAGGATTATTACCAAAACCTATTTTAGTGTAAAAGTCCATTGACTTTTTTAAATCTTTAACTGGAAGGTTAATAAAAATTTTAGATGTCATAATTGATTGTTTTAGTAAATATAAAAAATCAATTACATAAATTTTAATTTTATTTAGTTAGCCACGTTAATAAATCATTAAACATAGCGCTGCTAATTGTATGGTTTTCTGGATATTCTTTATAGGTTGTATTAATACCTATTTCTTTGAGGTAATTGTTTGCTTCACGTGCATTATTAATTGGAAGTACCTCGTCTTTTGTGCCATGAGAAATAAATATTTTTAAATGCTTTAATCTATTCTTACTGGCAATAATAGGTTTTATATCTTCTAACAATCTCCCACTCATAATAGCAATTCCTTTTGTTTTTTCTGGAATAGTTAATCCTATACTATAAGCCATAATGGCTCCTTGACTAAAGCCACATAGGTAAATACGTTTTTCATTAAAAGTGTGTTTGCTTTTTAAGGTATTAATAAATGTAATTATCATTAATCGGCTTGCTTCTGCCTCTATTGGATTACTGATTGGTTTTCCATTTTCGAAACTTAGGTGATACCAAGCATAGCTATTGTTACCTAATTTGATAGGTGCTTGTAAGGATATTACTAAAAAACTATCTGGTAATTCATTTGCAAATGAAAATAAATCTTTTTCGTTACTACCTAGGCCATGCATTAAAATAATTACTGGTGGTTTAGCAGATTTTATTTTAGGTTCTTTAAAAATGTAATATAAACTTGAAGTTGTTTTTTGTGCAATGCCAGTTAAAGTAAGGGTTATAAATAGAATGAAGAGTGATACTAGTTTCATTTGTTATTTATTAAGCTTTTCTAATCACTACTGATGTCATTGAAAACGAACCGCCAACAACAGCATCATTAAAGTAACTTATTTTGTCGTTTTTGCCACGAAGGGCAATGCTGTAAATCATTGGCAAATAATGATCTGGTGATGGGGATGATAGTTGTAAGGCTTTACTATATGTTTTATAGTTAATTAATGATTTTATATCATTTTCTGAAATCAATTTTTTGAAGCTTTCATTAGCTTCTAAAGCCCAATCGTGACCAAAATGAGCATTAAAATCGCCAGTAAATCTAGCAAATTGAAAATTGTGTACCATATTACCACTACCAATAATTAAGACACCTTTTTTTCGTAAGCCGGCTAATTGTTTTGCTAAATCATAATGATATTGAGTGTCTTTTGTGTAATCTAAACTTAATTGAATAACAGGAATATTAGCTTCAGGAAACATAGGTCTGATAACACTCCATGTACCATGATCTAACCCCCAACTTTCATCTAATCCTATAGTAGTTGAGGTAATTATGTTTTTAGTTTCATCTGCTAACCATTTACTACCTGGCGCAGGATATTGCACATCAAATAAGGCTTGAGGGAAACCACCAAAATCATGAATTGTTTGTGGTTTATCCATGGCTGTTACAAAAGTACCTTTTGTTTCCCAGTGTGCTGAGATACATAAAATAGCTTTTGGTTTTGGTAATGTTTTAGCAATAGCTTTCCAGCCTCTCGAAAATTCATTATCTTCAATACCATTCATGGGTGAGCCATGTCCTATAAACAATACAGGCATTTCATTGTCTTGTTCAGGTAAATTATTGGCAAATGATTTGAAATCTCCTAGTGTTGTCATGGCAGCTATTCCTAAAATTGATTTAATAAATTCTTTACGTTCCATATTATACATTACAAATCAAAGTTCGTAACTAATTATCCGAATATACTTAATCTAGGTTAAGAAATTATGAACTGTAAGGTTCAATCATATCCCATAAATTGCCATATAAATCAGCAAATACAAACACTTTACCATGCGGCTTGCTAGTTAACTCCTCAATAATTTTTACGTTTTTATCAATTAAGCTTTTGTAATCTCTTTCGATATCATCGGTATATAAAAACAAAAATACACGTCCACCCGTTTGATTACCAACTCTGCTTTGTTGTTCTTCGTTGTTTGCTTTTGCTAATAAAATAGTAGTACCCATGCTGCCTTGCGGTGCTATAGTTACCCAACGCTTAGTGCCACTCATCACTTTATCTTCTACTAAAGTAAAATGCAAAGTTTGAGTGTAAAAGTTTATGGCTTCATCGTAATCATTTACTAATAAAGCTATATGGGCGAGGGATTGAGGCAAAATGATAGGTTTATGTGGTTCTAATCAATCGTCGCAATCACCTTTAACTCAATTGCAATTGGGGTTGGCAAGCAATTGATTTCAATAGTTGTTCGGCAAGGAGGATTTTCTTTAAAGTACTCAGCCCATAAGGCGTTATAAATTTTAAAATCGTCCTTCATATTGGTTAAAAACACTTGTACATCTACAATCTTATCCCAGCTGCTACCAGAGTCTTCTAAAATATATTTAATGTTTCTAAACACGCTGTGGCATTGCGCCGCAATATCATAAGAGGTAATGTTACCGTGTTCATCTAACTCAACACCTGGTATTTTTTTAGTACCACGTTCACGCGGGCCAACGCCACTTAAAAACAATAAATTACCAACACGACGTGCGTGTGGGTATAATCCTACTGGTTCTGGTGCTTTTGATGATTCAATTGATTTTTCTGTGCTCATATTATTAAGTTAAGAAAGTTTATGGTTTAAAGGCATTCCATCCTTGTGCAGATATAGGGTGAGATGTTCCAGCTTTAGCAATTAAATTAATTCCGTTTACTTTAGGTGTCATGTGTCCAATAATTGTAAAGTCGGGTAAATGTTTTATTTTATCATAATCTGCCATAGGTACTGTAAATAATAATTCATAATCCTCGCCGCCACTTAATGCACAAACTGTTGGATCTAAATTAAATTCACGAGCTCTATCAAATGTTTGAGGGTCTAATGGAATTTTATCTTCATATAATTCACAACCTAATTCGCTTTGTGTGCAAAGGTGCATTAATTCAGAAGCTAATCCATCGCTTACATCAATCATACTGGTTGGCTTTACGCCTAATCCTTTTAATAATTCAATAATATCAACTCTTGCCTCTGGTTTTAATTGGCGTTCAAGGATGTAATCGTTACCCTCTAAATCAGGTTGTATGTTTGGATTATCTTTGAATACAAATTTTTCTCTTTCTAAAATTTGTAAACCCATGTATGCTCCTCCTAAATCACCACTTACACATAGTAAATCTTTTTCTTTGGCACCATTCCTATAAACAATATCTTCTTTATTAGCTTCTCCGATAACTGTAACGCTGATTATTAAACCGCTAGTGGTTGAGGTGGTATCGCCTCCAATTAAATCAACCTTGTATTTATTACAGGCAAATATCATACCGGCATACAATTCTTCTAGGGCTTCAACAGAGAAACGGTTAGATGCTGCAATGCTTACTGTTACTTGTTTTGGAACACCATTCATAGCACAGATATCAGATAAGTTAACAGTAATGGCTTTATAGCCCAAGTGTTTTAAAGGTACGTATGTTAAATCAAAATGTACTCCTTCTACTAACATATCTGTTGATACCAGAGTATGTTTTTCTTGTTCATATTTAATTACTGCGGCATCATCTCCAACTCCTTTGATAGATGACGTGTTGTGTAGTTCAACATGTTCTGTTAAATGCTTAATTAATCCAAATTCTCCTAATGCTGTTAATTCTGTTCTTCCGCTATTTTCTAACATAGTATTATTTTAATTTTACACATACATTTTTGGGTTCAGTAAAAAAGTCTAATGCTTCAAAACCACCTTCTCTGCCAACACCTGATGATTTTACTCCGCCAAATGGAGTGCGTAAATCACGTAATAACCAGCAATTAATCCATACAATGCCAGTATGTAAATTCATTGCTACACGGTTTGCTTTTGTAATATCTTGTGTCCATACGGTTGATGCTAAGCCGTATTGTGTAGAATTGGCATACATTAATACGTCTTCTTCATTATCAAATGGCATAATAGTAACAACTGGTCCAAAAATTTCTTCTTGGTTGGTTCGGCAATCGTATGATAAATTTTCGATAATGGTTGGTTCTAAATAATAACCATTTTCAAATTCACCACTAACGGTTGCTTGTTTACCTCCGCATAATATGTTTCCTCCTTCTTGTTTAGCCAATTCAACATAGGATAAAATTTTTTCCATGTGTGGTTTAGATACAACGGCACCAATTTTTGTTTTATCATCCATTGGGGCGCCAACCACTAATTTTTGTGTTTTAGCAACAAAGTCGGTTTTAAATTTTTCGTAAATAGAACGTTCTATAAATATTCTTGAGCCACATAAACAAATTTGCCCTTGATTAGCAAATGATGATAGCATTGTGGTTGTAAGCATTTTGTCATAATCACAATCTGCAAAAATGATATTTGGATTTTTACCTCCAAGTTCTAAAGATAGTTTTTTGAACATTGGTGCGGCAATACTAGCAATGTTAGCTCCAGTTTTAGTACCCCCAGTAAAAGAAATTAAAGGAACATCTGTACTACTAACAATAGCATTTCCTATTTTATGACCAAATCCATGTACTATATTTAATACGCCTTTAGGTAAACCTGCTTTAATGCAAATTTCAGAAAGTAAATACGCTGTCATGGGTGTAATTTCAGATGGTTTAGCAACCACTGTACAACCGGCAGCTAATGCGGGAGCAATTTTCCAACTAAATAAATATAAGGGTAAATTCCATGGCGAAATACATCCAGCAACACCTACTGGTTGACGAAGAGTGTAATTAATAGCTGTGTCTTCCATGCTATGAGCATGAGCAGCATAATGTAAAATGCCAGTTCCGTAAAAATGAAAATTAGCAGCGGCTCTTGGTATATCTACTGATTTAGCTAAGTGCAATGGTTTACCATTATCTAAACTTTCTGCTTTTGCTAATTCATCCAATTGTTCTTCTATTAAGGATGCAATTTTCAATAAAAATTTAGAGCGTGTTTCTTTTGGTGTTACACTCCAGGTTTTAAATGCCTCTTTAGCAGATGCAATAGCTTTTTCTGCGTCTTGTTCATTACTGTCTGGAATTAATGAATAAACAACTCCTCGAGACGGGTCGTAATTATCAATATATTGGTTTGAGATAGGGTTTACTAGCTCTCCGTTAATATAATTTTTTATTTTAAACATAATCGATATTAAGAGCACTAAATTAATGAAATTGACTCAATTATTCTATAAATATCTAGTTGTTACTTTTTAATTTTAAAAACTATGTTTTTTTAATTTTCTTGGGTTTTTTAGTGTATTAAGAATGAATATGGTACCGTTCTTCATAACCATTATTACCCTGTAATCCGCCACAATGAATAATTAATAGCTCTTTTGAAATATCAAGTTTTTGTTGTTTCATTAAATCAAATGCAGCAAAAAATAATTTACTGGTATAAACATAGTCTAAGGGTATTAAGTATGTTTTTTCAAACCATTTTTTAAATTCTAAAAGTTCACTAGTATGTTTAGCGTAGCCGCCAAAGTGATAGTTATTTAATATGCTTGTTTGATGTTCAGTAGCAACGGCATCAAATTTTAATACATTAATTACTTTTAATGATTGATGAGGTAATAAAGAATTTGAAATACCTTTGTAAGTAGTTCCTGTTCCGTGAGCGCAAAAAATTATGCTATAGTTAAAATTCGCAGGAATTAAAATTTCTTCACAACCTTTTTTTCCTAAAAAATTATCACCTCCTTCAGGAATAATATAGGCATTAGGATACATATATTGTAAGCGTTGTAAGTAATCAAAATCATTCCTTGATTGGTATTCTTCTCTAGTTACAAATAACAATTGCATGTCATTTTGTTTAGCAAATGAAAGAGTAGGGTTATTAATTGAAGATTCTTCGCCTCTGATAATTCCAATACTTTTTAATTGAGCTAATTTACTTGCCGATGCTGTAGCTGCAATGTGGTTTGAGAAAGCCCCGCCAAAGGTAATAATAGTGTCTTTGTTTTCTTTTTTAGCTTGTATTAAATTATATTTCAGCTTAAACCATTTGTTTCCGGAAATTTCAGGATGAATTAAATCTAATCTTAAAACACCAATTCGGTAACCGTTATACGTTATTTTATTTATAATTTGATTGTAATGAATCATTGTTTTAAAACCAAATGTCTAAACAAAAAATAAACTCATGTCGTTGATTAACCCGATAGCTGTTTGTTTTAAAAATAAGATTATCACTTTGTAAAATCCTGTACTCAGCACTTAATGCAATGTTTTTTTGAGGCTTGTACTCAATACCACCTGTAGCACCAAATATATATGATCCAATGTTT
Source organism: uncultured Flavobacterium sp. (assembly GCA_964541155.1). Taxonomy (GTDB): domain Bacteria; phylum Bacteroidota; class Bacteroidia; order B-17B0; family Aurantibacillaceae; genus UBA4416. Next base: position 249,696 of record CAZIPC010000003.1, read on the forward strand.
AAAGAGTTTGTTAATATTTTGTTTTTATCAGAAAAATATTCCCCTCTTGAATAAGCACCTAGTTTTTTCTTTAGTTGATATTTTAATACAATTAACGCACTGTACATGGATGCCGTTTTTGTTGTGTCTTTTAATAAAGTGTTTTTTTGCAAACCATAATTAGCTTCAACCCCTAAACTTAATTTTTTAAATTTAAAAGTAGCATACAAATTATTATAAAACCTTTGATGCTTTATTTTAATATAGTCAGGAGTTTCGTCGCAAGTTAATAAGTTGTAAGTTATAGAAATGTTATTATTTACATCATATATAGCAGATAATCCTAAGGCTTTATTTTTGTTGGTTTCTATGTAAGTATTATATCCGTTAAATGCATTAGCTTGAATGCTTAATTTAGAGTTTATTTGGTAGGTAAGTTTTGCTCCACTAAAAAAATAGGGTTCATAAAAATCAATTACAGACATACTAGATGTAATATTTTCTCGAGGTTGTATGCTTTCTAAACCAATATGTGATTTAAAGAAACCAGCATCAAGCCATAAATTTTTTATAAGTTTTATTCCTCCGTGAGCTTCTTGAATTAATGTAAAAGGTTTTGGCCAGTTTGTTTCAGGGATATCGCCATAATGTAATGTTATATTTGAACGTAAATTTCGAGAATGATATTCCATTCCTATTTGCGCAATATTTAATCCAAATTGATTATTTCTGGGGGCCATGGTGGGAAATTGTACAAAACCATTATTTTGAGTTTCATCACTATAATGAGCGTAATATGTGCTCAGGTAACCACTTAATTCAATTTTAGAAATTTCATTTGTATCTGTTTTAGAAATAATTCTTGTTCCAGAAAACACAATATTTGAGTCACTTTCTAGTATTAATTTGTGTTTATTGTAGTTTTTATGGTTAATACTATCTGTTTGGCTAAATAATGTATTGCTTGAGATAAGTATTAAAATACTATAAAAAATATATTTAAGCATAATTAAATTTAAAATTAAAAAATAAATTAGAATATAATATCTTTACACTCAAATGTTTAATAAAAAATTAGACCCTGAAGACTTTTATTACAGTTCAGAGGGATACATTATTTTTACCGAGAAATATCATCTCAAAAGAGGCTACTGTTGTAAAAATGGCTGCAAACACTGTCCCTATGGTTACAACAAAAAAACAGGAAAATTTGAAACTTCAAAAAAATAATTTATAAAAAGTAAATAATGCTATTGTTAAGAAATAGACAGTAAACTCTGTTATTTTTTAAATAAATCAATCATAAAATTCTGTATATTAGGCTTCAAAAAAACCAAGTTGTGAAAATTTCGAAAGAATTTAAAATAGGTGTTGTAGTTACCGTTGCTATCGGATTATTTATTTGGGGATTTAATTTTCTTAAAGGAAGTAATTTATTCAGCCACAAGTATGAGTTATATGCTGTTTATCCCAAAATAGATGGGTTAATAGAGGCTAATCCGTTATTAGTTAATGGTTTTAAAATTGGACAGATTAATAAAATATCATTAGTTAAGATTAAAAATGGGCAGTATGGCGTTTTAGTTAAATTTCTTTTAACCGAAGACGTTGCTATTCCTAAACATTCTGTTGCAAGAGCAATTAGCTCTGATTTATTAGGCTCTAAAGCGGTTGAAATTATATATAGTCATGAAACAGAATTAGTGAAATCAGGTGATACCCTCATAGCTGAAACAGAAGAAGGACTAAAAACATCAGTTAGCAAGCAATTGGCGCCATTACAACAAAAAATAGAAGGCTTATTATCTTCTGTTGATTCTGTTATGACGGTAGTTCAGGTTGTATTAAACGATAAAACTCGAGAAAATTTAAGTAAATCTTTTGAAAGCATTAAAAAAGCCATTCAAAGTTTAGAGAAAACAGCATATAAGTTAGATGATTTAGTAGCTTCAGAAAAATTAAAAATCTCTTCTATCCTAACAAAGTTAAATACGTTAGCTGGAATGCTCGAAAAAAATACTGGTAAAATTGATAATGTGATTGCTAATTTTAGTACACTATCTGATAGTTTAGCTAAATCTAACTTAAAAAGTGCTATTGATGAAGCTGATAAAACATTAGCAGAGTTAAATAAATTGGTGGCTCAAATTAATGCAGGTCAAGGAACAATTGGCAAATTAGCTAAAAATGATTCTTTATACAATAACTTAAATAAAGCAAGTGAAGATTTAGATAAACTAATGAAAGATTTGCGCATTAATCCTAAACGTTATATTCATTTTTCTGTATTTGGCAGAAAAGATAAAAACAAACCTAAACTTTAAATTTTATTTATGATTTCATCAATCATTTTTATTACCCTACTTGTTGTGTCGAGTTCGTATTTTTTTATAAATGCAAAAAAAATTCGTCGTAATATTTTATTAGGAAAAGATATTATCATAACTGATAATAAAACTCAGCGTTTAAAAACAATGTTGCTAGTTGCTCTTGGACAAAGAAAAATGTTTACAAGACCAGTTCCTGCAATATTACATTTGTTTTTATACGCGGCATTTATTATAACTCAAATAGAATTAATAGAAATTATTTTTGATGGATTAACAACTCATCATCGTGCTTTTCGACCAGCCTTAGGTAGTTTTTATACATTCATGGTTAGTTTTATTGAAATTTTATCAGTTTTAGCCTTTATAGGAACAATAGCTTTTTTAGCAAGAAGAAATGCATTAAAAATCCCTCGCTTAGTAAAAAATGAATTAAATGGTTGGCCAAAATTAGATGCTAATATCATTTTAATGATGGAAATCATATTAATATGTTTTATTTTTATGATGAATGGGGCTGATGAAGTTTTGTATTCGAGAGCTCAATCTCATGCTGAAAACCTAGGCGATGGAAGTTTAAATTTTGCTATTAGTAGTTATATAGGTCCGTTAATATATGGAAATATGCCAAATGAAGGATTGCATGTAATTGAGCGCATTGGCTGGTGGGGGCATATAATAATGGTGTTTGCTTTTTTAAACTACCTACCATTTTCAAAACATCTTCATATTTTATTAGCATTTCCTAATACCTACTATTCTAACTTAAAATCTAAAGGACAGTTTTCTAATCTATTTGAAGTTACAGATGTTGTAAAACCCAATTTCGATCCATCTTATCAACCAGTATTAGATCCAAACGCAGTTATAAAATTTGGAGTAAAAGATGTTATGGATTTAACATGGAAACAACTTTTAGATTCTTATTCTTGTACAGAATGCGGAAGATGTACATCTTCTTGTCCTCAAAATATAACAGGTAAAGCATTATCCCCCCGTAAAATAATGATGGATACAAGAGATAGATTAGTTGAAGTTGGAAAAAATATAGATGCTAATGGAGGAACTTTTGTAGATGATGGTAAAACGTTGCTGGGAGATTATATAACATCAGAAGAAATTTGGGCATGCAATACATGTAACGCTTGCGTTCAAGAATGCCCAGTAAATATAGACCCATTGTCTATTATTATTGGCTTACGCCAACAATTAGTATTAGAACAAAGTTCTGCACCTAATGAGTTAAATGGAATGTTTTCTAACTTAGAAAACAATGGAGCTCCTTGGCAATTTAGCCCAGCAGATAGAGCAAATTGGATAAACGAAAATTAAGAAATGATGAGTAATACAACGATTAAAGTTCCTACCATGCAAGAAAAAATTGCTAATGGCGAAACTCCAGATATTTTATTTTGGGTTGGCTGCTCGGGTAGTTTTGATGATAGAGCAAAAAAAATTACAAAAGCTATTATCCGTATATTAAATCATGTGAATGCAAATTTTGCAGTGTTAGGTGTAGAAGAATCATGTACTGGCGATCCAGCAAAGCGATCGGGTAATGAATTTTTATTTCAAATGCAAGCCATGCAAAATATTTCTATTTTAAATGGTTATGATGTAAAAAAAATTGTTACTGGATGTCCACATTGTTTTAATACAATAAAAAATGAGTATCCTGAATTAGGCGGTAAATATGAAGTTATTCATCATACTGAATTAGTTCAACAATTAATTAATGAAGGTAAATTAAAGGTTCAGGGAGGAGATTTTAAAGGAAAAAAAATTGTATTTCATGATCCTTGTTATTTAGGAAGGGCAAATGATGTGTATGAAGCACCTCGAGATGTTATATCAAAATTAGATGCCGAGCTAGTAGAAATGAAAAGAAGTAAGGCAAATGGATTATGTTGTGGAGCAGGAGGAGCTCAAATGTTTAAAGAGGCAGAGAAAGGAAATAAAGAAGTAAATGTAGAAAGAGCAGAAGAAGCATTATCTCATCATCCTGATGTAATAGCCGTTGGTTGTCCATTTTGTAATACAATGATGACAGATGGTGTTAAACATTTTAATAAAGAAGAACAAACAAAAGTACTAGACGTTGCAGAGTTAATTGCTTCAGCAAACGACTTATAATTACATAATGAGAAAAATAATTTTACCATTAGTTATTTCAATGTTTTTGTTTTCGTGTAAACAAAAACAAGAAGATATTTCAGAAAACTCTCAACGCACAGATTCGCTTTTAAAAATCATAAACTTACCAGAATTAGCAGCATTAAATAAGAAAATATTAGATAACCCTGACGACGCAAGTTTATATAACGAAAGAGCAAAAATTTATTTACAATTTAAACAATTTGAAGAAGCGATTAACGATTCAAAGCGATCTATCAGATTAGACTCTACCAATGCTACTTTTTACTTAACAGAAGCAGATGTGTTTTTTGCTGCCAATGAAACACGAAACGCAAAAGATCTTTTAGAACAAGTAGTTAAAAAATTTCCAGAAAATACAGATGGGTTACTAAAATTAGGAGAGTTATATTATTTTGTTAAGCAATACGAAAATGCATTTTCTAAAATTAACCAAGCGCTAAAAATTAACGAAAACCTAGCTAAAGCATATTATTTAAAAGGAAATATTTATAAAGAGATAGGAGATACGGCAAAAGCAATTTCTAGTTTAGAAACTGCTATAGAACAGGATAATAAAAATGCAGGTGTTTTTTTAGATTTGGGATTGATTTATGCAGCAAAAAAAAATGCATTAGCTTTTGAATATTATGATAATGCAATTAAACTTGATCCATCAAACATAGAAGCCTTATATGCTAAAGCTAAGTTGTTTCAAGACATTAATCAGATAAAAGATGCCGTTTTAATTTACAATCAAATATTAAAGAATAATTCAACGCATATATATTCAATTTATAATTTAGGTGCAATTGAATTTGGAATAAATAAAAACCCACAAAAAGCACTTGATTATTTTACAAAAGCTATAAATATAAATCCAAAATATGCTGAAGCTTATTTTGCCAGAGGAGTTTGTTATCAAGAGTTGAATGATAAAAACAATGCTTCTGCTGATTATCAAATGTGTTTACAATTAATTCCTAATTATGAGCCAGCTATAGAGGGCTTAAATTCCTTAAATAAATAATTTATTTATTAAATAAAAAAGGTTCGATGTATTATTACATCGAACCTTTTTTTTGTATTTAAATAATATTATGCTTCTGTATTTTCAGAAGAAGTTTCTGTAGCAGGAGCTTCAGTTTCTTCTGTAGCAGGAGCTGCCTCTACTACAGCATTTTTTGCTGCAATTTTAGCCGCTTTAGCATCTTTAGCTGCTAATTCTGCTTTTAACTTATCAGCAACTGCTTTTTTCTCAGCAGCAGATAAATTATCTTTTTTAGAGTTGATTTTACTTGCTTTTTGATCTAACCATTTAGCAAAACGCTCTTCAACTTGTGCTTCTGTTAAAGCACCTTTTTTTACACCGTCTAATAAGTGTTTTTTCATTAAAACACCCTTATAAGATAAAATTGCCTTACAAGTATCTGTAGGAACAGCACCGTTTTGCAACCATTTTAAAGTTGAATCAAAATTTAAATCAATTGTTGCTGGGTTCGTATTAGGATTATAAGTTCCTAATTTTTCAATGAAAGCTCCATCTCTTGGTGCACGACCATCCGCTGCTACTACGTGGAAAAACGCTGAGTCTTTCTTACCGTGTCTTTGTAGTCTAATCTTTACTGCCATTTTTGTTGTTTTTAAATAATTTAGGCGCCAAATATCGGTAAATTAATTTAATTGACAATTTATTTTTAAAAATAATTTTTATAATTACCTAAATATCATTAATTTGACTATTTTTGTTACACTTACGTCTATTTTTAAACCAAAAATTAATATATATATATGAAATTGAAAGAACGAGGCATCTTATTAATTCCTATTGATTTTACTGAACAATCATTATTGGCTATAAAACAAGCCTATAATTTAGCTAAATACACACATTCTAAAATTATTTTGCTTCATACTTATGAAAAAGTAGGCGAAGAAATGTATGAGGAATTAAAGGCACTAACAAAGCAAACAGAAAATGAAAGTTCTGTTCCTACAGAGTTTATGAATGTTAGAGGAGATATTTATACTCAAGTGCCAAAAGTAGCCGAAGAAATAAATGCTACATTGGTTATGGTGGGCTTAGAAAGTCATATGAGTGCTAAACATATTATAGGTTCTAGTGCTTCTAAAATGATTAGAGAGTGTATTTGTCCTGTTATTTCTATTAGAGGAAAAGATCATAAGGATGGCTGTGAAAATATTTTATTGCCTCTGGATTTATCAAGAGAATCGCGTGAAAAAGTGGATGTAGCTATTCAATTTGCTCATTATTTTGGAGCATCAATCCGTATTTTAGGTGTATTTAGTTTATCGGATGCAGCTTATGAAAAACAATTACTATCATATTCGCATCAAGTAAAACAATACATTAAGAGCAAGGGTATCTCTTGTTCAATAAAATCGTTATCTAGTGATAGTGTTGCTGATAGTATTGTAGAATACGCCAATAAAGTAGAATCTGATTTAATTGTTATTATGAATAAACCAACGTTAAGTATTAAAGAGTTTTTTGGAGGTACTGAGGCGCAAAAAGTTGTAGATATTAGTAATTTGCCTGTTATGACAATTAATCCCTCTAAAAAACAAAGTGTAACACACTTTGGAACAGGATTATAATAGTTTTATAGAGTTGAAACGCTATTCATAATCAAAACGAATAGCGTTTTTTTTAATATTTCCTATTTATAAAATTAAACACTTAATCGTATATTAGCTCCTTATAATAGTGGTTAAAAAAGCATAAACTAATTAGCACTCTATTATAAAATAATAGGATAGTTAAGTTTAACTGATAAAGACATGAATTTATTTTTTCATTTAGGTAGATATTTTATGCTTATTAAACGTGTGTTTAGTAAGCCAGAAAAATTATCTGTTTACATGAGGCAAGCAGTTCATGAAGTTGATAACATAGGGATCACTTCTTTGCCTATTATTGCAATAATTTCATTTTTTATGGGTGGTGTAATTACTATTCAATCTGCATTTGGATTTACTAGTCCTTTAGTACCATTATATGCAGTTGGATATGCCGCAAGAGAATCTATGTTATTAGAATTTTCTCCAACAATTGTATGTTTAATTTTAGCTGGAAAAATAGGTTCTAATATTTCTTCAGAAATAGGCTCAATGCGCATTACAGAGCAAATAGATGCTTTAGAAATTATGGGAATTAATTCTGCTAGTTTTTTAATATTACCTAAAATAGTAGCTGGAGTTTTAATAATGCCATTTTTAATAGCAATTAGTATGTTTTTAGGTATTTTTGGAGGATATGTTATGGGAATAGCTACAGGAGCATGTACTTCTTATGAATACATTTTTGGAATTCAAGCATTTTTTCAACCATGGAAACTTTACTATTCATTTACTAAAGTAATTACCTTTGCCTTTTTAATAACATCTATCTCATCTTATTTTGGATATTATACCTATGGAGGAGCTTTAGAAGTCGGCAAAAGTAGTACTTCGGCAGTTGTGTACAGTAGCATTTTTATTTTGATTTTTAATTTCTTGTTAACCCAATTGTTTTTAACATGATAGAACTAAAAAACATATCAAAAAGTTTTGGGGATAGAAAAGTAATTGACGATGTTTCTTTTACTTTTGAGCAAGGAAAAACAAATTTAATTATAGGTGAGAGTGGAAGCGGAAAAACAACCGTTATGAAATTAATGGTTGGTTTACATGCTATAGATAATGGACAAGTATTATATAATGGAAAAAATTTTCCAACATTAGATGTAAAAGAACAACAAGAAATTCGAAAAAAAATAGGAATGTTGTTTCAAGGAGGAGCATTGTTTGATTCTCAAACATTAGAAGAAAATGTTCGATTTCCGTTAGACATGTTTACGTCTATGACTCATGAAGAAAAAATAGATAGAGTAAATTTTTGTTTAGATAAAGTGCAATTAACTAATAGAAATAAATTATACCCTGGAGAATTATCAGGAGGAATGAAAAAAAGAGCAGCTTTAGCACGAGCAATTGCCAATAATCCACAATATTTATTTTGTGATGAACCAAATTCAGGATTAGATCCTAAAACATCTATTGTTATTGATAATTTAATACAAAGTTTAACTAAAGAATTTAATATTACAACAATTGTGATTACTCATGATATGAATTCTGTAGTGGAAATAGGTGAAAAAATATTATACATATATAAGGGAAAACCTTGGTGGACTGGCAATAGCCAAGATATATTAAAAACAGATAATCCAGAATTAGTTGATTTTGTATTTGCTTCTGGTTTTATGAAAGAAGTATTTAATGCTGTTAAGAAAAAACAGTAATCAAAATTAGTAACAAAACTTGTCTTTAACTTTTAATTGAAAAGACATAAACCCCATATTACCTTGAAAACACAAAAAACTACCGAATATGATTTTGAAATGAAAGCAACCACCTTTCATGGCCTAGAAGATGTATTAGCTAATGAATTATTGAAATTAGGAGCAAGAGATATTGTACCATTTAAACGAGGTGTTTCTTTTACTGGAGATAAAGGATTTATGTATAAAGCCAATTTGTGTTTGCGAACTGCTTTAAAAGTATTAGTGCCAATTTATTCATTTACCGCAAATAATGAGCATGAGTTATACGATAAAATGAAAGAGTACGAATGGGAAGAGTTATTGAATACTGATGAAACTTTGGCAATTAACGCAACCGTAAACTCAGACGAATTTAACCATTCATTATACGTATCACAAAAAACAAAAGATGCTATTTGTGATAGATTTGTTGAAAAATTTGATGTAAGACCAAATGTAGATTTGGATAATCCTACACTAAGAATTTATGTTCACATTTTTAGAAATCAAGTTAATGTTAGTTTAGATAGTAGCGGAGACTCTTTATTTAAAAGAGGATATAGGGTTGATATTGATACAGCACCGATGAAAGAAGTATTAGCTGCAGGCATGGTGTTAATATCAAATTGGCAACCGCATTTACCATTAATTGATGGAATGTGTGGTAGCGGAACACTAGGAATAGAGGCGGCCTTATATGCAAATAATATACCTCCTGGTGTTTTTAGAGAAGAGTTTGGATTTATGAAATGGCATGATTTTGATAAAGAATTATGGGATAAAATATATGAAAGTTCTATTAATCGAATAAAAGACGATATGCCATCAATTATTTCGAGTGATATAGATAGTGTTCCATTAGAAATGGCTAAACGTAACGGTGCTGTAGCAAAAGTAGATGATGTTATTAAATACGAACATATTTCTTTTTTTGATTTAATGCCAACTAAACCTCACGGTACTATATTACTAAATCCACCATATGATGAACGAATTAAAATGGAAGACACAAATGCTTTTTATAAACAAATAGGAGACAAATTAAAAAAAGATTTTGGCGGTTGGAATTGCTGGATCATTTCATCTAATATGGAAGCCATAAAATCAATAGGCTTACGTCCCAGTAAAAAAATGACTTTATTTAATGCCTCTCTAGAATGCAAACTATTAAAATATGAAATGTATAGTGGTTCTAAAAAAGCATCTAAACAAAATAAAGAAATCTAAAAATTAGATTGTTGTTAAAAAATTAATCATTTTTTTTAGAGCTAATCCTCTGTGTGAAATTTGATGTTTAATTTCTGAAGCCATTTCTGCAAAAGTTTCAGTATATCCATTTGGTATAAATATAGGATCGTATCCAAATCCATTATTACCAGAGGGTTCTAAAGTAATAATTCCATTAATGATGCCTTCAAATAAAAATTCTTTCCCATCTATAATTAATGCTATAACTGTTTTAAAATGAGCATCTCTTTTGGAAATACCTTTTAAATTAAATAGTAGTTTTTGTAAATTATCCTGATCATTTTTTTGATTTCCAGCATAACGAGCAGAGAAAACCCCTGGCTCTCCATTTAATGAGTCTACTAATAATCCGCTATCGTCGGCAAAACAGTTTATTCCTGTGTGTTGATATATGGTTTTAGCTTTTAGTAAAGCATTACCTTCTAATGTAAATTCTGTTTCATCAATCTCTTTATTAAACTTAATATCTTCTAGACTTAATAAATTTACATTTTTATTTAAAAGACTTTTAACTTCCTTAAGTTTATTATTATTATGAGTAGCAAATATTAAATTCATTAGTTGATATTTATAAATAAGTATATGCATTAATTAATATCTCTAAAAATAAGTAAAATAAGTTAATTAGTTTATAATTAAATTTAAGTTACCATTATTTAATGCGTAGTTAATTATTAATTTTTTTAGTTTATTTTTACCCAAAAGTTGAATAATATAAGTTTGTTAAAAGTATCAGTAAAAATATGTCTAATAAAAACACATCAACAATAATTGTTACAGGAGGAGCTGGATATATAGGTTCTCATACTATTATTGAGTTATTACAACAAACAAGCCACAACATTATATCAATTGATAACTATAGTAACTCAGATGAAGAGACTTTTAAGAGAATAGAAAGAATTACTGGAAAAAAAGTTGAAAATTTAAATATAGATATTTGCGATTTTAATCAACTTAAATCAGCAATTAATCAAATTCCTAATCCAATAGGAATAATTCATTTTGCAGCTTTAAAATCAGTACCTCAATCAGTAAAAGAACCATTATTGTATTATCAAAATAATTTAGGTTCGTTAATTAATGTTTTAAAAATATGTAAAGAGTTTAGTATTCATAATTTTATTTTTTCATCTTCTTGCTCTGTATATGGTAATGTAGATAAACTTCCGGTTACAGAGCAAACTCCTTTTGAAAAATCAGAATCTCCATATGCTCAAACTAAACAAATTGGAGAAGATATTATTTCTAATTTTACAAAAGTTGAATCAAATTTTAAATCTGTTTTATTAAGATACTTTAATCCAGTTGGCGCTCATATAAGTGGACTTAATGGTGAGTTCCCTAGAAGTAAACCAGATAATTTAGTGCCATATATTACTCAAACAGCTGCTGGTATTTTACAAAAACTAACAGTTTTTGGAGGAGATTATGAAACTCGTGATGGCTCCTGTATTAGAGATTATATTCATGTAAGTGATATTGCCGAAGCCCATGTAAAAGCATTAAATTATTTAATAGAATGCAATAATAAACAACCTATATCTATTTTTAATTTAGGTACAGGTAATGGAATCACTGTTTTAGAAGCAATCTTATCTTTTGAAAAAGTAACTGGTGAAAAATTAAATTATGAGATTGGACCACGCAGAAATGGTGATGTTGTTAGTATATATGCAAATAATGATTTAGCTAAGCAAGAATTAAAATGGGCACCTAGATGTACAATTGACGAAATGATGTTAAGTGCTTGGAAATGGCAATTAAATTTAAAGAAAGAAAATTAATTAAGTATTGATTTTATAAGCTTTTATAAAATCTAAATTTCTTTTCAATCCTTTGTATTTTGTTCTTTTTACTGCACTTTTCGAGAAAATAGTTTTAAATGTTTCTTCAGTTATCTCATACCATTCATTTGTATTAAAATCAAGTAGTCTTGTTTGGCTATTAAAATTAGGTTCGCTGTGAGGAATACTAAATCTATTCCATGGACATACATCTTGACATACATCACAACCAAAAACCCAATCATCCATTTTATTTTTAAAGCTATTAGGTATAGAGTCTTTAAGCTCAATAGTTAAATAGCTAATACATTTGCTACCATCTACAATAAATGGTTCTACTATTGCTTCTGTTGGACAAGCATCAATACATTTGGTACATGTTCCGCAATAATCTTTTATTGGGCCATCATATTCTAAATTTAAATCAATGATTAATTCAGCTATAAAAAAAAATGATCCTTGTTGTTTATTAATAAGATTTGAGTTTTTTCCAATCCAGCCTAATCCACCTTTTTTTGCCCAGACTTTATCAAGAACTGGGGCGCTATCAACAAAGGCTCTCCCATTTACATCTCCTATTTGTTCTTTTATAGTATTTAAAAACTCTTGTAATTTTTCTTTAATTACGTCATGATAATCATTACCGTAGGCATATTTTGAAATTTTAGGAACTCCTTCGTTTTGTTTTTTATTAGGATAATAATTGTAGAGTAATGATACCACTGATTTTGCACCATCAACTAATAAAGTAGGATTAAGTCTTTTGTCAAAATGGTTTTCCATATATTCCATTTTTCCATGCTTGTTTGTTTTAAGCCATAACTCTAATTTAGGAGCTTCGTCACTTAAAAATTCAGCTTTACTAATACCGCAAAAATCAAAACCAAGTCGTTTAGCTTCTGCTTTAATAATTTGAGTATTCTTAAATGAATTCAAGAAATATATAATATAAGGTTAGTTAAATAATTTTTCTTTAAGAATTTGAGCTATAGTAACGATGATACTATTTCTTGAATTTGTACTTTCTTTATCACTTTCAGAAAATATAGAATATATAGTTTTTATAATTGAGCCAATTGATTTAAACGTATTACCATTTATGACACTAGAAATAATTTTAGTAATACCCACTATTACTAATTCTTCAGGCAATTTTTGTATAGCAATTTTAATTAACTCTTCTTGTTTTTTAATGCGTTTTTTTATTTTTTTTTCTTCGATTTCTAAATCGGCAAAACACATTATTTGATTCTTATTATTCATAATCTTCACCCTCTTCATCAATTTCATTTTCAAAAAATAACTTAGTAACCATATCTTTTATTTTTCTTGAAAAAAATAATTTATAAAATATTATAAAAAGCACTAAAATTATTAAGTATACTATTGATACTATTCCAAAGCCATAAAAATTACTATTATATTTTTCAGCAAAAAAATAAGCCATCATAAAACCTGCAAACATTAATCCAAAAAACAAAATAATGGATATGAAAAATATAAAAATAATATTACTAGTTAGGTTTGCTGTTTTTTTTGCAGTTTGTATTTTAATCAAACTAACTCTATCATCTACATATTTTTCTATTAATTGATAAGTTTCTTTAAAGTAATTATTAGAGGAATTTTCCATCATGTATATTAAGCTTGATTATTAGTGTTGTTTTCTTTTTCAAAATGCAATAAATCATTTAACTCGCTTTCAAGTTTTGCTATTTTCGATTTAATGTCATCTGTAGCAGAATCAGCTTTGTTTTTTATAGTTTCAACTATTTCTTTAGCTTTATCCGTTTCAAGTAATTTTATAATAGCGGCACCAACAAATGCGCCAATAACTAAGGCACTTATTATTTTTGATTTATCGCTCATGATTTTGAATTCTTAAATATTTTATACTAATTTACACAAAAATTGTTTAACTAAATTCTAATAGTGACTAATATCATGAACTCTAAAAATAATGCCAATAAATATATTTTTTTGTTTATCATCATAGTATTTGGGTTACTATTAGCTATTTCCTTAAAGCAATATTTTACTGCTTTTTTAGGTAGTGTTATTTTTTATGTACTGTTTAAAGAGTGGATGCATAAATTAGTAAATAAGCAAAAATGGAAAAAAAGTAAAGCTGCTTTATTAATTATTATTATTTCTTTTTTTATAATACTGTTACCTATCTCATTTTTTGTAACTATGGTATATAATAAAGTAGTTCCAATTGCTTCTAACCCTGATATTTTTTTGCCTTACATTCATCACATAGATCAGATTTTTAATCAAAAAATAGGTATTGAATTATTAACAGATAATAATATTCAATTAATAAAACAATTAAGTGCTCAAGTGGTATCAAGTATTGTTAATCAGGGGTTTGCCTTTTTTACTTCTATTGTTATGATGTATTTTTTCTTGTATTTTATGCTCATTAATTTTAATAGAATGGAAGCAATGATACTTTTATTACTCCCATTTAAAAAAAGTAATATTAAAATTTTTGGTCAAGAATTAAAATCACAAACATTTAGTAATATTGTTGGCATACCATTAATTGCTGTGATACAAGGTTTGTTTTCCTTTGGAGTGTATTTGTTATCTGGAGTTCCAGAAGCAGGTTTTTGGGCTATTTTAACGGGTTTTGCATCGGTAATTCCAATTGTAGGAACAGGTATTATTTGGGTTCCTATTACAGTTTATTTATTTGCTGTTGGTAATACATGGCAAGGTATTTTAACTTTATCTTGGTGTGCTTTAGTAATGGGTAGTATGGATAATGTTATAAGATTTTTGTTAGCTAAAAAAATGGCCGATGTTCATCCAATAGTTACGGTTCTTGGAATTATCATTGGATTAGAATATTTAGGAATAACAGGGTTAATCTTCGGACCGTTATTAATTTCTTACTTTTTAATTTTAATAAAAATTTATTATTCGGATTACAGAAATATTAAACATATAGAAAAACAGAAAGAAGCTGTTTTAGAGTTTGGGTTCCCACTTTTTCAAACAAAAAAAACTGAAATTAAAAAGTAGATGATTATTTAATTAATCTTCAAATAACCCACCTATTCGTCCTTTGTATGATTTCCCTAAGTGTTTGTATGCCTTTTCCGTAGCTTCTCTTCCTCTTGGTGTACGGCTTAAATAACCTTCTTGTATTAAAAATGGTTCGTATACTTCTTCAATAGTTCCAGCTTCTTCTCCAACAGCAGTGCTAATAGTGGTAATTCCAACAGGTCCTCCTTTAAATTTATCTATGATAGCCGATAAAATTCTAATATCCATTTCATCTAACCCATTTTTATCTACATTTAACGCCTTTAGTCCATAGGTAGCAATATCAATATTAATAGTTCCATCTCCTTTTATTTGAGCAAAATCTCTTACGCGTCTAAGCAATGCATTTGCAATTCGAGGGGTTCCTCTACTTCTTCGTGCAATTTCATAAGCTGCTTCATCAGCTATTTCAACACCCAATATATCTGAACTACGTTGTACAATGCCAGTTAAAACTTTACTATCGTAATAATTTAATCGAGAGGTAATGCCAAAACGAGCTCTTAAAGGTGCTGTCAGTAAACCGCTTCTGGTTGTGGCTCCTACTAAAGTAAACGGATTTAATTTTATTTGAACAGTACGAGCATTAGGCCCACTATCAATCATAATATCTATTTTATAATCTTCCATAGCAGAGTATAAATACTCTTCTACTATAGGGCTTAAACGATGAATTTCATCCACAAATAAAACATCAAATGGTTCTAAATTTGTAAGTAATCCTGCTAAATCTCCCGGTTTATCTAAAACAGGCCCACTGGTTACTTTTAAATTTACGCCTAGGTCATTAGAAATAATATGTGCCAATGTTGTTTTACCTAATCCAGGAGGGCCGTGTAATAATACATGATCAAGCGCTTCTTCTCTTTGTTTAGCAGCTTGTACAAATACTCTTAAATTATCAACAACAGATTCTTGCCCACTAAAATCATTAAATTCTATCGGACGTAAAGCCTTTTCATAATCCTTATCTGTATTTGATAATTTCTCGTTATGAGCGTCTAAATTTTCATTCATTGTTGTAAAAATACAAATTTAAAAGCTTGTTAAATGCTATATTTTATAGCATTTTTTAATAGTGGTTACCAATAGCCGGGGCCAAATGTTTGTGTGATTTTTGATTTTGGTGCTATCATATAAAATATTTGATCAAACCATATTAATAGTTTTGGAGCTAATATAAATGAATTTAACTTTTCTCCAACATACTTTGTGTTTCTTAGCGCTAGCCTTGCGCAAACATCTATACCAAGCCCACACCATCTGGTTATTTTGTATTGAACCGTTATACCTGGTTCATAAAATAACAGAAAATGTTTTTTAGAAAGAAAAGTTTTGTTTTCGTTTTGGTACTGTGTCCAATACATTCCAGTACCTAATTGTATAGGAACGGTTAATTGCCATCGTTTTGTTTTATGAAATACAAAATTGGCATAGTAACATGCATAACCAAATTTAAAGTAGTCATCCACTATTTTTAACCTACCTAAATCATCTGTTATTGTTTTTTTATCAATAACATCAGCATCAAGCCAACTATATCCAATCCCTACAGTTAATTTTCGTTTAAAACTTAAGCCTAATCTTACCCCAGATACTTTAGTGGCCGTATGATTTAAAAACGAGTAGCGAGATTCTAAACCCCCAGTAATACTTGGTTTAGAATGTAATAATACTTTAAATGTATCTATAAATTGTCCTTTTATTGTAAAAGAGACAGTTATAAATAAAATAAAAAATAATGTTCTCATACTACAAAAATAACAGAGATATATTGTTTATAAATTGATGATTCAAAATTGTATTAACAGGCTATGTGTATTAATTTTGTTGAAATGATACATTCTTTTTTAGATACTCCAATAGGGTACCTTAAGGGTATTGGTCCTCAGCGGGCCGAAGTGTTGCAAAATGAATTATTTATTTTTACATACAAAGATTTATTAACTCATTATCCTTTTAGATATGTTGACAGATCGCAATTTCATAGCATTAAAGATATCAATGAAGATTCTGCATATTATCAATTAAGAGGATATATTATTGAAATTGATTTTGTAGGAGAGAAACGAACAAAGCGCTTAGTTGCCAAATTTAAAGACAGTTCAGGAATAATAGAATTGGTTTGGTTTCAAGGAGCTAAATGGATGGCAGAGAAGCTAAAATCAAATTCAGAATATATTGTTTATGGGAAAGCTACAGCATTTATGGGACGTTTTAATATGGCACATCCCGAAATACAAGTAGTAACTCCCGAAATATTAGTCAATCAATCTTCATTTCAATCTGTTTATAATAGTACCGAAAAATTAAAATTTAGAAATTTAGATAGCGATGGCATTCGTAAATGTTTAAGAGTATTAACATTACAACTTAATGAACACACAGTTCAAGAAACGTTAACGCAATCAATTATTCAAGATTTTAAATTATTATCAAAGCTTGATGCATTAAGGCAAATTCATTTTCCAGATTCTAAAGAATTACTAGATAAGGCTAAGTTTAGATTAAAATTTGAAGAATTATTTTTTGTTCAGTTAAAATTATTAAGAAGTAATTTAGTTCGTCATCAAATTACTCAAGGCTTTATTTTTAGTAAAGTAGGCGATGCTTTTAATAATTTTTATAATTATCATTTACCATTTCAATTAACTAATGCTCAAAAACGTGTTGTAAAAGAAATTAGAGTTGATATGGGATCGGGAAAACAAATGAGTAGATTGGTGCAAGGAGATGTAGGAAGTGGTAAAACCCTAGTTGCATTATTAAGCATGTTATTGGCTATTGATAATGGTTATCAAGCTTGTTTAATGGCTCCTACAGAAATATTAGCGAAGCAGCATTTCGAAACTATATCAGAATTATTACAACCAATGGGATTAAATGTTGCTTTATTAACAGGTTCTTCTAAAACAAAAGCGCGAAAAGAGTTACATCTTGGTTTAGAATCTGGAACGATTCATATTTTAATTGGTACCCATGCACTTATAGAAGATGTGGTTGTATTTAAAAATTTAGGGTTAGTGGTTATTGATGAACAACATCGTTTTGGTGTTGCTCAGCGAGGCAAAATGCACAAGAAAAATACACAACCCCCGCATGTATTAATTATGACAGCTACACCAATTCCCAGAACATTAGCAATGACACTGTATGGAGATTTAGATACTTCTGTGATTGATGAATTACCGCCTGGACGAAAACCAATTACTACTATGCATTTTATGGAAAGTCAACGCCTGCGGTTAATTGGCTTCATGAAAGAACAAATAGCATTAGGCAGACAAGTTTACGTTGTGTATCCCTTAATTCAAGAAAGTGAAAAAATGGATTACCAAAATTTAGAGAGAGGATATGATGCCTTACTTCATGATTTTCAACCACCACATTATCAAATTAGTATAGTACATGGTAAATTAACAGCTCAGCAAAAAGAATTTGAGATGCAACGTTTTATTAAACACGAAACCCAAATTATGGTAGCAACTACTGTGATTGAGGTTGGTGTTAATATTCCAAATGCCTCTGTAATGGTTATCGAAAGTGCTGAACGTTTTGGATTATCTCAGCTTCATCAGTTAAGAGGTAGGGTAGGGCGAGGGGCTGACAAATCTTATTGTGTATTGATGACATCTTATAAATTAGGAGCCGATAGTAAATTAAGAATGGAAACTATGGTAAGAACAAATGATGGCTTTGAAATTAGTGAAGTAGATTTAAAATTAAGGGGCCCTGGAGATTTAGATGGAACGCAACAAAGCGGAGTAATGGATTTAAAAATTGCAGATTTAGCCCATGATGGACAAATTTTAACGCTAGCTCGTTCAGCTGCTCAAGCCATATTAAATGAAGATCCAAATTTAACAACAGCTCAAAATCAGTTACTAGTTAATCAATTACAAATACAAGGAAAAACTAGATCTTCTTGGAGTAAAATAGGATAATCAATTTTAATTATAAATTGTAAAATTACCTCAAATCAAATAAATTTTCAACACCTATATAACGGTTTACGGTAAACCCTTCTGCGTAGTTGCAATTAATGGCTCTACCAAAAATATTGTTTTTTGATTTTACAGATTCCATAAAATTTTTAGTTGAAATAGGAGTTTCAGGCTCTGTTGAAGTTGGATTGAAAAATTGAGACGAATACGCTAGTATTGATTCCATTTTTTTATCCATGAAATCGGTAATATCTACTACAAAATCAGGTTCTACAAAATTATCTTGTATATAATGGTATACCGCTTTAGGTCGCCAAGCAGTTTGTAATGTGTTATTTTCAAATGTTTTTATTTTTACTAAACCACTATAAAAACAAGCGTCGGCAGTTAATTTTGCAGCTCTTCCATGGTCAGGATGTCTATCGGTTATGGCATTACATAAAATAATCTCTGGCTGATATTTTCTAATAATTTCAATTATTTTTCTTTGATTTTCTTCGTTGTTTTCAAAAAAACCGTCTGCCATATCTAGTTGCTCTCTAATACTAACACCTAAAATTTCTGCCGCTTTAGTAGCTTCTTGAGTTCTTAATGTTGCATTGCCACGTGTACCTAATTCTCCTCTTGTTAAATCCAATATTCCTACTTTCTTTTGTAAAGAAATATGTTTTAAAATAGTTCCAGACGCTGATAATTCAACATCATCAGGATGAACTCCAATGGCTAATATATCTAATTTCATGTTGTTGTATTTACAATTGATGTTAAATCAATGAGTTGTAAAGTTATTTATTTTATCTCGTCTTTAAAAGCTATTACTTTTAAAGTTTTTTAGGGGCAACACAATAAATCATATAGCCCTACGTTTTTTGCTTATAATAACCTAAAAACTGCCTATGCGAAAAACATCTACTCTTGTTACTGAATTATTAAAAAACCATACCAATACGCCTCAAAAATCAAGTTTTGATGCCAATTTAGAACCCTCAGACGTATTAATTGATAAGATACTCAATTATTCAAAATCATTAACCATTAAAAAGTCTAATACTCTAGGGTTTATTGAGCTTATGGCCAATTAAAAGCTATATTTATTAAGTTTTAAACTAAATTGAGTCATTGGTAATAAATTCTTAATTAATAAAATTTGTGTAATAGCTATATTACTTTAATTTTGTGCCTTACATTATCTAGTAAAAATGGCTCAATTTGAATTAACAATGCCCAAAATGGGCGAAAGTGTTGCCGAAGCAACAATTATAAAATGGACTAAAAACGAAGGAGATTCGATTAAAATTGATGAAACTGTTTTAGAAATAGCAACTGATAAGGTTGATTCAGAAATTCCTTCACCTTTTGAAGGAACGTTAGTTAAAAAGTTATTTAATGAAAATGACGTTGTTCAAGTGGGCGCCGTTATAGCTATTATTTCTTCTGATTCTAGCGCAACAGTTACTGAAACTCCAAAAACAGCTGCTCCAGTTCAAGCTGTAGCAAGTCATGTAGCTCCTTCATCAATAACTTCTCCAACTCAAACTACAGATTTTAGTAGTTCAGATAAATTTTATTCTCCTTTAGTTAAAAGTATAGCAAAAGAAGAAGGTATATCTATAACAGAGCTAGATAGTATTAAAGGAACAGGGCAAGACGGTAGAGTTACAAAAGCAGATATCTTAGCCTATTTACCAACTCGTAATGCACAAACTTCTGCACCTATTGCGGTTGCCGAAAAATCAACACCTACTCCAGCAGCTGCAAATAAATCATCAATTGGGGTTCCAGATCATACAATTTTAGTTCAACGCCCTGCTGTATCAGTAGGTGCTGGTGATGAAATTATTGAAATGGATCGTATGCGTAAAATCATTGCTGATAATATGGTAATGAGTAAGCATGTTTCGCCACATGTTACCTCTTTTGTTGAGGCTGATGTTACAAATATGGTGCAATGGAGAGAAAAAGTTAAAAAAGATTTTGAAAAACGCGAAGGAGAAAAAATTACATTTACGCCTTTATTTATTGAGTGTGTAGCTAAAGCAATTAAAGATTATCCAATGATAAACGTATCGGTTGATCAAACTAGTACTAAAATCATTAAACGCAAAAATATAAATGTAGGAATGGCAACAGCTTTACCTACAGGAAATTTAATAGTGCCAGTTATTAAAAATGCTGATCAAAAAAATTTAGTTGGCATTACTAAAGATGTGAATGGATTAGCTTCTAGAGCTAGAGCTAATAAATTATCTCCAGACGAAATACAAGGTGGTACATTTACTTTAACAAACGTTGGTGGTTTTGGTAATGTAATGGGAACTCCAATTATTATGCAACCTCAAGTGGCTATTTTGGCAGTTGGAACAATTAAAAAGAAACCAGCAGTTATTGAAACTCCTCAAGGAGATGTAATAGGAATTAGACATTTTATGTTCTTATCATTATCATATGATCATCGAGTTGTAGATGGCTCTTTGGGTGGAAGTTTTTTAAGAAGGGTAGCCGATTATATGGAAAACTGGGATGTAACCAGAACTTCATAATTTAGGATCATTTCTATATAAAAAAACCCGCACTTAGCGGGTTTTTTTATGCTTAAAACAATGGGTTTTTATAATAAATGTGTTATTTTTGTTTTAATTGTTAAACCTAATTATAATGAAAAAGAACTATTCTTTATTTCTAGTGCTATTTCTATGTGTTTTTTTGACACAGGCACAGGTGCTTAAAAATAAGTATTCTGATTATTTTAAAGAGGGAGTGTTTTTAATAGAAGAAGACAATTACAACATGGCACTCAAATATTTTTTAGAAGCCTATCAATTAGATTCAGTATCAGCTAATATCAATTATTATGTAGGTTTGTGTTATTTAAATACAGCTACTCATAAACCATATGCCGAAAAATATTTAGCAAAAGCAACTACATCTATTTCTAAAAAGTATAAAATGGGAGATCCAGCAGAAACAGCAGTGCCAGGAATAGCTTATTTTTACTATTCAAAAGCTTTGCATGTTAATTATAAATTTGATGAAGCGCTTTTTCAATTAACTATTTATAACGAGTATTATGCACACGATAATGAATCTAAAAAACAAGCAGATTTTTTAAAATCTCAATTATTGTATGCTAAGGAATTAAAGTCTGCTCCAATGAATATTAAAATTGAAAATTTTGGAGATAGTGTAAATAGCCCTTATTCTGATTATAGCCCAGTATTAAGTGCTGATGAGTCAACATTAATTTATACAAGAAGAAAACAAGTTTCTACCAATGGAGATAAATTGTCTAATGATTCATATTATGATGATATTGTTATTTCATATAAAAAAGAAAATGGAAAGTGGACTTCTCCAAAATCTATTTCGCAATACATAAATACAATTGGTAATGAGGGCTCAATTAATTTATCTGCAGATGGGCAAACTTTAATTGTGTACCAAGATTTAGGTTCTGGGAATGGGGGAGATTTATATTACAGTAATTGGGATGGTAAAGAGTGGAGTACTTTACAAAGCTTTGGTTCAGATATTAATACTCAATATTGGGAACCTCATGCCTGTGTAAGTTCAGATAACAATACACTTTACTTTGTTTCTGACAGACCTGGTGGATATGGGGGAAGAGACATTTACAGATGTGTTAAATTACCAAATGGTAATTGGAGTAAAGCTTATAATGTTGGACCAACTATAAATACAAAATATGACGAGGATGGCCCATTTCTTCACCCAGATGGCAAAACCTTTATTTTTTCTTCAAATGGCCACAAGTCAATGGGAGGCTTTGATATCTTTTTCTCAACAATATTAAATGAGAAACAATTTTCTGAACCACAAAACATGGGATATCCAATTAATACAACAGATGATGATGTGTTTTTTGTAACGTCGTTAGATGGAAAAAGAGGATATTTTTCATCAGGAGCACCAGGAGGTTATGGAGATAAAGATATTTATAAAATGATTATTATAGATGAAAAAGAAACAACTCCATTTGCCTTATTTAAAGGGTTTATTGTGCCAGAAAATGATGAGAAAATGCCAGATATGTTAGAGATTTTAATAAAAAATAAAGCAACTTCTACTATTGTAGGTCGTTATAAGCCTAAGGAAAATGGATCGTTTATAACTATATTAGATGTTAATCATTATTACAATTTCTCGTATCAAATTAAAGGACAAGAATTTTATAATGAAGATGTGTTTGTGTCAAGTGAGCTAGCTTACCAAGAAATAAAAAAAGAGATTTACCTTAATCCGGTTAATGTATTTTGCATTTTAAAAAAATAAGTTACTTATTTTTAAACTAGCATATTTTTTAATTACTAATAGATATATAATAGTTTAAAAAAATACCTTCCTTTTGTAGTCTAGTATTTTTGTTTTAATACCTTTGTAATCTATGCAAAAAGAGTGGTTTTCTTCTTGGTTTGATACATCTTACTATCATATATTATATAAAAATAGAGATTATTCGGAAGCGGCTTTATTTATTGATAATATAACACAATTTTTGAAATTAAAAGATGATTCGATATGTTGGGATTTATGCTGTGGAAAAGGTAGACACAGCATTTATTTAAATAAAAAAGGGTATCAAGTTGTAGGAACAGATTTATCGCAGCAAAGCATATTAGAGGCTAACAAACATAGGAATAATTTATTAGAGTTTCATCAGCACGATATGCGTGAGTTATTTAAAACAAATTTTTTTGATGTTGTATTTAATATATTTACAAGTTTTGGTTACTTTAACACAAAACAAGATGATGTGAGTGTATTTAATTCGGTACAACAGGCATTAAAATCAAACGGTTATTTCGTATTTGATTATTTAAATTCTAATTACATTAAACAAACATTAGTAGATAAGGACATAAAAGTAATTGATGGGATTGAATTTTTAATTTCGAAAAAAATAGAAAACAATACTATTATTAAAAGCATTGATTTTGAAGATAAAGGACAAGTTTTTCATTTTGAAGAGCATGTTAAATTATTTGATAAATCCTATTTTGAAAATTTAGCAAAAGAGTGTAATTTAACTTTGTTAAACACATTTGGAAATTATCAGTTAAAAGAATTTGATATTCATACATCGCCACGTTTAATTTTAGTTTTACAAAAAAAATGAGTCTTTGGTTATTAACAGTAGTATTATGTTTACCAATTTTAATAATTGGGTTAATTTTTTTGTCGTTAAAAATTAAGGCTCAAAATTTAAGATTTTTATTAGCATTTAGCGCGGCCTATTTATTTGCCATTTCGGTTACTCATTTATTACCCGAGTGTTATGAAGGCAATCATGCAAAAACTATAGGATTATTTATTTTAATAGGTTTTTTTATCCAAATTGTATTAGAATACTTTAGTGCAGGTATAGAACATGGGCATACGCATGCGCACTCCCATTCATGTGAAAAGCATTTGCCACTTGGTATGATTGCTGGACTTTATTTGCATTCGTTATTAGAAGGATTACCTATTTATCAAAGCGGAATTATAGAAGTTAATTCACATGCTGTATTATCTACTCAGCAATCATTAGTATTTGGTATTACAATTCATAATATTCCAATTGCAATTGCCTTTGTTACATTATTACTCGATCATCAAACCTCTAAACTTAAAACATTTTTATTATTACTTGGATTTGCTTTAATGGCACCATTAGGATGTTTAATTAGTTATATATTAAATTCGATAGGTGTGCAAAACTACGATGGGTTTTTAAAGTTATCATTTGCCGTAGTGATAGGTATTTTTCTTCATATATCAACGGCTATTATGTTTGAAACTGGCGAAAATCATCGATATAACTTAGCTAAAATTATATCAATGATTGCGGGTGTATCTTTAGCAGCCTTAATTAGTTAATAATGGAAAATAACGATACATTATTTATAGATGTTATTGTTCCGCTATCTGTAGCTAATAAATTTACGTACCGTGTTCCAAAAGAATTTAATGAATTAATTGCTGTAGGAAAACGTGTTATCGTTCAATTTGGTAAAACTAAATTTTATACAGCAATTGTATATTCGGTTCATGCTAATCCTCCAAAAGAATATATCGCTAAATACATTGATACGATTTTAGATGATGAGCCTATTGTAACCAATTCGCAATTACAATTATGGGATTGGATAGCGCATTATTATTTGTGTAATCCAGGAGACGTTATGAATGCTGCCTTACCAAGTGGATTAAAATTAAGCAGTACGTCGCA
Organism: uncultured Flavobacterium sp.; assembly: GCA_964541155.1. Classification (GTDB taxonomy): domain Bacteria; phylum Bacteroidota; class Bacteroidia; order B-17B0; family Aurantibacillaceae; genus UBA4416. Next base: position 274,722 of record CAZIPC010000003.1, read on the forward strand.
CGTTACCTTAAATCCAGATTTTAGTTTGGATGAAATGCCGTATGAGTTTTTTACAGACAAAGAACACATTATTTTAGAAGCACTACAAACCAATGCCTCTTTAAGTTTTGAAGATGTAAGTGCAATGCTATCTATTAAAACGGTGCAAGTAGTAGTTAATAAATTAATTAAAAAAGGCGCCATCGTTATTTACGAGGAAATTAAAGATAAATATAAACCTAAGTTAGTAGATTATATTGGTGTTAACCCTTTATTACTTGCTAATGAGACTCAGTTAAAAGAAGTTTTAGATATTCTTGAAAAAAAAGCTTTTAAACAAGCTGAGGTTTTATTAATGATGCTTCATCTATTAAAATCAGATGAAACAGCCAAGCAATTAGGCTTAGTTAAAAAATCGATGTTGCTAAAAAGTTTTGATACAAGTGTTATAAAGGCATTGGTAAAAAAAGATATTATAATTGAAACATCATTAGAAACCAGCAGATTATTATTTGATCATAAAGAAAAAACTACTAAAACATTAAATCAATTTCAGGAACAGGCTGTTAGGGATATTGAGCAGCAATTTGAAACAAAACAAACTGTTTTATTACATGGTGTTACTGGTAGTGGAAAAACAGAAATTTATGCTGATTTAATTGACAAAGCAATTGCTAAAGGAAAACAAGTGTTGTATTTGGTTCCAGAAATTGCATTAACTACTCAATTGATTAATCGCATAAGAGCTGTGTTTGGTGATTCTGTAGGTATTTATCATTCAAAATTTAGCGAAAACGAACGAGTTGAAATTTGGAATTCTATTTTACATGAAGGGGATAATAAATTAGATGCTAAACATTTTAATATCGTATTAGGAACTCGTTCAGCATTATTTTTACCATTTAATAATTTAGGATTAATAATTATTGATGAAGAGCATGATAATTCATATAAACAACAAGATCCTTCACCACGTTATCATGCGAGAGATGCGGCGATGTATTTAGCTAATTTACACAAGGCAAACGTGTTATTAGGAACTGCTACACCATCTTTTGAAAGTTATTACAATGCTTTAAATCAAAAATTTGGATTAGTACGAATTGCCGAGCGACATGGTAATGCTAGTTTACCTACAACTATTGTTTGTGATTTAAAAAAAGAAACGCAGCAACATCAAAATAAAGGAATTTTTTCTTACCAGCTAGTAGATGCTATTACTCAGGCTTTGGCAAAAAAAGAACAAGTTATATTATTTCAAAACCGACGAGGGTTTGCGCCTTATACAGAGTGCACAAGTTGCAATTGGATACCGCATTGTACACATTGTGATGTGGCTTTAATTTACCATAAACAAACTAATAAATTAAGTTGTCATTATTGTGGATATACCACACAGCCACCAACCAGCTGCGGAGCTTGCGGTAATAATAACTTAAAGTATAAAGGGTTTGGAACCGAAAAAATAGAAGAAGAAATAGAGTTATTATTTCCATCTGCAAAAGTAGCTCGTATGGATTTAGATACCACTAGAAGTAAGTATGCATATAAGCAATTGATTGATGAGTTTGAATTAGGGAATATAGATATTTTAGTTGGTACACAAATGGTCACTAAAGGCTTAGATTTTGATAATGTAAGTGTAGTGGGTGTTTTAAATGTAGATAGTGTATTAAATTTCCCTGATTTTAGATCGTATGAAAAAGCATACCAATTAATTGTGCAAGTTAGTGGAAGGGCAGGGCGTAAGCAAAAAAAAGGAACGGTATATGTGCAAACTAATCAACCACAACATGCCGTAATTAACCATGTATTAGCAGATAACTATTTGCAATTTTATCAATCGCAAATAAACGAACGTGAACAGTTTCATTATCCCCCATTTACACGTGTTATCGAATTATCAGTTGTATCTAAAGATGTTAATGTGGTAAATGATATAGCACAACAATTAGCAAACCAATTAAAACCATTATTTGGTGGTATGATGTTGGGGCCCGAATTTCCTTTGGTAGCAAAAATAAAAGACCAATACCATAAACGTATTTTATTAAAAATAAACCGCCAATACTCACCTACGCAAGTGCGTAATTTATTAAAACAAGAAATAGATACATTACAATACAACAATAAAAAAAGCATCTATCGCTTGCAGATAGATGCTGACCCGGTGTGATTTTTTAAGGCTAACAACTTAGGTGATTAAACAAATATAGGTACAGATTACAAACTACTAATTATTACAATTTACTATCTTACTTTTTTATGTTACTAATTTGGTTAAGTTGTTTTAGTTTGAGGTTGTGATTTTAAAAGTAAACACCATTTCGTTTAAGTCTCACAATTAAGTCCCAAAGTTGTTCATTGGCTTCATCAATTTTTTTATTACTTTTTCTAAGTCGTTCAAGTTCTAATGTGTCACCTTTTAGTTTAGTAAGGCAATATTTGTTTACCAAGTAGTCTTGTATATATAAAGTAACAACTTTGCCACTCGGTTGTTGGATAACAATAGACATAGGTTGGTATATATCAACTTTCAAACTATCTATGAAGTAATTTATTATATCAAATTTGCCACTTGCTACTGCTTCTGAAAAAGGTGTTGATTGGTCTTGTTTTATTTTGCGGTTTGGGTCCGCGCCATGCTTTAATAATATTTTAACCATTTTTAAATCAATCAAAGAAGCCTGACTTAAAGGGGAATTGCAATAATATGGTATCCTTTTGAATTTGTGAAATCTTCTTCTACTATGTAATTTGGATTTGCTCCGTAACTTAACAAGAGCTGAACATAGCGTATATCAACCTCGTATGCTTTTGGCTTATAATAATATTTGCAAGCGTCTATTAATACACTATATTTTGTTAGAGGATTTATAAAATTAGGATTAGCACCAAGTTCTAACAATTTTTTAAAAGATTCAAACTGTCATACGTAGAGGCATAATGCTAAAACTTAATAGGTTTGTGTCCGCTTTAACAAATTTTTCTATTCTAGCTAAATCTGAGTTATAGACTGCTTTTGCTAATTCGTAAGCTTTTTGTGTTCTTAAAAAAATCAACATTTCTGTTGGCTGTTTCTTGACTACAAGCAGAAAAATTCAAACATATAAATAGCGAAGTTGTGATAGAAAAATTAAATCGTGTCATCTGAAATTTATTTTGTTGTTGGGAATTTTCGAATAATTGCTTCCATCATGTGGTTTTGAATTCTTTTATAAGTTCTAACGGTATCGTCAACTGTGATTATTGGAATTTGATTCACGTAAGAAGCTTTTAATATGTGATATTAAATTCAACTATTTATTGTTAATTACTCAAATAATATTATTTAAGTTTTTGTAGTAAAACCTTTTCAAAGTGTATCAGGCTTTTAGGTATATATTTAATATCAATTATTATTTTTTTTGTTGATTCAAATTTAAAAGAAAGTGTTTTTTCAACTTTTACAAAACAAATGACATAAAATCTAGATTTAATCGATAAGTTAGCAGTTAAATTATCAGAAAGGACATGATAATAATTATTATTTAACTTTTCATCTTGTTCAATAATTAGTGTATCTGTTTTGGAATAAGAAAATTTAATATCTGTATTCTTTTTTTTTGTTTCTAATTCCTTTTTATATCTGTCAGATTTTAAAATTATTTTTTTTATCGTTTTATAGTCTGTTTTAGCAATTTCTGTTCTGATTCCAATTGAATTTATGAATTCATTGTTTATTTCAACGTTATATTCAAAACCAACAGAAAGTTTTGTTGCTTCGCTTTCAACAAGTTCGATATATTTGATAGGTGTTTTTTTTTTCACTTATTATATTTTCATAATATAGTTTAAAATTAAATGTATATTGGTTTTTTACAAATTCTTCGTTTGAATCTGATGTATTAATTTTAAAAACATCTTTTATGCCAAAGCCACCTTTAATTTCATAATTTTGATTCACATATTTTTTTAAATAAAAATTAAGTAAGTTACCTTCTTTGTTATCAATAAATTTTGATTTTGATAATTCGTTAAATATTTCAAAATAGTTATCAATTTTTTTTGATTTTTCATCTTCAATTTTTATACTTAAATATTTAGGTTTATTTTTTTTTCCAAATTTATATTTTTTTAAATACATTATATCAAAATATATGTCATTGTCTTTGTATATTAAGTCAACACTCCAATCTTTTATATTAAATTCATAATTATTTATATTAACTACATCGTCATTTATATTAATTCCGTTAAATTTAATTCCACTTTTATTAGGATAAATTAAATCTGGTTTTTTAATAATTGTCTCTAACTCATTTTTATTTATATTTATTTGATTACAAGTTTCTAATAATAATAGAAACTCAAACATTACACCTTCATATTTTAATTCATTTGTATTATTGAAAATTTGTTTTGAAGATTCATAAATTCCGTACAGCGGAAAAATAATTCCTAAAGAATGTTTGGCAATTTTTGCAGCGGTTATTATTTCATTTTTATATTTATAAATTAAATGGCTATAGTATTTAATTGGAATTAAAATGATATTGGTAATGTTTTCTATTAATTTTTCCTTAGATTCAAAATTAAAGCCGAGTTCATATTTTAGCAGAACATTATTCCCTTCAATTTCAATAAATTCCAATAAATTGAAGGCCCCCTTTAGTTTAACTTCTATAGACCCGTTTATTTCCATTTTGTTTTCTGTATCGATAGATATTACAGATTTTATAATATATTCTATCCCGAATTCTAAATTAAATAATTTATAATCTTCAGAAACATCAAGTCCTGCGCCAATTGAAATGGATGTAGAATCACTAATATCAATAGTAAATGCATTTTTAAAATCGATAGATTTTTCAATTAATTTTTTTACACTTTCGAAAACAATTTTACTAAAATCATCTTTTTCACCAATATCATATATTTCTTTTTTTTCTTTTTTAGGAATAATACTTTTGCTAACATCTTTAAAATCTCTTCTTTTATTATTAAAACTCCCCATAATTATTGAATTTTAAATGGTTCATCTAATTTGTATTGACTATTCAGGTACTCATCAGGATTTAAATATAATTCCGCTTGTACTTCTCCTAGTTTCATTGAAGAGTTTAACATAACTTCATTTGTTGGTATTGTTTCAGTCCAAGGAGTTCCTATTGCTTTGCCATTTGAAAGAATTTCAGGATTTGTTAAATCTCTGTGAGATTCAATAATTTCAGAAATTTCAGGAGTCGTATTTTCTAAAACAGGCGCACCTCCCCCAAAAAATAATCTGCCAGTTTCTAATAAATACATAACATTAGCCTCTCTTCCTGGTGTAACAGGCAGCGAAACAATTACTCCTCCTGCTTGTAAAAACGCTTCGTGTTGTGGGTCGTTGTCTTTAATGTTTGAAAAAATATGCCATTTATCTTTTCTATTCCAATAATAATCAAGATATTTTGTTGTCATGAATTTAAATTGAAATAAATTTTCCATGTAGTCAATATATTTCCCCTCTCTTTCAGCTTCTGCCCAATTTGGTTCAGGATAACCATACATTCCTGCACCATCTGTGATTGGATTTATTGACATAAAATATTGAGAACCCAACAAACTAAAGATATGTTTTTGAATTTCTTTTTGTTCAATGATTCTATTTTCATTAGGGTTTGTTCCATATTCAACTTTTTGAAATTGCATTTGAGCTTTTTTCTCTTTGTAATCAGTCAATTGTCTGTTGTAGGAGTCAATTATTTTTGAGTAAATATCTTGTTGCCATTTATTTTTGGTTTCTTCCAAAAGTTCACAATCTAAATGAATATTAATAACAGTTGATGTTGGTTGATATTTTGGATATTCATGCATTTTTTTATCTGTTAAGTCAAAAGATTTATTGTAATTCATGCATACATTTCTCACATTTAAACTTATTGGTTGTTTACCTTTTAATTCTACTGACTTTGTAAGTTCATTAAAAGTGAGAGTAGGACAACTTCCTATTGTGTGAAATTTATATGGTCCAACTATAACACTAACACCATTAGCTGTATCATATTCAGGCATAATAGTTACTTTATTTGCTTTATATCCATCAGGGATAGATATCTCACCATTGGATGATAAATACATAATTGATGTTAAATCAGTTTGTCCTGCTACAGTAAGTTGAGCTGTAATAGTTTCTGATTCTTTTGGATAAGGAATATTATCAATTCCATAAGCCTTACACCAATAAATCGAATTTTCTTTTGTTATATCTTGCCATTTTTTCAAACCATTGAGCTCATCTTTTATATATTCTTTAGGATGAATTGGTTTTTCAATAGAATTAGCAGTGAATAATATTTTTTGGTGAATGTATTGTCTAGCTGGACTAGGAATATAAACTTTTAGAAACAATCTTCTGCCAAAATCAAAATTACGAAGATTAATTTGCTTGTTAAGCCAACAATATATTCCTGCAACATTATCTTTGTCTTCGCCAATATTAGAAAATTTATGCGTTGCTATTTCCTCAATTTCTTTACGAGTCATAGTATTTCTCAGTGCTCGTACCTTTTTATTTAATTTACTTATAGCCTTACTCACAATATCTTTTGCATATTGTGTAGATTCGTTAGAGGTTTCGGAACTACTATTACTCGAACCGTAATTAAAGCTAGAATTTATATTTACAACAGCACCGTCATAAGTCATATTCAATCCTGCTTCCATCGAAGATTCTTGTTCAACAACTCTATCTATTTCTTTTGATAAATCAAACTTTTCTGTTGTTTGAAGTTCTCTTTCATTTTCTTCGTTCGTTTCAGTTTCATCCTCTGTTTTTTGTTCTAGTATGTCTAGTTTTCTGTGTGAATAAGTTCTTTCTTCTCCTTTTAAAATATTAGTCACGTTTGCAATATCTCCAATAGAATAACCTGCAGTTTGGCTTTTAGTAATAATTAATTCTGCAACGCCAACACCTAAAACTTTTGGTATCGAACCTTCAGGAAAAGCTGAATATTGATTATTTTGGTCACCACAAGGATTAAAATCGTAATCTTTGATGCAAAACTCATCTAAACTCACTTGTGTATTACCAATTTGAATAACCCCATCAAGTTTTTTAGAATTATATGGATTTGTTCTACTTGCCTGTTCATTTTCACCATCATTCAGTCTTCCTTTCAAAAAGCTTGGAAGAACCAAAGTTTTATCTAACTCATTTTTAAGAACTTCTACTAATGGTTGTATTTCAAATTTTAAATTTGGTTTAGTCGTTGTTGTTTTATCAGATAAAATTTTATCCATTCTATTTTGAATAGCAAAAGATAGAATTTTTATTGCTAAAAATAAGTTATCCCTATACTTTAAATCTTCTTTTATAAAGTGTCTAGTTTTGTATAAATTAATTAGTAAATTAATCCAAATAGTATAATAAATTAAATTTATACCTTGCCCTGTAAGATTTGTTGATTTTAAATACTTTGCTAATTTGGTTTCATAAATTGAAACAAGTGAAATAATTGAAGTAATATATTTAGTATTATCTGTATTTCCATTGTAGAAATCTGGAACTAATTTAATTATTTCAGATAATTCAGAATGTATATTTTTAAACTCATCTATATTTGTAGTTTTAAAAATAGATTGCCAGTCATTAACTAAATCGTCTATAAAATCTTGATTTGCATTACCATTTGGGTAAATTAATTGAGCCCAGTTATTTGGAATATTAAATCCAAATAGTTTAATAAATTCCTCTTTAGTTTTTTTATCCTTTGTTTCTATATTTGGCAATTTATCCAAAGGATGTTTAATGAAAAATTTTTGAAAGTTTGTTTGTGAGCATTGTTTCGGAGCTCTTAAGTTATAAAACTTAAATACTGATGTTTGTTTGTTTTTCATATAAGGTCTGTTAAATGATTAATTAACTGCGTTTTTTGTTTATTTTTATTTTGATACGTGCTTAAGTTTTTTAACTACTTAACCTTTTTTAGTAAATGTTAAGTATTATAAATTTTTCGTATCGAATTGTAATTTCTTTCAATTCTGTCGCAATTAAAAGTTAATTAAAATAATTGCTAGTGTATTTTTTACTTTACTGCTTTAATAATATACTCTATAGTTAAACCTTGATAGGTCATTTTGTTTTTATTAATTGAAATATTAGGATCAGATTGAAGTAAGTGGTTAAATGTTCTATTATCTGAATATTTAATAATTTGATTGTCTATAAAGACAAGATATTCTACTTTTAACATTGTTTGTTTATTTTTTTATCAATTAATACTCAACTAAACACTATCAACTATTTACTTGTTATAACTATCAAAAATTATAAACATAACAACAATGGTTAACAGCGTATTAAACAAATATTAATTTTTAAAAATTAAAAAACAAATTAAAAATTTACTAAACCGTTGTAAATAAAGGGTTTTGTAAGGTAATTTAAAAAAACTAAAAAAAATTAAGTTAGTTTTTAAAAGAGGCAGTTTTTTAAACGTTAGTTGTATAATAAAAAAACCGTTGTGGTTAGCAACGGTTGTAAATTATAAATTTATTGGTATTAAAAAGGGCGGGTTCGTGCTTTTTTCTCAGCAATGCGTCGTAAGTTTTCTTGGCGGCGTTTACCACCCAAGTTTACTTTTTTATTTTTATCTTTCTTTTCATGAAAAGCACCTCCTCCAGAGTATTGAGCAGTACTTGGTAATTTTTTTAATCCTTTATCTCTGGTTACTGGCTTTTCGTCTTGGGTTAAATTTTCAGATATTTCAACAGCTTTAGGCATATCTAGTATCACTAATTTTTTCTTCATTAGTGTTCCAATTTCCTTTTGCATAGTTGCATCTTTTTTAGTTATAAAGCTAATAGCAATACCTGTTTTGTCGGCACGTCCTGTTCTACCAATACGGTGTATGTATGCACTGGCTTCTTTGGATGGCATGTCAAAATTAATAACGTGTGTTACATCTTTTAAATCTAAACCACGTGCAATCACATCGGTTGCTATTAATAAACGGTGTGTACCTTCATCAAATTTTTTCACTGCACTAAAACGCTGTGGTTGCGATTTATTAGAGTGTATCACGCCAATGTCTTCTGCAAATTCACCTTCTAATTCTTTATAAATTTCGTCGGCTATTTTTTTATTTTTTACAAACAAAAGTACTTTGTTAAAGCTAGTATCTGTTTGTAGTAAATATTCTAATAAATTTACTTTAGTATAAAAATTAGGAACATGGTAAGCGTGTTGTATGATTTTTTCAAGCGGTGTTCCTCGACTTATTAATTCAATGTACTCTGGTTTTTTAAAGTAATTATCAATCATTACTTCTACATCTTCGTTTAATGTAGCCGAAAACATTAAGTTTTGTCGTTTTTCGGGTAGTATATCTAATATTTTAATTAGTTGAGCTCTAAACCCTAAGTTCAACATTTCATCTACTTCATCAATTACTAATTTTTGAATGCTATTAAATTGAAGTGTACGGCTTAAGGTTAAATCTATTAGTCTGCCTGGTGTTGCTACTAAAATATCTACACCATCATATACTTTTTGTTTTTGAGTATTAATGTTTCCTCCACCATATACGCCTACACAACGGGCCTGCATATAGGTAGATAGTTTCGCTACTTCATCTACTACTTGCAATACTAACTCTCGGGTAGGTACTATAATTAACACACGTGGATGTCGTTGCTCTGAGTAATTGAGTTGGCGCAAAATGGGTAACAAATAGGCAAAGGTTTTTCCAGTACCAGTTTGGGCTATACCTACTGCATCTTTGCCAGACATAATTACAGGAAATGCTTTTTCTTGAATGGGAGTTGGATGCTGAAATCCAATATCACTTAAGGCATTAATTAATTGTTTGGTAAGATTTAAATCTTTAAAAGTAGTCATAGCTAATCTGTATATCAGGCAAAGATACGTTAATTTTTTTAGCTCTAAGCTTTTGATTTAATTGGACTTTTAAAGTATAAAACTTGTTTTAATACTTTTATTTATTTTGCAAATACAAAAAAGATAGTGGTACAAAGTGCGCAACTTATAGCAATGTTTAATATAGCCCAACCCATTAACCCCTGCTTAATGAGTTCAAATGTTTCGTAACTAAATGTAGAAAATGTACTTAACCCTCCGCAAATACCTATTAAAAAAAGGTGTTTGTAAGAGTCGGGTATTAAATTTTTTTCGTTGTAAGTATAAATTAATATTCCAAAAATTAAACAACTAATGATGTTTGATGATAAGGTTGCTAATGGTAATGCTATAGATGTTTTTCCTATAATGTTAGAAATAACAAAACGTAAAATACTTCCTAAGCCTCCACCTATAAATACTAATATATAATTCATTTTAAATTTGTTTTGTGCCTATATAAATGGCTCCTCCTATGCTATTTTTATTGGCATTGGTTACAGAGCATAATGTATTTGTTTTTTCGTTTAATCGTAAATATCCTAAGTACGCAAAAATAATAGCCTCTTTAAACTGTATAATATCATTTGATGGAATATGAATGTTGCCATCATAATAGTGATTAAGACGATTTAATAAATAGTTATTGTAAGCGCCACCACCACTTATTAAAACTGATTTTAATTGGTATTTATGCAATGTATTGGCAATTTGTTTGGCCAAATACTCTACACAAGTGGCAAGTTTATCAACTAGTGATATGGAACTATTATTTAATACTGGCAATAAATATTGTTCAAACCACTCCCTTCCAAGCGATTGGTAATTGGTATTAATTTTAAGAAGAGTATCTAACAATGCGGCATTACAATTACCCGAAGCAGCCATGTTACCCTTATCATCAAAGGCTTTTCCAATTGTTTCGGTTAAAAAATTAAGTGCCATATTGGCAATACAAATATCAAAGGCCATGGTTGTATCGTTTTTTGTAAACGAAATATTAGCGATACCACCAATATTTAAACACGATTGATATTGATGAAATAAATCTCTATCACCAATAGGTACTAAGGGTGCTCCTTGCCCATTTAAAGCAACATCAAGACTTCTAAAATCACAAATAGTAGTAATGCCCGTTTGAGCTGCAATAGTTGCCCCGCAACCAATTTGAGTGCTAAAGCCAAGATTAGGTTGATGAAAAATAGTATGACCATGTGAGGCAATGGCATTAGCACATTGCTTATTTTTTTCTAAAAAGATAGAAACTTCTTTAGCTATAAATTGGCCATATTGAGCATGTAGCTTAAAATAGTTTTCGGCACTAATATTATATGCGTTAGAAAGTTTATTTTTCCACAGAGGTTCGTAGGCAATGGTTTGAGCGGCTAATAAATGAAAGGCAATTTTTTGGTCTGTTTCTTTAAACTCACATAATGCCAAATCTAGCCCATCCAAAGATGTGCCACTCATTAACCCAAGTATTTTAAAAGAATTAACCTGCATTTTAAACTAAAATTAATCACATTTGTTAAATATTTGCTTAAATAATAGAAAATCAATCAACAAAATAATTTTAACAAATCATCATTTTAAATCTAATAATTAGAAATATCTTCTATTTTTGTAAGGTTAAAATGTACAACTAATAAAACTATAAAGCCATGCAATTTCAATTAACCGAAGAGCAATTAATGATTCAACAAGCAGCTCGTGAGTTTGCTCAAAACGAATGTAAACCAGGAGTAATAGAGAGAGATGAAAACCAAAAATTCCCAGCAGATCAAGTTAAAAAACTTGGAGAGTTAGGATTTATGGGGATGATGGTTGATCCTAAATACGGCGGTGGCGGTATGGATGCAATTTCGTATGTATTGGCAATGGAAGAAATATCTAAAGTGGATGCATCTTGCAGTGTTGTAATGAGTGTAAATAACTCTTTAGTTTGTTGGGGATTAGAGCATTATGGAACAGAAGAGCAAAAACAAAAATACCTAGTGCCTTTGGCTAAAGGAGAAAAAATTGGAGCATTTTGTTTATCTGAACCAGAAGCAGGTAGTGATGCTACTTCTCAGCGTACTACTGCTATTGATAAAGGAGATCATTATTTAGTAAATGGTACTAAAAATTGGATTACTAACGGAAGTACAGCGTCTGTTTATTTAGTAATGGTTCAAACAAATGTTGAACTTGGTCATAAAGGAATTAACTGTTTAATTATTGAAAAAGGAATGCCTGGTTTTGTGGTGGGTCCTAAAGAAAATAAAATGGGTATTAGAGGAAGTGATACTCACTCTTTAATGTTTACAGATGTAAAAGTTCCAAAAGAAAATAGAATTGGAGAAGAAGGTTTTGGATTTAAATTTGCTATGAAAACATTAGGTGGAGGGCGTATAGGTATTGCTTCTCAAGCACTAGGGATTGCAAGTGGCGCATACGAATTAGCTTTAGCTTATTCAAAAGAACGTAAAGCATTTGGTAAATTAATATCACAACATCAAGCTATACAGTTTAAGTTAGCCGATATGGCAACCCGTATTGAAGCAGCTCGTTTATTGATTTACCGTGCAGCTTGGTTAAAAGATCAAGGGTTACCTTGTGAAAAAGAAGGAGCTCAAGCAAAAGTATTTGCTTCAGAAACAGCTATGTGGGTAACTACTGAAGCGGTTCAAATACATGGTGGATATGGTTTTGTAAAAGAATACCATGTTGAACGTTTAATGCGTGATGCAAAAATTACTCAAATTTATGAAGGAACAAGTGAAGTTCAGCGTATTGTAATTTCAAGAGCCTTGTTAGCGGATTAATTGCAAATTTTTTATAAAAAAAAGCCCTCACATAGTGAGGGCTTTTTTAATGTATTAAAATTAGTGACATCCTTCATCGCCACAGCCACATGAATTATTAGAAACAGTAGGTTCAATCACACCATGAGCATGCTCTTCATAAGCTTTAGTTAAAGCATCTAAAAATATTTTACTTTCTTGAGCTCCAGATACAGCATATTTTCTATCTAATACAAAAAAAGGAACACCTCGTACGCCAATTTGCTGTGCTTCTATTATGTCTAGTTCTACTTCGTTTGAGTAGGTTGTATTATTTAACATTTCTGTAATTTCTTTTTCATTAATACCAAGTTCTTTCCCTATTTGTAGTAGGGTAGCGTGGTCTGCAGTGTTTTTTCCATCGGTGAAATAAGCTTTAAATAATTGTTCTTCTAGCTCATTTTGTTTACTGTATTTTTTAGCGAGGTGTGATAAACGATGAGCATCAAAAGAATTAGCAACTACTGCTTTATCAAAATTAAATTCTAATCCAACTTGTTTGGCAATATTTGTAACGTAATTAGTAGTTTCTTGAGCTTGTTGTTTACTCCATCCTTTTTTTTGTGCCAAATGATCAATAGTATTTAAGCTTGGGTCGGTAATAGTTGAGGGATCTAACTGAAAGCTTTTCCAAACTACTTTAATTTTATTTTTATGAGGAAATTGCGCTAAGGCATTTTCAAATTTTCGTTTTCCTATATAGCAAAACGGGCACATCACGTCACTCCAAATTTCTATGTTCATTATTATAGTTTTAAAAAAAGCTACCAAGTATTGGTAGCTTTTTTAGATTTTTATTTTGCGTCTTCTATTATTGGTTTCAGTTTATTTAACTCACTAATTATCATTTTACGCTTCTCATTAAAATCTGCAATTTTTTGTTTTTCGGCGTTAATCTTGTCTTCTATTTCTTTCATAAAAGGGTTATTTCCTTTACTGCTAGTTTTAAAGAAACCTAAATTGTTATCGTAAGTTTTAATGCGAGCATTAATTTCATCAATTTGTTTTTTAAAATAATCAGCTTCTTTTCTTAATGCCACTTCAGGATTTTCACCATTAGATAAACGTTCTAATTTGGTTTTAAACTGCATCATAAATTTCTCTGTATTACTTACACTCATTTTATCATACAATTCGTCTAACTTGTTATAAAAAGCATCGTTTATTCGCTTTTTATCTTTCATCGGAACCATACCAGCATTATTCCAATCTGTTGCAAATTGTTTTAATGCAACATGATTTTCATTACTGTTTTCTGATAAAATAAATTCATTTATTTTTTTTAGAATTTCTTCTTTAAGGGCTAAGTTATTTTCAAAGCCAGCGTCAATGGCTTCAAAATGAGCTTTTTTAGCATCAAAAAAGTAATTACAGGCAGCTCTAAATTGGTTATATAATTTATTTTCATCTCCACCAGCATGAGGTACTTTTTTCCAAGCCTCTTGTAATTTTATTAAAGCTAAGCCAGTTTTTTGCCAATCGTTATTAGTTTTTAAGGCATTTGCTTTAGCTATTAATTCTTGTTTTTGAGATTTAATAACGGCCATTTTTTCATGAATTACATTAAAAAATGCTTTTTTCTTTTCAAAAAATTGATCGCAAAGCCCTCTAAAATCAGCCCAAACCTGATCGTTATCTTTTGCATTGGCTCTGCCAATAGTTTTCCATTCGTTTTGTAAAGCCACTAAATCATTTGTTAGGTTGTTCCATACTTGCCCGTTGGCAGTTTCAGCCTTAGTAATGATTTCTTTTATTTTTTCTAGTATAGCTTTTTTCAGATTAAGATTAGCTTCTTTTTCTTCTTCAATTGAGTTATAGTGTGCCTTTAATTTAGAATAAGCTTCTTCTAAAGCAATCCTAAAGCTTCCTTTTAATTCATCCCATTTATCGTTAGGAACAGGTCCAATATCTTCCCAATCATTACGATATATTTTAATTAAACGCTCAGCTTCTTTTATATTATCTAAGTCTTTTAATCCTTTGATTTTCTCAAGTAATTCAGTTTTTAGTTCGTAGTTACGCTTTAAATCGTGTTCTTGCAGTTGTTTTGATAAGCTTAATTTATAATTAAATTCTTCAATCACTTTACTATAATCTGCCTGTATTTCTTTGTATTTATGAGGAGATACAGCTCCAGTAGCTTTCCATTGAGCTTGTAATTCTACTAGTTTCTTAATAGCGGCTCCAATATTATCGCTTACTTGGCTTAGGTCATTTATTTTATTAATAATTTCCTTTCTAATTACTAAATTTTTACCTTGTTCAACGGCTAACTTAGCATCTTCTTCTTTTTTCTTTTTTTCAAATTTCTCAATTAATTCTGATATTTTAGTATCTTCTAAAGACTTAGCATATTCAAATTCTTTGGCTTTACCGCCTTCGTCAACAAATTCTTGTTTTGCTTTTTCAAATTCAGCTGTCCACAATTTTTGATACTCTTTTTGCAGAGTGCGCATTTGGTGAGCAACAGCACTAGCTTCTGGTTGATGAAGCATTTCTTCTAATTTAGTAATAATTTCTTGTTTCATTTTTTGTAACCGTTTATTTAGGTCTTTTTTAAATTTTATTTAACCTATCAAAAATAAAGTAAAAATTTAGTTTACAAAACTTTCAAACTGTTTTTTTATATAAATAAAAGATTAATTTTAGTCCTTAAATGAACGTCATAGAGTCCGAATCACTCGAGTTATTAGAGTTTTATAAAGTAAAAAAATATGTTACTGATTTTTGTTTCAGTAATGGTGCAAAATTTAAAGCTTCGCAAATAGCTGTTTTTCAAAATCAACAAAAATTAATTACTGAGTTAAATCGTGTGTCTGAACTTAAACATACATTTAGTTCAGATTCTTTTTTTCCTGATATTCAATTTCAAGAATTTAGAAAAGAAGCGTCTTTGCTGGGATTAGATGGTAGTATGCTTACAGAAGAACAGTTTTTATTAATTAAGCAAGCTACTGAAATTAGTAACACTTCTATACGATTTTTAAAAAACAAAAAACAAGTATTACCTTATTTATCTGAGTTGGTAAATGACTTAGAGGACAATAAAATAATTATTAATGAAATTGATCGGATCATTGATTTTGATGCAACAGTTAAAAATTCAGCATCAAAAGAATTACAAAAAATCAGAAAAGATTTATCTGAAAAAAGAAGAGAAAGTGATGCTAAATTTGATAGGCAAGTTAATGAACTTCGGAAACTAGGATACATTAGAGATAATGAAGAAAGTTTTTTTAATGGTAGAAGAACATTAGCAGTATTAGTAGAGTATAAATCAGAGGTTAGCGGATTTGTTCACAATAAGAGCGAAACAGGAAAAACAATTTTTATAGAACCTGGTTCAACTATTAGTATTAACAACGATATTGCCGAGTTAGAAATTGATGAGCGACGAGAAATTAATCGTATTTTAAGAGAATTATCAGATACTTTAAGGCCTTTTTCATTTCAATTAAAACAGTATGACGATTTATTAATTGAATTAGATTTTTTAAAAGCTAAAGCAAAGTTTGCGCAATTAATAAATGCCAGCTTGCCTTCAATATCTGATAATTCAGAGTTGAAATTAGTTAAAGCATATCATCCAATTTTATTTTTACAAAATAAAGAATTTAAAAAACAAACTATTCCTTTAACCTTACATTTAAATTCTCAAAATCATTTATTAGTTATTTCCGGACCCAATGCCGGAGGAAAATCCATAACATTAAAAACAGTGGGATTGCTTCAGGTAATGTTGCAAAGTGGCTTATTAGTTAGTGTTTCAGACAACTCAGTAATGAGTTTTTTTAAACATATTTTAATTGATATTGGAGATACACAAAGTATTGAGCATGAATTAAGTACTTATAGTGCCCGTTTAAAAAATATGATTTCAATTTTAAAAACGGTAAATGCACAAACGCTAGTTTTAATGGATGAGTTTGGAAGTGGAACTGATCCTGAATTAGGTGGAGCTATGGCTGAAGTGGTATTAGAAGAATTAGTTACATCAAAAACCTTTGGAGTAATTACAACTCATTATTCAAATGTTAAGTTATTGGCTAATGCTTTAAAAGGAGTCTCAAATGGCAGCATGTTGTTTGATTTAGAAACATTAGAGCCAAAGTATATTTTAACTGTTGGCGAACCTGGCAGCAGTTATACTTTTGAAGTTGCAGAAAGAGTTGGTTTCCCAAAAGATTTAATTCATAGAGCAAAGAAAAAAATAGATTTAGATAAAGTAGATTTAAATAAATTACTTGCAGATGTTCAGCAACAAAAAACTAAGTTGGCCGAAGCAATTGAGAGAACAGAGCATCAAGAGTTTATGAAGAAAATTTCAAAAGAAAAATATGATACTTTATTTAATAATTGGAAAGAAAAAACAGAACGAGATAGAGATAGAAAAATTGAATTAGCTCGTTTAGCTGAATTTGGACAAAAATATTTACGTTTATTAGATGATTGGAATAAAAATGAAAATCGTAAAATGGTTATTAAACGATTTATTGACGGAATTACAGCAGAAACTAACAAACGTAGAGAATTAGCGAAACAACATAAACGAGATAATTTTACAGAGAAAAAAATAGCGAGATTAAAACCATTATTAAAAATTGGAAGTAAAGTTAAAATACTTAATAGCACTGAAATAGGTGTCGTAGAGTCGATAAAAGACGAAAAGGTAAATATAACTTTTGGTATACTAAAAATGACTGTAAATATTCAAAATTTAGAATTGATTAGAGATTAATCTTTTTAATAAAATAGTCTTTTTACATTTCTTTGTATTTAAACTCAAATGATTATCTTTGTTAGATGCCTCGCTATTTTATTCAATTAGCATATAATGGAACCAACTATAATGGTTGGCAGGTTCAGGATAATACCCCTCATACAATTCAACAAATTATACAAGATAAAATGTCAATGATAATTGGACATGCTATTGATATTGTTGGATGTGGCAGAACAGATGCTGGAGTACACGCAAAAGATTATTATGCTCATTTTGATTCTGATAAATTAGATTTACATTTAGATGCAAATTATATTTACAAACTAAATAAAGTTTTACCTTTTGAGATTGCTGTTAAAAAAATATATTCAGTAATAAACTCCGCAAATGCTAGATTTGACGCGCAATCAAGAACGTATGAATATTTAATACATCAATTTAAAAACCCTTTTTTATTTAATAACTCGTTATATGTTTTTGGTGATATAAATTTTGAGGCAATGAATAAAGCAGCAGAATATCTATTAATTACTGAAGACTTTACAAGTTTTAGTAAAGTAAATACTCAAACATTTACAAATAATTGTTCTGTTACATTTGCTCAATGGATTAAATTAAATAATGATGAGTATGTTTTTAAAATATCCGCTAATCGTTTCTTACGCAATATGGTTCGTGCTATTGTAGGTACCTTATTAGAAGTAGGAAAAGGTAAAATAACTATTGAAGAATTTAAGACAATTATTCACAGCAAAAACAGGTCACAAGCCGGAATATCTGCTCCAGGCCACGCATTGTATTTAACTGATATAAAGTATCCAAACGAAATATTTAATGTCTAATAACGAACATAAAAATAAATTTAATTTAAAATTATTAAAACGTATCTTATCATACAGTAAGCCCTATAAATTATTGTTTTTTTGTGCTATAGCATTAACATTACTATTATCTTCATTAACAATAGTTAGGCCATTGTTAATTAATAAAATGTTAAATTGTATTGGAGCTGTTAACCCATTAGATGCGGGTTATCTGTCTGATATACAAAAAATACATTATATTAATTACATGGGGTTGCTTTTAATAGGTGTTTTATTAACAGAAGCTCTACTACAGTTTACTAATATTTATGTAACTAATTTATTAGGTCAAAATATTGTTAAAGATTTAAGATTACAAGTATATACTCATATCCTAAAACTCAAAAATACTTATTTTGATAATACTCCTGTGGGTACTTTAGTTACTAGAGCTATATCTGATATTGAAAGTTTAAGTGATGTATTCTCTCAGGGATTTATTGTTATTATTGGTGATTTATTAATGTTAGTTATTTTTGTAACAGCAATGCTTCTCAAAAATTGGTCTATAGCATTAGTTACACTAAGTACAATTCCATTATTACTAATAGCAACTAATTTATTTAAAAATGGAGTAAAAAAAACTTTTACTGAAGTTAGAAATGCAGTGGCATCATTAAATGCTTTTACAAATGAACATATTTCCGGAATGCGAATAGTTCAATTATTTAACAGAGAAAAAATTGAGTACGAAAAATTTAAAGAAATTAATCATACACATAAAGTAGCAAACATTCGTTCTATTTGGTATTACTCTGTTTTTTTTCCTGTTGTCGAAATTTTATCAGCAATATCAATAGCTTTATTTGTATGGTTTGCAGGCTTAAAAGCAAATGATTATAACCTTCAGTTAGGAGATATTACTTTTTTTATAATGATGATTAATATGGTATTTCGACCAATTCGCTTGTTAGCAGATAGGTTAAACACCTTGCAAATGGGAATTGTAGCATCCGAAAGAGTATTTAAAGTAATTGATACCACCGAAATTATTTCTGAAGAAGGTATAATCTCCGCAAAGCATATTCAGGGAAATATTGAATTTAAAAATGTTTGGTTTGCTTACACAGAAAATAATTATGTATTAAAAGGTATTTCTTTTAACATTGATAAAGGACAAACAGTAGCAATTATTGGAGCAACTGGAGCCGGAAAATCAAGTATTATAAATTTACTAAGTCGTTTTTATGAATACAATAAAGGTGAAATTAGTATTGACAATATAAAAATTTCCGACTTTAAATTAAATGAGTTAAGAGAGTCAGTGGGGGTTGTATTACAAGATGTTTTTTTATTTAATGATACTATATTAAATAACATTACCTTACATAACACTACTATTACTCAGCAACAAGTTGAGTTAGCCGCAAAAAATATTGGTATCCATGATTTTATTATGAGCTTACCTAATGGATATCATTACAATGTTAAAGAAAGAGGAACGATGCTATCTGCAGGGCAAAGGCAACTTATTGCATTTGTTAGAGCTTATGTTTACAATCCACCAATATTTGTTTTGGATGAGGCTACCTCATCTATTGATCTAGAAACAGAAAAATTAATTCAAAAAGCATCTTTTGAACTAGCCAAAAACCGAACATCAATTATTATAGCGCATCGTTTATCAACAATTCATCATGCTACAAAAATTATCGTGATGGATAAAGGACAAATTATAGAACAAGGTAGAGCAGCGCAACTCCTCGAAAAAGTAGATGGTATTTATAAAAAAATGCTTGAGTTAATTTAAAAAAAATCGCTAAAACTATTTAGTGAATTTTTTAATTTTTTGGTTTAACCCTTTTTTTATAGTTTTAGATTGTTAAACCATTATCATGAAAAAATTATTGCTAACTATCTTTGTTTGCTTGTATTACACATTTGTGTTTTCATCATCAGTAAGTGAACTTTTAATAAACAATTCTTTTCAAACCTTTTTTAATAAAGCATATCATTTAAATCCTTCAATACCAAAAGGAGTATTAGAGTCGGTAGCTTTTTCTCAAAGTAGATTTGCTCATTTAGGTGGAAATACTCAAGAGGCAAGTTGTATAGGATATCCTAAGACGTATGGTGTAATGGGCTTAATAGAAAACGGACAAGGGTATTTTAGAAATAATTTAAATTATGTATCTCAATTATCTGGATACACTGTTGATGAAATTAAAATAAATGCAGAAAAAAATATTTTAGCATATGCCAAGGCATTTTCTCTTTTACAGCATCAATTTCATATCTCTGGAAATGATTTGAGTATTTATTCACCAATATTTATCGCCTTAAGTGAGTTGCCATTAACAAACGATTTGCAAAATGATTTTGCAATGAATGCTTATTTATACCAATTGTATTGGTTTTTATCAAATACAGAATTTCAAGATTTTTATAATTTCCCAAATTATGTTATCAATCTGAAAACTATTTTTGGAGTTAATTATGAAATCGTTAGTGCTCCAAAAGTTACTATAAATTCTAATACTATAACTAGTAATTCTGGCTTTAACTATAGGGCTTCTGGAATTTCAAATTATTTACTTTCACCAGATTATCCTCCTGCAATATGGAATCCTACAACTTGTAATTTTAGTTCTAGAAATGGGACTGCTATTTCGGCTATTGCTATTCATGATGTGGAGGGTACATATGCAGGATGTATTTCTTGGTTTAAAAATTGTAGCGCATCAGCATCTGCGCATTATGTTATTAGAAGTTCAGATGGACAAATTACTCAAATGATATATGAAACCGATAAGGCTTGGCATATAGGTTCAGAAAATCCATATACATTGGGTATAGAACACGAAGGATATAATAATGTTGCTACATGGTACACTAATGCTATGTTAATAGCGAGTTCTGATTTAGTTAGAGATATGTGTGTAAGTCATAATATCAATCCATTACGATGTTATTTTGGACCCGGCTGTAGCGGCACAACACAACAGTGTCAGCAAGGTAGTTGCGTTAAAATAAAAGGACATCAAATGTATCCTAATCAAACTCACAATGATCCAGGGCCTTACTGGAATTGGGAAAAGTACTATAAATTAATTAATAATCAACCAGCTATAACAACTGTTACAGCTTCAGCTGGAAATTTTTATGATTCAGGAGGTATTTCTGCTAATTACACTAATGACGAACGAATGATATGGTTGTTTCAACCCACAGGATCAGCAACTTCTTTAAGTATGAATTTCTCGTCATTTAATTTAGAAAACAATTACGATTATCTTTTAATCTATGATGGTAGTACTCTAAACTCTACTTTAATTGGTAAATACACAAATACAGTTTCTCCCGGAAGTATTAATTCAACAGGACCAAATTTATTGGTAGAGTTTCGTTCAGATTGTGCTACAACAGCTCCTGGCTGGGTAGCAACATTTACATCAAATGCTTCACCTACACCAACAACAGATGTTATTATACCCACTACATCTGTTAGTACTGTTGGTGCTTGGAAAACTACTAATTTTACTGCAAATTTTTCAGATTCAGATAATGCTGGTGGCTCTGGATTAGATAAAAAATTTTATCAAGTAATTGATTTTAATGGAGTAGAATGGAGGGGTAATTATTCAAATGGTTTTTTTTCTGATAATTTTGATAATACTATACATTCTGATTGGACTCAAAAAGTAGGTGCTTGGAGCATCAATAATAATGCTTTAATACAATCAGATGAAACAAGTACATTGTCTGCCAATACTAATATTTATGCGGCATTAAATCAAACATTATCCACGTCTTATTTATATCATTTTAAAGGTAAAATAGAAGGAATAGGAACAAATAGAAGAGCTGGTTTTCATTTTTTTTGTGATAACCCCGATAGTGTAAATAGAGGAAATAGTTATTTTGTTTGGTTTAGATTAGATAATCAAACCATTCAGTTATATAAAACATCGTATCAAAGTGGAATTAATACATTTGGTAGCCCAACATACACAGCCCCAATTAGTATAGTAGCAAGTCAGTGGTACGATTTTAAAATCATTTATGATAAAACCTTAGGAAGAATACAAGTATTTAAAGATAACTCTATAGTTGCAGATTGGATAGATTCAAGTCCTTTAGTAAATGGTAGTTATATTTCTTTTAGGAGTGGAAATTGTAAATGGAGTTTAGATGAAATAAAAGTATACCGTTCTCGAACTACTAATTCAATTACCGCTACTGTTGGATCTTCGAATACAAACGATATCAGATATCAAAACGGTAGTCCAACTCAAAGTGCAGCAAAAATAAAATCAATTGTAACTGATGTAGCTGGAAATATATCTTCTATAGATTACCATGATATTAATGTAGATTGGACAAATCCTACAAATATCAATAGTATTAATGATGGAAAATCATCAGATGTAAATAATATCATAACGTCTGATTCTTTATCAGCAAATTGGACATCGTCTAATGATAGTCATTCAGCTATTGCTAGGTATTGGTACTCAATAGGTACAAATCCAGGGGCTAATAATGTATTAACATGGACAAGCAATTGGGCTGATACAGCAGTAACCGTTAAAAATTTAGTTTTAAGTTCGGGCACTACATATTATTTTAATGTAAAATCAGAAAACGGAGCAGGATTATTTAGCAATATTATTTCATCTAATGGACAAACAGTTTCAATACCAACAACTATAAACGAATTATCAGAAAATAACTCAGTAAATGTCTATCCAAATCCATTTCAAAATACACTAACTATATCTATTAATTTAACTACAGATGCAGAAATAACGCTATGCCTAACAGATGTTTTAGGAAAAGAGATACTTAAATTAATAACAAAAGAAAGTAAAGGAGAATATATAAAGACTATTGAAACAACTAATTTAAGTAAAGGAATATATTGGCTTAAAATAAATTATAATCATCAAGAATTAATAAAAAAAATTATTAAAGATTAGTTCATTGTTTTATATAAATATGTATCATTACTTAATATTATAATGAAACATATCTTACTTATTTCAGATACCCACAGTCACTTAGACGAAGCTTTAATTAAACATATTAATGCTTGTGATGAGGTATGGCATGCTGGTGATATTGGTAGTAGAGAGGTTACAGAAAATATAAAAAAAATAAAACCCTTACGCGCTGTATTTGGTAATATAGATGACGCAGGTATTCGAAATGAATTCCCAAAAAACCTTGTTTTTAATTGCGAAGGAGTGAAGATTTTTATGACACATATTTGTGGTCAGCCTACTAATTATTTAAAAGAAGTGAAGGATATTATATTAATAGAAAAACCAAAATTATTTATTTGTGGTCATTCACATATTTTAAAAGTAATGTATCAAACAAAATATGATGTTTTACATATGAACCCTGGTGCTGCTGGTATTCATGGATTTCATCAAATTAAAACAGCCTTACGATTTGTAATTGATAATCACGAAATTAAAGATTTAGCTATTATTGAACTTGGTAAAAGAGCATAAAAAAAGCGGATTTTAATCCGCTTTTTCTTTATCCTAAATATTGTTGTAATAGTTTGCTTCTTGAACTGTGTCGTAAGCGACGAATAGCTTTTTCTTTAATTTGACGAACTCTCTCACGAGTTAAGTCAAACTTGTCACCAATTTCTTCTAAGGTTAATCCATGGTTTAAACCAATTCCAAAAAATAATTTCACTACATCTCTTTCTCTTTCTGTTAAAGTAGATAAAGCTCTGTCTATTTCTTTGGATAAAGATTCCATAATCAAGCCTGAATCAGCTTTTAATGAATCATGGTTTACTAAAACATCTAATAATGAACTTTCCTCGCCATTTGCAAAAGGTGCATCCATACTAACATGTCTGCCAGATACTTTCATTGTATCTGATACCTTATCAATTGGCAAATCTAATAATTCTGCAATTTCATCAGCACTTGGTTCGCGCTCGTATTCTTGCTCTAATTTAGAGTATGCTTTATTTATTTTATTTAAGGAACCAACTTGATTTAATGGTAAACGAACAATACGAGATTGCTCAGCTAAAGCTTGTAAAATAGATTGACGAATCCACCACACAGCATAAGAAATAAACTTAAAACCACGAGTTTCATCAAAACGACGAGCAGCCTTAATTAAACCTAAATTACCTTCATTAATTAAATCAGGTAAACTTAATCCTTGATTTTGGTATTGTTTTGCAACAGATACCACAAAACGCAAGTTAGCTCGAGTTAATTTCTCTAAAGCATCTTGATCTCCATCTTTAATTTTTTTAGCTAAAACAACTTCTTCTTCTGCAGTAATTAATTCTTCTCTTCCAATTTCTTGAAGATATTTATCTAATGATGCACTCTCTCTGTTGGTAATTGACTTGGTTATTTTTAGCTGTCTCATGTTTTATTAAATAGGTTAATAAGCCAACAAATATAGGAAAAAAAAGGCTTTTTTCCAATTTTGTATCGTTTTGATTGTTAAATAATTAGATTTAATAAAACATTATTTTAAGCTAAAATAACGATTTATTACATTAAAAATTATAAGCCAAATCCATAATAAGCTCTCATCCCATTTGAGTACATTCCTTCAATTAAAACACCGCCAGTTTTGTTTTCTAACATTAATTGTATGTCCTCAATATGATTTATTTTTCTTTTATCAATTGATGTAATAATAAATCCTTCTTTAATGCCAGCATTTGCTAATTTCCCTGATTGAAGTTTTGAAATTTTTACTCCAGATTTGATGTTGTATTTTTGAAGCTCGTCTGAATTTAATTCTTCAAATTCTGCTCCTAACGAATTAACAGCTATTTTATTTGTTTCACTTTTTTTAATGATACCAGCATTGTTTTCTTTGTTCTTTAAAATAACAGGTAAAATCAATTCTTTTTCATTTCTAATAACAGCAACATTAATTTTATCACTAGGTCTGTATTTAGCTACTTGTTCTAAAAGTTCAGAGGTGCTTTTAACGGGTACATTTTCTATTTTTGTAATAATATCACCAATTCTAATTCCAGCTTCTTCTCCAGCTCCGTTTTGAGTTAATCCATTTATATATACTCCTTTAAGTTGTTTAATGCGTTTTTCTTCAGCAAATTTAGCATCTATATCTTGTATGCTTAGTCCTATAAAGGCACGTTGTACAATTCCAAATTCAATTAAATCTGCTACTACTTTTTTTACAATATTTACTGGTATAGCAAATGAATATCCTTGATAAGAGCCATTATTAGAGGCAATAGCTGTATTTATTCCTATTAAATCACCATTAGTATTAACTAACGCTCCGCCACTATTTCCAGGATTAACTGCGGCATCTGTTTGAATAAATGATTCAATTGGAGCTAATGTTCCTCCTTGCGCATGCTGTTCTAAAATATTTATATTTCTTCCTTTTGCGCTTATAATTCCAGCAGTAACTGTTGAGTTTAAATTAAATGGGTTTCCTACTGCTAAAGCCCATTCTCCAATTTTTACATTATCAGAATTTCCATAATTTATAAATGGTAAATTTGATTCTTTTATTTTTAATAAAGCCAAGTCTGTATTAGGGTCTGTTCCTATTACTTCAGCACTATAGGTTCTTTTATCATTTAAAACTACTTCTATTTTTGTTGCTTCGTTAACCACATGATTATTTGTAACAATGTATCCATCATCACTAATAATAACCCCACTTCCACTACCTTGCATCATGTTAGGTTGGCTTTGCCTTCCTCCAAAAAACCAATCCTGAAAAGGATCATATATTAAGTTATTTCTTTGTTCAATAATTGTTTTAATATGAACTACAGAATTTACTGATTTTTCGGCAGATGTAACAAAGTCTGTAGCGCCTGTAGTATTACTAGTGGCATTTCTATTGCTAGCAAATTGTATAGGGGTATCATAGGGGTTGTAGTTAGTAGCTTGATTGTTTTTATTGTGAATAAAATAATAGTTACCAACTAATGCAAATGCGCCACCAATAAAGGCAATAAAAAACGATGAGATTACTTTTTTCATACGATATGTTTTTTAAAAAGTTAGTTTATTTTTTAATAACGCAAAATTACATCAGAAGATAGTCGTGTAAATTGTTTTTAACAATACTTAACTACACACCGTAAGTTTGCTGTTTGAAGTGGGATTTTAAATAAAAAACAGGAATGGTTTTTGTTAATTTGTTTTAATTTCTATTCAAAACTTTGATTAAAAAGTTGAAAACAGTTTAAAAAATATATGTAATTTCAAATCCTATATTATCATGAGATTTAAATATAAAATACCACCTTTTGTTTTTGGAGTGTCTATTGGTTTACTAATAGGAGTTGCATTTTTTATATTTAAAATTGACGATTATTTAAAAAAAATAAATAAACCTAGTATTGATAATATTAAAATTTCAGAACAATCTAACTTAAATACATCTACCGAAAAAGAACATACCTCTGACTCTAGAAAAAAATCTAAAGTAAGTATAAAAAATTCTCCTAATATTAATTATAATGAAGTAGATGCTTTACTAAAAGAAGATAACATTAGTATTGCTCAAGAAGAATTGCTTTCGGTAAAAAATATTAAAGTAATTGATTTAGATTTAAACTCAAATAAAGATACGCTAACGGGCCAATTAGCAGGAATTTCAAGTTCAGATTATCCTAATTTATTTTTTGTTGAGTTTTGGAAAACCCCTTTAAACTCTAAAGGTTACAGAATGACTCGCAATAGAGTAATTTTGTATGGCTTATCAGATTTTAGCAGCATTACAATTTATAAAGTTGACGATAATTTTTATTTAAAAGATAATGATGTGGTTTATAAAATATCTTCAGGTACAGAATTTAAACCAATGGAGTTAGTTCAAGACTCGGATCTATTAGCCAAAATAAAATAATTTACCATGCAATTAGAATGCTACAAATATCAAGGTACAGGTAATGATTTTGTACTGATAGATAATCGTAAAAAAAACATTGAGTTAACTAAAGAACAAGTTAAATGGCTTTGCAATCGTAGGTTTGGAATAGGGGCAGATGGCTTGATGTTGTTGGAACTAGAGCCAGGAGTGGATTTTAAAATGATTTATTTTAATAGTGATGGAAATGAAAGCAGCATGTGTGGTAATGGTGGAAGATGTATAACTGCCTTTGCTAACCTTGTAGGAATTCATAAAACAGAATTTAAATTTTTAGCCATTGATGGAATTCATGAAGCTAAAATAAATAGTGAGATGATTTCATTAAAAATGAATGATGTTAGAGATGTGGAAGTAGGGGATGATTTTTTTTATTTAAATACTGGTTCACCACATTATGTAAAATTTGTAAATGATATAGAAACCATCAATGTGTTTGAGGAAGGAAGAAAAATTAGATACAATCATCGTTTTGCTGCCGAGGGAACCAATGTAAATTTTATTCAAAAAAAAGAAAATGAATTATTTGTTCGTACGTATGAGCGTGGAGTGGAAGATGAAACCTTATCGTGTGGAACTGGAGTAACGGCAGCAGCCTTAGTTGCAGCGTTTAAAGGCAAAAGCACAGATAAAAATACCTGCGTTATAAAAACATTAGGCGGTAATTTAAACGTTAAATTTGAAAAAGTATTAGAAAATACGTTTTATAATATTTGGTTAGAAGGACCGGCAACTTTTGTTTTTAAAACCATAATTGATATCCCCGAAGTAAATACCTTTTAATAGGTTAATAGTATTTACAAATACATTAGTGGTTCTTTTTCTGTTATTTACTCAACTATTAAACTAGTATATAAATAATATAATGGCATAGGTAAGAGCGTGCGTATATTAATGATATAATTAAATTAAAATCATTTGAAGTAATTATTGTTCTGAAATCTCTTTTAATTTTTCTAAAGCAGCTGGATATTTTTCATTGAAATAAGATATATATTCTTCTACTGTGTCTATTTCTACCGTTACAGTTGTTACACCGTTGTTTTCTTCATAAAAGTAATTTTCGTGCCCGCCAGCCCATTTTTCAACATGTTCTCCTGTTGTTATTTCATTTTCACCATCCAAAAATCCATAATGTTTTATTGATACAAATTTTGCGGGTTGGTTTTCTACAATTTTAGAAACCATTCCGCCTCTTTTTCCATTCTCGTCAACACCCACAAAATAAATTTTACTATCTTTTTCCCAACTCCCTTCAAATGTTGAGGTTGGATTAAATATGGCTGTCCAATGTTTGTATGTGTTTTTGTCTTTTAATCCCAACATTGTTTCATAAACTTTTTGAGATGTTGCTTTTATGTCTTTTTTGAATTGTAGCTTTTCCATTTTATTTTCGAAGTTTATTTTTTTAATTTATTGTATGGGAAATATTAACGTTTTGCAGCTTGGCGAAGTGGCGATTTTTTCCTAAAATGTTGATGCGGAGAACCAAAATTTGATTAACCACAAATATGTCTGCGGAGCACAGAACCGCCACTTTTGCCAAACCGTTGTTAGCAGTTCGGGCATTTATTATATTGTTGTCAGTCCACATTTTTTTAAATATTCATAAGTATTATCGTAATATTCCTTTGGTCTAGTTGCGTCACTATTGTCAACATTTGGAATATAAATTATCATTCCTTGTCTTGCTCTTGTTAACAAAACACGATAAGAATTTATAAGATAGGTTTTAGCAGAATCTTGATTGATGTTTTGCCATTTTGAACCTTTAAAATTCTGGTAATTCCATTCCGCTCCGTTGTGATACAAATTGATGTCCCAAGCAACACAAGTAAAATCAATTTCTAAGCCTTGAATATCAAATTCTGTTGCAATGTCTTCCAAATAATATGAGGAACGAACGTCATCATTTCCGTTTAGAAACCAATTAGCAGGTTCAATTTCGTTTTTCACATCAATTCCTTCTGCACGTAATCTACGACCGCCTGAACTTGCAACAACTCCAATTCTTTCAGTTCCTTTTGCATTTTCTCTAAGCCATTTTTTTGCGTTGTTCAAGTTTCGTGTTAGGAAAATAGGATAATTATTTTTGATTGAATTGAAAATATCTTTTGCTTTATGACTTTCGTTTTCTAGAATATTTTGAATTAGCAAAGCAACTTTTTCGCTTCTAAATGAACGAACGGAAACAGCCAAATGCAAATCTGTTTCTTTATTTCCATTTGCTTGTAGCCAATTCAAAAGTATTTCATCTTTCAAGTATGTTGACTTTTCGCTTAAAATTTTGTCTGAATAATAAACATTCCAATCTGAATATTTCTGTTTTAATGATTCTATCCACTCAGAAACCCCGGCTTCGCCTGTATTGATTTCTTGTCCGCCACCAATTAGGCAGACAATTGTACACCAATCTTCGTGGCGATTCATTACGCTAATCAAATATTCTGGTTCGGACATTTCAAAGTCGTCAATCCCTTTTTTGGTTTTCATAAACTTTGAAACTTGTTCTTTTTGCCAAGCCCTTTGGGCTTCGTCAAAAACGACAACTTTTTCTATCGGAGGTTTTTCTGTTTTTAAGTTGTCGTCTCGGAAATGGTGGATATTTTGAATAAATGCTTTTGCTTCACGTTCTGCGTCTGTGCGTTTTAGTTTTTCTCCATTTTCTTTAGCAGTTGCAACAGAGTCACGAGTCAAAGCTTCTCTTAGCACGTCAACTAAAGGGCCATTTCCTGAAAGAAAAACAGAATGTTCTGATTCATCTGCTTTAAGTCGTTCATTCGCAATGTTCAAACCGGCAAGAGTTTTTCCTGCGCCAGGAACACCTGTAAGAAAACAAATTGATTTCTGTTTTTGTGCTTTAGCTGTTTCAATAATTTTGTTGATTGCTTTAGCTGTTCGAGAAAGATTTATTGCTCCTGAATCGCTTCGCGAAATTTCTTGAACGTTATGTCCTTTATACAATGCTTGTGCAGCTTCAATAATTGTTGGTGTCGGTTTGTATGTGCTATTTTCCCAATCAAATACATTTATGTTTTGTTTCGCTGTTTGAGTTCTTAAAATGTTTTTTAAGGTACTTTCAAAGTTGTCTGCATTGCAAAGGATACAATTGTTTAGTTGAATCGCTTGTTCAATGTCGTTTGTTACGTTTGGTGCTTTAGTTACAACCAAAATTGGAATAATTGTCTTATCGTGGCTGCCTTCGTGAAAATTCAATAGGTCTAGGCAATAATCTATTGTTTGGTATTGAGCCTCTTTAGTATAATGATTGTCACCAATCTTAAATTCAATTACAAAAATGAAGTTGTTAGAAATTAAAATGTTGTCTACTCGTTTGCCCATTCGCGGAATGGAAAACTCAAAGTAAAGATTCCCCCGAATGTCTTTAAGCCATGATTTTAAAAAGTCAATTTGTTTGAGCCAAGCGTTTTTTTGCTGGTCTTCAAGGTCGTGTTGATGATTTTTTGCAAGTTGTCCGAAAATTGAATTCGCGTCTTCTCCTAAAAATTTGTCTATCGAATTATGGTAATAACTTCTATTCATTTTCGGATGTCATTTCTTATTTTGTGAGGGTCGCTCTTGCCTGACTGCTAACGGTTTCGCGGTTTGCTTCAGGCCGTTTTGGAACCCTTGTCTACCTAAATGTTTAAATAAAGGTACTAATGTTACTATGCAATTGCAAAGCAAAAGTTAAAAAAGTTTCTACCGATTTTGCAATTGCTTTGATGTCTGCAAGGCTTGAGCAAACCGTGTGTTAGGCGATGGGCGTTCCTTTCTATTTTACGAACACGCTTAGTTCTGCTAAATTTTCAGGATATGCGATATAGTCTTTTCCCATATAATTTTTTATAACAAGTCCTTTTGATTGTCCTAATGCTGTTATTTTGTCGTCATTAATTAAGCCTGCATTTTGCATTATATTTGTAATTTCCGATTGTGTAACGCCAAGGGACTTAGATAATTGTGAAGCAGATAAAGGTTTGGAAGATATATTTACAACTGTTTCTACTTTTACTACTTTTTGTTCTTTAAAATCTTTTATTTCTTTTGATGTTATAGTTAGATTGTCGACAATAACATTAAAGCCATTTAATTTTTTAGCACCAAAAATACCATAAATCCCATCCCTTTCAACTTTTATCGGTTCTGTTTTATATTTTAGTTCAGAACTTTCAAATATTTTTTGAAATTGTTCTATTGGATTTATTTCTTTATTGGCAAAACCAAGCACATCTTGTTTTACTTTGTCAATACCTTGCGCAACAATTGTGTCAGTGCCATCCATTACTTTACCCAGCAAACCCTTTGATGCATAATTGCAAGTAATTCCAACTTCAATGTTTTTTGCTAAAGAATAATCATAAAGATTAATGCTTGTCATAATAAAATCAAAATCATTCTGATAAAACTTAGCGTGTAAACGCTCGTTGTATCTAATTTCTACATTTGGAAATTGTTTTAAGAATTCAAAACTATCTTTTTTTATACTTTTATAAAGATTGTCTTCATTTTTTCCAAATAGCACACATAGTTCAAAGTCGTGTTTTAATATATGTTCATTTAGCGCAACTCTAATTTCTTTACTTAGGTCTATAAACGGAGATATCAATAGTAATTTATGTTTTGCGTTTTTAATAAGATTTTCTAGTCCTGCTACTAAGTCAGTATTGAAAATAAATTGTACTTCTGCCATAATTTATGTTTTTCGTGTTTATGTCTTTACGCCTTACTCCTAATTACTTGCTTGGCGCTACATATTCGTTTGTAAGCAATTACAATTAGTTGTAAGTGTTTTATTTTTATAAATGCAATAACTTATTAGGCTTTTAAATAGAGTAGGATAGGGGCTTACATCCAAGCAGATAAAATGCCTCCCATAATGCCCATACAAAGTATCCAGTATCCAGAATGGATAAGAATGTATTTAACGCTTTTTCGTTCAAATAACGAATTAATTGCAACTAAAGGAGTAGCCATAAAAATCCCAGTCATTGTGCCGTGTAAGGCACCATGTTTAAACGTTCTGTAAGCGCTCCCAAACTGGTTCATAATACTTTTGTACATCATTCCCAATTCAGTACTAGGATCGTTAAAACTCGATTTAAATAGCATGGAGCTAAAATGAAATTGGTGTATAACTGCAAATTGTAAAGAAAATGCTAAAAACACACTCATTATAAAACTTACACCAAATATTATACCCATGTTGGCGCTTTTCATTTTTTCTTCAGATATATCGGCCTCTTTCATCCAAATATTACCAAATGTATTTTTATTGTACCATATAAATCCCATAATCATTGGTACTAAAGCGGCTACTATAACAGCTGTAAAATTAATATTCATATTTTTAATGTTTTAATTTCAAATTTATGATTTTTTTAATTGTATAAAAATCATTTCAGTATTTTTTAATTTAATAAAAAATGATTTTCTAATAAAAAAGCCTCAAAACATTGTTTTGAGGCTTTTTTATTGAATGTATTAAGAAGAGATTATTCTCCGTCTGTTGTTTCAGTTGTTCCTTCAGCTTTTGCTTCAGTTGTTTTTTTAGCACGACTACGACGAGTAGTTTTTGCTTTTTCAGTTTTAGCAGCTTTACCGTTAGAGTAAATTTCGTTGAAATCAACTAATTCAATTAA
Source organism: uncultured Flavobacterium sp. (assembly GCA_964541155.1). GTDB lineage: Bacteria > Bacteroidota > Bacteroidia > B-17B0 > Aurantibacillaceae > UBA4416. The sequence continues at coordinate 307,490 of CAZIPC010000003.1, forward strand.
CGCCATTTCAGCAGCATCACCTTGTCTGTTTCCAGTTTTAATGATACGAGTGTAACCACCGTTTCTTTCAGCAACTTTTACTGATACTTCTTTAAATAACATAGCAACTACTTCTTTACTTTTTAAGTAAGAGAAAACAGTTCTACGGCTATGTGTAGAATCATCTTTACTTTTGTTAATAATTGGTTCAACATAAGTTCTTAAAGCTTTAGCTTTAGCTAAAGTTGTAAAAATACGTTTGTGCTCAATTAAAGAACAAGCCATATTGCTCATTAACGCTTTACGGTGAGAAGCTGTTCTACCTAAATTATTTATTTTATCTCCGTGTCTCATTGTAATTTATGATTTAAGATTTATGAATTTCGATTAAAGAAAATTTCTGAAATCTAACTTCTAAAATCTAATTTATTAATCTTTATCTAATTTATATTTTACTACATTCATTCCAAATTGTAACCCTTTTGTTGATACTAAATCTTCGAGCTCAGTTAAAGATTTTTTACCAAAATTACGGAATTTTAAAAGGTCATTTTTATTGAATGATACAAGTTCTCCTAACGTTTCAACATCTGCTGCTTTTAAGCAATTTAAAGCTCTAACAGATAAATCCATATCAACCAATTTAGTTTTTAATAATTGGCGCATGTGTAATGATGTCTCATCAAATTCTTCTTCAGATTTTTTCTCTTCAGAATCTAAAGTGATTTTCTCATCAGAGAATAACATGAAGTGATAAATTAAAATTTTAGCAGCTTCTTTTAAAGCTTCTTTCGGGTGGATAGATCCATCAGAAACGATATCTAAAATTAATTTTTCATAATCCGTTTTTTGTTCAACACGATAGTTTTCTATAGTGTATTTTACATTTTTAATAGGAGTATAAATTGAATCAATAAAGATAGTACCTTGAGGTGCTGAATTGGTTTTATTTTCCTCTGCAGGAACATATCCACGACCTTTATCTATTGTTAATTCAATTTTTAATTTAACGTTACTTTCGCAGTTAAAAATCACTAATTCAGGATTTAAAATCTGAAAACCATTAGCAAATTTACCAATTTCTCCAGCTGTAAATTTTTCACTACCAGCAAAATGGATTACAATTTTCTCAACATCATGATTATCTAATTGTTTTTTAAAACGCACTTGTTTTAAATTTAAGATAATTTCTGTTACATCTTCTACAACACCTTTAATTGTAGAGAACTCATGGTCAACACCTTCAATTTTTACGCTAGTAATAGCATGACCTTCTAATGAAGATAATAAAATACGACGTAATGAGTTACCTATAGTGATACCGAATCCTGGTTCTAACGGACGGAATTCAAATTGTCCTTCAGTTTCGGTAGAGTTAATCATAACAACCTTATCTGGTTTTACGAAATTTAATATTGCCATTTTATTAATTTATATAGGTTAAAAAAAAATGCTAATTACTATTATTTAGAGTACAACTCGACGATTAGTTGCTCCTTAATGTTTTCAGGAATCTGAGAACGCTCAGGTACAGAAATAAATTTACCTGTAAAGCTTGTTTTATCAAAATCTAACCAAGAGTATTTATTTACAGATCCTGATAAAGAATGAGTAATAGCCTCTAATGATTGAGATTTTTCACGAACACCAACTACATCACCTGCTTTTAATGTGTAAGAAGCAATGTTTACAACATTACCATTTACAGTAATATGCGCATGATTAACTAATTGACGAGCAGCTCTACGAGAAGGAGCAATACCTAAACGATATACTACGTTATCTAAACGAGATTCTATTAATTGTAATAATACTTCACCAGTAATTCCATGTGCACGCACTGCTTTATCAAAAGTTTTAGCAAATTGCTTTTCTAAAATACCATAAGTATATTTTGCCTTTTGTTTTTCCATTAACTGGATAGCATATTCTGATTGTTTTGCACGTTTTTTACCTGCACCATGTTGCCCAGGAGGGTAATTTTTTTTCTCTAAAGCTTTATCTGGGCCAAAAATTGGCTCTCTGAATTTTCTTGCAATTTTAGATTTAGGACCTGTATATCTTGCCATTTCTTTATATTAATTTCTGTTATTATTTTTTATTTTGTCTACCTGAATTCACTGCTATTAGCAACGACGTTTTTTAGGTGGACGACATCCGTTATGAGGCATTGGAGTAATATCAATGATTTCAGTTACTTCAATTCCTGAGGTTGCAATTGTTCTAATTGCTGATTCTCTACCTGCACCAGGTCCTTTTACATAAACTTTTACCTTACGTAAACCTAAATCAGCTGCTACTTTTGAGCAATCTGCTGCTGCTAATTGAGCTGCATAAGGCGTGTTCTTTTTAGAACCACGGAAGCCCATTTTACCAGCACTTGACCAAGAAATAACTTGACCAGCTGAATTGGTTAAAGATATAATAATGTTATTAAATGTAGCGTTTAAGTGAGCTTCTCCAACTGCCTCTACCTTTACTACTCTTTTCTTAGCGTTAGCTTTTGCAGCTGCTACTGATGATTGTTGTTTAGCCATTTTTTATGAAATGCTTATTTATTTATTACTTAGTAACTTTTTTCTTGTTTGCAACTGTTTTACGTTTTCCTTTACGAATACGAGCGTTGGTTTTTGTACGTTGTCCACGAACAGGTAATCCATTACGGTGGCGAATTCCACGGTAAGAACCAATGTCTGTTAAACGTTTAATGTTTAATGCAACTTCTGAACGAAGTCCACCTTCTACTTTAAAATTGTCGTTAACAATTTTACGAATAGCGTTTTGCTCATCATCACTCCACTCATTAACTTTTTTATTAAAGTCAATACCAGCTTCTGTTAAAATACGTTGAGCTCTGCTACGTCCAATACCAAAAATGTAGGTTAATCCTATTTCTCCTCTTTTATTTTTTGGTAAATCTATACCTGCAATACGTGCCATTATTTATATACTTTGGTTTTAAAAGTTTGCGAAAATACGCAATTATTTTTGTCTTTGTTTAAACTTTGGGTTTTTTTTGTTGATTATGTACAACTTTCCTTTACGACGCACTATTTTACAATCTGCGCTTCTTTTTTTTATAGATGCTCTAACTTTCATTTCCTTGTTATTTAATTTTTCTTAATTACTTGTACCTGTATGTTATTCTTCCTTTTGATAAATCATATGGGCTCATTTCCAATTTAACTTTATCTCCAGTTAATATTTTTATATAATGCATTCTCATCTTACCAGAGATATGAGCAATAACAACATGACCATTTTCGAGTTCTACTCTAAACATGGCATTACTTAATGATTCAATAATAATACCATCTAACTCAATATTTGCTTGTTTTGCCATATTAAGCTTGTTGCATTGTCATTTGGTTACTACTACGCCCCTTTATTCTTCCGTTTTGCATTAAACCATCATAGTGGCGATTTAATAAATACGTTTCGATTTGTTGAAGTGTATCTAAAACAACACCTACTAAAATCAATAATGATGTACCACCAAAGAAATCTGCAAAGGCACTGTTAATACCTAATTTAATAGCAATTGAAGGTAATATTGCAACAAAAGCTAAAAAAATAGAACCTGGTAAAGTAATACGAGACATTACTTGATCAATAAATTCAGCAGTACTTTTTCCTGGTTTTATACCTGGAACAAAGCCTCCATTTCGTTTCATATCATCTGCTAATTGATTAGGATTAATCATAATGGCAGTATAAAAATAAGTAAATGCAATAATTAATGAGGCAAATATAAAGTTATACCAAAATCCATATCTATCAGCAAATATACCACCAGTTCCACCAGAAAATCCTGAAATTGCTGCAGGTATAAACATAATTGCTTGTGCAAAAATAATTGGCATAACTCCAGCCGCATTAACTTTGAGAGGCAAATACTGACGAACACCCCCTATTTGTTTATTTCCTACTATCTTTTTAGCATATTGTACAGGAATTCTTCTAGTGCCTTGTACTAATAAAATACAACTTACTATAATGAATAATAAAAATACAATTTCTAATAAAAACATTATTAAACCACCACCGGCACTTTGTAAACGAGAGCCAAATTCAGAAGTAATAGCAAATGGTAAACGTGAAATGATACCAATCATAATCAAAACAGAAATTCCATTTCCAATTCCTTTATCAGTAATTCTTTCTCCTAACCACATAATAAACATTGTACCTGCAACCAAAATAATTGTAGCTTGAATGCCAAACCATGCATGATCAATAGCAACAACACCTGGTTTAGAATATACTTGAGCCGCTAAGTATCCTGGGGCTTGAACTGCTGTAACAGCAACAGTTAAGAAACGAGTATATTGATTTATTTTTTTACGACCACTTTCTCCTTCTTTTTGCATTTTTTGGAAATAAGGCACTGCCATACCCAACAATTGTATAATAATAGAAGCAGTGATATATGGCATAATACCTAATCCAAAAATAGATGCTCTTGAAAATGCTCCACCAGCAAATGCATTGATTAATGCTATAATTCCACCATCATTAGAATTTGCATTGGCTGCAGCTAACACTTCAGTATCAATACCCGGTAATACAACATAAGAACCCAAACGATAGATTAAGATAAGGCCAAGGGTTGTTAAAATCCTTTGCTTTAGCTCTTCTATCTTCCATATATTTTGGAAGGTTTCTATAAAACGTTTCATATATTAAATTATATTTCTGTTGCTACTCCGCCTTTTGATTCAATAGCTGCTTTAGCTGTTGATGTAAATGCGTGAACTGTGATGTTTACTTTTGATTTTAATTCACCTCTTCCCATGATTTTGATTAAATCATTTTTTGAAGCTAATCCACTTGCTAATAATACATCGCGAGTAATATCTGTAATGTTTTTAGTATCTACTAATTTTTGTATAGCATCTAAATTTACACCCTTGTATTCTACTCTGTTAATGTTTTTAAATCCGAATTTAGGAACACGGCGTTGTAAAGGCATTTGACCACCTTCAAAACCACGCTTTTTAGAATGACCTGAACGAGATTGAGCTCCTTTATGCCCACGAGTAGCTGTACCACCACCGCCAGAACCTTGTCCACGACCTCTTCTATAATTATTTTTTACTGAACCTTCTGCAGGTGTTAATGAACTTAATTTCATTTGAATTTCCTTTTTAATTAAATATTTTCTACTGTCAATAAATGAGCAACTGCATTAATCATTCCTTGAATTTGAGGAGTTGCTTCTTTAATAATGCTATGGTTTAATTTTCTTAAACCTAATGCTTGTACTGTTGCTCTTTGTCTAGCGTTCCTTTTTATAGGACTTTTAGATAATGTTACCTTAACTTGTGCCATCTCTTTTTTTATTATCCGTTAAATACTTTGTCTAAATTAATACCTCTTTGTCTAGAGATAGCCAATGGATCACGCATTTTAGCCAATGCATCTATTGTTGCTTTAACTACGTTATGAGGATTTGATGAACCTTTTGATTTAGCTAATACATCTGTAATACCAACGCTTTCTAATACAGCACGCATTGCACCACCTGCAATTACACCTGTTCCGTGAGCTGCTGGTTTTAAAAATACACGAGAACCTCCAAATTTACCATTTTCAGGATGAGGAACTGTTCCTTTTAATACAGAAACTTTAACTAAATTCTTTTTAGCATCATCTATACCTTTAGTAATAGCATCTGTAACTTCATTTGCTTTTCCTAATCCGTATCCTACAACACTTTTCTCATCACCAACAACAACTATAGCTGCGAAACTGAAGTGACGACCACCTTTAGTAACTTTTGTTACACGTTGTATCGCAACTAATTTATCTTTTAGTTCGATGTCTGTTGACTTAACTTTTTTTACAACTTCTTTTGACATGTTATGTATGTTCTTTTTATACTAATTAAAATTTTAAACCTGCTTCGCGAGCTCCTTCAGCTAACGATTTAATACGACCATGATATAAATACCCATTTCTATCAAATACTACAGAAATAATACCATTTGCTGCAGCTTTTTCAGCAATTAATTTACCAACTAATTTAGCTTGATCTACTTTAGTAGCTTTTGTTGATTTTATTGTTTTATCATCAGAACCTGCTGCTAAAATGGTTTTACCTGCTAAGTCATCTATTAATTGAGCAAATATTCCTGAGTTACTTCTGAATACACTTAATCTAGGTGTTGTTGCAGTTCCGTTTACAGTTTTACGGATTTTAAGTTTAATGCGTTCTCTTCTTTGTTTTTTATTGAGTGCCATCTTTCCAGTTTTTTAAAGATGATTAATACTAATTGAATTATGTTATTTTTTGCTTGCAGATTTACCAGCTTTGCGGCGTAAAATTTCGCCAGCAAATTTAATACCTTTTCCTTTATATGGTTCTGGTTTACGTAATGAACGTATTTTAGCTGCAACCATTCCTATTAATTGCTTATCAGAACTTTCTAAAATAACTTTAGGGTTTTGTCCTTTTTCTGAAGTTGTAGTTATTTTGATTTCATTAGGTAGCTCAAATACGACATTGTGAGAATAACCTAATGCTAATTCTAATAATTGACCTTTATTAGAAGCACGGTAACCAACACCTACTAACTCTTGTTCTGTTTTATATCCTTCAGACACACCTTTAACCATGTTAGCAATTAAAGAACGATATAAGCCATGTAAGGCTCTATGTCTTTTTTGATCAGTAGGACGAGATACATTAATTACTCCGTCTTCTAACTTAACAATGATATCTGAATCTATCGTTTCTGATAATGAACCTAATTTCCCTTTAACTGAAACCGTTGTCCCAGCGATGTTTACTTCTACACCAGCAGGTACTGTAATTGGTAATTTTCCTATACGTGACATGTTTTTTTCCTCCCTCTAAATTATGAAATGTAACATAAAACCTCACCACCGATATTAAGTTTCTTAGCCTCTTTATCTGTCATTACACCTTTAGATGTAGAGATAATAGCAATACCTAATCCGTTTAATACTCTTGGCATTGTATCTACACCTGTATACTTACGTAATCCTGGCTTAGATACTCTATCTAAAGTACGAATAGCTGATAATTTATTTGTAGTGTTGTATTTTAAGGCTATTTTAATAGTACCTTGTTTTTTTTCGTTTTCTTCAAACTTATAGTTTAGAATATAACCTTTTTCAAAAAGAATTTTAGTAATTTCTTTTTTAATATTTGAAGCTGGAATCTCTACGATTCTGTGGTTTGCACTAATCGCGTTTCTTACGCGAGTTAGGTAATCTGATATTGTATCTGTCATTTTATTTGTTTTTATATGTTATCCCGACTTTCAGGATAATTATACATTAATACTCTTTATTTAGAAACTTGATTTAGTAACACCCGGAATTAATCCAAATAATACCATCTCACGGAAAGTAACACGACTGATACCAAAATCTCTCATATATCCACGAGGGCGTCCAGTTAATTTGCAACGGTTACGCATTCTAACTTTACAAGAATTTTTTGGTAATTTTTGTAAACCTATTGAATCACCTGCCTTTTTTAACTCTGCACGTTTAGCAGCATACGTATCAACTAGTTTTTTTCTTTTAGCATCGCGTGCTATCATGTTTGTTTTTGCCATTTTATCTTTTTTTCAGGGCTGTAAATATACTATTTCTTTTTGAATGGAATACCAAATTCAGTTAATAAAGCATGCGCTTCTTTATCAGTTGGAGCAGATGTTACAAATGTAATATCCATACCTTGAATTTTGCTTACTTTATCGATATCAATTTCAGGGAAAATGATTTGTTCTGTGATGCCTAACGTGTAATTTCCACGACCATCAAAACCTTTATCATTAACACCTTTAAAATCACGAATACGAGGTAATGATGATGCAATTAAACGATCTAAAAATTCATACATTTTATCGCCACGTAATGTTACGCGTACACCAATTGCCACACCTTTACGTAATTTAAAGTTAGAAATATCTTTAGTAGAATAGGTTGGAACTGCTTTTTGACCTGTAATAGTAGTCATTTCTTTAACAGCAGATTCAATCATTTTTTTGTCAGAAACTGCATCACCAATACCTTGATTGATACATATTTTCTCTAACTTAGGCACTTGCATTGAAGAAGTGTATTGAAATTGTTTTTTTAAATTGTCTACAATTTCCGCTTTATATCTGTCCTTTAATCTAGGAGAATAAGTTGATGCCATTATTTAATTACTGCTTTAGTTTTTTTAGAAATACGCTCAATTTTGTTAGTAGTAGCATTTACAACGCGACCAATTCTAACTGTTTTACCACTTTCTACAAACATTAAGTTAGATATGTGGATAGTTCCTTCTTGTTTAACAATACCACCATTTGCATTTTTTGCACTAGGTTTTGTGTGCTTGCTAATCATATTAGCTCCTTCAACGATGGCTCTTTCATTTTTTGTATCTATCGATACAATTTTACCTTCTTGGCCTCTGGATTCGCCAGATATTACTCTTACAGTATCGCCTTTTTTTAATTTTAATTTTGACATTTCTTTCTGTATTTTTTATTAAAGCACTTCTGGTGCCAATGAAATGATTTTCATGTATGATTTATCACGCAATTCACGAGCAACTGGACCAAAAATACGAGTTCCACGAATCTCATCACCTTGATTTAGTAATACACAGGCATTATCATCAAATCTGATATATGAACCGTCTGCACGACGAATTTCTTTTTTAGTTCTAACAACAACAGCCTTATGAACTGTTCCTTTTTTTACGTTACCTGAAGGTAATGCATTTTTAATTGTAACAACAATTTTATCTCCTACAGATGCGTAGCGCTTTTTTGTACCGCCTAACACACGGATAACAAGAACTTCTTTTGCTCCACTATTGTCTGCTACTGCTAATCTTGATTCGTTTTGTACCATTTCTTCTTAACTTTATTAAGTATTATTTCACTTTTTCTAAAACCTCTACTAAACGCCAGTTTTTAGTTTTGCTTAAAGGGCGTGTTTCGCTAATTTTTACTGTATCACCAATACTACACTCATTTTTTTCGTCATGAGCTACAAAGGTAGACGTTTTGTTTACGAACTTACCGTATTTTGGATGTTTAACTTTACGCATCACAGCTACAACAATAGATTTTTCCATTTTGTTGCTTTTTACGATACCAACTTTTTCTTTTCTTAAATTTCTTTCTTCCATTGCTATAATTATTTAGAAGCTTTATTTCTTTTTGTTAATTCAGTACTCACTCGAGCAACTGTTTTGCGGCTATCGCGAATTTTAATTGGGTTCTCTAAAGGAGAAATTGAATGATTTAATTTTAATTTATTTAAAGCATTTTTTTCTTCTTTTAATAAACCTTGCAATTCTGCTGTTGACAATGCAACTATATCTGTATTTTTCATTTTTTTATACCTTATTTAATTATACTGCTGCGTCTTCTACGTAATCTCTACGAATTACAAATTTAGTAACAATTGGTAATTTTTGAGCAGCTAAGCGTAAAGCTTCTTTAGCAACATCTAAAGGAACACCTTCTGCTTCAAATAACATACGACCTCTTTTTACTGGAGCAACCCAGTATTCAGGAGCACCTTTACCTTTACCCATACGAACCTCTGCTGGCTTTTTAGTAATAGGCTTATCTGGGAAAATACGAATCCACACTTGTCCTTCACGTTTCATGAAACGTGTAATTGCAATACGCGCTGCTTCAATTTGACGTGAAGTCACCCAACTCTCATCTAATGCTTTTATACCAAATGAACCAAAGGCTAATTGATCACCACGTTTAGTGTTGCCTTTCATTTTCATTTTGTGCATTTTTCTATATTTCGTTCTTTTTGGCTGTATCATGATTTATTATCTTTAACTAATACTTATTTATTAATACTTATTTGTCGTTTCTTTTATTATCTCTTTTTGAGCCACGACCTGCAAATTTAGGAGCCGGAGTTGAATTACCACCTTTTTTTTCTTTATCTAAACCAAAATTAGGTGATAAATCTCTTTTACCATAAATTTCACCTTTACAAATCCATACTTTAATACCAATACGACCATAAGTTGTATGCGCTTCTGCAACAGCATAATCAATATCAGCACGCAATGTTTGTAATGGAGTTCTTCCTTCTTTGTAGCCTTCAGAACGAGCCATTTCAGCGCCTCCTAAACGACCTGATACTAAAATCTTAATCCCTTCAGCACCCATACGCATAGTTGATGCAATAGACATTTTTGCTGCTCTACGAAAAGAAATACGTCCTTCAATTTGACGAGCAATTGAATCACCTACTAAACGTGCGTCTAATTCCGGACGTTTAATTTCAAAAATATTTATTTGAATTTCTTTCTTAGTTACTTTTTTTAACTCTTCTTTTAACTTATCTACTTCTTTGCCACCCTTTCCGATAATGATACCCGGACGAGCTGTATTGATAGTAACAGTAATTAATTTTAATGTTCTTTCGATAACTATTTTAGAAATACTTCCTTTTGGTAAACGAACTTTTAAGTAGTTACGAATTTGAGTATCCTCAACTAATTTATCTGCATAGTCTCTTCCACCGTACCAGTTAGAATCCCAACCTTTAACAATACCTAAACGTAAACCTATTGGATTTGCTTTTTGTCCCATTTCCTTGTATATTATTTATTATCTTCTGATTTTGAAATTGCCGCTGCTTTTCTTTCAGCTTTTTTAGTACTAACAACTGCAGTACCTACTTCTAAAGTTACATGATTTGAACGTTTTCTGATTCTGTATCCACGACCTTGAGGCGCAGTACGTAAACGTTTTGCCATTAATGCGCTATCTACCATTATCGAAGTAACAAATAAGGTATTTTCTTCAGGACGAGAACCAGTTTTCGCTTCATAATTAGCAATCGCTGATTTTAATAATTTTTCTAAACGTACTGATGCTTCGCGAGTATTAAATTTTAATACATTTAAAGCTTTATATGCTTCCATTCCTCTAACTAAATCTGCAACTTGACGCATTTTACGAGGTGAAGTTGGGCAGCTATTTAATTTTGCAAAATAAGTACTCTTATTTGCTTCTTTGCGTGCCTCTGCTACTAATCTTTTTCTTTTACCCATGACTAAATTTCTTTATCAGCTTATTATTTTTTGTTATTACCTGAATGACCTTTGAATTGACGTGTTGCAGAGAATTCACCTAATTTATGTCCAACCATATTTTCTGTAACATAAACTGGAATAAATTTTTGCCCATTATGAACTGCAAAAGTATGTCCAACCATTTCAGGATAAATAACAGAGCGACGTGCCCATGTCTTTAAAACTGTTTTTTTATTACTCTCATTCATTTGAGTAACTTTTTTTTCTAAGTTGTGGTCAATAAAAGGACCTTTTTTTAATGATCTTGCCATTGTTTATTTTTTAGTTTTGAAACTCATTTTAAAATGAGCCATTAAACATTAATAATTATTTACTTCTTTTTTTAATAATATGTTGGTTAGATGATTTCGCTTTATAACGAGTTTTGTAGCCCTTAGCTGGAATACCATTACGAGAACGAGGTTGCCCACCAGAAGCACGACCTTCACCTCCACCCATTGGATGATCCACAGGGTTCATTGCAACTGCACGAGTACGAGAACGACGACCTAACCAACGAGAACGACCAGCTTTACCAGAAATTTCTAAACTATGATCAGGGTTAGATGTAGCTCCTATTGTAGCTTTACATGTTACTAAAATCATACGAACTTCACCCGAAGGCATACGTAAAATAGCGTATTTTCCATCACGAGCTGTTAATTGAGCACAAGTTCCTGCACTACGAGCCATTGCTCCTCCTTGACCAGGTCTTAGTTCGATATTGTGAATAACAGTTCCTAAGGGAATATCAGATAAAAACATACAGTTACCAACTTCTGGTAATGCTGTAGAACCAGACATTATTTTTTTGCCTACTTCTAAACCTGCTGGAGCAAGAATGTAACGTTTCTCTCCGTCTTTATAATGAATTAAAGCAATACGAGAAGTACGATTTGGGTCATATTCTATTGATGCAACAACACCTTCTATACCATCTTTATTACGTTTGAAATCAATAATACGGTATTGTTTCTTATGACCACCCCCAATATTACGGATAGTCATTTTACCAGTATTATCACGTCCACCACTATTCTTAACAGAAGTTAATAAACTTTTTTCAGGAATATTAGTGGTAATATCTGAATTATCAGTTGCTATTTTAAAACGTTGACTTGGAGTTAACGGTTTGAATTTCTTTAATGCCATTTTTATTACTTTTTATCAAATTAAATATTAGCGTAAAAATCAATTGCTTCGCCATTCTTTAAAGTGACAAAAGCTCTTTTTGAACGGTTTACGCGGCCTATTGCAATACCACGAGTGGTGTTACGAGTTTTTACTTTACCTACGTATTGTTGAGTGTTAACAGATTCAACTTTTACACCGTACATTTTTTCAACAGCTTGTCTAATTTGTACTTTGTTGGCGTTTCTATCAACCACAAAACCATAGCGATTCAACTTCTCTGCCAAAGAAGTCATCTTTTCGGTGATGATTGGTTTAATTAATATTTCCATTTTATTTATTTAATATTGATTCTAATACTTTTACCGAGCTTTCTAATAAAATTAATGATTGCGCATTAACAATATCATAAGTGTTTAAATCAGAAGCTTTTACAACTTTTGCACCTTCTAAATTACGGGACGACAAATATACATTATTATTTGTATCACCCAACACTAATACTGTTTTTTTATCAGATAAGTTTAAGTTTTTCATTAAGTCAACGTAATTTTTAGTTTTAGGAGCTTCAAAAGTAAAGTCTTCTAAAACAGTAATAGCGTTTTCTTTTGCTTTATAAGTTAATGCTGAAGCACGTGCTAAAATTTTAACTTTTTTGTTTAGTTTAAAAGAATAATCACGAGGACGAGGACCAAATGCACGACCACCTCCAACAAATACAGGAGACTTCATAGATCCTGCACGAGCACCACCTGTTCCTTTTTGTTTTTTAAGTTTTTTAGTCGTTCTAGAAATTTCGGCACGCTCTTTTGATTTGTGAGTACCCTGACGTTGAGCTGCTAAATAATGCTTAACATCTAAATATATACTATGATCGCTTGGCTCTACACCATAAATCACATCTGCTAAATCTACTTTTTTAGCAGTTTTTTTTCCGCTTATGTTTAATACTTCTACTTGCATGATTACTTCTCGATTATAACGTAAGACCCTTTAGCACCTGGAACTGAACCTTTAATTAAAAGAACATTCTTTTCTGCCATTATTTTTACAACAACTAGGTTTTGGATTTTTTTTCTATCACCACCTGTTCTACCAGCCATACGCATACCTTTAAATACGCGAGAAGGATCTGAAGAAGCACCTAATGAACCAGGAGCTCTTTGACGATCATGCTGACCATGTGTTGACCCACCAACACCACCAAAACCGTGACGTTTAACAACACCTTGAAATCCTTTACCTTTTGATGTACCTACTATATCCACGTAGTCACCTTCTGAGAAGATATCAAGAGTTACAATATCACCTAAATTTTTTGTTTCCTCAAAAGAACGGAACTCAACAATTTTACGTTTTGGGGTTGTTTTTGCTAATTCAAAATGACCTTTCATAGCAGACGATGTATGTTTTTCTTTTTTCTCATCGTAAGCCAATTGTAAAGCTGTGTAACCGTCTTTTTCATTGGTTTTTACTTGCGTAACAACGCAAGGACCTGCTTCTATAACTGTGCATGGCACATACTTGCCATTGGCATCGAAGAAGCTCGTCATTCCTATTTTTTTACCAATAATTCCAGACATTTTACTTTTTGTTATTTGTTATTTACTTATTTTATTATTTAATACCCAATTTATAATGTAAAGGGTTAAACTTTGATTTCTACTTCAACTCCACTTGGTAAATCAAGCTTCGAAAGCGCATCTA